>NZ_DDPA01000007.1:0-1325304 GCF_002341965.1 Sphingobacterium sp. UBA2480 | reverse complement strand
ATAATCTTATTGAATTATTCCTCTGACACAGTTTACGTTACAGTCTCACTTTTCGAAAACAAAATCGCCTCTTAATCCTCTATCTCTTTCGCTTAAACCACGATATTGAAATACAATATTTTCAATAGCTATTCCTTCAGATTTTAATTTATCTATTCTAAGTGGTAAATAATTTGGTTTTGTTTTATAATACTCGTCACCACAATCATTTTTACATTCGTGTATTATACCAGAGATTTTATTTTTGCTTGGAATTTCTGAAAGATTATACATAGGAAGAGTGTTATCTAAATCAATTTTAAAAGATTGTGTGGAATCGATAATTACAAAACCAGATACATGAGAATCTCTTCCCCCCCAAGCATCATATTTATAAAGTAATTTAGACGACCCCTCTATTTTTTGTACATATAATTCAGCAATATCCCATTCACTAGACATGTCAAAACCACAGCTATTTAAGACGATTGTAAGTATAGATAAAAATAAAAACTTAAATTTCATTTTGTGAGCGGTTTTTCTATTTGCAGTATTCATTAATTCGTTCTTTCGCATATTCTGCTCCGTTGTCCAATGCTTTATTCCAATTTTCGCAAGCTCTCTCTTTGTCTTTTATATTGAAATAAGTGTTGCCTAAATTAAAATATGCCTGTTGTTTTGCTTCCTGCTCCAGTTTGTCAAGTTGCAAAACTGTTTCATAGTCAGCGATTGCACCTTTATAATCTCCATTTTCGTCTTTAAGTCCACCACGATTTATTAAAGCACTCGCAAATTTTGGTGCAATTTCTATTGCTTTGTCGTAGTCTTTAAGTGCCAATTTCCAAGTGTATAGCTCGTTTTTTACGATGGCTCTTGAATAGTAAGCATTTGGGTCTTTGGGGTCAATTTGGATTGTTAAGCTCCAATTAAATATTGCTCCGCTTAAATCTCCATTGTTATAACATGCTAAACCTTTGTCAAAATAATAGTCCGCCTTTGTTGAGTCAATTACTGGAAATTTCTGTTCCTTTGGATCAAAGGGTCCACCGTAAGCATCAAGTTTCGCGTCAAATTCAAAACCTCTTTTATACATATCCAAACCCCAAAAAAGTAAGTTGTCGGCTGTCATTGGAAATTCATTTGTCTCTCCGTTTAGTTCCCACAATTTTCCGTATTTCTTAACTTCTTGAACAGTGTATGGATAGTGTACCTTGATAAATTCTCCAAGCTTTTGTAAGTTCTCACTTTTATCGGAGATAAAAGTAAAGTCCATTTTTGTTAAGCAGTTGTCTTTAAGACCACTCTTTACCATACTATTAAAAACGTCTTCGACAGAAATCATTTCTTTGTCAAATCCGCCAACAAAATTGTCCCAGGTGAAGAATGTCTGTTCCATTTTCTTTTGTCCGTAGGATATTAAGGTTGTTAATAAAAGTAATAGTGTCAATATCTTATTTCTCATTCGTGGTGTCAGTTTTTAAATCGACTAATAAAGCTGTTCGCTTAGCAATCTGATATATCCTTCAATTTTTTTGATTGATATAGTGATCATCTTTATAACTATTAAAATCAACATAAATGCTACTGTTATTAGTTACTATTATGGCATTATACTTTTCAATCGGGCAAGGTTAATACCCGAGCCTAATATACATTATTTATGCTGAATTAATAGGTCTACAGCTATTAACTTTCAAGATTATACAAACTGTAATGCGAAGGTATTGGTTTGAAAGTAGGATTGGTTAGGGGAAACCGTAAGATATTATAGGCTATATGATAAACCCAATAAAAAAATGCGGGGCATCGTATAGATAATTTTTTCGGAACTGACGTATTCTGTCAGTACCGCAGTGCGGTAACTTGTATTTTTTAACACGTTTAGCCCTTGAATATAATAACTGAATGGAGATTTTACTTTCTGGTAACGCAATTCAAAATTTCCATTTATATTAGTAGGATCAGCACTGCTATCACCCAGCCCTGTCTTCAAGAGACTCCAGTCTGTCTTAAATACAAAATTCTTCAGCTGATATTTCCCGGTAATGCTCCATTTATTGAGCGCGACCTTTTGATTATCTGCCAAACTCTTTTGCCAGCTATCTGTTCTTGTCCAGGCTATTTTTACATCAGCCAGCTTTGGTATAAACCACCTTAAGGAAAGGTCCGTCGAAACCGTATTCTGCCGTAGATAAATCTCGCTGTTATCGATACCTTGTGCTAACCTCATATGGATATAGGACAGATATACACCCGGTTCAAACCTACCGTATCTTATGCTATAGCCCCCGATATTGGTGAAATTGAGATCGGGTCGGTCAAACAGCTGCACTGTCTTCAACTGCTCATAGGAAGAAGTCAAAAGGCTGTTCCCTTTGATCTTATCTTTCAAAGTCAATGTACTGTTAAAATGGATTACCCGAAAGTCTGTAAGTCTAAAATTGTTATAGGTAAAAGTAAGTTTATGGAATGTCTGTCCCTCCAGCAGGATATTTCCCCGAGACAAACTATTGTAACCTGTGATCCAATAAGACGGATTAAGGTCCATTGCTGTCGCAAAAGTATAACCTCTTCGGTAATTAAGGCGAAATCCATCCAATGCACTTTTCCCATATTTTAGATCCACCTCCGGTTGTAGAAACCATTGCCCATGACGATTATAGTTTGTTGGAGTCTGGTTGATTAAATATAAGTAATACTGCTTTAAAGAAAATAATATTTTTAACTTATCAAAGTCCAACCGATAGCTCCCACCCAAATAATTGCTGCTGTTTCGATAATATTGTCCGTGATCAAATAACTGTGCCCCGGTTGTATCCTGGGCTCCAACTGACTGCCCATTCTGCCGTAATAATTCATTTTGGGAGTTGACTTCCAGGTGAAGTTGCTGGTTTTGATTGATGACCCAATAGTATTTATAAGACCCATTGAAAAGATGCTTCTTCCGCTCCACAGGTCTCACTATACTATAGTTCGCCATAGAATCAAAACGTATAAAACCACGCAGGAAAAGGCTGTCCGAAGAAAGGGAAAAATTGTCTCTCTCCGAGGTATACTGATGCTGGAAAGCAAATGAGCTGTAACTTCGCAAAGAATGCTTCCAGCTACCTTCCAGGTATTGTTTTAAAACAACAGAATGTCCATCCTGGATTTGTATACTATTGTTGTCTACTCCAAATCTGTCAATGACATTGTTAGTATGTACCTGCTGCTTGGGCATTGTCCAGAATGTACCCAGCTTATAATCCAAGCTAAAATATGGACTTGGCTTAAAATTGCTCGAAATATTGAAAGACGCCTGCCTATTAACCTGCGAAGAACGCATATTGGTTTGTTCTGTATACCGAAGGTCGGGAAAAGAATAATGATTAGTGCCTTCTAACATGGTGCCCAGTCTGTTTTCGGAATATACGCCATAGAGATTTACGTTCAATTTCTTCTTTAGCCCCTTTTGAAAACCGTTGAATGCGGCGAATTTATTGATGTTTTTTATCACATTTCGATTGTCACGATTGTAACCCGTCAGACCATCCTTGGGAACTGAATTTGAAAAATACTGCAACTCGGCGCCCTGCACGCGATCGATATCTTCCTTGGATACCGGTGAAGTACCGATATTATTGATATCCCCAATAAAAGACATAGTTTTTGCCGGTGAGTAATAAAATAGAGCGGCGTGTTCCTTGTAAGATTTTTCGCTTCCCAATGAAGATTCAAGATCTCCAAAGATGAAATTCTTCTTATTCTCTTTCAGTTTGACGTTCATGGCAAGCTGATCATTTACCTGCACGTTTTTCAGCAGGTCGTTTTGGGAAAATCTACTGATCATCTCAACCTTGTCTACTGCATTAGCGGGAATATTCTCGATAGCGAGCTTACTGCCGCCACCAAAAAAGCGTTCATTTTCCACTAAGGTTACATTGACCTGCTTTCCCTGAAAACGCACTTTTCCATCTTCGATAGAAAAGCCAGGCATCTTTTCAATAAGATCCTGTAATTTTCGGTCGGTACTGTCCCTGAAGTAATCGGCAGAAAAACGGATGGTATCTTTGGCAATTTCCACCGCGCGGTATCGGTAGTCAATCTTTACTTCATCAAGTTTCTGGACAGATTTTAATAATTTGTATTTGATTTTCCGTTCTGCTGACTGATTATCTAAGGTATCAACAACTTTCTGATAACCTAACCTGGAGATTGTGAGCTCAATTTTTCCTACGTTCGGAAATTCAAACTGAAAATGGCCCTGCTGATCACTTTTCTGAAATAAGGGAGCACTTCCGGAAGAAGGAATACGCTTGATCACGATACTTGCGTTCTCCAACGGTTTGTCACTCTCGTCAACAACAAGACCTTTAATTAGCAAGCTTTGTTGCGCCGGTAAACTAGGGGGAAGAACAAATAAGAGAATAAATAATAGTATAAATCTAAACTTCACGCGCTATTAGTAGGGAATATTCAAATCTTTGGCTTTTTCATATAATCTAGTACGCCACTCTTCTTTAGTAATAATTTCTTTATTCGGTAATGGTGCAATCTCAGGTTTACTTGCAAAATTCAATTCCTTCAATCCATAAAGAGTTCCACCTTCTTGAAATTCAAAGATCAGTCCTGGAAGATTCCGTGTGTATATAGGACCAAAGGATACCGGAATATCAGGGCAAAACCAAGCTATAACGAGCCTTTTCTTTATCTTAGTAACTCCTTCCTCGATATAGCTTGTTTCCCTATTTCCCGTTGCTTTATAACAGATGAATTCACCTATCTGCTTAGTTTCAGCGCTAATTTTCCAATCAAAATTATTATTTGTTTTTAGCATTAAACCCTTTTTATCAAGCGGGTTTTTCATATCCCGATCAAAATTATAGCAATACGCTGTATCCTGCCATGTAGAATCCCTATATCCTATTAAAGTCTCAGTACTCCTTACATCTGCCTTGGCCAACTTGTCAATTTCTTTACTTTTGACTCTGGTAAATAAGGACCTGCTTGCTGTAAATTCAAGTTTAAAAGTCATCATGGAAGCGATTTTCGGGACAAAAGAATGGGCGCTCAATATCCAAAGCTCCTCTGGCGTGTTAAGTGAACTATCGGCGCTTTTTATTACTGAATAATATGCATAGCCGGAAGTTCCCTGACCTTGGCTTTTTAAAATAAAAAATAATAAAAAAAAAGGAAGTAGAGTTCTGTGTAATCTCATTCTTAAAATTATTAAAATGGCTGGATAAATCCAGCCATATTTATGAAATATAAATTTACCAAATTAATAATGACATTATGTCTGCGGCAATGAAGAGTGTGTACCATCTGCACACTTTTCCATTTCAATCTGCAAAATGTCATCCAATACATCTTGTGGATATGCCCCAACCATCTGACTCCCTCGAATTAGTACTTGTATAACGCAAATTACCCTCGGATCTTGAGCTTCAACCATCGTATTTTCTTGTTTGGTAGAGGTTTCTTCAACCAATACATTTTCATGTTTGATAGGAGCTTCTTCAGCGATGGTTGATGCTTGAGCATGATTAAACCCAAAGATTACGCCACCTAGTAGCATCATCTTTAAAATACTTTTTTTCATAATTTATATTTAATATAATATCGAATATATTTATAAAAATCACATCTATAATATGGTTTTTTGAAATTTACACAAATGTGTAGTAAATAAAAGATTGTCTGAATTAATTAATGTCACCTGAATACTATTATTTACATACAAATAATATATCACTTTATAAATCACCGAATTACAACAATAAAAAAAAGATAATCAACATGAAACGACATAAATTTTACCCTAAAAAAAGGTGTACCCAACAATATATTTGAAGCTATTTTCTTTTACACCATTACCTCTGTTTCCGTAAAAGGAAGTTAATTGATTGATGTAAAACGGAAAAATCTCCTCCATTGGTTTCATTCATAGCATAATCTGTGGGTAAAGAAATAGAATACTTGCTTTCCCCTAATTACCTTTCTTCCAATGATTTTACAAAAGTGGTATCCACCGAATGATCCACAGATTTATGATCATTATTTTGTCCAAAGCTGGTCAATATTAATGTTGTCAGCAAGACAATCATTGTCAATTGTATCTTCATAACTTGGTTGTCTTTGTAAGGATTGGTTATTCTAAATTTTATACTTCATGACCTAGCATATGACTCACTTTTTCTGAAAATTCGCCAATATCTTCATTTAACCCAATAATAGCATCAGCACTAATTGCATGTAAATGCTGCTTGAGCGTTTCTGTAACATGTTTATACATTTCCCGTACCTCCTTTTCATTGCTGGTCGAGCGACCTCCAAGGAAATCTACATAGCTCGCTCCTTACTCGTATTGGTTATCACGACTTTCCCTACTCCGCCAGATTCTGTGGAAGCTGCAAACTGCCTTTCTCAAAGAACTATACCCAACCAAAGGTAAAAATTCACATGGAGGAAGAATTGCTTTATTATAAAATTTTAATTTTCCACATTTCCATATTTTGTCTCGATTTATTACGAATGGTGATATAATTATTGTCATCCCATTTATAGTCTAAATAATAAACTATTTCACCACCGCTAGGCTCGTCTTCTGTTATCAAGTCTCGATTGATTTCACGACTAGCCTTGTCAAATAAAACCCAAAATAACCTAAAACAGTTAATCTCCCATTCGCACCAAAGTCCTAATTTCCATTGACGATTTGGTGAGATTTTGTATTTACTATTTATAAAGAATTTATAATTCAAATCGTTGTCAAGACAATATTTATATGCTTTCAATAATGGTTCAGTATCCCACTTTTCCAATTCAGCAATATTGGTCATTCCGGAATGAATCAAATCAAGCTGTAAAAACTTCTTTTCACATGCACTCATTTCAAAATACTGGTCAAAATTTATTTGCTTATAAACTTCGCGGAAGCCCTGATATGATGTTATTTTATCCACTTCTGAAGGATCATCTCCAACCGAAATCACACATTTCCTGACACCATCAGTATTATATTCACGAAGAAATGACCAATACATTTCCGCAATGCTCCAACATTCTTCATTAAATTCTTTAAAATTTTCACCTTGAACAAATTTCGCTCTCAGACTAATTTCACTTAAATTCATTAGGTCTACTATTTACTTAAAAGTGAGAGATAGTTATTTCCCTATGCATCATGAATCGCATAATTATAGAGTAATTCTGCCAGTTCTTCATTAGAAAGTGATCTGTTTTGACCATTATTTGCCTCTTCAATGGCGTCTAAGAAATAATAAAAATCAAATAAATTATGGTAATTTATTCCATTATCTGAATATTCTATACTACCTCCAGTTTTCTCGATTTCAAAATATCGCAATTCATTATGAATATCCAATGGGATCTCCATAAAAACCTCAATCACTTCGGATTGCTCATGCAATGACTGCAGATGGCAGAATTCTTTGAACGAACCACCATCCCTAAAAAAATCAATTAATTCTAAAAGCTTCATCTAACGCTGCTATTTTATGTTAAATTTAAACAATCTTAAAACACCTGGCAAAGAATTGAAGATAACAAAAACAACTGCAGATTAAATAATGAGCATACTGTAGATTTCGGACATCAGGGCCATGCAATTCCGACGCAAATTGACCACTATAAATAGGAACCATAAAATAAGCAAAAATGGATTTTAAACTTCTCAGCATAATATTTTAATGGTCAAAATTTTCCGAATTGAATGGTCATGAATTTTCGAATTCGGATGGTCTGCAGTATCGAAATCTCCACGTTATCGTACATATAATATCTATTTGGGCCTTTTATCTCGAAAGACTTAAACAACAAAAGCCCAATCTCATAAACCTGGATTGGGCCACTTTTATTTTTCCACAAGCTACCTTTACTATTTCAATTCTGATAAAAATACTTTAACAACAAAATTTCTTATTTCATACCAATTATTATCTGTTAGAAAGTCCTCAACATTCCATCTAAACTGATCCAAATCCTCAATAGCAGACCGTATCTTCATTAATAAAACAACACCATTGCTGGAAATAACATTAGACTGGTGTAATTCTTCAATAAAAGTTTGATTTAAAAATGAATGATAGTCTCCTTCAAGCTCTTCTAAGCTTCTTCGAACTTTTTCTTCATATAAAACACCTGGTTCTTTGAGTGGAACAAGTATCATGTTTAATGTAGATACCAGTAACTCGTATTTTTCAATTATATTTAGACTATTTTCCATAAATTATCCGAGATTTATCATCTTTAGCAGGCCTATATCCCTCTCCTACAACTTTAGTTTTTCCTGAGGAACCACTATTTATTTTATAATATCTTTACCCATTCCCTATAAATTCTCACCTCCATTTGTGACTTTGCCCATTATAATTCAAATAATCAAAGAAGCTTTAGACAAAGGAGGTTACGCGGTCTGTTATGACCTGGCCTCCAAGATATGTCGCAAATTTGTTCATGAATAAATATGTTGAACAATCTGAGAAAAAACTATCTTCCCCATTTCAACGATTTACTTATATTCTGTTACTTTCTCAACAAACACCTGTTAATTTAAAAAAATAAAAAGATCAATTTCTAATGGCTCATGTCGATCTTCAAATACGAGGAAAAATAAGAATTTGCATCAGACCTGATATACTTCCCAAACCACGCCGCCCAATACCAATTTGACAAGAGTGCCATCTTCAACCAGTGTATGTAGCATCTCATGTAATTCAGACTCCTCCAATTTAACTATTCCATATGCTTTATTGGTCAAAATAAATTCACGCATTTTCCATAGGCTGAACTTTATGGAATATGCATTGATAGGCATAAAATCAAATTCACATACTACACCATCTTTCTCTAAACGGCAGCCCGCACCATGAAACTGGTAATTGAATCCACCAATTTGTCCAGAGCGATTTCGACTGCTTTTTTGTTCAAATTCATCAATATTTGGAGAGAACTGATATTTGAAGTCGTTAATGAAAGCAACATAGTCATTCAAAACCTTCCGTATAATTAGATTATTCATGTTGTATTAAGATACAAAATAGATACGTAAATTAGTCGCTTAGTTATATATATTAATACGATGAGAATTTCTTGGATTCGTAAGTTATCATTTATGTTTATTGTATCAATAAGCATCTTATCGCAGTCTGTCGGTCAGTCCCTTGTTTTGGATGACTCAATCGCGGATATTCCTCCTCACATGATTGAAATATTTCCTGAGCCACCTTATGGTACAAACGGATTTAAAAATTGGATTGTTAAAAATTATAAGATACCAACTGCAGCCAAGAAAGCCAAAGTAAACGGCAAACTGATGATCAATTTTACGATTGAGAAAGATGGACGGCTCAGTAATTTTCAGATAACCAAAGATATCGGTTATCAAACAGCTGAAACACTAATTGAATTGATCAAAAAATCCAGTCCTTGGAAACCGGGATACCAAAATGGACGTGCTGTAAAATCCGGCTATACATACCCCCTATCATTCAGTGAAGGTGATTTAAAATTAAAATCTGAGGCAAAAAGACAAAGATGAAAATCCACATCGTTAGCGACCTGCATAGAGAATTTGGATACAATGATTTCGATCTGAATTTAGCAGATGTACTTATATTGGCTGGAGATACGGATCTAGGAGTAAAAGGGATCAGCTGGCTCAAATCACTTTCATTGGATATACCGATCATTTATGTGCTGGGTAATCATGAGTATTACAAAGGAGCCTATCCGAAAACACTATATAAAATCAAGGACGCTGCAAGCAATTCAAATATCCATGTGCTGGAAAATGAATCTTTGGAGATCGACCACGTTTGTTTCCATGGCTGCACACTCTGGACCGATTTTTCCTTAAAGGGCAATCCTGCCGAATATGGATCGTTATGCCAAAGCCGTATGAATGATTATAAGAAGATCAGATTAGGTGACAATTATGCCAAATTAAGAAGTATCGTTACGTTTAGAATCCACCAAACTTCCAGACAATGGCTGACGGAAAGTCTTAGTGTCAGCGAAGCGAAACACAACATCGTAGTGACGCATCATGCTCCGAGCATTCGATCCTTGTCCATGAAGTATTTAGACGATCCGATCAGCGCCGCCTATGTCTCAGATATGGAAGACTTGATAATAAAGCATCAGCCCTCCTACTGGATCCATGGCCATATACATACTCCTGTAAACTATAAAATCGGTAACACCGAAATTATATGCAATCCACACGGCTATATCAATGAACTGTATAATGGATTTAATAAGAACCTCGTCATAGAGATATGAACAAAAAACAACAATGAGAATGGAACAAATCGAAGTCCTATGGCAGGGAAAAGCTATTCAATTTCCATATCGGATATATACATTCATAACGAAAAACGACGTTGAAACGATGAAGGATTTTTTACCATGACACCGTGGTGCTTCCACTCCACCGGTTTGCGCTTTAAGAATAAAAAATACTAGCCATAGACGGATAGTCCAGCCTAATTTTGTAAATTCAACGTATAAGCCATAGTATGAAACAGTTCATAAAACTATTCCACATTTCTGCCCTTACTATCCTAGTTACCGGTTGCAAGGATCCATCTCGCACAAAGACAATGGATTTTGGTCTATTTACGCTTGAAGTTCCCTATAAATGGCAGCAGGTCAAACAAAACGGAATAGACAGTTATGTCGGCGCAATTGCTGTAGACAACAACGATACGCTTTACTTCGATCTGGGCATGTATTCCAATAGTTTGACAGAGCATAACATAGAAGTCATTACCAGACAGATGATGGAGGAAAGTGCAATGGACTCTTCGGACTATATTATTGTAAAAGATATGCCGATACTGGATCTGGATCTCGACGCCGATCTGTACAGAAAACAAAATGTGTCCTGGGATACTATCGATAATAGAAGAGCGAAAATCGTATTTCCGAGAATATCTGGAAAAGGAACCACCGGAGTGTATATCGGCAACCTATGGGGAGACTCTTCAAAAGTCCGATTTAACCTTCATGGTTCAAACCTGAAAGCGCAAACAGAACAGGATCTTCTTAAATCGATAAAGACATTGATATTCCACAAACGTAATATAGATAATGAAGAGAATTAACGCTACACTATTTGTACGTCTCAGTTTTATGGCTTTGACATTTTATGTAGTATTAATAGACGGAGATTGGCTGAGGTATTTTACGGGGAGTTAAAATTTTAACCTGATTATCTTTGGATTTCAAGTTGCAGCACTTATTTATGCAGGGTACCTACAGGCGCAGAGAAATAGAAAGATATTCTCCATATTCTGGCCAGCATTGATTGGACTACTGATGTTAATATTGACTAATTTATTTAAATTAGAGCTAAATATTTAGAAAACTCTATTAAGCAAAATGAAATCAACGGAAGTATATCGAATAATCAATAAAATTATCTTTCCCGAATTAAAAGGTGCAGGGTTTAAAAAGACTAAAAGTGGCATGCTGGGATTTTACAAACAATTAAAAGATCACTATTTAGTTATTTGGTTCCAATGTGCCCAAGGTGGTTTTGATGCTTATGCTGGTTCTAAATTTGTCGTTGAAGTACAGATTAGCAAGAACAATGACATCGGCTCTCCTTCTATTTTCAGGGAAAGAATCCCATTTTTTTTAACAGTGGACGATCTAGCCAGAGTAACTGAGCTCGAAAATAAAGTTAAAGACAAACTGCGTTTGCCACCTAATAACCATTATATTTTTGGCATGGATGAAAATATACAGCTTTGGTACAAGAAAAAGTTTGAGAAAGTTGAAAACATCTACAAAAATTCTAGTGATATCTGGTTTGTATATTTTGACGAAACAGATATCAACAATTGGATTGAATCCTTACAACCTGTCATAAGAAAGGTCATATTTGATTTTGAAAAATCAAATTACTAAATGGAAAGTTTTTAATATCTTATCTAAAAGAATAGTTTTCCAACATGTTAAATGCCAACAGTTCATTTCGGCAGAAAGAAACCATCTACATCGATGGAAAGGACAAAACCAAAGATATCCAGTCCTATTCTTTTGTGAGCGAGAAACGTATTGTGGCATTTAAAAGCAGTAATAAACAATACACCTACAACAAGGATAAAGTTCAGATCATCAAATCTGCTTTTCAGAGCAAAAAAGCGGCTACCACTTTCAACTATCTAAAAGCGATTGCCGATGCTGTAGGGCTTAATTCTGAAGATGGAAAAAACATTCTTGAAGATAGCTTTATAGAATATCATTTATCCCAGAATATGCCATCCTATCCAATTATCTGAATGAAATACAACCCAAAAATTGTGATCTCCTCGCCCCTGTTGAAATCTTTCCTTTTGGATTCAATCCCAGTCAAAAAGAAGCTTTAAATAATGCCTTTGCCAACCTACTCAGTATTATCGAGGGCCCTCCTGGGACCGGTAAAACACAGACGTTTACATGAAGATGTCTCGCTTCTTTAAAAGCTAAGTCAGTATTATTAAAAACGAACAAATTCCCTGGATACATTGGCAAGAATTATAAATAATTTAAATAAAGTACAATCGCCTACCAGATTTGAATCATGGATGGTTATTCATAAAAAACAAAAATATATTAATGGGAGATATTGGATTTAAAGGTGCTCCTAATGAACATAGTGAAGTTGCTCTTGTGTTTGTTCGTTTTTTGTAGATTTGAACCGTATTCAACGTTTTGTTTTAATTTTCCGCTATACAATTGAGGCACCGTTAATTATAATTGGGATTATTAGTGACCTTGGTAATATCACAATCAGATAAAAAATGAGCAACAGTGATACTAAACGACTTTCACGATTGACCGCAATCTTGACCCGCTTACAAACTAAACATTTAATAACAGCTTCTGAACTAGCTGATAGATTTTCAGTGAGTAAAAGAACAATTTATCGTGACATACGCGCATTGGAAGATGCCGGAGTGCCCATTCTTACGGAAGAAGGGAAAGGTTATGCGTTGATGGATGGTTACAAAATACCACCTGTGATGTTTACGGAAAGTGAAGCCAATGCGCTGATAACAGCAGAACAATTGATTCTGAAAAATAAAGATGCTTCGTTTGTAAAAGACTACACTGATGCGGTTAACAAAATAAAAGCGGTTTTAAGAAATAATACAAAAAATAAAGCCAATCTGTTGTCGAGCAGAATTTTATCCGGACAAAATACTGAAAGAGTCCGTACAAGTAACAATTTATCAATTCTGCAGTTAGCTTTGACAAACTATAATTTGGTGAAGATTAAATATTATTCTCCCGAAAATCATCAAACTACAGAAAGAATGGTGGAACCTTTTGCCATTTACACCACAAAAGAAAATTGGCTGTTAATTGCGCTTTGCAGACTCAGAAACGACTACAGGGCTTTTCGCCTAGATCGTATCGAAAGCTTATCGGTTCAGAATCAAACATTTGTACCGCACAAAATTACTTTCGAAGAATATATTGCCCTAATTGAGAAAAAATGTTTGTGACCCTTGACATAAGGCTGTCTTTAGCCTGATCTATTTTTGCATCAGTATAAATTTAAAACTGAAAAAAATATGATTCTACTCAACACTGGTCCAGCAAAAGCTATGGAATTTACGAGTTTTAGAAAAAGAGAAAATATCACCGATGATGAGCTTTTGTTTGCTGTGTTAAAATTTGAAACGGTCTTGGCTCAACAAGAAGATATCCTTTTTCATTGCCTGGTCAGGAATTATGAAAATGAATATGCAAATGTTCTTTTTGCGGATTCTATCGAAGCTTTAAAAGATTTGGGTAAAAATCTAGCTCATCAACCGGAAGTTCAACGTTTTTTCGAAATGGTTGATAGGAGAACCGTAAAAATCGAATATCACGACATACAAAAAGACAATTTTGAGATTCCGACGCATTTTTCCTGCATCGAGAAAGGAACATTTTCTTTGAATGATATTAATAATTCAGATAAATTATCGTCAGTTTCCGAGAATATTGAAAATGAATATTTAAGTGCTTTTGAAAATACTCAAGCGCATTTTATCGGAAAATTAGTTGAAAACAAATTTTCAGAAGTAACCTTTGGTAAAACTCTCGCAAAAACAAAGCAGACCTGTTTCGGTTATTTTGAGAATCTTTATGGTCTGGAATTATTAAATCTTGCTGATAAAGAAAATATGGAATTAAATTTTTGGCACTTAATTGCATAAAGAATGACAAAACAAATTCCACTTGTTGACAAGTTATATCTTCTTGAAAAATTTCAGGGAAAAGGGGGATGGACCTTTGCCAGAATACCTGAAGTCGCTCCAAACAACAACTCCCCTTTTGGCTTGGTAAGAGTTAACGGAACGATTGACGGTTGCAAAATCCGAAACTATAATCTGCAATCAATGGGAAATGGTCTTCTTTTTCTTCCAATAAAATCTGAAATCCGTAAAAAAATCAAAAAACAGGAAGGCGATTATGTTCACATAATATTGTATGAAGACGTGAATCCAATTGAAATCCCAGAGGAATTAATTCTTTGTCTAAAAGAAGTTGAAGGTGTTTATGAAGCATTTTTAGCGTATTCTGAAAGAAAAAAAATTACGATTCTCAACTGTATCTATTCGGCAAAAACAGACCAGACGAGAGTGAACCGAATTGCAAAAACAATTGATGAAATTGTTAACAAAATTAAATAGCGTAAAAATGGAAAATATAACGATTCAAAAATTTTATATCGCAGGAATTTCTGTGAGAACGACTAATCAAAATGGTCAAGCTTCAGAAGACATCGAAGCACTTTGGGAAAGATTCTGGACTGAAGATATTCAGAATAAAATCCCCAATAAAACCAGTGACGAAATATACGCCGTTTACACGAACTATGAATCTGATTTCAAAGGCTTTTACACAACGATTATAGGAATGTCCGTTGATTCATTAGAGAATTGTCCCGAAGGTTTTGTAGGAATAATTATTGAAGCGGACAACTACGAAAAATTTGTTTCTAAGGGCAAAATGCCTCAAGCGGTTGTAGAAACCTGGTTAGAAATATGGGCAGACCAAGACTTGAATTCAAGACGTGCTTACAAAGCTGATTTTACAATCCACGGAAAGAAATATTACGACGGAGATAACGCTGAGGTAGAAACTTATCTGTCAATCAAATAATTGCGTAAAACAAGCTATTACTATTTATTTCGGATAAAGGCCAAAAAGTGATTGAATACAAAGTTTTAAGATTGGCTTGATCTGGAAACTTTGGATACATTGCCAAGAATTATAAATAATTTAAGTAAAGTACAATCACCTACCGGATTTGAATCATGGATGGTTATTCATAAAAACACAAATATATTAATGGGACATCTTTTCTTTGTTACATTGATCATACTACTTTTCACAGTGACAAAAAAGGACATTTATTCATTAAACTTGTAAAAATAATTTCAATCAATTAAGTAAAAGTACATGGATGATCAATTATATGAATTGAAAGTAAACGACAAACATAGCTTCATCAAATTTCTTGATTTGTTGCGCCGGGATTTGCTCCATCACCCTGAAACTTGGGAAAACAAAACTTTGCCCGACTTTCTGGAGGCTTTGGCATCATACGCAGAAGACATCCAAGGGTATTATGATAATACAGACGCAAATGTAGATGCTGAAAAAGCTGCGTGGTCAACGTTTGCTGATATTTTCAAAGGAGCGAAAGTTTACGAGTAATAGTAAACGCTCCTTTCACATATTTGTATATTTACCAACGAAGAACATTCGCCTAAATATACTAACGAAAACTACAGAATAATATATGAACATACAGCTAAGTGTCAATAGAGATTTAAACGCAAACGACGTTCTGCAACTATACCAAGCTAATAAATGGAGTGCAGCCGAAAAACCAGAACTACTGATGAAAGCACTCTTGAATTCGCATTCCTTAGTTACGGCATGGGACGGTCCCACATTAGTAGGCCTAGGGAATGCCATTTCCGATGGTTATCTCGTGGTATATTATCCACATCTACTCGTACTACCCTCCTATCAAGGCAGAGGGGTTGGGCGTTTGATTATGGATAAAATGCAAGAGATTTATAGGGGCTTTCATATGCAGATGCTTACTGCTGACGGTAAAGCTATCGACTTTTATAAAAAGAATGGCTTTGAACGGGCAGGTCAAACAGAGCCTATGTGGATCTATAAAGGTAATGATCACTGAGAGAAAGTTAAGGTTATCTCCTACAAAACCCATGATAGATTCAATGGTTAAAAGCTTAGAGCCAGTTCAATGAGCTCCTAAAAATAGATACTTGGTTAGATAGTAAATTAATAATCGAATAGAAAAGATTACCTATCAGAGAGAAATATAAAGGCCGGACTTGCTTCCCCGACCTTTGACACAGTTTACTTTACACTTCCAAAAACTTAGAGTTTTTCGACCTCTTCGACTGAAAGTCCTGTGCCTTTAGCAATATCAGCTATTGGTAATCCCATTTCCTTAAATGCTTTGGCAGTCTCAAGAGCTTTTTTGCGTTCCCCTTCTGCCAGACCTTCTGCTAGGCCTTTAGCGTGACCTAAAGCTTCTCCTGATTTCTTGGCCGAATTAAATACGCTCTCCGCATCACGATTATGTTTTAAACTTGCTTCATATGACATGAGTTCCTCCTCCTTTAATTTACCTATCTCTCCTATCTCAAAGATAAGACCAAATTGATAGCAAATCTAACCTCTCTATATAATCTCAACTTTAATCTCATTTAAAAGGAGTTACACTGATTTCAATCATCAGATTTTCAAAATAAAAATAGAATCCAAATGAATCCCTTATTTTCTTTGGTGCGCTTTGAAATTTCAAACCGCTGTCGTTTATTAATTTCTGATATACCTCGTGAACAGCTTTCTCATCTTTTTGATAAAATCCAATATGGAAATTCGCTGGATACTTAGGTCTACTTTCTTCGTTGTTCAATTGCTGCCCCCAAAGGACCAAAGCAAAATTATTGCTACTTTCAAGCACGGCCATTTTGCCGTTTCTGTTTATTATTAAATTAAAACCCAAATTTTGGGTAAATAAGTCTACGGCTTTATCTACCTCTTTTACGACTAGATTAATGTGATTTAGATGCATTTTATTTTCTGTTATTTAATACAAAATTATGCATCAGGAATCAGGTTCAATTGGATAAATCGGTCATTTTCATTTTTGTTTAAAATAGTTGGCGTTACTCCGGCGTATTTTTTTACTTCACGGATAAAGTGAGATTGGTCGCCATAGTTCAGTTCTGGATAGAAGTTCCCTTCTTTCAGCTGTTTCAATGAATTTGAAAAACGTACAATGTTAACATATGATTTTAGTGTAAGCCCAAACCAATGCTGGAAATAACGGTTAATCTGCCTGCTACTCCAAAATATTTTACCTGCCAGTTCATTTACCGTAATTTCTCCTCTAGATTTACTGATAAACTCAAACAACTTCTGTTTCATTCCATCCATTTGTTTTTTATATTTAGAAGAAATAGTATAACAGGCCTTTTGATAAAAACACTCGAAGTCAATGAGGTCATCTTTTGAAAATCCCCAATAATCATCTGGCAACGTTTTTTTCGTATTTTTTAAATCCGAAAAAGAGTGATTAAAAATATATTCCGCAGCAATTGGATAAAAGCTAATGGCGAACATCCGAGATTTCGGAAATGGTGGCTTTATAACAGCTTCTGTACAGACTCCACAAATAAAAATCTCAAAGGCTCCTTTTTCATCTGTCAGAAGAAATAAGTCTATTTTGCCGTCTGGAACGATAATTCCTTCTTTATTCTCATCAGAATGATTTATTACCATCCAGATACTCTCTACGATGTGTTCAAGTGGTTGCCACGGCTTAAGTGAAATATATTCTAATTGATTATTTTGAAGATTCATCGTTAAGCAGCTCTAAAATTGATATTTACAAATGTATCATTTTAAATAATTCTCTGTTCACTCTTCTTAACATAATCTCATCGCAAAAAGCAGTGGATTGGCCGTCGGCGGTTTGCATCTGCGTAGCTATCTTCACTTGTATTTTAAATGCTCCGACAGAAAAGCCAGTATTTCCGTTACCAATTTTTGATGTATTGATTTTCTGTCCATGGCATTATGGTCTCGATAATAAACAGGTTCTTCATTAATCAATTTAAGCCCTTCATTCAAGAAAATGTAATGCCCCACTTTACCTTGAAGTACGCTGTATTTTGAATTTTCGATTACTTCATGGTATCGTATTGCGTTAGTTTTAAGAGGAGCAATCGAATCGTCAACCGCGCCAATGATCAAAACTGGAGATGTATTGGTTTGCTTCACTTTGGGAAGGCCGAGCCCAAGGGCTGGAGACAAGGCTACACTGGCTTTAACGCGACTATCTCTTAAATTTAGCGGCACCTGTTCGCAAGATATTTTTTGCATTAATTCCTGGAGGTCACCTAATTCAGGAACAACAAATTGTTTTCGATTTTCGGCTAACGATGCGTTTTTCTTGAGCGTATCGCAATCTAATTTGACCCCGGCAAGCGCCAAAGTAGTATATCCCCCCAATGAAAATCCTATACCGGCAATCCTACTGCTGTCTATGTAGCTATTAAACCGTGTGTCGTCAAGTAATGATGAAATCAGGAAATGAATATCTAGCGGTCTATCCCAATAACGTACAAAGTTTTCAGGGATTTTATTATCCAGCGTGTTGCCCCAATGATCTGGAGCAACAACAAAATATCCATTTTTCGCCAATTCAATCGCCAGCCAGGATAAGCTAAATCTGTTGCCTCCAGTGCCATGAGACAACACGATCAATGGATGTTTATTTTGTATAAATTCCGCATTTTTTGCTGTAGGTGGTAAAACAAATGGCCGTTCTGTATCCTTAACATTGCTGTCCTCGGTCGGATACCAGAGCTGCGCACTTAAAGGACGCCCTCGTATATAATCAGAATAGGCAATTTTCCGTTCGCCAACGTTGTTGACCGGTGTATAATAAATCATTAAAAACAGACTTAACAAAATAAGACTAAATGGGATATTCATATTTGATACCAATAAACTTAGGTTATTATCAATGAGAATAGAGACCAAGCCTCCTATCAACAGACAAATTTACGATCAGTACCGTTATTAGATCAATGGTTATCTTTAACCATAAAATCAGTTTTCTCTCCATTATCCTATTTTAGATAGCAGCTCAGACATAGACTAAGCTGCTAGTTGATACTGGCTAAAAAATTGATCCAACCCTTCTTGAGTAAGCTTCAATCCAAAGCGCCTAAGATTAACAGAAAAAATGTTTTTTTTAAAAGCATGGAAGAGTGGTCACATTGATTTTCTGATCACGAAAAGTACTCGCATACATTTCGTGATAACCTAAATTAATTATCGTTAATATTTTTCATTTCAAAAATTTGATATTGATCATTTTACATTCTTCTCCTTCTTGGTGATTTGTCATCCGATTGATCAGAAAAATGATTTTCTTTCTCCTTTGGGGCACGTAATCCGCCAAACTGCCAGCTGACCGTCAACGTAGCGGCCCTATTATAAAATCTGTTGATCACTACTTATAGCGGCTATTAGGTAAAAAAGCTTTATCTAACATAATTTTACCTATTAAAATTGATAATATTTATTATATTTATTTAATAGACCATTAAATTTTTGATGACCAATTTATCCTTAATTCCTGCAATGACGTATTGTCAAAACACTATTCTCTTTTATTGCTCTATGTTGTGATATTGAACAGTATTTCCTATCCTTAATGAAAGAACCACTATAATGGCAGATTATGAAATGGGATATAAAGGAAAGAAATGTACGCAGCCAATTCAATCATAATAGTAGAATACTTGCACTATTTATAAAGAAAAATATTTCAACTATGAAAAAATCAGTAATAATTGCTTTAATGCCAATATTGTTTCACGGTATCATTTACAGCCAAGAGACAAATAATCAATCCGTAGGTTTAGTTAACAGGGGCGACCTATAGTTTCTATTTTTCCGTGTAGTAATTCCAGATAGCTTTTGTTATGTCGGCAATAATTTTTTCAGTGACCTCTCGTTCTTCGGTGATATCTTTTAAGTAAACAGAAAGAACGACGTGATTTCCATTGGGAAGTTTAAAAATGCCTACATCGTTCATCGCTGCTCTTAAACCATGCTCATTTCTATCTGAAATTCCAGTTCTGTGTGCTAATTCTGTTCCTTTGGGAAGCCCTGCTTTCATCCAGGTAAGGCCTCTCGAGCATTCAACCATGAGTTGATAGAGGTATTTTGTGGTGTTCTTTTTAAGAACCTGCCCTGCATAAAATTTCTCCAATAATTCGGTGGACGCTAATGGCGTTGTTGTGTTAACATAAAGATTCTCCCAAGTTCGCATTTCTTGTTCATTGACTTTTATGGTAAAATCCTTTATTCCTTGTTTATGGATAAACTTTTGGACGGTCTCTGGACCTCCAATCAGGTCTAGAAGAATATCACAGCCATTGTTATCGCTGTGCGAAACAGTATATTGTAATAGTTGGTCCAAAGTTAAATCCATATTTCCGTTCGGAAATTCTTCCCGAATTGGGCTCCAGGTATCTGCATGCAGATCTTCTTTTTTAATGAAAAATTTCTGTGATAAAGAAAGTTTACCCTGATCAACCAAGTTCAAGGTCGCCAAAGCAATATGAAATTTAAACACGCTCATTAATGGTGCATTTAAATGTCCATTAATGCTTAATGTGTCTTTGGTTCCAATTCCCTTCATTGAAATACCGACTGTTGCATTCTTTGTTGCAATGATTTGATGAAGTTCTTTGCGGAGGCTATTACTTTGCTGTGCAAAAGACTGAATTGAAAACAAGAAAATACAGAAAAATAATGAAAGTTTTTTCATGAAGAAATTTAGTTTAAAAGGTTACTTTCTTTCACAATCTTTCTCACTTCCTGCACAAAATAGTAAGCGATATCAAAGTTTTCATTGCCTGTATTTTCCATTACAACTACGCTGGTTTTAGTTTTCGGATAATATAAATTAACGGCCGTAAAACCTTCACTCGGATGGAAACCTGTATGCCCAATTTCGTAAATATCCGCTTTATCATTTATGCGCAAGCCATAACCATATCCAATTGGCTTTTCGCTAAAAACCTGATGTTGGTTGGTAATTACATAATGGGTCATCATGTTATAAGTCGCAGGTTTTAGCACTTTTCCGCTATGTAGACATTCGTTCCATTTTGCCAGATCGGGTGCAGTAACTATCAGATGACTTCCGAAATAATTTGTACTATCGAAATCTGACTTTACATTTAATCGAAAAGTTCCGTCTTTTTTTATGGTGTGTCCTTTTACCAAAAGCTGGCTATTTTTTTTATTGGGATAATAACTATTAGCCATTTTACATTTTTTGAATAAGGCTGTAATTAAAGTTTCAAAACTTTTACCACTTTGTTTTTCCAAAACCAATCCTGCAACATAATACCCAACGTTTGAATAGCTAAAAGCCGTGCCTGGCTTAAATTTCAAGGGTTTGTCCATGCTTTCGCTGTACAACCCCGATGTATTGTTCAGCAAGTGATGAACCGTAACGGTATCTGCCCAGGAATATTTAAAATCAGGCAAATACTTTCGGATTGGGGCTTGCAAATCAATTGTTCCTTTTTCGACTTCCTGTAAAATCAGGGCAGCTGTAAATTGTTTAGCTATGGACATTGTCGAAAATTTATCATCGATTTTCAACGGCGTCTGTTTGTTAAAGTCAGCAAATCCATGCGCTTTTGCATATTTCGTTTTTCCGTTTTGTTGAATGTGAACAACACCATTAAATGCTCTCGGATTTGTAGCGTTTAGTAAACTATCTATCCTTGTCGGGTAATCATCTTTTTGCTGTGCCGAAGAAGTACAACTTGTCAAAAGAAATCCCAACGCAAGAAATGTTAATTTGAAAATTTGTGTCATTGTATTGATGTTCTGAACTAGTCCTCTTAATTTTTACGGTTATTGGGCTTAGGAATTTAGGTTTGATGCAGATTTTGTATCCGTAAAACCAACTCAAGCGCTACCACCAAATAAAGAAACAAATAAAAAATGGAATACCTGAGCAAAATTAAATTAACATAAAACTTAATGTCAATTTCTTATCTTTTGGAAATACTCCGACGGGGACACTCCTTTTACAACTCGCGCTCCACGTATTCAATCTGGTAACCGATGCGTGCATGTTGCAGGTAGTGGTAAAATCCGTACCAGTATACTTTTTCAGTATATAGGACATGTAGCGTTCATTGGTGCCGATCAGTGCTGCCAGGTCGGATAGGTTGTGCCCTTTCTTCGACTAAGCACTTCTGTTATTAGATTTATCCATTGCATAATAAAAGGAAAAAACAACAGTAGTCGCTGTAATTAATCCTATTGTGATATATCTCGCAATTCCAGGATTTGGATCTAAGAAATAAAGTACGAATTATCAAACCATTCCGCCGTCAATAAAGCGCGCTCACCCTTTCATGAAGCTATGCACAATAAACAGCAAAAAAACCAATCTCACAAACCCGATTGGGCCACTTTGATTTTCCCACAATCTACCTCGACTATTTCAATTCCGATAAAAATACATTAACAACAAAATTTCTTATTTCATGCCAATTATTATCAGTTAGAAAGTCCTCAACATTCCATTTAAAATGATCCAAATGCTCAATTGCGGACCGTATATTCATCAATAAAACAACACCATCTTTGGAAACAACATTAGACTGGTGTAAATCTTCAATAAAAGTTTGATTCAAAAATGAATAATAGTCTCCTTCAAGCTCTTCTAAATTTTTTCGAACTTTTTCTTCATATAAAACACCCGGTTCTTTGAGTGGAACAAGTATCATGTTTAATGTAGAAACCAGTAACTCGTATTTTTCAATTATACTTAGACTATTTTCCATAAGTTATTCCAGATTTATCATCTTTAGCAGGACTATATCCCTTTCCTACAGCTGTAATTTTTCCTGAAGAACCACTAAGATACCAACGGCAGCCAAGAAAGCAAAACTAAACGGCAAACATTTATGCGACCAGCCGTTTGAAACTTACCAATGACCATTTAATTCCCGAATAGATGAACCGTAAAGACAAGTAAATTGAACCGTAGAAGAAAGCAAAATGGTAATTAAATCAAGACCTTTGTATAATAAAATTAAATTCGTCAAATGTCAGAAATCACCAAAATTCAATTGGGTCAAAACGGCCCCACGGTTTCAAAGCTTGGTCTGGGATGTATGCGGATGTCATCAATATGGGGTGGCCCAACTCCCGACGAAACCGAATGTATTGCAACAATCCATCAAGCTTTGGACAGCGGGATAAACTTCCTGAATACGGGAGATTTTTATGGTGCAGGCCACAACGAAATGCTTATTGGCAAAGCAATTAAGGGTAGACGGGATGATGCCTTCATCAGTGTCAAATTCGGTGCTATTTTTCACAACGGCCAATGGATTGGCTTGGATCTCCGTCCTGTAGCGATCAAGAATTTTATCAACTATTCGTTGACCCGTCTGGGCATTGAAACTATCGACTTATATCAACCCTGTAGAATGGATAGCAGTGTGCCAATAGAAGACATCATTGGAACGATTGCAGACCTCGTAGCTGAAGGAAAAGTACACCATATAGGCGTATCGGAAATAACCGCCCATCAGCTCCGTAAAGCCAATAGCGTTTATCCCATCAGTGCACTGGAAATCGGTTATTCTTTGGCTGACCGTCAGATCGAAAATGAGCTGTTGCCTGCAGCTAAAGAATTAGGGATTGGTGTCGTGGCATTTGCCAATACGGCCGAAGGACTCTTAACAGGTGACCTGCAACCTCCAATTCCTGCGGATGACCATCGAAATCACTTTTCCCGTTTTCAGGGTAATAACTTAATCCATAATCTTGAAAAAGTAGAAGTATTAAAAGAAATTGCTTTACGTAAGAATGTCAGCCCTACACAACTTGCGATTGCGTGGGTAAAAGAACAAGGCGACAATATCATGCCATTGGTGAGTATGAGCCGCAGATCAAGACTACCCGAAAATATCACTGCGATGGAAATTGTATTTACGCCAGAGGAGATGAATATTTTAAACACTACATTTGCAATAGGTGCTATCAAAGGCGGTACTTACTTACAAAGATAAATGGAAAGTCCAGCAGAAATACTTCCCGGCGTGATATTCTATTCTTACCTTTCTTCTCTAAAGAAAGAGAAAGCATGCGTCTGGAACCATCATACCCTGGTATTACAGGTTTCGGGCCAAATGGTTCTCGAAACCGCTGAGCAGCATGTAAATATATCTGCCGGGGAAGTATTGCTAATTCACAAGAATCAGCTTGGAACCTTGACTAAAACTCCCGGGCCAAATGGCCACTATGAAACTATCGTAATATCACTGCAAGAAGATCTGATGCGCCAGATAGCACTAGAGGAAAAGATGGAAGCTCAGGGTAAATACACCGGACTTCCGAATATATGCCTTCCCAATAATGCGTTTATCAAAGGTTATTTCCAGTCGGTCATTCCCTACGCGCGAAGCGCTGGTCATGAAATGACTGACGAGATGGGCCTTTTAAAGGTGAAAGAGGGAATCAAGTTAATACTGATAGCTATCCCGGCACTGCGTAACTTTTTGTTTGACTTCTCAGCATCTTATAAGATGGATCTAGAAAAATTTATGCTGAGCAATTTTCATTTCAATGTCCCTATTGAAAAGTTTGCACAACTCACAGGGAGGAGCCTTTCAGGATATAAAAGAGATTTTCAGAAAACCTTCGGTATGCCGCCACGTAAGTGGTTACAGGATAAAAGGCTGAATGAAGCATGGCATTTAATTAAAAGAAAAAACAAAAAACCATCAGCTATCTATCTCGATCTTGGTTTCGAGAACCTGTCCCATTTTTCTTCCGCCTTTAAGAAGAAATTTGGCGAAGCGCCGACTTTAGGTGAATAGGATTCCCACCCTTTTAATTGAATTTTTAACTCTTAAAAACCTACCACCTATTGCCCATATTTTGTCATCTATTCCATTGATCGACCAATTAAGAAAGTATCAGCTTGGAAAGGTTACTTTTAAGCTCTTAGATGGTTTGAACTACCTTATATCAGAAGCTATTTAACAAACATTCCGGAAAGCAACATATGCTCGTTAAAATTCAGCGTTACTGTATAAGGTACTGTTTTGATTTCGATATAATTAGCAAAATCCACCGGATGATAAGTTATTTTGAGCTTATCTAACAGCTTTAGCACTTCTTTAAATTGTAAGCCTGGTTTTAAGTTATTTTCAAATGAGATGTTAACCTTTCCAAAGTCGTTGATGGCGTAACCATTGATCGTGTTTTCCTTTTGGTTCTCCGGATCATTTTTGCTGACAGCAAAATAAAGGTTGAAATCATGATAGGTATCCTGATAATAGATCTCATTGGTTTTTCCGGTAGCGCCATCAAACTCTGTTATCCGTTCAAAACGATTATTTATAGGAGATTTCGTAAAATCCTCTTCAGTTGTTTTGCCAACAATGAAATTGTTTATATTCCAGTTATTATCAATTTTCAGCGTGGGTTTGTCTTTAACATCTTCTGGTCTGGTCGCATTTTTTAGCAGGTCCGCCATATATTCTTCATTGTTGCATCCGCCAAAATCAATTAAACCATTCATGATATCCCAATAACACGTTTTAGACAGGTTTGTATTGTTCAGCATGATTAACCTATTATAGTCTGGCGCGTATAAAATAAACTTGTTTTGGGGCTTTAAATTCCAGTATAAACCATGGTCGGTATTTGGATTTTTTGTTCCTTTACCATATTTTGCCTCTAGTTTCTTTAAGATACTCGCCTTTAACTCTTGCGTCTTGAGCTCAATTCTTACGCCATATATTTTACCATCAGCATCGTATCTTTTTAAAGTTTCGTCTAACTCAATGGCGGTTTTGGCTTGTTTGAGATCAATGTGTCCACCGCCAAGACGTGTAATACTATCTGTTTTTAATGTTTCAGAGTTGATTTGAAATATAATCCGCTGCCCTGCTAAATCAATTCCATCGAAACGATACCTTTGTGATTTTTCAACCTCGAGCAACAGACTGAAGGGATACTCGATAGTCTCAACGCCAACCAATAATCGATCCTCAAATTTACTGATGTGTTCAATCGGCTCATTTAAGTTCAAGTTTGCTAAATCTATTTTTTCCTGACTTCTGCAACACATAACAAGGGGTAAAACAGCTAGTAATGATAATTTCTTCATGATTCTTATTCTTTTTTATAACAGGCAAAACGCTACTTTTCACTGGATCTTTCCCACCTTAATCTCCGATCACCAAAAGGTTCTGTTTTCCCTTTTTTATAAATAACCCGTTTACGAATTGTTCCATCTTCTTTATAGTAAATCCATTCACCTTCCTTAAGGTTGTTTAGATATGTGCCCCTCTCTGCCAGCTTCTTATTTCTGTAAACGCTGGCCTCTCCATTTTTAAAACCATCTGTAAATGGCTCGAAATTGGTTTGAAACCCATTAAATTTTATCGCATAATTCCCGTTTAAAGGTTCTCCCGTTTCCTTTAAACAAGTTTTATCAGTAGCATCATCGTACTCGGTTTCCTCAAGTTCAATCTTGATCCATGTTTGTGCAAAACCATTACTCATTGGAATTAAAAGAAAAAATAAAAAAGTGATGCCGCCAAGCATCTTCCTTAAAGCAGTTAGCGGTAAAATTAAAATCGATGGAATTAATATTACTTTATTCATTTATCAGGATGCTAAAATGTTGACATTATTGTTTAAGATTTCAGCTTCATTTACCCAACAAATTTAGCTGTAAATTTTAGCGCTAAATGAACCGATTACGATTCGCTTGGTATAAATAACGATTCGTGGCCATTTGCTTTTTTTCCTTCTTCGATGGGACCTTTAATTCATTATGCTGCTGCCAGATCTGACGACTTTGTATTCAAACAATGGCTTCGAACAAAAACGGTCGGATTATATTACCTTATAATTTGTTTAAATAATACATGGTATTCTTCTTCTATACTCTTCTTGAATTCAAGGCTTTGCTCCATTGTGTTTTATTGCATCTTGGACATGCCTTGGAATCGTTCTCAAAACTAAATACGACATGGCCGCAATACATGCATGCGAATGGCCCTTCAGCACTGAATACATCAACCTTTTTGAAAGAAGATGGGAATAATGGTAGCCCATACCTCACATCACTATCAGCATAAAATAAAACGCTTAATGTTCCATCGACTTCTAGAATCCCTTCCTTAACCTGTCCCAAATGTTCAACATTTAAATTTCTCAGTTCAGAAAAAAATTCCATACGCGAAAAGGTATTATCATTTTCATGTTTTATATCAAATACGCCATCCTTTACTACAGGTAAAACTTTACCTTCCAATAAATGGGCAATATTCTCTGATCGGGAGGCAATCCAGGTTACCAACTTATAAACAAAGATTACACATATAAAGACAACAATCGCATGAAAGATGGGTATTTCTTCTTGAAACATGGGATCTCCCGCAGCTGAGCCCAAACTGATTATAATCGCAACCTCAAAAAGAGTTAACTGCCGAACTCCCCTTCTACCCGAGAGCCTTAGAATGATCAATATTAGAAGAAACATTATAATTGTTCTCGCGCCTATTTCAATAAGAAAGGAGCTTTCCACCCCCTCTGCAAATATTTTTTGTATATCAATCATAACCTTTTAAAATCCAAAAATCTTAATGTGGCCGCCGCCATTCAATCCTAAAACATTCCTCCGGTCGCAATAGTTCATCACTTAGCAAAAACAACAAACATACGGTATCAATCTTCAATGATGGCAAAGTAATAGTCACGGTAAAGAATCTATTGACTAATACATAGATGTCAAGGTCGATATTTCTGAAGGAAACAAAGTTTTTATTGGAGTTTTTGTATATTGGCTCCACAAACCCATATTATCTAGCTTTATATATTCCCAAAAATGAAAAAAATATTATCGCTCATTGTCATAATTTTGTTCTGTCAAAGTCTAAGCGCCCAGACCATAGAAGAATTAAATGCGCAAGGTATAAAATATGCTAAAAAAGAAAAATTTGACGAGGCTTTTTCAGCTTTCGATAAAGCAATAAATCTGTATCCCAATTCACCTGGTACCTACGTAAATAGAGGCAACATTCACAGGTTTCGAGGAAATTACGACCTTGCAATAGCTGATTATTCAAAATTTCTGGATTTTTCTCCCAAGAACATCGATGTGCTCTATGCCAGAGCGGGTGTTTATAAAGAAGTTGCTGCATTTGACAAAGCAATTTCTGACTATTCGAGGGTAATTGAAATAAATCCATCCTATACAGACATATATTTTGACAGAGCATATTCTTATATCAGATTGAAAGATTATGAGAATGCAAAAAATGATCTAATAGCACAATTAAAAATATCGCCGAAAGATTTTAAGTCGCTTGCAAATCTGATAAACGTTAAAAAGGAATTAAAACTATTTGACGAAGCGCTTGTGGACTATGATAAATTACTAAATGAATTTTCTAATCAGCCAGACCTTCATATACTTTATAACAATCGAGCGAATCTCTATAGAGAAACTAATAGACCTCAAGAGGCACTAGTGGAAATAGAGAAAGCTTTAAAAGCAAATAAGAACTATGCTATAGGTTACTTTAATCGGGCAAGCATCTATCTGGATCTTGGCGATGAAAACAATGCTTGCAAAGATTTTAAAAAAGCATTGTCCCTAAATCTTCAGGAAGATCCCCATTTTGAAGTAGATGAAGATTTTGAAAAGCTGAAATCACTTTGTAAATAAATGATTTGCTGAACTCTTTTTATGCAAAATTGCATATATTGGATTTGAAATAAAGGCTATTCATATTAAATCAATATTTTATGGGCAATATATTTGACGAGCAAAAGTTATACCCTTATGATGGGACAATCAAAGGCCATTTCAAAGATCATTATGACAGCGTTTTCATTGCTCTCCTCCCCTTCTTTCAACTTGACAGAGAGGAAACTGATAAAAGTAATCTAAAAAAAGCTAAGTTACTATCGCACGAAGAAGCGCTGAAGGAAGTTGATTTTTTAAAAAGACTTCCCGAAGCGAATAGGGAAATCTATAGCTACGACAATGACCGATACCCTGCCGATGAAGAAATTTTTAGGAAGGGTAAATCAATATCTTGGGACAATATCGCGAAAGGGTCTTGTCTTGCAGGCTATGCGGAAGTTAATACGGCCCTAAGGACTTCTATAGGTGGGCTAAACCAGAATTTTACGAGACCGGACCTCATGGAAAAGCTTAACAATTTTACAGACCACGAAAGTATCTACCAACCGACTGAAGGCGCGCTTGGTATACTTTCAAAGATGGCTATCCGTAAAGCTTTCAAACTCTTGGGAAAAAACCAGATCCTGATAACAGACGAATTTTATGAAAACACCACAACTATAGATCTTGATCGATTAACGGAATATGAATTCTGTGATGAGATCGGCGGTAAAGATTATTATCTATACTCGGCTGATAAAGAAATTCTATTTACCATTGAATGGGATAGCTTCTTCTTTCTCATAGCAACAGATCATAAAAAAATGGATAAGCTTATCGCCAGCCATTTGTTTGAGGGTTTTCTTTGTAGTGACAAGACAGAACATTATTGGGAATACACCTTTGAATAAATAACAATTATAGTCTAAAAAAGGCTCATTATAACATAGTTACACAGTCATTTATGAAACCAGAAACTCAAGAAAAATTTGACAGAATCATAAAAGAAAGCTTTATTGAAATCTTAAAACCGCTCGGTTTCAAAAAGAAGGCCAACAACTTTTATCTGCAGCTTGAGAAAATCGGTCACATCATAAATATTCAAAAAAGTTGTTATAGCACCAGAGATTCTAGTTCCACCCGAAGCAATGTTTTTTAAATAGAAAAGCGCAGATCGATGATTTTAATGGACATATGTATTCGATAGCATATTGAACCATTCCCAAAATCTCACCTTACCAAATCGTCATTAGACTACTAAATTCGGGAAACTGTTCAAGTATTTCCCTCTTTGAATAGGGAGTTTGCTACAATACTTAATCGATGATAATGTCTGTTTCATTTTTCTATCCAAAGAACTCACACTGTTCAATATGGTAATGAGTTAATTCTTAAAATATCTGGGTAACGAAAATGGAATCCAATTGAAGAATCTTTACTATTTTCATTAATAAGATTTTATCTATATTCATAAGAATTTGCTTTTAAAATATAAGGCTTGGAACATATTCAATTAAATCATTTAATTAAAATTATCAAGCAGTTGTTTCCTTTGAATGATAAGGAGATTTCACTCTTGAATGATGGTATCAGTTTTTTTTCTGCAGAAAAGGAAAAGAATCTGATCAAACCGTTGCATGTTGCCGATCGGCTTTTTTTTCTAGAAAAGGGAACTGTTAGAAGTTTCTATCAGAAAGATTATAAAGACATCAATACTGAATTCTTTTTTGAAAATGATTTTTTTACCGCGTTTACAAGTTTTCTGACCCAGGAGAAAACGAACTTACATTTTCAATGCATTGAACAATGTGATTTAATAAGTATACCAAGGGAGCTCTTGGATAAATTGCTCCAGGAGGATACCAAATGGAATATTTTATTGAATAATATTTTAGCCAAAGAATATATCAAAAAATGCCGAAGGGAAAGTTCCTTTCTACTTTTGGATGCAAATGAACGATATCACTATTTTCTAAAACAGTTCCCGGATGCAGATAATCGGATACCGCTTTTCCATATTGCTTCATACCTTGGGATGAGTCCTGAAACACTCAGTAGGATCAGAAGTAAAAAAATCAATCAAATTGATCTAAGTCAAGTAAACAATATTTAGATTTCCACACTTTTGTCATAGTAAGATTGAAACATTCTATGGAAAAAAGAGTAAAATTTGACTTCGAGATATTCTTTACAAATGGCGGTAGTATCAAAGGGGAAGATTTCAGATTAGATATATCCGGAGACGATATCAGCGAGAGTGCCCTGGCCGACTACATCGTTGAAGATATGCAGTTGCTAATGGTAGGAAAAGTTAATATCCTTAACAAAGAAATCCTGATTGAGTCCCATAAACGTAAGCCAATCGATGAAAGTGTGGTAGAAGACTCCTTAATTGATTTGAGTCATACAATCGAAGATGGACTGATAACTTACAAGGGGCTACCGGCACCTCATATTTGCGATTATCTTTCTAGGGAACAGTCAAAAAATAACTATGACGGCGATACATCTTTTCAAATTGGAAAAATCGAGATGGTCACTAACACCGGAACTTATATTGATTGCCCGTTTCATCGATTTGCGGATGGCAACGACACAGCCCAAACGGCATTAAAGAGTTTTGCGGAGCTTGACGCGGTAATGATTCATATACCATTTACAGAAACCCTGAAAATTACGGAAGATCATCTTAAGAATAGAGAAATCAGAAATCGAGCGGTGTTAATACAGACTGGTTGGGATAAACATTGGAATACCGAGCTATATTATCAGGGCCATCCTTATCTTACCGAGCAGGCGGCAATGTATCTTCGGGACTGTAACGTCAAACTTGTAGGTATTGATTCCCATAATATAGACGACACAGCCGGGAGAACAAGACCTGCTCATACCTTGCTATTGAGTGCCGGGATTTTAATCGTTGAGCATCTCTGCAATTTAAATAAATTGCCAGATCATAACTTTAAGTTCACCGCTGCCCCACCAAAAGTCAAAGGTGTGGGGACTTTTCCGGTGAGAGCATTTGCTTCCATTGAAAAAAAATAATTATATTCAAATACGAAATCACTTTCAGCAAGAAACACAATTACATGGAAAATAACATCGGATTGACAAAGGGTGCAGGCTGGCAGTTCGGAATCAGAAAAACAATGCCAGCGAACCTGGAAACACTATGGAATATCTTTTTTTCAGACCGGGGATTAAGCTATTGGTCTGAAGGCGTAGACCAGGATTTTTCAACTTTTAATAAATATTCACATATCCGGACAAAGTGGAGGCACAAAGATTTCACAGAAGCCGCCAATTTACAGATCAGATTTATTCCTTCGAAAAATCAAGATAAAACAACAATTTCATTTCATGTTGATAAATTAAAAAATGAAGGCCAGCGTGAAGTGACTAGAGAATATTGGTCAAAAGTGATTGAAGATCTAAAACTGTTGCTGGAATCTCAGAGCCAGAGTTAAGCCTACGAATCGACTACCTCATTTGACATAATGGATATTTAAAATATGCACGCAATGCATGTTCTATGCACCGGACTGAAATCGAAACAAACACTTTGTGTGGATGCTTTTATTGTTTACAGACTTTTTCTCCAGTTGAGATTTTGGAGTAGATAGATGGAATTTGGTAAATTTAAGGATATAATTGCCTAACTTAATACGCTATAAGCATGGATATAAAGTTAGTTAAATACGTAGAAAGTGATTTTGATCTTTTCAAGACAATGGTAAGTGATGATGAGACAATGAAATATATAGCCGGAGATGGCTGGACAGAAAGTCAAGCAAAGGTTCACTTTGACGCAATGATTGAAATTAATCGCAAAGAAGAGGGTTTGGGATTTTACAAAGTAATCAATCAAGAAAACCTATTTATAGGAAATTGCTCATTAGAACGCTACAAACATGATTGCAAAATTCTTGAAATCGGATATGTACTGAAAAAGGAATTTTGGAGAATGGGATATGGATCTGCAATATGCCTAGAAATACTTGCTAAAGCCAATGGTTTATATCCCGAATCGCAGGTTATCGCAATTATAAATCCAGATAATCTTGCTTCGAAAGCACTACTTGAGAAGTATGGTTTTGAACTTTATTTTAGAGGACTGGAAGACGGTCAGTTTTGCGAAAAATTTATATTAAAAACGCGGAGTGTAGATTAGAGAATACGCATATAGATAAACCTTCTCCCAGAAAAGTATCAGGAGGTGAAAATTCTAAATGAACCTTTATGTGAAGGACAAGGAGAGCCACTGAATATCTTCCTTTCTCCATTTTATTTCGCCGCGCTGGATCATAGCGATATATTTTTGGGCATGATCGTCGGTCAATAGGCTTTGGTCGTCAATATGATATTGAAATATCCCGGTAGTCTTATCGCAGGTGATACTTCCAACAATGGCTTCGTTGAGATAGATATGCCAAAGACTAAATTTCTTCACGCGCACCTCAATTACCTGACGCTTACCCTGGTGATAGAAGATTTCCGGCACATCGTTATCGAATCGGATAATCAACGAATCTATAAACGCTTCTTTGATATCGTCGGCAAGTTCAACGTAGGCTAATTCGTATACTCCATGAGATTTTCTGAAAACACAGTATGTGAATCCATTTTCGTTGTAATGAAGATAGTCCTTCATTCCCATACTCTTATCGTGTATCCTCATTCGAACAAACATAAACTGATTTCGGTGATAGACTTCAAGAGGTTTCATGAAGCATTATTACTAGTATTGTTAGTAATAAATCAAAAAAGGATTTACAATTTTTCTAAAAACAAAGGTCTAGCTGTGCATTATCCAGGAAATTTTATCCCTGATTAATTGTGATTGATCCAACTGTCTATATCGGATGAAATCAAGTTGCAACGTGACTTTCTATTATAATTGGCTTTCGATTAACGCGACAGCTTCTAAAGCGGAAATTTCAGTATGTGACAACGTCAAATAACATCTTTCAACCATTTGGTATACCAATCTTCAAACGACACCCTCAAGCCATTCGAATCTAATAAAGGGTTTATTCCTCCATAATCAGCCCTCTCATCAATCCAAATATTTCCGTATTCAACTCCATTTACAACCAAAAGATAAGTACAACCATGCCCAATATGGCAAATCTGCAAACATCCATGTATATGGTCTGTATCCATATATGCATTTAACTGATTTTCATCCGGTCGCTCTCCACTCTCCCAATCAATCTCAAAAACCCAGTCTTCATTCCAGCTTTCAGAACAAGGAAAAGGCATTGTCAGATCAATAGCAGGTTTTGTTTTAAGTTTGAAGTCTATCATTGATTCCTCTAATGACAAAAGCCCATAATCTGGTCCAGTACAACCATTCCCTATTTTGGTAATGAAGTCCCTGTAATTTTCAGGAAACTTAATCCTTAGATTACGTTCAATGTAAATGACCACGGACTCAGGAATAGTGGGATTAAGGAGAAACTCTTTTTGTATAATTTTGTTTAATTTATTTGGGTTATCCTGTAGAAAGCGTAATTTCTCTTTTATATAATTTATATCCATGCATAATTCCATTGTTGCAACCTCTCACCTAACTGGGGTATTTAAAAGTAAAGAATTCAGTGGTGAATTACTAATTTTAAAAGTAAGAAAAAGCGTATCTGATTATCGGATTTCACTGCATAGATCATGCGAGGCACCTTGCTTCTTCAATTTCTTCCAGTTTGGATGGATGACTCATTACTGTCTCAAATGAATAACTAATACCATTCTCTAGTAAATGATACCGTATAAAAGAGCTAATAAGCGAAACTTCATAGCTATGTGTATCCTGCGGCTTGTCCACAATCATATTTTCACGAAGACAACAAATAAATTCAATTAGTACCGTAAATTAGAAAAGTCCAATCCCAGCTTTCGGAAAAATGGGGTACTTACACACCAATAATGCTAAAATATATTTTAGTGAATATGGTAAAGTTGATAAACAGCTGAGACAATATTATTTTATTAAACCGAACGATTCAACCCACTTCTCTGTTATGGGTGATTGGGACTCTCCTTCGAATTATAGATTTAATGATGATAGCATGATATTTATCTTTTCAGTTGATTCTATACAGTTAAAAACAGAAATGTTGGATAAACATCCACAAACTATTATTCGGAAATTTGAAATAGCCCAAAAGACATTAATCGATAACAATTGGCGTTTTGAAATCAAGTAGCCCCTCACGAAAAAAGTGCATCAAAAGATGACAGTTTGGTGATAAAAATTGAGGCAAAACACAATAATCACCTGCAAATAAACCACTTATTAATTCACCAAAATAGTTAAGACTGTAAAGTAAAATTTGTCCACAAATTTAATTGGCTCAAGCCATTCATCCATTGGCGTGACAGTCACCCCATATTAGATAACATTTTGAAAAACTGAAAACCTTATGTCGATAGACGACTTGCAGATCTGATTGTGACTTATTCAGTGGCTAACCATTGACGACTTCACCACCATTGGGATGTAAAACTTGACCACTCATAAAATGTGAATCTTCGCTAGCTAGGAATAGAAAGCTTGGTGCAATTTCATTTGGCATTGCTGCCCTTCCCATTGGGGAGTCGCTTCCAAATTCGGAATTCTTTTTAGGATCAAATGAAGATGCTATCAATGGAGTCCATACCGGCCCCGGCGCAACAGCATTGACCCTAATTCCTTTAGCTATAAGATTTGCTGACAAGCTTCGTGTGAAAGAAATTATTGCACCTTTTGTAGCAGAATAATCGATCAACTTTGGACTGCCTCGATATGCAGTCACCGAGGATGTATTAATGATGCTTGCCACCTTCTTAAGATAAGGCATAGCATACTTCGTAATCCAGAAATAGGAATAGAAATTATTCTGAAAAGTCTTGTGTAACTGTTCAGTGGTAATTTTTTCAATTGATTCTGTTTCCCAATGCAGCCCCGCGTTATTAACGATAATATCAACTTTCTTATGCGTTTTTATCGTAAATTCAATTACTCTTTTACAGTGATTTTCTTTTCCCAAATCACCTTTAATCAGCGTACATTTTCTAGAGAAGGATTCAACCTCCTTCTGGGTTTGTTTTGCATCTTTTGTTTCACTAAGATAGGCAATAACAATATCAGCTCCCTCCTTCGCAAATAACAAAGCTACAGCTTTCCCGATGCCGCTATCTCCTCCCGTAATTAATGCTACCTTATTTTTCAATTTTCCTTCTGCAGGATACTTTAACGGCGAAGTGTCAGGAACTGGTGTCATATTTATTTCTAATCCGGGTCGCTTTTGCTTTTGCAACGGTCGAATCTTTTTACTTGCTGCTTTTTTCATACCATTTTTTAGAATAATGACAGATAATAGCTGATTTCCAAAATGTGTAAGGGTCAGTGCAAATGGCAAAGTCCTAAAGTCTCGGTAATCTTTAGTAATCTGTATTGATAAATGGAGGTAATCGCCATTCTGCGAAAGAGTTTAACCGATTCATCCATAGAGTGAACAAATCCAAAGTCTGAAAGGTTTGGCAGCTATTTACATTTGCGCTATCGCTTTTGCCTTATCTTCAATTAAAGCCTTCTCATACTTAAATACAAACCCTTTGGTCAATAATCCCTCGTCACCTTTAAGTCGTTTTTGATTTGTGTAGCCTAATTCAAATTCTACTGAATGTCCTTGACTTACTTTTATCCTATCAAGTGTATCATTAAATGCAAATCTCTTTTTAGAATTTGTTGCTACAATGTGGTTAGGAGTCTCCCTGTCTAATTTTATTCCTGAGTTGTTTGCTTTTTCAATTAAGTTATTTATATCAGTGCACCTATGTTGGTCAAGCGATAAACAATATGCGCCTACTAGACAAGAGTCTTCGCGGATTCTTCTAATATCCAGAGCCCAAGAATTTCTTCCACCACGTCCGTCTCGCTTTGGGCAAGCTGTTGTTAGGTGCAGCAATTTTTCCCTCTTTCATTATTTCTGTCACGTCCATAATTAAACCTTCCACCATTGGAGAAAAGTTTCTGTACTTTTTATGCTGAACTTTTATAATATGATATGAGTTCTTAGATGTCTCGTCTGAGGAGTTATTTATTCTAATAATTATTCTGCAAAGTTGTTCAATACAATTTCGTACAATATTGCTGTTATCTGTTCCTTTTATTATGCTCTCAAGGATTTCAAGAGCTTTGGTATTTTCACCGGTCTCAACATATAACGCTGCCAATTCTTGATTGTAGACTTCGGTTAGAAAATCTTTATCATTTTTTTTGAGTGTCAATTTAAACGCTTCAATTTCTAAAGCCTTGTCGTTTGTATATTTCACGTATGTCCTATATAAACTTAGTTCTTCATAAGTCCACGCTCTTTCTTGATCGATCCATTCGGGTAGTTTCTTCAAAAATAGTTCCCGTTCATTTGTCGAATAGAGAAAATACAGCTCGTCATGAATTGGTAATTTGTAACTTCTGAAATAGGACTTTTTGTATTCTTTCCAATCGTCAATGTCTATTTGCGAATAAATACAACTTTCTTCAGCTTCTCCAATATACTTTAACAGTTCAGTTTTCTTTGGGTTGTCCGCTGTTTTTAAATATCGGTAAGTTTCTTTAATTCCTGCCGAAACCAAATATTCGCTATCAAATCCGATTCCGCTGTCAAAATCAATATTTTTAGCTTCAAAGAACAACCAAACAATTTCAGGTGAATTGAAAAGTGTCAGTATGAAGGCGCAGAAATATAAATTATCAACTTCACCGCCCTTTCCATATTTTCGCCATTCCATCTCTTCTGCAAAAAGAAATTTTACGATTTCATAGTCTGTCTGTTTAAGGTCATTGTAAATCGCAATATTGAGTCTTAATCGGTCAAAGTGTTTTGAATCTATAGCGTCTTTGTCAAAGCGATAATTGTCCAAGAGTTTTGGGTTCTGTCGGACTAATTCGAGTTCAGCTTTATAATTTTCTACTACTGTCACGGTGTCTTGGTGTTATTATACATAGCTCTCAAATATACGCAATTCAACAGATTAGAAAATGGATGCTTTGTGGAGATTTCGGGCATTGAGACCTCTCGCTTTTTTAGCTCGGTCAGAATTGCCCGAATTGAATGATCATCAGTTTTCGAAACAGATAATCAACGGTATCAAAATCTCCAATTAAGGGAAGATCATTACCCGTCGAGTGGCAGATATGACACATACTTTGTACTATAGGTTCGGGTGGCTTTCTGAAATTTTCAGCTCTTCATAAAATTACATATATTGGATTATTAAAATAAAGGCTATTCATAGTATAGTTGAATTGCAAAAGAAGTTAAACTATGACCTGACGGTAAATCTGATATCCGAAATATCGGTATTATTAAACTGAGTTCAGGCAGAATAAATCATAAGGCCGTATTATTGGCAATTGCAAATCAGGACTTTCCTTCAAGATTCCCGAGGTTAGAGGATAATCACATAATTTCGAACAAAGAGATTTACTTTATAAATATCAATAAAAAACTTATTTTAAATATGTACGACGACAGAGGTCTTGATGTTGTCGCTACTGATATTGAAGCACTGCGACCAATTTACGAAAAACATAGAGACTGGATCCTTGACTGTGACAGGGAGCAAATAGAAAAGCTCCTCAGTACTATCTCCCAATGATACGAGGATAGATGGAACGCCAGACAAGCCATCAATGCCGGAATAAAATTGAAGAAGTATTTCATCTCTAAGGCCAGCTTTGGAAACGTTCTGTGAAGTTTTCCTCATCCCACACGTCATAGACTTATAACCAACGACTTGGCAAAACAGATCCACTTTCGTATCTTCGATACGGCTACGATACTTCGCTAAGTCGCCACACCAGTTACCTGAAAACATACCACGACTCATCAAGACAACAAAATTGAATTTATGACACCGACGGAAAAACTAACATCCATTTTGACCGAACAATATATCTCAGAAGATTTTGTAATTGCAGACTTGATAGACGAACAAATTCAAAGCGGATTTGCGTGGGGCAAATTCGGATCAAACATTGACAAAGCAAAACGATGCGAAACTGAATTAATTTGGCTAATTGAGAAGTCAAAGGACTTTTATCAAAGCTATTTGGACGATAATGATAATAGGCAATCTGACAATGTTTAGGGAGTACAAATAAACCGTAGCATGAAATTCTTAAATCATTCATTTTAACGCTAGCTTTATGGAAACTAATGGAGCAACAGTAGTAATTTCTCACCATATCAGAGAAGGACGGGATCATGATTATGAGCGATGGCTGAATGAGATAGGACCGCTTTGTAGAAATGCAAGAGGACTTATCGACTGGCAGATCATTCGTCCGATTCAGGGGCTAACTTACCTGTATACAGTCATCATTCGGTTTGATACGATAAGTAATTTGAAACACTGGATGCAATCCGACGATAGAAAACAATTGATTGAAAAAATCCGTCCCCTTTTGGCGAAAGATGATAATTATTACATTAAAACGGGGCTTGATTTTTTATTTACTTCAGAAAATGGCACGATGAAGCCTCCAGTGCGCTGGAAGCAATTTTTGGTAACATGGTCGGCTATTTATCCTTTATCAATAGTAATTCCGATAATTTTACTTCCTATATTAAAAAGGCTGGGATTCCCTTCCATCCGGTTGGTTGATTCACTGTTTATATCTTGCGCTGTCGTTGCATTAATGGTCTATGTCATTATGCCTAACTATACGAAATGGATAAAAAAATGGCTTTATCGGTAAATTAAAATGATAGAAAATTTGTTATAGGAAACGACACCCAGCTTTACAAATTCTGCACTCATAAAACAATTACTTTGTGGTATTAAATATTGTGAGAAAATTCAGGGTTTATGAAATCAAAAAACCTTATCTGTTTTCATAATAATCTGTACGACGGTAATAATGTATGGTCGAATTAGATTTTTTCATCCTATTATTATAGTCTTTTTTAAACAGAAACGCTATAATCACAATAAATACGAACAATGATAAATAGACAAATAATATATCGCATAGCCAAGATCCTTGCAGATAAAAAGAATCGTCTGCAAGAAAAAACTTTTGCTGTTCAATATTTTGTGGATTGTAAAACAATATGTATTCCTTATCGGATATTTTTCTCTTTGCTCTGTCAAACAGTTCAGTCCGCATCTCTTCAAAACGTCGCTGGCCCATAACAGGTAAAAATGCATAGCGCTTTTCCGCCTTATCTAATTTCCGCAAATACAGCTGTCCGTTCGCAGTATACCGGTATTCGATACTTAAATACGCATATTTTGTTTTTCCTCTTTGTATTTTAGACTCGAAGTTTATGATAGCGGGTGCTGTAGCAGCCCAGCTCGGATGCGTCAGCGCAAACTCTTTACGTTCCAAAGATGGACTTACAGAAAAAAGGGAAATTATTAAAATATAAACTGCTACCAATAGGATCCCAAACGCCACGCGCTTGCCACCTTGCATCGTTATGCGTCTTCCATTCACATCATAGTGGGCTTCCCGGCCATCGCTATTACCTAATTTGCTAAGGACTATTTTTTGTAAAAGGAAATAAAGCAAAGAAGAGCATACCAGCGCATAAATAAAATAACGGTAACTATTACCCCAAAAAACGATGACAACGATGAAGGCAGCAGCCACCAACCATTGCAGAAATTTCCCAATTGATTTCATAAGACTTTGTTCAGATTTAAGCACCAAGCATAGTAATAACTTTTATAGTTTATTCCGTTACAGTTCCCAATTATTCAAGAATAAAAATAAGGTATTCGACAATATCCATAGCCCCCTATTTAAAATCCGTGAGCAGAAAATTATGATTCGCTGTACAGTTGTAAATTTTTGTAACCTGGATCAAGGAGCGGAAGTACCACTTCCTTTTTATCATCCTGAAAATTACAGCAAAAGCTTATCGAATGAAAGTACCTTGTCCATTCAAACTTTAGCGCGAGACAATCTTTTTTCGTTCATAAATATTCAGAAAGACTTTAACGGTTATGTTTTTATTCAGGAAAGTGTCTTTCAATCAATTTTAAACCAATCCCAATTGGAGAGCAAATTAAAAGAATCCGGTAGTGAATTACTAATTTTCAAAAGAAGGAACCGCATTTCAGATAATCGGATTTCATTGCATAGATCATGCGAGGCATCTCTGCTGGGTTCCAGAGTGTGTTATGATAAACTTTGAAGACGCAATGAGGGTCATCCAAATATTGAGTCAGTCAATAGAAATTTTAGCGATGAGTCCCAGAAAAATACATTGTTTTCTATCTTTATAAGACGCCAATAATCATAATCTATTTTTTCACTGACAACGCAATTTTGGCTAGTTGTATCGGTAAACTGGCGTCCAGATGATCTTCCTCCATCCAGATTGCTGATAAGCCTACCCATGCGATTACCCAGTCTAGCATTCTATGGAAATCAATATTGGTCTCTTGGCCAATTACCTCAATTTGTCTAACGAGTCGACCTTTATCTAAAGCGACTTCTTTATAAGGGTTACACAATATGTTTGCAAAGTCGAAGGCTCTATCGCCACATAATGCTTTTGGATCTATTGCTAACCAACCGTTAACATCCGAATAAAGGATGTTTTCATGGTGAAGATCTCCGTGAAGCACACAGAGTTCAGTTTGGTTAGAAAGTAATCTACTTGCTACTAAAGCAGACTCTTTTAAAATTTCATCGGAGAAATTTATTTCGTTTAAAAGTGGGGCAAACCAATCCATTAGAGAAATTAAAGGGGGTAATTCTTTTCCTTGAGAACTATGGAGCTTATTAGCGGTCTGGCAAATGATACGAGTTGCTTCGTTGTCTTGACCCTGCTTTACTAAATTTATCAATGATACATTATTTTCATTTTCTATTCTCTCGAGTAGAATGGCTTTAGAATCTACTTTTAAAACTTTGGCTGCGGCTTTACCATCCCACCACTGCAAAAGTTTTGACGCACGAAGTTCTTCTTCTATAAATGGAATTTTGAGCATTGCTTTTAATCCGTCATAAACACAGGGTTGTAATAAGCTTGAATTTGTTCTAAAACTTGCTCCTTCCCGTGAAAGATTCCATTTTTTGATATATAACGCTAGTATTGGTTCAGTCATTTAATGGTTTTATAAAATTTACATCCTTGACTTTAATTGCCTTAAGATATTAGCAAAGAAGTAAATTACACAAAACCATTCGAATCATAAGCGCCCAGTGTAAGAAATTGTAAGTACAAATAAATGTAACATGGTTTTTTGTGCATTCTTTTTTCATATATTTAGTTGATATTCTCATAGAAATAAACGAAAGTAAGCGATATGGATACAGGATAATGTAGATATCCCCTATCAATTAGAAAAGTCCAACTATAGCTTTAGGAAAAATAGTCTATTGGCCAGACATATTGGGAAAGCTAGATAACAATGGGCCGAGCGAACTTCGAGGAACTTGGAAATTAAGGTCAGAATACCGCAAATGCACCTGTATGAATAGTATAAAGGATATTCTTTTAGTATTGGATTTGGACGAAACATTGTTGTACGCGACAAAAAATAAGTTGATACAGCAGGAAGACTTTGTTATAGGGCCATATTATGTATATGTCCGTCCAAATTTAACCTATTTTTTAACAAAGATGGCTGGAGATTTTAAACTGGCCATTTGGAGCTCTGCGGATGATAGTTACGTGCAGGAACTCGTTGATAAAATAAAACCAGCCGCTGTCAATTTTGAGTTTATCTGGGGACGATCGCGCACGACAAAAAAAAGAATGAGTGTGACTGATGAATACTATTACGTAAAAAGGTTATCCAAAGTAAAACGCAAAGGCTTCTTATTGGAAAAAACGCTTATTATTGATGATACGGCTGAAAAATCAATGTTGAACTATAGCAATGCAATCCAAATAGTTGAATTTGTAGGAAATACTAACGATGGCGAGCTACTCCTACTGGCTTCCTATTTAAAGAAATTTAAAAATGTCGAAAATGTCAGGAGAATCGAGAAAAGATATTGGAAGAGTGAAGTTTTTGCAGATTACGTGTAGGATTCAGCTATAAAATTAATCGAAATAGCGAATATATTTTTTGCTGTCCCCTTACCGAGATAATTTCCGACTTGTATATTTATATTTACGAACGAATGATATTAGAGATCAAATTCAGACGCGCATTAAAAACTGACCTCAAGTTTCTGCTGGACCTCAGAAAACAGACCATGACTCCGCATTTAATTGCCAGTTCATTACCCATCTCAGAAAAAGCGCATTTACAAAGGATTGATTATAAATTTGAACATGCCTTAATAATTGAAATGGAAGACATTCCTATTGGGCTTTTAAAAGTGGATAGACAACACGATAATATTGATCTGATACAAATTCAGATCACACCCAACTACCAAGGTAAAGGGGTCGGTAGGAAAATATTGAATGATTTGATAAAGGAAGCTATTGAAACAGAGAAATCGATCACATTAAGTGTCTTAAAAACCAATCAGGCTAAAAAACTATACTTAAACGTTGGTTTCAAAATTGTTGGTGAGACGGATAATTCCTATCTTATGCTATCTGATGCCCACAAGAAAAGGTCTGTTTAACAGGCCTGCTATCGTATCCTTTTGGTCAATCCATTATTTGGGGCGACTCAATAAGGAATATCCCTTCTCACATGCATGAAGTATTTTCGGAGCCACCTTACGATACAAACGGATTTAAAATTTAGGATACCATCGGCTGCTAAGATTAAGGAATATAAAACAATTTTAGAAAAGTCGATCAACAGCCGAAGCATCCAAACTAAAAATTACATAAAAAATAAAAGTAGGTATATTTACTTTTGTATCAGGTAAAACAACGACTAATGTACGATACTTTAATCAACTATATCAATTCGCGGGTCTCCAGACCCCTAACCTTAGATGAAATCGGGATCCTAAAAAATAATTTTGTGCACCGTAAAATCAAAAAACGTCAAACATTTTTGCAGGAAGGTTACATAAGTAATAACATGGGATTCCTTGTCAAAGGTGCTATGAAAAAATACAGTATAGACGCTAAAGGTACCGAGCACATCATGAGTCTTTATATTGAAGGCTGGTGGGTCGGTGACCGTGAAAGTTTTGCAAAAATCACACCCTCCGCCTTCTATATTGAAGCTTGTATAGATACTGATTTGCTTGTATTGACAAAAAATGCCGCAGAAAATGTATTTTCTCTTCCAATCATGAATGAACTTACACGCCTATTGGATGAAAATTATTCTTATGCAAGCCAAAAAAGAATAAATGCTGCCCTAAGTATGACTGCTGAAGAACGTTATAATATGCTCATTGATAGCTATCCTGAATTTACACAGCGATTTCCACAGCAGCTGATTGCATCTTATCTAGGTATTACCAAAGAAACGCTGAGCAGAATCAGGTCCCGGGCAGTCAAAAAATAATCAGGATTGATTTACCATGGGAATTACTTTTGTTCCGATTAATTCAATAGCTCTGAATGTATCTTCCTTGCTCAGTCCTGGGTTATCCATCTGAAATGTAAATCTTGAGATACCACCCAATGCCTCACTATGTCGCAATATCTTTTCTGCAACTTCTTCGGGACTGCCAATAACATAGGCGCCAGTCGGCTCAGCTTGGGCCTCAAACATTTCCCGCGTTGGCGTCGACCAGCCTCTCTCCTTTCCAATTTTGCCCATCATTTCCTGATACCCCGGAAAATAAAGATTTTTAGCCTTTGATGTTGTATCCGCGACAAAACCGAGTGAATGTAATCCTACTTTAAGCTTCTCCCGAGGATGTCCGGCTTTTTGTCCGGCCTCATAATATAAATCTATCAAAGGCCGAAACCGATGGGTTTCACCGCCGATGACGGCTACCATTAATGGGAGCCCCAGTATTCCGGCTCGAATAAATGATTGTGGCGTACCTCCCACTCCTATCCAAACAGGGAGTTGCTCCTGCACCGGCCTCGGATATACTGCCTGTTGTTTCAGCTCTGCCCGGAATTTTCCCTTCCAGGTTACTGTTTCATGATCACGTAATTCTAGAAGCAATTTGACTTTCTCCTCGAATAGTGCATCATAGTCTTGCGTGTTGAACCCAAATAACGGAAAAGCATCAATAAATGATCCTCTTCCGGCTACAATCTCAGCCCGCCCTTTAGAAATAATATCCAATGTTGCATACTCCTGGAATACCCTTACCGGATCCGCCGCACTCAGTACAGTAACCGCACTCGTTAGACGGATATGCTGAGTTCTAGCGGCCGCTGCAGCCAGTATAACTGCTGGTGATTCATCTAAAAATTCTTTTCTATGATGTTCCCCGAGCCCGAAGACATGCAAGCCTGCCTGATCTGCAAACGCTATCTTTGACAATAGGGCTTCCATTGCTGTTATATTTTCCGCTGAACTCAACCCACCATCATATGCTCCGGTAGCGATAAAACTATCTATTCCTATTTCCATAATTACTTTTAATCTGATAGACTTCCCTTATTGAAAGCTATTCAAATTTCTATTTTTCCGACGGCTTAAAACGATGATCTAGATCAAAAAAGATGTTTTTTCATTTTAGATTGGCACTTAAAGGAGCATGCATTGAACAATGCAATCTGATAAGTCTATCAACTCGAATCTTTCTTAATTCTTGCTCATCGCTTTCATGGCTAGACCAGCGGCCACTCCTCCGATCACATACCAGGCCACGGTCATTAACTTGGTACGATCAGTCTTTTTTATTGGCTTGGCATCCAGTCCGGCCTGTTCAGGAATAGTCAGTGTTGCCAGACCAACTACTGTTCCGAGCAGCGCTCCTTTGAGCAGCATATTTTTCTGACCTCCATATCCGATGAGGGTATATAACATGGCATTGGAAGCTACATCTGCCCCAAAAGTTGCCGCCACCAGTGCATTACCCTTTGGCGGTTTAAATCCAGCAAAACGCACTGTTTTCTGCATCGCTTCTTCGCCTACTTTATCCACTTCTGGTGCTTTGGGATCGAATCTCTTGGCAGCACTATGGACCACATTGAGTACGAGCGCACCGATCAATCCGCCCAACATATTTTTATTAAATCCATTCATATTTTGCTTTTTACGTTTTCAACCTTTTTTGTACTGTTTTTGTGCAGTTATTCTGAGAACAATGGACAAACTAAAATCGTTTAATCAAATCCACAGACGAAATTTTTGCTACAATGTATTAAGCTTTCAGGACAGTCCAGAGAAGTTTGTTCAGAACTGGCAAATCGATCGTTTGCTCTTGCGGAGGATGGTTGCAGAAATACCTCACCCTATATTGAAGTAACTTTTCGGAAGATTATTTTAAGTTTTCTTTTGTGAATGCTGCGATGTCCCGAAAAGCTTCTCTGGTTTCTCTTAAAACAGCTCCCATATGCAAAAAACCATGGACCATCTCTTTGTAATGAGTAATTTTGACTGGTATTTCGGAGGTTTTCATATTCGCTGCCAATTGTTTTCCTTCATCCCGCAAAGGATCGTGTTCAGCCAATAAAATCAACGTTGGAGGCGTATTTTTAAAATCTTTAATCAAAAGAGGAATTGCCATGGGGTTCTGTTGATCCATTGGGTCGGTTAGATACCAATTCCAGGCTTTTATTCCTTCCTCTTTATTAATAATCGGACCATTTTCATAGTCTTTCCATGACTGTGTATTTAATTGATTATCAGCTGCCGGATAAATCAACACCTGAAACCTCAAATGCTCACCAAGCCGTGTCGAAACTCCTACGGCTAAGGCTGCCCCCGCACTGTCGCCAATAATTCCGATCATATTTTTATCGATGTTTAAAGAGTCCGAATTATTAACGACCCACTCAGTCGCTGATTGAGCATCATCGAAACCAGCCGGAAAAGGATACTCTGGCGCCAGTCGATAGTCGACAAAAACAATGGCAGAACCCGTAGCATTGGCCAATTGACGGACAATAGCATCGTGCGTCTCAAAACTTCCCGAAATAAACCAACCGCCATGAAGATAAACGATAGCCGGTGATTTTTCATTTATAATTTCATTGGGTCGGTATATTCTCACAGGAATTTCGTGATTCTTGCTACGAATATTAAATTCTTCTATCATTTTCACTGCTTCTTTTTTGCCGCTGAGCTGAATGGCCATTGTCTCATATCCTTTGCGGCTTATATCTAATGAATTTATGCCGTCAAACACATGAAGCTTGTTCAGGTTTTCAATTATTTTAGTTATTTCAGGAGTCAATTTAGTTGTATTCATTTCTTTACTATGATTTATGTTTTTATTGAAAATCATTCCCGGTATCACGCGTATTCCGAGAATCTTTTTGATAGGCTATCAAAATTTCAAGTAAAATTAAATAGAAGTCATACATTTACTATAATACACCGCTGAATGTATGTTACTAACAAATTTGTAAGTAATATTTTAGGCAATATTAGGATATGGTACCAGAAGACTAAATAAGAGCTATTATGTTTCCCATAGATCATGAATTTACAATGGTATATACATTATATATACTTCTATTTTCCTATATTATCTATCGAATTTTAGCAGCTGGCAACGGAGAAAAAGTTCGACTGATATTTATTGTGTGTATTAGCCTTATAGCTAATGTTTTTCTTTATATAGATCCTGCTGATTTTCAAGGTGGAGCATCATTAGTGGTACTATTTTACTCATTAATTATTTGGGTGTTAACCTTCCTAGCAACAGCTGTCAATTACATTTTTTCAAGTTGGAAAAAGAAAAATTAGCTATCGTAGTTATGGAAAAAGAAAGAAGTCAAAAAACTATACGGACTCAAAGAATCATCCATATATGCCGAATGCTATGTTGCCAACCTGTTTATGTTTTTTTTATTTTGGAAGATTGAAATCCACTTAAAATAATTGACACTAATACAAGTAAAATTCCAACTATTAAAAATGGAATCCAAGATATGAAGCAAAATTCTGATAATTCTATTATGAATGAGCTATAATCACCTCTCGAAGCAAACATTCCGACGCCAAATAATAACATTAGAATTGACGAAAGACATAATGTTATTCCAATGAAGAATAATTTTCTACGATGTGACATTTTATTCGGTGTTTTCAGGTTCATAGCTTCCCCAAGCCGATCTTAGGATAATTATATCCTCAAATTTCCTCCCCTTCGACGTAATTGGAAGTGGGTACTACCATAGAATTCTACTTTTCAACTGTGAAATTAATATGAACATCCACAATTTACTCAAGCCAGTATCACTACGATTATTGACTAATTTTAATACTAAGATAGTAATTGTCTTTAGTTCTTTTAGCTGTTTATTAAATAATGGAAGCGAAATCATTTTACATCTCAATTTATCCACTGAGCGTGTTTCAAATACGCTCAGTTTATGTTGTTTGGTGTACAGTACCACGTGCTAGCTAAACTCCTGACGCGGATTTATACGTGTTTTTCAAAAAAAACAGGCTGTTTTTCATTGGTTTTAGTTTTATAGATTAAATTGGACAACAATATTTGGAATACAACACTATATGGGAAAACGTGCGTCAGGCATTAATGAATTAAATATATATCTTAAGGCTTTAAATTCTGCTTATTCAGGCATTATTATCACCGATAATTTGCAGCATGATAATCCGATTATCTATTGCAATAAGGCCTTTGAAAACATCAGTGGTTATTCACACGATGAAATTATCGGCCACAATTGTCGCTTTTTGCAAGCGCAGGATCGTTCTCAACCTGAACGCTACATCCTCAAAGATTGTATCAAAAATGGTGAAGAATGTAAGATCGAAATTCGCAATTACCGCAAAGACGGAACACTTTTTTGGAATGAGCTTTTCATTTCACCTGTGAAGAATGAGGCCGGCCAGGTGACGCACTTTATTGGTGTTCAAAATGATATTACCTCGCGTAAAAAGGCCGAACACGAACTTCGGGAGGAAAAAAACAATGTTGAGATCAAAATACAGCAACGGACCAAAGAATTGCAGGAGAAGGAAAGCTTCCTCTCGAGCATGATTGAAACGGTTCGCGAAAGTCTTCTAGTACTCGATGGCAATTATACTGTGCTGAGTGCAAATAAACATTTTTTAACATCATTTCACGTCTCCTCAGAAGAGACTGTAGGAAAATTATTGTTTGATCTGGGCAATAAGCAATGGGATATCCCCTCCTTGAAGGAACTTCTTACGCATATTTTACCAACCAGCAATCCCGTAATTGACTACGAAGTAGAACATGTATTTCCGCATATCGGCCGCAAAGTGATGTTATTAAATGCCTATCGCATAGAGTTTGAAGGGCAATATAAAGACCGTATCCTGATCGCCATTGAAGACATCACCGAGAAAAAAGAACAGGATCTACGTAAAGACGATTTTTTGTCCGTCGCTAGTCATGAACTAAAGACGCCCCTAACGACCATTAAGGGGCTTGTACAGATTCTGCAACGACTTAGTATAGACCATTCCGACAATAAATTTGTCAGTACACTGGATAAAATTTCGGCCTATATAGATCGACTGAATATATTGATTACTAAATTACTAGACACCTCAAAAATACAGTCTGGCCATATTGAGCTCCACATGGAGCCATTTGCCATAGATCATACAATTCGGGAAGCCATTGACAATATAATGGTAGGTGTACCTGGTTACAAAATAAACCTATTAGGCTCCACAGATGCTACAGTTAGCGGCGATGAATTACAAATTATTCAGGTAATCAATAATCTGTTGTCCAATGCGATCAAATATTCACCGGGTTCAAATAGAATCGACGTTGCCATTCACAGGGTTGCCAATTTTGTCAAGATCTCTGTACGAGACTATGGCATGGGAATAGCAAATGTCGACAAGCAAAAAATATTTGAGCGCTTCTTTCGCGCCGGCCATACCCAAAAGAAATTTCCGGGATTAGGTATTGGACTTTATGTTTCGCACGAGATCATAACGCATCACAACGGAACCCTTTGGGTAGAAAGCGAACCCGGAGAAGGTTCTACTTTTAATTTCACATTACCAATAATGAGGACAGAAAACGATGGAAAGTAAGAAAATAATGATCTGTGACGATGACCAAGGCATTGTTGAGATGCTGGAATTATTCTTGGATCTGGAGGGTTACCAGGTCTTAAGCGAAACAAACAGTACAAATCTGACCAAACAGCTCATAGCATATCAGCCAGATCTTTTGTTATTGGATCTCTGGATGCCTGTGCTTTCGGGCGACCAGCTGATTAAAATCATACGCAATACACCCGAAATCAAAAATATACCTATCCTTGTTCTATCCGCCAGTGTAGATGGTCGCGATGTTGCCGAAGGACTTGGCGCAAACGGATTTATTGCGAAACCTTTTGATTTAAATGAAATTACATCCAGTATTCACGACGTATTGGCTAGTTAAAAGTATAGTACAATCTCCTAATTTCGTCCGACTTCGTTGGGTAGGCCCTGCTGGCACACAAAACTATACAGTCGAAAATCCGGATATCCTTGATTTCTTGATCACTAGCGGTTTTTCCAATAAATTAGAAACTTTGACCGCTAGGTTGTTGTTATAATAATCAAAAATGTGACTTAAATAAAGTAAAATATCATGGCAAAAAAACAACAGAACTCAAAACAGGAAATTGCGAACTTTTTAGGTGAAATGATTTCATTCAGAAACGCATTGAAGCTGACCCATTGGTCGATAACAGGAAAAGGGAGCTATGAGGCTCATATTTCTTTAGACCAAGCGATTGAGTCTCTTATTGATATTACAGACAGACTGGTGGAAACCACTTTTTCATTGGAAGGTACACTTGATATCGTGATTCCCCAAACGTCAAAACCGGCTAATTACATCAAATACATTGAGGATTTTTACAAGCAAGTTGAAAACAAACGAGAAGGACTTTTTAAGGAAAACTTCTCACAATCCATTATTGATGATGCGCAAGAAGCTGTCCAACAGTTATTGTTCAGATTAAAAAGATTGGAGTAATGCCCATGTTCGGGAGCTTTTCCTGAGTAACGGTCGAACCTATATTCGGCCGTTTTTTTATAGATTAAATTGAGTAACCAATTGCTCTCCCCTCCAGTAACAAAAATAATAGCACGCTATTTTTACTAGCCAACGTCTTGATTACTGCATTTTTTAATGATTTTATTTTCTTGCAAAGAGCAAGAAAATAAAAGAGAAATTTTGGATAAACTAAAATACTTTACCAACTAGAGCAATTAGGGGTATTATCCTAAAATTCTTTTTAAAATTATTGTCCGCAGTCTATCTTCGTTTTGATCACCCCAGTGTCCTAATGCGGAAATTATGGGTATTAAACTCATCCCTAAATCTGTAAGCGAATATTCAACTTTTGGAGGAACGACAGGATATATTTTCTTCATGACTAGCTCATGATCTTCCAGTTCTTTCAGCTGTATATTCAGCACCCGTCTGGAGGCGTCTGGTATCTTACGCTGCAATTCACTCGGTCTTTTATGTCCCTGGTCAATAAACCAGAGCAAGCGTATTTTCCATTTTCCGTAAAGCACTTCACCTATCAAGTCGAGACCGCAATTTAGGTTCGGAATTATTTTTCTCTCATACATATTTTCAAAATTAAGGGTATGTTCCGATTTGTACAATAGGGGAAAAATTTATCCCTATATGAATCGAAATTCCGTACTTGCACAGGCTGGTTTTATACCTCAATTTTGTCCTATAAACAATTTGTAAAAATGGAACAATTTAATTTCAACAACGAATTATCAGACAAGATTGCCTTGGTAACAGGGGGTACAAAAGGCACTGGAAGAGCAATCGCGGAAAGACTATTACAGGCTGGAGCAACAGTTGTGATTACCGCAAGAAACGTCCCCGACCTGGAAAACAGCAAGCTGCATTTCATTGCTTCCGATCTGAGTACAGCAGAAGGGGCTCAAAAAGTGGTGAGCGAAGTGCTTTCGAGCTATGGTAGACTAGACATCTTGGTAAACAACCTTGGTGGATCTTCTACCCCCGCAGGAGGATTTGCTGTGTTAAGTGATGAGGATTGGGAATCGACACTGCAAGCTAACCTTTTGGCTCCGATCCGTCTAGATAGGAGCTTTTTACCGCAGATGATAGAACGCCAAAACGGTGTGATCATCCACATTGCTTCTATTCAGGGCAAATTACCCTTATATGATTCAACATTACCTTACGCAGCGGCAAAGGCTGGATTGAGGAACTACAGCAAAAGCTTATCGAACGAGGTTACTCCTAAAGGTGTCCGTGTACTGACGGTTTCGCCTGGCTGGATCAATACCACCGCATCTGAAGCCTGGCTAGGCGAAATTGCAAGAAATTCGAACAGTACTATAGAAGAGGCGCAACAGGGCGTAATGGATGCACTGGGCGGGATCCCTTTCGGGAGACCTGCAGAGCCTGCAGAGGTAGCTGAACTTGTTGGCTTTCTAGTTTCACCAAGAGCCAGCTATCTAACGGGGACAGAATACGTAATTGACGGCGGAACATTACCAACCATTTAATAATCTTCCTAAGATTTGAAAATATGAATTTACCAAACATTATCTCCGAACTCCTGAAAGCACAAAACAAATTTGACAGTGGTGCTTATGCGAATTGTTTTACTGAAGATGCAGAAGTATTTGATGAGGGAAAAAAACACAAGGGAAAAATTGAAATTAGAAACTGGATTGACAAAGCTAACAAAGAATACGGGGCGACCATGGCACCATTAGATTTTAATGAAAGCGAAAATATTTTATCAGCAGAGACTGCAGGCACATTTCCTGGTAGTCCCGTTGTTTTGAGATATCATTTCCAGTTGTTTAATGATCGAATTAAATATCTGAAAATAACAACTTAACAGTGCAATATATTATTGGCGCCGATAGTAGCATTGTCCACCTTTGGATTATTATTCAAAGTATTCAATAGGAAATCTGGGGTAATTATTTACTTTTTTAGTATCTTAACAGTAAACAACCATCCTATGCCAAAAAAAATTATTAGAAATCTTCAGATCGGTGTAATGCTCTCTTTAATACTGCTGATTACGGGTTCTATAGCCTCTTATATTAGCATACATAAGCAGATGGAAAGTAGGCAAAGCCTCTTAAAAACGAAGGAATCTATCAGTTTAATAAAGGATATTTTAAACACGCTGTTAAATGCTGAAACTGGCAATCGGGGTTACCAGCTTACCGGCAAGGAAGAATTTCTTGAACCGTTGGATAAAAGCGGGAAAGAATATCCCCTGCTTATTGCTGACAAAGAAAGGTTTAATCTTAAAGATAAACTCCAAATTAATATCTTTCATGAACTGCGGCACACCTCAGACCTGCTGATGAAAGAATATGCCTCGCTGATTAATAATCGTAAAAAGGGTATATTAATGACCCCAGAAGAGCTTGAACAAAACAAGCAGATCATGGATAAATGTCGAATGCTTGTTCAGGAATTTGTAAAACATGGAGAAAGTCAGCTTGCTATAAAAAATGAAGACCTGAATAACTCCACCAAACGGACCGTTTTGTTCATTATATTTTCTGCAGTTGCGGCAATCGGTGTCACCATTTTCGTCTATATTCAACTAAAATCTGACATAATGCGCCGGGACAGGTTGGAAAAAGATCTGTTTTATACGAAGGAAATGCTCGAGGAAACAAGTGCGGTTGCCCAAGTGGGAGGCTGGGAAGTCAATATGAAAAGCGGAAAACTCACTTGGTCTCAAAGTGTGCGAGAAATTCATAAAACTAACATTAATTTCCAACCAACTTTTGAAAATGCCCTTGGATTTTACGAAGGAAAAAATAGAGAGCGAATAGAATATCTATTTGACAGAGCAGTACAACAAGGAATTTCTTTTGATGAGGAGCTGCAACTCATGCGTAATGACGGCGTTACGATTTGGGTAAGGATAAAGGGTATTCCCGAATTTGAAAATGAAATATGCCACAGGGTTTTTGGAATTATTCAGGACATTGATGCCTTCAAAAAAATGTTTCTGGAGGTTGCCGAGAAGGAGGCTATGATGCAGTCCTTTGCCACTGATGTTCCTATTCCATTGGCAATGTTTGACAAAGCCCTTAACTACGTTGCTGTAAGTAGTAGATGGCGAGATGAATTTAGTATGAATAATGTCGATCTTATCGGCAATAATCTATTTACAATATCGCCTAATATTCCAGAAGAAAGAAAAAAAATTTACAGAAATGCGCTTTTGGGAGAAACGTACATCGATGGGGATTTTGCGGTAAAGGTGGAAGGTAAAGAAGAAATTCAGCATTACGACCTTAAAGTCGGGCCGTGGTATCTTACAAAAGATGAGGTTGGAGGTATAATTATTTCCATACAGAATATTACAAATGCCGTTAAAATAAACGAAGAACTGAAAAGCGCTAAGGAAACTGCTGATATAGCCAGCAGAGCGAAATCCGAATTTCTGGCCAATATGAGTCATGAGATCCGTACGCCTTTGAACGGAGTTATTGGATTTTCAGACCTCCTCCTCCGTACACCGTTGAATGAAACACAAACACAATATCTGAATTACATCAACGAATCAGGAGAAAACCTGCTCAGCATCATCAATGATATTCTAGATTTTTCTAAAATAGAATCCGGAAAAATGGAACTTTTGATCGAAAAAAGTGACGTGTATGATATGTTAAGTCAAGTCATCAACGTGATTCTTTATCAATCCCAGAAAAAAAACATCGAACTTCTTCTCAACGTTGAGCCGGGCCTCCCAAAAACACTCTTTATTGATGAAGCCAGGTTAAAACAGATCTTGATCAATCTACTAGGGAATGCTGTGAAATTCACAGAAAAGGGTGAGATTGAACTAAAAGTTGAGAAATTGCGCATGGATAATCAGACGATTGCTTTGCGTTTCTCGGTAAGAGATACAGGGATAGGCATTCCTATTGAGAAACAGAAATATATTTTTGATGCCTTTACCCAGGAAAACAGTTCAATCAGCAAGCGATTTGGCGGTACGGGGCTGGGGCTAACGATCTCAAACAATATCCTGGGCTATATGGGGAGTCATTTATCTCTAAAAAGCGAGATAGACAGCGGATCTGTATTTTTCTTCGATCTTACGGTTCCATACGAAATGTCTGAATGGAAAGAAGAAGATGAAACGGCTATTAAAACGGCATTAGTGGTAGATGATAATGAAAGCAACAGGGTCATCCTTGAACACATGCTTACCTATAAAAATATCAAATCCACATTGGCTTCTAACGGCATGGAAGCACTGGATATCATGTTGAAGGGTGAGCGGTTTGATGTGATTTTGATGGACTATCATATGCCTATCATGTCTGGATTGGAAACAATTGAGAAAATAAAAGCCTTGTTAAATCAGCGAAAGGAGATCGCTCCATTTATAGTACTTTCTTCTTCTTCGGAAGAACTGGATATACTTACCTCGGTTAGGAAAATAGAAAATACACATTTGCTGTTAAAGCCTATAAAATCACATGATCTATACAAAACCCTAAAAAAGGTAGACAGAAGTACTGTATTAGAAATTATTCAGGATCAGCCAGAGAAAGATTCGCATGCATTTGCACGAGAATTAGATGTGCTTTTGGTTGATGATAACCCAGTAAATATGGTCCTGAACAATAGGATAATGAAGTCTCTAGCTCCCAACATACATTTAACGGAAGCTGCAAACGGTTTACAAGCTTTGGAAGAATGCAGGAAAAAGCAGTTTTCCCTTATTATTATGGATGTACAGATGCCGATAATGAGTGGTATTGAGGCGACACAACATATTAGAATGTTGTCAGGCTATCAACACATACCGATCATAGGCGTTACAGCCGGAAATGTGCTGGGAGAAAAAGAAAAATGTCTTGAATCCGGAATGAATGACTTTCTTCCTAAACCAATACGGCGGGCAGACCTTCTCGAAGTACTCAAAAAATATATTAGTGTTTAATAGTTATAGAAATAGGAGTGCTTAGCATATAAATGAGTTCATATTATCGCGCCATCTATAATTTATCGTCCACCAAAGTGCTTATAATACATTTGGTAATACTTATCCTATGTCAAGCTTGAGTTTTGGATACTAAAGCTTAATTTTGGTTATCACAACAAAAATTATAAAACCGCCAATTTGGAAAATTACAGTATTACAACAACTCTGCATTCACCTGCAGAAAAAGTACTCGGTACATTGATCAATGACATTCCACTATGGTGGACTGAAATTTTTGAAGGCATTTCAAATAAACAAAGGGAATCTTTTACGACTCTTTTTGGAGAACCAATAGTTAACCAATTTCGCCTACAGGAGCTCCAAGCAAACACAAAAGCCGTGTTTTATAGCATCCTCTGAGTTATTTTGCCGGTAGTAGGAAATTTACACCCGTTTGAAAAGCAATCCCGCCAAATCTATTTTCGGTTGCAAAATTCTGCGTTACCCGGGCCATTATACCGATTTTATGAGGTACCACCCAATACGATCCGAATGCACCTATTCCAGCATTTTGGTCAGAAAGAAAACTTCCTTCTGTTCCCTTGTCATCGGATACTTGTTTTGAATAGTTACCAAATAACCCTACTTCATCTCCCCGAGAATTCAGTAGATATGAACCACCTAAATCAAAAGTAAGATGACTTCCTTCTTTAAAGTCAGTGTTTTTTTGCCACTGATTGATCTCTAATGTAGGAGCAATACTTAAATTGATCTTGGAAGTTGGTTTATATTTAAGAGCACCACGGATATTATGTGACCAATATCCATGCCCCCCATTATCTAAACTACCATGCTCGTATTTCCCAGTCGGCGCCCATAGGCCATAATTTAATGCATATTGAAACTTCCCCTGCTTCCATGATAACCAGATTGGCTGTACATACATGTCGCCAAATCCTAAACTCTTATTGGTAAAAACATATCTTCCAGGACCTGTCTGCTGCGAATAGTAGTCCAACGCAATATTGGCGGTAGGACTGTTTACTGTCGGAATAACCATCAGTCCCCAATTGGCGCCCAAGATCTTCCCCTTTCCTCCGTAAATTGCCATCAGGATAAAAGAATGCGTGATCACCTTTTGTTCAATTTGTAAAGTAGTAGGATTTCCAGGAACCGGATTAATCAATTGATCTGTCTTTTTACCCTGACCATTGAAATAATTCATATTGGCATAACCATACCATACTGGTATAATCAACCCTTCATGCGGAGCAAAATAATCGTTGGGATTAAACGATGAACCGTTGTAATGCCCCTGACCATAAACTTTCATCATGGAAAGGATAAATAGAAACACATAAAATATCTTTTTCATATGACGAATCATTAATCCCTTATAATATCATTCAAAATGCAAACAACTCTACGCGTGTTTTGTTGCATTTTCCAGATAATTTCCACTTTATATTCATCCTCCTACTCGCGCAGCGCTTAAATGTATTAAAGACGATATTCGATCACAGCGAATTAAGCAATAATTATTTAAAAAGTATTTGGATAATATTTTACGAGCCAGATGTAATATTTCACATGGCATAACTGTCTTAAAGCAAAATCTATTTTATAAAATCGTAGAACAACGCTTTTCAAGCACAAAATTACAGTTGACATTGATAAAATAAAGCTATTTACTTAAACTAAAACCCCCCAATGAAACTATTATTTAACCTCCTTCTTTTCATGCTATTGACCACCTGTGTATTCGCGCAGACAGCTTCTACGACATGGCATAAATTCCTCTCAGACTTTAAGAATTTAGAACAGGAATATAATAATTATTACCCGGCAAAGGATTATCAAAAAGCAACCACAGTATTAAATGCCATATCGGCCAAAATGGACAGCTTACAGCTGTCTGAAAAAGAAAAGCAGGAATATCAAACTACGATAAGTGAAATTAATGCGAATATAAACTACAACCTTGCTTGTTTACAATCATTACTCAATCAAAAAAAACAAGCTATTTCAAGTTTTGAAAAGGCAATTTTGTGGGGATATACCGACTATCGTAATGCTTTAAATGATCATGATCTAAATAATATTCGTAAGGAAAGTAAATTTTTAAAAGCATTAGCCCAACTGAAGCAATACGATAAATTAACCCTGCTGCAGCAATCTGGAGGATATGTTTCTGCAAATAGTGACTCTTTGCCGACATTTACTTACGAGGTAACAAGCAATCGTAATTTATCAGCGGTAAAAAGTTTTTTCAACCTGGACTCGATAGCTGGTAATGGCGACGAAATTTCCAAAATCCGTAATATCATGTTTTTTGTGGCAAACAACATCAAATATGACGGCAGCAATTGGGCGCTATGTGAATTTGACGCAATTGATTTTTACAACTACCACAAGGCAACAGGAAAAGGTATCAACTGTCGGCACAAAGCGATGACGTTAAATGAAATGTATCTCGCTATGGGATTTAAGTCACGCTATGTTACGTGCATGCCAAAAGACGACAAAGATACTGATTGCCATGTAATCAATAGCGTATATGCTGAAACTCTAAAAAAATGGCTGTGGATGGATCCTTCCCATGGCACATTTGTGATGGACGACAACAACAATTTACTGAGCATTGAAGAAGTCAGGGAGCATTTAAAAAATAATCAATCGCTCAAGCTAAACCCAGAGTCCAAAGTAAATAAACTTTGGTACCTGGATTATTATATGGCAAAGAATTTATATTGGATTCAATGCACAAATAAAAGCCAGTTTAACACAGAAAGTAGATATAGGCCTGCCGACCCTGATCTGCAGTACATTTCTTTAGTTCCAAGCGGGTTTAACAAAAGCAATAACAAATATTTAAAAAACAATGTGATTACATTCGATCCTGCCTACTTCTGGAGATCTCCGCAATAAATAACAACATACTCATCTTTATTAACGATTTTTGCAAATTTTACATTCGCTAATTGGCTTACTACAATGAAAATTAGTGCTAGGAGATTTTTGTGATTCATTTTTTATCATATTATTGCTCATCATAATTTGGGAACGTTTCGAAATAGAATTTTAATTTCTAGCTCAGACTCGAAGGCTTTGACTTTACGTGAATGCCCGTCATTACCGCGTATTTATAAACACAATTTGTTGATCGCAGATTTTCATACGCTTAAATTCAACTTGTCGGACTATCATTTTTATTTACAATCAATTCTTCAATTTCCTGCTTCCAAAATTCCGAACTTGATAGCAAATCAGCGTTTATTTTTGAGAATTTTTGTTTGAGTGTTTCAATATCCTCTTGCCTATACAAGTTATCAAATAAAGCTTCCGCACCATATTTTGATTGTACAACGTTAATAAACATTCTGTAGGCCAATATTGAATCCAAAAACTCATCTATGTTTCTGTTTGTTGAGACAATCTTCTCCAGTTCAAAATCTAAAAGGACAATTTCGTTGTTGTTTAATTTATTAATACAAAAAGGATTCCCAGCTCCGTCTGATCCAAATACAATATATTCTAAACCATTTTCAAAATTTTTATCGAAATAATCATTTAGTGTTTGAAAGTATATAAAGCTTTCTTTCCTATTAAAACTTGAAAACGGAGCAAATGATTCTGGAACACCGCCGTTTAAAGCTTTTGCTACTTTGTCGTCAGAAATTAAATTACCAATCAGATCAAGGTTTAATTCGAGCCATTCTTCATATTCATGAGGACTCCAATTTTCTTTGCTAAATTTCATATACGATTGTTTTGGTACACATGGGTTCATCATCCATTCTAGACTTATCCCTTATAAACTGAAAAAGATCTATCTTTATTTCTTCTAGATTTTCCACCATAATTTTTCTAACATAGCTAATAATTTTGTAAGGCTGGTTTTAAAGCATCTATACTTGAGGTGATAACCATCAATTTCAATGACAATTAAAGCTTTTCAGTTCAAAGTAACAGTCTTCACAGATAAGTTTGATATTTGCGAATTTCTCAGAATCTTCGTTCCAACCATTATTTCTGAGCCTGACCTTTTCACATTTATCACACCAAGCTTGAAAATCGTCATCGTCACCAAGTTCCATCCCTCTATATGTTTCAAAAGCCTCTTCAAAGCCTTTGGGATCCGCTAAGTTTAGATGCTGACAAATAAATGCGGGTCTTGATCGTCCATGGATTTTGCATTCAACTTTTGCTTGGTTAAAATGGATAACTTCCCGAGAATCTTCCTCTAAAACAGCAATGATGAGAAAATAGCTTTGGAGCTTTTCGGTGGAAACCCTATACACTCCCATGCCGCCCAAAAGATCAAAAGATATCGCCGCAAATTCCCAACAATCGAACTCATCGGCTGGGAAAGTTCCATCTATCAATTTTCGATAATCGTTTTTGATTCCAAATTCTCTAACTGCAAATGTGCTGTCCTTATTAGGCTCGAGACAATGGTCATTGAACCAACTCCACATCCACGTTTCTGATGTAAGTGAAAAAGTACCAATAGGAATATATTTGAAATACAATTGATCTTTATCGTCATTGTATAACCGCAAGAGTGCAAGTTCAGCATCGTAAAACCAATGTTGATAGCCGTCCATGCTCAATTGTTCTCTAAATATTTCCTGGATTTGCATAAGTTCACGACACTTTTTACCAGCAAACTGTTCGTAATTTATTCCCAACTTTGTATATGTTTTATTTTTGGCAGTCTTTACAACATTTCTAACTACTTAAAACTGAATGACTATCCGGCCTTTCAGCTTCTATCAGAGTGACAATATAATCATATGGCATCTATTGATCAAAATAAATAAAATTTTCTTCTGTATCCCGCAATGGAATAAACCTGAATCAATGTAATGCAGTCACATCTATGTCATTTTTAGAATAATAACGTTTTGCTTCTTCCTATAACTAATTGTCCGAAATCAATTTATGCAATACTTTTTTTAATTCACTACTCCGAAGGTTTCGTGCTACAATCTTTCCTTCTTTGTCTAAAAGAAAGTTGTCAGGAACTCCTTTTAAACCAAAAATCTGATAAAGTTCACCACTAAGCCCCCCCTTGTCCCTTACATTAGTCCATGAAAGCTTTTCATTATTTATTGCTGTAAGCCAGTCCATACGTGATTCATCGATCGATACGGCCAGGATCTCAAAGTTTTTTGATTTGTATTCGCTATGCAAAGATTGCAAAAGGGGAAATTCCTTGCGGCATGGCCCGCACCAACTTGCCCAAAACTCAACCAAAACATATTTACCTCTGAAGTCTTCAAGACTAACGAGATTGCCGTTATCGTTTGCAAGCTCAAAAATGGGAAGACTTTTGCCGATTTCAAGCTGAGGCTGAGCCTTTATCTTTTTGTTCAAAAGTATGCCTGTGAAGCTATTTTTTTGTTCGGTTGACAATGCGTTATACAAAGTATTTAGCAAGTCGGGGTGTCTACTCAAGGACGAAAAAGATCTGTTCAAAAGGTATAAGCTATAGAAACTGTTAGGATTGTTTTGGATAAATTTGCTTATTATGCTGTCCTCTAGTCCGGTCGCTTTTTCTTGGTCTTTATTTGATAAATAGATGGCTCTTCGGTTTTCGCCATAGGTAATTGCTATCTTATCCAATGTGGAACCTTTCAATACATATTTGCTATCATCTATTTTCAAATTGCTTTTAGGGCCCACAAGCCAACCTGTTAGACCATGAAAGTCAACCGTATCCCCTGGTGAAACCCAAAATGAGTAAACAATTTGATCTTTTACAAGTCGTGGATTGAAATCATTATCAATAATAAAATTAACCCGCGTCGGCTCACCAATACTACCATGAAAAGTAAAAGTTCGATCCGCAGATAATTGTAGCAAATCATCTATTTTCTTTTCATTATTTCTATACATAATTCTATATTTCGCATTCGGAACAGTGTCGATCTTTCCTTGAATAATAAAGCCGTTATTCCTCTGCCCTAAGATTATCAAAGGCATTGATAACAAGAATGAAACTATAGCCAATAATGCAGTTGACCGTTTTCCCATAACTATTAATTAGGTTTATACTAATCAAATTACTAGTTATAGATCACAAATGCAATTCATCTGCAAAAAACTAATCCTTTGGTGAGAAAATTACCATTGTAGTATCAAGAAAAGATAGGTTGTAAGTTCGCACCTAATCGCATAGCCTCATTGAACGAAATCTATGCTATCGTAAATATTGAGAAAAAGTCTCCCTTGAAGATGGTCAAAAGAAGATTTATTAATTTGCTCTTTCCAAATGATCATTTATCTAGTTCCATTCAAAACTATAATATGCTTGATACCAATGTCCTGACACAGATTGAAATCTAAAAAATAAAACAATGTCGTCCAACTTTGACTGATAGGTTATCTCATAATAATTATCTCCTTTCTTCTTTAAAAAGGAATAATCTTCAACATTACAATCCTGATATTGTCAATAAAAAGTTTAAACATATTAAGTTTTTTACCATTGAATCGATTTGTATTTTTAAAGATTTTATAGGTCATAAGTTAGCACCCCAAATTGTTGAAAACAAAGAAAATTATGGGGCGAAATTTGTAGTCTGGTTGCAGGACATGAAATACTTAAACAATTCTTGAACAATATAGGTCATCCTCTATTTTTTGAAAAATCGTTTTGATCCGTAAAATACTCAAGCCCTATAATTAATACAATGGTGCTGCCATTATTTATTTTCTGTATCAATGAAAGCAAATCCCACCGTCCTGTAACATACAAATAGGTTTTCTAGCGCCAGCTTACCAATGGCATACTTTTTATTTTAGGAGCAAATTCACTTATTTTTCATAAGGAAACCTTAATCGCATATTCATTGAAAGGTATAAAATCAAATTCCCATACAATACAGTCTTTTTCTAAACGGCAACCCGTGCCTTGAATTATGATCAAAGGTTCTTAAAAGCTGAAACATTTGTTCCAGAGTACTTTTTGAAAAACCGGCTAAAATGGGCAGGACTTTCAAAACCGAGTTCGTATGCTATTTCCTTCGCTGACTTCTCGGTATAATGGAGGTACCTTTTAGCCTCAAGAATTATTCGGTTACGGATAAGAACAGATGGCGCTGACTGTTTCAACAGCCCAAATACATTGCTCAGTGTTTTTGGTGATTTGTTGAGTGCAGCGGCATAGAACCTGACTTCATGTTCCTCTTTAAAGTTACATTCCAGTAGCAATGCAAACTTTCTCACAATATCCATTTTTTCGTCGGGAAATAGCTGATAGCTTTCACTTTGGAGCTTTGCAATTCTTGTGGTATTGATAATAACTCTCTTAAGAAGGGTGCGCAGCATTTCACCCTGAAAATTATCTTTTACCATCATCTCATTGGAAAACACATTCTCCAGATGAGACATTTCTTCGACAGCAGTATCATTTAATACAATGAACATTGGATGTCGAATACCATAGAACAGAAAACCAACACAACCGACCTCAGCATCGTGGTCAACGATACAATAGAACTCCCTATTAAACTGCCAGGCAGTCAGCGCATCGGGCTGCTCAAATACAAAATGCTGATTGGAAACCAAAGGAAGTATACACCTTGCTGGCATCGTATAGCTAATCTCATCGATCGTCACTTTCTGTTCGCCGCCCTTGTTGTAGATAAATGTGTTGATAGGCAGAGAACCCGCATTACGAAGTCCCCTACCTGAAAACTGGTTGTTGTCACTATGCATCACAAACCGTGCAGCGGTCACGTTATCATTATACTCCCTAATCATGTTGTCGTTTACTTACAGCATTTCAATTCGCTTAAATTTAATCATTTTCTTAAGAGTCTACTATCCAAAAACTAGAAATTTAAAGGTCTTCTTTAATGCTGCTTGCAGCTGCAAGCAGCAGATTGGAGGACAATCTCTGTTTGAAATCGGGATTGATAAATTCAAAGTGTATGGTTCCCGTTTGATCGACTATAAAAACTGATGGCACTGGGAGCAATAACTCGCTGTCCTTACCTCCAGTTGTTTTCGGAAGCATCTCCCAATAGTCTTTTGGAGCTTTATATGCAATCCCCATTTGTTTCGACAGCGCAAGATCTGAATCCGATAAAAGTGTATAGCTTAATTTTTCTTTTGCTGCAGCTTCCATTAGTCCTTCAGATTCGTCTGTGCTTATGGCAATCAACTGATACCCCATTTCCTCCAATCCTGAAAAGGCCTCTTGTAAGCCCGAAAGTTGTCTGATACAATAAGGACACCAGCCACCGCGGTAGAAAACCAAAATGGTCGGTTTTTGGGAAATCGCCCTATTGAGATCAAATCGTTTACCGGAAACGTCAAACAATACGGCCATCGGTATTTTTTCTCCACACAATAGCGGGCTGATGTCTTCCGGATTTTGCGGAATATGATAAGGTGATTGCTTCATTTCGATTTTATGTATCACGCCGTCAGCTTTACTCATGCGAGAAGGCTCTTGCGCATTGGCTAGGCCTGCGATGCACGTCGTGAATAACAGCAACGCAATAAACGCAGCTAATTTTGTTTTTATATAATTTTTCATTTTACAACACATTTACTACTTATTAAACTGAATCTATACTTTTTCCCCATGGAAACTCAATCGATACTTTAGCCCCGCATGTAATAGGTTGCTGATTGTCCTGTCTCCAGTAAGGACAATAATATCCATGAGATTTTCGTACGTATAACCGGACTCAAAAATTAGTTGATTGTTACTTTTATCATGCTGGAAATTGATGGCAGTGTGGTGAACCCATTTGGATTAGGCACTTCTATAACAGGTTTACGTTCTGTCGCAGGAGTGCCGCCTAATCCTGCTTGCTCATTGCCGGCTCCGGGAAACTGATTAATCGCTGTCCCATTGTCAAACAATCCGATTGAATAGGATACATCTCCTTTTACTGTTGCATCAATTCCATTATCTTTTGTGGCGAAGAACCAATCGTTGGAAAGCCCATACATGCTTGCAATGGCAATTCGGTCTCCACTTGCTACACTTAACTGCTGCGAAACGCTACTTCCCGCCTGCGCTCCGATTTTAGGAAGTAATACAGTTGAGCTAGCAGCCGGAAGGATATAAACAGCTTTTACACCTGCGAGTGTTTTAAGATAAGTCGCCAGGCCTGATGCATCACCTTTTTGCGCTAAATCTTTCAGTCCTTTTCCAAGGTCATTTTCACCGGTTTTATATATCGGGTTTTCGATGCCTTTATACAACACCACCAAAACCGGAGATAATGGTGTAAAAATACCTGTTTGTGTATTGATATAATTTCCTAAAACGCTATTGTCTCCCATTTCCGCAATATTTGTCATGCCATTTGCACTTGGTTTTCCTGCCTCAAATAATGGATTAGAATTTATCAGCTTGCCTCCTGCGATATATGAAATCGCCCAAACTCCGGGACTGAAGGGAGTCGGATTGCTCGTATCGCCAGAGGTATTCGTGATTATAAGTGTAAAATTGGAATTCCCTTCATAATGAAGTGTTGCCTTCATTAAAGTAGAAGCTGCAGCATAAGTATTGCCCTGTGCATCGGTTCCATTTACTTCGCTAATAGCTTTTGGAGCAGTTTCTGTGGTTCCCGGGTGCATTACAGCTGCGCCTGGGCTCTGATTGATACGAGTACCATTATCCCATAATTTGATCTGTACCGAAACATCGCCCTCAACCGGAGTTCCATTGTCCTGATACAGCTTTATGCCAGGATTTTCTGGAGCAAAAAACAAATCATTCGACCAACCATACATCGTTGCAAAGCTAAGCGCTTGTCCTTTGGCTGCAGAAAACTTAATTGAAATTGCTTCACCAGGCATAATCACTGGCGAAGCACCATTGTTTTTAAAACGACCAGACTCGACCAATGGTTTCGAATCCAATACATTTTCTATCGTGATGGTCGTCTCCGACATCGATGGCATAGCATCATTTCTTTTGCAAGCGGTAATTAGCGAGGGGAATGCTGCTATAGCCCACAAAATTGAATGTTTATATTTCATAATGAATTCTTTTTAAATTACATTACAAATGTAAATTTCATCAGAGGAGCTGCAGGTATCTGGATTTCCCGCTGTGTTGCCGATATTTCCCGATGGAATAGTTTATAGGGAAGTAGGTGTTGGACTGTATTGATAGTACAAGAGGACTGATCCGCCAGAAAAAGGCTTTGTTTTTAACAATTTAAAAACTTTTCTATGGATTATATTTTCAAAAAGTGAAAGCCCCTGTCCTACAACAACTGGATAAATGCACAGTTGAAATTCGTCGATCAAATTGAGATTCAACAACTGTACAATTAAACTTCGACTCCCAACCAAAATATCCCTACCGGATTGCTGTTTCAATTTCAATAATTCATCTTTAAGTATACCATCGGCCAATTTTGCACTTGCCCAGTCTATATTTTTCAGGCTATTTGAAAAAACAACTTTTGGAATTTTATCGATAGCCAATGCAAAGTCATCCATTGATTTTTCACCTGAGGGACTTTTCACAAAAGGCCGCCAATATTCCATAAGCTGATAAGTAATCCTACCATACAAAATGACATCAGCGTTATTTAATAGATGCGTATAATGAAGATGTATTTCCTCATCGGGAATGCCAGCTGTATGATCACAAAACCCGTCAAGGGTCATATTGAATGCTGCAATTACTTTTCTCATATCCTTACGATAAGCTTCTTTTACACCATAAATCTAACATTTTATATATTGAAAAGACTTTGCATACGACAAGAAATAAAACTGATGTGCTATTTTACATTTTTCACCATCAAGATTATTATTTTAATTCTTATTTTCACAAGCGCAACAGGAAGCAAAATCCGTTACTCCTACTGTAGGATCAATGCTTTCGCAGGTGCAGTGGCGTCTGTTAGTGAAGTAGTAAAGAAATATACTTAGCAATGCTCAGACAGTTTCTGGATCTGAGATACACGTTTAGAAAAGAACATATGAAAAAAATCGTGTTATTAAATACCATGTTTATTCCATTAATCGGATGGGCTCAATTACAGCCAGTTTTTAAGCATAAAGTAGATTCTATTTATGATAAAAATAAGGATGCAATCGGGATTATTGTTCATGTAGAAGCACCGAAACACAATATTTCCTGGAGTTATGCAAGAGGAGTAGCAGATACCAGCACGAACCAAGCGCTGGAAGACCAACAGCCTGTTTTGATTGCTAGCAACACAAAACCTTATGTTGCTGCAGCAATGCTAAGATTGGTAGAAAAAGGTGAATTTTCTATTGATCAACCGATTGCCAATTTATTATCAAAAAAAACACGTCACCTATTTGAAAGCGATGGCTATAATCTAGCGGGAATCACTATAAAGAACTTGCTGTCACATACTTCGGGAATTCAAGATTATGTAGATGAAGCTTATTTTGAATTCGTCAATCAGCATCCTAAATATAAATGGAAAAAAGACGAGCAGATCAAAAGATCCATCGATATCGGGAGCCCACAGCCTGTCGGGGAAAAGTTTAGTTACGCTGATATTAATTATTTGCTCCTCACCGAGATTATTGAGCAAAAAACGCATCTGCCATTTTATACAGCTATTCGAAATTTACTGAAATACAAAGAATTAAATCTTACAAAGACATGGTTTATAAACTTAGAGCATTATCCTGAAAGCACCTTGCCACTCGCCCATCAATACGCTAACAAATACAACTGGGACTCTTATGCTATTGATCCTTCCTGGGATCTGTACGGAGGCGGCGGAATCGCAGCAACAGCCAAAGAGACTTCCCTGTTTTTCCAATATCTATTTAACGGGAAAATCATTCAGGATAAAAAGCTTCTAGAAGCGATGCATACCTATGTTCTTTCGTCGGATAAATCTAAATATTGTTTGGGAATTTATCATTTTGACATGGGATTCAACGCCTACTATCATGGGGGTTGGTGGGGAACAGATGTGATCTATTCGCCGGAGTCTGATGCGACTATCACTGTCTTTACATTGCAAAAAGGATTTCAGCACGTCATCAATCCATTTATCGGAAAAGAATTTCAAAAGCTATTGATTGCAAAATCAGCAATAAAATAATAGTTGGCTTCGCTGCATTACTATGGAAAGCTTAAAATTCGATTGCCAACAGAATCATGCACTTTATTAGGTAAGGACTAGAAAGGCTGTCGCTTACGATATTGAATAAAGTACACAATTACATTTAGCAAAACAATAATGGCTGCCATTATAGCCGCTGCATATACAGTGCTATTAACTAATTTATTAGCAGCTGCAATGGCTATTAAAGCCCATGCGGCGACAAGTCCAAATACCGGCAAATGACGTTGCCAGATCATCAATAAGTGAAGAATTAATGCAATTGAAAACATGATAATAGCCCACATGGTAGCTGATAATCCAAAACCTCCCCAGCCTATCTTCGTCAGATAGGCTGCAATATTGGCAATCAAAGCGACAGAAATCCACCCTGCATAAAGTTGAAAAGGTATCTTAAGAAATATACGCTTGCTGCGTGCAGCATGAAACGCAATAGTTTGTGTATAGTAAATTATCTTTAATAGCGACACAAAAAGTAAGACCATCAATAAAATAGTTAAAAAGGTATAGTCATACAACCAGGTAATGACCCATAAACTATTTGCTAGACAAGAAATCAAGAACCACCATCCGACTTTTAAAACTACTTTATCTTTTTCATTTGTCTGTCTGACAAAAGGACCAAAATAAATTACAAATCCAAACAACCCCAAATAAATGAGACCCCATATGGAAAAGGCATATCCCGCAGGTGTAAATAGATTTTGATATTTAGCAGAAATTGTTGCCATGGTCTCCCCATTAAAAATCCCCGTATTGGATAGGTAATTAATGATCACAGTGATGACCAAAGCAACTCCATTGCTTATTTGATAAAATTTCTTCATTGTAGACTACTTCTTTCTTTTCGGTCACGTGAACTGCAATAGATTCGTTACCACTAATTCTGAGTTTGATTAAATAATTTTTCTAAAACCTGATGACGGTAATCGAAGATTCGCTCCAACTTCCTTTTAACAAAAATTCCATGCACAATTGTGCCTAGAATCCCCAAAGGCAATTCATAGTCAACCCTGTCTTTCATGAGTACCCCATTTTCGTTTGGAATAAATTCATGAAAATGATTCCAATAGGCATAAGGTCCCTTTAGTTGGAAATTAGTAAAACTTTTATTCTTTTCCACCTGCGTTATTTTGGTCTTCCACTTCAGCGGAAACCGAAGAATCGGAGATACCAAATAATCGATGATCATTCCTTCAAAAATTTCTTGTTGATCACAGTCTGAGGTGACTACAAAACCCATATCTTTTGGAGTAATTTCTGAAAGATTCATGGGTGACGAAAAAAATGCCCATGCGGTATCCATATCGCAGGTCAATTGCTGTTCTCTATATAATTTGTACCTCATCTGATTTGAGCTAACTTTATTGCTTGCCAATATAACAATATTAATGCAATTTAGTTTATTATTACACCATAAAACACCTTTACGAGGTACTGAATCGGTGTTATAAAGAATATTTTTACACAAATACATTATTTAAATTGAAGCTAGCTTTTAAAGCATACTTTTTATCAATGGCTATTTAGCAGCAATATCCTTTTCCAATGCTTTTACGAGCGCCTTTGTATAACTTTTAGAAAAATCTGCTAAGCTGGAAGGGTTGATCGTTTCAGACTGTACACTCCAAAGCAGTTGTTCGGAGCTAACATCATATAGATTGCTTTCCAGATAGTACATTTTATCCGTCGTGTAATAACCAGGATCGTATGCAATTGGGTACCAATGGGAGTAATAGCTCCAAAAATTACCATACCAACCAAATCTCGGATAAGGCATATAAGGCCCATTTCCCGGTACATATCGGGTCTCGCTGGCTTTGTCGATCAGGGTAACAGTGAAAATGGCATCTGCATTCAAACTGTGTACTGCTTTCATCACTAAATCTTTGTTTTGACTTTCATCTTTGGTAAACGTCCGTCTAAAAACGTCGCTGCTTTTAATAGCCTTGTAGCCATGCATGGAAGCTGCTTCTGCCAAATTGGATTCAATGACCTCCTTTGCTTTAGCGTGGTTTGTCATTGCAATAATGAATATTGTTTGGTATTGTTTGGGAGTAAGGTCTCTATTTTTATAGATATCTGTTATCCTTGTTGAAGTGCTACAAGCCAACAACAATAAGCTTGAGACAATTGCGATTAAAAATGACTTCGATTTCATATGTTTTAAAAATTAGTGTCGTTTAAATTGTTGAAGAGCGTCTTTTCCGAGGGATGGTAAAATTACACCAGTAAATAGAATTATAATGGACAGTTTAATAGCACATCCTATCTAACCTTTTGTTAAACAACACTTTTACAACAACATTTGTTTTCACAATTATTGATCGTAAATGAAATACTTTAATTTTTAATTGATATTATCAGAAAATCATCTTGACCATTTCAATCTGGTTGATTGTGTTGACCAGGCCTTGTCTTTGTAGAAATAGTTGCAAGTTTTTGGCTTTTTCATCAACGTTAGTAATTTGTACCTTTGCGCTGGACACAAATACTTTCAGCTCGGATAAAAGCTGTGTTGCAATACCTTTCCGCCTATGCTGCTGTGCTACCGCAATTTGGTAGATCCGCCTATTGGACGAATTGAACAAGATATATCCCACCAAATCGGAGCCAATAAATGCCCCCAACCCTTTAAGCTGAATTAATTCACTACGCTCACTTCTATTTTGCCAGCTGGGTTCAACATCCCAAAAAGACTGCAAAATATCCCAAGAAAAGTCATGGATAGACTGTATACGGATAGGCTGTGTTCTGCCAGATAAAGCACCCATCTTTACATGAAGTTCTCCTCCAAAGCACAGTAATCTACGGCCTTTAACAAAACCATTTTTTTCATATACCCGAATAGCACGTCGATTACTTTCTATCACTTCCAATAGTAATTTTTTCACGCGATACTCTCTGAAGGATGGCTGCATAAATCTGTACATTTCACCGACTAATCCGCTGTTCCGATAGGCGGGCAAAACACCTGTACCAGCATTGTAGATCACTTTACTACCCTCAATTTCTCGCATGCCATGCATGATAAAAGCTACCAGTTGTATTCCGTCAAAAACACCAACTGACAAGTCCATTAAAATATCCTCGCCTCTGATCTTCGACTCCAATTGCAATGCGTCTAACTGAAATGGTACAATATAGTCGGCAAAAGCTCCATTAATTGCATTTAATAAGTCAGCACTATCTCCCGCTTTCAATTTCCGTATCTCCATCCCTTATTTTTTATGGACTATTAAATTTACTGATGCCTGAACAAAGAGCTCTCATGCTATCCTTTCCTAAATTTTTTCATTCGGACAAAATCTGATTTCTGTGATGCTTCAAATGCACCACATAGTCAAGCATTAAAAATTCGAGGCTATGGTCATTACAAGTCCTTTGAATCAATTTGTTCGCAATTACCTGCTTAAACAAAAACAACAATTGTTCGTTTACCGATCGCCATAGATTGCATAATTTCTCGGTCTCAGCATGTTGGTAACCTGCAGATGCACAATAGGCTACCTGATCATAGTATATTTTTGGATTTTCTTCAAATTGAGCTCTTATAAACCGTTGGTAATTAACAAAAGCGCTATCGACTAGATGACCCAGAATCTCTTTTTTGCTCCATTTATCTGGTTCTAATTTGCGATTAAAATCGTCATCATTTATTTCCAAAATTTGCGAAGAAAACTTCTGAATAATATGCTCAAATTCTTCCAATAATGTATTCATACCTAAATTTAGCTAGTATAACCTTAATTTCTTACCAATTTAATCCGATGCATCCACGCTGCTTGTCCAAGGTTCTCATTGTAATACGATTCTATTGTTCCGCAACCTTTATTGTACCATTCCACTATTGTACCATTCCACAGCTTTTGCTTCATGCTCTTTCAAAAATTCATCTTTCGCATCATTATAATCGTTACCATCTTTCCATTGCTGCAGTACCAATTTTTCTTTGAGTGCCTGATAGCGATCTCTTACATTGTCGTGCGTACGCAGGTAATCGCGAAAGGCTATATGGCGCAACCAGTGTTTTGATTGCAAGGGTATGCTATGGATATGTGCTACTCGTAACGAATGGTCATGCAATCGTGCAGGAATTTCATCGCCAGGTGCGATTTGCTCTGGTAATCCTAATACTTCAGGACGATCAATCAGGGCGATAAAAAAACGTCTGTAAGGCATATCCTCATTGTATTTTTCATAATATACATAGCAATTGTCCCGCAACAGGAGCGGAATGCGATCAAGATCGTTTTCTTCCTCTAAACCGATCAATATATCAATGATTGGTTTGGCAGACAATCCCTCAATGGCCGTACTGCCTATGTGATCAACCCTCGACCTTATTGGTTTCAACAACGTAAAAAGTTCATGTTGAATACTGTCAAAATTCGCTTTCCATATCGGATTATAAGGTTCAAACGGTAAAATCATACGCTGTTTTCTTTGCCAATACAAGATAAATACACATCATTCGATCAAATACGCCTCGAATGATACCCTAAAAGTTAAAGTTAATAAATTTATCGTTTTCCGAGAGAGCCTATAATCCAGTTCTCTTTTTTCTAATGCATTTATCGGGCAAATCTCTTCGTTCCAACGACACAAAGAATAACAGCAACTGTTACGGCCAGCATGCCAACACCGACTTGTTCATGAAGAAGCCCGGCGGCTAAAGCCAGACCGAAAAAAGGCTGGAGTAACTGTAATTGTCCGATGGTCGCCGTGCCACCTTGGGCAAGTCCTTTATACCAAAAAACAAAGCCAATAAACATACTGAACATCGACACATAGGCTAAACTGGCCCAGGCCCCGATAGGCACAGTGTCAAAAGACGATGGAAGGTAGACAAAGGTAAGTGGCAACATCAACGGCAGCGACAAAACCAAGGCCCAGGAAATGACCTGCCAGCCCCCTAGCGTCTTGGTCAATTTTGCACCTTCAGCATAGCCCAAACCACAGAGAATGACCGATAAGATCATTAAAACGTCGCCTAAAGGTGAGGCTGTTAGTCCTTGTGCCAGCGCATAGCCGATCACCAGTAGACTCCCTAAAGCAGAGAACAGCCAAAAGATTGGCTTCGGACGCTCGCCACCGCGTATAATACCAAATACAGCTGTCGATACGGGCAAAATACCGATAAAAACGATGGAATGTGCGGACGTGATGTGCTGCAGAGCCAAAGCGCTTAGTAAGGGAAATCCAACGACACATCCTATTGCCACGATGCATAGCGACCCCAATTGCTTTCTTTCTGGACGTTTTTCCTTAAAAACCATCAATGTTATCAGTGCCAATATGCCTGCAATGGAAGCCCTTGCTAGTGTAACAAATACAGGGTCAAACGCTAAAACGGCCATGCGTGTTGCCGGCAACGAACCGCTAAATAATACCACACCAATAAAACCATTTAACCAACCGCTTGTTGTATTTTCCTGTAATTTACTTATACTTAATTGCGCCATGTATCAATCTTTTACACAAAGTTCGTCCATTACAAGAATTAAGCACAGTCACAGTTTTTGATAATTCAATGGACACAGTTACCTTTGAAGACGAACACTAATCCTTATTTGATGAAAAAAGACTATTTGTATCATGAAATAGCAGACAATATTGCCAATAAGATTAAATCAGGCGTCTTAAAAGCTGGCGAAAAACTACCTTCGGTGAGGAACCTAAGCGCTGAACACGGTATCAGTATAAATACCGCAAAAAGGGCATTTCTAGCATTGGAAGAACGTTCTCTTATACAGTCCAAGCCCCAATCCGGCTACTTCGTTAGTCCTCCAAACTATTTGCAACTTCCGTTGGCGGCAGCCAGTCAACCTATTCCAATCGCCAACAACAGAGAACCGGATCAATTGATGAATAAGGTGTATTCAACCATGGGACGTCGGGACTTAACCTTATTTTCAATCGGTGTTCCTTCCGGAAGTCTCCTACCTACCGCAAAATTAAAAAAAGAAATCGTCCTCGCTACACGGGAGCTCAGCGATGGTGGCACAGCATATGAACCCTTGCAAGGCAATATAAAATTACGTCGTATGGTGGCCGTACGTTCATTGGCCTGGGGTGGAAATCTCAATGAAGATGATGTCGTTACCACCAACGGCTGTATGAATGCTTTAGTTTTGTGTCTGATGGCCTTAACCAAACCTGGAGATACACTGGCTCTGGAAAGCCCCTGCTATCCGGGTATCCTCCAACTTGCCGTCAGTCTAGGGCTTAAGGTGCTGGAAATAGCTACGGACCCCATCATAGGAATAGACATTGAAGCCCTCAAAAATCTATTGCCCCAAATTAAAGTCTGTTTACTGGTCCCCAATTTTAACACCCCTTTGGGTTATTGCATGCCGGATGAGCATAAGCGGGAAATTGTGGCATTGCTGTCAAAACACCAAATTCCGCTAATCGAAGATGACACCTACAGCGACCTCCATTTTGGCACCCAACGCCCCAAATGTTGCAAATCTTTTGACCGGGATGGCAATGTCCTCTGGTGTGGATCCGTTTCTAAGACGTTGGCTCCAGGCTTCCGTGTCGGATGGGTTGCTCCTGGAAAATACAAAGAGCAGATTATCAAACTAAAACTGATCCATTCCCTGTCATCTACGGCGATCATCAATGAGGCGGTTGGAAATTTTCTATTAACTGGAAAGTATGAAAACCACCTGCGTAAACTTCGTAGATCATTAACGGAAAACTACCAGCACTACGCTGCCATCATTTCGGACCATTTTCCGGAAGGCACTAAAATTAGCCGTCCACAGGGTGGACTTGCCCTTTGGGTCGAGTTTCCAAAACACATCGATACAGGCAAGCTATATAACTATGCGCTTAAACTACAGATCAGCATTTCACCGGGGCGGATTTTCACCTTACAGGATCAATTTCACCATTGCATGCGTCTCTGTATTGGTTTACCCTGGAGCAATGAACTCGCTTTAAAATTAAAACAGCTTGGTAAACTTGCAAAAGCACTCTAATACATAACATGATAAGAGCATAATACCAACGGTCGGGGCAATGAAACAACAGATCGGAGCCTATGATTACTTGAGTTCCAGCTCCAGCCTATGTTTACCAGCGTCCAATTGGACGACATCGCTACTGCTAATGCTAACATTATCCGGCGGATAAAATGTCGCCGTGGCATTTGCGGGTATTTGGATATCATAAACAATCTTTTTATCCTTTAACTTCCATTCGGAAACAATTTTACCGTAGGGTGAATCATAAGAAATAGAAGATTCTTTCAGTTCCTGGGGAAAGATGGGTTTTAAGAGCACATGTTTAAATCCAGGTTGTTTAGGATCTGGCAGAATCCCGCCGATAGATTTAAAAAACCAACCACCGATTTCGCCAAACATCATGTGGTTGTCTGAAATATCACGGGTTGCTTTTAAATCCCAGTTCTCCAACAATGTTGTTGCGCCATTTACAATCCACCATCCCCAAGACGGATAAGTATCTTGTACCGCAACCTTATAGGCTGTCGTTGCATAACCGTTATCTTTTAACGCATTCAATAATGCTTTTGCACCCAATACCCCTACATCTAAGTGAAAGTTGGTCTCTTCCACTTTCTTATTCAGGCTGGCTGCAACCCGGGCTTTCATTTCGTCAGGTACCACACCCCAATAGAGTGGAACACTCAGTTCAGTCTGTGTTCCATTGCTATAAATACCCTTGGAAGCATCTAAAAATTTAGCGTTGATGGCCGTCTTAATTTTTCTGCTCAGCAGTTCATATTTTTGTTGATCTGCTGTGTATCCAAACAATTTAGCCGTAGCAGCCAAGATGGTCGCATCCACATAAAAATAAACCGAGGAGGTCAACTCCAGATTCGACTGTGACTTCACTGGCACCCAGTCTCCACGCCCAAAAGTCGTCAACCCAGATGGGCTGATTCCGTCGACATAATCGACATAGCGTTTGATATTAAGATAGCATTCTTCTAATGCAAGTGGGTCTCCATAAAACTGATAGATCTGCCAGGGAATGATGGCAATGGTACTTGTCCAATCCAAACCATTCGCTGTACCATAACCCCATCCCCCAGTTGGAATAATATCGGGTAAGACACCGTTCTCCTGTTGCTCATCACGATGATCCGCCATCCATTTTTCATAAATTGTTATCCCGTCAAAATTGTACAAAGCTGTTTCAATCGCAAGGTGCCCATCCCCTGTCCAACCGTTCTTTTCGCGCTGCGGACAGTCTGTCGGATAGCCCATCAAATTGGACAAGTAGGCATTGTTGGTCGCTTCCCATAGTTTGTTGACCAACGCTGATGACGTCTTGAGCTGTCCAATAGCGGGCACATCACTATGCATAAAATAAGCGGTCACAGCCGAACTATCCAATGCAATTGCCGCACTACTACTAATTTCGACGTAACGAAATCCTTTGTAACCGAACTTTGCCATAAACTCATCATTACGACCGCTTAAGGTAAGAATGTCCGTTTGAAAGGGCTCCTTTTCCTTATCGCCCCGGTAATAAACATCAATATTGGACAGGTCAAGACGCCCATCTGCCGACAATCGTTCACCATGCTTGATACGTAGCATAGTCCCTGCAGCTCCTTTGACTTTAACTTTTGTAATCCCAGCCATATTCTGACCCATATCGAAAACATAAGTACGTTGGTCTATCTTTGTCACTGATTTGGGCTTATAGGACTTCACGAGCCGAATCGGTACCATCTGTTGGGAAACGATATGTGCAGATGGCGCATTTCTATACTGAACAGCCTGCCAAGTTGAATCATCATATTTAGGTTTGTCCCAGTTGGGTATTTCCAGTCTTGCATCATAATGCTCACCAGTGTAAATATTATTATAAGTAATTGGTCCCGAAGCTGTTTTCCACTGCTTATCTGAAACAATAGTTTCTACTGTACCATCTGTATAAACGATTTTCAGCTCAAAACAGAATGTTGGTCGGGCCCGCCACGGTGCTTTATCAAAGTTCCAAACCGCCAGTGGTTGGTGATTATACCAGCCATTCCCCAAAACAACGCCAATAGCGTTCTCTCCTTGTTGGAGCTGCTGGGTTACGTCCGTCACGACATATAATGTACGCCGGTCGAATCGAGTATACATTGGATCCAGGCGATGGTCTCCTACGCGTTGACCATTCATGGAAAGTTCATATAGCCCTGCTGTGGCAATATACGCGCGTGCAGACTTTATCGGCTTATTTATCTTAAATTCTGTTCTAAAATAAGGCGTTTCTCGCGCATGAATATCCTTATTGTCGCTAATCCATTTTCCTTTCCAAAGGTCCATTCCCATCATTCCAGTTTCGAACGATGCTATTTTAGAGCTTGTTGATATACCATCCTTATCCCATACTTTAACCTTCCAGAAATACGTGGTCTGTGGCTTTAACTGTGCGCCGTTATAGGGCACTAACATGGACGAGCTGAGCTGTTTGCCACTATCCCAGCTATTTTTCGTCTCCTTCAGTAGTGCCAGCGAATCTTGCCCTAAAAGGATCTGATAAGCCTGTTGTACCGCACCATTACGTTGGTCCTCAAGTCGCCAGCTAAGTCTCGGCTGGGTTGCATCGATACCCAATGGATTGACCAGATGTTCGCATGTCAACTGTACCGCGATGCAGTTGCTTTTAGGTTGGGCATAAGTGCTGTTCGTTATACACAACAGTATTGTCAATAAAATCCTACGCATGAAAAGATACTATTCTTGGTGGTTGTTAAATTGTTTTAGCTGATTTAAAAATCTAATATATCAAATATTTTCCACATGGTGACCTGTACTTTCCTGCACGATATACCTCAGGCAGCAAAATAAATTCTTGCAACTTTCATAAAAATAACCTTATATTAGTCGCAACTTTAGGGGTGTCTGCTCATGCAGGCTGAGATTTTACCCTTAGAACCTGATCCGGATCATACTGGCGTAGGGAAAAGTGAGCTGTCTACAAGGTGCATTGCTGCGCCTTTGTGTAGCCATTCCTAAAGTTTTACCAAAAAAAATTAAGGAATGGAACTTACAATAAACCATCAAATTCGATTTTTCGATCCCGCACTTACGTCACTAGAAGGCTTGTTACTTTTGGAATTATCTGGCAAAACCCAGGGTGTGGCTGTAGCCATCAACAACCAAGTCATCCCCAAAAAGGACTGGGCTACGACAACACTTAAACCTTATGATCAGATTATCTTAATCACTGCATCTCAAGGCGGCTAGCCTTTCAAAAAAAATCAACCGAGTAATTCACCACAATACAGAAAAAATGACAGCTGAAACAATTACGCAATCCCCCTTTCCAAATGCAAAGAAAATTTTTGTAGCCGGAAAACTATTTCCTATTCAAGTCGCTATGCGTCAAATCTCCTTGAGCCCAACCAAATTAACGAATGGACAGATCGAAATTAATCCGCCGGTAACAATCTATGATACTTCTGGGCCTTATACAGATGACACCATCCATATCGATATCCGCAAAGGACTCCCTCGCCTTCGCGAGCAGTGGATCTTGGATCGTCAGGATGTCATACAGTTGGCTGGCATCAGCTCTGAATATGGACAAAAACGACTTTCTGATCCAACGTTGGACGAACTCCGATTTGCCTATAGCCACAAACCGAAAGTAGCCTCCGCCGGCAAGAATGTCACCCAATTACATTATGCAAAGCAAGGCATCATTACCCCGGAAATGGAGTATGTTGCTATCCGGGAAAACCAACGTATTGAGCAGTTGGAAGCTAGTACCCCTGGAATGGATCATCAGCATCGGGGGCAAAACTTTGGTGCGAGAACACATGATAAAGCTATTACACCAGAATTTGTCCGTGAAGAAATCGCCGCCGGAAGAGCGATCATACCCAATAATATTAATCACCCTGAAAGTGAACCCATGATTATCGGACGCAACTTTCTTGTTAAAATCAATGCCAATATTGGCAATAGCGCCGTAAGTTCAAGCATAGAGGAAGAAGTTGAGAAAGCGGTATGGGCCTGTCGTTGGGGGGCTGATACCATCATGGATCTATCCACTGGCAAAAATATTCACGAAACCCGCGAATGGATTATCCGTAACTCGCCAGTCCCAATCGGTACAGTACCGATCTATCAGGCGCTCGAAAAAGTAAAGGGGGTGGCCGAGGATCTTACCTGGGAAATATTCAAAGATACCTTGATTGAACAGGCCGAACAGGGTGTTTCGTACTTTACCATACACGCCGGCGTATTGCTTCGTTATATCCATCTCACGGCATCCCGAGTTACTGGAATTGTCTCCAGAGGCGGCTCTATCATGGCCAAATGGTGTCTTTTTCATCACAAAGAAAATTTTCTCTATACCCATTTTGAGGAAATATGCGAAATTATGAAACAATATGATGTGGCTTTTTCACTTGGCGACGGTCTTCGCCCCGGAGCTATTGCAGATGCAAACGATGCAGCTCAATTTGCGGAGCTCGAAACCCTGGGCGAACTCACCAAAATCGCCTTGAAACATGATGTTCAGGTGATGATCGAAGGGCCAGGACATGTTCCTATGCAATTGATCAAAGAGAATATGGACAAGCAATTGGCCTGTTGTGACGAAGCGCCATTTTATACCTTAGGTCCCTTAACAACAGATATTGCTCCAGGCTATGACCATATCACATCCGCCATTGGAGCGGCTATGATCGGTTGGTATGGCTGTGCAATGCTTTGCTATGTTACCCCCAAAGAACACCTGGGTCTACCAAATAAAAAAGATGTCAAAGATGGTGTAATCACCTATAAACTAGCTGCCCATGCGGCCGATTTAGCCAAAGGACACCCTGGTGCACAATATCGTGATAACGCCTTGAGTAAAGCCAGATTCGAATTCAGATGGGAAGATCAATTCAACCTTTCCCTTGATCCAGATACCGCACGGGAATATCATGACGAAACATTGCCGGCAGATGCGGCTAAAGTTGCGCACTTCTGCTCCATGTGCGGTCCCAAATTTTGCTCGATGAAAATAACGCAGGAAATCAGGGATAGTGCCGCCCAGGGGATGCTGGAAAAATCACAGGAATTCATCGCACAAGGAAAAGAGATCTATTCATGATTATTGCATTGACAGCAGCAGAAACAATCCGTTCTGAACAGGCGATTATAGCAGCGTTGTTTAAAGAAGGTCTTGATATTCTGCATTTGCGTAAGTATCATTTTACAGACTTACAAATGTCGCGATATATAGAAACTATAGCTCCTATATACCGCGACAGATTGGTTCTACACTCACATGCGCATCTATCGGCTGAGCTTGGGATTGCACGAATCCACCTGAACGATAAAAGTAGACTGCATGAATCTGCAAATCAACTGGGGCCTACAACAATCTGTTCAACATCTGTGCATGATATTGATCAATTCAATAGCCTTGATGAACGTTGGGCCTATGCTTTTTTCAGTCCATTATTTCCGAGCATCTCAAAAGTGGGGTATGGAACGCATAATGCAAGACTAGGTCAACTCCCGTCACGCGCCAACTTTGCTGTTCGTCTCATCGGTCTTGGAGGGATAAACCAAGACAACTGTCTTATTCCGATGCAGCAAGGTGCAGATGGAATTGCCTTATATGGCACTTTATGGAAACATCGGGATCCTATTCAAAATTTTATTGCATGCAAACAAAAACTATGGAAAGACTCCAATATATCTCACAAGGTAAAACTATAAGGGAACAAAAAAACAACATGCTGAAAGCGCTGGATGCGGGGGCCAAATGGATACAGATCCGATGGAAGGAAGCCGAGGAAAAAGATCTTTATGCGCTCGCCGAAGAGATCAGGCAGGCTTGTTCCGAATTTGGTGCCAGCTGTATCATCAATGACCATCCTTCGCTTGCAGCAGCTGTAGACGCTGATGGGGTGCACTTGGGACTGGACGACTGCAGTGTAGCAGCTGCCCGGCACCTATTGGGTGCAGGAAAAATAATCGGCGGTACAGCCAATAGCTTTGCCAATGTAAAGCAAAGAATAAGTGAACATTGTGACTATATCGGGCTCGGGCCATTCAACTATACCACGACAAAACAAAAACTAAGTCCCCTACTGGGGATTGCAGGATATGAAAACATCATCCAACAAGTCCGCCGAGAAGGCCTAACCCCTATTCCAATATTCGCAATTGGCGGTATAAGCCAACTTGAAGATATCCAACATCTATTAGAAATTGGCGTCTACGGTGTAGCACTCTCGGGAATCGTAACCAAGACTCCAAACATTGTTTCATCCATCAATAAAATTTTACTATGAGCAACCTACATATAGCCGATTGCGTATTTGAATCCAGATTATTTCTCGGTACGGGCAAATTCGGTAATCTCACGGAAATGAGCGATGCCATTGTGGCTTCGGCTTCCCAATTGGTCACCGTCGCCCTCAAACGAATCGACCAGACCGGCTCAGACGACAGCCTCATCAGCGCGCTCGATCTGGCGGCAATCCATTTGCTTCCCAATACTTCGGGAGCACGAACAGCTGAAGAAGCAGTACTTGCGGCTCAACTTGCTCGCGAAGCACTGGAAACAAACTGGGTGAAATTGGAAATTCATCCCGACCCACGTTATCTGCTGCCCGATCCTATTGAAACCTTACGCGCAACCGAATCACTTGCTAAATTGGGTTTCGTCGTCATGCCCTATATTCACGCAGACCCGGTACTTTGTAAACGTTTAGAAAATGCAGGCACAGCTGTCGTTATGCCTTTAGGTGCCCCTATTGGAAGCAATAAAGGGCTGCGTACCTTGGACTTTCTCGAAATTATTATTGAGGAAAGTAATGTCCCAGTGGTCGTAGACGCTGGAATCGGAGCGCCTTCCGATGCCGCTAAAGCCATGGAAATCGGAGCTGATGCGGTGCTTGTCAATACGGCAATTGCAGTCTCTAATAATCCGATACGTATGGCCGAAGCTTTCAGAGAGGCCGTTATCGCTGGACGGAAAGCTTATGAGGCCGGATTGGGAAAGATAGGCTCCCACGCAATCGCTTCGAGCCCCCTAACTTCATTTTTATTTGATTGATAATTCACTATGACAGATTTCAAAATGATACGCGATGAATACTCCTGGGATAAGGTCCATGCACAGATTTATGACGCTACTGATCAGGATGTACAACATGCGTTAGAAAAAGACCATTTAACGCTCTCTGACTTTAGAGCGCTCATCTCACCGGCTGCAGCACCATATCTGGAGCAAATGGCACAAAAAACCCAACAAATCACGCAACGTCGTTTCGGTAAAACCATACAGCTCTATGCCCCGCTTTACCTGAGCAATGAGTGCCAAAACATCTGTACATATTGCGGTTTTAGCATGGACAATAAAATCAAACGCAAAACGCTGAGCAACACCGAACTATTACTGGAAGCAATGGCACTTAAAGCCATGGGAATCAATCATATCTTACTGGTCAGCGGAGAAGCCAACAAAACTGTCGAGATCACTTATTTCCTAAATGCTATTCGGCTTTTAAAACCTCATTTTTCACAGATATCCATTGAAGTACAGCCATTGGAAGAATCCGAGTACCGATTACTGCAGGCAGCCGGAGTCTATGCAATATTGGTCTATCAGGAAACCTACCATCGCGAAGTTTACAAACAATATCATCCGAAAGGAAAAAAGTCCAATTTTGACTATCGTTTGGATACGCCTGACCGTATAGGCCGGGCGGGAATCCATAAAATCGGACTGGGCGTATTACTTGGGCTGGAGGACTGGCGGGTGGACAGCTTTTTCACCGCGGCACACATCGCCTATTTACAAAAACAATATTGGCAAACACGCTATTCGATTTCCTTTCCACGCCTGCGACCAGCCGCAGGTTCTGTTGAGCCAAATTTTCATTTGGCAGACCGCGATCTACTGCAGTTGATCTGTGCATACCGCCTGTGGAATGAAAATTTAGAAATCTCCATTTCCACCCGAGAGAACGAAACCTTCAGGGATCATATCATACCTATTGGCGTAACGACCATGAGTGCCGCTTCAAAGACCAATCCGGGAGGCTATGTTGTTGATCCGCAAGCTTTGGAACAATTTGAAGTAAGTGATGAAAGAGATATGGAAACAATAAAAAATCAAATCAGAAAGATGGGCTATTCTCCAGTGATGAAAGACTGGGAGAGCAATTATGCCGGTATAGTACGTTAAATACATGAAAAATAACATTTTTGATCGCTATAGCAGACAGATTTTTATTGAAGAGATCGGCGTTGCCGGACAACGGAAGATTATGGATGCCAAGGTATTGGTCGTCGGTGCAGGGGGACTCGGGAGCCCTGTCGTTCAATATTTAGCCGCAGCTGGTATAGGCAAACTTGGCCTGGTTGATTTTGACAGGGTTGAAATCCACAATCTAAATAGACAGATCATTCATTCCGAAGATAATATACACCAGGCAAAAACAGAAAGTGCCACAGCCTATATACGGCAACACAATAGTACAATTGATTTTGAGCCCTTTCAGGTAAAAATAGATGCAGACAACGCGCTAGCATTGCTCGCTCCCTATCATATCATTGTCGATTGCTGTGATAACTTTACAACACGCTACCTGCTTAATCATACGTGCCTACAACTCGATAAACCTTTGGTGTACGGTAGCATCTATGGTTTTGAAGGACAGCTGGCTGTCTTTAACTATCAGGGTAGTAAAAACCTATTGGATATCTTTCCAACGCCCCCCGATCCGGAACAGGTTCCAAATTGCGATAAAAATGGGGTGCTGGGTCCTTTACCCGGTATTATCGGCAGTATGATGGCCATGCAGGTGCTTAAAATAATAACCGGATTACCCGTAGACAGCAACCAGTTAACGGTTGTTGATACATTCCATTGGCGTTTTTCGAAACTCTCCTTCTAAGGATTATTTCGGAAGGCGTTCCGCAAAAAGAGATAGAACGCTTTAAAAGAGCTCAAAAATTTATTTTAAAACAAAAGCAGACAAACAAAATTTGCTAATTTTAGTTTATATATTAGCAAGCTTAAATGTCAACTTTACGATCTGGAATGAAAAAAGTAATTTATCCATTACTCTCCCTCTCTTTATTACCCTTATTTTCAATTGCGCAAGAGACGAAACTCACTGCTGATGATCTCTTTGTAAAAGCGCGAAAGGTAGCCTTTGATTCAAAAGATTATCCGCAAGCCATTCAATTATCCAAACAGGCGCTACTTCAAGCACCGGATTACACCGATATTAGCATCTTTCTCGGGCGGCTTTATACCTGGTCGGATAAAATTGATTCGGCAAGAACCATCTTCACAGAACTGGACAAAAAGAACACAAATGATGAAGATTTCTTTTTGGCCTACGCTTCCTTGGAATATTGGAATGATCAGACTGACAAAGCTATTGCAATTACAGACAAAGGGCTTAGCCTACATCCGCAGTCGCAGGATCTACTTCTGTTAAAAGGTAAAATTAGTTATGGCAACGATCATTATGAAGCTGCCGAAAAGGCAATTCATAGTTTATTGGCCATTAATCCTAAAAACACAGAAGCTCGAGCACTGGCAAAAAGTATTGAAGAATATACGGCTAAAAACGCAATCGGTCTGACCTACAACTTCGTCTATTTTGACAAACAGTTTGATCATAATTGGCACATTGTCGGCTTAAGTTATAAGCGGGCAACCCCCATAGGATCAGTTATTTTCAGGACCAACTATGCAAATAAATTTGCAGAAAATGGCGTACAATTCGAGATGGAGGCTTATCCTCGTCTTTCAAAGATATTTTACCTCTACGTGGGTGCTGGATACTCCAATAATGTGGGGATTTTTGCGAAATATAGAACTGGCGTGTCTCTCTATGCCAATCTTCCGAACAGCTTTGAGGGAGAGATCGGATATCGTCAGCTTTATTTTAGTGACAACATCTGGATGTACACGGCTTCATTAGGAAAATATTACCAAAACTTTTGGTTCAATCTGAGGACTTATCTTACACCGGGCGAAAAGAATATTTCCCAATCCTATACCGGAACAGTCCGCTATTATACAAAAGGAGCAAACGATTACTTCGGATTTAGTGCCGGAACGGGTCTGAGCCCCGAAGAAAACCGAAATAATCTATTGGACAACGCTTCCTATAAATTAAAGACATTCAAAGTAGGTGCCGAGTATAACTTCTCGGTGAAACAAAGTAACCTATTTTCAATTTCGGGCACCTATTATAATCAAGAATTCAGGCCAAAAGAGAAAGGAAATCAATTGGACATCATCCTTGGTTATATTCGAAAATTCTAGTTCTTCTTTGTTCTATTAAAGTAATTTGTATACACACTGTCTGGAAGAAGTCGCTTCTGGGTATAAAAGAGTTTGTTCTTGCGCTTAAATAATTCAAAGCGCTTGGACAATTCCTCTCTTGCATTATCCGAGGCGGCATCTTCATTGAGCACTCCATCCAATTTATACAGTTGTCCGTCGGAAAGATGGTAACTGCCTTTTACAAAATCAATCAATTGATTTTTACTCTGCATCATGGCAATGCCATCACCCTGTGCTGAAGTGCCCTTGTCAAGGCCCTGACCGATCCAGGTAACTTGTGTAGGAGTTTTCATACCAAAATTCTCGCGATAGTAGGCCAATATGGAAGGTGCGACATCAAAATGGCTAACAAAATGATGAAAAGTCTTTGGCCCTTTCAAAAGTGGTGAATAAATCAACAGTGGAACATGATAACGATCGATTTTGCTTTGCAAGGGTATCTCAGGCATCGCGTGGTCCCCAGTTATGACAAAAATAGTATTTGCAAAATCTGGTCTCTTTTTATATTCATTAAAGAACTGCTCCATCGCATCATCCAGATTCAGCACCGAAACAAGCTGGGTACGGTTTTCCAAAGCCCACTTTTTTTGTTCGGGTGTAAGGTTCAATGTTGCGATACGTTGATCAAATAGTTGCTCATAATGAGCCGCATTATTAATCAAAAACGGATTATGGGTTGATAGTGTCAAAAGAACATGGAAATAAGGGTGTTCCTGTACCTTCTGTACTTCAAGAAGTTTGCTAAAGACAGCTTGATCTTCATATCCCCAGCTCTCCCCACCCTTTTCGGGTAATTTTTTATAAGGAGGTCCGAATGCGGCTTGGTCCATGAGCATATCTATTTTATTATAATCCATGAACTTTTTCATGAAATCAAAATTAGAATGACCGCCATAGAAAAACCCAGTATTGAATCCATTACTCTTCAGAATATTAAATAGATTAAAGTTGTCAGGCAAGGTGTCTTGTTCCAGGAATCCATGTGTTGCAAAAGGCAACGAACCTGTTATGGTCGGCAAAACGGAAAATGTCCGACCCGAGGAACTCATATTATTATCCCAATACAAAGACTGTTGCTTCAATGTACCTATAAAAGGTGTAAAGTTGCCAATATAGCCATTTTCAGCACTATAGGCATGTCCTAAACCCTCGATAACAAGAATGACCAAATTGGGTACTTTCGCCGTTTTCTGCATGTATGCCCCTAGGAAATCTTTAGTATCCTCTTTTTTCAAAAAGGGAAATTTAGTATCTACCACTTTTGCATCATCGTCGTCTTTATTGAACATAGCGAGCATCCCAGGGTGCTCATCCACGTAATTAGTGAAATTGGAATCGAAAAAATAACGCCACTTACTCCGGCTTGCGTTGGCGACGAATTCATCTTTTTCGGAGCTCCCCCCCAAAAGCGAAGCCGAGGAGACAAAAAACGATATGATCCCCAAAGATAACAGTGCAATACTCGCATAAGCCTTTTTGAATGTCTGTTTATTGGCTACCCAAAGGGGAACCCAAGAAATTACGATCAATAATAAAAGTAAAGCAATATTGGTAAAACTCAACATACCACTGGCCTCCAAAATTTGCTTCATCTCTTCCGAACTGTAATAGAACATATCAGCCCCAAGCAAATTTCTCGATTCGCCAAAATACAAAAACAAGATGAATTGCATAACGACAATAAACGAGAACGATATGACCATAAGAAGTCTTGCCCAAAAACTGCTGATGAACTGAAGCAATAAATAGCCGATTCCCAAACAGGCCAAGGATTGAAAGATAAACAAGATGTTATCCAAAAACAGGTATTTCCCGGCATGTGACTCCGAAAGCTGAGAAAATCGACGACCGTACCACCACCACTCGACACCAACAGATAACATATACAAGGCAAAGACAACCAACATAACAGGTCCTAAGCTCTGTAACGACAGAGTTAATCGCTGACCAAGGTATTTCCAAACCGACTCATTGGCATCTTTTTGTTGAAAGCCTTGCCGTGTCATTTCTCCCCAGCCATGCTGCTTGCGAAAGTAATCAACAACCCCCTGTACCCCAGCTTTAACAACAATGGGATGAAAGTATAAAGGTTCTAGTATCGCCGTAGTTATCAGGGTGGAGAGATCTCGTTTCTTCGAATAAACCTGATGGCTAACAAGATCAACCAAGATGGCATAGATCGAATACAAAATTCCGGAAGCTATCACCAGTGCAAATAGTGCAACGAAAAATGGCCAATTGATTATTCCTAGAATAAAAAAGATTAGAAAAACAATATAGCCCGTAAATTCGACAATGGGTCCCAAGAATTCAAAGAAAAACCAATAAGGCATACTGAGCATACCAAAACGGCCGTATTTGGGATTGAACATGAGTTTTCGATGTTTCCATAAGGTTTCCATCGTGCCCCGCATCCAACGATTGCGCTGCTTACGCAATACTTCTTTTGACTCGGGTACTTCCGTCCAGCACAATGGATCAGGAATGTTGACCACCTCGTAGGCTTGCTTTTGCTCCTCCATATAGCGGCGCATACGAACAACGAGTTCCATGTCTTCTCCCACCGTATTTCGGTCATAGCCCCCGCACGCTAATACAATCTCCCGGTCAAAAGCGCCAAATGCCCCGGAAATAAGAATTAATCCAGAAGCTCTGGACCAAGCCATACGGCCTAAAATAAAAGCGCGGATATACTCCAAAGCCTGCGTACGTCCCAACCATGATTTTGGTAGATTAACGTCGACCACCGAACCGTTCACGACATTACAGTTATTAGCCAAACGTATAACTCCGCCACAGGCTATAACGCGTTTGTCGGTCTGCTCCAAAAATGGCTTTGCTAATTTTAGAATAGCATCCTGTTCCAAAATGCAGTCCACATCAATACAGACGATATAATCTCCCGAAGAAATATTAACGCCGACATTGAGCGCATCAGCCTTACCTCCGTTTTCCTTGTCAACAACAATCAGCTTCTTAAAAGCTGGATTTTTGCTCTTATAGATCCCCCTTATATCCTTGGTCTCAATAGTTCCCTGAACAAAAAAGGACGTTGGTTCAAGTTCATAAGAAGCTATCAATTTCAAAATTGAGTCGTCTTTACTACCATCATTAACGATAATAATTTCCAGATTATGATAATACAGCGACAATAATGAACGTACGTTTTCAACGATGGTCATCCCTTCGTTGTATGCTGGCGCAATCAGACTGAATGTTGGCGCGTTGGGGTTGGTGGCAATAATACTATAATCCGTAAATGTATTATTGTGTTTGTAACGAAACACCGCTCCATAAGCGTATAGCCCTATCCAAGTATAGATAATGAATACTGCTGCCGAATAAAGCAAAAATAACCAAACTATAATTTCGTATACGATATGGGAAAACTCTAACATTTTTTCTCTTGCAAAGCGTGTTTAATAATTTGTGTAAGTTCGTCGTATGTATCTTCACGTTGTGAAATCTCGCGCAAATACTGTTCTTCGCCCAGTACAACGAGTACTTCTGCTGCAGAAATTTTAATTGACACTTGGTTATGATTCCACAGTTGATCCTTTAGAAAATACTCACTTTCTCTACTTTTGGCAATCTTCATTGCTTTAAGGATTTCGATCTGAACTTCTATTGGTTGCAGATCAAAATTTTGCATAAATTGCTGAATTGTCCCACTGTTCTCAATAGCCTGCAACGTTCGTATGGCTTGTACACGAACCTTCGTAGATGGATGATCCAATAGGCTAAAAACTTCGGTATAAAAAGTCATCAATCTAAATTTTCGGATCAAACGCAATGTAAATACGACGACAGAATCATTTGAACTCTTAAGCCAGGTATCCACATGTAACTCCGAAAGCTCGGGTATTTCATGAATAGAAAACAATAAACGCAATTGTTGCCAGTCAGATAAGGGACGATCGAAATGGTCCAAAAAACCAAGTCCCTCATATCCCTTAAAACTTACGATCGCATATTGTGCTTCTTGATATACCGCAGTACGGGGATCATTAAGCTTGGCTGTTATCTCAGGGATTGCCGGTTCAACATTCATCGCGGCAAGCTCTTGAACACCACCCGCAACCAGATAAGCTTTTCTATGCCGAAGCTTTCGCCAAGCCTCATCCTCCAATTTAAAATCATGAAACAACCTATTGATCGATTGTTTCGCTCCACCAGAAAATTTTCGATCCGAGTCAACTAATACATCCAAAAAAAGAGCCCGAAAAGAAGGTTCCTTCAGGTATTTCGCAAACTCCAAGTCTCGATCGCCATTCTCATCGCCACCTACTATAGTTTCCATAATTTTGTACTCGATGATCTGTCGCCAAGATTGCCTATTATGAAGGATTCTATAGCTATAAAAGCTGTATCCCAGTACTGTGATAATCAATAATAGTACTAAAATCAATACGATAACAATAGCCAGAATAAGCTCATGTAGCTCGATATGGTGGTGCATAATTTTATTTATTTATCAGGCGTTTTATCCTAAGAATCAGTTCGTTTGGACTAAATGGCTTAACCATAAAATCAGATGCGCCTAAATCAAATGCATCCACCACGACCTCCTCTTGGCCCATACTCGATAATACAATAACCGGGATTTTCTTTCCGATACTCTTTATTGCCGAAAGAATTTCAATACCAGAAGCAAAGGGCATCATAATATCCGTTACAACTAAATCCAAATTCAGTTCATTAATTTTCTCGATGGCTTCACGGCCATTTCTGGTCAGCACCACTTCGTGTCCTTCTTTCACTAATTTGTGTTCAACAGTACGTAGTATCAATTCGTCGTCTTCCGCTATTAAAATCAACATATCATTATTTATTTAAGATTTTTGCAATTAATTCCAATCCGATATCCATTTCTTGTTCGATTGCCGCAAAAGCGATCGCAAGGTCTGTTTCAATCGTTGGGCTGATCTCAAGGTCCTTGGTCATTTGAGCCAATTTAATAAGTCCGGCTGTCGATGAAGTTCCCCGCAACTTATGAAGGAGTTCTTTGATGCGTACAATATCGTTTGTATCAATGGCCTCCTTTAACTGCTTTCTAGACCCCTTTATTTCCCGGACGACCAAATCCAGAAAAAAGGTTAAAAATGCGGGATCATCGCCAGCCTGTTCTTCCAGCCGTCGCATATCCAGATGCTCGTCCAAATCTTCCAGATCCGAGGCTTCGGCAGCACTAGGTTTAACCGATAACATGGCTTTTTCCAAGGCCTTGAATAAATCCTGTTGACGAATAGGTTTAGCTAGAAAGTCTGACATTCCCGCTTCCAGACAGCGTTCCTTTTCGCCTGAAATATTACCGGCAGTAACACCGATAATAGGTGTCTCAGCATAGGATGACATTTGCCGGATCTGTTTGGTTGCTTCAATACCATCGACCTCGGGCATCTGAACATCCATCAAAATAAAATCAAATTGTTTTTCTTTGCAAGCACGAATGGCTTGGGCTCCGTCAGAAACTTCGGTTAACTGGGCGCCAGGCATGATACTAGCCATCATGCGTAAATTAAGCGCCATATTAACGGCATTGTCGTCTGCCAGGAGCACCTGAACGTCTTGACCGTACGAATCTGATGATAACGATAAGTTTGCATTCGCCTTTACTTGCACAGCATCTTCCCTATTTTGTTGTATCGCCCTTCTTAAAGTCGAATACAGTTCTTCAGATTTAATCGGCTTAAGTAGACAGAATGACCGCTCCTCCTGTCTAAATGCAGAAATCACCTCATGCTCTTCCGAGGAAGTATGTAATACAATCAATGGAATGCCTTCTTCTTGTTTTCTAAAGAGTTCCTTAATCTTTTCTATCGTTTCCAGACCCGATAAGATAGGCATATGATAGTCCATTAAAATCACATCGAATCGTTCACCTTTCATCAGCAACTGTAAGGCTTCCATACCGTTTTCTGCGAGGACAGACTCAACGTTTTTATAGGCCAACATATGTTGAAGGATAATCCGATTATTAGCATTGTCATCGACAACGAGGACACGATTTAACGGTAAGTCTGTATCTTCCTCCTCCATTTCTTCGCATCGGACCTCGATATCAAAATAGAACGTCGATCCGACGCCCAGTTCGCTTTCCAGATTCAATTTACTACCCATGTATTTCAGGAGGTTGTTGGAGATTGTCAAGCCTAGTCCCGTGCCGCCGTATCGTTTACTGACGGAGCTATCTTCTTGTGTAAAGGCATCAAAGATGCGTTGTTGTTTCTCTGGTGGAATTCCTATCCCCGTATCTCTAACCGAAAAACGTAAGGTCAATTTATCCTCATCGTTGCGAAGTTTACTGATCTTAAATTCAATCTCACCTTTTTCCGTAAACTTAACGGCGTTACCTAATAGATTCACCAATACTTGCTTAATACGTGCCTCATCAATCCAAACAAAAGCCGGCAGCCCCTGTTCAATGTTCAAAAGCAGTTCGACTTCTTTGCGTTGTGCTTGATAGAGAACAACATTAATAACCTGATTCGCTACATCATATACATTATACTTATCGACAAATAATTCAAGCTTACCGGATTCGATTTTTGAAAAGTCTAAAATATCATTAATAATATTGAGTAAGCTATTTCCAGATTCATTGATATAGCCTAAGTATTGTAACTGTGTGTCATTTAATGGTGTTTTTAATAACAAATCGGAGAATCCAATCACACCGTTCAATGGCGTTCGAATTTCGTGACTCATATTGGCGAGGAATTCGGACTTTGCCTTACTCGCCAGATCGGCCAACTCTTTCGCTAATTTTAATTCATCATTTATTTTAACCGATTCAGTGATATTTTGTGTAAAAATAATGATCCCACCTATACTTCCATCAGCGAGATGCCACGGTCTTACTTCCCAATTGAAATGTTGTGCTTCGGCAAGTCCACCAGCCTGTATGACTTCATCCGTATTCTTATACGGTATTCCCTCCAGCGCATCAAGGTAGATTTTTTTTCTATTTTCCGGTATATTTGGAAACAATTGAAAAAAGTTACTATTTGGCGGCAAACTTACTCCTTCGTGAAAATCTTCCAACCATTGATTACTCACCGAAATATAGTTAAAGTCTCGGTCAAACATAGCAACCGAAGCAGGAACATAATCCACAAAAGCCCGTAACATAGATTCTTTGCGTTCCAGTTCCAAGAATAGCGATTTACTTTTATCAATATCCTGAATAATTCCAAAAACACGTTTACACACATCATTTTCAAATTCGGGAATACCTTTTACCCGCACCCAAATTGATTCACCATCTTGTTTTAATAGACGCAATTCGGTATCATAGGGTGTTCTTGTTTTAACGGCGTTTTCAAAAATTCCACGCAAAATAACCTGGCTTTCCGGCTCATAAAATCCGATTGCATGTTCAAAATCAGGTGTAAAATCAGGATCCACACCATGAATTAACTTCGTGGAGTCGGACCAATAGACCTTGTTTTCAGCTAAATTGACCTCCCATCCGCCTACCTGAGCGACAGCATTGGTCTGCTCCAGGATTTGTTTGGTATGCAAAAGATCATTTTCAAGGCGCAGTCGATCCGTCATATTCAAGGCCGTACTGACAACATAAGATCGTCCATTTTCATCCGTTTCCAACATATTATGGTATAGCCAAGAAATGTCTTCACCATCTTTTGTTTGAAGAACCATCATTCCCGAGTCCTCTTTGTTGCTTGCAATACGTTTGAGATAGTCTTCAACAAGACCGACATGATGAGACGGCACCAATTTCTTGAGGTTAAGTCCTTTTACCTCTTCTTTGGCATACCGCAATATCTCCCTTCCTTTTTCATTAACGGATAGAATATTACCGTCCAAGTCATGCATGCTCATCAGACCGATCGCATTTTCAAAAAAGCTACGGAATCTACGTTCAGAATTCTCCAACTTGAGTTTTTCTTCGCGCTCTTTTGTTACGTTTCTGCCAAAAGCCAGAATATCATGATTTATTGGATCATATTTGAAATGCCATTCAATTTCAACAACTTGGCCATTCTCTATTTTAGTCCTACTCGTTGATTGAACGCCGTATTTGGTTTCCTCAACCCGACCTAAGTCCGACACTAATTCCCTTTCAGTATCTCCCAATAAGGTAAAAATAGATTTGCCTAAACTATTCGACCTGGACAATCCCAGGACTTTACTAAATGCGGGGTTAACTTCTTTTACCTTGCGCGCCTCATCCAATACACAAATAATATTGTTCGTCAAGTGAAAAATTTCGGAGAAATAACCAGCCTGAACTTTTCGTTTTTTTCCCAATAATATTTTGGTTACTGCCTTGCCCAGCTCCTCCAACGAGTCTTTTTGTTTATCCGAAAGCGTTTTCGGGTGGAAATCAATGACACAGATCGTTCCAAGCGCATCGCCATCATCATCCAGGAGCGGAACGCCGGCATAAAAACGGATATTTCCCTCGCGAATCAATGGATTGGAAGACGAGCGTGGGTCTTCAAAAGTATCTTCAATGACGAGGACCTCCTTACTCATTATGGTGTATTGACAGACTGTATTCTTCCTGTCAACGGTATCCAGCTCCATACCAACGCAACTTTGAATACGTTGTGTGTCTTGCTCCATCATGGCAATTAACGCTGCGGGACAATCTGTAATCAGACAGGCCGCCTGCGCAAAAACATCCAGCTCAGGGTCTTTCCCGAGTCCCATTAACTCATAGGACTTTAATTTTTCTATCCTTCTTAACTCATTTTCAGGAAAAACATTATTTGCCATTCACTTCTACTATTTAGATCTGGTTTATTGTGACCGTGAAGTTAATAAAAACATTGTTTAACGCCTAAACAATAAGGAAATATTGCTCAGATAAATGTTTTATAAAGAACAATCAACTGCAAAAATAGTTGATGCTATAAAAAGATTATTCATACGCCTTCTTCATAATTTAGTTATTTACTAATTGAATTTTATATCGTTTTTACCTTATTAAGAAAGCGGGAACTTTAATTCTACAGTGCATTTGGATAAATTGATCCAGAAAATAGCTTAAAAACGAAAGAGCCCCGCTAAATGTGATAGCGGGGCTCTGCGATAGGTATAAGTTAAAAAAGTTTTTCAATACTATGTTCGGCATAGCCGGCACTTGCTGTCATTCCCTTCCCTCCGATACCGGTTCTAACATGTATCCTTGAGCTAACGTCGATTTCAAGAATATGGTCTTTGTGCTGCGAATAATAACCTGCCCAAGAGGATGAAATCGAGGCACGCTCCATCGGCATGATACGGTTGGCTTCTGTAATCATCAATTCATTGATATAGGAATTCACAGCGAAGCCCAATTCATCCAGTCTGTTGCCCGCTGCATATTCGTGCGAATCACCGATAATAATACTACCATCCGTGGCCTGTTTAAAAAGCATATGAATTCCATAATTGCGTAGCTCCTGATAGTGATCAGGCAATGGAATTGTTTGAAAAGATGGGCAGTATTCTTCAAAACTCTCGTATCGACGAATGGTCAGTCCTGTTAAAATATTCCCTGGCAAATGGATATGGGCCAAAGGTTTCGTTCGCATCATTTGCAACTTGCTAATTTCAAGTCCACTATTGTCAAATAAGGAACGATATAAAATTTTAAACTCGTATCCATTGCAAATAAGCAATTTCTTCCCTTCAAAGTTTTGCAACGTACTGCTTGTGACAACAACAGCATCATTTTTATCCTCGCAGGCCACAATTGTCGTATCGTATTTCAACGTATAGTCCACAAACTTATTTTGCATATAAATATGCAGCTGTCTAATCATTGACTCGGGTTCTACACTGAGTTCCTGCGGAAAAAAGATGGCCTCTTTAACATAACTAGCATTCATCACAGGATATTTCAATAAAACCTGTTCCTTCGACCAAAGTTCATGTTCATATCCTTTCGCTTGATAATGCTTAGATAACTCATGAAGTACCTGAACTTCATCATTATCTGAAGCAATATAGATACTACCATTTTTTCTAACGGATATATCCATCTCCCGCTGAATAGATTGATATATTTCAAGTCCACGTACACCATAATCAAACCATTCACCGGCCATCCCCGATGGCACTACTTGTCCAAAATTACGAACGGTAGATCCCACGGGAAAATTATCCTTTTCGAGTTGGAGCACACGTAACCCCTTTTGTAACGCATGATAGGCATGAAAGGTTCCTAAAATCCCGCCCCCAACAATAATTACATCATATGTATTTGTTTTCATCTTTATAAATAGAATATCATAAAAAGTATAGTTAACTAATTTGTACTTCTCCTTTTGTCGCATGCCAAGGAGCCAACAACTCATCGTCGCTTTCTTTCATCTGTTCTTTTTTTCGAATAAAATAAAGTAGGGAGAAGATGCCCAAAATCGCTCCGATAATAGACGCCGAAAAAACCAATTGAATAAAGTAATTTCCCCAAGTAACAGAATTTGGCATAAACTCTTTGTTCACCAATATCAGAAAACTACCCAAATAGCCGATTGAATCAGCCATATACATCACAAAACCAATATTACTTTTCATACGATATGTAGCGATCATTCTTTCAAAAAATATAGCGTTATAAGGAATGTATGCCATATATAACCCCAAACCGACGAGCAACATCCAACTTAAACCATCAATCCATTGCCTCGTAAACAAATAGGTAGAAATACCTGCAGTAAGGAAACCCATAATGATCATATAGTGAATCAACTTAAACGCTTTAAGATTGTTTTTAACCATGATAAGACAACTCACCAACAGCAATACAATTAATGAAATAGTCCCATCAACTTTTGCAAAAATACCCGCTCCTTTTACATGTAACATCTGCCAGATTTCTACCTCAAAGTTATCCCGCACGTCACGTAAAATAGTAAGCATCGTGTACACGATAATAGTCAATACAATCCCGGGCATAAAGGTTTTAAAAAAGTGTTTTCGCATTTGACTGTCCATTGCAACGCGTTCTGTCCGTAGCTTCTTATCCTCCGTTGTAGGTTCTGGGGCATTTTCAAGTATCCATACGCACAAAATAAAGGGTAGAAAAAAAAGTAAACCCGTCAAAAATGGCATCCAAAATTCATTAATATGAAAAGAAGACATCAACCACCGTCCAACAGTTTTTATCAGTCCAGAAGCAAAAATCAGACTCACGGACATTACTGCCCCCATAATCTCTGTAAAACGCCTTCCTTCTAAATAACTAAATACCAATCCCCAAACCATTCCCAATGGAAAACCATTGATAAAAAGAAAGACAACATTCCAAGGCCTTGGACAAAGTGCAAATGCCAAAAGCCCTATCCATGAAATACAAATCAATGCGATTAAATACCGTCCTCTATTACGTTGTTTACTTTCAGAAATAAATTTAATGCCATAGAACTTTGACAACAAATAGCCCAGCATTTGAATGACCACCATACAGACTTTATAATCGACACCAAAAATAGTATCATTTGCAAAGGCAGATGCCGTAAATGACTTTCTAAATGAATACATACTCGTATAACATAAAAATGCTGTAACAGCCAGAACAATAGCCACAGATTTCTCATCCAGTCTATTTATGCGTCGTTTTATTCGTTGGTTTAACTCCATCATCTAAACTTGTTAACAGACCTCATCGTCCGCAATCAAAAGTAAATTTTGGAAATTAACACAAGACTAAACTTTTGTTAAGTATTTGTAAACAAATATAATTATCCATTTGTAATACGAAAAGTATAAAATAAAAAAAGCATCATTGAATGATTCAATGATGCTCTAATACTTAACGTGTTATTATCTATTTCTTATTTTCAAAAAAGTATACAATTAGCATGACGGCCTTTCCATTTCCAACATTGCGCGGTGTATGTGATAGTCGTCCATTAAAGAAAATCGAATCGCCCTCCGCTAAGCTAATTTTTTGATCATTGAAGATATACTCCACCTGTCCGCTAATGATATATTTATATTCATAGGCTTCGGTCTCCACCATGGGGCGTTCTGCATCTGGAAGCAACTCCAAAAGAACAATATCCATGGTCGAACTATCCATCGCAGTTGTAAAAATCCGTTTATAATGAAAACCTATCGCCGACTCTTTTTCAAACGGACTATACGTATCTTTTTTCCGAACGACCACAGGGCCTGAATCCAAGTCAGAATTAAAATCTTTAAAAAACTCGTTAAGATCAATATTCAGTGCATTGATGATATTAATCAATACGAGTAAGGAGGGTATTGTTCTGTTATTTTCAATCTGCGAAATAAGCCCCTTGCTTACACCCGCTCTATCGGCAACTTCCTGTATGGTAATTCCTTTTTCTTTTCGAATTTCCTTAATTTTATTGCTAATCTTGAATATCGTATTATCTTCCATAACTTGGCCAAAAGTAAACATTTTTATGATGTCGTGTATATTAAGTTTTTATCACTTAATCATAGGTCACCTATAAAATTATGATATTTTACTGTTCTCAGAAAACTGAGGTTCAATAACAGTAGATTTTTTTTCATCATTCATTTTGCTCAGCATTGGTGAGTACTATTGGTAAACTTTAACCCAGTCAACACGCATCTCAACGGGTAGCTTGTCTTGATTCACTTCACCAACCCAGCTTCCGCCCAACTGTTGGTCAATCAAAAGATAAAAGGGTTGATCATAAGGCCACTGAGAGGGATCTACACCATCAACTCTTGGGTAAGTAAAGGTGTCAACACCATTTAACTGAAATACGATACGGTCGGGATACCAGCTTATACCATATATATTATACGCGTCAGTGTTGACCGAAGCGGTACCAAAATGTTTCGGATTCTCCTTTTGCCCCAGATCCAACGTATAATAGGAATGCGTGGTCTGGTATATGATATTGTCAAAATTAAGATGCTCCATAATATCGATTTCACCATTTCTAGGATATTTCCCATACTTGTCCAACTCCGCCAGCATCCACATGGCAGGCCATGCTCCTTTTGCACTTCCTAGCTTGGCTCTGATTTCTATGCGTCCGTACTGAAAAGCAAACTTCCCCTTGCTCCATATCCCGCCTGTCAAAAATGGTCTTGAATCGCTATTTTTGTCTGTATTTTTTATTCCTTTAAGAATTAACTCACCATTTTCCCATCCAAAACAGGCGTCATCCATGCTCATATGCCGATTCCAATCGGCTTCCCCTGCTGGAATCCGGGACCATTTACTACTATCTAGTTTTGGGGAATTGAAGTTTTCTTCCCATACCAGCTTCCATTCTTTAAGCTCACGATCCTTCTTTTGCATATACACATAAGGATATTCTTTTGGACTATAATGAACACTACATGCAGAAAATAGTAAGAAAAAACAACTTAGGCTTAGGACTCTCTTCATAATTAAAATAGTGGTTTCGCAAAAAATGATTTAGGCCTAAATTTAGACATAAATTACCATAACCGACAACTCCGCTAAAAATTAATAGAAACAAAGATTCGAACGCAAAAAATGAGATTGCGCAAAGTCCTTAAAACATAGGGTGAGCATTTGCCGCGTTCTTAGGTACATCTTGCTGCGCGTCCCAATGCTCTACGATTTTACCTTCTTCCAATCTGAAGATATCGATTGTCGATTTAAGGCTACCATCTGGATTCTTATTTTTTAGGTGTATGAAGACCAAGTCGCCGTCTGAAGCAATATGCTGTACATCAATCTTTGTCTTAGGCTGCCCTTCAAACCACTTTGTCGCAGCGAGCTTAAACGCTGCTGCCCCATCCGCAACAGCGGGATTATGTTGGATATACTGAGGAGAAATGGACTTGTCAACTGCAGAAATATCCTTATCACCAAACATTTGCTGATAAAAATCTAAAACGATTCTTTTATTCTCTTTGTTTTCGTCAAGTTGTTTTTGCGCAGCTTCTTTGGATTCATCTGTCGAAGGTTGCTGACAACCCAGCGTTAGCAATAAAACAGAGAAAGTCATAACCTTAACCATTATTCTATTTTTCATCTTTAAATCCATTTTAATTGAAGTCATCGATTCACACCTCACCTTAGCACACTCCAATTTACCTAATTTATACAATATAAACAGCTTTTATCTGAGGTCTTTTACTTTATAAATATTGGCATGATAATTGGATTTATTCCTATAGTATAATATTCAGAAATATACATTTCATAAATTTAGGTTAATAATTGGTTAGGTTAAACACCTGAAGTCCCCAACTTCAGGTGTTTTTTATATATTTTCGAAAATCAGTATTGCTATAAAAACAAAAATGACAATTATCGCTTTTATTAATCTAGTTCAATAAAATTCCTTATTGCGCGATGTAACTTTACGTCAGTTAAGAAAATAAAATTATCAGCTATGGAAAATAAAATATTAGGACTACATCACATTACGGCGATAGCAGACAATGCGAAGCGAAATCTCGATTTCTATACAAAAGTACTGGGCGTACGCCTTGTCAAAAAAACAGTTAATTTCGACGACCCAAGCACCTACCACTTCTATTTCGGTAATGAACAGGGCGAACCAGGAACGATTCTTACGTTTTTCCCTTGGGAAGGTATCGGAAAGGGTACTCCGGGAGCGGGAATGGCAACTCATATTGGCTATGCCGTACCTCAAGGGAGTTTGGATTTCTGGAAAAATCGCTTAGCGGAACATCAGATTAGTTTACAGGAAAATGAGATTTTTGGAGAGAAGCTGATTTCATTTAATGATCCCGATGGATTGCAACTTCAGTTTATTGAAACTAACGACCCTAGAAAGGCATGGACAACTACCGACGTCAATGCAGATCATGCGCTAAAAGGATTCCATAATGTCACGCTTTCATTAAAAGAAGCAGATCCAACTATACGCGTATTGACCGATATTTTAGGTTATTCGTTTCATCAGCAGGATGAGAACCGCTATAGATTAACAACTGACAGCATTGAAACAGCAAACATTGTCGACATAATAGCGGATAAAAATCTGCCCTATGGCAAAAATGCGGCCGGCACAAACCATCATATCGCATTCCGGGTAAAGGATGATAATGTATTGATGGAGTATCGCGAAAAGGTCCTTTCGGCAGGGCTGAATATCACAGAAAAAATAAATAGAGATTACTTTTTCTCACTCTATTTTCGTGAACCTGGCGGTGTCTTATTTGAAATCGCGACAGACAATCCCGGGTTTACAGTAGATGAACCCTTATCCACTTTAGGAGCGGCACTCAAATTGCCAAAACAATATGAAAGCTATCGTTCGCAGATTGAACAGACATTGCCAAAAATCGATTAATAAAAGTTTATAAACATCATTTTACAAAAGAAAAAGTTATGGAAAGAACTGAAATTGTATTAGACAAAAATCAACGTGGGGAGCTCCAATTATTCTCCGACGATCACAAAGCAGGTTTAATGAGCATCGCTATCATTGACGGGAATTTAGTAGTTTACCATACAGAGGTAGACGAAGCTTATGAAGGCCGAGGATTTGCCAAAATACTTCTTGAGAAATTGGTATCTCATGCGCGTGAAAACAACATGAAAATTGTTCCTTTATGTCCTTATGTAAATGCACAGTTTCATCGTCATCCAGAGCTTTATCAGGATGTTTGGTTTAAAAAAACGGTATAAATTACCATAAAAAGAAGGTACAAAATGAGTCATTCAATCAATATTAAAACGGCTGGGCAAAGTTTGGAACAGGCAAAAAAAGCCATCGTCATGATCCATGGTCGTGGGGGAAGTGCAGAAGACATCATTGGTATGTCATCCTATCTTCATGTCGATAATTTTGCGTTACTTGCACCACAGGCAGAAAATCACAGCTGGTACCCCTATTCTTTTATTGCTCCCGTACAAGAGAACGAACCCTGGTTGAGTTCTGCAATTGATCTGATCGATCATACGGTCAAACTAGCTTTAGCCAATGGAATCCTCACCGAAAACATCTATTTTTTTGGTTTTTCTCAGGGTGCCTGTTTAACACTAGAATACCTTACACGGCATGGTCAACGCTATGGTGGTGCTATAGCAATTATTGGCGGAGTAATCGGTGAAGAAATTAACAGGGATAATTACAAGGGTGACTTTGCTCAAACACCTATTTTTATAGGCACTAGCGATCCAGATTTCCATGTTCCTCTTGAACGGGTGGAAGCTACAGTAGCCATCTTAGAACAAATGAATGCCAATGTAAAGCTCATGGTATATCAAAACGCAGGCCACTCCATCAACCGCGAGGAGATCGATCTTGCAAACGAATTCGTTCTTTAAGAAAGACAGAAATGATCCATTGGTAAGAGTGATCCATTGGTTGTTGATTAACTATGATTAATCAACAACCAATTTTTTCGACACATTAGACTTTAGGGTATTTATAGCCATTATGATAAACTGATGCCAGGTACCTATTCGCTTTCTGATCCGTAAAATGCTGTTGTTCTTTATCCCAATAGAGTTTTTGTCCTGTCCTAAATGCAATATTTCCCAATTGAGAAAAGATGGCAATATGGGCTCCTACTTCAATTGGTGCATGGAGTATTTGTGGATTACGTTGGCGAATGGCAGCCACAAAATTTTCCATATGTTTATCCAAGCCATTATCTAAAGAAGGTTGGATAGAGACCGCTTCCATCCTTCCTTTTTCTGGAATGACCTCCCATCCCGATCTATTCAACACCAGCGTACCATTGTTACCAATAAATGCGACACCATGATTACGATTATAAGGTCCGAGATCAATACCCTTAGCATGCTCCCATTGGATGTTGAAGCCCTCAAACTCATATACGGCAGTCATGGTATCAGGCGTTTGGCCAGCATCGTCCGGGAATGCGAACTTACCTCCTGAGGCCATGATGGATTTTGGATCGGAAACTTTCATCCCCAGTAAAGCATAATCCAACATATGCACGCCCCAATCTGTCATCAAACCACCCGCATAGTCCCAAAACCAGCGGAAATTAAAATGGAATCGATTCGAATTAAATGGTCTTTTTTGTGCCGGGCCTAGCCATTCCGTATAATGCACACCTGCGGGAACCGGTTCATCGGGTACAATGGGAATAGCACTTTTCCACCCCTGATAAGACCAAGCTTTCACCAATCGTATTTTACCTAATTTACCCGAATGAACAAAATCAATGGCGTCCTGGAAATGTTGCTGGCTCCGTTGCCACTGTCCAACTTGCACAATAGCCTTATTCTTTTTTGCCGCCTGAACCATTAATTGACATTCAAGGATAGAGTTACCAATAGGCTTTTCGACATAGACGTGTTTCCCCGCATTTACGGCATCGATCATTTGCAGGCAATGCCAATGATCCGGAGTTGCAATAATGACCGCATCCACCATTGGGCTGTTGAGCATTTTTTTATAATCTACAAATGTTTCGACATGTATGTTTCTTTTCTGAAGTTCTTCCGCTCTCTTTTTAAGAATATTTTCATCCACATCGCAAAGAGCGGTACAAACCAAGCCATCATTCTTTAACAACGCATTCAAATCAGCCCAGCCCATACCATTTACACCAATTAATCCAACCCGGATGGATTGATCTAAAAAGGTTGAACCTTTCGCATTTAAAAAAAATGTTGAAGCAGCTAAAACAGTAGACGTTTTGATAAAATCTTTTCTATTCATTGGATATTGGTTTAAGTTTTGTTTTTAACGGATATCATCTAAATATCAAATACGAATAGACTACATATGCTTGGATGAATGCCATTTAACAAGAATTACGTTCTTTATTATTAAAAACAAATTGCTTCGATGAAAATACAAAAATGAATTTAGGTGCTCGCAAAAAGCATTGTAAAATATATATCGACAATTGTTGCGGAACCTTATGGACAAAACGAAAAAATGGTCGAGTTAGAATCACTCGACCATACATCTACCTATGAAAAACATGCCCTTGGGAGGGGCGCATGAAGTTAATACTAATTTCACGAAGAACAAACATTTAAAAAAATATTTATCTAAATAATTAATAATACCATTAACAATGGAATTATTAATTGATCATGTTACATTGGTTGGAGGGATTGTGTTTTATTAGGCATTTATGTTCAATAATTTCCTTCCTCTAGCGCTGTTCCAATCAACATCTTCTTCAAAAAAAGCCTCAGTTACATAACACATTTTATAATTCATTTAAAAAAAATAAAAGATTAATCATTTATTATGCCTACCTTGCTGCACTTAATTAAAAATAATGAATACAGGTAAAATTAAATTTTTCAATGAAACTAAAGGTTTTGGTTTTATTACACCAGAGGATGGTAGTGCAGATGTTTTCGTACACGTTTCTGCGCTTAAAAACCAAGTATCTGAAGGCGACGTTGTAACTTATGATGTAGAAAGAACTCCAAAGGGGATCAGCGCTACAAATGTAAAATTGGCGTAATCCAAAAAATACACTTTCTTGTTAATGGGGTAATTCTTAATGACTTATCCCATTTCTTTTTCCTATTCTTCCTTTACAATTTTTCAGCAATCCTTTACTTTTCCGTTGAAGACTTTTAGTTTTCAAATAAAAGCATAAAAAGGATTCTCAAAGGTTTTATTTAAGACAAATTCGAACATACTATTTATGGAATTTAAACAACTCAGTTTAATCGCTCCGCTTTTAAAAGCAATAACAGAAACAGGCTACACACACCCCACTGCAATTCAACAGAAAGCCATTCCAGTTGTATTGCAAGGCAACGATCTTATTGGTTGTGCACAAACGGGAACAGGCAAAACCGCCGCTTTTGCACTTCCGCTTTTACAACGTCTTGAAGAAACTAAGACTTCAGGTAAGCTCGTTCCGATTAGGGCTTTGATCCTTACGCCAACACGTGAACTAGCCATTCAAATTGGAGACAATATAAACTTATACCGGAAATATCTAAAACTAAACTACTGCACTATTTTCGGTGGTGTAAGCCAAGAAAAACAAGTTAAAGAAATTAAAAAGGGTGTCGATATTCTTGTAGCTACCCCAGGCCGCTTACTGGATTTAATGAATCAAAAAATAGTTTCTCTAGATAAAATCGAAATCTTAATATTGGACGAGGCGGACAATATGCTGGACATGGGCTTTATTCATGACATCAAAAAGATCCTGGCCAAAGTTCCGTCAAAACGACAAACATTATTCTTCTCGGCAACGATGCCACCCAATATCCGTAAATTTGCACATGGCATATTACATAAACCTATTGAAGTTGACGTCACCCCGGTAAGCTCAACGGCCGAGAAAGTCAATCAATCTGTATTTTTTGTTGAAAAGAAGGATAAGATCAAATTATTGACGAGCATACTAAAAAAGCTGAAGCATGAGCGTACCATTGTCTTCTCCCGAACAAAACATGGAGCGGATAAAATCGTTAAGTTACTTGCGAAAAATGGTTTGAGAGCAGCAGCCATTCACGGAAATAAATCTCAAAATGCGAGACAAAAAGCGCTAGGTGAATTTAAGGACAGTCATCTTAAAATATTGATCGCTACCGATATTGCTGCAAGAGGAATTGATATCGAACAACTCCCCCTTGTGATTAATTATGATCTCCCTAATGTACCGGAAACCTACGTTCATCGCATCGGAAGAACAGGAAGAGCTGGCCAGGAAGGAAAAGCCGTTTCTTTTTGCGATGTAGAAGAAAGACCATATTTAGCTGATATTGAAAAATTAATCGGACTAAAAATCAAAATAGAAAAGATCAATAAATAGATCTTTATAAAACCTCAAGTAAAAGCCCCTAAATTATTGGATTTAGGGGCTTTTATGTTTTATTTATGGTTTGCGATCTGCCATCAACAGTGTCGATGGCGTGAAAGGAAGCCAATGTACTTTTTTATTGACAATTTTGTTCCAGCTGGGAAGGCTGATCAACATTAAGTCTTGCTCCTGCCAGGTCTCACGGTTTAACTCTTTTTCAGTTATTGTAAGATGATTTGGTACAAGTTGTTCCAATTGCCTCAATTTCTCTTTAAAGCTCTCATTGGTTTTCAGCACTTGGTTGAGATCCCACACAATGACTTGAGCATCGGAATGCTGTATTAGACGCTGTATCATTTCACCAAGAAATTCATCGTTTTTTAAGACAACAGGAACAACCACACGCTTTGCCTTTAGAAAATTTTTATCGATTAAGATACCTACCTGTGCATTTACTTTAGCATTGATTTGCTGATTTCGATCGAAAGTCATGAAAGGAGACTCTGCATTTGTAACCGTATGGAATAACTTCTCGGGATTCACAATCCGGGTAGTAAAATCTAAAAAACGCCCCAGTAAGCTTCCCTCATAAATTGATTCACTGACACCCAACAATAATAAGTCCTGATTGCGCTCATTGGAAGTTTGAACAATCTCGCTGTCAATATCACTGGAGATTTTAAAAATTGTCTGGATCGGTTGCTCAAGCTGCATCGCCACCTGCTTAATTTCACGGAAACTATCCAGCTCCTGGATTTCCACTTCATAATGATGTAATTCGTTGGCAGGCTCAATATGTAATGCCGTAATTTCAGCGTTCTTTTTTGATTTCAACGTTAAAGCATCAGCCAGATACAATAGTGAAATCCCCGTGTTACTTTTCGCAAAAGACAATAGAATCTTAAATTTTGATTTATCACGGAAATCTTCCTGTAGTGAATTTTTCTTAGGTCGATAGAGGAAATTGATTAAATCTAAAGATGGTCCCGTCATAAAAGTAGTGACCAACGCCATTACAACCATCATCGAAAATAATTCAGCACTTAAAACGCCAAGATCGTATCCAATATTGAGGACGATAAGTTCCATTAGCCCCCGCGTGTTCATTAAGGCACCAATACTCAAACTATCTTTCCAGCTTTGACCAACAAAGCGCGCCGCTAACGTACTACCTGCAAATTTACCAATAACCGCAACCAAAATAATCCCAATGGTAATCATCCATAACTGAGGGTCATTAAGCAGACCGATCTGCGTGCGGAGACCTGTAAAGACAAAGAATAAAGGTAATAGTAACAAGGTTGAAACATCTTCGATTTTTTCGATAAATGCTGTCCGGAATCGACTCCCTTCGGGCATAATAGCTCCGGCCATAAATGCTCCAAAAAGTGCATGGATTCCGATTACTTCGGTCGCATAAGCCGACAATAACAGCACAATAAAGAAAATAGCAACAACAGGCTTACTTAGAGCTTCTTTACTTCCTTTTACCTCTCCAACGCGCATCAAAAATGGACGAACGATCTTAATCATGATGAGCACATAGGCAACAGCCAGCCCGATGGTATATAATGCACTAGCAAAATCACCCGCTTTGACAATTGCTATCACGACAGCCAGAATACACCAAGCTGTAATATCGTCTGCAGCAGCGCAGGTAATCGCCATTGCACCTAACTTACTTTTTTGCAATCCCCTTTCTTGTATAATTCTAGCAAGAACAGGAAACGCTGTTATACTCATGGAAATACCAATAAACAAGCTGTAGGATAGAAACTCTACATTTGTGGGTGGATGGAATAGGTATAAAAAATAAGCCAGTGAAATTCCCAACGTAAATGGGATCACAATGCTTGCGTGAGAAATGACAACAGCATCATGCGCTTTATTTCGCAGCACATTCAGGTCCAGCTCCATGCCAATGATAAACATAAATAAGATTAGCCCAATTTGGCTCAGAAACTGCAAGTTACTAAGCGATTCTACAGGAAAAAGTGTATGCGAAAATTCGGGAAAATGGAGTCCCAGCAACGATGGCCCCAATATGATACCGGCGAGCATCTCTCCTATGACGACAGGCTGCTTAATCTTTATGCAAATCCAGCCCATGATACGTGCAGCGATAATGATTGTCACGATTTGCGCCAGTAATATCGCTAGCGGATGCTGCAGACTATGGAATAAGGTTGATGTAAAATCGTTCCAGGCACCTTGACTTGTTTTCTGTCCACGCAGCAGCTCTGGAGCCTCCAGCTGTGTCCCCAAATGAATCACCCAATACATCACACCGAGTAATGTACCCACTAACACTACGTAGAAAATTGTATTCCTATATCTCCTCATCTTCAATGGCAATTAAAATAAATATAATGACAATAGCATACTAAGTCCCGACCAATATTCTTTAAATAAAGGGGGGATAAAATACATTCTCAACAAAAATATAATTCTGTTGCAGTTTTAATGCCTTTCAGCAGGTAGGTCTAAGAAAATATGTAATGAACCAAAAGAATTTTGTAATCAACTGAATTTCTCGAAAAACATTTTCTTGTACGATTCGCCCAAATTAAAAACAAGGGGTAGATTTTGTTCGTCCAACAAAGTGCTTGTAATTTCATCAGCCGAGAAAAATTTGACGATCTTGGCTGCAATGATCTCTTTTTTATTGATACGGATAAAATCCTGTTCAGGCAAGATCTCCATCAGCTTATCAAAGCTTATATTTTTCAATAAAATAAATGAACCATCCGCCAAATAAACTGTTTTATCCCGGCTGTCTACTTCAGCTATTTGAACATAGTTAATCTGTTCGAAATACAATACTGTTTTTCCTTTATTCGTATTAAATTGCGCAAACGAGACAGTTTCAGATCGCTTGCTGATTAGCTGCTCAACCTTCATAATGGCTTGTTGAAGACGTTCCAAGGACAGTGGTTTACGCATATAATCTACTGCGTTGATGTCAAATGCCTCGCTCGCATATTGTTTATATGCGGTAGAAAACACAATTGGAAAGTCTTTTAGCTCTATGGCTAGATCAAATCCGTTAAATTCCGGCATTTCAATATCCAGAATACAAAAATCAAAACTCAACTTGCGGTATTCACTCAATAATACAGTTGGATCATTAAAAGTTTTCACCACCTCCAAGCCAGGAATCTGTTCACATAGCATTTTCAAAAATCTCAAGCTTGGTATTTCATCATCCAAAAGAATACATTTCAAATTTTTTTCAATCGGCATACAATCTAATTTGAAGGTGGGCAGTATAAACATCATTTTCTACAAATCTGCGCAGATGATGTCTACCTGGATAATACAACATGAGACGCTCTTCCAAGGTTTTGCTACCTATTCCACTTTTAGACTTTTGCAATGGTGAACGTTTTGATATTCGATTGTTTACAACTAATTCGAATAAACCGTTCTTAAAGGTCAACATGATTGCGATAAAAGAATCCGGACCGTGAAAGTCCGCATGCTTAAACGCATTTTCAATTAAATCAACCGACATCAGAGGAACAAAAGAAGGTGTGTTCAATATAGCGTCATTTAGTTCATCAATATCAAATTTTACGCGGATATCAAATAAAGGGCTTAATTTAACTTTATTAATCTCAATGAGATTGCGGGCAAATTCAATTTCGGCCTTTGGTGAAACGAGTTCATCTTCGCTTTCATACAACACGTAATCCAATACCATGGCCAATTTGTCCATCGTATAATAGGTTTGATAAGCATGGGAAAGTATTCCGTTCAACGAATTTTTAAGCAAATGTGGATTTAATTGAGCCCGATGGAAATGTGCTATCTTTTGATTGTCCATACGATTAAAAAGATCTTTTTGTCGTCTATTTTCGACCTCCAATTTCCGGTATTTTTGTCTTAACAATAGAAACAAAACCAATACTACAGCAACAATGGTCAGCAATAATAGAATGATTATATTCGAGATTTCAGTCGTCATGTTCATCCAAACTTAGTTAAAATTTCATTCTAAACGAAAAACCAGTTGCAGAAAACCTGGATAATCAAACTCGTTAACGATCAAATGAAATCTGAGCAATCTAAACAAAATACAGCACTGTAAAATTCTCATGTATTTATTACAAAAATTAACAGTTTCATTACAATTTAGTCACTTTGAAACATTAATTTCAGATTATTATCCTTATATTGAGACTATTGTAATTAGCCGATCAAATGATTGTCTACGCTATTTTGGTTAAACCCGCCTGATTTTTAATCAGGCCTAATATGAAACACTATGGAAAAGCTCATTTTCGAAACTAATGCACAACATCCCAGTCTTGTAGACAAAATTAAACAAGCTGTTGAAAAACTGAATGGCATCCACGAATGGAAAATCGACTTGGATTCTATTTACAATCTGTTAACCATAGAAGGCATTCGATTAAACCCGACGGAAATCGAATCGGAGCTTGCGCTCCATGGCGTCGAAGCAAGTCGTCTATATGAAGAGTAGACAAACGACTTGATAGCAAATAAAATAAGTTTCTTGGAAGCTAGATGGTTAATAACAACCGAATTCAATAAAACCGAACTTCTTCCAGCATAAGATTAATGCATTCTTATGCTGGAAGAAGCATCAAATCTTTTTAATAACCATGGCAGAGGCACCACCGCCACCATTACATATCGCAGCCAGTCCTAATGATCCCCCTTCCTGTCTTAAGATACTACTAAGTGTTACCACAATTCTAGCTCCCGAACATCCCAATGGATGCCCCAAAGATACCGCCCCCCCATAAACGTTTACTTTGTTCAAGGGTAAGCCTAAAATTTGTGCATTTGCCAAAGCGACAACAGAAAAGGCTTCATTAAATTCGAAATAATCAATATCATCAATGGTAAGGCCTGCTTTTTTTAATACTTTATTTGTGGCAATACTAGGCGTTGTCGTAAACCATTCTGGCACTTGTTCAGCATCAGCATAAGCAATAATCTCGGCTAAGGGGACAAGTCCAAGTTCTTCCAATTTTTCACCAGACATGAGCAGTACCGCAGCAGCTCCATCACTTATCGTTGATGCGTTCGCTGCAGTTACAGTCCCCTCTTTTTTGAAAGCGGGTTTAAGCTCAGGTATCTTGTCAAAATTGACCTGAGAAAACTCTTCATCCCGCGAAACAAGCACCTCTCCTTTTCGACTCTGTACCGTTATAGGTTGGACTTCGCTCAAAAACTTATTTTTTTGCCAAGCATCGAGACTTCTTTTATAGGAACTTATTGCATAATTATCCTGTTCTTCACGACCAATATGATATTTTTCGGCGCATAGTTCCGCGAAGACTCCCATGGCATCATTTGAATAAGCATCACTCAAGCCATCGCGTTGCAAGCCATCACTCAGGCTTTGAGCACCAAACTTCGCACCCCAGCGCATAGCATCTGCATAGTAAGGTACCCTGCTCATGCTTTCCATCCCCCCTGCAATCACAACATCCGCATCTCCCAATAGAATACTCTGCGCAGCAACCGCTATGGCTTTCATGCCACTTGCACATACCTTATTGATGGTTGTTGCAGTTGTATGATCTGATAAACCGGCGAAACGAGCAACCTGTCGAGCCGGTGCTTGTCCTAAATCAGCTTGCAAAACAGCCCCCATAATAATCTCGTCGACTAAATCACTGGCAATTCCAGCTTCATCAACAACCGCTCGGACAACCCGGGCTGCGAGCTTCGTGGCTGAAATTGACGATAGCGCTCCACCAAAGCTTCCAATTGGTGTACGTTTCGCTGCAACGATAAATACGCTTTTTGACATGATATAAAAATTTATAATTGTTTTGCTAAAATTAGGAGGCCTATCCTAAGCGTATCCGCAACAGCCCTTCCTCATCTTAAAGATAAAAAATATAACAGATACCCCACAACAAGTCGGTTTTATTTTTTTTATAAAAACAGAATAAATAGAAAAAAAACAACCCAAAAACTTCCCTACTTAAACTATTAAACGAAAAATAAAGAATAAAAATTTGCAAAAAGCCAAGCCTTTTCGTTAAATTCGTTTAGATAACATCCTAATGGACGGGCATTCAAGAGGCCCCCTTACATAAGATAACCAGAAGCAAGATAAACGATTATGCAGACAATCCGGTTTACAGCTGAACATCAGATTTTTCGCGATACACTTCGCGCATTTATTCGAAAAGAGATTACACCTTACATCGATGATTGGGAAAAACAGGGGGAGATCGACCGGAAAGTGTGGAAGAAAATGGGTGATATGGGATTTATGGGTCTCAATTATCCAGAAGTGTATGGCGGACTAGAACTCGATTTTTATTATTCCTTGATACTCTGCGAAGAATTATCGTATTGTTTTTCTGGCGGATTTACCATTTCCGCGCTTGTCATTCAGTTTATGTCGGCTCCATACCTACTGAAATATGGATCAGAAGATCTGAAAGCACGCTATCTTAAACCGGTTATTGCTGGTGATATGATCAGCGCTGTTGCTATTACTGAACCTGGGGCTGGTTCTGACGTAAAGCAGATCAAAACAACAGCTGTCCGCGACGGAGATTTTTATATTGTCAACGGATCTAAAACATTTATTACCAACGGTTACTACGGTGATTTTTTCATTACAGCAGTCAAAACGGCTCCTGACCAAGGAACAAAAGGAATAAGCTTGTTAATTATTGACAGAAATGCAAGCGGAGTCACTTCAAGCAAAATCAATAAATTAGGTTGGCACGCCTCAGACACTGCCGAACTAGGTTTTAATAATGTGCGAGTCCCTATTTCTCACCTTGTTGGCATTGCCGGAGAAGGATTTCGCTATTTAATGGATGGACTTCAGTTGGAAAGGCTTACCGCAGCTGTTCATAGTCTCGCTACCGCAGAATCCGCATTTCAGTATACGCTTGATTATATCGCACAACGCGAAGCCTTTGGAAAAAAGATCCAGGAATTTCAAACCATACGGCACCGGATCGCACAAATGGCAGCCAATATTGCTACCACGAAAGCCTTTGTCTACCATTGTTGTGATCTCCAAGACCAAAACGAATATGCAGTCCAAGAATGTTCCATAGCGAAGCTACAAGCAAGTGAGCTCGCCGTCAATGTCGTAAACCAATGTCTCCAATTATTTGGCGGTTATGGCTTTACAGAAGATTATAAAATCGCACGTTTATATCGCGATGTCCGTGTCGGCACCATTATCGGAGGAACCTCAGAAATCATGCTCGAAATTATCGCGAAAATGACAATAGATCATGTGACTTATCAATCCGGAAAGTCCAAACAATAGAAAGCTTTTAAAAATCAGGACCAATACAATGGATGAAAATAAATCTTATAGGACACACCCTCTCTTTCGTGTAGAACAGGATAATCATCACATCATTACAATCCAACCTCTATCGGCAGCAGCTCCAGAGCAGTTGGATATGATAGGCTATCTCACACAATTTGTCGATTTGGTTACGTTCATTCTCGAACGGGAAGATACGGTAGGCGTCGTATACACTTGCCCGATTCAAGACGAAAAAATTGAGTATGCGCAATTATTTAGGCAGTTTTCTTCGAGCCGCTCGAGCCCTTCGGACTTATTCGAGCTTACATCAAAAGTTTTGCGTTGGGAAACGTTTAAAAAGCCAATTGTCTCTCTTTTCACTAACAATTGTACTGCGATTGCCCTAGCGACTATGCTATGGTCTAATTATCGTATCGCCTCCGAAAAACTTCAGTTTGGCTTTCCGGAAAGTAGGTATGGTTTGTTTACGGCTTTTGGTGCAACGATCTATTTGCCAGCATTGATAGGTACTGAAAATGCCCTAAGTCTGCTGACACAAAACAAACTTGTGAGCAGTGAAGAAGCACATCAACTTGGGTTAATCAATGAATTGGCGCAGAAGCCGGACGATTGCCTATCTTTAGCAAAAAACTGGATTCTTCATCCTCCCAGCATTGATGCCAACCAGCACACAAAACAAATGGACGAACTGGGGCCTGAAGCAATTCTCGCTATCCAAAAAAAAGCACGCGGCTTATACCCCGGTACAAATGCAGTTATTGAATTATTACAAAAAAAACAATTATCTACACCGTTTGAGGCCGCCGAGCAGGAAGCAAACTTGTACCTGCATGTATTAAGACGTCCCGAGCCACTCAGCATGGTCCGTACACTTCATTATGGTGTCCAATTGGCGAAATCACCCAAAAGTATAAACCATTTTGAGGATTATAGCCTAAAAAAAATAGGCATTCTGGGTGCTGGAATGATGGGTTCGGGGATCGCTTATGAGGCGGCCCGGGCGGGAATAGAAGTTGCTTTAAAAGACGTTACAATTTCCCAAGCCCAACGCGGCAAAGCTTATGCTAAGCAGGTTTGTGAAAAATCACTGGCTTTAGGGGCCATGACCGCATCCCAAGGGGAGCAATTGCTTGCACGCATAAAACCAACGGAACAAGTCAGTGATCTGAATGGATCTGAATGTATTATTGAAGCTGTATTTGAAGATTTCCACCTAAAAGCTAATGTCACACAAGAAAGCTTACCCTATTTAAGTGAAAATGGGTTCTTCGCGACAAATACGACATCATTGCCCATTACGGAGCTTGCGAAAGCAAGCACCGAACCTAAGAGTTTTATCGGCATGCATTTCTTTTCTCCTGTTGACCGCATGCCCCTTGTCGAAATCATCTGTGGTAAACTAACCGCGCAAAAAACGTTGGAGAAAGCACTCGCCACAGCTTTACGCCTCAATAAAATTCCGATAGTCGTACAAGACGGTCCAGGTTTTTTCACCTCGCGTATTTTCTTCAACTATTTACTGGAGGGTATTACAATGGTATTGGAAGGAATCTCTCCAACTCTTATTGAAGAGGAAGCGATAGCTGCAGGTTTTGCCGTAGGTCCCTTAGCGGTATTAGACGAAATCTCCTTGGAGCTAATGCTCCATGTATATGATCAACTTCCACAACTACATGCCAGCCAAAAGCGCGCATACAATTACCTCAAAGGTATGGTGGATCAAGGAAGAAAAGGAAAAAAATCAGGCGCCGGATTCTACGATTATGACACTGAAACCAAAAAGAAGAAAATTTGGAAAAACCCTATAATTGCATCTGTAAAGGAAAATATAACAGCTACAATTATCCGTAAGCGTTTATTGCATGTTATGGCATTGGATAGTTACCGATGCCTCGCAGAAGGTGTACTTCATCAACCCATCGATGGCGATATTGGTTCCATCTTAGGGGTTGGTTATGCAAGCCATACAGGGGGGGTATTCGGTCACATCGATCTCACAACACTTCCTCTATTCGTTTCGGAATGTCAACTATTTCAGCCCTACGGTGAACAATGGGATATTCCAGCATCTTTAAGAGAGCTGGCAGATAAAGATTTCAGATTTTATAATGGTTTCGACTCAAACTGGTCTTAAAACCGACCTGTGCTCAACTGAAGAAGTTGTCTAGCACCTATTAAATGCTACCCTAATAGATAACCATTAAAGGGTTAAAAAACTACCAAACAAAGGATTACATCTTTAAAACTAAATATTCTATATAATTGCGTAATGATGTTATAAAGTACTAAACAAAAGCTAGGGCGACAAATAGGGTGAGTCGCCCTAGCTATATCATTAGCGCACAAACAAATCCATGAGACGCGAAACATCCTGTTCGAGGAAAGTATCGTAGTCCAAGGTAGCTGCAAGTATTTCCTTTTGCTGTTTTTCAGAAAATACCCGAGCAAGATTTGTTTTGTATTTTTCAATTAACTTAGGTATTCCTTCTGCCCTCCTTCTTGGATGACCTATTGGGTATTCGACAACTACCTCAGGCAATAAGGTCCCATCAGTCAATTCAATGGTCAAAGCATTTGATATCGCCCGCTTTTGTGGATCGTGATAATCAAGGGTGAATTGAGTATCTTCGATACAATAAATTTTATCGCGCAGTGCATCAATTCTTGGATCAGAAGCGATATGATTTTCATAATCTTCAGCTGTCAGACGTCCAAAGATCAGCGGCACAGCAACCATATACTGAATACAGTGATCACGGTCTGCAGGGTTGTGCAAAGGCCCCTTTTTATCGATAATCCGGATAGCCGCTTCATGTGTACGAATGGTAACACGGGCAATATCCGAAGTACTTTTTCCGAATTCCTTCAATTGCTGATGAAGTAACATTGCTGCTTCGGCTGCAGTCTGTGCATGGAACTCAGCGGGAAAAGAAATCTTAAAAAGAATATTCTCCATCACATATGATCCGTAAGCACGTTGAAATTTAAATGCACTTCCTTTAAAGGATACATCGTAGAATCCCCAGATTGGAGCTGTCAAAACAGATGGATAGCCCATTTCTCCTGTTTTTGCGATCATGGCCAGTCGAACAGCACGTGAAGTTGCATCTCCGGCTGCCCATGATTTTCGGCTACCTGTATTTGGTGCATGCCGATAAGTGCGTAAAGCTTGTCCATCGACAAAAGCCAAAGAAACCGCGTTGAGCAATTCCTCTCTTGTGAGACCAAGGAGCCTACCTACCACCGCTGTTGAAGCTACCTTAACCAAAATAACATGGTCCAAACCCACTTTATTAAACGAGTTTTCAAGCGCCAAAACACCTTGTATCTCATGAGCCATAATCATTGCCTCGAGCACCACTTTAGTTTTCAATGGTTTTTGACCATTCGCAATATTGGTTCGGCTCAACCAATCTGCGACAGCTAAAATTCCCCCTAAATTATCGGATGGATGGCCCCATTCTGCAGCTAGCCAGGTATCATTAAAATCCAGCCATCGAATAATCGTGCCGATATTGAAGGCAGCCTGAATGGGATCCAATTGAAAATTTGTACCCGGCACCCTTGCACCATTCGGTACAACGGTCCCTGCCACAACTGGCCCTAACAATTTAGTACAGGCAGGATAAGTCAATGCTTCCAAGCCGCAGCCGATGGTATCGAGAAAACAGTAAAATGCTGTATTCCAAGCAACTTTTTCCTCAATTTTATAATTTAGGACATAATCCACAATGTCCACTAAAACCTGATCCGGTTGTGGTCTTTCATTTGATATTGCTGAACTCATTCGTGTATTTCGTATAAGACTATCGTTCTATTTATTAATATAATTCGTTTTTTTTATGCGCTAAATTCTTCCTCTCCCCCCTGTTCAAAAAGCACTTTAAACACCTTTCATTAATCCAAATTTACCGTTCGGAAAGAGGTACAAAAGGTCTATCATCGGGACCAATGTAGTTTGCACTCGGCCGGATAATTTTTCCATCCTGACGTTGCTCAAAAACATGCGCTGACCAGCCTGTTATACGTGAGAGAACAAATAAGGGCGTAAACATCTCCGTTGGAATCCCCATAATATGATAGGACACGGCGGAGTACCAATCCAGGTTCGGAAACATTTTCTTTTCTTCCCACATAACTTTTTCCAACCGCTCTGCGATCAGGTAGAGTGTCATGTCTCCTGCTTCTTCCGACAGCTCTCTCGCAACTTGTTTTATCACTTGATTTCTTGGATCCGAGATCGTATACACCGGATGGCCAAATCCAATAATGACTTCTTTATTTGCCAATCGTCTTCGGATATCCTCTTCCGCCTCATCAGCATTTGCATAACGACTCTGAATTTCGAAAGCGACCTCATTGGCTCCGCCATGCTTAGGTCCACGTAGCGCACCTATTGCCCCTGCTATACAGGAATACATATCTGATCCTGTTCCTGCAATTACCCGAGCGGTGAATGTGGATGCGTTGAATTCATGCTCCGCATATAAATTAAGTGAAATTTGCATCGCTCTCACCCAAGACGGCGATGGGACCTTTCCGTGCAGGAGATGTAGAAAATGTCCGCCTAAAGTGGAGTCCGAAGTCTCAACCTGCACCTCACGTCCATGCTGACTAAAGTGATACCAGTACAACAGTGCTGAAGCCATCGATGCCATCAGACGAGTTGCAATATCCCGTGCACCAGCAATGGGATGACTATCCTTTTCTGGCGATACACTACCGAAAAACGAAACATAAGTCCGTAAAACATCCATGGCATGGGCTGTAGATGGCAACTGCTTAAGGACTTGTTGAACAGTAATAGGTAGGCCACGTTGACTGATCAACTGACTTTGATACGTAACGAGCTGCGCCTGTGTTGGTAGACTTCCATAAATAAGTAAGTAAGCAACCTCTTCAAAACTTGCCTGATGCGCCAGATCTAAAATATCATAACCCCTATAATGCAGATCATTACCACTTTTTCCGACAGTACTCAAAGCCGTATTACCAGCTGTTACACCAGAAAGTGCTACACTTTTTTTAGGCTTAAAACCTGCGCCGTTTGTCTCTTCCATCTGAATATAATTATTTGTTAAACAATTGATCCAATCGATTTTCATAAGCATAATAATCGATACTTCTGTATAACTCCTCTCTCGTCTGCATATCGTCGATCACATTCAGCTGCCCCCCATCTTCCCGAATATGACGATAAACAGTTGTAGCGGCTTTATTAGCTGCACGGAAGGCAGATAGCGGATAAAGGACAATAGAAACATCCGCGTGACGAAGTTCATCCAGGCCAAACAACGGTGTTTGTCCAAATTCGGTGATATTCGCCAAAATCGGAAGGCCTGTTGCCGCACTAAATTGAACGTATTGCTCCAAATGATGCACCGCCTCGGCAAAAATAAAATCCGCTCCGGCTTCTTTATAAGCCACTGCCCTTTCCAAAGCAAGCTCAAGGCCTTCGGAAGCCAGTGCATCTGTACGTGCACCAATGGCAAAATGCTCATCCGTGCGTGCATCCACCGCCGCTTTCAGACGGTCAACCATTTCAGATCGAGAGACGAGCTCTTTCCCAGGCCGGTGCCCACAACGCTTAGCTCCCACCTGATCCTCCATGTGTACTGCCGCCGCGTCCACTTTAATTAAAGACTTTATTGTACGTGCCACATTGAATGCCGAAGGACCGAAGCCAGTATCAATATCCACCAGCAAAGGAAGCTTACACACATTTGTAATGCGATCCACATCAATCAAAACATCCTGAAGTGTTGTAATCCCAAGATCCGGAATCCCAAGAGAACCTGCTGCAACACCACCTCCAGAAAGATAAATAGCTTTAAAACCGGCCTGTTCAGCCAAAAGAGCATGATTCGCATTGATCGCTCCAACAATTTGTAATGGTTTTTCATTCTTGATCGCTTCCTTAAAAAGGAAGCCCGGGGATTTTATCATAATATCGAATTTGAAATTCCATGCCCTATAACCTCCTTTAGATGCAGGTTACAGCGACTACTTAAGTTTACTTAGTCTGAAGGAATTCTTTTGAGGCCCTTCCTCTTAAAGATACTAATTATCACCGCAATAAAACAAATTATTTTCTACATTAAAGGTCAATGACAGAAGAAAATACGGTAATAGTCCCTATTAATTATAAATAAATTATTTCAGCGGCTAAAGCTTTCCCGCAGTCTGCTAAATGGCCTTATCAACCGTGCACTATTTTTTCTAAGGGAGGATACAGTAGCAATTAAAAAGCCTCAACTTTTGATGTTGAGGCTTTATCAGAAAGGTTGGCAGGACGTCTTGCACCGAAGGGGTAAAATTGTCATTAAAACGAGCAAAAAAAAAGCGGGATCTTTCGATACCCGCTCAATAAAGCATTTTAAACTAGTTTTTACCGTTATTTTTAGCCCACCATAAGCGTTTTCCCCAGTTATAATCCACAGTCCCTTGCGCAGCTGCTGTAACGTTATCCGTATTATATAGGTATTCATTATTCGGATAAGGCAGGCGAAATGGTTGGTCTGTATGTGGAGTTGCTGAATTTTGAATTTTTGAAGGATAATTGGTGCTAGGAATTCCCGTCCTTCTATACAAACTCCAGGCTTCAAAATTTTCTTTAAATAAAGCGACCCACATATCCCAATAGATACGATCCTTCGACCCATCAAATTTTCCCGCTCCGGCTAAATAAGCATTCACAGCTGGTTCAGCAACTTCGTTATCTTCCATAGATAGCCTAACTGCTGTTTCATAGGCTGCTTTAGCTGTAATTCCAACATTATAACCTAATAATGCGGCTTCAGCCAACATATAATAAGTTTCACAGGCTTTATAAAAAGGTACTGCCCCAGCAGGGTTATTGATATAATGGAGTCCAATCCATGAAATTGATGTTGAAGGGGAAGGATTAGTCAACGAACCATTAACAAACCCAACATATTTACCGGCATTATTTTTCTGCGCAATGGACTCAATCCGAGGGTCGTTCGTTTCCGTTAAATGATTGATAAAAATATCAAACATTCCCCAATTGTTGATGCGTTTACCGTAAATGCCAGACTCATACCAAGGTTCCATATAAGGCAGATTTCCAGGGAAAAACATTTGACAACTTTCCGCATTGGTCTCAATTAATGGATATTTTGTCTTATTTCCAGCAATTTCCTCAATTGTAGATTTAGCTAATGCCGGAGCAACGGAAGAAATGCGTATTGCCATCCGCAAGCGTAGCGAATTACAAAACTTCTGCCACCTTAACATTTGTGTTTTTACATCCGGACTACCACTATTAGCCTCTCCATAGATGACGTCATAGTTACCAACATCATCCGTTCCAATACCAGCCGCCAATTCATCAGCAATTGATTTGAGATCCGCTAAAACTGCGGGAAAAACATCCTCCTGTTTATCATATTTGGCTTTCAATACCGAACCATCTTCTGGCCGTCCTTTAAATGCCTCTGAATATGGAATATCACCCCAGCCGTCCAATAAATAAGACCACATGTAGTTATTCCAAATTCTTGCTATAGCCCTTGTATTTTTATACCCTTCAGCATTGGCTTCTGTCTTTTTAAGCAGGTCTTTCATTTGGGTGATATTATAGTAGCAAGCAGCCCAACGATTGCCATAGGTATTATTTGTCGGAATCAATCCACTCAGGTTATCCGGATATTGAATTTTAACAATATATCCAGCAAATGTACCATAACCATCAACGTCACCGCCAAACTGGTCTCCGGCATTTCGCATCACGTTGACCAACATATTTTGTGGTGGAACGTCATTTAAAGCATCCGGATCGGTATTAATTTTCTCAAAATTTTTGGTACAACCTGTCACCAAAAGAACGGCTAACAAAGGCGTATATTTAAATTTTTTAATGAAAGTATTCATAATCATAATTTTTTGGGGTTCTATATCTTAAACTTTATGTATTAATTAAAATGTAAAACCAAGTTTAAGACCTATACTTCTTGAGTTTGGAACTGTCGCTTGCTCAAATCCTACACCTCTAGAATCGCTAGATACACCTCCCGCTTCGGGATCTAACCGCATCGTATTTGATTTATGCACCCAAAGCAAGGCTAAGTTGGTACCCGTTACAGAAATATTAGCCCGCTTAATCCCTTTTATTTTACTATATAAATGTTTTGGTAAATTATACGAAATATAGGCCTCTCTTAATTTCAGGAAAGAACCATCAAAAACATACATTTCGGCAATCCCGCCATTTTCGTACCAGTCCTGCGCTGACGTTTCTATGGTATTTGCAACCCAGCCTCCTTTTCCGTCCGACATTGCAAATCGTTCATTCTTCATCACGTCCCGACCTGCTACAATTGCCCTTTCACGAATGCCATCCGCAGCAGTGATTTCAGCTATACCCGTCGCATAACCATGGGACATCGTTTGTGACCAAATATCTCCCCCCTTACGAAAATCGAGCATAAAGCCAAATCTAAAATCTTTAAAGGTGAAGTCATTACGCATCGAAGCCAAGAAGTCCGGCACAGCATTACCAATCACTTGACCATCAAGTGGTGTAGAAACCAGACCGTTAGAACCCACTTTAATAGCACCCTTCATCGGTCCATCTTTTACACGATCGTATCCGGGGCCAACCAAGCTTCCCCAAGGGCGCCCCACAGAAGCCATATTGGAGATGCCCCAAGTCCAACCCTGTCTGTAATCTTTCAAGCCCAATTCAGGATAAAGTTCTACAACCTTGTTATTATCTTTTGAGAAGTTGACAGTTGTTGTCCAATTCAATCCGTCTTCACGTTTCAGGATATCACCGCGTAATTGAACTTCAATACCCTTGCTTCGAATTTCTCCCGCATTTAAGAAGATACTACTAAACCCAACCACATTGGAGGTCGTCACTGGAAGCAATTGTTTTTTATTTATTTTTTGATAATAGGTAAGGTCTAAATGAAGACGGTCTTTGAATAATCCAAGCTCAGTACCGATTTCATAAGAAGTGATAGCTTCAGGTTCCAGGCCTTCGATCGCATAGACCATACTCTTGTACATTTGCGCTAGGTTATTATAAGCATCTGTTTGTGCATAATAATAGTTTCCATTTTGATAAGGTTGTGTAGCGTTACCTACTTTCACCAAATTAAATCGCATTTTCCAAAAATTCAAATAATCACTTTTCAGACCTTCAAATGAAGCTGTCGGAATCCAGCTTAAACTTGCCGAAGGATAGAAAAAGGATTTGCGTAGTGTCGATGACCAGTCATTCCGCGCTGTCAGATCCAAATATAATTGATCTTTCCAGCCCAAATTTGCCTGAGCGTAAACCGAATTGGATCGGCCTTTCGAATGATCCATAAACGTGTAGGCATCTCCTATTTTATTCGCAATCGTATAAACGCCTAATACATTTAATCCTTTGGCCCCTAGTGTACTTGTTTCATATTGATAATCGCGGTAGTTAGCACCCAAAATACCTGTCAAACTCAAATCCCCAAATTGTTTATTGAAATTCGCGATAAAATCTGCATTAAAATCGGAATTGCTATTTTTTATGTCATTGAACTTACCATCTTGGTTATCAAAGTTAAAATAAGTCGTCTCAAACATATGTGTGTTATAGTAATCCAATCCTACACGTCCCTCAAATTTCAAAAAATCAAAAGGCTGATAATATAAGGATGTCTTACCGAAAACACGGTTCATCTTCATCGCATTACGGGATTCATGCATCGTATAAAAAGGATTCATATGATAAGCGGAATTCCAATTGTAATAGGTATATTTCCCTTGCGCATCTTTTTGATCCCAATTATTTTTCAAGTCTTGCATATCCACCTGGCGACCAAACCAGATCAGGCCGTTCATTGGATTTGCTGCATCATATCCCTGCGTGACCAAGTTGTTACTTTCTGTACGCGTAAAGTTACTCATAATGTCATAAGACACTTTATCGCTAACCTTATATTCATTGTTCAGCTGGGCAGTATATTTTTTCTGATCTGTATTAGGTACTGTTCCCTTTTGATCCCTAAAGGAAATAGATGCACGTGTAGAAGATCGATCTGATTTGGAAAGCAATGAAACATTATGGTTTTGGGAAAAACCTGTCTGGAAGAACTCTCTAACATTGTTTTTATGTGAATTCCATGCTGTTGCCTGGCGTACACCATTCACAACCGGACTGTTAAACTGTGGTATCAACAAACCAATGTCCATGCGAGGCCCCCAAGATTCATCGATATTATCATTAACACCAATGTTTCCTGTGCCATCAACGTAACTGAATGAATTCTGCGTTACATAATCCTGATAAGATAGATTTCCACCAAATTTCTTAAAACTGTATTCATCCCCCCGTGATCCTTGACCATATAAATTTTGGTACTTCGGTAAATTGGCGGCTCTGTCGATGGAAAAATTACCATCGTATGAAATCTGGACTCCGTTTTCGGCCCGTTTTCCAGATTTTGTGGTAATCATAATAACGCCTGTACCAGCACGCATACCGTATAGTGCTGCTGCCCCACCTTTCAGTACGTTGATGCTTTCAATATCATCTGGATTAATGTCGTTTAGACCCGAACCGTAATCCACCCCAGTATAGGTATTATCTCCAGAACGCTGAGAGTTATTTGTAATAGGAATACCATCCACTACGATAAGCGGTTGCTGGTTTGCCTGTAACGACGTGTTTCCGCGGATCGAAATACGCGCTGAAGATCCGATCGCTCCACCAAATTGGTTTATTTGGACACCTGCAACTTTACCCGCCAATGCTCCTGTTAGACTATGTTGTCCGGCATCTGTCAATTCCTTGGCTTTAACCTCCTGCATGGCATAACCCAACGATTTCTTCTCTCTTGTGATACCTAATGCGGTAACCACCACTTCGTCTAAATTCTCCGCTGAAGATTCTAATGTAATGCTTAAATTCGTTTGATTATTCAGTTGAAACTGCTTGGATTTATAACCAACTGCAGTGACATTTAAAACTCCTCCACCTGTATATGTTAATGAAAATCCACCATCAATTCCTGTCTGCGTGCCGGCACCGCCTCGAATGGTTACCGATACCCCTGGTATTGGTTTGCCATCCTGATCCAACACTTTACCTTTAAGTGCTGTTTGGGCATAAAGCGCAGAACATACTAGTATATTGGATGCTAGTATTGCAATACTTCTTTTGTTCATAAGCTAGTCTCTGTTAGTTAGTTTAAAATGCTTTTATAAAATCTAAATTATGCAAATGTTAAAACAGAGCACGCTATGATATTGACCAATATTACCCATATTTTAACATCAAATGTTAAAATATTACAAGTCTAACACAGCTAAATCCCGATCATTGACTTTCAACAAATAAACCGCAAGCATTTTTCAAATAAAAAAAATTAACGCTAAAAAACAAACCCTTGCCAAAATACTAGCAAGGGTTTTCGCTTCAGTAAAACAGTAAAAATAACTTACTTTTCAATAAATTTTTGTCCATGAAAGACGCGTTTTGCCTGTCCCCGTGACACCTCAATTTGATCTTTCCATTTTTGTGCTTTGGCCGCATTTAACTTGGCCTGCCCTAAATCCCGAAGACGTGCAGCCAAGCGCAGCATTGCGATCTCCTTATTCTGCAATTGCGATCTCGTGTCCATCACCTGAACACTTACCCCTGTCGGTGCATGCGTAGCTCTGACGCCAGAACTTACTTTATTGACATGCTGCCCACCTGCGCCGCTACTCCGCATTGTTTGGAAATATACATCCTTCAAATCCAACAGCTTTTCCTTTTCCCCAGGATCGTACATTTTAACGTCGACAAACCAATTCTTCCGTTTGTGTAAAGGACGAAAGGGGCTTTTACACACCCAACAGATTGTGCCAATCCAATGATCAATCAATTGTTCCATATCTCTTCCGCTCAATCTGACGATTAACGAACAAGGAAGTCCATCAACGTCTTCTCTTTCTATTTCCGTGACTTCTACACCAACTTTACGGCTTTCAACAGCGAGTCTATCGAATACTAACCCGACAGCCATATTACATTCCTTAGGACCTCGTCCCGAAGAAACCTGTAGATACCTTTCTTTCATTGCCTTTATTTGTCCATGCGTACAATCTTCGGACTAAACGTTCCGAGAACATTGACTAGCTCCTCTTGCAATTTCATCACCCGATGAATATCTTTATAAGCACGTGGCGACTCATCCAATGCGCCCCCAATCAACTCCACACCACATGCTTCCAGATCTTTCAACATGGCGCTTTTTGTTAAATTATTTTTGCAGGCAGATCTCGACATGACCCGCCCCGCTCCATGGGATGCCGACTGTAAACTTAAGGGGTTTCCCCTCCCTTCCACAATGAACCCCGGTGCTGTCATCGAGCCGGGAATCACCCCCAACACACCCTTTCCAGCAGGAGTTGCTCCCTTCCGATGAACGATATATTCCTCACCATTCACGAATTCCTTCCATGCGAAATTATGATGATTTTCGATCGTTACCACGGGGTTACATCCAAGTGCTTTAGCCAAACGTCGGTGGATATCCGCATGACAGGCCTGGGCATAGTCCCCTGCCAAATTCATTGCCATCCAATATTCTTGTCCTTCTTGGGTTGATAAATCCAACCAGGCCAAATGCTGCACATGACGAGGTAATGGACACAGTTGGGCAGCCAGACTCGTATAATGTTTAGCGATATGTGCTCCCAGGCCGCGAGAACCACTATGGGATAAAATCCCCAAATACTGCCCTGGATCCATCCCCCATTCGTTCCGCACGGTATGAAGCTCAACAATGCCCATTTCGACAAAATGATTTCCGCTGCCAGAAGTCCCGAATTGCCTATAAGCTTTCCCCAACAGGGATTTTAACAGCGGGATTTCCTGAAATTCCGCCCTACTGAAAATGATGTGATCAGACTTCTCACGATGCGTGTCGGTTAAACCAAATTTGGTATTTTCCTTCAATATATTTCTCAGTTGAAATTCTCGTCCTTTAAAATAACTGCCAGGTAAATCGAATATCGACAGGCTCATCCGGCAACCGATATCCACCCCGACACCATAGGGTATAACGGCATTTTCTGTAGCCAGCACCCCACCGACGGGAAGCCCATAACCTGTATGTGCATCTGGCATCAATGCACCTTGCCTTGAAATAGGCAATTGCAATGCATCGTACAATTGTCTTTTCGCCTGCTCATCAATTTCATTTGCACCAAATATGTTAAATGGAGCTCCATGCGCGCTCAGCTCCCGGACACGTATTTCTATGGGCTGCACCAGTCCTTCAGAAAGCTTTCCCCATATTTTATGCTCCATAAATCGCTCTGGAGCTTCTAAAAGCTCAGCAAGTTCAAGAAGAATGGTTTCTTTATTTTCTTTCTTTCGATACCTTGTGATCAGTCCCAAAGCTGTGTTAACTATATTATTTTGTGGAAAACCTATTTTTATTAAGTCTTTTCCAGATAATTTACTTCCCATTTTTTGTAAAAAACATACATAATTAGCCACCAATTCCATCGTAGAAATCGGCAGCATTTTTGAAAAAATTTCGGGAATATTCTTTTAGAGATAACGAATCTATTAAACAAATGCTCTTCATTATGCACAGTTGATTCGTGCGAAAGAGCGGATTATAAACAGCTTTTCAGAAAGCCATATGCCCCTAAAGTGTCTAAGTTGTATGAATAGAAACGAAAATCAGGAAAAATAAAAAGCCCGAATGAACTTCGGCTTTTTCATCTGTATTAATTGGTTTTCCAAAAGAAGTGAAGCGATCCGATTATTCATTCCAGCGGATTGAACAAACACGATGTGCTCCAATTTTGAAGAATGTCTTAACTATGACAAAAAGCACGAAGATTGCTTTCAGCAAATCCATTTGCCTCAAAAGCTTGCGGTGTTATAATCTTGGCGACCAACATATCTCTTCGTGTTTAATTGTTAAAATACTATTCTTGACAGCAAAGATAAATAAGTTTTATTTAAACTTTTCATATTTGCAAAAATTTAATTCGGGTTAAATGGAAGTGGATCCTTTAGCACAAATTTAAAGTCGCGTGTATTCCCGCCTCTGGTTACGCGGAAACGCATTTCCTTTCCCTCTTCTGATTTAAAAAGATTGTGAATCGACTCCAGGGAAAATGAAGATGCAGGGCTACCATTGATCCTTATAACCTTATCTCCCGGCATTAGTCCTGCGATTGCCGCAGGCGAACCATCACGAACCGTCGCAATTTTGTACATATTCCGTAGTACAAAGCGATACTGCACACTGTTGCCCATTCTTACCTCTGTACCGCCATCTTTTTGCAGAACCACGGGTATTTCTTCTTTTTCGTATTTAATGCCATCGTGGATAATTTCTAAGCCACTCATATTCAAATAATAAAAGCGATCAAAATCTTTATTCTTATGAAGGTATATGGATTTGTTGGGGTAATCGAATACGACCTTAAATCGGCGTAACAACTCATTTCCAATGGAACCTACCCTTTCGCTCACAAATGTTGCATGCTGTAACGAACTCAATTCGGGATAGGCTACGAGGGGATAATCCATTGTAAACGGCCCAAGTTCGAGCGATCGGATTCGATTTCTTTTTCCATAAATCTCACCGTTAAATCCTTGCCCTATGTAGTCATCAATAAATGGAGGCTTAATATCAAAATTATTTAGCTTGGAAGGAATAAGCATTAAGGCATCGCTATTTCCCATGTCGATCAATACACGACCATCAATAGCCACATCGCCCTGTTTAAAAGCAACCGAAGTATAGGGGCGACTGTTTAAAATATCCAAGGGCAAACGCTGCATCTTCTCAAGCCCCTTAGGCTTGTTCGCTCTAGGATATAAGGTGATGCGATGTTTTTGAAAATCCATTTCGATCATTTGGTTTTCAAAAAAACGACTACCCATAATTCCATTCACTTCCACGCCGATCCGGGTAGAAATATCAATATGAGCGTTTTGAAGAATATAGATCGGTTGATCCGAATCTTCATATACGCCTGCAATATTCACGTGATTGCTGATGGATAAATAGCCATCCAAACCCTCTTCCCGACCCAAGCCCTGAAACTTATTAACAAAAACAGCGCTATCAATTGACTTTAATGTTTCCCCAAATATCATGGTTTCTTTAACACCTGTATCCAACAGGAAGTTCATCATATACCCGTTTACTTGCACAGGTATAATGACTAGGTTATGAACAAAAAGAAAAGGAATTTTGACATTCTTTTTCCCGTTCAAGACAAACCCCACTTGTCCCTGCGTCATGAAAAAACACAACAGTGCCAACGATAAAAAAACTGTTTTCATCCAAGTTTATATTTGGTATTTCCAATTTAAACAAGAAAATTCAGATTAAAGAAAGTTTATAAAAAAAAGCCCGTCTTACTGCCAATTCAACGGTAGGCAATTTATCTTTCTTATCTACAAGTCTGGTTGAGGATTACACCTACGTTACCGTTTCTTTGCTCTTTTATTGCTCTTTTATTGGCATTTTATCGTTAAAACACCAAAGAAAGACCAGAGAAACACCAAAGAAAGACCAAAGAAATACCAGAGAAACACCAAGGAAACACCAAGGAAACACCAGAGAAATAGCGAACGAATACCCAGGAAGGTCTAATGAAAGTCCCTATAATAAGCGAAGAAACACCAAAGAACAAGCTATAGCTATTGTAGCAAATTCGGATCAAAGAGCGATCAGATTAGCTCTTTAGACACTGCTTATTCAGTGCTTGTTCAGTGCTCGTTCAGTGCTTGCTCAGTGACAACTGAATAAGTAATGACTAATCACTGTCTAAAAACTGCTTAAAAACTGGTATTAGGTATACGTTGGTATTAGGATATATCCGTTATATTGTCTATCTTGATAAGTTATTATCGGGGTATTGTCGAAATCATCAGGTCAGAAAAACATAGGTGTATAAAAAAAGCCTCTTTACGTATCGTAAAGAGGCTTTCAGTACCCGGAGCCGAAATACTATTGATCTTGATATATAGACAGTTACAGTGTTTGTCTACGAATTGTCTACAAATTTTTAGACAATTACCAATTTTCAGTTTCTGATTTTGTTTTTAAGGGGATCGCATCAATGTCTGACTTTAATTTCTCAGAGAACGATTGACTTTGTACGATTATCCTCTCAATTGCAGCAATCCCTGCTTCAATTCCTTTTCTAGTGTTCCCCTTATATTTTAACGCCAACTTACGGTTATTGTCATTTTCCGCTGATAATGACTGTAAAGTATATTTACCTAGTTTATCAGACAAAAAAATATCTTTAATCAAGTATCTATATTTTGAATCTTTTAATTGAAAATCTATTGTAAAGTCCATTACATAATTAACAGGTATAGACAGGTCGCCTGATACTGATTTTTCGTTAAGATCAGCTTTGCCTTTTACAATGATTCGATCCGGTTCATCTAATTGTAAAACATCTTTTGCGCTCCTAAAATAATCAGCTACCCAAACTTTAAGACTAGACCTAATTTCAGACTGCAGCTTACCATCCCACTCTACAACTTTCCATTCTTGGGCGAACAGCCTACTTCCAATTAACATAAAGGCTATTAAAACTATTCTTTTCATAATACAAAATTTAAGGTTTTGCCACTTTTTCTAGTAGCGTCATATATTTTTTAGTTAATATATCCTTTTCATCAAGAATTTCGAAGTACATCGATTTCCAATCTTTATCAATTGAATTGGCTTTAATATCTATTCTATTTGAATTGGATTTAAAAGGCTCACCCTCTCCTTTCATAAGCCAGTTGGCATCAATATCTATGAATACATTAAGAATAGTTATAAGGACGTCAACAGAAGGCGAAGGGTATCTATTTGTTCTTAAGTCTGGGTGGAAAAGCCTATTCACTGCTTGCCTTGAAATACCAATTTTATCTGCGAATGAAGCTACATTGCCTTTATGGTAATGATTTATTAAAAAATTAATTCGCTCACTTATAGGGTGTTGCATTTTTATTAGAATAAAATGTATTACAATGCTTGCTAACCGTAAACCATTGTAGTACATTTGTTGTATAACATAATAAATAACACATAGCGAGAACCTGAATTGCAGCTCTCGTTCCCGCTATATTTTTTCAACATTATTTGTCATACATTTTATGTATAACTAAAAATGTATGACAAAGATAAAATAATAATTATCAATGTCAAACAAACCGACACAATCCAAAATCAGTTTAGAGCCCGAAGAAGTGCTCTTTCTGTACAAGAACTGCAATGCCAGTATCAAATCAGTGGTATTTGAGCGTCTTAAAAAACAAGGACACAAATACAATAAATTACTGATAACCAAAGAGGTTTCAAAACTTAAGCGGGAGTATAACCCAATTATTATAGCAGAGATACGATCTGTTCTTAAGGAGAACCTTGGATTAGAATTCAACCCAAAAAATAATTAATTTTTTTGCGATGTTGTCTCATATCTACTACGAAAAGGATCAGATCCTGGTCGTACAGTATCCAGCCCACTTAAGGATGCCATCAAAAAGATTGACAAATGTACCCGCATTATCAGTCCAAACTGTTCTGCAGATTCAAACTTTGAAATACATGCAGGACAAGTTGACAAAATTTGTCAACCAACGGGAGAAAGCTTTCGCATTTAGGAAATGCTATGGTCAAAAAGAAATGATGGCCATACAGATAATCAGATCAATGCTGAAGGCTAATCACGAATGCCGATTGCAAAAGTTTGTAAAAGCGGTGACTGACAAGCAAAACACGTTGTTTTTCCTTCAGCCGTCAAAGCAATCGACCTGTTATGAATATTTTATAGGAACCATTTATCCAATTATTCGCTGGTGTGCGGAAGCATCAAGCCAGTATTATCAAACGCCATTTCATAGGAAACCCGTGTCAAGGTAAGGCAGGCTAAAGTACCTCGTTCTTTTCGCCTCTATTCCTCCCATTTAGCCGGGAGGGTTCTGAACTATTGACTAAAAAAAATTAAAACAATGGAAAAACCAATCGTATATATCGCAGGGCCAGTAAGTGGTCAACCTGATTTAAATAGACAAGCATTTTATGCTGCACAAGAAGAGCTCAACGCTTTAGGTTTTGACGCTCGCAATCCCCATGATTTTTGTATCGGGATTAAATCGACGGATCCATCCGATCCAAAATTCTATAAAAGAGGCTTTCAGGTATTGACAGAGTGTACCGATATCCTGCTTCTGGATGGTTGGGCTTACTCCAATGGCGCTCATGTTGAACGCGATGCAGCAGTCCTTTTTAAGCTCGGCATTTTCGAGTCAATTGATGATCTGAAGTTGAAATATTCAAACGAACTGTAGACATGGCCACACTACTTATCATCGCGTCACTGGCTCTTAATGTCGCCTTAATTACCATTATTAGGATAATCCGTAAAGGTCATCAGAGAAAACAAGTTCATTCAACCTGTAAGGATTATAAGAGAAATATCCAAGGTCGATTAATGGTTCCTTACTCTGAGATCAGCAGGAAATCTCTTACCCTTATATCTCATGCTGAGTTGTCTAAAGGCATTGGCATTATGCCTAAAATAATTACTGATCAGGTAGTAGGCTGTGTCACTGAAACTATTAAGGAAGAATTAGAATCAAAACCACAATTTATCAATATACAAGTTGCCAGAGATAGCAATTTCAAAAGAGTTGTTGTTGATTTTGATTTTGACCTGATCTTAAAAAGCTGTGCAAGTATTCAGACAGATCTCAATAAACCACGAATAATTAACACTCACTTTTAATAACCTATTACTATGAATAATCTATCAACAGTGATCGAAATGCAGCAACAGCAGATCGATGCGCAGCAGGCGCAGATATCATATATGAGCAACATCATTTTGATCATGTTCATCGCAGGGTGCGGCCTTATACTCGCATTACTATGCCTAATACTATACCGTAAAGATCAGATACAATCCGAAGACCAAGACTAAATGAAGAACTACAAAATCACCAAAGAGGATATCTTCCAAAAAACCGAAGGCGGACTCGATATCATCCGGCATTATGTTCCGGAGATCGACGAATGCCTGCGGACTAAGAAGAAATTCAAATTGCACGAAGAAGAAACACCTTCCTCGTCGATCAAGAAAATGAGCGATGGCAATTATGTCGTTGCAGATTTTGGTGACGGTGGTAGATGGATGAACGGTATTGCTCTTGTCCAGGACAAAGAGAAGGTGGAGTATGGTGAGGCTATACGGATTATTGCGGAACGACATGGTATTGGTTCTTCAGAGGAAATAAAGTCGATGTATGAAGCTCAGGTCAGCACCAAAGATGCAGAGCCTGATCAGGCTGATGGAACATGGATCTTTAACCCGATCGAGGAAATACCCGAAAATCATTTACAGATAATTTTCAGCGATAAAACGATTGCATATATCGAGAATCAGTATCGTGATGTATCTGACAAAGGCGAGCGTAAAGAGAAAGTCTTAGCCCATCTGAGAAAGATTATGCTTGAACAGCATTGGCATGGTCTGGAAAGCTATACAATTATCAAAAAACGTAAGGCGATTACTTTTACAGCTTCTGAATTCTATCCTATTTTCAGGATTGAGGAACAGCCTGCTGAGGGAAAGACTTTTTCGAAAATTTACCAGCCAAAGTCCAAAGACAAAAGCAGAAGGTTCTTCTATCATGGCGATTTCGATGCACAATTTCTGCATGGTTTAAAGCAGGTGAAAAAAGCTTATCAGGAATACATTGACGAGCACGGAGAAGATGAGGACGAAAACAAGGAAAAAGGAAAGGTTGTCAAACTACCTGAAATATTTTTCTGTACCGGTGGATCCGATGCGTTGAACCTAAAAGCAATTGGATATCATGTTGTCTACCCATCATCTGAGCATTTTAAACTATCGAAAGATCAGCTTTTCAATCTGTTCGTTATGGCTGATTCTGTGATGACCTGTCCGGATCTTGATGCAACTGGTCAAATGCAAAACCATAGACTTTGCCTTACTCCTACTTCTGACCTGTTTTTGGATATCCGTACCGTTGAACTTCCGGAATACCTGAAGAAACACCGTGATCAATACGGCCGCCCATGTAAAGATGTCCGTGATTATCTAAAATACTATCGCGCAACTGACTTCCGCAATCTTGTAAAGATCGCACGCATGTACCGTTTCTGGGATTATCATCTGGCGCTTGACCGTAATGGCAAGGAGAAGATCCGGTATGGCAGGAAGCTTTATGAATACAAAATATCCATGGAGCGTGTGCTTAACTTCCTGATCAAAGTTGGATTCGGAAGGCTTAAGAACCAAATGGAGGCTATGGAATTTGTCCAGGTCGAGGGCAATCAAGTTCGAAAGGTTAATATCATAGATATAAAAAGTTACCTACTGAATTTCCTGCGATCGCGTTTCATGCCTGAGGATCTGATCAATATTATCCACCGTCCACAGATCATATCGTCATCGTCTTTTGATTCTCTGCCTTTGCTGGAGCCGGACTTCAAGGATTATGATCACCTATCTCAATATATGTTCTTCCAAAATATCAGCTGGAAGATCAGCGCCAAAGGCATAGAGGAATTTGCCAATGATAAGGTCGATAAGATGGTGTGGGAACACCGGATACTTCCACGTAAAGTCAAGTTGCTACCTCCTATGTTCAACATAAGTTTGACAGAGGATGGACTATATGACTTGCAGGTATTAGACGACAGGGACATGTTTTTCCGCTTCCTGATGCAGGGGTCACGCGTACACTGGCGCAAAGAATTGGAGACGAACCTTGAAGGTCTTAGCGAAGAAGAAAAGGAAAAATACAAGCAGGAAAATAAGTTCACCGTGTTTGGGCCGAACCTCACTCCTGAAGAACGTCAGGATCAGATTCACCACCTCTGCAACAAGATCTATCTATTTGGATACATGATGCACCGGTTCAAAAATGATTCGAGAGCATGGGTTCCATATCCAATGGATGATACTCCCAATCATGAAAATGATGACTCAAATGGTAGATCTGGAAAATCACTTTTCGTCAAAGCACTTGGTACGGTAAAGAACCTATTGATATTGGACGGTAAGGACGAAAATCTATTTAAGGATAATCACGTGTTCGAGGAAGTGACAATCGATACAGATATGATCCTAGTCGATGATGCGACGAAAGATTTTCCAATCAAACGTACTTTCTCGTTGACTACCGGTGACCTTAAAATGAATCCTAAAGGAACCAAGCGGGTAACCATACCTTTTGATCTTGCACCAAAACTAAGTATTACGACAAATTTTGCTCTAGATGATGACAGCGCATCAGCAAAGGCACGGGTGTTTTTTGCTGGCTTCTCTAACTACTACCATTTTGATGCGGAAAAAAAGACTTTCAACGAAACCCGACAGCCTATTGATGATTTTGGCAAACAGATGTTCAAGGTTGACTATACCGAAGAGGAATGGAACCTGTCCATGAACTTTATGGCCCAATGCTGCCAACTCTATTTATCCTGGCCGCATGAAGCTATAAAAGCTCCTATGGCAAATATTACTGACCGGACGATGGTCAACTTACTTGGATTGAATTTCCTCGGCTGGGCTGAAGTATTTTTCTCGGAAGAGTCAGGACGTATGGATTGTTTCATGCCACTTCAATATGCCCTTGAGGATTACATCTCAGAGTCAGGAGTCAAAACTTTGAAAGCACACGGTTTTGGAATAAAGATGAAACAGTTTGCACGGCTTAAGGGCTACGAATTCAATCCAAAATCAGAGCAAAATAAAGATGGCCGGTTAACCAAAAATATCAATGAGTTCAGATACGACACGCGCGAAAGGCGGTGGATCAATACCGGGAGAAAAAAAACCCAGACCATGATCTATCTGAGATCCGACATGTCAACAATTAATAACAGAATATATGACCCGTCAGCAGAGAGCATTGAAGTGCCTCAACCCGACGAAAAGAAAAAATTACCATGGGAGTAAACAAAGAACTAACACCGTTGCAGCAGCTGGCTGCATCCCTTCAGGGAATATATGAACCACGTCCATATATGGGCGGGATTGAATTCAGATCTATGAATAGTCTAGATCAATTAAAGCAGGATATACCCCGGCTGATCAAGGCTAATAACTGGCCACTGGAAGTATTCAAGACAGATGTTCGTGTCAGGTCGGTATCGGTCAGAGAAATCAAGGAACCATGACACTGGGCAAAAGGTCGATCCGGTGGCCATTAGGTTGCCGGTTCGTTGACTACAACAATAAAAAGTTCACCATCCGAAAGATCGTATTCGGAAATGCAATTGAGGGACAGTGCAATGAGATCTGTATCGACGAGGGTTTGATCCTCTTCAACTCAAGCAATGAACCTCAGACAGCGGCTGGATTCGTCCAGGACGGATCCGAAGAAATGAAGACGATATCGGTCGATGAACTTGAAGAACTGTACAGAACTAGAAATATTGATTACCTGCCATATGGCACTTAAAAAATTAACATGAACAATTTAGAAAACAACTTCCCGGAAAGACTGCTAGACGGCCGCTTTACGGACATCATGATAGACTTGGAAACATTGGACACCAAAAATTCAACAGCAATTGCCAGCATCGCTGCTCAAGCATTCAATATTGAGACTGGCGAAGTAAGTCCAGACACCTTCTATGCAACACTTAACTATGAAAGGCAGATCCACGAAGGGCGGACAATATCTGTTGATACAATGCTATGGTGGGGCAACCAATCCGAGGAAGCCAAAGAGGAAGCGTTCGGGGGCAACATGCCCTTATGGGAAGCCCTTATCGAACTGAGAAGATATTTCGATAAGTATTGCTACACAGATAGGCATGTATGGGCCAAATCTCCGGCTTTTGATCTCTCGGTTCTTAAGCACGCCTACGATGAGTTGGAGCAGGAAGCTTATTGGCACTATTCAAACGAGCGCGATGTCCGGACTTACCTATGGTCAACAGTAAACTTGATCGACCCGACTGATGATAACACTACACATATATCTAGAGAAGATGTGGCTGATCAGATCACTAAGGTATGTCATGTGTATCAAGTAATCAATTCAAAATAACCATGACATGGCTAACTGATAGAGAGAAAAAGAAAGTTTACCAGGACTGGCTGTCAGAAGGACTTACTCTTTATCAGTTAGGCCAGCGGTATAATATTTCGCAGGCGACAGCTAGTAATATCATTTCAAAATTTCTAAACCACAAAAATGAACAAGAAAATAGAAAGGAGGCTTCCTCCATATCAATTAAATGGCAGGGGAAACCCGATAGATCTGAATGATCCCAAAGATTGCGAACTGGTAATCAAGCGGAACAAGTTCCTCCAGGAGTCGATTGACAATGGCGTGCAATTGTACGACGTAGAAATAAAGGCATCGATACACATCGAATTCCCCTGCTTCAAATGCGGATCTACAATAGAGCTCACAAATAGTCCCAACCTAGAAAATGGATACTACGCCATAGAACTCGAGGAACTATTTGCCAAAGTTAAATGCAGCTGCTGTGGATCAAAATTCCGCATCGATGAAGACAATAATATTTTTCTCACTCAACAAAAAACAATAAAGAAAAAATGAAAGCAACAATTCAATTTAACGGAAAATCAGCTGTTATCGAACTAACACCTGATCAATTAGCACACGCTAAAAAGCAAACGTCTCATTTCACCAACATCAAAACATTGCAGGACGCATTGGATTACGTCGGCGAAACTATCGATCAATTCAATCATCGCACACAGTTTGATGATGATGCACAAAAGGCAGGTAAAGAACTTGAGGTTATTGTATTAGCTGTTCGTCAGGGTAACATTTTGGGTCATAACCAGGGAGACAAATGGTACTTTCCATTATTTTATTCGAAACGTTCGGCCTCCGGGTTCTCGTTTGACGACTGCGGCTACGGTCACTCGCGTTCGTGTGTCGGCTCCCGCCTCTGTGTTGAGAGTGCAGAAAAAGCAGAATATCTGGGTAAACAGTTTGCTGATATCTATGACAGATATCTTAACGCAAATGATCTGGCCATTGAAAATCAAACATCTTCTAGCGTTGAACCTAAAATATTCAACTCTTACAAAGACATCAAAACGATTGATGATGCTTGCGCAGCTTTAGGTATTGACCTTGTTATCTTCCTTGATGGAATAAAGAATCTTACTCCAGATACAAATGCTTACGAGCAATTGAAAGTTGTGGTACGGGCTCTTAATGGTGGTGAGCATATGGATTACAAGGATGAAGATGAATACAAATACTTCCCTTATTTCAATTCGGTCGGTTCGGCCTCCGGGTTCTCGTTTCGCGACTGCGGCTACGGTCACTCGGATTCGAGTGTCGGCTCCCGCCTCGCTTACAAATCAAGAGAGATAGCAGAATACGCAGGTAAACAGTTCATCGGATTGTACGATCAACACATTAATGGTTAAATCTTAAAAATAAAAAATAGCATGAAACATTTAGCAACATTCGAGGCAGCAGCCAAAACGATCGGACTAGATCCGGCACAACTTCCAATCGTATCGCACCTACCTGAGTCAATGCAAAAGGCTCCTGTAGCATTGTTTAAACTGTCGGTGATCAGTGCAGCTGCATGGAAAAAAGAAGGAAAAAAAATAGACTGGAATGACTGGACGCAAGAAAAGTTTTTCGCCTGGTGGAAAATGTCTTCAAATGGTGAATCGGTCGGTTCGGCCTCCGGGTTCTCGTTTCTCGACTACAGCTGCGATCGCTCGGGTTCGACTGTCGGCTCCCGCCTCGTATTCCCAACGAGAAAAGCGCTGGAGTATGTCGCTAAGACACACTATGATTTATACAGAGACATCTACGTGATCGACTAAAGAAAATAAGGTGGCCCATCTTAGCTGCTGAGTCGGTTCGGCCTCCAGGTTCTCGTTTAACGACTACAACTACGATAACTCGAATTCGAATGTCAGCTCCCGAAACTGTAAGGAAAGATATTGAGATGGGCACCCTGCCATCATGGCAAAAAACAAAGGTTTAAACGGTCATTGGTAACCGACATAGGTGAAGATGACCAACTAAAACAGAGGCATGAAGAGAATAAACAATTTATACGAGCAAATTTACAGCATTTTTAATCTGGAATTGGCAGACCAACTCGCCGGTAATGGTAAAACGAAAACTTATGGAGTGATCATGCACCGGGCTGATCAGCAAATGAATCTTCTAAAGCTTCAACGGATGCTGATGGATAAGACCTATCGAACATCCAGATATCAGGTGTTTAAAGTTTATGAGCCAAAGGAAAGAGAAGTGTACCGACTCCCCTATTTTCCGGACAGGATTGCTCACCATGCGATCATGAATATTTTGGAACCAATATTCGTTCGGTCATTCACGACGGACTCATATAGCTGCATCAAAGGAATGGGATTGCATAAGGCATCCAGAAGATTAACTAAAGCATTAAAAGATACTACGTACAGCAAATACTGCCTAAAGCTTGATATTACCAAGTTTTATCCAAGCGTTGACCACGATATCCTCAAATCAAAGCTTAGGCGGAAATTCAAAGACGAGGATCTGCTGTGGCTGCTGGATGAGATTATAGATAGCGCTGACGGCCTACCCATAGGGAACTATTTAAGCCAGTATCTGGCTAATTTTTATCTGACAGGGCTTGATCACTGGCTAAAAGAAGTTAAAGGCGTACGCTATTATTTTAGATATGCTGACGACATTGTGATATTGGCCCCAGACAAGCAAGCACTGCATCAATTGCGTGCAGATATCTCGGAATATCTTGAGACGAATTTGAAGCTTAAGGTCAAGGGCAACTACCAAGTATTTCCTATAGATTCCCGCGGCATAGATTTTCTAGGTTACGTACATTTTTCAAAGTATATCCTGATCCGTAAAACCATAAAGAAGAATTTCGTTAAAGCGGTCAAATCGGGAAAGCCCCGATCCAGCATCGCAAGTTACCTCGGCTGGACAAAGCATGCCAATTGCCGGAATCTAGAACGAAAAATTTTAAATGAAAAAATTCAGCGACTTCAATATAACCGTAAATGTGGAAAGCTTCATCGGGGAGAAAATAAAAGTTACCAAGATTTTAAATCGACCAATAATCGTACATGCGTTCAAACTTGACCCATCAATTTACTATGAAGGCGAACGTATCGCAGTACAGATCGAAGTGGACGGTCAAAAGAGGGTTATATTCTCCGGATCAAAGAGACTAAAAGAACAGATTCTACAAGTCCCAAAGGAGGGATTCCCTTTTCACACCACAATCATTGAAGAAAATGACATGCATTTATTTAGTTAAAACAACTCCAAACATGAACATAAAGCAAAAATTGAAGCTGATTCTAGGACGAATCACATTCTTTCATTCCAAATCAAATTTCACAGATGATTATAACAAGGGTTTTAAACATGCAATAGACCTATTTTCGATCGCCATGGAAATGGAGTTTGGCACATGGTGCGAGGATCAAATTAACCTTCAATATGAAATTAGAAATTTGGAAAAGGAATTATCTGAGAAATCTCAGTTGGTAGCCAACCAACAGATCTGTATTAAAAACTTGCAGCGAGGTATAGATAAAGTACCGGTTTTTAAACTCGGAAAAACCCAGCGCAATAAACTCATCGGACTTTTGTCAAACATGACCGGGCTTAGTTACCTGGAAGTTCGCAAACATCTAAACAGTAGTGTTAAAATTCAGGAATTATAAAATATTGAAATGTATATACCAACAGTAAATTCATATTTTTCAAGTATTGGAGGATTAGACTTAGGACTTGTAAGAGCAGGACTGAAACTTCAAACTTCATTGGAACTAGATAGAGGAGCTGTCAGAATAATGGAAATGAATCGTCATCTATTCGGCGATCATAATATTATTCATCAGGATATAACTCAGGCCACAGTTCTTGATCAGGAGCAGGCAGATATTATGGCGGCAACTTATCCGTGTCAGAAGTATTCCACTATTGGAGATATTCACGGAACTCGAACTGGTGAAGACCTATATCTACATGCATTTAGACATTTCGTATTGGGACAGCCTGAAGCATTCTTATTGGAGAATGTCCCCGGTATGTTAAAATTCAAAGTGGTTATGGAAGCGATGACAAAATTACCTGGATATTATGTACATGTATTTTGTCCCGTTGATACAAGATCATGGTTACCGCAAAGACGTGACAGAGTAATAATATTTGGAACAAAAAGAAACTTTGATCCTAGACCCCCAAAAGGTACCAAGCAAATAGCGTTAGCATCTCTAATCGAAAAGGATCCTTTGATCGATATTCCAAATAATGTATTTGCGAGGATTCAGGGCAAATACAGAGATAAACCCATTATCGTAGATCCGAACATCCCGAATGCATATGCCCCTACTTGTGTTGCTCATTACGCCAAAGACCAAGGAACGAGGCTTGTAGTCGATAAGTACTCAAAACACGGCATACGACCGTTCACTGTACGAGAATGGGCAAGGCTCCAAGGTTTCCCGGACGAATTCATTTTCCCAAAAAACAAGGATGGATCTGATATCAAAAAGAACTATGTGCATTTTGGCAATGCAGTACCTGTACATATGGGCGAATGGGCTGGAAAAGAACTATTGAGATATTTTAATTAAAAAAAAGATAATTATGAAAACACTAAAAGAATTTGAAAAAATTGAGGAATTAGAGCTAGAGGAATATCTAGGGGCTAAACCTGTAGAAATCGATGAAGATCTTTGCCATCATATTTCACATGGTTATGTAGCATCAAACTATGTAGGTCACATTTCGGATGGGTATTACATCGATCAACAAGGCGAGGCAGCAGGTTCGTTTGATGATGGAGAAAACAAAGAACGATATACATATATGACTGTCGCCACATATCCTGATGGGACACATTGGTATCTGGGAATTTTGCCAGATCTTAACAGAGATAGCCAGGATGATTAACAATAAAATTAAAAAAGTAACGCCTACTATAGATCTAGGCGTTACTTTTTTAAACTTCCTTTAACCTCTTCCGTTCCAGAACAACCCATCTGATGGAATCCTCTAGTTCCTTGGGCCATTGCTTTAAACCTTCAGTGAGAATCCTAACACCAGCCTCAATACCGACTTCCTGAGAAGCTAGTAAAGCTGATCGTCTCATGTGATCTACATACTCAACTGGCGGCTCTTTATTTATCTTCATAATCACAAAACTATATTTTCATTTGGTATAATACTAATATTTTTAGTATTATTACAAAACAAAAGATTTATGCTATGGAAGAAACTAACATTTTAAAAGATGAGATGAATTATTTGCCAAAGGAATCCATTATTGAGTTGCTCAATCATTCCAACGATAAGCACATGGCTATACGTGACAAGGTCGAGCAGATATTCCTTTCCATGACTCATGGACGCGTCGAGAGATCCACACTTTCGACAGCTGAGATGCTGACAATAATTAGCACTCTTCTCGGCCGCCTTTAACCTCCACTCCCCGCCTTTCATTGGTTGAATTTCCAGCGCTCGCGTAGCAGCGCAAAATAGCAGCTGGCCCCAAAGGCCGGCTGCACCTTTTTATATCCCGCTGCCGCTCCGGCTTTTCCCTTTTACCCTTTAACTCTTTTAACCTTAAAATTTTTGTAATTCTGTAAACAAATAAAAAACAATAAGATAAAGGAGTGATCTACAGAAAATTAAGTGATTACAAAAAAATGTAACATAAAAAGGAGATATTACAAAAAAATGTAATCACCACAGCTCTATTTTAAAGATTACAAATTCAAAAAAAAATTGTAACCATAAATATGGCTAAATGTTTCAACATAACTTACTGTATATCAGATTAAAATTACAGGTTTACAGAATTACAGAAAACTATGCGATTTTTCAGGTACCCGTTGCAAAGTTGTCAACATGATCCGATTTTTATTTGGTAATATTTTATCACATACAATTCCGATCTAAGAGGAAAAATATGTATTAAATCTGCTATAAAAAATCGGAATAATCTGTTTAAATAAAACGCTATAATTATACTAAAAACCAATACATTAAATTCCGATCCAAGCGGAAAAATAAGTATCTTTGATTGTACCAATTTCGAAGTATTTATGAATGTTTTTTGCCATATCAAAAAAGATATCCTGCGCGACTACTTACATTACCTTTTTGCTTATGAAAATGATGCGTTCAGTATTTTCAGAGACACTAAGGTTGGAAAGTTTATTTGCTCAATGGTCAAGTATTCAGACTTCCCTATTGAGCAGAAATTTGATCCGGAAAAATCAGTCATTTTTAAACTGCCTAAAACATCGGCCATGCCAGGGTTATTCCAACGATTCTGCTATATCTCTATTGACGACCAGCAAAAGATCGAAGATTACATCACGGCAACATTTGAAAACGACTGGATCCAATTTTACTATAATGGAATGGCCTTAAAGATGAAGCAAAAGGATGTTATACAAACCTACATACTGTCCAGAAAGCTGGTTTCAAAGATCGGAGATCCGGAGCAGCTGAAGAAAAGGCAGTACAGATCAGAAGAAAAACAGATCAAACAATTGTACGAACGGCTAGCCAAACGCGTGCGGATCCAAAATGCAGCAATCAAAAAAGTTATAAACGAATATCAAGACGCCCTATGAAATTGATCGAATCCATACAATACGCTCCAGCTGATCAGATCGTGCGCTGGATACCTATAGACAACAACATTACAGTACAGCCCTTGAACGGCTGGTCAGACTTGCCTATGCATGTAACTTCCGGAGAATATACGAGCTCTGGTAAAACCGATAAATCAGGAAGACTGCATACGACAACAATCAGTGCGCGGTTAAAAGAACAAGTCATCCTGCCTGATCTTATCATCATCAGAATAAACTTTTGTCATGGCACTAACATAATTGTCGGATCGCCTGATATTCCAGTTGATATTAGTGACAATAATACGCTATTCCTTAGCACGATAAACATATCGCATAATTCAGTAACACCACCACTAAATGAAAAAAAGACGGTATAGAAAAGGTTATTCTAGAAATATGGTAGCTTATTACCATCTATCTAACTTCGTGATAATTCGTGAGCGATATGGACTTTACAGTTATCGAATGCTCTATAAACATAAGCATACAGGAGAAATAATACCAAATGACATAGTTCTGTCTCTTCAACAAATAGAGCAAAGAAAAACTTGGAATTCATTAAAAAAACTCTTTCCAACAGAGTAGATAACACCCCTCAAAACGTCCTTTCCTAGCCTAGCCTGCTTCGACACCTTTGCATCAAATCATAAGAATTATGCAAAGGAAACTAGCGGGCAATTGGCAATTCCATTTATTATCCACCATACTCAAAGGCCATTTCATGATATCGCCTACAGAGGCACAAGGTCTGTTGTCACAGGCCAAAGGTATCATAGCTAACAATGGCGTTTTCTCCAATCAGATCCAGGAACTTAAAGAAATTGATATCCGTGCTTTCTCTGCCGGGTCCGATGACGAGGTGACAGCTGAAGTTGATACGGAGCAGAAACGTGTTGTGGTGTTGCCAGTCAAAGGTGTAATGCTAAAGTATGGCACCATGTGCACATACGGCATGGATGAGATCGCCCATTACATTCGACACTTTGCTGCCAAAGAAAATGTATCTGGTATCGTCCTGGATATCGATACTGGAGGCGGTGCCTGCAATGCTGTTCCCCCGCTATTAGATGCGATCAACTATACGAAATCGCTCAATAAACCTATTGTGTCCACTATTGATTCAGCCTATTCTGCCGGGTACTGGACAGCTGCAGCCACTGATCGTATTTTCTTAGACAATGATACCGTATCGGGTACAGGATCTATTGGCGTCATGATCTCTTATTTGGATCCTATTCCCTATTACGAGAAAGAAGGTGCTAAATATCATGAGGTATATGCAGATCAGTCGCCAGATAAAAACAAACCTTTCCAGGAATTTTTAAAGGGAGAATATGATCTGATCCGCAAGGAGATGCTCAATCCTCTTGCAGATAAATTCCATGCTGCTGTAAAAGCCGGTCGACCTAACCTTAAATATGAAACGCAGGGCGTACTCTCCGGCGCAACATTCGATGCAGAGAAATCTATTGCCCTTGGTCTGGCTGATCAGCTGGGCGGACTTAAGGCAGCTATCGACTACGTCAATGTCCAATTCTGGACCAATCACAAATAATTTTTTCATCCTAAATCACTTAACTATGAATTTTAAAAAAATCAAAGCTATTTTCTTAAAGGCGATTGGGGTAACAACTTTGGCAGATAATACACTATCTGAGGATCAAGAAGCTACCTTAAAAACAGTATTCGGAGAAAATGCGCTTGCAGCTTTCAAAGAGGGCTTGTCTGCCGAAGATCCGGAGACCAAATCACAATCTATTCATGCTGCCATGAAAGAGTTTTTCACTGCTGAAGCTAATCAGGCCACTGCTAATATCTCAGCTCAGTTCGAGGCTCTAAAAGCAGAAAACGACCGATTGAAAGCTGAGAACAATAACAATCGACAAACGATCGCGACATTATTGGACACTCCGGAAGATTTACCTAATTCCGAAAACTTGGACGATTTAGGTCAACAAGCATCTAAGCCATTGAAGGTGAATACTACAGCTTCACATTATTCTCGTGCAATCGCTTATACGCGTACAGGTGTAGCTCCAACTGGAAAAGGTTCAATTGAGGTATCGGATTTACGAAGAGAATTTGGCACTTACCTTTCACAGGGCGTTAATAACCTTGATATCATTAAACAGATATTTAACGGTTTTACATCTCAAAAGTATTTTAAATCCGTACCAGCAACGACTGAATACCGTGCTGTCCAATCAATGATCAATTCTGTTGTTCAGCAGTTCAAACCGAAATGGACACCAAAGGGCAATGCTAAATTCACGCCCTTGAAGATTCCAAATTTCCGCCATAAAATCAACGTTCCGATCTATCCATCAGATGTGGTAGACAGCTACATGTTCCATTTGTATGACGAATCATTGACACCTAGTCAGATGCCGATTTCTAAATACATCATCAATGAGTTGATCTTGCCTAGAATCTTGGATGATATCGAACTTCGCATGATCTTCAAAGGTAAATATGTAGAATCGACAGATGATGAAGCAACGCCGGCTGAAGATTCAATGGATGGAATCGAAACTCTATTGATTAAAGAAAAAGCCAAAGCTGGCACACGAATTAACTTCTTCCCAAAAACAATCAACTGGGTAACAGCTACTGATGCGGAGGTAGTAAAATTTGTCGAAGAATTCGCGGACTTTGTCGATGACAAGCTCAAGATCAGAATGATCATGGCTTCAAAATTCGTTAAAAAACGTTATCAACGTGCCTATGAAAATGTTTACGGCGGGGGCACGAAGCAAGTTGGCGGAATGAATCCAAACGCAGAAGTCGATTACGTGGAGATGGAAATTGTTCATCTTGACGGCATGGGTAACTCTCCAATCCTTATCGCAACGGTTCCAGGTAATATGGTGAAGCTTCGTCACATTAACGAAGCGCCAAATATTATCAACAAAGTAGTTGAAGGTCACTACAATCTTGATATTGTTGGTGAGTTCTGGTTATCGGCAGGATTTGCAATTGCTGAAGCTGTTTTCACCTATGTACCCGACAATTATGATCCACAAGCAGGATTAAAACCAGATGCAGAATTCCCTGACGGCACATTACCGGCAGCTGATTCTGAGGGATCAGGATCTGCAGGCGGTGGCGTATAACTATCAACCAAAATCACTTAAGGGGCTTCGGCCCCTTTTATCCATTCACAATCAACTAACAAAAATAATATGGCAATTAAAGTTTCACTGCGAAAAAAATCAGCAGCTCCAATAGCCAAAGAAGGTGTTATCCAGCTTGTTCATTATGATGATATCGCAACATGGCCTGCACGTTCACAAGATGATGTCGTTGTTACCGGTAACATCGTATTAAAGCCCGACGCAAAGGCCATTGCATTGGAGGTCACAGCTGAGACCATTGATATCGCCAATGATATCGAAGGGGATCCAGACGCTGAGGGCGTTGTTCAAAAATTGGTATTTGAACACCCAGGTGTTCAGGCTGATTCAGAATTATTCTTCCAAAAATTTCTCGGTAAACCTTTTATCGGACTTTCAAACGACTGCTCCGGAGAGGGTACCCGCGTGATCGGATGGAAGTGTAATCCTATCTACTTATCTCCAGCTGGTCAGGACAACAACGACGGCGCAAAGACCACGGTCACAATGGCCCAACGTGTACGGTCAATCCTTCGTGCCGGCTTCTATAAAGGCACAGCTATTCCAAATCAACCCTGGAATGATCCGTCAGGATCTACCGGTTCGGGCGGAGCTGGAGTGTAAAACAAATCAGTAAACCAAGTGCCGGTAACCTACCGGCACTCAATACAATAAACCAATGAACTTATCAGAAAAAGAAAGCAAAGTTTTAGCCCTGGTCATTGCTGGGGTATTGATTGCCAGCGCTATCGCTGAGCAATCAGAGCTGTCTGTTGGATCAGTAAATGCCGTATTAAATTCACTGATCAGCAAAGATCTTCTATTACGTAATGAAGACAAATCTGTGTCTCTCACAGCAAAGGGTGTAGAATATAGAGATAGTGTTAATGAAAGCGATCAAGCCTCTAAAGATCCTAAAGGCGAAGAAAATAATTCGACTCCTATTATTCAAACCGATGGGCAGCAACCTATCGCAGTCGTAATTCCCTATCTTAAATCAGAAGCAGCTGGAGAAGAGCTACGTTATGCGTTGCGCTCCTGGGCGGATCATTTCCTTGCTGATCATCGGATCATTATTGTCGGTGACAGAGAAGACTGGTTTTCTCCAGAAATCACGCACGTTCCACTGGATCCAGTATTGATTTTGGAGGACTGCAATTGCGCAGCGCCTGCTGAAGTTAGAAACCCTCAGGCAGATGTCACTCATAAAATTTTGACGCTGATTGCTTCAGGAGAAGTGACTAGCGATTTCATCTTGACCAATGATGACATCTATCTAGCCGGCCCTACTTCTTTGATCGATATCCAGGTACTGAAAGCCTTTGGCGATCTGGAAGATCACGCCAAAGGAACATCGCTATTTTGTGAAAATTCCTTACGCACTAAACAAGCATTGGCAAAAGAAGGATTATCCACACATCATTATGGCACACATACGCCCATGTTTGTGAATGCGGAAATACTGGCTGAAGTCATTGAGAAATTCAATGCCACTGAAAAAGGGTTTCTGCTGACATCATTGTATTTTAACTACCGGTTCCCTGATGCACGTCCAATTCAGATTACAGGCAATATCAAAGATAGTGTGCTTGCCTCTGTGTACCGTGACAGCGTTGAGCCTGCTATGATGTGGGATATTTTCCAGCAACGGAAATTTATTAACTGCAATAGCAAAGGCTGGCTATCGGTCAAAAATGTTATTGCAAAAGTATTCCCTCAACCTTCCCGATATGAGCAATAAAAAAATATTGGTTACCGGCATTCTAGCGCTTGCCCTAGCCTGTGGTATTAAAACGGATGGTGATTATTTAGAGTTCAATAAGAATACACCGGACGTTCAGATCACCACCAATTTTCGTCTGCATGAATTCCTGACGAAAAATACCAAGAACTCATTTACCCGGATAAACGCTAACATCATCGCAGAAGTTCAGGATCTGCGCGATATCTTCGGATCTGCTATTGGGATATCCAGCAGCTATCGATCTCCGGAATACAACCGATCAGTCAATGGAGCAACTTCCAGTCAGCACATTTTGGGTAACGCCCTGGACACCTATCCAATCAATGGCAATCTTGCAGGCTGGAAAAAAGTCATTACGGAAAATAAAAAATCCGGAGGCATTGGATACTACAAATCATTTGTTCACATCGATACAGGTCGCACTAGATTCTGGAACGGATAAAAATCAATACAATGAATAGGAATTTAAATTTTGGTCAAGCTGTAGAAGCTTTAAAACAAGGTAAGCGAGTTGCTCGTCAAGGTTGGAACTGCAAAGGCATGTTTATATTTCAGCGACCTGGTGATATATTGAGTAAGAACTTTTTACCCAATGTAAAATCGCTGCCAGATGCTGTCAAAAAATACCTGATCGATCAGGACAGAGATATCGAATTTACACCTTACTTCTGTATGTATTCAGCAACTGGAGATATCGTCAATGGTTGGCTAGCGTCTCAAACAGATATGCAGGCTGAGGACTGGTGTGTTTTGGAGGATTAACGATGCTTTCATCTTTAGTTTATAATTGGTTATTAGGCGGAGCCGACCCAACGGTCGGCCTTCGCTTATTTATGGACTACACCGACCCGAATAAGTCCATCGCAAACATTGTGTCAAAGAATCCTGAAAGACATGTACAGCTTATAAAAACGGCTTTATTTAAAAAGGCTGATATACCACATGATTTTCAGGTGAACAAAGCTCATATCGAATCCAAAGCGGAAGTTATTGCAAAGACTCAGGAGTCAAATCGCAAGGAACAATTTCGCGTACGCACACAGTGGCCATTTCTGGCTGATCCCGAATGCCCGCCCGAATTAAAACTGTTGATATCTGATAAGATCACCATTTATTCCAATTGTGTAAAAGCTTACGAGTCGTTATCAGATGCCCAAGAAAATGAGCTATGTAATCAACTGCGTATCCTGGTGACAAACTTCGTGGACAATCATAAGATATACCAGGAATTACAGCACTACAAAAAATCGAAAACCACGCTCGGGGAACACCCGATATTTGCACAGATCAAGCGGATCAAAGATCTTCGGAATCTCAACACAATAGAGCTTTTTAAGAAAAAGAAAAATCTTGAGAACAATCTCTGGAGGACTAAAGCAAAACTGAAAAAAGAAAAACGCGACGATCTTGTCCGGCAGCGCAACGAAAAAATAAAAGAGCTCCAGATGCAACTGGCTGAAGTTAACCGGCTGCTAGCATAAATTTCCGTCCTTTCCCTGCCGCTATGTTAGTGGCATTTTTGTTTTATGGAGGAAAACAGACCCATAAGACACGCTAATCTTAACCTATCGGATGAAGAGTGGGACAAATTGGAAACCCTCTCCGCCCTGGGGTATTCCAATGATAAGATCGCCACATATTTCGGTATCAACAAAACCGTCTTCAGACAAGTCGCTGAAGACGGCAACTCCTTTCTGGCAGAACGTCTGGAAGCTGGCAAGCTCAAACAGGATATGGACGAACGTATGGCCCTGTACAATGTCGCTTTATCCGGAGACGTGCCTGCCCAAAAGCAGATCCACGAAATCAAGCGCAGCCGGGCGTTCAAAATATCCAAGATGGATATCTTCGGAACGTTCGAACATCGCCATATCCTGGAAAAATTAAACGATTACATCCAGGCAGGTAAAGCGATCGCTGATATCAGTGTCGAAGAGCAGCTCTACATCGATGCGTTGATCTTTATCCGTGACATGGATAGCATTTATGGCCGTCGTGCTACTGTTGATTTCTTTGTCAAAAACTTCGGACTAAAGCATCAGCGTGCATCGCAGATGTATGATGAAGCGGTAAACCTGTTCTATGGCGATCGTAACATCAATAAAAAAGCCCTCCGCCATAAGTATGCCGAACGCTTGGAGATGGCAGCAAACGTAGTTGCTCAAAACGCAGAATCTTCAAGGGATTATGAAGTGTATGGAAACCTGACCAAACAGGCTGCAACACTTCTGGAACTGGACAAGCCAGATGTCAACAAGCTTCCAAAAGAAATGTACCTGCCTCCTGTCAAAGTATTCACGCTCAATACGGAATTAGTGGGGCTTCCTCCTATCAACCGGAATGATCTCGCCGCAGAGATCGACGCACTCGATCAACCCGAGTCTGTCAAATCGAATTTACGTCAGGATGCAATGCTGGAACCGATCAAGCTGCTTGACAAGTTTGATATCATCGAAGAAGATTTTAAAAAATAATACCCCTATCCCATGGCTTGGAGACCAAAAATAAAAAAGACCGTCGATACCGCTATCGCTTTTATGAACTGGCTTGCCCAGATGGCACTGATGATCCTGCCGAAATTCCTGTACATGATATTGGGACGCGGATCAGCCAAAACAACCGAGATCGTTGTTGAACGACTGATAGCCATTGCTGAGGATATGCCCGGAGCACCTATTGTATGGGTATCTGACACGTATTCCAATTTACAGAAAAATGTGCTGCCTTCGGTATTGGAGGGACTCGAACGCAAAGGCTACAGAGAAGGGATCCATTATGTCATTGGAAAACAGCCACCTGAATTTTCAGAAGCGGAGAAAGAAGATCTGCCACCAGAATTAAGAGAGCACTTTTGGAAACCATATAACAGGCTGGTCACTTACAAGCATACTATGATCTGGTATACGGGATTAAACGTTACGTTTGGATCATTGGATCGTCCCGCCAGTTTGGCGGGTAGATCATACGTGCACGTGATTGGTGATGAGGTAAAATATTTCCCTGAGCATAAGATCGCCAACCTGATGAAAGCCTTGAGGGGGTATATCATAAAGTATGGTAAATCACCTTTCTACCTCGGTCACACATTTACAACGGATATGCCCAATACAGCGAATATTGGAGAGTATGACTGGATCTTGAAGCAGGTTAATAAGATGCGCAAGTGGGGAATATTACGGGTATTGAAAGCTGCTTTTGTACTGAATGAAGCTATTCAAGAAAGGATCTATTATCAGCAGCGGAATGATCTGGAAGAAACAGCCAAAAAGCTGCGTACAGAGGAGCGATGGAAAGAACGTTGGCGTATGGCCCGTATGCATAAGGATGGCAGCACCTTATTCTTTATCGCATCTTCCCTGGTCAATGTGGATATCCTTACCCCAAATTGGTTTGCCGATGCCGTAGCCAGTGATCTGGGTGATGTCGATACAGCCATTCTATCGCTTAAGCCTTCCCTCGAATCTGGTGATAGGTTTTATGCGAATATCGCAGACATTCATTTTTATAAGGACGGTCTAGATCCGAAATGGCACGATAGGTTTGGAATAGCTGATGTTGCCGACTGCCGGGAACTGACATACTTAAACCGTAAAAGAGCTATTGAGGGCGGTTTGGACTTTGGAAACATGATGTCTTTGACCATTGGCCAGCCGAAGCCAAATAACGAATATCGTGTATTGAAATTTATGCATGTGCTATCACCAAAGCATATTGTCCATTTGGCTGCTGAATTCCGGGAGTACTTCGACACACACGAAGAAAAGGTTCTAAACCTCTATTATGACCGTGCCGGCAATAACCAAAAAGAAGCTGGAGTCGATCAGGCCACAGCATTTAAGAATGCGATTGAATGGGTTACCAATGAAAAGACCAAGACAAGAACCCGGACAAAATGGAAAGTAAATCTGCTTTCGAGGAATCAAGGTATCATCCCGCAACAGGAAGAGTATATCTTTATGCAGACCATCTTTGGAGGATACAATAAAAAGCTGCCAAAGATATTTATCGACATGTACCAGTGCAAACCATTGAAAGCATCTCTTGAGCTGGCACGCACCAAAATAAAGCCGACGAAAACTGGTGGTAAGATGATCACGAAAAATAAAACATCGGAATCACTTCCAATACATCGTCTTCCCATGGAGTCGACCAATCCATCAGATAGTTTTAAATACCTGATCATGCGCCGGGAATGGCGTGCCCTAGTCAAATCCAAAGCAACCAATATCGAAGATACTTCATCGGTATAGATCGACCTGAACTGTCCTTTATCACCTTATCTAGAAAGAGCACCTTTGAATCAAATCAAAGGTGCTTTTATATGACTATTTACGAGGCGATAGCGGAAATGCGGAGACTGTCCAAATTGAACAGATCGTTTTCTTTTAGCTTTTACAGCTACTCGATTACCCGTAACAGTACATCAGGAATCGTAACAGTTCACAATGCCAGACTCAGAAAGCGCGGGCGTGTAGAGGATAACCAATACGCGGAGCTTCAGGAAGAGTATATCAACCTTGACACGATGGAGCCACGCCACTTTTGGCACTGCTGCCTACAATCTTTAAACGGACAATCACTCACATTTACCACTTCAGAAGATGGACAATAAACCTCAAATAAAACCAATATCAAAAGATGCTGTTGCTATCCATTTAGCCGATGGCGACGTATACACCATATCATCCAACTACAAAACTGACGACAACTTTTCCACAAGGCTAGCCTCATTTACAAATAGCTGGGAGTCCGATCCTGCTATCGTGATGGGTAAAGAAATAGTGCCGTATGGTCACAATAACGATCTTCCTACGATCATCAAACGCGTCATGGATAAGTCCAACATTGGTCCGGGTATCTTGAAGCGGAAAATAGGATTGCAGTATGGTGACGGGCCTAAACTATACACCGAAGAGATCAACGACGACAATCAAGAGGTCCGAATTTCGGTTCGGGATCCCGAGATTGAAGCCTGGCTGGAGTCATGGGATTTTGACCGCTATCATGATATGATCCTGACCGAATTTATGTACGGTGAGGGCTTTTTTTCTCGCTGGTACCGTAACCGTACAAATAAGCTTTCAGATGATCAGCTGGACGATATCGAAGCGATGGGGATCAAGACAAAAAACAAGATCCTTAAACTGGAATGTGTGCCCGCATCCTGGGCTCGCTTAGGCTGGCCAAAGCATCCGGAGAAAAGGCTGGAGAACGTGGATACGATTTACGTGGGGGATTTTGAAAACAACTGCATGCGATCAGGTATTGCGACTTACCCAGTACTGGATAAAAAGAAGCCTTTCAAAAATCGTGTTTCAATGACCTACCATAACTTATACAGTTATGCACGGACATTTTATTCCATCCCATCCTATTACGGTACCATTCCCTGGCTGGAGACGGCAAGCGATATTCCTGATGTAATCAATTACCTGACCGATAACGGGATCACGGCAGCTTATCATATCCATAGTCCGCAGGCATATTGGGATGACAAGCGCCAAAAATTTCAGGATAGATATCCAGAGGAAACCGATGCCCAGATAGATAAACGCGTTGAAGATCTGAAAACAGAACTATTCCAGCGGATCGCTAATACATTGGCAGGAAAAGCCAATACAGGCAAGTTTATCCAGACAGTCGATTTCTATGATACTGACAATAATCTTTGCAAATGGTCTGTTGAGCCGATTCCACAATCGATCAAAGATTTTATAGAAGCACAGGTCAAAATATCAGAAAAAGCTGATTCTGCGGCAACCTCAGGAATGGGATTGCACCCTACCCTTGCGAATCTGGTCACCACAAATGGTCTGAGTGGCGGCAGCCAACAGCTTTACGCCATGAAATTCCATGTATTAACCGATGTGAATAAACCCGAAAAGGTTATTTTTCAGGCATTAAATGATGCTATTGCGATCAACTGGCCTGATAAAAAGCACATCAAAATGGGGTTTGCTCGCAAAATCATCATGAAGGAAGATGAGGTATCGCCCAAAAACCGCGTAACAAATAACGTATAATATAGATAATGCATTATGTTGATCACTACTACAGAAGAATTAAAAGAATTGACCGGATCTTGGTACGCATCGAATGAATTTGATCCGATCATGCAGGATATCGAAGATGAAACCGACGATCTGGCATTGATCATAGGTGATGATATCATCGACAAGGCAAAGGAAATCCAGGATAAGACCGATCCAAGCGAGGAAGAAAATAAACTGTTGCACCTGGTCAAACGTCCTATTGCTATTATGGCTGTTTTGCGTTTTTATCAGACAAACCTAGTTTCGCATGATCAGTCCACCCGAAAGATCAAAATAGACAAGGAAAATGAATCGGTTCCCTGGGAATGGATGCTCGATAAGGACGATGAAGCCCACCTCAACAAGGCGCAGCGGGCTGTAGACAGATTGATCTCATTTTTGGATAAATCGGATTTTACCGAGTGGAATGATAGTGACGCGAAAAAAGAAGCGAAATCATTATTTGTCAACTCAACTAAGGTTTTTGGTGAATACTATCCAATCGATAATTCGGCTCGGTTCTATTACATGGCCATTCCACTGCTTCGTGAAGTACAGACATTGCATTTAAAAGAGGTACTGGGCGCTGATTATAAAATTTTGCTGGATGCGTTTCAGGAAAATGAAGCGCTATCGGACTATCAGGCAACGTTGCTCGATTATGCACGACGTGCACAGGCTCTGGCAACAGTCGCCCTAGCTGTACGCCGGCTTAATGCGAAGGTATTGCCGGAAGGTATTGTCAAAACACTCAAATCATCGTCTCAGACGGTCAATGCATCACGTGCTGCCATTACAAAGGAGATCGATTATTTTAGCAAGCGTATGGAAGCCGACGCCTTTACCATGATCGATAAGATCAAGCGTTATCGCTTTCGCAATAGTCCGGAATACCTGAATTACCAGATGCTGCCGAATCACGATCCTAAAGATAAATTTCTAAGTACCTAGCCGTATGAATACAATCGAGATCCCCGACAAAAACATAGTGATCGAAATTCCTTCGAGATGGGATGAGTGTTCGCCTGAGCAGGTTTACTTTCTCTTGAAAAAGGCATTTAAGGTGATATCGGGTAAGCTTTCCATTGGCATGTTCCGGATAATCGCTTTTCAGCATTTCACGGGTTTAAAATTTGGAATATCCTATCGGATCAGACAGCGATTGGGACTCAATCAAAAAGTAAATTCGGAGATTGCAAGGCTTTCGAAAACATATTGTGACTGGATTTTTGAGGAAGATGACGACCAATATCATTTGACATTTGATTCGATAATAAATTATTTCCCTGAGATAAAACGCTGTTATGGCCCGGCAGATCTCCTGGCTGATCTGACCTTCGGTGAATTTCAGCAGGCCCTGGTATTGATGAATGAATATACCGAAATCCAGGAAAGCGGATCCCCTACTGATCAGCCGCTGTACGAATTCATAAAGCTGCTCTATCGGCCAAAAATTAAAGGGCAGCGTGTAGCACTGACAGGATATCGGGGGGATCCAACTTTTAAATACGTTCCTGATTGGAAGCTAAAAGTTACTCTGATGTGGTTTACCAACTGTATACAGGCCATAAAAGAAGAAGATCTGCACATAAGCGGTGTTGAGGTAAATTTTAGTCCGCTATTCCCGGCTGAAGAAAAAACCAGATCGAAACGAAAAGGGCTCAACCTCGGGTGGAATGGAATTTTACTGGATGTGGCCGAGTCCGGTGTTTTCGGCAAAGCAGCTGAAGTAAATGAAACACCGCTCTACGAAATATTGTTCTACCTGCTAAAAAAACAGGATGATCATAAACAACAGATGGATGCAATAAACAAAAAGAAATGATAAACGTAAACCAATTTAAGCAGCTCTGCGTGGATATCGTTCCCGCTATAGGAATAAACAGCTATGTGATGGCCAGTACGTACGAACAGGGCACAAAAAAGCTAAAAGATAAGGTAGGATTGATATTGGTAGGCGTATATCCCGCTTATCATTTTGATGGAAATGTGGATGCAAGTAGAACAATAAATGAAATGTTGTTATACATTGTCACTAGACAGATCGAAGGTGGTAGCGATGGTCAGGAGATCAAGCAATATGCTGATACGCTCGAAGCGATGATCAAGCTAAAAGATTACCTCTTTGGTAAAAAAGAAAACAGCTACTGTCAAAGATTTCCGCATATCGATGCTGAATCATTACAGATTGATCCTGAATACAATATATTTGGAGGTTATATTGGTTATTCAATCAAATTTACTTGTTAACTTTACAGTATGGGAATCCTTAAAAAATTAAAGAAAAAGCCTGTAGGTGTTAAAATAGGTAGCGCCGCAAATCTGTTTTTGTTGATCGATAAAATGAAAAATAATAGGATATTGAAAACCACAGACACCGGTGTTTTTTATACATTTCCGGAAGTTATCCAGACGGGCCATAATCCAGAGGCTTTACTACGTAATTTTTATATCTATGGACGTAGTACCGGTTTGCTGAAAGAAGGAGATATCTTAACCATTCGAGATATTGAAGATCCGCATACAGCATTGGCTACAGTGCTGGCAGATGAAGTATCAATACTCTAAATAAAAAAGCATTCATCTGAATGCTTTTTTGCTATATTAGACATTCAAAAAATTAGCCATATGATTAATTTATTACAAGCTGCTTATAAGATTATAGAAATACCGGAACATTCATGTTATGAAATTTTTAAAGATATATTCGTGCCTATTATAGGATCAGGTCTAGGTGTTTTTGGAGCCTATTGGGTAATGTCGTCCCAAATCAAACAGACAAAACAAATAGAATCTGAAAAAGAAAACAAAAAACTTCTGACTACTAAAGAAATATTGAAACTCAATATTCCAGATATGATAGACAAGATGCATTTTGTATACAAAACTTTAATGGAACAAAAAGGTAACTTTAATAGTTTTGAAATAGAACATGTAGTTGCAAATGTTTTTAATTTAGCCAATTTTCATATAATAGCAAATTTAGGATATCAAAAAATACTTGATCTTGTAATTTCCGAAAATATTGATAGAGATATATTTAATAATTTTTGGATTTCCATAGACAGATTTTTGATGGTTGTAAAAGACTTTGAAACAACTTATACCTATATAGATAGTAAAGTGACAGAATCGAAAAAAATTGTTAACTCAATTTTAGATACTTTAAATCCTCAAATATCGATTCTAATTAATAAGGTTGGAGGCGTGCCTTATTTAGATATAAATAAAGACCCCAAATTAATACTGGGGGCTGAACTGTATAAAATTAAAAGTAATCTATACATTAATGACGGTAAAACAAATGGGATTAAGATTTACACTTTTTTTAAAGAAATAAGAGAACTTTCAAAAGATACCAGATTTTATAAAATTATTCCACCTAAAATTATATCGGATGCTATTTCCGGCTTACTAGAATTTGACCATCGAGAAGCTTTTATGAAAGGGTGCGTTATTAGTTATGAAAATATGACTGCGCGAATACCCGATGATATTGAGCACATTAAGAGATTCGAACAATTATTAAAATAAATCCAATATTTTGACTATAATTTCCTTTACAAGATGTAGTTTGTCGGTAAAACCCCCGAAAAATCAAGCCATTAGTAAATAGTTTATTTGCAATAATCTAATATTTAGCTAATTACAACAATAAGACGAAACACCTTTTTTCGCTCACTCACGTTCGACAGCAGCCCGCCCTGAGGGTGGAATGCACTTGCACTCGAAGGAAAAAAGGGTGATATATGACGATACCCCTTATAAAACGGCCTTTAAATATCTTTAAAGGCCGTTTTCGATCCTATTTAACACCTTGTCGATTGTTAAAATCAATGAAAGCATCACCTACAGGCCATACTACCGACTCTTTGGCCTTACCCCCTGTCCTTTCCCCTGCCTGTTTGGGTATCTACCTTCGGATATCAACACGAACAGCATGTCACTTGAATCTACATTTATCCGAAACGTACTGAAGGAAGAGGGCCAGCGTTTGAAGCGTAACGCAGGCAAGGCGATATCCAGAGAGGTTAAGTTTCATACCAAACGCTTATTGGATGACCGAACTATCGAAGTACTGGACACACCTGCCAGCGGTGGTACGCTTGTCTACACAGTGCCGGCCTATAACCGGCTCCTAGACATCAAACAGGAACGCAAGAAGAAGTCGGGCATTGGCACCTCACTTCGATCGCTTCGTATTTATAATCGCTTTGTTTACGGTGCATACTACTCTATTGCCTTTAGGGTAGCTAATGACTTTACCGATGAGGTTAAAGCACAGATCAGGCAGATCGGAGGTGCCAATGGCTAAGAAGCTATCAACAGAAGATCTTGTATTGAACATTATCGTAAACGGTAATAAGGCGCAAAGTGAGATCGGTAAGCTGGCTAGATCCTTACGTGACACCAAAGCAGACCTTAAGGGTGCAACCGAGGAAATGAAGCAGCTGGAAAAGCAGGGAAAGACTAATAGTTCCAGGTACCAGACCTTGCGTGCTGAGGTAGAGAAATACAATGCTGCTATCGCTGAATCAAAGCGTAAACTGAATGAACTTAATCAATCACTTAAGTTAGAGGATCAGAACGAGAAGCAGCTGGAGCAGACACTTAAACGTTTGATATCCCTTCGTAAACAATCGAACCCTAAGTCAGAAGACTACCAGTCCTACCTGTCCCAGATAGAATTGGTACGCAATAGGCTCAATGAATTAAGACAGGGAGCAGAAGGCGCTGGGCAGGGCATTATGAATGCCGGCGATAAACTGACCAGATATATCGGTGCTCTTGTAGCTGGTGGTGCTTCCCTAGTGTCGGTATGGACAGGTATTAAAGCTGTTTCGGAAGAATACCTCAAGTTTGATGATATCCTTGCCGATGTAATGAAAACAACCAACTTGACCAGAGGTGGTGTTGAGCAATTGAATGGTGAGCTTGAAAAGATACAGACCCGAACCAGTCAGGATGACTTGCTTGGCATAAGCCGCATCGCAGGTAAATTGGGTTATACCGATATTAGTGAGATCACCGAGTTCGTCGAAGCCAATAATAAGATCATTGTTGCGCTTAATGAGGATCTAGGCGGTAACGTTGAAGAGACGATCAACAAGATCGGTAAGCTGGTTGACATCTTTAAGCTGAAAGATCTCTACACAACTGAAGATGCCTTCTTGAAAGTTGGTTCTGCTATCAATGCCCTTGGTATGGCGAGTACCGCCAATGAGGGTTATATGGTCGAATTCTCCCGAAGGATGGCCGGCGTTGCTCCTTTGGCTGGTGTCACCATTGAGCAGATCCTCGGGCTCGGTGCCACGCTCGATCAGCTCGGACAGACCGAAGAGGTTTCTTCGACTGCTCTTTCGAAACTCTTTATCAAGATGGCAAGCGATGCCGAGACGTATAGCAAATACGCCGGTATGAGTATTACGGATTTCAAAAAGCTGCTTGAAGAAGATTTCATGGGCGCTTTCGTTAAAGTCATGAAAGGTGTTAAAACCAATTCAAATGGTATAAACGAGCTTGCCTCTACTTTGGGTGATCTGGGCGAAGACTCCGGACGTGTGGTAGGTGTATTGGGGACATTGGCCAACAATGCTGGTATTTTGGAGAAACAGATCGAATTATCCAATAAAGCATTTTCTGATGGTACTTCGATAACCGACGAATACAATATCAAAAATCAGACAGCAGCTGCACGTTTGGAAATGGCTCAAAAGGAAGCGTTAAAATATCGCCGGGAATTAGGTGAAAAGCTTTGGCCAATATTAATTGAAGGCAATAACATTCAAACGACTTTCCTTCGTATCCTATCTTCTACTGTTGGATTTTTGATCGAAAACTATAAAGCGATCGGAATCCTTACCGTTGCCATTGCTGGATGGACGATTGCCGCGAACTGGAATGCTATTGCCCAATATGCCCAGGCCAAAGCTACTGCCGTCGCCACAGCTGCCACACGGTTATGGAACGCAGCCCTTTTAGCTAATCCTATAGGTTTGGTTGTTGCTGGAATAGCGACTTTAACAGCAGCTCTATACCTCAAGGGGCAACGTGTCAGTGCAGCTACTCAGTTTCAGGAAAAATACAATGATGCGCTTAAACAGGGTGAAAATGCTGTAGAAGCAGAACGGGGAGCACTTGAACGGAATTTGGCTGTTGCTACCGATAAGAACCGATCGGACAAAGAACGTATAGTTGCCGTCAACCAACTACGAAAATTAATGCCAGATCATCTAAAAGCCTATGACGATGAAGCAATCAAAGCTGGCAAAGCAACCAAGGCTGTTAAAGATTACGTACAGGAGTTGATTAAACGAGCTACTCTAACCGCTATGCAGTCGAAGCTAGAGTCCCTTGCTGCTGAAAAAAGGGATCTACTCGATGCAAAACAACGAGGTTTTAATAAGGCATCTTTTAAGGAAAGATGGGAAGCCTTAAACGGTGACACGTTTTTCTCTGGTGATTGGGAAAAAGCTTATAAGGATGACGTAGACAAGCGTATCAAGGCTGTCGAAGTACAGGAACTCCGATTCGGTCAGGAGACTTTAAAAATACAGACAGATCTTGAAAAAAACCTTTCGGTGATCCCAGGATCAGAGGATGATGGATCGAAAGTAACCAAAGGTGATAAAGAAGCCGAGAAGGCCGCTAAAAAAGCAGCGAGAGAAGCTGCAAAAGCCGCGAAAGCAGCAGAAATGGAAAGGAAAGCGCAAGAACGACAAGATAATAAAATTGATAAAGAACAAGATTATTGGGATTCGTTAGATGAGGTACAGAACGATGGAATTGATAAGCAGCTTGTCGATCTAAAGAAAAAATACAATGAATATCTGCGTACCACGAAAGATAACCTGGAAGGCCGTCAAAAGGTAGCTGAAACTTATGCTGCTCTTCGATTGAAGCGTGAACATGAGATTGACCAGGAATCGGCAAAGGCAGAACTCGATCGCCAAAAGCAAGCTGCTGAACAGAAGGCTCAGCAAACAGCTGCTGATCTTGATAAAGAGTATCTATTGAAAATTCAAGATATTGATAAAACTACCAGTTCTGAAGAAGAAAAAAATGCAAAGATTAAGCTTTTAGAGGAAGAAAATCGACTTGCTAAGGAAAATGCACAGCAACAGGATCTGACGACAAGATACATGATGCTGGAGGCCGCTATCGCTGTTGGGGATCTCGAAATTGAGGAAGCTATACGTGTTGCCGAGCAAAAGGCCAAAATACAAGAGCAACTCGTAAATCTATCCATTTTGCAGGCACAGCGGGAAATGGATAAGAAACTTCAAATTGAAAAGCAATTAAGGGATGCGACATGGAGTATTAAGATTGAAACTGCAAAAGCCTATGAAGCAGGATTTCAACTCATAAACGGCTTCTTCGAAGAAAGTTCTGCCGCTGCAAAAATTTTCTTGGTACTTGAAAAGGCTGCTGCTGCTGCGACAGTAATAATCAATTTACAGAAAGAGCTATCAGCTATTAGTATGCACGCGGCGACATTAGGCCCTGTAGCTGGCCCCATTTATGCAGCTAAAAATGGATTGGTCGCGAAAATTAGGGCTGGAATATCGCTTGCTACTATCGCGGGAACAACTATAAAAGGGATTACAGCGAAATCAAGCAAGTCCTCAGCCAGCAGTAGTTCTTCCAGCTCGACATCATCGAGCAACAATCAAAGGGTGTCAGGCCGTGAAGATGGTGGCTATTTCGATGTGACTCGGGAACAAGACAAAAAAGAGTTCCGGGCAAAGAGTAGTCCGAAGCAACGGGGTTACATAGGCAAACCTACAGTGCTCGTCGGTGAATCTGGTCGGGAATGGGTAGCCAACGATAAATTGGTCACCAATCCGACAACAGGGCCGTTAATCGCATGGCTCGATAGTGTGCAGCGCAATGGAGCTATTAATCCGGCGATGCTATCAAACGTTATCCGATCGACAATGATGCCTGGTCGTGCATCAGGTGGATCTTTCTCCAGTAGCGAAAATAATTCGTCTATGCCGTTCTACGATCCACGCATGATCGAGGTGCTCGATACGCTTTCAACTCGGGTCAATGAGCTTGGCGATAAGATGCAGAATATCCGTGCAGATGTTTCCCTGCTTGGTAAAAATGGTTTTATCGAACAGATGCGACAACTGGAGTCCGATCAGAATGCGGGTACATTATAAGATTAATGCAATCACGAATAGTTACGTTAAATACGGGTTACGTATAATACACGCTTTTTTCACTTTCCGTATTTACACGCTTGACTATATGCTAATAATATTAGTAAAATTGTCGAATGATATTCGAAGGATTTGAAGTTGATGGAGTCCCACAGTTTGTAGATATTAGTCCATTGATGGGTGGATATTTTCATGTATATATCAATAAAATGTTCGTAACCAGCATATCGATGACGACTGAGGGGTGGCGCGTACATTTCAACAATAATTCATGGCTGAGCAAAGATGAAGCCGATATATTGATAGAATTGATCGAGTCAGGGGAAATACCTACTTTATAAGAAAGCCTAGATTAACACCTGGGCTTTTCTTTTTCCATGCAATAGCGTTATATCACTGTAATGTCCTTTAGTGGAGCATAGCACGGAATTACCTTCGTGCTATGCTTGAAATCAAGGTTAACAACATAATTATTGATCTTCCGGAAGATATTTCGGTCGCCATCACCATCGAAAATCCGATGTTTACAACGGATAAATTGCCTTTACCTTTTTCTCTTTCCTTTGACCTCCCCCCGACCCCCAAGAACTTAAAGGTATTCAAACATATCAATCGATTAGGTGCACATAAAGGCGACAGCCTATTCCAGCCTTATTCGTGCCAGATCTATTTTCAGTCGATATTAATCCAGGACGGGGTAATGAATGCCACTAATTCCGAAAAATCGATTAAAGTCCAGTTTACAGGTGTTGATTTCAATGAGAACCTCAAAAAAGCACTCTTCGTCAAAGAGCTTGGTACGGCGAATTTCCCTGGCGATTCAACCGCTGGGTACAACAATACCAGCTCATACTATTATAGTTATAGACAATGGGCAACAGCTCATGCCTACAACACATCAAACGATTATATCTTCGCCCCGATAGCTGTAAAAACCAATGAGGATGAATTTGGATACTACTCTGAAAAAGTCAGGGGTTTTGCGGATCCCCGCGATGGTGTAATGTATTATTCCAATGTGATCAATCAGCCCTACTGGATGATCCGGGATATCTACCTCAATTGTTTCAATGCGACAAACCAAAGCTTTTATTATCCGGGCGGACTGGTAGGATACCACTCCCTGATGTACCCGCAATTCAGGATCGGATATATTATTAATCAACTGATCGGATCCGCATTGACAATATCGCCTTTTGATTCCGGAATATTGCGCGATGTACTATTGCCAACTTTCTATCTGCCAAACGTCGGTAACTGGTCGATGTATGGCCCGTGGATATCGTCGGATTATGGTGATGTTCCTGCCTACCTCAAATTACAGGATGTTATGCCCGATATCGATGCAAATAAGTTTCTACAGATGATCTTCAATGTGTTTTGCATGACGCTGCTTGCGGAGAAAGGAAAGTTTCAGATCGTGTATAACAAAGATATCCTTACCCGTGCAGTCAAGCATAACTGGTCTTACAAGCTCATGAATCAGATCGATATTTCTTCAGATGCAGGCAAATACTATGATTACGGGTATAATGACAGGAAATCATTTACTGACAATGTATCCTATAAAACGGTAGCTACTTTGGAGGCCATGCATGATGATCACTTCGAGCTTATCACCCATGAAGATGTATACGAACAGCTATTCTACATCACCAGTACCGAGCAGTACATCATGAAAAAAGGATTTTGGAGAAAGGTACTTACCGATAACATCGAATCATGGGAATTGATTGCCGCTTATGAGTTCAAGGGTTTTGAGCCGATAAAAAAGCCGGACATTGGAGATCGGGATAAGTACAACGCCCGCACAGATATCAACCAGCTTTATTTGATACCTGCAATATATTTTCCAGACATGGAATTGCATCCAGATGACAAGAAATATTGGTTCGTGCCCAAATGGGATCCTGATCAGGGAGATGGCAATACGATCCTGTCGCGCAATGTCCGTTCCTCTGCTCTATCGCTTTTACTTTATGCTGGCACGAAGCAGGTTGATGGAAAGAACTATCCATTTTTGTCGCCATACGAGAACGATAACCTTAGTCTCAATTGGGAAGGAACCAAAGGTCTTTTAAATCAATTCCATAAAGAATTCAAAGCATGGAATGAAAAATCGAAAGTTCGGCTTAATGGAACATTCCTGTTATCGGCTTTGGAATTAAATAGACTATCCATTATCGATAAGGTGCACTTTCAGGGGCGCAATTTCTACATCGAAAAATTGCAGTACACTATACGCCGTGACCGCATTGATCCTGTCGTCGCTGACCTGATCGAGGTCTGATTCGTTGTCCTTTACTATTAAGCCATATAAAAGCACTTTTGAACATGATTAAGATATTCCAAACCATTTTAGCCGGACTGCGAAAAGATGTAAAGCTGACGCTTATGGCTCTTACATTGGCCGTCCTGATATCTTGGGGAATATCGGGCGAAGTACGTATCAAAAATAGCAGGGATAATTGCGATGAAGACCGAAAGAATGACATTAAGGAAAATGAAGAATTACGGGCTGAAATACGGGCTGTAAATAAAAAATTCCAAGATGCATTTTTCGAACGGGAACAAATGCAGCGCAAGGCATCAGAGAATGATTCGGCCATCAGAGAAACAGCACAAAGAGACATTAATAAAGTATTACCATGAAAAAGACAACAATCATCCTTATAGTAGCTTTGGTCGCGTGCCTTGTTGCTATATTTATTTTATTCAGGAACTGGATCGGTTCCGAAAATGAATACAAATCACTAAACAAAGCTTACCAAGAAGCTTTATCATCCGGCACAGCTGCTCCACTGCATATACGTGATACGATCTATGATACCGTTGCTGGCACAGTGAGCTATATATATAATCCTATTCAGACCGAGAAGCCGGTAACGAATTATGTGTCGAAAGGATTGGCCGATACTTTGGCTCGCGCCCTGGGTGTGGCCACTGAAAAGATTGACCGGCTCCAGTCGGAATTGGTCAGTGTTAAGGGCAAAGGCAAAGGAGAACGCTATACCGATACAATAACAAAAACCAAATGGTTGGCCATGAAAGATCCCGTCTTCGACGTAAAGGTCAATCTTGAAAATGATTCGATCTATCCTGGTGCAACGATTGCACTTGATCGAGCCTATGCCCCCTATAAAAAGAACATCTTTAGCCGCTATGAATATCGCAGTGTTATTCGTGCCAGAGATCCACGTGTCACGATTTCGAATCTATACGATGTCAACAAAGTTCCAAAATCACCGCGCTGGGGTATCAGCTTTATTGGCGGTCCAGTCGTAACACCGAAAGGCTTATCGTATGGCGTTGGCGTAGGATTAACTTATGACCTAATTTCATTTTAATATGCTCGTCATAAAGTCAAAACCCGATGCATTAAACTATTCGATCAGCCTACCTCCGATCGTTGTGTCTTCAACTCAGCCCGAAGTCACTGTCAAGCTATTGGATGGCACTACGCAAGTTATTGAGGAGACTTACAATCCTTTTGATGCTGTGACACCATTGGTTTTGAAATTCGCTTTGCTTATCGATGAATTGTTGACCATCGAGAAACCATCGGCTGATCTGGTGACGGTTCATGACCAGGGATACAGATCGTACAAAGTACAAATCACCGATGCAGACGGTATGCAGGAAATAAGCTTTAAAGTGATCAAAGGCTTTTGGGTACGTCAACCTGTGGATATCGAATTTAAGACTGCTAACTTTTGGCTGAACATTGCGAGCCTTCCGCAGTCTGTAAAAACACATCAGCCGGTATACCTTACAGCCCTCCCCGCTTCGGCCATTACGGTCAAAGTTGACTGTGTGTATGAAGATGGAACGACAGCAAGTTATACGCACGGATCCCTAGTTGCTTCGAAGCTTCAGACGATCGATGTGGCTGCATACCTGATGCAACAAAAATCTACCAAAAAGCTTGTTCAGTATACAGTTTACGGGCTTAAGGGAACGGTTTTACAATTAGCAAAACAGGTTTTTATTGTTGAGCATTACAATCACCTGATCCATGAGTTTTTCGTCTGGAGGAACCGTCTTGGCGGCTTTGATTCTCTGGTCATGTCCGGAGAAGAAAAATCGACTTTTAAAAATGAAACATCGGTCGCACTGATGGACGAATACAACATCGAATATGCAGGCATCAAAACACGCACAGTAAAAAAGAACTCCGGATATATCCAGAGCCGTCAGCATCGCATGATGCTGATCGATTTCGCTTTTTCAAAACAGAGATACCACTATTTAGACGGTGCTATACGAGCGATCACGGTAAAGGATCCCGCCGTCGATATTACCAAGAACTCTGTCAACGAGGTTGATTTTGAATTCACTTATTCGGATACGCTGCTAGCATATCCATACCTTGATCAAGCACCTAACTATTTACAACTATAATTTTACGATAATGAACGATAATTTATTAGAAGCAAAAATTAATTCCCTTCCACCGATTACCGATTGGCAAAAAGTATTTATGGTACTTCAACAGGCAAATGAGTCTTTTTTACGGGGAGCTACTTTAAAAGAATTAGGCGAACAACTTGTAGGTGATATTGAAATCCAAGGGGCCGATTTTTATGATCTTCCAATTGCAACATCTTCAACACCTGTACCACTACCAATTCCGACAACATCAAAAAAATTCGGTTTTTTAGCGAATGGGAAATACAGTCAACCAACTGGGGGAACATTGGAATATACAGCTACACAATGGGGTATGACTTTATTTGATGGGACTAAATGGGTAAAGAAATTCACTCTAGATATGCCCCTTCCCGAAGGTACCAATGAAATTGAAGAGGGAGGGCAATTACTTCTCAACCAAGATGGTGGTTACAAGCTAAAATCTGGTATCGACGGGGAATTGTCACATGTAATAGAAAAAACTCCTGTTACAACTATTGTAGAAAACAATGGTGGGTTCAATGCTTGGGGATTTGAAGTTTCTACATTTTCAGGATATGGTGATGATTATGGCCCAATAAAGAACTTTAATAAGCTATCGTTTTATCTTAAGGATTTACAGCCTGCTGAATTGGCTAAGGTTACTAAACTAAAGTATCAGGTTAGGGAAGTAAATGAAACAGGGACATTATTGGCATCTGGGGAGATAGATATAGATTTCACCAAAGGTAAAATTGACTATGTAAATGTAATGTTGCCATCATTAATTAAAAATGATAGTGGCGTCAATATTTGGGTTGGTTATTGGGGTAATGGAAATGTTCCTATAGCAATTGGAAGGAGATTGCATAATCCAACAAGGCAAATAAGATATAAAACAATCGGCGGATATAATACTGATTTTTCGGATTCTAAGTTGACAGATTCTCCACAAGCATATTTTCCTTTTGTTATATTTTCAAGGGAAGAGGATAACATTACAGCAGCTAAGAATTATGCTGACGATGTTATGAATAAAGGTAATGCTATTGGAAACATCCAAAGTGGCGACACAAAAGCGACTTCAGGTGAAAAGGTATTCAAGGAAGTAAAAAAGTTCAATGATATAATTAAAAGTGACTTTGTTGTAGATAGTTCAGAGATTGTCGGGGGTACAACAATACTCACTGCAAATTCGACATTCGCTGCTTGGGGGCAATTAATGGGGAAGAAAAAAGATTTCGACGCATTGCGTTTCCCGTTCAGGCCATATGATACTAACAATATCCCAACTTATGTTACTATGTCCATAAGGAAAGGTAGTGACACTGGTCAGATATTGGTTCAAAAAACATTGACAGGCACGTTCTTGGTAAACACGACTGTTGATTTAATTTTTGTCTTAGATTCAAGATTTGCTAATACCGCAGAAGATGACCTTTTCGTGCAATATCATTCAGATGGATATTTAGCTGCAATAGGTACATTTGGAAGTCAAACAAGTCCACTTTTCTATACTACTGTCAAGAATAGTTCGACTCTTGATAAGACGACAACCAATACCAATGTGCTTCGAACCGAATTTTTAAAAGGCGGAACAAGAGGAACATTTACCCCTGCTGGTGCACAACAAATTAAGGAAATTTCGGGAACAGTAGCCCCAGCAATTCCTTCAATTCTGTTCCCTTCAAAGGTTTATATTTATCCAAATTCTGAGTTCAATATTTTTAATAAAAATGTTGTGATTCCACGAGTAGGCGAGAATTTCAATAACTTTTCTCTTGACTATAACGGTAATTATGGTAAGCAATACAAACGTTTTTTTAGACTTAGTCCTGTAGGCGCTAACCTAAATAGCCCTTTAAGCCTTTCATTGTATAAAGATGGTCTATTGCTGGATACAAAGACAGTACAATTGTATTCAGCAAACACTTCAACAGGTTCGGGTATAACTAGAAAAGTACTGATTATTGGTGATTCAACAGTAGACGGCTCAAATATCAATATTCCACTGAAAGCTATTTTTGATGCTGATTCCATGAAAGTTGAATTTGCTGGTACACGCGGGACTACAGGATTAAAACATGAAGGCCGCGGCGGATGGACACACAATGATTACTATGGCCCTGGAAGAGTATTGTATGTGATAAATGTTTCAGGAATAACCACAGCTCCTTCCATAAATTCAGTTTATGTTCAGGGAGGTGTTAATTACACCGTTATTGAGGTTAATATGACTGGCGGGACTGGATATTTTAGCGTACAATCTGCCGCTTCAAATAGACCCGTAGATGCATCAGGCACATTAACCAAAGTTTCAGGGGCAGGTGATGCGACTATTGTTTATTCAAGTTCTTCCACTACTCCGACAAACCCACTTTATAATCCTTCAACACAAAAGTTCGATTTCTCATATTATTTGCCTTCTACAAGTCAAACAATGAGCGCTGGCGACTGGGTATTTTTTCAACTTGGTATAAATGATATGTTTGGTCAGGATGACTTAACAGCTGCAGCAACTAAGGCAGCAACTATGATGACCCAGCTTAAGGAAATGATTGACAGCATACATGCATATAATGCGAATATTCGTGTAGGGATAATCATCACATTCCCTCCAGCAGATCAAGACGCTTTTGCTGCGAGCTATAATTTGGGACAAACATCTGAAAAATATACAAGAATAGGCTTGCTGACATGGCAAAAAAAGGTATTATCTGATCTCGATACAACTACAAATTTTAATGCTAGAACATATGTTATTCCGGCTCATTTCAATCTCGATTGTGAATATAATTTTCCGAGTGAAAATGTTAAGCCTAACGCGAGTTATTCAGGATCAATATTGGTAAATCAACAGACTAATGGCGTGCATCCTAATGCTGACGGGTATGATCAAATAGCACGAATGTATGCGGCTATAATTAAGTATTTTGGATAATAAAAAAGGGACAATCAATCGTCCCTTTTTTATTATTGTAATAATTCGTCTATCTAAATACGTTCCCTAAGCAGCTTATATTGATTTTGGAATTCACGATCCGCTTCTGTGTCAAAAAACACATTTGGATCTCTTAACGGTATGTGTGTTTTTTGTAATAATTTTTCACGTAAATCGTCCCAATGACAGAATATAATAGCGCCATGTGTATTGTGTAAAATTCCAATATTTCCTGGAAGTGTGTCAGATATAAAATTATTAGTTAAGATAGTTTTTAGAGCGTGGTCAGCTTCATTACTTCCACTCATGTAGGCGATGTGAAATTGGTCTACATCCATGTTACGATAAGATAACAAACTAACAATTGATACCCTAGAAAATACATATCTTAAACTTGTTGGAGGATGGGTAATTGATAATAGATTTTCACCAATAAAATTGTTCTCTAAAATACGCCAGGAAAGCATCCTGACAAATGCCCATAATCTAAACACATAATTTTCATTTTTTAGTATATCCCTACAGCCCTGGTAATTAGTATTATATTCTTCCATCAAAGTGTTAAAAGTACTACGAGCAGAATAAGCATCTGCATCTATTTCCATAGTTTGACGATCCAAACTAGCCATTGCTGACATTTTACTTTTTACTGAGGAATATTCTTGAATGAATCCAACACCACCAGATAATAATAAATCAACATGGCCATTAAGAATATGACCTAATTCATGAAAAAATATATTAAGTATCGATTGCTGGAAAATCCAATTTGCAAGAATAGTCCTACTTTTGGTAGTAGGTTTAGGCTTTAATACGTTTTCTAAAACATTTGAATCATTTATAGACTTCAAATCTATCAATTCAGTATCTGACTCTCCGGCTGACTCTCCAAATTCAACCAACAGGTTTGGATTGGCGCTAATCTTCTGTGCGAAAAAGTCATATAGGGATAATACACCTATATTTATCCCAATAAAGTAAGTGTTTTCTATTTTCGTAGCGAACGCATTGACTGTTGTATCGTCAATAAAATCTACATAAATATCTATTTCTGGCCCACTAAAATCTTTTGCTACCTGATTTAGCTTTTCCTTGAGTCCAACTACACTTTGATGTGGTTCAATGTACCCCCCTGAGTTAAAGTTTTCTTGAAAAATTTCTTTGTTACTTTTCATAATAATATTTAAATAAAAAAACTAGTGATTAAATATAAAAATTTTATGCAATAATTTTCAATTTGGGCAGATCACTGAACTCATCGTTAACCTTAAGCGCCAGATCCAAGTTATCGTCGTCGTCCAAATGAGCATAAGTCATCGTTGTTTCGATTTTGGTATGCCCTAATATCTTATTTAAAGCAAGTATATTCCCGCCAAATTTCATAAACAAATGCCCAAAAGTATGTCGTGCCGTATGGCTAGTCACCTTTTTATTTATATTACATTCCCTCATAAATACTTTTAATGTCCGGTTATACTCTTGCTCAGTAGGCAAGTCAAAGAACTTTCCCCTATTATTAGATATGAATCTTTTTGCAATTGGGATAAGAGGTATCGTTATAGTCTTCGGTTTATTTTCTGAGTTTTTAACCATTAGGAACTGGAGGAAGTTATCCGACACCATCCATTGATAAGTTGATTCGTAAAGATCCGAAATCCGGAATGCTGTAAAGCAGCAAAAAAGGAATGCAGATAGCACTTGGTAATCCTGGGCGCCTAAAGCACCTTCATCCAATTTGTTGATCAGTTTAATTACCTCTTCCTTACGTAGGTATATAGCTTCTTTTTTGTGATATGAATTCTTGACTTCTTTGGGGCCAAACTCGGGAACATATATTCCATGCTGCTCGCTAGCAATGGCTAAATATGCTTTCACATCTTTGATCCGTGTCCAAACGGTATTATCCTGAATAGCCTTCTTAACGATTCTGCCATTCTCCCGGATTTCAGACTTGAGATAATTTCGATAATCCGCAAACCATTTCTTGTCGATCTCAGGGAATACTGTCAGCGGTCTAAAGTCAATGATCGAATTGATAGTGCTAAGATGGTTCATATAAGTACGTTTGACAATCTCTTTTGAAGTATAGCGCTCTCTTCTTGACAACTGCATAAATGCGACCAATGATCGAGAAGCATCAAAATATAATAGCTCCCTCTCGACCATTTCATTTGACAAGATCCTGTTCTGAAGACGGAACCTTTTTGCAATCTCGTTTATCTTCGATATATGGTCGCGAATGATCAAGTTATAATCATTTACATCAGGATCATTTTTGAAACGCTGGCGGAGCTCATTCTTGCCGAAATCTATTTTGTCAGCTGGCCATTCCAAGTTTAGATTGAATTGTTTTCTATCGGCCTTTGGCCCAATACCTGAAATATAAGATTCAACATACAGAGCAGACATTCCATTTTGCTGTATGCGTGCTTTCCACGTAAAGAGTTTTAAAGAAATTTTGAACATTACTACGGGTGATGATAAAGATTAATACAGGCCTTGATCTTGTCTACATCATGTCTACAAAATTTCGGCATTAAAACTAAACCACCCGTGTCAAGGAGTTGATTCTATGTTCCCAAAAGGGTATTTTAATCAAAAAGGGCCTTATCATGTGTAATGTTAAGACCCTTTTAGTACCCGGAGCCGGAGTCGAACCGGCACGGTTTCCCACTGGTGTTTGAGACCAGCGCGTCTACCAATTCCGCCATCCGGGCATATCCGTTTGGGATGATGCAAAAGTAGGTTTTTTATTGAAAAGGAGAAAACTTTTTGAATAAATTTTCAATCAAAACCAATATAGGACTGAGATTCAGTCAAATAATTTTTCATTAGTTACTCAAAAAACTTGCTTTAACTGTGATATTAGCTGTTTTTTTTCTTGATGCTGTATTAAATGCACCACCTGAAGAGTATTCTTCGTTGTCGTTTTGTCCCGTTATCTGAAAAATTCCCAGATCGGCCTTTACCAGATTACCCAATCCGGCATTCGATTCCTTTGCGATATTCTCTGCACGTTGATGTGCATTTTTTGAAGCCTGTGAAATAAGTTCCAGCTTTAGATCCTCTAGCTTGGAGTAATAATAGTTAGGGGTACTGGAGCTAAGTTCTATCCCCTTGGAAATTAATGTCGATATTTCTCTTGAAGCATTGTCAACTTTATTTAAGTCTTTTGATTCGACACTGACGGCCTGCGATAAGGTATAACCGGAAAAAGTATTATAACCATTGCCTTTTCCATCGGTATGATATTCAAAGTCTTTGGCAATATTAACAGCCTCGAAACGGATCTCGTCAGCCTTAACCCCCTGTTGTACTAAAAAGTCCCGCACCAAATCTCTATCGGTAGCCAATTGTGCTGAAGCAGCACTCAATTCATAATTCTTTCGGCTAAAAGTAGCACTCCATTTGACTAAATCGGATTCAAAATCTTTTTTGGCATTACCATTAACAGTGATTGTCTGCGTCGATTTAAACTTATAGCGATAAGCTGTACCCAATATCCAGGTGCCGAGCAAGAGCACAACGCCCATTATAATCGAAATAATAACAGCGGATGATGATTTCATAACCAGTTTTTTATGTTTACGTAACAATGAATATACCAAAAAATCGATGTTTATTTATTTTTTATGAATAAATTGCGACAAAAAGGTTTAAAAATATGAATAAGAAAAGTATCTGTATTCCATTTTGTTTTCTGGCTGCATTCGCTGCCCATGCGCAAAAGAAACCATTGGATCATACGGTATATGATAGTTGGCAAAGCGTATCATCACCCTATATCAGTAAATCGGGAAAATTTATCCTATTCCAGGTCGTTCCACAAGAAGGCGACAATCAGCTTTTTCTCAAAACCAAAGAGAACAAAGAAATCATTCAAATTCCCCGTGGGTATAATGGAAAACTAACAGATACCGAAAATCATCTGTTAAGTTTGGTCAAAGCGCCATTTGCCTTAACCCGCGAAGCCAAGATCAAAAAGAAGAAAGCCGAAGATCTCCCAAAAGATTCATTGGCAATCTACAATGTAACAACGTCATCCCTTGTCAAATTTGCGCAGGTAAAATCCTATAAAATTGCTGATCAAAACAACAATTTCGTCTCTTTTCTTTTCGACAAGGAAATAAATGAAAAACCTGATTCAAAAACGGCTACTGATGCCACACAAGCAAAGAAAGGCAGCGATAAAAAGAAAAAAACAGTGGCAACGCTTGCTTTATATGATCTAAATTCTGGTGATTCGGTGCAATTCTCATCTGTAGATCAATACGAATGGAATAAAAATGGATCAAAAATCGTTTTTTCAAAAAAAACAGATTCAAAAGATAGCCTATCAAAAGAATCTGGAGTCTACCTTTACGAAATAGCAACTAAAAAGCTTAAAAAGATATCAAATGGAAAAGGTAATTATAAAAATTTCAAATTTGATGAATCAGGTAATCAGCTCGCTTACCTGGGGGATCTCTCCAATGAAAAGGCATTACTAAAAAATTACAATCTATATTATTATGCCAATGGTATAGATACAGCCCAATACCTCGCAACAAAAACAAGCAATGGTATACCTAAAGACTGGGCCGTTAGTGGGGATGGCGATATCCGTTTCAGCAAAAATGGGGAGAAGCTATTTTTCGGCATAGCACCAATACCACGTGTCAGAGACACCACTTTGGTTGATTTTGAGCATGCTAAAGTGGACGTTTGGAACTGGCAAGACGACTATTTACAGCCCATGCAGTTGGTCAATTTAAAGAAAGATCTTGCAAGAAATTTCTTAGCGGTTACTTACCCCAAATATAATCGCAACATTATTCCCCTTACGGACCAAACATTTAACTCCACCGCACTTACACCGGACGGAAATGAAGAGTATATCTTAGCTCGCACTGATTTTGGCAAGCGCATCGCAAGTCAATGGGAAGGCAGTACACGAGACGACATTTATCTGGTTTCAACAAAAACAGGAAATAAAGAGTTAATCCTTTCAAACTTTTCAGGAAATGCAATCTTAAGTCCTGACGCAAAATACATCGTATATTTCGACCAAGATAAAGGTTCCTGGAATTCCTATCAGGTTAGTTCAAAGAAAAAGATTGTGCTAAATGACGGTATACCAGCGTCCTTTGCCGACGAGGAAAATGATATGCCTACTGCCGCGCAAGGATATGGCATGGCAGCATGGAGTCCGGACTTTAAAGGGATTTACGTCAATTCGAGGTATGATATCTGGTATTTTAACTTGGACGGTTCCAACAAATCCATCTTGACCAACGGCTATGGAGCTGCATCGCAGACAACTTTCCGCTACTTACCGCTAAAAAGAGAAGAGGACCGCGAACAAGCCACAACACTCGACTATAAAAAGGGTGGTTTTCTAACTTCCTTTGACAATAAAACCAAAGAATCTGGTTTCTACCAGTTCAAGGGGCAGCATAGCGATCCTAAAAGTCTTTTGGTGGAGGCAAAAACGTTCAGGAATATCAGCTCTTCAGCGGATCAACAAACGATACTGTACAGTAAAGAGGATTATATGAATTCGCCTAATATCTACACCAATACCATAAAGTTCAAAGACGAATTACAACTATCCAATATTAATCAGCAACAGGCAAATTACAACTGGGGGACAGCGGAGTTAGTCCATTGGACAACGCCCGAAGGAAATCAGGCTGAGGGAATTCTTTATAAACCAGAAAATTTTGATCCTGCAAAAAAATATCCCATTATAGCTTACTTCTATGAAAAGCTTTCAGATGGATTATATACGTATCAACCCCCTGCTCCTACGCCATCGCGTTTGAACATCCCCTATTTTGTAAGTAACGAGTACCTGGTATTTGCGCCAAATATAAGCTACAAAACAGGTCATCCGGGTAAATCAGCTGAAGAATACATCAATTCTGGGATGAGATACCTCGCTCAGAATGCATGGGTTGATAGCACAAAGATGGGAATACAGGGCCAAAGTTGGGGCGGTTATCAAGTTGCTCACCTCATTACGCGGACCAATATGTACGCTGCAGCATGGACTGGTGCTCCTGTCGTCAACATGACATCTGCCTATGGCGGAATACGCTGGCAAAGCGGTATGTCCCGCCAGTTCCAATACGAACATACACAAAGCCGCATCGGAAAAACCCTGTGGGAAGCTCCAGAACTATATATCGAAAATTCACCTTTATTCCATTTGGATAAAGTTAAAACTCCTGTTGTCATTATGGCTAATGACAACGACGGGGCCGTGCCATGGTATCAAGGTATTGAAATGTTTACTGCGTTACGCCGATTAAACAAACCTGTATGGATGCTGAATTATAATGGTGATGAACATAACCTCATACTTCGACAAAACCGTAAGGATATACAAATTCGCGAACAGCAATTCTTCGATCATTTCCTAAAAGGTGCCCCCGCTCCTGCTTGGATGAAGAAAGGAGTACCTGCCACCGAAAAAGGAATAGACTGGGGATTCGAATTATAACACAAAACAATAAAAAAGGTGTGATTTATATAAATCACACCTTTTTTATTAGCCAAAAACCATAATTTTTGAATTATTTCACAAAAAACATCAAAAAAAATTTCAGTTTTCAATAAAAACACAATATTTTTGAAAAACAAAATCAACAAAACTGTAATTTAACTACAAAATACAAATGTCGAACCTAAGATTCAAAGCAGTAGAAGCAGCAGGCTCACGCCAAATTGCTTCATTTGAAAAAGTTGAAACTAAAAAAGCAACTGACATTTACGGAAAGAATGTTTTTTCCGTAAACAAAATGAAAGACTACCTTCCTAAAAATTCATACAAGGAGTTAGTTGCATCCATTGAAGAGGGACAGATTATTTCAAGAGATTTGGCTGAACACATTTCACAGGCCATGAAAACTTGGGCACTTAACCACGGCGTTTCTCACTACACACACTGGTTTCAACCTTTAACGGGTTCGACTGCTGAAAAACATGATGCTTTTTTTGAGCCAGACGAAAACGGTGAAGCCATTGAAAAATTTACTGCTGACGCATTAGTTCAACAAGAGCCCGATGCATCTTCTTTCCCAAATGGTGGTATCCGTAATACATTCGAAGCTAGAGGATATACAGCTTGGGACCCATCTTCTCCTGCATTCATTTACGAAACAGGTGCTGGTAAAACATTATGTATTCCAACAGTTTTTGTTTCCTATACGGGTGAATCATTAGACTATAAAGCTCCTTTATTGAAAGCCATCAACGCAGTAGATAAAGCGGCAACGGATGTTGCTCAATATTTTGACAAATCGGTCACTAAAGTAAACGCTTCTCTAGGTATTGAACAAGAGTATTTCTTGGTTGACCTTTCCTTATATAATGCTCGTCCAGATCTTCAGTTAACGGGCCGTACGTTATTTGGCCACATGTCGGCCAAAGGCCAACAATTGGAAGACCACTATTTTGGTGCGATTCCAGAGCGCGTATTAGCGTACATGGTGGACTTGGAAAACGAAGCGCTAAAATTAGGTATTCCTTTAAAGACTCGTCACAACGAAGTTGCACCTTCTCAATTTGAATGTGCTCCAATGTACGAAGAAATCAACTTGGCCATCGATCACAACCAATTGTTGATGAATGTCATGGAACAAGTTGCTTTAAGACACAACTTCAAAGTATTGTTGCATGAAAAACCATACTCTGGTGTCAACGGATCTGGTAAACACAACAACTGGTCTTTAATCACAAATACTGGTGTAAATTTATTATCTCCTGGAAAAACACCTAAAAACAATTTGATGTTCTTGACTTTCTTCGTCAATACCATCAAAGCTGTTTATGAATACGCTGATTTGATGCGCGCTTCTATCGCTAGTGCAAGCAACGATCACCGTCTGGGTGCAAATGAGGCTCCACCAGCAATTATTTCAATTTTCTTAGGCTCTCAATTGGATGAGCTTTTGGAAGAAGTTGAATCTGCTCGTGTTGCTAAAAAAGTAAAAGCAGAGGCAAACTTATGGCATGGTATTCCTAAAGTTCCTGAATTAAAACTGGACAATACAGACCGGAACCGTACTTCACCATTTGCCTTTACAGGTAACAAGTTTGAATTCCGCGCTGTTGGTTCTTCTGCAAACTCCGCTTTACCGATGACCGTGTTGAATGCGATCGTTGCAGCGCAATTGATCGAGTTCAAAACAGAAGTAGATAAACAAATCAAAAAAGGCACGAAAAAAGATCTTGCGATCTTAAATGTTGTCCGCAAATACATCAAAGATTCAAAAGCTATCCGCTTTGAAGGCAATGGATACAGCGAAGAATGGGAAAAAGAGGCCGAAGCACGTGGTCTTTCTAACATCAAATCGACACCTAAAGCATTAGATGTTTATGTAAAAGAAGAATCTTTAGCCCTGTTTGAATCACTAGGTATTTATACCAAACGTGAATCAGAAGCTCGCCACGAAATTTTGCTTGAAAACTTCTATAAAAAATTACAAATTGAGGCGCGTGTCATCGAAGAGATGGTTAACAACCAAATCGCCCCGGCATGTTTCATTTATCAAAACGAATTGATTGAAAACGTCAAAGGATTAAAAGACCTGGGTCTGGCACAAGCAGCATTCAGCTCTCAATTGAACTTTGTAGAACGTATTTCAACACACGTAAATACCATCTTGGAGCAAGCTGAAGCAATGCGTCAAGAACGTAAAAAAGCAAACCAAATTGATGATGTACGTGAGAGATCAATCGCTTACGATGAATTGGTTAAACCATATTTCGATGTGATCCGTTATCATGTCAACAAATTGGAGAAAATTGTTGATGACAAAAAATGGCCTCTTCCAAAATTGAGAGAGATCTTATTTTTAAGTTAAGATAACTTCCCAATAAAACAAAAAGAGCCGGCGATATTGCTGGCTCTTTTTGTTTTAGGGGAACGTTCGTCATCTCTTGCTCCTTACCTCCTCTCACAACAATAGCTCCTATTTTTTTAATCGATTATCTTCGTCATTATCCCCCCCCTTTTTATTGACTGACTTAATATTCATATTACCAAAACGATAAGAAACAGACAATCGGATAACCCGACTATCATATGCATTTCGTATACGATAGTATCCATTTTCCTGATAACTCGACAGTCTGCGCTGGCCTCTTGTATTCAAGACATCATTTATACCCAACTTGACATTCAATTTTTTGTCAAGAAATGTTTTACCTGCACCTAGATCAATGCCATAGTAAGACTGAAAACTAAATACGCCATATACTGCTGGCGAGAAATAATTGCCCGTCAGCTCCAGGTTTGTTGTTTCCCCAATTCGGATATCATGATTGGAACTTACCTGAAACGATAACTTTTCCAATTGGCGTTGCGCTCCGGAGTGCTCATCAAAACTAAACTTATTATAAAAAGCGCTGGCATTGTTAGAAATACTCCACCATTTAAAAAGCTTAACGGGTATATTGACATTCATGTTGTAATAATCAAAATAAGCCAAATTTCGATCGGTCTGTGCAATAGCTTTGGTCTCTGAATTACTTTCTATGACCTGAGTGATTGCATCGTTGGTCCTCTTATAGCCCAAACTCAGTAAATAGCGATCTTTAAAGGTATAATTTACTTCATACGAATTGGTATATTGTGGATTTAAATAAGGGTTGCCATACTGATACGTGTATTGATCCAAATAATACACAAAGGGATTCAATGACCCATAATCAGGGCGGTCAATACGTCTGCTATAACTCGCACCAAGCTTGTGATTATCATTAATCTGTTGCTGTACAAATATTGATGGAAAAAAATCGGTATAGGTACGTTTTGTTTGTTGCTCAAGCGTCACTGAGTTTCCTAGGGAGTTCGTATTTTCAACACGCAGTCCAGTTTGTACCGAAAACTTTCCGAACGATTTATTTAAACTGAAATAAGCTGCTGCTATATTTTCATTGTACAAAAAATGATTACTTTGACCATTATTTTGCACAAACTCGCCTTGCTGATCCTGATCTTCGTACAACAAATTATTATCTGTTTTTACGCGGCTATATTTTAACCCCGCCTCGAGTTTCGTCGTTTTATTAAAAGGATGCACAAAATCGGTTTTAAAAACTAATATTTTTGTCTTAGAAAGCATATCATTCCGGAAAATATGCGGTGATTTAAATTCTTCCCAGTTTGCGTCCAAAAAATGGTTTCCAACAGTGCTATTGTCATTATTTTTCGAATATGAATAGTCCCCATTAAATGTCAATTCAGTCCCTAAGGTATCAAATGTCTTTTTGTAATTCAGATTATAAGTGAGGTAATGGTATTTAAAATCTGACAAATTACTTCCTAATACTACCGAATCAAGCTTTCCTTTTTGAGAAGCGATCAGATTGCTTCCCTCCCGTGTTGAATGACCATTGCTTACATTACCATTAACCACAAATCCAATGACCTCCTGTTTCCCCAGGTTAAAATCTGCCGCAAATTTGAAATTATGGCCTCGATAGCGGAATTTCGAATAAGAATCCGAATTGAAAAAAGTCGTCCCGCTTTTGGTATCTACAGCCCTATCGATATCTAAATCATTAAAGCCTAAGGCAGTTGCATAGTTATAGGAAGAAAATAAGTTCACCCAATTGTTACGATGGTTTATGAGAAAGCCACCATCAGCCTTTGTATATTTACCCTGCCCTAAATTGAGGTTTAAACTAACATTACTTCCAAATTGCGTATTCCTCTTTGTCTTAATATTAATAATTCCTGCATTCCCTGCCGCATCATATTTTGCAGGTGGATTGGTGAGTACTTCGATCGAGGCTATTGCATTTGAAGCTGTATTTTCCAATAAGCGCGACACTTCATCTGCAGAAAGATAAGTAGGCTTACCATCAATCATGATGATCACATTACTTTTTCCACGAAGGTTGATCTTTTTGTTGTCTAAAGTTACCCCCGGGACCTTTTGCAAGAGTTCCAATGCGTTATTTCCGGTTGCCAAAATACTGTTCTCGACATTGAGCACAACTTTATCAAGGTGACTTTCAATTAATGGCTTCTTGCCAATTACCTGCGCCTCATCCAGCACTTTACTTTCCAGCTGTAATCGAATCGTATCCAGCACCTTGAAATCACCCGCACGCAGCATTATTTCCCCAGAACGATAAGTACCATAACCCACCGTGGACACCTGTAAACTGTACTTCCCCTCGGGTATCGCAAACAACACAATTTCTCCATTTTCGTTGGATAAGGTTCCTTTTAACAAGACATCATTGGGTTTACGAAACAGTGAAATATTTGCGGCTGCAATGGGCTTGTTGTCCTGCCCAACAACGACAGTACGTAATTTCCCCTCGTCAGACTGTGCTGAAACGGGTCCGGCATTAGAACACAGGAATAAAACAATAGAAAATAAGAGCAATTTAATTTTTTGTGGTTTCATAATGTAATTTCTTTGGGCTATCGATCGGATAGTCAACTTCATAATAATGACAACAAACCTCGTGTATTCATTACACGTTGACTAGCAGAAATAGACAGGTAGTGCGATTCACTCGGTAGACAACCAAATAATATCGGTAAACCCTATCCTTCGCTGATCGCTTTTACAGCGGATAGGATCATACGAGCTAATTTTGAATCTTCTGAAACATATCGTAGGAAAAAGACATCGAATCAAAATAAAAATTCAAAAAACAAATAAAATTCAAAACAAATAAATTGTATACAAAAAATATTAAGCATAATATTTGTATTTTTGCATCGAAAATTAGTAAACTGATTCATGAGCACTGTATCATTGAAGAAAAGACTCTACCGTATTTATATCCTTATGATACGATTTATGCATGGCGAGCATGCTGGAGACGCATTACGTAATGTTGCCATCAGTATTTTACCAAGTTTGGCGATCTATTTATTGGGAGCGCAAGCGAGCACGGCTATCGGAATCGGTGTCGGATCGTTGTTAACGACACTCACCGATCCTCCTGGCAACAGAAAAGATAAACTTTCTTCAGCTCTAGTATGTATTCCCACCTTCTTTGTTGCATCATTGTTTACAGCTATTGTATTTCCCTATCATTGGCCCTTGGTTATCGTGCTAGCGGCAGCCGGTTTTATATGCACCTTATACGGCATTTTTGGAGCCCGCTATGCTGCAATTGGAAACATGACATTGATTCTCATGAGTTTTGTGATCGGAATGGCCCCACAACACCCCTTTGCGGTTAGCTTACAGATTACAACAGGGTCCATAATATATTACTTTTTTAGCCTTTTACAAGCCTATATACAACCTTATCGCTCTTTAAAACATGCCATGGCTAATGGCTTTCATGGATTGTCCCAATTTCTATTGATACGATCACAGTCTTACGATCCCGATATTCCTTTGAATATTACGTACAGTCGCGTAGGAAAAATTCATGGCCAGATCAGCGAACAGCAGGAACAAATCAGGTCTCTTCTGTTTCGAGAAAAAAAAATCATAAGCCAACAGTGGCATAAAAGCAATTATTGGCTTAGTCAGGTTTATGGATTAATTGACCTCCATGAGTTAATTATTGCGCTTGATCATGACTACGATGCAATTCGCAAAAATCTTGCAGACACGGGCAGCCTTCCCATAATTCGTCACACAATCAAATTATTAGCGTTAGAAATCGATAGCTTTTCACAACCCGACAAGAGGTTCCGGTATGCACATCAATTATACCATAATAACTTTAAAATTAATGCCCTCTTACGGGATTTAAAAGAAATTCAAGAACAACAGGCCGATCCAGCAAAAGGTATATTATGTTCTATCATAAGCAACATCGAAGCAATTATTGATGTACTCAACAGAATCCAGGTCGCTTTTTATCAAAATCAGGAAATTCAGGATAAGATTGACACCAGCGAGTACCAACAATTTATCAGTCGACCATTACGTAATCTCGCTGATCTAAAAAGTAAACTCCATCTGAATAATCCGCTTTTTCGATTTGCGGTTCGGATGGCTCTTCTTTTTGGAACAGGTGCATTGATCGGTATTTTATTTTTGGATTTTAAATATACCTATTGGATCTTACTGACGATCGCTATTGTTGCCAGGCCAGCATTTTCAATGACAAAAACCCGTAATATAGAACGTATTGTCGGTACATTCTCGGGTATTATAGTTGGTGTGTTCTGCTTAATTTCTATTCATTTTCTTCCAGCACTCCTAACCATAGCTGCATTGGGTCTTTTTGGATTCTTTTTGTTCAACCGATCTAATTATATGGTCAGTGTCATCTTCATTACCTTGGGAATTGTGATTGCGCTCAATCTGTTCGAAGGGAACATCAATCTCATTTTAGGCAGCCGAATACTTTTCACACTGATTGGAGCATTCTTGGCTATAGCGGGTTATTTCTTGATACCTGTACGCCAGAGCACAGGCATGGTTCAGCTGGCAAAAGAGGTATCCCTTTACAACGCGCATTATTTCCAGATCATCAATAACCGTCTGTCGGACGAACGACAAAGTTCGTTTGATATACGACTGGCTCGTAAAAAGGCGCAGACCGCCATGGCCCTGTTTTCAGACGCCATCAATCAAATGAAAAAAGAACCCGAGCACAAATGGATGGATTGGTCACATATTCACCATTTTCAGGCACTCGCATATCAGGTCAATTCCCATTTGGTGGGCCTCTCGCTATCTTTAAACAAAAAGACGAATCGCCACCTCGCCTATGATATCCATAGTAGAATCGATGCGCTTAAACCTCTTCTAACAGATTTAAATCAAACTGCAGAACGGATCAATTTAAAGAAATCATAATACCCGATTGACAGTTACTTTTGCGGTTTCATCGGAAGATATGTGATGCCAATCGGCATGTTATTCAAAATTCCTTTAACTAAAAAATAGCATTTCTTTTGCTTTAATAAAAAAAGAGTTTATATTTGTGTCGTCTTCGAAAGAAGATTTCTAATCAACACCTCCCTTCATCAGTAGGTCTTGATTTATAAAGAAGTGGCGAGAGACTGGCTCAATGACCCACTGGCAACCTTCAATTTGTTTGAAAAGGTGCCAATTCCTGTCCAAAACAATATCGTTTTGGAGCATATAAATGACATAAGACAATGATTATTAAATTACTGAAGTCCATTAAAAATTCAGGTTCAACACAAGTGAACCGCACGATAAGCGAAAGTGTAACCCATCGTACAATTGTATCGATGCGAATGCGTATGCATATGCACTTCCATGCTTGTTAAAAATCATTTCCGTTTTCTTGGATAAAGATTTAACAGACCCTTCAAGGAGGTGTGTATGCTTCTCTTTTTACTTTGCAATTTCTTTTTGAACCCTTAAAATCTGATATATTATGTCTTCAAACAAAAATTTAAAATTCGAAACTCTTCAGGTTCACGCTGGCCAAGTCGCTGACCCTACTACGGGATCTAGAGCAGTTCCTATATATCAAACAACATCTTTTGTATTTGAAAATGCCGAACACGGCGCAAACTTATTTGCATTAAAGCAGTTCGGTAATATTTATACACGGATTATGAACCCTACTACGGATGTTTTCGAACAACGTATTGCGGCACTGGAAGGTGGAGTTGCAGCTGTTGCTGTTGCATCCGGCCAGGCGGCACAGTTTATAGCTTTAAATAATATTTTGGAAAGTGGTGACAATTTTGTTGCGGGATCCAACTTATACGGCGGTACATTCAACCAGTTTAAAGTTTCTTTTAAGCGCCTAGGCATCGAAGCTCGTTTTGCAACAGACGCCGAAGCAGATAAAATTGAAGCGCTCATTGATGATAAAACAAAAGCAATCTATGTTGAAACAATCGGAAACCCAAGTTTCAATATTCCCGACTTTGAAAAAATTGCTGCCGTAGCAAAAAAATATGACTTACCATTAATCGTCGACAATACTTTTGGAGCCGGAGGTTATTTATTTAAACCTCTGGAGTATGGTGCAAATGTGGTTGTTGAATCGGCAACTAAATGGATCGGTGGACATGGCACAAGCATTGGCGGTGTCATCGTCGACGGCGGAAACTACAATTGGGGCAATGGAAAATACCCGCAATTTTCCGAACCATCTGAAGGCTATCATGGTTTAGTATTTTCCGAAGTTTTCGGTGAAAGCGGACCATTCGGAAATATTCAATTTGCCATTCGGGCGCGTGTGGAAGGGCTCCGGGATTTCGGACCAGCACTCTCCCCTTTCAATTCATTTTTATTATTACAAGGACTTGAAACCTTGTCTTTGCGGGTGCAACGCCATGTAGACAACACTTTAGAGGTCGCAAAATGGCTTGAGGCGCATCCACAGGTAGAAAAAGTAAACTATCCGGGATTAAAAAGCTCTCCGAGCTTCGCTAACGCACAAAAATACCTTAAAAATGGCTATGGCGCGGTACTTTCTTTCCAGCTTAAAGGTGACGCAGCGCAAAAGGCCAATAGCTTTATCGACAGCTTAGAATTGATCAGTCATTTAGCCAATGTTGGTGATACGAAGTCATTGATTATTCATCCAGCAGCTACAACCCATCAACAATTGAGTGATGAAGATCAAGCCAATGCCGGAGTCTTCAAAGGCTTATTACGTCTTTCTGTAGGAATAGAGCATATTGATGATATCAAAGCTGATTTACAACAAGCTTTTGATAAAATTAAATAATCAGATTTTTTCGGCTTAAAACTTAAAACTGAAATGAGTAAGCATATATATCTGCACCCGGAGCCTTTTGTATTTGAAAATGGAAGAGAGCTTACTGATTTACAAATCAGTTATGAAACATTTGGCAAACCCAACGCAGATCGCAGCAATGTGATCTGGGTTTGCCATGCATTAACGGCCAATGCAGATGTGCTGGATTGGTGGTCCGGTCTTTTTGGAACAGGTGAGTTGTTTGATGCAAACGATTATTATATTATTTGTGCCAATGTCATAGGATCAGCATATAATAGCAGTAATCCGCTATCTGTAAACCCAGCAACCGGACAACCCTATTACCTATCTTTCCCCGAATTCACAGTGAGGGATTTGGTTCACGCACATCAAGTCCTTGCGGACCACCTGGAAATCAAACAAATAGAGATCCTTATCGGGGGGTCATTAGGCGGTCAACAAGCATTGGAATGGGCCGTATCGCACAGTATAGCCATCAACCATCTCATCGTGGTTGGAACAAATGCCGTCCACTCACCATGGGGTATTGCATTCAATGAAAGTCAACGTCTGGCCATTACAACTGATCGAACCTTTTACGCCAATCACCCTGATGGTGGAGCTAAAGGATTGAAAGTTGCACGCGCTATGGCACTGTTGTCTTACCGCAACTATACAACGTATGCCAACACGCAAAAGGAAGATGATAACGAAAAACTCGATCATTATAAAGCATCCTCCTATCAGAACTATCAGGGTGAAAAATTGGTGAAACGCTATAATGCGTACAGCTATTATTTCCTGACCAAAGCAATGGACAGCCACAATTTAGGTCGGGGAAGACGATCTATTGAATCTGCTTTGGCGAGCATTGATTGTCCAACTTTAGTCCTGAGCGTTAATACAGATTTGTTGTTTCCGCCACAAGAGCAACAATTCATCGCGCAACATGTTCCCAATGCCCATTATCAAGAGATTGAATCGACCTATGGCCACGATGGCTTTTTGATCGAAACAAAAAAACTCACAAAAATCATTAGCAGCTTTCTGCGGGAACAAAAAGAATACATAAACGAATTAGTATAAGAGAGTAAATAATATATAAGAGAATTTAAGAAGAGATATGAGTAATAAATTAACAATAGGGATGTTTGGGTTTGGTGTCGTAGGCCAAGGTCTTTACGATATCATCAAAACCAAAGATCTTAATCTGGAGATCAAGAAATTTGTCATTAAAAACGGAGATAAAAAACGCTCGCTACCAGCAGATTTATTTTCTACCGATGCCGAAACAATTTTAGGTGACCCAGAAATTAATACTGTTGTCGAACTAATCGATGATGCCGAAGCAGCATACCAACTAACTGTTCGTGCCTTGAAATCGGGGAAAAATGTGGTATCTGCCAATAAAAAAATGATTGCCAGCCATTTGGAAGAGCTGGTTGATATCCAACATGAATACGGGACCAGTTTATTATATGAAGGTGCCGTTTGCGGAAGTATTCCCATTATACGGAATTTAGAAGAATACTATGACAATGAATTACTGCATTCTGTCAGCGGTATTTTTAATGGATCTTCCAACTACATTTTATCTAAAGTTTTCAACGAAAATCAGCAATATACAGATGCTTTAAAGAAAGCACAAGAACTTGGTTTTGCAGAAACAGATCCAACGCTGGATGTAGGTGGATTTGACCCCAAATTTAAGGTATGTATTGTTGCTTCGCATGCGTACGGTATCTATGTCAAACCAGAAGATGTGTTCAATATTGGTATTGATAAATTGGGACAGCAAGATATTCGTTTTGCGAAAGAAAAGAACCTCAAGATCAAATTGATACCGACGGCAAAAGAGATCGACGGCGACAAAGTTGTACTTTATGTATTACCACGCCTAGTAGGCAAAGACAGCATGCTCTATAATGTAGAAAATGAGAACAATGGAGTATTGGTGAAAGCGGCCTTTGCAGACGAACAATTTTTCTATGGTAAAGGAGCAGGTGGCCACCCAACAGGTTCTGCTGTGCTATCGGATATCGCGGCTCTTCGCTATGGATACCGCTATGAGTATAAAAAACATTTAGAATCCAGCACATTAAATTATAGCCAAGATTATTTAATTAAGGTTTATTTGAGATATACAGATGATACACTGATTGAAAAGTTAAATTTCAGTGAAATCACAGAACGATATTACGCACCAGATTTCAAATATGTCATCGGACATATTAATCTTCAACAAATCGCAGCCCATAAAGCTGATTTGGATCAAGAGGGCAATTTTATTGCTGAAATCGCGTAGGCAATCAACAAACCAACCTACCTTGAAAATAGCCCCGAATGGGGCTATTTTTTTATCTTATATTTAGTCACCTTTCAACTTGAGATCTAAAATCCCACCTTCCACCAAACGTTCAAAAGGAAGTTGCCAACCTTTCCACAGGCGATTATTCAACCGAACTTGATCAACAATAGAACTATTGGGTTGCTCTTTCTTCACCTGAATGATAAATTTATTTTTTCTCAATTTCTTCGGCAATTGTATCGTTACCCGATCGAAAAGTGGCGCGCCTATCTGAAGTGCGGGCTTCTCGGTGGTGAGACTTCGGACATCGAATAGGCCGATACTCGACAAGACATACCATGCTCCAAGCTGTCCTTGGTCTTCGTCTTGTCCGTAGCCATAGCCATGTATCGCATCGTTACCATAAAACTCATTGCAAATTGCCCGTACCCATTTTTGACTCAGATCAGGTCTACCAGAAAAATAGAACAGCCAAGAGATATGCAGGTTCGGTTGATTACCGTGATTATAAAGACTTTCAATCCCTGCGAAGGCGTCAATTTGTGTACCACCTCCAAACACATTCTTCTGCGACACCGTAAAGATACTATCCAACCGCTGATTGAACAGATCCTTTCCAACGAGTTTAACCAATTCTTGTGGGACATGCGGAACATAGAACGTATACTGCCATGCATTTCCTTCCTGAAATCCACGCCATGGTTCATAAGGGTTAAAGTTTGAAATGAATCGTCCAGTACTATCCTTTGGCCGCATAAACTTCGTCTCGGCATCATACAGATTGCGCCATCCATTGGATAATTCCTGAAATTTAACATAGTCTTTTTGACGCCCCAATGATTTTGCAAATTGCGCAGCCGCTCCAGCGGAAAAAGCATATTCCAAGGTATGCGAAGCGCCAAAAGGAGATCCATTGGTCATTAATTCGGGACTGCCATGATCATCTTTTATATACGGTGAGTAGCCTTTGCGGACGAAAACTCCCACATCTAACTTTCCTGCTCCAGGCAGACGGTCCTTCGCTTCCAATTCATTTTTGCGTACCGCATCATAAGCAAGATTCATATCATAGTCACGAATACCGACATTGTAGGCCGCTGCGATTGCCAAACCCGTAAAATTAGTTCCTACACCCGAAACGTATTTACTGTTGGCAATACCGTCTCCTAACCAACCTGCATCGCGATAGACCAACAATTGACTCTGAATCCAGTCGTTGTAATAGTCTGGATACGCAATAGACCACAACTGTGTCAAATTCCAAAATGCGCCCCAGATAGCATCGGTATTATAATGATGATGAATCGGTTGCCCTTGCTTATTTAGGGCAATCTGCCCTACCGAGCCGTCATTTTTGGGATATGCACCATTTACATCGCTTGCAAGCCCACGGCCAAGTAAAGCATGATACAATCCCGTATAAAATTTAATGCGGTCGTCCGCTTTGCCCCCTTCCACCAAAATTCTTCCCAGTTCACTATTCCAGGTTTGCAAGGCATTATTCTTTGCAGCATCAAACGACATATCCTTCGCCTCTTTAAGCAAATTCAGTTGTGCGTTTTCTACAGAAGTATAAGATAAACCCGTCTTGATGTCTATTGATTCGCCTGCTTCAGTGCCAAACTTCAGATATACTCCAGCTCCTTTTCCTTTTATGCGCGTATGTTGGTCAAAAGTTATAGAATCTCTAAATGTCCCAAAAGACTTCGGTTGTTTGTTGATCTCCGCAAAGAAAAACATTTTGACCGTAGCCCCCTGCTGATATTTTTGTACATATACAGGATTGGTAACCACATATCCCCAGACGTGCTGTTTGTCATAATTTACTTCGGCATCAACGACCGGTCCACTTTCCCCCATCACATGGCCAATATCGAAAATAAGGTTGGCTTCTTCCGTTTTTGGAAAAGTATAGCGGTGAAAACCGACACGCTTAGTTGCCGTAAGCTCAGCAAGTATATTATAATCTTTTAGCATGACACGGTAATAGCCAGAAGTGGCAAATTCATCCTTCTTGTCAAAATCGGAACGATAACCGCTTTTTGGACGATCAAGCTGACCGGGCATTGTCTTCAATTTTCCGACGGATGGTGCAAATACCACTCCGCCTACCTGAAATTCGTGAAAATTAGCAAAGCCTTCTATTGAGGTATGCCTATCGTCATAACCCACGGCCTCCCAGCCCGACTTGTTCCCATAGCTTCCATTTGTGCTCGGAGCGAGCTTAGCCATTCCAAAAGGTACGGCTGCTGGTGTATAAAAGAAATACCGACTATGGACGGATCCAATATTAGGTTTTACAAAAACGGTCAAATCTGTTTTCTGCTGTGCGGAAACAGCTGCCGTACTCACAAATAAACTACAAAAATAATAAATGATACGCTTTACCATTGTTCTCAATTAGGTTCTACAGCAAACTTACAAAAAAATAGAGTATGTATAAACATGAGTTAGATTTTATTACTTAATTTAACGACTTAACAGATTGCATCGCAACGCTTAAATTTGTAAAATTTTAAATACTAATCAAATAAAACACTATTAAAGCTTAAATACTGACATTTTTCCATAACTTTGATTGTACATACATATTAAAATATAACCAGTAAATAAATTCAAAAAAATACACATCGAACGGCTGATCTTCGATCACAAGCCTGAAATAAATACAAATTAACGTTGAAATAAATACCAATGATTGACAGGTACACTTGTCAATCCTAATTAATTACAATACAACCACAATGAAAAAAAACACCACATTTTTTAGTCTAATACTTCTGTTACTCGGAACCCAACTATCAGCACAACAAACAAAACCCGACCTTATCGCGCAACTTAAGTTAGCAAAAAGCATTCTAGCGGATCAAAACCTAAAATATGTGGACAGCCTTGCCCGAGAGGTCATCAAAGAAGGTTTCAATGCGGGAAGTGGCTACTCACAAATTTGGGCCAGAGATCTCAATACATTCATCGAAACCGCATTGGAAGAGCGGTCCCAAGCGGACATTAGAGGGGCTATTTTAGTATTTTTTAAGATGCAACAGCCCAATGGCGAAATGGTAGACGGCTATGTACTAAAGAAAGACTTTACCTGGCATGATGATAAACCCTACTATTCAAAAAACGCTCCTGATCATGTGGGTTTTAAAAACACGGTAGAAACCGACCAGGAAACGTCACTCATCCAATTGTTGGGTAAATACATAATAAAAACAAAGGATTACAGTATCTTGGAGGAGTCTGTCGGTGGAATTTCTGTAAAAGACCGTATCCAACTTATGTTGGATTATCTGAAAAAGGAACGGTTCAACCAAAAGTATCAGCTACTGTGGGGTGCGATGACAGCAGATTGGGGAGATGTACAGCCCAACGACAGCTTTGGTTGTGATTGGAATGACCAACTTTCCAATGAGGCAATCGATATTTATGACAACGCGATGTTTATTATTGCATTGCAGGCATTGATTGATATCCAGCCCAACTCTCCAAAGGTGGCGGAATGGAAAGGATTAAAAAAGAGTCTCGAAACGAACAGTAGACGTTATTTATGGGATAAGAAAAAACAAAAATTTATCCCACACATATATCCTAAGACATCACCTATTCCTAAAGGATTTGATGAAAATACGATCCATTATCATGGTGGCACCGCCATCGCTATAGAAGCGGGGCTACTAACACCTTCAGAAATAAAAACAGTCAATACGCAAATGCTGGAGAACGTCCGGTTATCTGGCATGCCGAGTATTGGATTGACCTTGTACCCAACCTATCCCGTCGGATTTTTCATTGGCGGAATGGCTCAACCTTACCAATACCAAAATGGTGGTGATTGGACCTGGTTTGGCGGGCGGATGATCCAGCAACTCGTTTTAAATGGCTTTTATCAGGAAGCCTATACCGAACTCCAACCGATGATCGATCGGGTTGTGAAAAACAAAGGATTTTACGAATGGTATGGTCAAAATAACGTACCCAGTGGATCAGGAAAATTCAAAGGTTCAGCAGGCGTGCTGAGTAAAGCAATAGCTCTCCTAGAAAGCTGGGCTGAAACTACCCTGGAAAAGAATCATTAAAAGAATAAATAAATTAGCTATTCACTCATCCAATTAATCCATTCAAAAAGGATGAGTGAATTCCCTAATAATCTCTTCTGCTTTCGACAGTATAGGTAAAACTTTCCGCGCGGTAGAACCCTAAATTATATTCAATCGGCTTCCCAGATTGGTCAAATACAAAGCGCTTGCGGGACAGAATAGGATCACCGATATTAATCTCCAATTTATCAGCTATAAATTTATTTGCGGCCATTGCATCCAGCTCTTCCTGAGAAAGATCTGCAACGACATGATAATCTGCTTCTAAGATCTCATATAAAGGTCTCTTAAAATCTTCATCGCCGTTTAAACCTATACGCGGATGGAAGTAAGAGATAAAATAAACAAATGGGTCATCTTTCTTTCCTCTCAGACGTTCTAGTTTTAATAGCTTTTGGTCCTCATCTACATTAAAAAACTTCGAGACTGCTTTGTCCGGAACAACCCAGCTGACGTGAAGCTCAAAATTCTTTACCTCAATTCCTCGGTTTTTCATCTCTTGTGAGAAACTCAGCCAATTCTTGGATTTGGAACTAAATTTGGAACTAGCCACCTTCGTGCCTATTCCCTTCTTTCTAATGAGCAACTCCTCGTAGACTAGTTTATTGATCGCCAAACGCAAAGTAGAACGGGAAATTGCCAATCTTTTTGCTAATTCAATTTCGTTGGGCAATAACTTACCCTCTATATATTCAGGCTGCTTAATTAATTCGCGTAACAGATTCTCTGCTTGTATATGCAGCGGAACAGGGCTTTTATGATCTATTTTTAAATTCATCAGTTGGATTGCTTGTGCTAAAATAAGATTTTTTGCATAATTAAAAAAATAGATATATGTTTGTATGTATATACATATTAATATAAACCGCAGATGTCAAAGAGATTTATCATCATTTTATGTATCGTTTCACTTGGAGGACTCCTTTTCGGTTTCGATATGGCTGTAATTGCAGGTGCATTGCCGTTAGTAAAGCAATTTTTCGGACTATCTCCTGCTCAAGAGGGCGTTTTTGTCAGTTCAGCCCTGCTAGGCTGTATTGTTGGTGTATTTTTCACAGGACCATTAACAGATAAATACGGCAGAAAACCAGCCTTTGTTACTGCGGCCCTGCTCTTTTTATGTTCAGCAATTGGCTGTGGATTCAGTCCTTCTTATAGCATATTAATTGCAAGTAGAAGCATTGGGGGCTTGGGTGTTGGAATAGCCTCAATCGTTGTGCCCTTATATCTCGCGGAAATATCGCCAAGTAAATTTAGAGGAAGATCAGTCACCTGTTACCAACTCGCTATTACATTCGGTATCCTTTTTGCGTATATCAGCAATTATTTGATTCTCGAATATAGCTCCGCACAGCAAAATGAACTCTGGCGAACTATGTTTTTAGTTGGTGCAGTACCGGCTTTATTGTTATGCATCGGAGTTTACTTTATTCCTGAAAGTCCACGTTGGCTATCTAAAAATGGGCGGAACACGGAAGTAGCAGCGATCAGTGGCGCATTAGGACTATCGGATATACAAGAGGTCGGCAACGTTTCCTCGAAGGGAAATCTACGTGATCTCTTCTCGCCTATTTATCGCAAGGCCTTCCTATTGGGCTTATTCCTTCCTTTATTTTCACAGCTCAGTGGCATAAACGCAATTGTCTACTATGGTCCGAGCATATTGCTTGAATCTGGTATTTCATTAAATAATTCCTATCATGCTCAACTATTCTTTGGAGCCGCCAATGTGTTATTTACTTTCTTTGCCATCTGGAAGGTTGACAATTGGGGTAGACGTCCCTTATATCTTTTGGGAACGGTAGGTGCTACCCTGAGTTTGCTGGTTACTGGATATCTTTTTAATCAAGGTCAAGTCAATAATATCGCATTGATTATCGCTATACTTTCGTTCTTATTTTTCTTTGCTTTTTCCATTGGCCCGCTAAAATTTGTTGTGGCGGCCGAAATCTTCCCAAATGCCATCCGGGCTCGTGCCATGGGTATCAGTATTATGGTGATGTGGATTTCCGATGCTATCGTGGGACAACTAACACCCATTCTACTCGCTTCCTGGGGGGCCCGCTATACGTTCTGGTTGTTTGCATTTTTCTGTGCCATCGCATTCCTTGTTGTACTTGCATTCCTTCCGGAAACAAAGGGTAAACCTTTGGAAGAGATCGAAAAATTCTGGATTGAAAAGCACAATAAAAAATCAACAAACAAGTAAGCAAAAAGCGACTTAATCCAACATCATTCATTTGCAATAAATTACATTATATGTATTCTAATACTCAAACAAAACCTTTTCAGTACGAAATCACACCGACGTTTCCGGTTCAAGGAACACTATCAAATTCCTACACGGATCTTGTTGCACATCTCATTACACATAATATACATAGCATTGATGGTTTTGTAGGTGTTGACTGGGCTACAATCATCCCCAAGCTAAAGCAAGAATTTGAAAAACAGGGCGTAACTCCACGATTTATTGCCATGGATTCAGCTTTAAAAACTGAATCAGCGATCCAGGAGCTTGTCGCACCATACCTCGGTGGCGACGATCCATTATTTGGAAAAAAGGCCGGGATTCAACTCATTGAATACTTTGACACCCAAAAGCTTGCGGACCTTCAAACCATACGAGCAAACGCCGAATCAATACAAGCTGAGTATACCATCTTTTATGGCCCTGGAGCATCATTAGTCGATACGTCTAGTCAGCTGATGTTTATTGATCTGCCCAAAAACGTGCTAATTCAACGTATGCGTGCGGGAGAAGCTTTAAACTTAGGTTGTTCAACACAGACCAATCAAAAGGAAACCTACAAGCGTTACTATTTTGTCGATTGGGAAATATTGAATAGACATAAAAGGTCTATCCTTTCCCGTGTCGAAATTCTTGCCGATCAACAATCGTCCCAAAACCTACCATGGATCACAGGGAAGGATCTACATGCTACTTTGCTGGCCATGTCCCAAAATTACTTCCGCGTACGACCAACTTTTGAACCCGGCGTATGGGGTGGACAGTGGATGAAAGAGCACCTTTCAGGCATAGATCAGCATGTCAAAAACTATGCGTGGTCCTTCGAAATGATTGTCCCTGAGAATGGCATTTTGCTCGAAGCAGATGGACATACACTCGAAATTTCATTTGATCAATTGATGTTTCAAGAAAGTGCCAATGTGCTTGGTCATGCCCAGCAACGTTTCGATGTTGAATTCCCGATACGCTTCAATTTTCTGGATACCTTTGATGGCGGCAACCTATCCATTCAATGTCACCCTAGTCCAGCCTATGCAAAAACAGAATTTGGAGAAAACTTCACACAGGACGAATCATACTATATCGTTGATAGAAAAGAGGACGCACAAGTGTATCTGGGCTTTCAGCAATCCATTGATGCAGACAAATTTCGCTCAGCTTTAGAAGAGAGCTTCCATACCGGAACAGCCATGGATATCGAGCAATACGTTCAAAAATTCGAATCCAAGAAACACCAATTGTATTTGATACCACATGGTACTGTACATTCTTCCGGCGTGAATAATCTCGTACTCGAAATCAGTGCAACACCTTACAATTATACCTTTAAAATGTACGACTGGGTGCGTCCGGATTTAGATGGGAAACCACGCCCATTAAATATTGATAGAGCATTCGCCAACCTCAATTTTAGCCGAAAAGGTGATGTCGTAAAAAACACGCTGCTTGCTCAGCCCACTGAAGTAGCCCTTGATGCGCAAGCAACAAGAATACATTTGCCAACGCATGAAGATCATTTCTACGATGTTTTTAGATACGAATTCGATCAGGATGTTGCAATTGAAACACAAGGACAGTGTCACATCATGATGCTTGTGGAGGGGGAGGCAATTGAGCTGACGACAGCAAATGGCATGAAGAAAGTCTTTCATTATGCTGAGACTTTTGCTGTTCCTGCTGCTGCCGGATCCTATACATTGCGTAATTTAGGAAACGATAAGGCAAAGGTTATCCAATCTTTTGTCAAAGAATCCAAATGTTAATCAAACCATTTACTATAAACTAACAGCACAATGAGAACTATATTTTTTGCGTTATCTTCGTCTCTCCTATTACTGTCCTGCCAAAATGCTGGCGGTAAGGTTTCGACAAGCAATTTACAGGACAGCATCCAAAAAGACAGCAGCTTCAATCTTGTCAAAGATATGGCTACGAACGTCATTAAAAGTGGATTCAATGCGGGGGATGGATACAGTGAGGTGTGGATTAGAGATTACAATACATTTATCACCTTAGCAACAAAAGTCCATCCCCATGAACAGATCAAAGATCAATTAGCTTTGTTTTTTAAGCTACAAGGTCCTGATGGTAATATTGCCGATGGTTTTGTCAAAAAATCCAGCTTAAAAAATGGCGTATCGGACTATTATACCATCACAAGTCCCTTAGCTCCTGATTATGCAGCACACAAAAATACAGTTGAAACGGACCAGGAGTCTTCTTTGATCCAAGCGGTACATAAATATATCGTTGCAACGAAAGATAAGGCTTTTCTCGATGAAAAAATTGGAAATGCGGCTGTAAAGGATCGCATGGAGCATGCTTTACAATTTTTATTGGACAAACGTTATAATGCTACTTATGGTTTACTTTGGGGCGCAACTACAGTCGATTGGGGTGACGTTCAACCTGAACACGATTGGGGTGTCCACCTGGATGAAAATTCGCATATTGCTTTGGACATCTACGACAATGCAATGTTTTTGATCGCGCTTGACAATTACATGGATCTTTTCCCTGAGAAAAAAGAAAAGTGGGGAAAAATCAGAGCGTCTATAGCAAGTAATACCATGAAACACCTTTGGGATGAAAAGAACCAAAAGTTTATTCCCCATATTTATATCAAAGGCTCTCCATTTGCGGCTGATTTTGATGAAAATCAAATCTATTATCATGGTGGAACAGCAATCGCTATTGAGGCTAATTTGCTCAGCAAAGAGCAAATAAAAGTTTCATTGGATAAAATGATTAAAAATGTAAATGACGCTGGTGCAGCAACAATTGGACTTACTGTGTACCCGACTTATCCGGCAGGCTCGTTTAAGAACAAAGGCATGTATCCTTACGGTTATCAAAATGGTGGGGACTGGACCTGGTTTGGTGGTCGTATGATTCAGCAGCTTGTTAAAAATGGCTTTCAACAGGAAGCTTATGCGCAAATACAGCCGATGCTTGCCCGTGTTATCAAAAACAAAGGATTTTATGAATGGTACACAAAAGATAACAAACCAGAGGGCTCTGGAACTTTTAGAGGTGAAGCAGGTGTCCTTTACGATGCCATCGAGTTATTAGAAGGTGCTGGCACGAAATAAAAACAGCTTATCGTGATGTAAAAAGAGCAGCAGGAAATTCCTTGCTGCTCTTTTATTTGAAATCGTCACCTCCGCATTCCTATTCCTATTCCTATTCCTCCTATCCTACTCTAGCGCATTTTGTCTCATTCCCCTTATACATTCGCTTCACATCTGCTAAAAAATCCTGTTTATGTTCCTTAATAACTTTCCCGTCTTACCCAATCGTTAAATTATACAATAATATTTCATTCGGATTGCGGATTTCCAGCGTATAGCCAGCAATTCCAACAACAGCTCAAAACCTGATTGTATCGGTTTCAATAAAAGGCAAACTATAATTACCGGTATCTGCCTTAATCTTAGCGTTCAACTGCTTTATCGTAGCGACTTCCTGATTTGCGGTTTTATAGAGATAAACGTTTTTTAAACTCGGAAGGTCGTTCAGTTTTGACAGACCTTTTGAGGTAACTTTTGTTCCCGTCAGATTTAAATACGTTAATTTTGACAGACCTTTCAACTGGCTCAATCCGGCATCGGAAATTTCTGTATTTTCTAGATGTAGGCGGGAAAGACTCGGCATTGCCGAAAATATTGAGAAAGCAAGATCTGTAACAGCTGTATTTCCTAATTTCAGCTGTACAATATTATCCTTAATACTTAATAATTCCTGTAGGTCCTTATCATTAAATTGAGGATAATTAATGGCATTAACCAACACAAAGTTATTATCTTTTGCAACTTGGATGATCTTAATACCCTTAGCCTGCCAAGCATCGATTTTATCTTTTGGCAAAGCTGGCGCTGCAGGTAAATCTGCATATAATACCGATGGAGTGTCTTTTTCCCCTGTTTCTAATTTTTTCAACAAATGAGCGATTTCCTCCGTTTGTGGTATTTCACGCACTTTTTTATCAAAATTGGCTCCTTGATCTATCCACCAGGCAATCAGTCTGATCTGATCAGGAGTTATCGGCGTACGACCTTTAGGTGGCATTCGCTTCTTATGTCCCTCAGGTAATACCAACCTGGCATATAATTCACTCTTTTTCGAATCGCTTGCATGCAGTACTGTGCCATTCTCTCCTCCTTTTAACAAATTCTCTTTTGTATCCAATGCCAGCCCCCCTTCCTGCTTTTTTTTCCCATGGCAGCTTTGACAACGCTGTTTAAGAATAGGTTGAATAATTCCATTATAGGCATCTGCTTCCTGTGCATTTTGAACGATAAGAACCTCCTCTTTGTCTTCTTCCGTTTTAAACAGCTTTTTTAGTGCCACTGGCATAGCTTCGACAAAGTAGCCCTTTCCATGCGTCAATGTTCCACCATAGTGTCCAGTGACCCCAATCATGATTACTACGAGAAAAAAAAGCCAAAAGCGAAATGCAGCAGAAGATTCTTTACGATAGAGAAACCACAATAATAAGCTGCTCAACGCCACGACAATTCCTAACCATTTGTGATAGCTCAGTACATCCTCCTCATAACCTCCATTTCGTGAAAGCAGATAACCCGATAAAGCAGCCATTATGGCAGCTATAGTCCCTAGGAATAAGGAGAGCTTAATAGCAGGCAAATACATAGCTCCGCTTTTAAACTGCGTCCTAATTGCCATAACAAAAGCCAACAACAATATGCCGATCGGTAGGTGGACCAAAAGAGGATGAAATCGTCCCGAAAAGCCCAATAATTCATCAAAGAAAACCATCATTCTTTATATCTGTCTTTGAGTAAATGCAACATATAGACATTGATTGACCACTGATCGGCCACCGGTTGTTGTGTAAATGGCAATGTGGGTAAATAACCCGCTGGGCCAAACTCGGTTGTTATGGTTAATAACTTCATCCCGTTATCCTTGTGTTTAGCAACAACTTTATCCCACCAGGCCAAATGTTGTGCAACAATACTCTTCCATTCAGGAGCGGCGGGGTCGTTGACTTGTGGTCCTTCGGGATGCCCAATGCGTGCATGAATGTGCTCAGTTCTAGAAAGTGCCTTTGTTACGGCCTCGGTCTGATCAGAAAGCATTGATTCGTGTACATTACACCAATGTGAAATATCCAATGCAAGTTGTAACGTCGGAATCTTCTCTAAATATTCTTTTGTTACATGGGCTGCAAAACTAAATCTTCCGCGGTGTGTCTCATGATAAACGGGGATACGGTACTTATTTTTAGCTGCATCAGCAAGCTCAATCAATGTTTTGTTCTGTTCAAACGAGTAATAATCTTTACCTGTATGGCAATTAATATAATCGGGTTTCAGCTGTGCTGCTTCATCCAAATTACGCTTAAAACTTTCTTTATATTCCTCATAAGTTCCACCAGATCCCCCTGAAAGTAACCCTAAACTCAATCCATGTTTATGTAATGCATCCATCATCTCTTTGCGCTCTTTGGGACTACCAGGTAACCAGGATTCAACACCATCGTAACCTGCATTTTTCACACGGAGACAGAACGTATCCCAGGAATCATTATTTCCCCAATTGGTGCAATAATATTTAATGTGCAACTGCTGGGCAGTCATGGATAGAAAACTGCTCATAAATAAAATTAATACTAGAATTTGTTTCATTTTTTTAAATTATAGCTTGAATTAGTTCACCCTCCACATCTGTCAATCGGAATGGCCTTCCCTGAAAATCGTATGTAAATTTCTCATGATCAAAACCCAAAAGATGAAGCATGGTCGCATGGACATCGTGTACAGAACTACGCCCTTCTACCCCGGCGAACCCGATATCATCGGTTTGACCGTAACTTATACCATTACGAACTCCTCCACCTGCCATCCAGATGGTATAGGCATCGGTATGATGATCACGTCCCAGGAATGGCATGTCGCTGTTGTCCCTATTTTCTTGCATCGGTGTGCGCCCAAATTCCCCGCCCCACACCACAAGTGTTTCTTCCAGCAAACCACGTTGTTTTAGATCCATAATCAATGCGGTCATTGGTCGATCAATCTCTCGGCATTTATTTCTAAAACCGAGATCAATCGAATCTGCTGGATTTGTACCGTGACTGTCCCAGCCCCAATCAAATAACTGAACGAATCTCACCCCTTGTTCTACGAGTTTCCGAGCCAATAGGCAATTATTGGCGAACGATTCCTTACCAGGCTCTGTTCCGTACAATTCGTGAATATAAGCCGGTTCATTATTGATGTCCATCACTTCAGGTACGGCTACCTGCATTTTATAAGCCATCTCATATTGTGCGATCCGCGACAAGGTTTCGGGGTCTTTAAAGGTATCATACTCTGTTTTGTTGACGCTATTTATGGCATCAATCAAATCACGCTTCATACCCCTTCCCATTCCTTCAGGATCGGCAATGTACAATACGGGATCACCCTTTGAACGACATTGAACGCCTTGGTATACCGATGGTAAAAATCCACTTCCCCAGACACTTTTACCAGCATCAGGCGTTTTACCTCCCGATGTTAACACAACAAAACCGGGTAAATTGCTATTTTCAGATCCCAGACCATAAGTTACCCATGAACCAATGCTAGGGCGACCGAGACGGGCACTTCCTGTATGCATAAACAATTGGGCCGGGCCGTGATTGAACTGATCGGTATGCACAGCCTTCAGAAAACTCACTTCATCAACGACTTTACTAAAATGAGGCAAATGATCTGATACCCAAGCCCCACTTGCTCCATACTGTTTAAAAGTAGCCTGTGGTCCCAGCATTTTTGGAATCCCACGAATAAAAGCAAATTTCTTTCCTGCAAGCAAGGACTCCGGACAAGGTTGATTATGTAATTTCTGCAAGGCAGGCTTGTAATCAAATAACTCCAATTGTGATGGAGCGCCAGCCATATGCAGGTAAATGACACTTTTAGCCTTACCTGGGAAATGAGGTGGCTTGGGCACAAGTGGATTGAGTGCATTCAGATCCAACTTTTCTGCTGATTTTGACTGTCCCCATCCATTACAACTCGTTAACAAACTCCCCAAAGCAATACCGCCGATACCGGCCACACAATCTTTTAGAAAATGTCTTCTGGTGACAGCCTGCAATTCAAATTGTTGCGCTTCTTTTATTAGCTTATTTAGGTCTTTCATCTGACTATCATTACGTATGAACGGGCTGTGTCTCTAAAATTTTAGTGCGCAGCTTTAGCTCATTTCGGTTTATATTCTTACTATTTTATAGGTCTAACCTTCTCAATAAAAGACTTCGTTTTCATACGATAGTCCTTATTCAGAAGTCTCTATCCATATTTTTCATTTCATTATTTATGATTTCGTTAAAAACTCGTCCAAATTCAACACTGCATTCGCAACAAGCATGTAGGCAGCTTTTGAAGGCAGGACCTTTACATTGCTTTTTGCTAAATCTTCATTCAAAAATTTGGCTGCCGAATCAGGCTTTTTGCTGAAATCAACCAATGCCTTTTGATAAAGATGTTCCAGTTCCTTGAGTTTCTTTTCATCGGCATCCTTCAACATGGCACGTCTATAACCGACACGAATACCATTTCTAAGGTTTCCATTTCCCTCTTTCTCCATAATAGTCCCCAGATGTTTAGCCGCTTCGAGATAAACAGGATCATTTAATGTGGCAAGCGCTTGCAGCGGTGTATTGGTGCGAATACGGTCGACCAAACAAACCTCCCTGCTAGAAGCATCAAAAGAAACAAAAGACGGATAAGGACTCGTACGCTTTAAAAACGTATAGATGCCCCTTCGGTATTGATCTTCTCCAGCACTTTTCACCCAGGACTCACCGCTATATACAGTCATCCATACCCCATCAGGTTGGTAGGGCATTACACTTGGTCCATACATTTTGTTGCTGAGCAATCCACTTACAGCTAAAGCTTGGTCACGAATCTGTTCGGCAGATAATCTAAACCGAGGTCCCCTTGCCAAATAATAATTCTGTGGATCCTTCTCAAAATTGGAATTGTTCAAGCTAGAGGACTGCTTATACGTTCCGGATAAGACAATCTCGCGGATCAGTTTTTTAACGCTCCACTTTTTGGTATTCATCAGATCTAGGGCAAGGTAATCCAATAACTCTCGGTGAATTGGCGGGATACTCTGAGTGCCCATATCTCCCAATGGTTCAACTAGGCCCCGGCCAAATAGCTGTGCCCATACGCGATTAACTAAGGTTCGTGCTGTCAAGGGGTTTTCCTTACTGACAATCCACTGCGCAAACCCCAGACGGTTGCGCGGAGCGCCTTTCGGGAAACTATTCAGTGAAGCCGGAACTGTAGGCTGTACTTCCGCCCCCAGAGACAGACGGTTACCACGTATAAATACATTTGTTTTACGATGCATGTCTTTGGGATTTTCAATCATGATTGGCACACCTTCGGGTTGCATGTTGACCAACTGGAGAAAAGTCTTTTGAAAATTCATATTATCCAGTGACTTTTCATGTGGAAAGTTCTCACGAAATGCAAACCATTCAATCATGCAGATCGGCTGCCCATGCGCCACAGATGGATTTTTGAAAACCAGATATAAGTCATGTACACCGCGAGTCGGGAGTATGGGAGAATGAATAACCTGTCTTCCATTTGTACTCGGCAAATCAATAACGGCGAGAATTGGTCCTGTAGGTTTATCCACGTGAATTTCTAATTTTCCATCTACCGCGCCTGTCCAGAAATTCATAAAAAATTGCTGTTTATTATCCAAGTTTATTGCCCTTAACCGAGCCGATCCTCCAGTTCTAACCCCCAACCATTTCGTATCATAAAGCGCACCATCTACTATTTGATCGCTGTAATGCGCATGTATTTTGGGTTCAAGAGTGTGAAGGAATAGATCTGTTGATTTTACCAAGCTTGTATTTCCTGTCGTCGACAACCACCTTTTTATACTGTCAATTCGCTTTTCATCTTGTGCCGTATAAAAACGAAGTTTAGGATGATCACCTTGGGTGTCTTCATCTCTGGTGTTGTTAAAAAAAGCTAACGATTTATAATACTCTTCAAATTTAAAGGGATCATAAGTATGACTATGGCATTGCACGCATTCGAAGGTTGTACTCAACCATACTTGATAGGTTGTATTTAAGCGATCCAAAACCGCAGCCATCCGAAATTCCTCACTATCGGTCCCCCCTTCATCATTATTCATGGTATTGCGATGGAAGGCGGTTGCGATAAGTTGATCCTTGGTTGGCTCCGGGAGCAAATCCCCAGCGAGCTGTTCAATCGTAAATTCATCATAAGGCATATCCTTGTTCAAGGCCTTAATGACCCAATCCCGATAGGACCATATCGTGCGCGAACCATCCTTCTCGTAACCCTTCGTATCTGCATATCGCGCCATATCCAACCACCAACTCGCCCACTTTTCGCCATATTTCTGCGACGCCAGCAAACTATCTACACGCAAGGTATAAGCATCATCACGCTGATCTGCTTCAAAGGCTTGAATTTCTGCCAACGTGGGTGGAATACCAATCAGATCTAAATACACTCTCCGTAGCAACAGTGCTTTATCGGCCTCATCAGCAAAGGATAATTTCTTCTCTTTCATTTTATCCAAAACAAAAAAATCAATCGTATTATTCACCCCTTTAGGTTTGACACCAAATATGCCGAGCAATGAAAAAGGTTTAGGTACCTCAGTCTCCTTGGGCGTTGTATATGCCCAATGCTCTCCCCATTTGGCACCTTCATCGATCCATCTTTTGAGTATATCAATTTCATCATCGTTCAGTTTAGGGGCATTGTAAGGCATACGCAATTCAGGGTCATCGGAAATCAGTCTCTTTAACAATTCACTATGTTCGCCATCGCCACGAATAATTGCTGGTTTGCCAGACTCGGCTTTGGCGAAGGCCTCATTTTCAAAAAGAAAACTTAGTCCGCCATTTTTTTTAACCCCACCATGGCATGTGATACAATGTTTATTCAATATCGGTTTAACATCAGCGCTAAAATCAATTGGCTCTTTCTTTCCAAAGGTCAAAATGCTCGTACCAATAAGCACAAGCGCCAATAATGTTAGCACCACAATCTTTTTTCTCATAGCATTGGGATATATCTACTCTATAACATTTTAGGTTTACGCACTACAACGAAATAAATAATGATTGTTTTTTTCGTTAAGTGGAGCCGAAACTATCCGATAAATGTGCTAGTTTCGAGTAGGATAAAATTAGATAACAACACTGGATTATACTAAAACTGGATTAACAGAAACATAAACAATATTACCCTTTGCTCTTGCAAGGTTTTCTGGATACTATATTCCCACTTGCTCAAAAGATTGATTTAAAACAGCATGATGTACTTTTTTCGGTTAAACTGCAGACCCTAAAAACGGTACTTTTATACCATATTCTTTCGTCTCAAAAAGTATAACAATTTCGATACGAACTCACTTTTTTGATTTCATACACTGCATACATCTCAGTTAAATTTGCTTAAACGTGATTCCAGGATCAGGGCCATCGCTTTGCTAAAATAGTATGCAAAAAAGTAACAATAGTGTCAGTACCTCCCCATCCAGAGTTTTAAATTTACAAGCTAACCCTTTCAATTATGAAATATCTTTATTTAATACTATGCTGTTCGTTTACCCTGTTCTCTTTCGGGCAACCAACACCTGACAACAACCTCCATTTCGATCAGTTGGCTTCGCGATGGGATGAAGCCATTCCCTTGGGAAATGGTCAATTGGGTGCACTGATTTGGAAAAAAGACAATACGATTCGATTTTCACTTGATCGCGCAGATCTATGGGACGAAAGAAAGGCCTTTGCAATAGAAAACCACAATTTCAATTGGGTCCAACAACAAATAAAAAACAACAGCTACGGCATTGTACAACAGTGGGGAGACGCTCCTTATGACAGATCCCCCTATCCTACCAAGCTTCCAGCAGCGTCGCTGTTCTTTGACTTGGCGAAATTTGGCACTGTCGTTTCAAACGTACTTGATCTGGAACAGGCCACCAATATTCTTAGATTTAAAGATGGTAGGATATTAAAAACCTTCATACATGCCTATAAACCATTTGGCTATTTTGAAATCACAGGAAACAATGTTAGTGACCTTTTACCTCAATTAATTCCACATCAATATGAAAATAACGCAAACAAAGACGAAAACAAAAGCGTTGTCGAAGGTCAAGATTTAGCAAGATTAGGGTATAAGCAAGGAAATATAATCCGCACCAGCAACTATGAAGTGCTGCACCAAAATACGTATGATGATCATTTTTTTGAAGTTGTATTGAGGTGGGAAAAAATATCAGCTAAAAAGCTGATTGGTTATTGGACAATCGTCAATGATCAAAAGGCAAGCCCATCTGCACTTTCCCTCAAAAAATACACCGAAGAAAAAGCAAGCCATTTGCAGTGGTGGTCAAACTATTGGTCCAAATCAAGTATAACCATTCCTGATAAAAATCTTGAAAAACAATATTATCTTGATATGTATAAACTCGGTGCTGTCGCAAGAGAAGGTGCTCCAGCAATTACGCTTCAGGCCGTGTGGACGGCGGATAATGGTGGTCTTCCTCCTTGGAAAGGCGACTTTCACAATGACCTTAATACACAATTAAGCTACTGGCCAGCCTATTCGGGAAATAGATTGGCCGAAGCCAAAAGCTATACGGATTGGCTCTGGAAGATCCGCAAAAAAAACAAGGACTTTACAAAGCAATATTTTGGTGTCGATGGGCTGAATGTACCCGGTGTCCTCACGTTAAATGGAGACCCTATGGGTGGATGGATTCAGTATTCTCTTTCTCCTACTATTGGTGCATGGGCGGCCCAGCATTTTTATTGGCAATGGAAATATAGCATGGATAAAACCTTTCTAAAAGAACAAGCCTATCCCTATATCATGGAATCTGCAACTTACCTTAAAAATATAACCACACTAAAAAATGAACGCCGTTACCTGCCCTTGAGCAGCAGTCCCGAATACAACGACAATAGTGTATCAGCATGGTTTGACAATTGGACTAATTTCGATCTTAGTTTAGCGCATTTTCTTTTCCAGGCTGCTACAGAGGTGAGTACAGCAATGGGCAAACCGCAAGAAGCAGAGAATTGGTTAAAATGCAAGGCGCAACTACCTCATTATGCGACCGATGAAACTGGGCTACAAGTTGCTGTAAGTCTTCCAATGAAACATTCCCACCGTCACATGTCTCCCTATATGGCAATTTATCCATTGGATTTATTAGACATCAATAATCCGCAGGAAAAAGAGCTCATTGAGAGCTCCCTAAATCACATTGAAAAACTGGGTACACGAGCGTGGGTTGGTTATTCCTTTGCATGGATGGCTTGTTTACACGCGCGCGCTAAACAAGGAAAGGAAGCCGTAACCAATCTTCGAAAATTTGCGCAGAACTTTTGTTCCTCCAATTCCTTTCATTTGAATGGCGACCAAAAAGACGGACAATATTCAGACTTTACGTATCGACCATTTACCTTAGAAGGTAACTTTGCATTTGCACAAGGAATACACGAATTGCTCATTCAGAGCAAAAATAACTATGTAGAAGTTTTTCCGGCTTTACCTGCTGAATGGGCAACAGCGTCTTTCAAAAATTTGAGAACGATGGGTGGATTTATCGTAAGCGCTGAAAAAAAAGAAAATAAAATTGTTCTGCTGAAAATAACTGCTACCGAAGATGGTACCTTTCGAATTTTTGAACCCAAGGCACTCATGCACATCAGCACTAAGAAGCTCATACAGAGAGATAACACCATACAATATGTGAAATTAAAAAAGGGACAAACGGTCAACCTATGTAGCCTATAAAAACAATGGATTTGCCTTACCAAATAAAAAAAACACCTTACACAGTACCGATACAGTCAATTTAAGTCAGCTGATAACGTGCAAACAATGCAAAGAGCCCAAATCATCCAAAGCGATAATTTGGGCTCTTTGCATTGTTACATTACATTATTTAGAATGATTATAAAAAATAACAGATAATCCTTTGAAAAATGCAATAGGACCAATAACTTTGCCTCTGTTTATAATTAATCTAAATAAAATATTCAATGAATCGCATCATCATCTACCTTATGTTGCTTGTCCCAGGAGCTCTACTTGCGCAAGCACAGCACAAAGCAGAAATACTGGGTAAAATCCTTTCGTCCGACGGAAAGCCCATTGAAGGGATAACCGTCAGACTACAACCGCAAAACATAACAACTTCTACACGATCTAATGGTTCATATCAATTTAAATCACTTAAGCCGGGTCAGGCAAAATTAGCCATCTCAGCCATAGGTATTCAACCACATGAGCAGGAAGTCGAAATTACGGATGGTAAAAATAGGGTTCCTGATATTTACTTAATTGAAAATCAAGCGACACTGCAAGAGATCGTTATTAATGGTAAAGGAAATAACAAATTCACACGGAAACAGAGTTTATATGTTTCCAAAATGCCACTGAAAAATATGGAGAACGCACAGTCGTATGCTGTCGTTACCAAAGAGTTGCTAAAAAGTCAGGTGAATACAAATTATGATGATGCATTAGCCAACGTTTCAGGAATTGATAAGCTTTGGTCGGCGACTGGACGGCCCGGAGACGGTGTTAGTTACTACACGTTGCGCGGTTTTAGTACGCAGGCTGCCATGATTAATGGTGTAGTCGGTATTTCCAGTACAAGTCCAGACCCTGCGAATCTCGAAACAATTGAAGTGATTAAAGGGCCCTCTGGTTCATTATATGGCGGTGCGGCTGTTGGTTTCGGTGGATTAATCAATAATATCACGAAAAAACCTTTAGATACCGTGGGCGGTCGGGTAAATTATATTTTTGGAAGTTTCGCACAACATCGCCTTACGGCAGATATATATGGCCCATTAACAGCAGATAAAAAATTGCTCGGACGAATCAATACAGCATTATCCCATACAGGTACCTATCAAGACGCAGGATTTAATAAGTCGGTGTTTATTACACCTTCACTAACCTATAAACCAAACGAGAAACTGGATATCCAACTCGATGTTGAACTTTACCAAAACAAGGCTACTAATCCACTGATGGTTTTTCTCAATCGTTCACGTCAATTATTTGCCAGAACCCCCAAGGCACTTCAATTCGATTTTGATAAGTCCTATACTGCTAACGACGTCACATTCAAAAACCCAACCACCAACCTCCGCGGAAATGTAGTGTACCGGTTTAATGAGCGGTGGACGTCCAACACCACTGTAAACTGGAACAACCGGAAGGCAGATGGCTACTTTCAATATGTGATGTACCTACAAAACAGCAATGACACACTTATTAACAGATATGCTGGTAAACAAAATTATGCTGCAAAAAATATCAATGCTCAACAGAACTTTATTGGTGATTTTCATATCGGCGAGCTTCGCAATAGACTACTTGTCGGTCTGGATTATTTATACCAGCAAACAGAAACACATAATTCGCCCTATGTCCTCGTAGACCAGATCAACACAGCAATAGATGATCCAGATTACTATAAATTTAATGCAGGAACCATTGACGCAGCCATAAGCGCTTCAACGGCAGCCAAAACGAACAATAGAGGTCGAAATCAAGTATTGGGAGCCTATGTTTCAAATGTATTGGATCTCACGTCGCAGTTACATTTAAACCTAGCGTTGCGTATGGATTATTTTGATAATAAAGGAACCTACAACTTCGATAAAGACACAACGACTGGGACTTACCATCAGACTGCGTTCTCACCCCGTTTCGGTTTGGTTTATGAAGCTGTAAAAGGTCAGGTATCACTATTCGCCAATTATCAAAATGGGTTTAAAAATGTATCTCCAGTTGTACAACCACATCCCAGCATCTCGGGAGACTTCAAGCCCCAACAAGCCAAACAATGGGAAGCCGGAGTCAAATTAGACCTTTTAAACAACAAATTAGGCCTGACAGCAAGTTACTATGACATTTCAGTAGATAATATGCTTCGTCCTGACATAGTCACCATTGACGGACAAACCTATAATATTAGTGTACAGGACGGCACGCGCTTGAGCCGGGGAGTTGACTTTGATGTAACATTGGCCCCTATTCAAGGTCTAAACCTCATTATGAGCTATAGTTATAACAATAGTAAGATGACTAAAGCAGACAAGAATGTCAACAACCTACGTCCGACAGAAGCTGGGCCTAAACATCTTTCCAACATCTGGGCAAACTATAGCTTACAGCAAGGAAAACTAAAAGGACTAGGATTTGGTATCGGCATGAATTATGCAAGTGAAAATGTAATTACCAATAGTGTTGCAACTGGCACATTTACCCTTCCGTCTTACACACTCCTGAACGCGAGTCTATCTTATGGATTTAAACATTTTGAATTCGCCTTCAAAGCAAACAATTTAGGAAATCAAACTTATTTCAAAGGATGGACAACGGTAAACCCGCAAATGCCTAGAAATATACTTGGAAGTTTTGCCTATCAATTTTAAAAATATTTTTCTATAAAAAAAGCGTTTCGACAATGGTGGAAACGCTTTTTTTAACGTGAACTACAATTTATGCGAGCTCAATCAAAAATTCCTCTTTTGGAAGTCTAAATTTTTTCAGCTTCAACAACCAATCTTGTTCTTCCATCCGATAACCCAACGGAAGCATAACCGCACTCTTCAATCCCAGCTTGTCTAAACCAAGTAATTCATCCAATTCGGCATTTGAAAAACCCTCCATAGGCGTCGCATCAACGCCTAGTTCTGCTGCCTGCGCAATTGCCAAACCAAAAGCAATATAAGCTTGCTTCGCCGCATGTGCCGCTTGTTGTTCTTCTGTAAAACTTGCTAATTGGCCTTTCAACCTATTTTTATACTCGTCAGTGCTGTCTAAAGGTAAACCTCTCAAGGTATTCATCTTGTCGAAGGTTTTATCAATGCGTTCGTCGGTGTATCTATCCCATCCTGCGAATACCAATAGATGTGAACTATCAGCCACTATTTGTTGCCCCCAAGCCACAGGCACAATTTTTTCTTTTAATTCCTGATTCGTAATCACAATTACACGGAACTGTTGAAGTCCAGAAGAGCTAGGTGCCATCCGTGCTGCCTCCAAAATCTTATCCAAATCTTCCTGAGCGACCTTTTTTGTAGGGTCGTATTTTTTTGTGGCATAACGCCATTCTAGAGTATCCAATAAAGCCATTTTGTTTTAATTTAAATGATCAATAGCAATTTCATAAAGTTATATAAAGATACATAAAAAAATAAATGTCTAAACATCAAAATCAAGAAATAAAACAATAAAAACTAGGACAAAAACAGACTGGCATTCAGCATTTATTACTAAACTTTTAAAGCCAAAACACAGTATATTTACTTCTAATCGCAAATAAATGCCTATTTTATTCAATTTTATTAAGACCTTTGTATTGGTTTATATCCGGTATAACAAAATGACCTTGAACTATTTGTTCTCGGTGGTAATACCCTAACAAAATAGAAAACTGAGCTTTCATGCTCAACAATAAAAACATCAGCGATGTCTATAACGAATGAAACTGAGCTAACAGGCATACAAAAAGCGAGCGATGCCGTTGCCATCACCTTAAAGGCTATGATAGAATATGCTCAAGAGGGCATGTCCACGAAGGAGCTTGACGAATATGGAGCCGAAATATTGAAAGGTATGGGTGCAAATTCTGCTCCCGCTCTCACTTATGGTTTCCCAGGTTACACGTGTATCAGTATAAACAACGAATTTTGCCACGGAATACCTACGGCGGAAAGGATATTGCAAGAGGGCGATTTGATCAATATCGATGTATCTGCCGAATTAGATGGATATTGGGCTGATAATGGTTGTTCCTTTGTTATAGGAAAGGACATCTTTGAACACGAAAAATTGGTCAATGCATCGAAAGAAATTCTTCAAAAGGCAATCAATAATATTCGTGGTGGTGTGAAAATAGCCGATATTGGGCATCTAATCGAAACTGAGGCTAAAAAAAGAGGGTATAAAGTCATCAAGAACCTTGGCGGACATGGTGTAGGAAAAAGTCTGCACGAGGAGCCCGACGAACTGCTTAACTATAAAAACCGCTTCGACCAACGAAGATTTCGAAAAAATACCGTTGTTGCTATTGAAACCTTTATTTCAACGACCTCCACCTACGCAACCGAACTCAACGATGGCTGGACAATGGTTGGTGACAAAGGTGGATTCATGGCACAACACGAACATACGATTCTCGTTACCGATGGCTATCCCGTTATATTAACTGTACAGAATGCAATTTACTAGCCCGTAATAAGAAAATCCTTATAGGTCTTTTCTAACAAGTTATTGAAAGCTATCGAAAAGACCTATTTTCTTTAAATAAGACTCCAAACTTGTGGTATAGTGCATCAACCCTTTACATCAGGATAGAGGTTGTTAAAAAAATTAAGGGGCCTCTCATAATGAGAAAACCCCCAAATAATATATTTTTATGGCTAAATAATTTTTGTCAAACCCAAAGATTAATCCCACTGGATAACTGACTACAGCAGTAAAAATAGCTTATTCTTCTCAGCAAAAAAGTGATGAAAATCACTTTTCATAAAATTTTTATTCTCCTGTTCAAAATTCAGCTTCACTCGTCTTCACATTTCCCTCAACTATTGTCTTTTAACTGTTTTGAAAACTATTTTGAAAAACACCAAACATTAGAAAACCTTTGTTCCAAACTCTTCGCTTCCAACCCTTACTCCTTGCTCAGCTGCCTGAATAAACATGCAGAATAAAACGCTACGATAATATTTGTATTTAGGCTGGTGTAACTTATAAAGTTTAGTATTTTTGATCGATTAAAGTAATCTAGATTGAGAACAATAAAATTCCATAAGGGAGAATGCGGTGTTGACTTCTTGTTGAATGTCCTCAACGAAATAGAAACGGATTATACACATCAAGAAACTTACCATAAAGACTTTTTTGAAATTCTATTTTTCAAAAAAGCGAAAGGCAGATTGATATTGGGGCAAGAGATCCTCTCCTTGTCCGACAATTCAATTATCTTTATTTCAGCTTTTCAGAAACATACCTGGGAACTGGATCCTGAACACCTTGAGTTTACAACATTGATTTTTCAGGAAGACTTTTTAAATGATTTCTTTTCGGATAAATTATTCACATACAAACTATTATATTTCTACCAGCTTAGTTATGTACCCCAGATTATAGCAGATGACACACATATGTCAAAATTCTTAGGTCTTCTCGCCGAAATTAAACTTGAACTCATGGAAACCCAAGCAGATAGTGTCCATATTATTCGTTCTTTACTTTATTACCTATTGCAAACTTTAAACCGAAAATATGCACGCTTAAATATGCTTCCGAACCAAAAAGCGGAAAATAACTTCGCCTATCAATTCAAAGAGCTTATGGAACAGTTCATTCGGGAGAAACAACGGATAAACGAATATGCGACACTTATGGGAATAAGTAGGATTACACTAAATCAGGCCGTTAAGGCACAGTTTAATACCACAGCTGCCCACTTACTTCGACAACGGTTACTATTTGAGATTCAGGATCTGCTGATCCACTCTGACCATTCCGTTAATCAAATTGCTTTTGCTCTTAACTTTTCAGAACCCAATCATTTAATGCGTTTTTTTAAAACTCAAACTGGAAAAACCATAAGTGCATTTATTCAGGAATTCAAGTAAATGTTGAATTATCTATTATACAAATTGTCGCTATGGAAATCGGGCCATGCAGATCGGCCTCCCAATGGCCCGATTTCCCTATAAATCAATAGCGTGCCAAGTACGTCTCGGTATCCTGAACCTGCGCATAAAAGAACGCCAAAGCAGCAAGAAAGGCATGCTGAACATCCAGTGCAGCAACTACGGAACCATTAATCTCAAGATCTCGCGTTGCACAGGCATCAGCAATTACAGTACATGAAAAACCTAAATCGACAGCGGCGCGTACCGTAGCGTCGATACACATATGGGTCATCATGCCTACGACAACAAGTTTCTCGACCTTATTGCTGCGAAGGTAATCCAATAATTCTGTCTCTCTAAAGCTGTTGGGAAAATGTTTACGTATTACTAGCTCGTTTGGCATTGGACTCACGCTTTCATGAATTTCGGCAGCTCTTGTGCCATCAATAAAGAATGGCATTGCTTTTGGATCTGAGGAAATATGTTGGATATGAACCACAGGTAACTTTTCTCGCCTAAATTGGTCGATCACTCTTCTGGCGTTCATCCCTGCCTTTAAGGGATCCACAAGTTCCATTCCGCCATCTTCAAAATACTCGTTTTGAATATCAATGACTATTAATGCGCTATTTCTCATCTATTTTATGAATTAAGTTTAATACAAAATTAAGCTGGATTTAGCGGCGATGACCTACCAATAAATCACCAAATACTACCATTTTGATAAGAGCGATAAGACGGGATGGATAGAAAGTTATGTAATGTTTTACATAATTTCGATCAAAAAATCACCAACAAAAGCTAACTTCGCTGCATATACACGTCACATACAGGTGATAAATCGTAATAATAGATATCATGGCATTGAAAGAATTACAACACAGCAAAATATATGGCGCAGATAACGGTGGCACTCCATTAATTGTCCTACATGGGCTTTTTGGCATGGCAGACAACTGGGGATCCTTTGGTCGTAGTTTTGGCGAGAAAAGACAGGTACATCTACTCGATCTTCGTAATCACGGACGAAGTTTCCATAGTGAAGATATGTCGGTGGAAGTTATGGTAGACGATCTGCTGTCCTATATTGTATCCATTGGAGCAGATAAAGTATTGCTATTGGGCCATTCTCTAGGCGGAAAAGTAGCGATGCAATTTGCTATTGACCATCCTGAAAAGATTGAAAAACTGATCATCGCTGATATAGCTCCGAAAGCTTATCCTCCACATCATGAGGACATATTCGACGCGCTATCTGCTGTAGATATTACAACACTAGAAAACAGGAAAGATGTACAAGTAAAGATTGAACACTACTTGAGCGATCCGGGTGTTATCCAATTTTTATTGAAAAATGTATATATCAGAGAAGATCGAAAATTAGATTGGCGCTTTAATCTGGATGTTTTAAAAAATAAATATACGGAGTTTATTACTGTCGGGGTAAAATCAGGAATATTCAACGGCCCCACATTATTTCTACCAGGAGAAAAATCAAGATACATATTACCTGAAGATAAGATTAAGATCAGGGAACAATTTCCAAATGCCGTATTTAAAACAATTCCTAATGCTGGTCACTGGGTTCAAGCTGAAAATCCACAGGTATTCGACGCATTCGTTGCCGAGTTTTTAGATTGATAAAAATGAGATACATTGAATGTCTACTCCGACTTGTTGGTCCTTAAAACCTCTCGTAAGATGTAGACATTCAATTCTATTATTTCAACGCCTTTGCGTAGGTCTTTATCGCACGATCACGGGCAATCTGATGGTCAACCATAGGCTCACAATAGGCTGGAGTACCTAATTCAGGAACCCATTGTTTTATATATTCCTGATTTTTATCGAACTTCTCAGCCTGAAGCGTCGGATTAAAAACCCTGAAATACGGGGCTGCGTCACAGCCACTGCCTGAGGCCCATTGCCAGTTACCATTATTGGCCGACAGATCATAATCATTTAATTTTTGCGCAAAGTAGGCCTCCCCCCATCTCCAGTCAATCAAAAGGTGTTTACAAAGAAAACTGGCTACGACCATTCGTACGCGATTGTGCATATAACCGGAAGTATTCAATTGGCGCATACCCGCATCTACTAAAGGATATCCGGTCTGTCCTTCACACCATTGCTGGAATTCTACCTCATCGTTCCGCCATTGTATGGCGTCGTATTGCTTTCTAAAGGATTCGGTAACAACATGCGGATAGTGATAGAGAATCTGCATAAAAAATTCACGCCAGATCAATTCAGACAACCAGGTCGCATTGTGTTTGAAAGCAAAGGTAACACACCGACGTACACTGATTGTTCCAAAACGAAGTGCTATCCCCAAATGAGTAGTGCCCATTAACGCTGGATAATCGCGGGTTTTATCATAGTGATCAATGATAGTAGCATCCAGGTGTGGTTCTTTAAAGCTAAGATCGGTCTCTAAAAAACCTAAGTTCTCCAAAGAAATGATCTGCTGATGCTTTTGCTGAACGAAGGATTCCATTGCGTAGGTATAGGAACGATGGTCATCAGGACGTAATTTCTCACGCCATTTTTTTGCATAAGGCGTATAAACCGTATATGGTGTCCCATCATTCTTTAAGATATCTGCTTTATCAAAAATAACCTGATCTTTCACAGCTTTGAAGGGAATTCCCTTAGCTTGACAGAACTCAAAAATTTCTTTGTCCCGCGCAATTGCCATTGGCTCATAGTCCCGATTACAATAGACGCCCTGCACATCAAATTTTTCAACCAAGTCCCTGTAGATAGCGATAGGTTTACCATAGAACGTATTCAACGTTGCACCACTTTCCCCTAGTATAGTATTGATACGGGTTAAAGCCTCATGGATGTAATGAAGACGTCGATCCCTTTTATCCTCCAATTGCTTCAAAATTTCCTCGTCAAATATGAAGATAGGTAATACGGGATAACCCAAAGCCAGCGCGCGAGCAAGCCCGGCATTATCATCCAGCCGTAAATCACGACGAAACCAAAACACAATAATTTTATTTTTTTCCATAAAAACGACCAATATTTACCATCATTACCCATGTTAACAATTTTAAAGGGTAAAAGGTTAACTCAATAATTCGGTAAAAATACCTCTATAAACAGACTGAACCATCAAAGGTACTTGAAATTCCCCTTGATGGTTCAGCATTGAATAATTTTATTGTGCTAGTTTTTCAAACTTGCCATGTCAATAACAAACCGGTATTTAACATCACTTTTCAATAGTCTATCATAAGCATGATTGATATCCTGCATTTTAATCAGCTCTATGTCGGATATAATATTGTGTTTACCACAAAAATCAAGCATCTCCTGTGTTTCGGCTATCCCCCCGATCATCGAACCTGAAAAACTCTTTCGTGTTGGAATCAGGCTAAAAGGAGCCACAGGAAGTGGATGCTCCGGAGCACCAACAAGAGTCAGGGAACCATCTCGTTTCAATAAACTTAAATAGGCATTGATGTCATGCTGTGCCGAAACGCAATCTAAAATGAAATGTAAAGTTCCCGCATGCGCTTTCATTTGTTCTGTATCAGTTGACAAGATCACTTCATCGGCACCTAAACGTTTGGCGTCATCCACTTTAGACGCAGACGTTGTAATGACAACAACTTGTGCTCCCATTGCTTTCGCTATTTTTACCCCCATGTGTCCCAAGCCGCCGATACCTACGATACCTACTTTTTTTCCTGGTCCCACATTCCAATGCCTCAAAGGCGAATAAGTGGTAATTCCAGCACATAATAAAGGCGCTGTTGCTGCAAGATCCAAATTTTCAGGAATGTGGAGCACAAAATCCTGGTCTACTACAACGCGTTCGGAATAACCGCCGAATGTCTGTTTATTAAGGTGCTTATCGTGTCCATTGTAGGTTTGAATATTTCCATTTTCACAATATTGTTCCAGTCCTTCCTTACAACTTTCACATTCGCGACAACTATCTACCATACAGCCTACACCAGCCAAATCGCCGACTTTAAACTTGGTCACCGCTGAGCCAACTTGAGTAATTCGCCCTACAATTTCATGGCCGGGTACATTCGGATAAACGGTCCCACCCCATTCGTTTCGCGCTGTATGTAAATCCGAATGGCAAACTCCACAAAATAAGATATCAATCTCGACATCTTTCTCCGTCACTTCGCGACGTTCAATATCCATCTGTTTTAGATCGGCCGTTGGTGCACTTGTTCCAAAAGCTCTAATTGAAAATGTACTCATACTTGATAAAATTGTTGTTTTCTGTTTTAAATGACTGCATAAAATTCCTATGTACAACACAGATTCCATCCGCACGATAAAATTAACCAATGGATGGAAAAAATGTTTTGAAGGAACGATAACAAAAGTAAAAAGCAACTTTCAGAATTATGTTGCCATAAAGCTCAAGTTGCTGTTTCTTTACGGCTCACCGCATCATGCTTGAACATCTGCGATAAGCTAAGCTTTGTAAACCGCACGGGTTCGTCAGGATTTTCTACCTGCTCAAACGAACTAATCAGCATCTTCTACCTGTACAGACGGATTAATCAGTATCTTCTACCTGTACAAATTGCATTGCCAACCCCTGTTTCTGGCAGATGTTCAGAATAGAAAATTCCAATCGGGTACTAATCCGCAGGACAAGCAAAAATTGCTGATCATCCAACAATAAATCAATATTTTTTATCTCCGGGAAACTCTGATAGAGAAAATGATAAATCTCGCTGGCTTTCCACTTCAGCTTACGAGATAAAGAATAAACAACTTTATACATATTTAGATTATTTCAAAATTTTAACGGCAATTTGTTGTAATTGGTGGTTCAAAAAAGGCATCTGTTTCAGTTCCTCAAAATCTCGGGCTAGTCGAACCTTTTTATTTTCATTTTCCAGCGCAAGAGCGAGGCTATCCAAGCGCTCCACATCATTGTGTATCAATAAATAACAATCAATATCGGGATCCAGTACCCCCATCATTTCAGGGCGGATCGTTTCCTCTGTCTCCACCATGACCAAAACGCATCTTTCTGATGCAAAGCTATCCACCGACTTGCCTACTTTCGCATTTAACACCATAGTTGTCATCCTGTTTATTGTCTGTATAAAAAGAATCGATCAATCAAAATAGACATATTTTGTATTTTTGTCGAAACCACCTTCTAAAAAAAGAACGATATACGTCCCTATTATTTACAATAACTTTTCTCGTTATCCTGTCGAATGGCTAGCGCAGCCCCTTAACACATATACTTGTCAACCAGGAAAGCCTCGCTTCAAAATCCGGAAAACGATCAAAAAGTAAAACTTCCTGCTCAAAACAACGTGATGTTGTCACTAACATTTCCGATAAAAACAAGACATCCTTTTCCTCCAAGGCCTGAATTTCTTCTTTCCTAACGGCTAATTCAATCATTTCACGAATCAGCTTAATCTCGTCATCCAGCATGTATCGTGTTTTTGAAACCATCAAGGCTGGGTCGGATTTCATATCTTCGAATGCGAGATGAAAGCGTTTCGTAATTAAATTAATCTGACGTAGTTTTGCTTGTAAAAAACCAACTAAATTATCTTCCAGTGAAGCGTCCCTGTTATAAGTTTTACTCGCGACCTCAAACACTTGCTGACATAAGTACTCCGCAATCGCATCAAAGACATCCATCTTACTGGTAAAATAGTAATACAACGTGCTCCGCCCCTTTCCACAAGCTTTTGAAATATCCTGCATGGAAACCCTTGCAAATCCATAGGTTTCAAACACTTTCATGGATGATAAGATAATTTCCTCTTTAATATTTTCTTGTTGACCTGTCATTACTCGACAAATCTACAAAAAATGTCGAAAAATCAATTCACCCAGCCAACTTTTTTTCGCCACTCATTATAGGTGTCGTTCTCTTGATCCAGAAATGGAATTCGCTCCACATCTTCAATTTTATTCATTTCTTTAGGATTAAGGGGTAAAAGGTTCATTGTGCTCCTTAAGCTGTTTATTGCATTTTTATCTTCCACGGGATAAATACTGCCACAGCTGCTTAACTGTGTCCCATAACGTTGCGGCTTACTTTTGAAAACCTGAATTCGATCGTGCAAATAAGCCAGATTTGCGAGATTGATGTCCATGATATTATCAAGAAGCAACTGATAACAATCTTGCATAAATTGAGGTTCTCCTATCGCATGCTGAACAATCAGCCAAGCTGAATTGCTAGCTGCTTCGCCGACTTTTGAAATAGTTGGATAACCTATTTCGACAATGATTTCACGTAATCTTTTTGCATTCCGTCGGTGAATTGTTTCCATCTCCACATGATATCCACCATGAAGCTCTCCCCTCTGCAATAACTTTTCCCGCATTGATTCGTCGTCCTGCGCTAATCGGATAATCTCTTCCGCAATATTTCTATATAACATCTCAATTTTCTAAAATTTTTAATACGTATTTTACTTCTCTAAATCCTTTCCGCCTCGGCCGGTAACCTATTACATTCATAAGCTATCTTGCTCAACTATTGCTAGATTACATTTGATTTGAATACATCGACGGAAATACACTACGTTTTATGTATAATCTTATTCAGGTGACTTACATCAGTCAGCCCAAATTCAGCGACAATTTCCTTTAAGGGAACTCTTCCTGTTGCTATTCTTTGACGTATTAATGTATTGCGGTAGTTTTGAATATATTCGCGTAAGGTAATTCCTGCCTGACGTTTAAAGTAAATACCGAGATAATCGTTGGCAATGTTAAAATGCTCCGCCATTATTTGTATCCGTAAACGATTGGGATCGTAAATATTTTTATGTATATAACAAAACATGGCCTGCAGGTCACGGCTTTTAAAACTATTGCTACGCAATTCGGGCATATTCCGCTGCAAAACATGTACAACACTGAATAATTGGAACCAAATAAGCTCCTGATTTACAATTTGATCTTTTCTTAATAAGAGAAGGGTATCAAAGATCAGTGTTATTATCGCATTATCTTCTCCAACTAACTGAAACCCCATCTGATGAGTTTCTCTACTTTTTATAAGATATTCCAGCTGTTGTATAGCGGACGTAGAACCCGAACTGTTACGACCAAGGTAGGCGTCGGTGAACTTAAGATATACAAAATGGGTGAGTTGTTCGATTTCAAAATAATGTTGGTCATCTGGCCCTAGTAGAAAGATCGACCCTGCTTTGTAAGGAAATGAATGCCCATTAACAATATGTCGCCCTGTCCCCTCACGAATAAAAATGAACTCGTAATGATTGTGATTGTGTTCCGGATGAGTCCATTCAAGTATCTTAAACCCTGAAATAAGCACCGGTTCAAACTGACGATAACGTTTCATTTCAGAAATATACCTAATTATATTGGATTTTTACATTAAAACCCACTAAGCTTCCAACTAACTTTGGCCCTATAAGTAATATAGAAAGATGAAGACTAGAAAAAACACCGCTTTAGTTGTTGGCGCCAATGGCGTTATTGGCAACAATCTCATAGACTATCTTGAAAAGATGGAGGAATGGGAAATTATAGGTTTATCACGACGAGCAAATGCCGATCGGGCTAACGTTCGTTTTATCGCTGTAGATTTATTGGATATAGCCGATTGTCTCAAAAAGCTAGGCAACATGGATACCGTAACCCATATTTACTACGTTGCTTATCAGGATAGACCGACCTGGGCTGAGCTAGTGGAGCCCAATATGAAAATGCTAAGCAATGTTTTGACCGCGGTGGAACCGGTAGCAAGTGATCTTCAGCACATCAGCTTAATGCAAGGGTATAAAGTATATGGTGCTCATCTGGGCCCTTTCAAGACACCAGCCAAAGAATCAGATGCCGGACATATGCCGCCGGAATTCAATACCAGCCAACAGCAATACCTCGAACAATTGCAAAAGGGTAAGAAATGGACTTGGTCAGCGATGCGTCCGTCAGTTGTTGGTGGAACGGCCCCCAATAATCCCATGAATCTAGCGATGCTCATTGCTGTATATGCATCTATCTCAAAAGAACTCGGTATTCCACTTCGATTTCCAGGAAAAATTGGCGCTTTTCAGACATTGATGGAAATGACCGATGCAACACTATTAGCCAAAGCAACGGTATGGGCCTCGACCAATCCACAAGCGGCCAATCAAGCCTTCAACATTAACAACGGCGATCTCTTCCGCTGGAAGGAACTATGGCCCAAATTAGCGGCCTATTTTGATATGGAAAGCGCTGATCCTATTCCGCTATCACTCAACACAATGATGGCAGATAAGGAGCCTATATGGCAAAAATTAAAAGAAAAGCATTTATTAAGCTATAGCTATGATCAAGTTTCAGCTTGGCCTTTTGGCGATTTTGTATTTTCTTGGGATTATGATTTTTTTGCCGATGGCACAAAGGCAAGGCGTCTCGGCTTTCATGAATTTATTGACACCGAACAAATGTTTTATCAGCTCTTTGACGAAATGCGTAAAAAAAGAATAATTCCATAATAGCAAAGATTAAATTTTACCGTCTATTTTTGTAACTTACCCGGCTCAAGCATAACCTTTACTTCATTGCAATTTCATCCGGTATCATTTTATCGTTTCATAGTCAAAAGGATAGCAGATGTTTTGATAAAACAAACAATATGAATACAAAAAAAGCCTTTGTAGTTGGATCAGGAAAACTGGCAAACGCGATACTGGAAGCCGATTATTCCATCCCCAATGTAGAAATTCTACCTTGGCAGCCATCCATTACAACGTCGTCGCCATCGATCATTATACATGCCGGATCGGGTCGGGAGTTGCAAGATTGTCTTGATTTTTGTGCACGTACAGATTCGTTATTCATTGAACTGTCTACAGGGCTAGAGACCGAAAAGCTCGAGACAGCGTTTCCACTTGTCATTTGCCCAAATACCTCCATACTTTTGCTAAAAACACTCCATATGCTTCAACAATTTGGTCATAATTTCAAAGACTACGAAATATCTATTATGGAGTCTCATCAGTCCTCCAAGCTTACTGAACCAGGTACAGCTTATCATATAGCCAATTCTTTACATGTCGCTCATGAACGCGTTATCTCTATTCGCGATGCAAAAACGCAAGCTTATAAAATCCATATTCCCGTTGCCTACTTAGAAAAGCATGCCTACCATCAGATTGTGATCAAAGATAAAAATGATGAAATTAAAATTGAGACCAAGGTCCTCGGACATGATTCTTATTCCAATGGTGTCAAAAAAATCCTTGAAGCATGTGTCAACAATAAATTAGCCAATAGAAGGCATACTGTATTGGATTTGGTAGCTATGGGGCTACTTTAGTTAAACTTTCAATTTAGAAAGGAGCTTTCTACACAACGTCTAAAAATATGGGATTTGGAGTATTTATCTTTATACCGTTGCTGATAATTCTGCTGTTATGCGGGGTTATCACAAAAAGACGATTCTTCGGGTATGCAATTTTATCTCTGATCGGTGGCGCAATTATACTTTTTTCTTTGTCTCAATTTTTTCAATGGATCACGAGCCCAAAAATCCTAAAAAAAGAAGATTATTATGGTACCTACCACATAAAGCGTGACCTGTTCCCAGGAAAACAAGCTGACTGGCAATATAATAGCTACAATTTTGTCATAAAGGATAACGATTCGATTTATTTCAACGTCGTAAGTGCGGGTAAAGTATCCAAAGTTTACAAAGGCAAGATCGAAACAGTCTGTCCTTACCAATCCGCACGCTTAAAACTGTGGATGGACTTCCCCGCTCATCATATTCTTGCTTCAGATCCAACGGTATACCGAAGCCCTTTAGGCTTCTATTTGGTATTTTATTCGTCGAAATATAACAACGTTTTTTTTGAAAAAGACTGACATTGAAGCGTTATTTAACATGACAAGATATTTTCTCTATGTACAGATCACTGTCCTAGGTAACATGCATAAAAAAACACCAAAAAATGGTGTTTTCTTATTTTATAATAAATAATAGGATTAGTTTGCTAGCATCTATTTCCCTTTTGCCTTTAGAAATCGTTTTGACAAATATTGCCGTACGGGTATATCGTATAACTTCAAACAGCCGTATGCAAGCACAATACTTCCGATCACAACAGCCGCTGCTCCGGGCAACGACTCTTCAAAACTCAGATTTTCATTCTTAACCCAAGCATAGTATAGATAGATAAAGGGATAATGTACCATATACAAAGGATAGGATATATCACCTAAAAACTTGCAAAGCCAACTTGTAATACCATTACCGCCCTTGCCAGAAGCGCCTAACACAACGAGTAAAGGGAAAACCACGACACAACATAGCGTGTCGTATAAACCATTCATCCATAGTTGCTCGGCACCACCAATGCGCGGCATAGCCAAAAGTGGCACTAGGATCAAACTACAAATCCAAAATGCGCCCTTAATCTGTAAAGACTTAAATACTCTAGATAAGAATAAGCCTGCTGTAAATGAAAACAAAAGACGAAGTGAACCCGCCGTAAATTCCGTTTCTGTGAGTGAAAAACCAGCACAGATATCTCCCAAAGGTCCCAATATCGCAAAGGCCGCCAACCCTATCCCGAATAAAACAACGAGCCCAGCCAATACTTTGGTTGAAAATCTACGAATAATCAATGCATACAGAATATTACCGATGTATTCGAAAAACAACGACCAGCTCGGCCCATTTAATGGAAACATCTCCCCAAGCCCTCTCACTTCTTGCCCTGGAATGGCAGGAATCAACAAGGCATTCAAAAGGGTCGCGATTGCCAGCGAAGAAAATGTCACCTTAGTCACATCCCAAACAGAACATCCCTGAAAATAAAACATGACTGCTCCAATGATCGCACCCATTACAACCATCGGATGTAAACGTATTATCCGACGCTTGATAAATTCTTTTATTGTCATTGTCTTCCAACGATCGTCATAAGCATAGCCCACGACAAAACCTGAAAGCATAAAGAAAAAGTCAACGGCCAAATAACCGTGATTAATACGCTGGTCTAAATGGCTCGTCGCAAAGGCTTCAAAAATATGGAAGCAAACAACAGTTATAGCTGCTACACCGCGTAACCCGTCAAGTACTGCATAATGTGGTTTGGTATCTGCATAAACGGAAGTCGGTATTTGAGTATCGGACATAAAAACAAAACGATTTGATTGATTTTTTTACAAGGACGTAAATATAAACAAAATCGTCCATGCAGATTTGTAACAAGTTTACCGGTGCTCCATTTTTAAAGGCTGTTAATTAACACTGGGAATATAATCCGGTAAGTAAACCTGCTCTTTTTGCATATTTTGGATGTAAATTTTAGAATAAATTTCCAAACGGATATCGGTGATGTCTGTAGTCGTCGGCTTGTCGTCTTCATCTTCTCCAAATGAAAAAATCTGTTCTTCCCTTCTATTTTTTTTATGCAAAAAATAGTAAAAGTCTTTATTTTCCCAACCTTTTATATCACTTCCAGCATCATCTTGAACCTTCAATTTTGTAAACGTCTTCTGTAGATAGTTGTAAATATTTTGAAAATCATCTTTATTTTTTGAAGTCTTCAGTGCATATAGATAAGCAAATTCACCATTTTTATCCTCTGCCACTGTCAACGCTGGAAAAGGAACTCCGTTTAATATGGCTATGGTGTCCTTATCTTCATTGTAAGAAACCGTGGTGTAACGATAACCGAAATCTCTGACCGGCTTTAATTTTCGTGTTCCCCAGACTGCAGTAGACTCGATATAAAATGGTGTTGGCAAACTCCCTTCTGAATTAAAAACAGCAAGCGTATCCTTTTTAAATATGGCGGTTTCAAAGACTTCTTTCAACTCTTTCTTATCCATACTTTTAACGTCTGCATGCAGCAACTCTTCGCTCCTTTTTATCTTGGGGCCATAAAATTTGGATGCATTAAAGGTTCTATCCAATTTTTCAAGTATCACCCTGTCTGGATCTTGCGATTGACAGGAATACAGCATACCCGATAAAAGGATCAGACAGCATACACTATAATATAGAAAATGAAACGGCTTCATCGGAATTGTCATTTAAATTATTTTTTGGGTTATGATCTTTACTTTGCCGTAAAGATCTTCAAACTAAAATAAATTTGTATTCATTTGCAAATGAAATTGTGCGGGATTAACACCTTTTGACTTTTTAGAAGTGCAGCGCAATCCAAAGTACATCATTCGTGGTCGCTTGCTATTTGGGAGTCCTTCTGCTCAAATTCAGAAACATCACTAAGTAAATTGGGCTTCCAAGCTACTAGTCAGACTATAAAACGTATTCTTGCATATAAAAATCAATTTATCTATGTTTGAAATATACAAATTGTGTTAATTTAAATAGATCAAGAACAAGCAAGCTCATATGATGTTCAAAAAGGTATTTTCTTTCGTTTTCTGCTGTTTGTCTACAGCCATTTTTTTCAACGTATCTGCACAAGATTTCAAGCTTTCCTCGTTGCCAAGTCAGTATCAAAAACCGGTCAAAAATGCACTAAAAGCTGCCGGCATGAATCGCACTGAATTAGAGAAAGTACTAGCGAAACTACCCAAAGAAATGCGTGAAGGGGCGGCTTTTCTCATAGCTTATATGCCCAAGAATGATTTAACGACTATTAAGAGTGATCATCTTATCCATAATATTGAAAAGGCTTACCAGGCAAGATCAACGTTTTCCTGGGCAAAGGAAATTCCAGATTCAATTTTTCTAAATGAGGTATTGCCCTATCGGGTTTTTTCTGAAGATCTCGACGATTGGCGTGGTGACTTCTACGATCGTTTCTCAAAATATGTGACAAATAGCAAAACGATAAAAGATGCCATTGTAGCCATAAATAAGAATATCAGAGATGAAGTGAAAGTCGATTACAATACGCAACGAAAAAAAGCAGATCAAAATCCATCTGAATCGATAAGCCAAGGAATGGCTTCTTGTACCGGATTATCCATTTTATTGATCGACGCATTGCGATCAGTAGGTATACCGGCTCGGATTGCGGGAACGCCAAACTGGCATGACAACCGTGGTAACCACAGTTGGGTCGAGGTGTGGATTAATGGTAAATGGTATTTTACTGAATATTATCCGGACAAAGACCTGAATTACAGCTGGTTTTTAGCAGACGCGGGTAAAGCCGATCCGAATAGCAAGGAACATTCTATTTATGCGGCTTCCTACAAACCGGCAGCTACCTCATTCCCGGCGTGGAGTGAAACAGAAGTGTATGCCGATAATGTTTCTCAGCGCTATATTGATCTATTCAATCAGCAATATAGCCAACAATTGAAGGACAAATCTTACACCCGTCTAAACGTAACCATGTATCTCAGTAAGGATCAATGTCAACCGGAAGGAAGAACAAAATGCAATGTAGATATCTTCCAAGGAAATGATCAAATTGGCGGAGGCTCGACTGCTACTAAACTGCAGGATGCGAATGATCATTTAACATTTATCGTGAAAAAAAATCAGTCTTATACATTGAGGTACAGCAATAAAAATGGGCCTACCGAAAAGAAAGTAACTGTAAATGATGAGCCTTTAAATGTGATATTATACTTCAATTAATGTAGATTATTATTTCGTAAATTGAAATTATGAAAAATATTTTTGACCAAACAGTGAGTGATGAAGTGATAGCACGGATTCAAAATCTTAATCCAGGCAGCAGTGCCCAATGGGGTAAAATGACTGTCGATGCCGTCTAATTAATCTCAGTTGCCAATTGGATCGCCAGGCGCGGGAGTGCACTGACGATCCAATTAAAGTTATCGCCACCAATGATAATAGTTATGCATGCCGTCGTATTCAAATCCACACCTCGGATAAAGACTATTACCGATAACATTTGTTTTCTCGGTCTCAAGCATCAGACCACAAGCTCCAGTCTCTTCACACCAAGCTTTACTTCGATCTATAAGCCGAACCGAAAGACCTTTACTCCGATGATCAGGATGCACAAATAGATCACTCAACAACCACTGCCGCTGCAATTTAGTATAATGAAACAATTTATAAAGCTGAACAAAACCAACCGCATGTTCGCCCTGAATTGCCAAAAAGATTTCTGACTCTCCGTTCAAAAATCGCTCCCTCAAAAATTCTTTGGCTTTTTCCAAATCCGATTCCTGTCTGTAGAAAATTCGATAAAGATTGAATAACGCTGCTGCTTGATCAAGATCCTCAAGACTTGCCTTTCTAATGTTATAATTCATTTCATTAAATAGTTTGATTTATAGTGCAAATGTATCCTAACTCTTTCGTATCAACCTCATCCAGATAGCAGATGTACAGTGGTCCAATCTTCGGTAGCATGGATTTCGATGCGACCAATAAACAAGTTCATAATAATTTCAAAAACAGACTTCATGCCCCTATAACTAATAGTTGTCGAATTATAAATGCTTCTGAACGAATTGTAATTCTTCGATGCAGTCAATTTATAAGGTCCCTATATTTAGATATGAAAAGGAGAAAATTAGCAGCTACAGACAGTGAAACCTTTATCAATTATTACCTACCAAATTGGCGATCCATTATCATTGGCAGTATTTTGATTTTAATGGGGATATCGACTTGTTTTATCGGTTATCATCCTCATAATTCACTTAAAGAGAATTTCAGCGCCATGGTACTTGACTTTAAAGACGTATTTCGCTTTTTAGTCTCATTATTTATGCTGTTACTCCACTTATCTTTTATTATCGGCGGCTTCCTTCTTCTAAAAAACAGCAGGAAAGTTATCCGAGCCCGGACAGATAAAAAAGGATTGTATTTTAAACGGATCGAAAAAAAGACCGGGAGTGTGTGGGCTTTGGCAGATCTGGATGCGCTGGTATTCGTGCCCTACATTCAAATCGTTAATATCCGCGTTATTGAAAGCAATTGGTTGGGTCCGAGACTTGAGCTTGAGACTTTTCAAGGTAAAGAAATCCTGACCATGTTGAACGTATTAAGCCGAAAACAAAAAGAGCAAATTTGCCAAACCGTGAAAGAATTCGGCATTTAATAAGATTTACTGGTCCTTTTTTTTAAAGAAGAAAGTTTACTAAAATCAGGACAAACTGATCCTAGTAAACTTTTAATTTGATTTACTTGTTCGTATAATTTTATAATCAATCGTTGGGTAACAACTGATCGACATATTCTCTGATCTCTTGGGGTAACATCAGATAAACCGAGGTTTTCAGATTTGCTTTACTTGGTTCCCCATCGATGAAAATATTCTTAAATCCTTCATTGAGCCATTTCCCCTCATCTTCTAGATATCCATGATATTTGCTGTTTAAATTCTCAATAATATTATTATCGTTTCCCATGTTTTCCGTCATTTATTATATGTAATCTGCATCTAAAATATTCGACAGGGAAACATCAACTTTGGTGCCACTCCTCCTTAAAATTTTTAAATTTGGCTATCCAATAGCATGTTTTAAGTTTTCTTAACATTTACATAAGCTAACAGGACAAAACCACTAAGCGTTATATATCAATACATTACAATTCTAAAAAAACTACTTATTTTGCTTAAGTTGATATTATTTGCAATTTTTAGTAGTGAATACCGTAATTTTGTATTTTAATGTTTATAAACCTTTTACTTATGATACTAATAGCAGTTTTACTTCCTTGGTTATCGTTTTTTTTACGTGGTAAAATTCTAAGTGGCATTCTCTGTTTGATCCTTCAGATAACTATACTTGGTTGGATACCCGCAGCCATATGGGCGGTTGCATCGCGTGTTGACGGGAAAAATGAACAGCGCATGCGTAAATTGGAACGCAATATGCGTAATTACCGATAAATCATTAGGGCTCCGTTATTCGATAACCCGAACATCATTTAGATTCCAAAAATTGTTGTACTTGTTTTAATGTAAAATCAATCAGTTCAACGTTGACATCGCCATTAAAATCAGCCATCATATAGTTGCCATGATTTGCCGGTAGAATAAGTAATCGTGCAGCAGGAATCTGCTGTTGCATAGCAGCTAAATGTGTCGTTTTCACAACATCTTGGTCTCCGCCTAGCAAAAATACGGGGCAGGTCAAACGCGTTAAGGATTCGGCGTCAAAATCCTGAAAGTGTATCATGCGCTGGCTGTCTTTTTCATACATATTTCTAAACTTCTCTGGATCTGGGTTCAGCTTCATAAAATTCTCCTTCAGAAATGGCGGCATATCGTTAATAGTTGACGCTTCCATACTTTCAAAAAAACCATCCAGAAGCCCCTCTCTTTTGGTATTTCCAGATGCTGCTATCAGCTTTTCGACCTTGTCTGGATACATCGTCGCAAATTTCAAAAGGGTTGTCGCTCCATTACTAAAGCCAAAAAACGAAGCTTTTCCGATGGAAAGAAAATCTAGAACAGCCAAAATATCTTTGGCATCCTGCTCGAATGTTTCAGCTGAGGATCGATGATCGGATCTTCCATGATTTTGGAGATCTATCAAAATCAACTGATACTGATCATGCAACCTTTTTACAGTCTCCTCAAAATCCGAAAAACCGGAGGAGCCACCACCATGAATAAGAACGAGAGGTTTTCCTGTGCCAAATATTTCGTAGTAAAGTTTTATCCCGTTAGCAGGTGCATAACCGCTTTTCGATTCTATTTCACGCATAATTTATACTAAATGGTCTATATTTTTATCATTAGCAACACGCTTCTACAGCGATTTGTTTTCTATAAATTTTTTAAAACTTAACAAGACCCCATCGGTAAAAGACTGTTGCAGGTCCAAACTTGTAAACGGATCAGGGTCGAAAGTTTCGCGAATAATTGTATTGTTGTCAATCGCCTGAAATTCCACAATACACTTTCTTCCCCCACTGTTACTTTCAATAGACTCCATCCAAATAATCTCATCGTACACACCCACATAATCAAATCCTTCGCGACTATTTTTTTGTTCCATTCTAAAATTAAACATCCCTCCTTCCCTAAAATCGATACCAGCAGCCGGACAGTGCCAATCGTCAAATGGGATATTCCATTGCATAATGGCATCAGCATCATTCCAGTATTTCCAAACATCGGCTAGCTGCTTTTCAACTAAAATAACCGAAACCAATTTTTTTACAGGTTGATCTTTATGTTTCATAGGATGTTTTAAATGATAAGAATCCTTTTATCTATCTACACCGGTTTAAAATCATTCCGTTCAATGTACTGAGATAAAAGGCTACATTGAACGACATCACAATATTAATAAACTATACAGAAATTCGACTTGTCCTATGACAATATTGACCTACGCTACACATTTTTCTGCGATACTGTAGAGATACACTTTATAGCTAATTAAAGGAGGAAAATCTAACGTAGTGGGTCGATTAAAGAATAAACTGATGACTGTGGTATATTTATTGTACGAACCTCATGGAACATATAAAAACCGATTCAAATGAGAAAATTAGCATTTATAGCAATGAGTCTTGTTACTTTCACGGCCTGTAATAATACTCCCAAGAACAATGAATCCAAAGAAGCAGTTGATCAAAGCAAGGAAGAAGCAACCTCGTCGATCGGCGGCAACAAGGATGAGCACGGTTGTTTGGTCGCGGCAGGACAAACTTGGAGTGAGATCAAACAAGGATGTATCCAGGTCTTTAATGTTGGCTTACGCCTAAATCCAACGGAGAAAGAAGAAGGAAAAGCTATCATTAGTGCCTTTGTTGTCCTTAGCGAGGACAAATCAAAGCTAGAATTATTCTTACCTGATGACAGTAAAAAAACCGTTATCTTGGATAAAGTTGAGAATGACATTTATCAGAAGGATAACTATAGATACGATGCTAAAAAATCAGCGCTTTATGTAAATAATACGATTAAATACAAAGGTGATGTCGAATAGCCTAGAAAGATTGAACTATTGGCACAATTTGCACTATATATGGCCCTGAATAATGATTCCCTATCATTTTATTCTCATTCACAGTAATATGATATTGGCCAATATCTTTAAATCTATAGGTAAACTCCTTGCCAAAAGGACCATCAGAAGAACCATCGGGCAGAAAAAGCTGACTAATTCGTACATTGGCTGTATCCATGGGAGTTTTTATTTTGATAAGAACCGAATCTGCCTGATGGACTGAAATGAAAATAGTATCTGTTTTCCCTGATACCATATTCATTTCCTTAGATCTTCCACCACCAAAAAAGGTTACGTTAGAAGGTAATTCCTGTGCCTTGTGATTAGATTCATTTGTACTGGATTGTGGTGGGCGCTGAGGAAATTGACAAGCTCCATAAATAAAAATTGCCAACACACTCATGATCAATAATCGTAATTTGCCCATAAACTTTTACTTAGGATAACAAAAGTTATTAGATTACAGTTTTAGTTACGACAACTTTTTCAGTACAAAACAAACGCTGAAATTGAATTTGTTACATCCTCCACAAACTCCATTTTGATTTGATTGCATGTGGATTTAGTTCCCGTATTTTTTGATAAAAAGCATAGAAATTCCTATTCCAGAGGGAATAGTTATGCGTAAAACTGAAAATGGACTGTCCCTTACTATCCAATTGAACGACGACTTGCCAGATATAGTGATTATTAATTTGAGTCGATGTCCTACGAAGCTCAATGATATCCACTAACCTAAAGGATCTACCTGCCCCGCCTCTTCGACCGACAGCGTAGAAATAATTTTCATCAAAAAAATAATCTTCGTCACTTAGCAGATTATCTTCTATACCAAATAAAAAGGGACGTGATGACAGTTTTCTTAATTTATCTGTCTCAAAATGATCATTCATTTCATAGCTTTTTTTAACACCGTATAAATATTTCTTAGCTACATTTTTCCTATAGACTTCTATCAACATGACAACGATCAACACACAACTGAGAACCAAAATGATGCCTTTAGAATTCATTTATTCCACAAAAAGAAATTAACTTCCACAAGTCAGATAGAACATCGGAATTCCCCCTTCATCTTTCTCGATAGCATCTAATCCTTCGAAATACCTATGGTCACCGAGTTGTTTCTGAGCGATTTGTTGTTCAAATTGATAAAGCAAATCCAAAGCTGTAAAATGTAGTGGATGTGAAGGCCACGTGAGACAACACTCAGACGGAATGATTACCATTCTACCATGCGATATTATTCCAAGGACTTCCTTTCTTTTCTTTAAGATACCCAATATACCTTTTCAAGTAAGATTTCCCAATTTTACTGTTTACACCAACTTGATCTTCTCCTTCCAGGAAATAATCGGAAAATTGCAACCAATCAATAAAATGCTTTCTCGCATATAGTGACAAACTCTTGAGAACATTTAATGCCACAGGTTTTGGTAAATATCCAACGTCTGTTGCGGATGTCGTAATATGACTTACTACAGCAACAACAAAGGCATTTACCCCTGATTTGGAGATATCCCAAATGGATGTATCAATTTTGCAGTTTTTTCCCTCTAATGCGGTCCCTGTCTTTTCTATCCCAAGTAACGTAAAGTATGAACTCAACATTTGAAGACAAGTTTCTCTATCCGTTATACCAAAATCTCTCTGTAGCAATTTGATAAAATCACTTCTATATTGATCAATTCTTGGATAATTACCAAATTGATATAAGTGAATGGGATAACTACCATCATCTCCGGTACTTCCGAATACTGTAAACCAATCCCCAAAAACAATCACTCTAAATGCGGCTCCTAGCGCATTACCAAACTGTTCTTCATAAGGAATATTCAGAAGTATAGTGTTATCAGGTACTAAACTTCCCGCCCTTTTTTCCTCTTCGGCTTTCAAAGTAAGTTCATCTTTGGCTTCATTTACACCTTCCTTTGCCGCATTCAATAATTCTTTCAAAAATTTAAACATAACGGTATTGATATTAACTACTTAAAAGAAATCTTACTTACTATATTTTGCTACCAGCGCATAATCGTACGGGATTCTCATGGACAGCTCGCGTGCTTGCCAAATATCCCCTTCGGACGCCTGGTAGAAATCATAGGCATTTTTCAAGAAATTCTCGCCGTTTGGAGCTTCAACCCAATCTTTCTTCTCTCGATTGTAAAGTAAAATCATACAACTTACACAGCGATAATTACCTGCTGTTTTTGGGTTTTCAAAACAAGTTCCAACTTTAATATTAATCTTCTGATTGATTATCACATCGGTCAATTTACGATCTGTGAGATGAATTAATGCAATTTGTGCATCCTCATGATCGGGTCGTAACTTTGCTATTACTAATCGCCCAAAATCTGCTTTTTTAATTTTTTCGATTTCTAAAGCCCTAAATTCCGGCGATATGCGATTCGTATCGACCGGATATAGATCATCTTCGGCAGCCGTCACTTCCGTCGTCGTTACTTCGGTGGCTCCGGAAGCCAATAGCTGCTTATTTTTTTCGTAATTTTCCCAATCTGCTGCGTCGTAGCTAACCCACTGCTGTATCTTATAGAGTAAGGTTTCCCTCTTGTTGACTTTTATAAAAAACGCTGCAATTAAAAATGAAACCAGCAATATGAACAGGATAATGAGGACTCTTTTCAAACTAAAAATATTTAATGAAGTATTTAAATCTGTAAAATCGTGAAAACATACCCCATGTTTTCATTGATCACCGTAAATCTGCACATAATTATTCACCCCTTAAATCTGCAACCCATATTAGGTCAAAACTTAGCGATATTTGTAGCTTAATAATCAATATTTGAAAACAACATGACAATAGTTATTTCAAATATTTTAACCAATTAAATACAAGTAGACTGTATGATTTCCGTATTTACTAGAGTAGGTCATAGACATCAAGGATAAAACTGAAATACATTGATACCAAATTGTATCTAATAACAGTTTTAAATCAATTTTTAGACAGTAGTCAATCATTGTTTATTCAGTCTACACTGAATGATCACTGAACAAGCACTGAGTAATCACTGAACAAGCACTGTCGAAAGTTAGAATCCGAGTACTGTCTGATCTTCCCTTTGTTGCCCTTGAAAATGATAAGAAAAAAATGACCAGCATATTGCATCCGAACACGTCAGCAAGCCCTTGATTAAGTAAACATAACCATAGATAGCCTATTTGACATCAATAAACTTAATTTGCTCAACTAATAGTCTGTTCAGATCACTGAAGATAAGTATGAGTTAGATCAGACAAATAGTTTAAAAATATCGAACAAGGCTGTCAATATATTCATAAAATGCTTCATAAAAAAGAAGTCACAAAGATCAAGCCAACTTATTGTTTAGCCAGAATGAGCTTTACAACTTTTTCAATAGGTCGACCAATTACGGCTACACCATCCTTTACAACGATAGGTCGCTCAATTAAGATCGGATACGCTAACATCGCATCGATCCATTGCTCATCGGTCAAATGAAGATTTTGGAATTTTTCCTGAAAAACAGATTCTCCTTTTCTGATAAGTTCCAAAGGTTTTAAATTGAGTTGTCCCAATAATTCAATCAACTGGTCTCTGGTTGGAACATCATTTAAGTACTCCTGCACTTCTATATCCACAGCTTGATGCTGTAGCACTTCCAATGCATTACAACTCTTGCTACAATTTTTATTATGATAAATTTTAATCATGGCCATAACATGTAAAGGGTATCTTTGTGATAAAGAAAAACAATTATTGGATAACGCAAAAATACGAACAAGATCACAAACAGTTTAAATAAAATACCATTAGCTAACCAAAAATTGGAATTCATTTTTGAGAAACTGATCCATTTATGACCTAGGATTGTTTCACTTTTTTTAATTTAGTGATATGAAATCAGCCGAAAGTGTAACAGATTTTTACAAAAGGCAACCAGGTTTAACTAATTTGGATTTGCCGCTAAATAATACCGGAATTGGGCATTTCAATGTTTTCAGTAGAGAATCCTGTACTGTCGTATCTCCGTACAATCGCCGTGATTTTTATAAAACCTCCCTTATTATAGGGCGTGGAAAACTATATTACGCAGATAAGTGGATACAAATCGATAAACCGGCCATGTTATTTGCGAATCCGGTTGTCCCCTATGCTTGGGAACCGGAATCCTCAGAACAATCAGGATGGTATTGTATATTTACAGAGGAATTTATACAGCATAGTGAACGGATAGAAAGTCTAAAAGACTCCCCGCTGTTCAAGATAGGCAGCAATCCGATCTATTTTCCGGATGAAACACAATTAGCAGAAATTTCTGCAATCTTCCAGAAGATGATAGTTGAAATGAACTCAAGCTACGTTCATAAAGATGATATGTTGCGAAGTTATCTACATCTTCTAATTCATGAAACCATGAAATCGAGTCCCGCAGCGAGTTTTGGATCTTATACCAACGCTTCAACCAGGGTATCGGGACTATTTCTTGAGCTGTTAGAAAGACAATTTCCAATCAATACCCTTCAGCTTAGCCTACAGTTGAAAAGCCCTGCAGATTATGCTCATGCGCTTTCGGTTCATATCAATCACCTCAACAGGTCGGTAAAAGAAGCCACAGGCAAAACCACCAGTACACACATTGCAAACCGTGTGGCCCAAGAAGCCAAAGCTTTGTTGTTGCATACCAATTGGAATATATCGGATATTGCCTACAGCCTAGGATTTGAATATCCTTCCTATTTCACCAATTTCTTCAAAAAGCACACGGGGATGTCCCCAAACCAAGTCCGAAGCGGTTCTGTTTGAATTGTATAACAATCTGTTTGATTGTCTTAACTCCCTTCGTTTATTCCATGTGTACTTTTGTATTAAACAAAATGTCATTATTATGAAATATAGAAATCTTGGAACAACAAATGAAAAACTCTCTGCGATTGGATTAGGTTGTATGGGAATGAGCTTTGCATACGGACCTACGGACGAGAAAGAGAGCATTGCTACATTGGAAAGAGCATTGGACCTAGGCATTAATTTTTGGGATACCGCAGATATGTACGGCAACGGTGCCAATGAGGAGCTTATTTCAAAAGTACTTGTTCCCAACCGTGACAAAGTTTTTATTGCAACAAAATTTGGGTTTCGCTTTAAAGATGAAGTAGCAGGTCCAAGTGGTACGGCAAACACCTACTTCGATGGCTCGCCCGAATGGATAAAATTAGCGGTGGAAAAAAGTTTAAAACGCCTTGGAATAGATACCATAGATCTTTATTATGCACATCGCGTAGATCCCAATATTCCCATCGAAGAGACCGTAGGCGCTATGGCGGAATTGGTTAAAGAAGGAAAAGTGAGGTATCTTGGCTTAAGCGAAGCATCCCCCGCCTCAATCATCAAAGCAAATGCCGTACACCCTATAGCTGCTTTACAGAGCGAATATTCGCTCCTTACACGCGATGTAGAAAAAGAAATCCTAAAGACTGTACGTCAATTGGGGATAAGTTTAATTCCTTATGCACCGCTAGCGCGTGGATTATTTTCAAATTCTTTAAATCTAGAAAATCTCGCTTCGGACGACTTTAGAAGAACCTTACCGCGTAATCAAGGCGAACATGCTTTGAACAATGCACAATTGGTCGCCGACTTCTCTCTACTGGCAAAAGATAAAAACTGTAGTCCTATACAGCTCGCTTTAGCGTGGGTACTGGCACAGGGAAATGACATCATTCCCATTCCAGGAACTAAAAAAAGAAAATACCTGGAAGAAAATGTGGGCGCCCTTGACATACAATTATCGAATGATGATTTAAAAACAATCGATGAAATACTCCATAAATACCCTAATATCGGAGCTCGATACAGCGAAGCTGCTATGGCTTTAGTTAACCATTAATCCATTTTTGAGATTATGAGTGGCTCGCCGGCACCACTTATAATCTCAAAAACTGTTCTCATCTGATCCAACTTTGTCGTGTTGTCATAATACACTATAGGAACAGACACCATCCGATTAGTATGTATTAATTATCGGGAATAGCAGTACGTAATGAAAAATAGAAAGAACTTCCTGCGCCATAATCACTTTCAACACCAATCTCGCCTCCTTGCGCTTCTATAAACTCTTTACTAATACTTAAACCAAGTCCTGTTCCACCTTTTTTGGATCCCGGTACACGAAAGTAGCGTGCAAATATTTTATCCAGATATTTAGGCTCGATCCCTTGTCCGCTGTCGGTAACGATAAATTTTGTTTTAAGTTCGTTATTTTCCACCCCTATACGAATGACCGAATCTTCATGCGAGTAACGTATCGCATTGGAAAGAAAATTGGTAAGAACCCAGGCAGTTTTCTCATTGTCAGCAAATATAGCTTTCACTTTGGGATCTACCTCGATAACAAAGTGTATATTTTTTTGATTCGCAGCAAATTGATTCGCCATGATAGCATATTCAATAATAGGCTGTATTTCTGTCGTATGTAAGTTAATTTGGATGGAACCACTTTCAACCTGGGTCATATTTAACAGTTCACCGGTTATTTGAAGCAGTCGGTTAGAATCCTCTTTTATTCCGTTTAACAAGGTGAGCTGTTCGGTATTCAGATGGCCTATTTGTTCATTTTCCAGCAATTGAACCCCCATCTGAATCGCAGCAATAGGTGTTTTGAACTCGTGAGAAACGGTGCCGATAAAGTTTGTTTTTGCAAGATCAAGTTCCTTAAATGGCGTAATATTCTTTAGGATAATCACCTGCCCAATAAACTTTGATTCCAGTTCACCAGTCGGCAAAACATTGATATCGATAACATCTTTCTCAAAATAGCTTTCTCTATCGTCCGCATAAATTTTAACAGCATTCTTTTCACGTTGCTCCACGGGAAGGAACAGGTCTTTAAAAATATCTTTAGCAAGATCATTTTCATCTGAAACTGCCAAAGCAGATCTTCCGAGAAGTTGATCTTTATGTAGATTGGTGATGCGAAGCGCTTCCTCGTTGACAAAAATAACACGTCGCTCTTCGTCGAAGCCTATCACCGGATCATGCATATGATCCACAAGAGACTCGATTCGACTTTTTTCCTTTAAAATTTTTTCAAGTTTACTTTCAGCGTATTCTTCAAGTTTCTCTGCCATGGAATTGAATGAAGCGACGAGTTCAGCAAACTCACCTCCGCTCTGTACCTGAATTCGTTCTTTGTAGTTCTGTCCTGCAATCTGTCGAATACTCGCTGTCAATTTTGCTATGGGATCAGCTATATTGGACGGCAAATTGACCAGCAATATAAAAGCAATAATAAAACAGAGTGCCCCAGCAAATGAAATGACCAAAATTGCATGTTCTGCGGTACGATCCGCAACAATACTCTTCCTAGAAATTGCCGTCATATTTTGCTCCATTAACAAAGCAATATCCTTTCTGATGGACGAGATAATAGTGATGTCTAAGGGCTTATATTTCAGTTTTAAAAAATGTTCAGCAATCGCGTTCGTTGTTTGTTGCTCTCCGACTTCAGTAACATTTCTCCGTTGTTTGTCAAGGTTGACCTCGAAGTTCTTAAAAGCAGTTTTTTCAACAGGAATTTCCTCCAAAGCCAATAACATATTCTTGGCATACAGCAGCGTGTTGTAATTTGCTGTCAATATATTTGCGGTATCCTTTTTTAACCGGTTTACATACCAGCCGCTTAAAGTGGCGAGTAGAAAGATCATGAGAAAAAGTGATCCTACACCAAAGGTAAGTTTCGTTTTTATTTTCATCTTATTCACAATTTACCTTTATCATTATGACAATATAATCAGGTCGATGTCTTCGGTCGACAGTTGCGTCAGCAATTTGCTAAATGTATCCTTAGCAAGTAACATCCTTAAAAGAGATAATCGTGGTTTACCAATACAAACTGTGGTGATCTTGCGGAGCTCGCACAAAGCGATAATCTCTTTTGCCACACTATGACTTTCCACTTTGATAATTTCACCACCAAGTTCTGTCGCCAGCTTAAAGTTATTGATCAGGTGCCGCTGTTTATTTAAGGCTATCCGATCGCCACGCTCTTTTGGCAACTGTACATAAAGCAGAAACCAACTGCTATTGTAATACCCTGCTAAGCGCGCTGTTTTTCGGATCACGTTTTTTGCTTTTATTTCATTGGAACTTATACAAGCCAGGAAACGCTCCTTTCGTACCCATCGTTGAGGTTGAACTTCGATCTCCACTTTACGTTGAACCTGGGAAGCCACTTCTTTCAACGCCATTTCCCGCAATTGCAAGATATGTTCGCTTTTAAAGAAGTTTTGAAGTGCTGCCTGAATTTTTGAAGCGTCATAGATCTTGCCCTCTTTTAGGCGGATGATAAGTTCTTCTGCAGTAAGGTCAATGTTAACGACTTCATCGGCGGAATCAATAACACTGTCAGGGACACGTTCTTGCACTTCAACCCCTGTAATCGCTTTAACCTCCTCGTTTAAACTCTCAATATGCTGGATATTTACAGCGCTGATCACATTAATCCCGGCTTCCAGAATCTCCATAACATCCTGCCACCTTTTGGTATTTTTGCTACCTTCAATATTGGTATGTGCCAGCTCATCGATAATGACGACCTCAGGATGTGAATTCAAAACAGCATAAAGATCCAGTTCCTCTAACTGTTTGCCTTTATAAAAAAGATGGCGTCGGGCTATAACGGGTAGACCATCCAGCAATTGATGGGTTTCCTTCCGATTATGTGTCTCAATATAGCCAATACGCACATCGATTCCTCCCTGTAAAAGTGTATGGGCATCCTGTAACATGCGGTAAGTTTTTCCGACGCCTGCACTCATGCCGATATAAAGTTTGAAGCGACCTCTTCTCGATTTTCGGATAAGGTCCAAAAAGTGTTCAGCGCTTTTCCTTTCTTCCATTTTTATTGCCTTTCATTTCAGAAAGTTCCTGCCGATCCAACACACGACAGGAACGATTGTTTTAAAAACTAACTGTAAGTGCTGTGACAGCCGTCAAACTATTTTTCACCAACTTATTTGTCCGATCAAGGAAAATAGCATCTTTATTGGTGAGATTACGTAGTTCCGTGCGCCAAACGACATTGGGAAGAATTGCATAATCTGCATTTAAAGAATAGCCAAACGTTTGAAAACCTTGATCTGTCGTAGTCGAAACGATTACACCATGCTTATCGTTGTAATATTCTCCTCTTGCTGTTAAGCTAAATTTTTCGGTCGTCGCATATCGTGCAATTAACACAGGCGTGTACCATACATTGTACGTTGAGCTACCTTTTGCTTTTTGTTCCGCTCCAATATCAAATCCGAATGTAATTCCCAGCTTTTCATTCATTTGATAAATGGCATATAGATTATGAAAATAGCGCATCTGTCTGACGCTATCCGCTTTATCACTGCCAATAAAAGAACCACTATTGATAGTCCATTTAGCTGTCGGTTTATAGACTAATTGATGTCCAAATGCAGGTAAACTGCTACCATCCACACGTTGAATCCGCTGCCATCCGTTTAATATAAGCCCGCTTAAAAATAGTTTTCCTGATGCGGATGTATAGGATATTTTTGCGCCGGTTTCAAAATAAGGGGAATTATCAGCAAAAATACTCCTTGTTACAGTCCAATTATCCTTTCCTATAGCGCTTTCAAAGCCCAAGTGGGATGAAAATATTCCAGCATCGATCCATAGATTATGTTTTTTCGAGATACGAACACCGGCATTCGCTTCGTAAATATTTTTTAAGACACCGGGTTCCGCACTGTAGTTCGCATTCATATATGTACCGACACCAAAAGCAAGATTTGCACGTGTATTGGTTGTTTCGTACGCAGCTTTTAAAAGTGCCAAGTTTATGTTTACTTCATTTGTTCTGTTGTGACTATATACAAAGCCTGGGCGTGTATTTCCAATTGGGTTGTTAAAGTCCCGAAGGTAATATGCTTCAAGGTAACCACTGATAGACAATTGGGTATTTTGAGTTGTATCTTGCTGTGCAAATAATTGTGTTGCTCCTGCGAGTAAACAGGCCAACATCGCTAGTTTTTTCATGTATATCGTTCTTGTAAAGTGTAAATCAATGACCCATCAGGTCAATTTTATTTTTCAACCATCTTGTCCAAAGCAATATTTAGTTCAAGGACATTGATTTTGCGAGGTCCAAACATATTCCATAGAGGGGTCTGAACGTGAGCATCAACGAGAGACTGTAAGCTATTTACCGATATACCTCTTGCTTTCGCAACACGATCGATTTGTATTTTTGCGGCCTCTACCGAGATATCTGGATCCAAACCACTGCCACTGGCTGTAACAATGTCTACCGGTACCTGTTCGCGTTTTACGGTGGGATTGTGGACTAAGAACGTATCAATACGGGCCTTAACTTCCGAAAGATATTCCCCATTAGAGGGTCCTTTGTTACTTCCTCCCGATCCTGCTGCATTATAACCAACAGCGGAAGGACGCGACCAGAAGTAATCATCACGCGTAAAGGCCTGTCCAATATTTCTGTAATACTTTTGCCCGTTGTACGCTAGCATTTCCCCTTTTCCATGATTAGGTGCTATCTGAGCTATTGCCCAAACAAGGGCCGGATATACAACTGACAGCAGGAGCAATAAAACTATTGTAATCTTTATTGCTGGATATATATGTGTTTTCATCTTTGCTTTAATTATTAAAAATGTATTAGATAAATAGCGAAACCAGTAGGTCTATGACCTTGATACCAATAAATGGAACGAGCACTCCACCAAGTCCAAAAACGAGCAGGTTTCTCCGTAACAATGCGCTTGCGCCTATAGGTTTGTATGCAACTCCCTTTAATGCCAAAGGAATCAGTAATGGGATAATAATTGCGTTGAAGATGACAGCCGATAGTATGGCGCTTTGTGGACTACTGAGCTGCATAATATTTAAACCTTGAAGCGCCGGTATTGCCGCAATAAACAGGGCCGGAATAATCGCAAAATATTTGGCAACATCGTTTGCAATACTGAATGTTGTCAGCGTACCCCGGGTCATCAACAATTGCTTACCTATCTCCACAACCTCGATCAATTTGGTCGGATCATTGTCGAGATCGACCATATTTCCAGCCTCTTTTGCAGCTTGCGTACCGCTATTCATTGCTACACCAACATCCGCTTGTGCAAGTGCCGGAGCATCGTTTGTACCATCCCCCATCATGGCGACCAATCGCCCGTCAAGCTGTTCTTTTTTGATATAGTTCATCTTGTCTTCGGGTTTCGCTTCGGCGATGAAATCATCCACCCCTGCTTTTTCGGCAATATATTTGGCCGTTAACGGATTGTCTCCTGTCACCATAACAGTCTTAATACCCATTTTTCGCAACCTTTCAAAGCGTTCATGAATCCCGGGTTTTATCACATCCTGCAATTCTATGACACCGAGTACTTGTTCATTCTCGGCTACGACCAATGGGGTCCCCCCATTTTGAGAGATAAGCTTTACGCGCTCATCTATTTCCTGAGGAAATAGATTTCCAGCCTTTACAATGATATTTCGAATAGCATCTGTTGCACCTTTACGAATACGTGTCTGTTCAAAGTCTATTCCCGAGCTACGGGTTTCGGCGGTAAACTTAATGAATGCCGGGTTTTCGACCTTATAGCTCGATGGGTTGACACCAGCCAATTCGACAATTGATTTCCCTTCTGGTGTTTCATCCGCCATGGAGCTCAATGTTGCTGCACGTACCAGCGCTTCTTTCATGACACCATCGGCGGGATAAAAATTTGTCGCCTTACGATTTCCGATCGTAATGGTTCCAGTTTTATCAAGCAACAAGACATCAATGTCACCCGCCGTTTCAACTGCCTTGCCACTTTTTGTAATAACATTTGCACGAAGTGCGCGATCCATTCCCGCGATACCAATCGCCGATAAAAGACCACCTATTGTCGTTGGAATCAGACAAACAAAAAGTGAAATAAACGAAGCAATGGTGATACCGACATTGGCATAATCCGCAAATGGTTTTAAGGTCACCGTTACGATAATAAAAACAAGTGTAAAACCTGCCAAAAGGATGGTTAAGGCAATCTCGTTAGGTGTTTTTTGGCGGCTTGCCCCTTCGACCAGTGCGATCATCTTATCCAGAAAGCTTTCACCCGGTTCTGTCGTTACCTGCACGACAATTCGATCGGATAAAACCTTGGTGCCACCTGTAACTGAACTTTTATCGCCCCCAGCCTCGCGGATCACCGGTGCTGATTCACCGGTAATTGCACTTTCATCTATTGTCGCCAACCCCTCGATAATTTCCCCATCCAATGGAATTACATCACCAGCCTGACAAACAAAAACATCATTTTTTTTCAATTGAGCGGATGAAACGACCCGACCATCGCGCAGGGTTGCAGGAGTTTCCTCCCGAGTTTTCCGAAGACTATCTGCTTGCGCCTTCCCACGGGCTTCGGCAATTGCCTCCGCAAAATTGCCAAACAGCAAGGTTAAAAATAGAATAAGAAATACTGTAAAATTATAACCAAGTGTACCTTGTGATTTTTCTCCGGTCATTATCCAAAGACAAACCACGGCCATAATCAACGTCCCGATTTCCACGGTAAACATCACTGGATTACGGAACATTATTTTAGGATTTAGCTTCACGAAAGATTGCTTTAACGCTTGTTGTACAAGCTCTTTCTGAAACAATGTTTGTTGACTGCTCATTTTTAGAATTCTTTAATTTTTACGTATTACATGGAAAAATATTCCGCAATTGGACCCAGTGCCAACGCAGGGAAGAAAGAGAGTGCCGCAATAATCGCGATCACAGCGAATACCATTAAACCGAATGTACTTGTATCAGTTTTTAGCGTTCCCTCGCCTTCAGGTATAAATTTCTTCTCAGCCAATAACCCAGCAATAGCAATTGGGCCTATAATCGGTATAAATCGGCCGAGTAACAATACGATACCCGTCGAAATGTTCCACCAAATGGTATTATCTCCAAGACCTTCAAAACCACTACCATTGTTGGCTGCGGACGAAGTATATTCGTACAATATTTCACTAAAACCATGGAATCCAGGGTTATTCAATGTAGAAGCACCTTGGGCTGGAAATGCTGTCGCAAGTGCTGTACCGACAAGGATTAGAAAAGGATGGGCAAGAGCAACAATCATGGCGATTTTCATTTCGCGCGCTTCAACTTTCTTACCCATAAACTCTGGTGTGCGCCCCACCATCAAGCCACTAATGAAAACGGCAAGTATAATAAAAATGAAGAAATTGAGTATCCCCGCGCCCACACCGCCATAAAAGGCATTCACCATCATGGCTATCAGTTCGTTCATACCAGATAAGGGCATGTAACTATCATGCATAGAATTGACTGATCCCGTCGAAATCATCGTTGTGACAATACTCCAAAAGCCGGATGCTGCGGCACCAATACGTACTTCCTTTCCCTCCATAGCCCCCATAGACGTATCAATACCCATCTGTGCGATCGCTGGATTTCCAGCCATTTCCATTTTTATATTTGGAATCGTCAGGATGATAAACCCAATGGTCATCACGCCAAACATCATCCATGAAAATTTACGCTTGCGAATAAAAAAGCCGAATGCAAATATCATCGCCATCGGGATAATAAACTGGGCAATCATTTCCACCATGTTGGTCAAATAATTGGGATTTTCGAATGGATGCGCACTGTTCGCACCAAAAAAACCACCTCCATTTGTTCCCAGATGTTTAATTGGAACAAAGGCAGCTACTGGTCCTCGACTTACCTGTACGGTATCTCCAGTAACCGTAATCATACTGTCCTTACCTTCGAATGTCATCGGCATGCCTTGGAACACGAAAATAGCAGCAACCAGGACCGAGATAGGGAGTAAAATGCGGGTGCAAGATTTCACAAAGAAATCGTAAAAATTGCCCAATTGCGTTGTTGTTTTATCCCTAAAAGCTTTAAAAATAACCACTGCAGCAGCCATTCCCACGCCTGCAGTCACGAATTGGAGAAACATGAGCCAAATTTGTCCTAGATAACTCACGCCCGACTCCCCAGAATAGTGTTGGAGATTACAGTTAACCAAAAAGGATATACTAGTATTAAAAGCCAAATCAGCAGTCATTCCAGGATTTCCATCTGGATTTAAAGGCAAACTTCCCATATTCATCAGGATAGCCATACTCAACACGAACCACACTAGATTAATTGTCAGAAGAGCAACGAGGTGCTGTTGCCAAGTCATCTGAACATTGGGATTAATTCCTGTCACTCGATAAAAAAAACGTTCCAATGGTTGAAACAATGGATCTAACCAGGTCTTTTCGTTACCATATACCTTAGCTATATATTTCCCGAGGGGAAGTCCGAGTAGTAATGTTACGATGAACATCACTATGATTCCAAGAATCTCTGTATTCATTTCTTTAATTGATTTGTATAAAAAGTGTATCATGATCAATCGTCAGCTAACTTTAAGCCCTTCTTTTGACTTCGTAATGCCAAAAGGACTGACTGAAAGCGCAGTTTCATCGCTGACAATGACGAATGAGTAATCTTGTTATTAAAATTTTTCTGGCCTTAAGAGTACATAACAGATGTATGTAAAAACCAGTAGTGCTACAATAAATAAAGCTGTCATTTACTTTGATATTAGAAGGTTATGGATTTGTTGTCCTTTGAGGACCTCTAAAAATGGTGTTGGTAGCTGGGCTTCGATTTCTGCCCATGCATGGACCGAACTTATACGTCGAAGACCTCCTAAAGATCTAACAAAAAGATTTTCCAAAATGTATTTTACATAATTGTTTCCTCGTCCATAAATCATTCCGAGGAAATGAATATGCTGGCAAATTTTGTCCGTGCTTTGCAGTACTATTAAGCTCCGAAGATGATTAATAACGGCCTGTAAAGCTCCTGCAAAATTGTGCTTCCGTAATAGGAAACTAATCTCTGATCGGATTTCTTTATAATGGAGCGCCATATACAGACCTGCACCGTATTGATTTAATTTTTTCATGTTGTTCGTAAAACTATGTATCAAAATCTACCCGATATAGAGTTGAAAAATCATTGCAATAATCAATACCACTACGATGACCTTCGCTATACGGTCGCCCGACACATTATGAGCGGAACCTCTGCCTTTATTTTCTTGCTTCTCTTTCATATTATTTATTTTATATTTTGCCGAAAAAGTCGACCATTTTATAGAATAACCAGAAGAAAAATAGTCCAGTTATGATGAGTATGATTGTTATTACCATTGTTAAACTTTATTAGTGACTTGCGATTTCATTTTTTAAACTTGAATTTAATGCTAGTAGCTTTGCCGATCGTCCCCCTCGGCGGACTCTTACCACATACTTTTCTTTTCCGTCCTGTTTTCATATTTACATTCATTTGTCCCCATAAGCCAAATCCTGTTCCACTGTGCCGAAAAACATCATAAAACACTATTAATCAGATGATATAAAAAAATAAGTCACAAAATAGAATTGGAGAATCCTATCATTTTGATACGGTTATTTTATCAAAATGAGAATGACTATGCTGAAAATGTGATCAAATCATTATAATGTGTACCTTGTCATCTATGCTTGAAAGGTGACCAAAAAAGTATAGACGGCTTGAGCCGATTTATCTTTTAAAATGATGGGCCAGCACATTTTAAAAATTCATGAATGAATGGGAGAATATGTGAACCTCGGGATAAGTATTAGCAGAAGCACTATGTAACAAATTTGCAAAGGAATATGAAATTGTCTCCAAAAGTTCACATTAAAAATTATTTTAGGGAATACATATTGGTTGGGAAAACGTATTAAAAAGACACTTATAAAAATAAAAACAATGATAAACTTAAACCTTTTCAAAAAAATCACCTTATGGGTCTTTCTGGGCTGTATTTTACTCTCCTGTCAAAATGAAAAAAGCAGTCCCAATACATTGACAGAAGAAGAGCAAAGTAATGGCTGGCAACTTTTATTTGATGGTAGCACGCTCAACAATTGGCATACGTACAATAATAGCAAAAATGCGCCTACGGCCTGGATTGTAAAAAATGGAACAATTTACTGTGACCCAAACAGTGAAAGCCAAAAATACGACTTGGTATCGGACAAAGAGTATAAAAATTATGAGTTTAAGTTTGAATGGAAGCTGGAAAAAGAGGGAAATAGTGGCGTTTTTGTCAACGTACAGGAAAGACCCGATATTAATGCGACCTACCATTCTGGACCGGAGTACCAACTGTTGGCAGATTCCCATCCTGATTTTGATAAACCGCTAAAGCGTTCGGGCTGTCTTTATACATTTCTACCGCAACAAAACTTTGTCAACATTAAAACGCAAGATGATTGGAATGAATCCAGTATCGTTCAGAAAGATGGAAAAATTACATTCTTCCTAAATGGAAAAATCACTGCTGAAATGGATTTTAATTCAGCTAAATGGAAAGATTTAGTAAAGCATAGTAATTTCAAAGATTATCCGGAGTTTGGTAAGCATATCAATGGGAAATTAGCACTGCAGGATTGGTCGAGAGGCGTATCGTTTAGAAATCTAAAAATAAAGCTTTTATAAAAAAGTCCTTCAGATATGCGAAGGACTTGGACGCTAAAACAAAAAATTGTTTTAGCGTCTCGATTATAAAAAATATCGCAAGAAGTATTCATTATAAAAGGAGATAATGCTTGGGAAACAGCATCAAGATGAGCTGCAAACTACCGCCATTCAATTCTTGTATCTATCCAAAAACAATCCCTATTCCGCCGAAATAGATCTTCTGGTCTTTGGTGATTGTAGATGAGTTCTTCCAACGCATTAAAATTATAGCGAAACATATCTTCATCCTTTGACTGAATAGGGCGCAAAATTGAATCTTCATCATCGATAAAAATATCGGATTCGAAAATATTGATTTGATGCGTATTCACCCAAGCAATTGCCATTTCCTTACTCATTCGTTCCAATGCTTTGGTCGTTTCCTGATATTGTTTCATTTCCCAGGGAAGATCTTCCGGATAATGAGAAGCAATATAGTCTTGGTACGCTTTTATATCACCTTCACGGAGACATTCATTGCGAAGCAAAAGTCTTGTCGTGTCCCGAGCAAAGCTAATATACTCCGGCCGCATAAATAGGCCGTACCTTTTACTATACAATTCTATTTTTTCTGCTAGTTCTTGCCTCATAATTTGATTATCAAGCAAAAATCATCCCAACCTACTCTTTTATAAGGAGTTTTGATTAAAAAAGTGCGTTTCAAACGACTTTGAACATTCTAGTCAAGCAAATTGAGCTCACCTTTATAATTTATTTAAATCTTCCCTAACATAAATAGCATTTCCTGTGGCTTTTTAGAATATTTTTAAACCGATAATTCCAGCGACGATCAATGTTGCTGAAAGGAGCCTAAATATATTGGCAGAATCTCCGAAAAAAAAGATTCCAACAATCAATGTTCCCACAGCTCCCAAACCTGTCCATACGGCATAAGCTGTACCGATAGGAATTGCCTTTTGAGCGAAAAACAATAATCCTCCACTAATGCTCATAGAAACAATAGCCAATATGATCCAACCCAATTTATTTGAATCTGGCTGTTGAGCCATTTTTAATCCGAGCGGCCAGCCAATTTCAAAAATGCCAGCGATGATCAATGCAATCCAATTCATTTTCAATAGTTTAAATTTCTACAGCAAAGATAATCGCTAAATGAGGTGCATTTTTTGACTTATATCAAAATCGTACCTTATCGCCGGATCCGACTAAGTGTTTCTTGTGTAATCCCTAAATATGATGCAATATGACCGAGATTAATTCTATTTAACAAATTGGGCTGTAAGCGTATGAGCGATTGATATCGTTCTACTGCAGATTCGGTATGCAGCGACATAATCCGTTCTTCAAGAATAATACAAACCTCCTCGGCAATCTTCCGACCGATAAGATTTAGTTCAGGATAAATTCTATACAATTCATTTAAATCGTCTACAGAAATAGCATAGATCTCGGAATCTTCAAGAAGCTGAATATTTTCAAAAGAGGGTTTTTCAGTATAAACGGGTAAAATCGATCCAAAAATCTGGTTTTCCTCACCAAACCAGCTGTTCATTTCACGTCCGTTTTTAAAAAAATAAGCTCGTAGTAATCCTGTACTTAAAACAAAATAGCTGGATAAATGCTGCCCTTCTCTCAAAAAATGCTCGCCCTTTTTCTTAAAGAAATAACGCGTTCTATTTTCTACCGCTTTCTCAATTGCTTCATTGAGATAGCCATATTTTTTGAACTGTGCAACTAGGGGATTCATTCTATTATAGATTAAAATCATTCATAGTTCATCGTGTTATCTGCTGGATTATACTTTAGAAGTTCTGTATATGCATCGCCTTCAATTCCCAATAGCTGACAAAATGCAGGCTCAGTTTTTATCCCACTCCTCTTGAGCTGTCTGACCTGTTCAGCGAATTCTCCACCCCTCAATTGAATAATTTCATGCTCTTTAAGCATATGTAAGTATCCATTCTGAATTTCAGTTGCTTTATCCGTTGCATAAATTTCAAAAAGCTGCTCTTCAATCGTGAAACGGCAGACGATTACACGATCGGCCGGCCGCTGTAACCGAAAATGTGCATGTTTCGAAAAATTAAGAGACAGCATTTCTTCAAGAGCATCAAAATCGTCGACACAAAGAATAATGTCTATATCACTCCCACCCACATCTAGCTGAATCGGTATCGTACCAACTACAATCGGATCATAAGCATCAAGAAGAGTAGTAATTTGATAGTCAGTCAATAACCGATAGGCTTTTTTCTGCACGTCGTTTCCAGACTTCAAATAATCTATGTTTTTAAAATTTATGGTCATAAGTAACGATAAAATCCAATCCGGTTAAATAGGTTTGAATATACTAAACAACAAAAGAAAAAACGTAAACATAATCAAAATTAAAAAATAGCCGCAAGCAAGATTGGACTGAATTATCAATAATAAAAAACGGTTTATACCTACGACAGTGGAAACCGTTAAATAATATTTACTTAACACAAAATCAATACTACTCTCCTACCTTTATCGCGGTTTAAAAATCACCTAGTCATTTAAACAGCTACAAAACAAATGAGAAAACATTTGATTACCAGCATTTTGCTAAGCACAATCGGTACCTCACTTACCTATGCGCAAAATGAAACCACCTCTGCTCTGAATGGAACCGTCAGAGAGGGAAATTCGCCAATCAATGGGGCGACAATTGAAGCCATACATTTACCTTCTGGGACAAAGTACGTTACTTCATCGCGAAGTGACGGACGCTATAATCTCCCCAATATGAGAATTGGTGGCCCTTATCAAATCACTGTAACTTATCTTGGGCATTCACCCAATATCAAGCAGATCGAGAAACTGGCTTTGGGACAAAGCTCAACATTAGATATTCAGATGCAGTCCGCATCGCAAGTATTGGATGAAGCTGTCGTTGTAGGTACGAGACAGGGCAAAGTCTTCAACTCCGGCCGAACAGGTGCGGCACAAAACATTTCCCGCACAGCGATTCAAAATCTACCCACACTCAATCGAAGCTTTACAGACTTTGTCAAACTGACCCCTCAATTTTCGATGCAGTACGGTAATCCTTCTTTTGCAGGAAGAAGCAACCTTGCCAATAACTTTACCATCGATGGCGCGCTATTTAACAACGCGTTTGGACTACAAGGAACCATCGGAAGCCAAACAAACTCGCAACCTATCAATATGGATGCCTTTGAGGAGATTTCAGTAAACATTGCTCCTTATGACGTAAGACAAAATGGTTTTACCGGTGCTGCAATCAATGCCGTAACAAGAAGTGGTACCAACGAAGTACAAGGTTCGTTAAATTATTATTTCAGAAATCAGAATTTAGTCAACAAATACAATTCGGCCGGACTAAGAGCACCAGTCAACAACTTCAGCTTAAAAGGCTATGGTTTTACCGTGGGGGGACCAATTATCAAAAACAAGCTATTCTTTTTTGCAAGCGGCGAGCTTGAGCGAAGAACAGACCCAGGAACAAATTTTATAGCTTCACGCGGAGGAAATACGGGGCCGAATGTTTCAACCGTATCTGCGGAGAAACTTGATGAGCTAGCCAACTACCTTAAATCGATCGGGTATAATCCTGGATCTTATCAAGATTATCCTTTGGATACACGCAGTGACAAATTTTCCGTTAAATTAGATTACAATATCGATCAAAAAAATACCTTAAGCGCTAAATATTTCTACTTTCGTTCCTATCGCGACATCTTACCGTCCAATAGTGGTGCGCCCAAAAATAATCGGCAACCGTCCAACCTTGGCCTACCTTTCAGCTCAGCAGGCTACGGTATAAACAACAACATGGACAATGTGAATTTAGAATTACGTACGCGTATCAGTAGCAAATATTCTAATTCATTGACCGTAGGATACAATGTCATGAACGACTATAGAGAGTCGAAAGGTGGCCAACCATTTCCTTTGGTAGACATCATGAACCCCGACGGTAGTAGCATGACAGCATTTGGTTACGAACCATTTACAGCATTTAATAGCTTAAAGACGAAGGTATTTCAAGCAACCAACAACTTTAATATTTATGCCGGAAAGCATGAGATTACCTTGGGAGCCAATTTTGAAAATTACAAAACCACCAATGGATTTGCACCGAACTATTATGGAGCCTATACATTTGCCAGTTTAGATGACTTCTACAACTCTGCAAAAAATAATGTTTCCAACGCAACCAAATACCAAATCCAATATTCTGTTTTACCTGATGGGTCATTTCCTTATGCAGAAATTTCAGCACGTATGTTTGGTCTATATGCACAGGATGCCTATGCTGTAAATGATCATTTTAAATTGACTGCTGGATTGAGAGCCGATTTGACTAACATATCATCCCCCAATGAACTGAAAAATGATAATGTAACCAAGTTGAATTTTGATCAAGGTGAAAAGATCGATGTATCAAAATATCCAAAGAGTGCAATTCTTTGGTCGCCACGAATTGGATTTAATTGGAATGTCAATGGAACCAATCAAACGCAGGTACGTGGTGGATCGGGAATCTTTACGGGTCGTCCGCCATTAGTATGGATTTCTAATCAGGCCGGCAATAATGGTGTTATGTTTGGTTCTGAATCTATTAATAATCCTACAAACCGCCCATTTACACCTGATGTAGATGCTTATCGCAATGTGAACCACCAAACTGCAGCCAACAACTCGAGTTATAACTTGGCGGTAACGGATAATAACTTCAAATTTATGCAGCTTTGGAGAACGAACCTTGCCATTGACCAAAAATTACCAGGCGGTGTTATTGGTACTTTTGAAGCCATGTATTCAAAAGATATCAATTCGGTCTATTTCCGTAACGTCAATCTAAATACGACGGACGGTAAAGCTTTAGTTGGTGCCGATAACCGTATGCGTTACAATACTCCACGTATTTATGGTGCTGCTCAACCTACTCCCGAAAATCCGAATATTTCCGACGCCATTGTGATGTCCAATACATCAAAAGGTTATAGTTATACCTTGACAGGAACATTGTCGAAAGAGTTCAAAGGTGGATTTTTTGCAAATATCGGTTATACCTATACAGATTCAAGATCTGTGAACGATGGAGGATCTATTGCTCAATCCATGTGGCGTGATCGCTATGTGTCGGGTAATCCAAATAGCGCTGACCTATCTTATTCAACTTATTTGGTTAAAAATAGATTTATTGCCAACTTCTCTTACCGTAAAGAATACCTGGATCATTTAGGAACGACATTCTCCTTATTTTATCAACTGCAGGACGGGCCTCGCTACTCTTATACTTATGGCGGTGACCTGAACAATGATGGTTTGTCTGGTAATGACTTGATCTACATTCCAAATAGTAAAGCTGAAATTGCACTTGTTGGCGACAATGTGCAAGACACTCGGACAGCTGATCAATTATGGTCTCAATTGAACGGATACATTAATCAGGACAATTACCTGAACGCGCACAGAGGCCAATACGCGAAACGTAACGCATTGGTAGGAAAAATGATCGGAACACTGGATATCCGCATCGCGCAAGATGTATTTTTAAATACCAGCGGTAAGAAACATCAATTGCAGATTACTTTTGATGTATTTAATTTCGGTAATATGATCAACAAAAGCTGGGGAGTTGCCCAATTTGCCAACAGAGCGAACGGTATCTTAAATTACAAAGGATTGAATGCGCAGGGACAACCAACATTCTCATTCCCGTATTTAGATGCAACAAATCAGATTCCTTTAACCAACACTTTCTCGAACAGTGTGGATGAAACTTCACGCTGGAGAATTCAGCTGGGTGTACGTTACCGATTCAACCAATAAACAAAAAATAACGTAAATTTGAACCCATCCTATAACAACGGATGGGTTTTTAGTTTAATAATCATGAAAAAACTAGCGCTTTCCATTTTTACATTTCTTGTGACCATGACCTGTCAGGCACAGCATTTTGACCTTGTCCCGCTGGGAATATATGGTGGCGAACAAGAAGACAATCTTTCTGCTTATTTAGTAGGCACTCCAAGAGATACGGCCTTCCTTTGCCTCGACGCCGGAACCATAAATACGGGGATTAGAAAAGCTATTGTGTTGAAAAGTCTAAATGGATCGGTCGAAACAATTTTGCATAACCAAATAAAGGGATATTTCATTTCCCATGGACATCTCGATCATCTATCGGGTCTTATTATTAATTCTCCTGCCGATAGCAAAAAGAACATTTTCGCTATTGATCCGGTCCTTCAAATTCTACAAAATCACTATTTCATCACGGATACCTGGATCAATTTTGGGGATCAGGGCCAAAAACCCATACTAGGAAAGTATCATTACAACAGTTTACAGGAGGGGCTGGAAATGCAAGTACCAAATACAGCATTATCTTTGACGGCATATGAGCTGAGCCATGTAAATCCATATAAAAGTAGTGCAGCACTTGTCCGCCATGATAATCACTACCTCCTTTACCTCGGCGATACTGGCGCGGACCGGGTGGAAAAATCCGATCAGCTAGATAAGCTCTGGAATAAGATTACCCCTCTGATCAAAAATAAACAATTAAACAGCATATTGATTGAAGTCTCCTTCCCAAATAATCAGCCAGAAAATTTACTCTTCGGTCACCTAACCCCCAATTTGCTGCTAGAAGAACTCGTAAAGCTCAAAGAAAAAACGGGACTAAAAAACTTGGAAGGGCTAAGCATAGTAGTCACACACCGAAAACCAACTGGTAACAACCCTGAAATCATTAAAAACGAATTGCTCAACAATAATCCACTTAAAATAAATTATGTTTTCCCCGAACAGGGCAAAAAGATAAGTTTAAACTAATGTAAAAAAGATGAAACCACTATTGGTTTCATCTTTTTTTACCTAGAACTCTTCAATTATATCTGCAATTGTCAAACGTGATTTTGCGGTAATTGCAGGCTGATTTGCATCCTCCACATGTCGATAGCCAATAGCAACTGCAAACAGCGTCTGATAGCCATCGAGTTCCAGTATTTCATCGTAGACGGAATTTTCAATTCCTTCCATTGGGGTTGCGTCAATATGATTTGCAGCACAGGCTGCAAGGAAAAATCCCAAAGAAAGATACACCTGTTGCTTCATCCAGGATTGAACATGGAACTCCCCTTTCGACTGCAAAAATTGCTTATAGTAATTAATCGATCCCTCTGGAAGCGTGTTTGCGATCTGCTCTTCAAAGCGATCTACATCGGTAAGTGCGCTAAAGACAACCAGATGGCTTGCCTCATTTATCTTCTGTGCGTTCCAATAGGATGCGGCAGCGAGTTTTTGTTTCATCTCCCCAGAAGAGACAAAGAAGAATTTCCATGGCTGGCTATTGATGGAAGATGGACTCAATCGGATTATTTCCTTTAATTCAGCGATTTTCTCCTCCGGAATTAGCGCTTCTGAATTATACTTTTTCGTTGTGTAACGTTGCTTTGCAGTTTCTAAAAAAGCCATAACATACAAGATTAAATTAACTATATATTTTATAGTTGCAAACTTAAATATAGTATTATATATTTGCAATAACGGTCAAACTTGATAGTAACAGATGTATTTGATAGACAACAAACAATACCCATGCAGTACCAGCCTAACTATGAAATACATAGGCGGAAAATGGAAAGCAGTAATTTTGATTCATCTAATTGAAAAAAAACGTTATAATGAATTAAGAAAAGAATGTGCATTAATTACCGAGCGTACATTAAGCTTACAATTAAAGGAACTTGAGGCTGATGGTTTAGTAAAGCGTACAGTACATACCGAAAAAGCTCCTTTGAAAGTAGATTACGAACTTACACCATTCGGCAAGACGCTTATTCCGCTATTAGAATCTATTGCAGAATGGGGACGGGAAACGGCTAGTCGGACCGAACGTATTCAACAAATGTAGAGTAGGAACCGTCGACTTTTAAAACGATTATCCATCATAAAGGATCACTTCCTGGTGTCGGTTTATCTTATCGGCAGCTATTATTTCAGTAAAATTTGGACAAAAAAATTTAATAAAGACAGCATTTACGCATCAGGAAGTTTTTGTAAAAACTTCCTGATGAATTAACAATGTGTCACCACTGCCGGAAAACAGATCAATATGGCCACTAAAAAACCTCATCAACAAGTTCTTTATTAACCATTGCTCCAGCTAGGTTTCCTGCAGCAACCGCATTCGCTACAGAACGCATCATACTGGAATTATCTCCACAGGCAAAAACACCCGCGACTGTTGTTTTCTGGAAATTGTCTGTTTTTATATGTCCCTGATCGGTCAATTCGCAACCTAACATAGCAGGAATAAGCGAATGTTGCCTGAAAGGTATGGCAGCATAAACAGCATCAAAGGCAAGTTCACGACCGTCTTTTAATTGTACCTGTTGGACCCATCCATTCTTATGCTGGATTTTAGTTATTTCTTCTTCAATAATCGAAATACCATGTAACTTCAGTTTTGCTTTCTGCTTAACATCAAAACTAGCCTTACCCGAAGTCAATAGCGTTAAGTCGTTCGAGAGATTATTGACCAATCCCGCTACGTGAAGCGCACGCTCTCCATTGGCCATAATAGCAGTTTTTCCTTTTCGGAATTCATAACCGTGACAATATGGGCAATGGATAACCGAAATTCCCCAACAGGCTGAAAATCCTTGTATACTAGGCATAATATCTTCCACACCAGTCGCAAAAATGAGCTTTTTAGCCTGAAAGACGTCCCCATTTTCGATGGTTATTTCATACCCTGTAGCTGTCATCATGCCGCTCACAGCAAGCCCTTTCTGGAACTTGACACTCGGGTAGTTCAGAACTTCCTCCCTCGCTTTTTTCGCTATACTAAGCGGCTTTTCACCATCATGCGTAATGAAATTATGAGAGTGCGGCGTCTGTCGATTACAAGGTAGCCCACTATCGATAATCAACACATTCCGCAAGGAACGTCCCAATGCCATCGCTGCAGAAAGCCCCGCATAACTTCCCCCAACGATAATTACCTCATAGCTTCTATCATCTTTCATAAATATATATATTTAAATATTAATCCTCTTCTGACAAATGATGAAGTAGAATGGAAAATTTTCCTCTACCTCCCTAATTTCCATTAATCCATAGGGATCGAATTCGGCATGAATGGAATCAATATCGTAAAAAAACATATGTACTCCATCAAACATTGCAAATCGATCAGTGCCTATGGCCTCCCCCTTTCCATAGATACTCGCTAGCTTTGATACGGTCGTAAAAATCATATAACCTCCTTCAGCTAATTGGTCAAAGCAATGCTGGATTAACGCATTACGTTCTTCAGCATCCAATAGATGAATAAGCCCGTAACAAAATATACCGTCATATATATCCTGATCAAAAGGCATTTCATTAACCGAACCATGATGGATTATCGTATTTGTCCCAAAGGATTTCCGGGCGAGTTCTATTGCCGTTTTCGAGATCTCAATGCCTGTAATTTTTATTCCATTTTCCAAAAAAGGGCGACCGTTGCGACCGTAGCCGAACCCAGGAATCAGTATATTTTTGATGTTGTGTTCCAAAAAAAAGCCTACTGCAAACGTTGTAGACTTTGCGGCTTCATCCCCCCACATTTCTTGCTTCTCTATAAAATTACGTTCCCAAAATTCCATACTGCTGTTGCTTATATTGTTTAAAATTGAAATCGATCTTGTTTGCTATACCGATTCGGTACTACAGTGGATTAAAAGTCAACTCAGCGAAGATAGTATTTTTCACTATTGCAACTATGTAGCAAAAACATTAAATGCAATTAAATTGCAAATAAATTACAATAGGATGAATTATTGAAATCATGGTTATTTATCAGTATTGAAAACCTGTGCTATGCTTAAATATCTTTGCTGATGAAAATGAATATCATCACAAAAACAAAAACATGAAAACTATAAAGACATTTTTAGCAGCTTCATTATTTCCATTGCTTACGACACAGGCCAGCGCACAAAAATTGGATAAGATGCTTTGGTTTAACGAACCAACAGAATGGAACATCAAAGACAATTCACTTTCGATGTTCGTTACGCCTAAAAGCGATTATTGGCGTATCTCTCATTATGGATTTACAGTAGACGACGCCCCCTTTTTCTATACGCTACGCGGGGGAGAGTTTGAAGTCAAGGCAAAGATCTCGGCGAACTACCAAATCCGCTTTGACCAAGCAGGTCTCATGCTGCGCATTGATCATGAAAACTATATAAAAGCAGGGATAGAATTTGTGGATGGAAAATACAATTTGAGTACGGTCGTTACGCATAAAACGAGTGATTGGAGCATTATTCCAATAGATAAGGAAATCCCTTTTATTTGGATCAAAGCAATACGTCGATTAGATGCTGTCGAATTTTTCTATTCTTTTGATGACAAGGAGTATATCATGATGAGGAATGCCTGGCTGCAGGATAATCACCCTGTTATGGTTGGTTTAATGGCAGCTTCACCAGACGGCAATGGCTTTCAGGCGAAATTTGACTATTTTACGATCAAACACCTTGCAGATCAACGTCGAAGCAAATGGCTGAAAGAGAATAATTCAAACTAAAAAATATCGACGCCCGTCTAAGACAGCCCCATAGACGGGCGTCATCTTAAGTCAGTATGTCCTGCTGCATCTTGTTAAACACACTCACTGCTTCATATGAATTTCGTACACGAAGCTTTTGGAGTATATTTTGCCGATGCCTGTTAACGGTATTAATGCTCAACCCTAGTTTTTCGGCAATTCGTTTACTAATCATCCCCTCCTTGATGCAGCTTAAAATTTCTTTCTCTCGTGTACTAATCGAAGTTTTCGCACCATAGCCATCTAAGTGATGGACTACGCCTGTTACCTGATTGAGGATATAATTTCGAAGATTGATTGAAGTTTCAGTTTCTGGTAGTAAGGTATAACAGCATAAAGCCAGCTGGGGGAATTCCGGTCCTGGGGTGTCCAAGTAAAAAATCTGATGGGACAGCTGGATGATTTGCCCCTCTCTCCCTTCGACCCGAAGTATACTGTTTGCTTGATAATTGAATCGCTCCGCCAGATCCTTTTTTTTGACCAAGTTGAGAAATTGAAGCTCCAAAGCATGCTTAATGGCCAAATCATCGGGGTAAACACGTTCGAGAAGAAAATCTTCCCAAATACCGTTTATTTCCAGCTTCTTGTCATATAAAGGAAGGTAAAGTCGTTCTGCAATTGTCCCCATATAGGTATAACTCCAGTTTGCCGTCAGGTCACTCAGTACGACTATACCGTTATGAATGTCGGCAAAAGTTTTTGCGTAACTCTTATAGTGTTTTAGCACAGATAAATCGATGCTGCTATTTCGTAATCTACGCTCAGCAAAATTTCTATCTAATTTTTTTTTGATCTCCGATTTCATTTTATACTTAAAAGCTTCGTTTTAGGTCTTTAAAAAGAAAGTCCAATTCGGAGATAGGGCAAGGTTGCTTCTTTACTGAACCCTATTACTCCTTGAATAGTTAATAGATCTCCTGGCATAAAATAAATTCCGCCACCATATCCCATATGCCAGTCATTGGAATTTTCATGACTCATCCAGACCCTTCCTACATCATAGAAACCAATTGCCCCGACTGTTCCAGGAACGATATAAGAAGAGTAGCTAAATAATTTCAATCGCATGTCAAAATTATTATAAAGCGCTGTTTTCCCAGTAAATCGCCGAGAATTATACCCTCTTAAGCTCATTTCTCCTCCAATTTGTGCGTGCTGATAAAAGTAGGGATCTCCCCATACCGCATCAAATCCCACACGATTAGCAAAAGTAATATAGTTGTCGGCAACCGTTTTATAAAAACTCATGGAATGCTGTAATTTTGTATAGTTACGGCCTTCGCCTCCAATTTCAGCATTCCACCCCAATCTTGTGTGAAAATGTACTCCCGATTTTGGATTACTGATATTATCACGGGTATCGTAATCTATACCAGTTGTAACCCCAGTGAAAAAATTACTACCGTAGATAGGCTCTGAAGGATATTTTTCATGAAACTCTTCAAAGTATCGTCCAACATTATTTAATTCTTTACTATTATAATATTCGGAGGAGGATCCATAGAAAACCTTGAATTTGGGGGCTAGGTATCTTTCTAGAAAAATATCACCATTCACAAGATCAAATCGATTTCGGTAATAGGAAATGCGCTTTGAATCCGATTTATCAAAAATGGTATTATTTCCATACCCAAAGAAGTTGCTCAGGTTTTTGGGCCCAAGGGATGAAAGATGAATGTAAAGATCATGCCCTGCAATGAGTTCCTTATAATTACCTTTGTAATCAAACATAAATGATTCGCGACCGGTCAAATAACTGGCAAGAAACTGATGCCTATACGCATAAGGTTTCTTTCTGAATCCTTGATTTTCGATCATATACCCCAGTCCAAAAATAAGTCCGCGGTCAACGCCATAGTCCAAATTAAAAACAACGCCTTTACGATCATAGACAAAATTGTCATAGTCAAACGTATGGACAGCGCTGTCTTTGCTCAATTTCAGATGAATAGCATCATCAACCTGCATAGTACCCGGAACCTGGTCTTTACCGTCATAGATATAAACTTTGCTGCCATTGGCAAACTTGTCAGTTGTACGATACAAATCCTGCCCATCACCACCAATTATCCGAATCTTTATCGGTGATTTGCCCGATCCATGTAACTTATATTCATCAGCGCCCGATATACCATATATACGAACTTCTTTGGTCTGATCAGGAACAAAGGTGCGCTTTAGCAATTTTCGCCCTTCGGTGCCATCCTTTTTCTTGTTATGGATATTGACAGTGACCGAACCATCTTTATTGTAATCGACATCTACAAATTCAGATTTAGCAGACAAGGGTAGTTCAACGACACGCGCTAGAAATCGGTAGTAGGTCAATCCACTTTCCATCAGTTCGTCCCTTCTTGAACGAATATTTGTTTCCAGCTCTTTCGCACTCATTTTCACAATAGTATCAGGCATCGTTAACATGGCCTGATGAATCAACGAATCCGTCAATGTTTTCTGAACAAACTGTATTTCTTCAATCCACTCGTCCTCCGTAAGATGCGTGAGAAAAAAATGATCAAAAGTACTTGCATTAAAATTCCAATGGGGTACATTGCGGATATGTGGACTAAAGGGTTGCAAATGGGCCTTCAACCATTGATAGGAAAGTAATGTTGGAAATACACCCGAAGTTTTATAATACACCTTATCCCGATCTCTAGGGACAGGCGTATAGATCTTTTTACCTTTTTCTTTTTCAGGATCCCAACGCCAGTTATCTTGATGGCGATCCCAGTCGCCCAACGTAAAATCTAACAATCTTGCACGTAATGTGAGCTTCTGATCAATTTGTGTATCATTGTCTTCCAATACTTTACGCACAACTTTTGCGCTATTATCTGTTTTTTGATCCTCAAAAGGGGTACGCGCCTCAAACATATAGGCCCTATTCTTAAATACCTCACGATACTCGCCAAACCTAGGGTCATCTCCTACAAAAACCAGTTCCGGTGAAGCTGAAGGAATTCCTAAGGCTTTGTTAAATGGCGGAACGGTCAATGCTCCAAATGGATGATGTATCGAAATCTGATCCTGTACAATATCTTTTGCAAATGTCTTTCGGAGGCTTTCCGGGAGACTGCGTTCAGGATATTTCTGAATGGACCTGAGCACCCACTCCCTACCTGAAGAATCTACCAGTCGAAGCGACTGGGTCTGCATACCGCCGCCCAACTTGACGATCTGAAGGCCACCTCGCTCTGTAGCAAGATCCATCACACGCATCTTAACAGGAGTATTGTATAATTTACGGTAACTATCTCCAAGCCAAAATCGATGCAATAAACCCACTCGGTCATATTCAGGTGCGATCACCGTGGTAATACTGTCCATACGCTGTGCATGCGAATTAAAAACACAGCAACAGGCAATTAATGTAAAGATTCTTCTCATTTTATCTAAGTCGGTCTTCGAGAAATCAACAGTCGATACAGGTAGAATGTTTGATAGCCTCGAAATCTAATTGGGCTAAAGTTCACCTTTTAAAGCAAAGAATCAAAAACTTTCTGCTCCTTTTTTAGCATAAAGCCACTATTTTGATAAAACTTATGGCTCTCGGTTCGAATGGTATTACATCTAACACGCAAACGGCGACACCCTATTGACCTAGCCCAATCGGATGTCGCATGCAATAATAATCGACCCAGCCCCCGACCTCGATATTCTTCATCGACAACCAATCCCATGATTTCCGCATAAACACCAGTCTCCATACTGATAACCTGATGAACTTGAATCCAGCCAACAGTCTTATTGTCAATGGCCCCCACAAATACAGCATACTCTTGCTGCCGCAACAAATCGTCCAAAATAATTTTCATTCCTTCAATATCGGCTGGATAACCCAGTTGCTCGGTCAACCTTACGAACTCCAAGGCATCAGATAATACCGCTTTTCTTACGTCCATAATATTAATTTGTTTCCTATGTTTTAGAATAAGAATAGATCACCCAATACTTCAGTTATGCATCAGGTTGATCCAACAATCGGCGGTGATAATTTATTTGGCCAAGGTGATAAGTTAGATGCGTGGTCAGATGAACGAGCAAATACTGTGTCGTTGTTTTTTCTTCAAACACGAGTATGGGATATATCGCTTGCAGGTTCTCTTCTGACAACAGATCCAAAGAGCGGGTAACCACATCAATCGTATCATTTATCTGATCTATTAATCGTGTTCTAGGAATGTCTTTTAACGAAAACTCGGCCGCTCGATCCCTAATATACCCAGTCTTCCCTATTTCAGCACCGATATAGGTTTGAAGATTTCCTATCAGGTGTAAACATAGATTGCCGGCTGAATTGGAAATATTACGTTCAATAAGCCATATATTCCCTTCCTGTTTGTACAATGAAATTTCATCACGCAGCCTGTTTAAGTCCCGTTGGAAAAGACTTTTTAAATTTTCTATAAGCATAGACTAAATTTAGGCATATTTTCTGCCAAAAAAGCAACTTCTATATCAACGCATCAACTTTAGCCGTCAATAGCCATTTTGATACGAATGAGCAGTATACATCTCTACATGATATTATGTAATTTTAAACTACTCAAATAACAATAACCATGAAGGTATTTTCAAATTTCCCAAAAAAAACCTGGGTAATTTTTAGTGTAATAACAGTCACGACTACCATTCTCTTCGCCAAATGCGATAGCATATCCGATGGAAATGACAGATTGGGTTTTCCATTTCCTTTTTATGAATATATGGGTGGCAAGCGCTCAGTGGAACCTGAGAATCGAAGTAGTTTCAATTCTATTTATTTTCTTTTCGATCTTATTATCTGTTTTGGACTTGCTTATTTTTTCACATTTCTAATCCAGAGATCTAAAAAATAGCGTACATTGAAATGGAATTAATCGACCAAATTATTTCCATCTGTTTTATACAAGTTTTAAGCTAAACCGTCTTTATGATGAAGAAAAGCACAAAAATAACGAACCAAAGTATCGAATCAGCAGGACTTCCCAAAGACCCTAAACATGCCATTGCTGAATATTTCTGGAATGGATTTGATGCAAAAGCCACACAGATTGAACTCGCTATAGACAGTAATGAATTAGGCTACATTAATCGTGTAAGCATACAGGACAATGGCGAAGGCATACCCCTAGAGACACTTTCTTCCTCATTTGGAAACTTTTTGGATTCTATAAAAAAAAATAGTCTCAAACGGAGCTCCTATACCAGAGGAAAAAAGGGAAAGGGTCGATTTTCTTTCTCGCTTTTTGCAACACGTGCGATTTGGGATACCGTTTTTCAGGAGAATGAATATTTCTCAAACTACCGAATTCAAATCGATCGCGAAAGTAAAGAGCAATACGATATCAGTGAAAGCAGGCTGGTAGAATCTAAAAATACGGGAACGCAAGTTACTCTTGAAGGCGTTTTTGGACTTAATGCTACATTTTTTGAAAGCGACGACTTTAACAATTTCCTCGCACAAGAGTTTGGCTGGTTTCTCTACTTAAATAAGGATAGGAATTACGCCATACGCGTCAATGGAAAGCTATTGGCTTATAACCATTTAATCCAGGAAGCTGATCAATTATCGTGGACTGTCTATAGCCCCGAACAGGATAGCTCCTATCATTTCACCATCAATTACATTCGCTGGAACCAGCAAATTGGTGATCGATATTATTATTATTTTCTGAATAGTGATAAAAAGGAAATTGCCAAAGTACTTAGCAGTTTCAACAATAACGCGATCAATTTCCACCACTCCGTCTATGTGGAATCTACCTTCTTTGATCATTTTGAACAACAAGATATCCTCCTATCTACAGAAGATAATCTTTTCTCGGGGAAGGCCAAACAAGTTATTTATCGGAATTTACTTGCTGAGTTACGTGATTTACTCGATAGAAAGCAAAAAAAATATGTACTAGAGCACGCTGTCGCGGTAAAATTAACAGATCTTGAAAGAAAAGGCCTATTGCCCGAATACAGCAACTCGGAACAAGATAAAAAAAGAAAAAACCTATTGTTAGCATTAATACAGGAACTATTTATTGTAGATCCACGCATTTTCTTCGGCATTAAAACAGACCTTATCCGCACCTATCTCGGTTTCATCGACTTGTTATTGCAGTCGGAAAAAAGCACGGAAATCCTCCCTATCATCGAACAGGCACTTCCTCTAACTGACAAAGAAAAGAATCGCATAAAACAGCTTATAACCCGCGCTGTGAACGATGAAAACACTTCTTCCGAGCAGAAAAAATAATACATTTTTATTTAATGACTTTTAGATGTCAATAAATAAAATTAAAAGTATCACTTTTGCTTAACACTGTTAAATTATTTACGCATTAGCATGGGTAGCAAAGAACGCATACAACGGCTCAAAGATGAGAATAGAACTAATATTCTAGATGCTGCGCTCCAAATCGTCAAAGAAGAAGGATGGCAGGCCTTGAGTATGCGCAAAATTGCAGATATCATCGAATATACTGCCCCCATGATATACGAGTATTTCGCCAATAAAGATGCCATTCTGATGGAGCTTGCTAACCAAGGTTATCTCCTGCTTGCCAAAAAAGTAAAACAAGCCAAATCAACTGAAACCGATTTGGAGAAACAATTGGAAGCAATGTGGTTTAGCTATTGGGATTTCGCCTTCGAAGAACGCGAATTGTACCAATTAATGTTCGGTGTGGGAACGGCCTGTTGTGGTTTTGAAAAAACCTATAAATGTGCTGAATCCCATGGAAAATTGATAAGTGATGTCATCCGTGAAATCATGAAAGAGAAAAACCCATCCGAAGAATTGATCTGCAGGAAGTATTTTACGTACTGGTCAATTATACATGGATTGATTTCGATCAATTTGGTAAACCAAGGCAATGGCGACAATACCAATCAAGAGGTTTTAAAGGATGCTATTTACGGCATCACACGCTCCCTGACTGATTAATTTTTTTACACCAAAAAATACAACGTTAAGAAATCTAACACCGTTAAATATACCAAAACTTCAATTTTTAATATCACATGAAAACAAATCTATCACCAAGTCTTAAAAGGATTTACGTTCCAACACTTAACAGTGTTAAACGAATTAATATCGTAAAGACTGCATATGTGCTCAGTGCAATCTTTCTATATAGTTGTTCAACAGGCACGAGCAAACCCATTGATCCACCACCGGTTAACCTTCCGGTCGTTACCGTCGAGAATGGTAACGAGACGGTTTATCAAGAATATCCAGCAACTATTGAAGCTTCGGCCAATATTGAGATCAGGCCACAAGTCGAAGGGATTTTGGAAAACATCTATGTCGATGAAGGTGCTAAAGTAAATAAAGGTCAGGCGCTTTTTAAGATTAACGACCGCCCTTATCAGGAACAATTAAATCAAGCTAAGGCAAATTTGCTGGCAGCAAAAGCTTCCTTGGAAAACGCCGAGTTAGAAGTGGAAAAGAAAACAAAGCTGGTGAACACCAAAGTACTGACAGACTTTCAGTTAAAAACTGCAATTAGCGCACGTAACGCCGCTAGAGCAAATGTACAACTGGCACTGTCGGCGGTTGAAACGGCAAAAATCAATGTCGGATACACGCTAATACGGGCTTCAGCCGAAGGATACATCGGTAGATTGCAGCGCAAACAAGGGAGTTTAGTGGGACCTACAGACTCCCAACCACTTACAGCATTGTCAAATGTAAGGGATCTCCATGTCTATTTCTCATTGGGAGAAAATGACTTTATCGCATTCAAAAACAATACAGAAGGTAGTAATTTACAACAAAAGCTTCACAACCTACCTCCGATCAGCTTAGTTCTTTCGGATCAGACAATTTATGATCAGAAAGGAAAAATTGATATGGTGGATGGCCAGTTTGACAAAAATACCGGTGCGATTACCCTCCGCGCGACGTTCAACAATCCGGAAGGGGTTTTACGTAACGGAAATACCGGCCGTGTAAGACTGCAGAAGAAGTATGCACAAGCATTATTGGTACCTCAACTTGCTACCCTTGAAATGCAGGATAAAATCTTCGTTTACACCGTTGGCAAAGAAAATAAAGTTGTTCAACAGCCCATTACTGTCATCGGAAAAAGTGGTGCAAATTACCTCGTAAGCAAAGGACTGAATGCGGGAGATCGGATTGTCTACAAAGGCATTGACCTGCTTCAGGATGGGCAGAAAATTACGCCACAAGCTTTATCAAGGGATAGCATCAATTCATTATAATATTAGAAAATCACATGCTTAAGAAATTTATAGAAAGACCTGTACTTGCTACCGTTATCTCCATATTACTTGTCATATTGGGGGTGATTGGTATCCTTAAACTGCCTTTGCAGCAGTTTCCCGATATTGCACCGCCCGCGGTGCAAGTAACGGCATTATATCCTGGGGCAAATGCCGAAACGGTACTCCGTGCCGTAGCTCCCTCACTCGAAGAGTCAATCAACGGTGTTGAAAATATGAGCTACATGAGCTCTACTGCCAGTAACGACGGCTCGTTAATGATTACCGTATATTTTAAACTTGGCACTGACCCTGACCAAGCTGCTGTGAACGTCCAAAATCGTGTGGCTCAGGCAACCAGCCAATTGCCCGCTGAGGTTGTACAAGCCGGAATTACAACAGCAAAACAGCAAAACAGCTTGATCATGGTATTGGATCTCTATACGGAAGATCAGAGTAAATACGATCAGACCTTTATTACCAACTACGCGCAAATCAATATTATTCCCGAACTGAAACGGATACCTGGTGTTGGACAAGCATTGGCGTTTGGTGGTAGCAAAGACTACTCCATGCGGGTATGGCTTAATCCAAATCAAATGGCGACCTATAAACTAACGCCTGAGGAAGTTATGGCTGCAATTCAAGATAAAAACGTTGAAGCTGCTCCTGGTAAATTCGGCGAGAGCAGCCGTGAAGCTTTTGAATTTGTGATCAAATATAAAGGTAAACTCAACCAACCAAGTGACTACGAAAATATTATTATCCGCTCCAACACTGACGGTTCAGTACTTAAACTCAAAGACGTCGCTCGTGTTGAACTGGGATCCTATACCTATGCGAGCCACACCCGTATCAATGGCAAAGCAGGATTGAATATTGGGGTAATGCAGCTGGCAGGTTCGAATGCAAATGAAATTCAGATCGCGATTCAAAAATTCATGGAGAAAGCCTCTTTAAGCTTTCCGAAAGGTGTCAAATATCTCGTTTTATACAACACAAAAGATGCACTTGATCAATCTATTGACCAAGTAAAACATACACTAGTTGAAGCATTTATATTGGTATTTTTAGTTGTCTTTCTATTCCTTCAGGACTTTAGATCGACATTAATACCAGCGATTGCAGTACCAGTAGCCATCGTTGGAACATTTTTCTTCATGCAGCTCTTCGGCTTTTCAATCAATCTATTGACCTTGTTTGCCCTGGTGCTTGCCATTGGGATTGTCGTCGATGATGCAATTGTGGTCGTCGAGGCAGTGCACGCCAAGATGGAACATGAAAATCTCCCACCTAAGCTCGCTACAACATCTGCCATGAGCGAAATCACCGGGGCAATTATCTCGATTACATTGGTGATGTCTGCCGTATTCCTTCCCATCGGCTTTATGGAAGGTTCTACCGGAGTGTTTTACCGACAATTTGCTTTCACGTTAGCGATTGCAATCGTTATTTCAGCAATTAATGCCTTGACACTAAGTCCTGCGTTATGTGCACTCTTCTTAAAACCAACGCATCATGGTCATTCTGATGCTAAGAAACTTAATTTCAAGGAACGTTTCTTTGCTGGATTCAATGTTGGATTTGACCGGTTGACTAAAAACTATTTAGGTAGTCTACGCTTCTTGATCCGTTACAAGTGGGTTGCATTTGCAGGATTGGCGATTACCCTACTTTTGACAATATTTATGATCCGTAAAACACCTACTGGATTTATTCCGTCGGAAGACCAAGGATTTATTGCCATTTCTTTATCCATGCCTGCAGGCGCTTCGTTAGATCGTACTTCTGGGGCATTAGCCGAAGCTGAGAAGCAACTTCAACATGCTGATTTTACCAAAACTTTAAATGTACTTGCTGGTTTCAATATTTTAACACAATCCACAAGTCCTTCAGCGGGTGTTGCATTTATCCTCCTTAAACCACATGAAGAACGTGGTCAGATAAAAGACATCAATGCGATTATGGCCGATGTGAATCAACGCCTGGCAAATATCAAAGGTGCAAATTTCTTTGTCTTTACCTTCCCTACAGTACCAGGGTTCAGTAATGTTGACGGTCTCGATATGGTATTGCAGGACAGAACCGGTGGACAACTTGGAAAATTCAGTGGCGTAGGCCAGAAGTTTATTGGCGAACTGATGAAACGTCCTGAAATCATGATGGCTTTCACAACCTTTAAAGCGGATTATCCACAATATGAGCTCCAGGTAGATGATATCAAGGCAGAGCAACTTGGCGTAAGCACAAAAAGTATATTACAAACCATGCAGGCCTATTTTGGTAGTGCCCAAGCTTCAGATTTTAATCGTTTTGGAAAGTACTATCGTGTGATGGTCCAAGCTGATGCCAAGGATAGAAGTGAACCTACTTCAATGGACGGTATTTTTGTAAAAAACAGATTAGGTGATATGGTTCCCATCAATACATTAGTCAAATTAGAACGTGTATATGGACCGGAAACAGCATCGCGGTACAACTTGTTTAATTCAATCGGCATAAATGCAATACCAAAACCCGGATATAGTTCTGGAGACGCTATCCGTGCAGTTGAGGAAGTTGCAAAACAACAATTGCCTACTGGATTTACCTATGAATTCTCAGGTATGACCAAGGAAGAAATTGTCTCCGGAGGACAGTCTACATTGATTTTTATTCTCTGTCTGATATTTGTTTACTTCTTGCTTGCGGCACAATATGAAAGCTACATCATTCCATTAGCGGTTATTCTCTCCATTCCAACCGGCATATTTGGCGTCTTTGCAGCAATTAGCTTCACTGATATCGCCAACAACATCTATGTACAAGTTGCACTTGTCATGTTGATTGGTTTACTGGCCAAAAATGCCATTTTGATTGTGGAATTTGCTATTCAGGGGCGCAAACAGGGGCTATCGATTCCTAGCGCTGCACTTAAAGCCGCAAGATTACGTTTGAGGCCTATTATCATGACTTCTTTAGCCTTTATTGTTGGTATGATTCCAATGATGACAGCCGTAGGTCCGTCTGCTCAAGGAAATCATTCCATCAGTATTGCCGCTGCGGGTGGGATGTTCACCGGAGTAGTTTTAGGACTCTTTATTATCCCGATTCTCTTTATTTTCTTCCAATTTATCCAAGAGAAAATAGCTGGTGTCCCGAAGCAAAAACAGTATGAAAGCGAGACCGCTTCGTTGGAAATACCCGTGCATACAAACAATTAGTATATCATGACAAAATTTAAATATATGAATAGTAAAGCAAAGTTACTGACGGTTTTCATCTTATCTTTTGTCGCATGGTCCTGTAAAACAGATAAGTTGGTCAGCAATCAACACCTTGCCCCTAACTTACCCGAACAGTACCGCGACCAAGCTAAAGCTCCGCAGGAAACTAGCATTGGCTCTATTCCATGGCGTGATTTTTTTAAAGATCAAATCCTACAGACATTGATTGAAAGTGCAATACAACATAACTTAGATATGAAGCTAGCACTGAAAAACATAGAAGCGTCTCAACTTAGCCTGAAACAAGCAAAAGCGAACTATCTTCCCTCAGCCCAGCTACAGATCAGGGGAAATAGCACCAATCCATCCAATAACAGTATGAATGGATTGAGCCTCGGACAGTTTTTAGGCCAACATCATGTGGAGGATTATACGGCATCCTTAGGTTTATCCTGGGAGGTCGATCTATGGGGTAAAATCAAAAATCAAAATATCGCTGCTTTAGCTTCCTATCTGCAGACAGAAGAAGCTAAAAAAGTAATTCAAACCCAATTAATTGCACAAGTTGCACAAGGTTACTATCAACTGCTGATGCTATATCAATTGCGTGATATTGCCAAACAAAACTTGCAATTAAGCGATACAACCTTACGCATCGTCCAACAGCAATATGAAGTTGGTGACATTACGCTGCTTGCGTTGGAACAGGTTGATGCGCAACGATTGTCCGCAGCGGCGTTAATCCCTGACTTTGAACGGCAGATCACTATTCAGGAAAATGCCATTCAGATTCTTAGCGGAAAACTCCCACAAGAGATTAAGACAGCGGAGAAATTGACAGACATCCAGTTCCCCGAAGAGCTAGCAACTGGCATACCAGCTGATTTGTTGAGCCACCGTCCGGATGTAAAACAGGCCGAACTAGCTGTTACAGCTTCACAGGCCTATCAACAGTATGCAAAAGCGCGCATGTATCCTTCCTTGATGATTAGTGCCGAAGCTGGCGTAAACGCATTCAAAGCAAGTAATTGGTTCAACTTGCCCGCGTCATTATTTGGTGCAATTACAGGGAGTATTACACAACCTATTTTCCAACGCAAGGAATTAAAAACGCAATATGAGCTGGCGCGTGTCGAACAAGAAAAGAATGTATTGATCTTCAAGCAAAAAGTAATTTCAGCCGCTGGGGAAGTATCCGATGCTTTAATTTCAATTCAAAAATTGAAAGAAAAACAAAAGATTACTTCGGATAGAACGACGCGTTTAAAGCAAGCGACAAAGCATGCCAATCTTTTGTTTGAAACAGGAATGGCCACCTACTTGGAAGTAATCACAGCGCAAAGCAATATCTTACAAAGTGAGCTCGAACTTGCTCAGGTAAAAAAAGCAGAGCTTTCTGCTGTTGTTGATCTATACCGCTCATTGGGAGGTGGATGGAGCAATAACTAATACGGTATAAAAAGCAATTTTCTAATTTTATTATACATATCTGGTAGATGGGGGGCCCTTAGGGTCCCCTGTTTTATTTTTATCCGAAGTTCATTTTTACACCACCTTTAACATAACGCCCTGTAAAGCAAACTTCAAATCAGGCAATACATAAGCTTTTTCTATTTTTTATAATTTCTTCAACAACCCGATCGCATTCAATTTATAAATCCTTCAAACCTTGGAATAAAAGAGACAAATGCAACTGAACCAATGCGATTACTTTTGTTTCATAATATAAATTTTATAAAATGAGAGATTTAAAAAAGATTGCACTAGCGGTATGTATCGCCTTAAGCACATTAGTAGCGGTGAGCTGCAGTAAAGATGATGAAACTGTTGTTGAACCCCAGCTTACCCCAAGCGAAATATTAGCTAGTACGCCATGGGAAACCACAAACGCAAAGAATAATAAAGGTGAAAGTGTAGTATTAACAGATGCTAACGTGGCAAATTTTGTAGGATTTGCTTATTTCAAATCTGATGGTACTTTTACAATGTTCAATCTTGACAATTCTCCAAAAATGCACGGCGACTGGACCGTATCTGCAGATGGTAAAACGAGAACAATTGTTGCTAAAAATGCTACTGGAGAAACGTTGTTTACTCGTGTGGTTGATATTACGGTATTAACAAAGAAAGAATTCACTTATAGAGTTTATCCAAACGCTAATGACAAAACGATCTATTTCGATATCATCCATACACCAACAACTCATCAAGAGCCAAAATAATTTATTAGATAACACATCGAAAAAATAGTAACCACAATAAAACAGAAAGGCTTGACGAAATGATGTCAAGCCTTTCTGTCTATCGCTAAAAACGAATTCCATATTCAAAGTCACTCTTTGACACGATTAGATCAAATGATTATAAAACAAAAGATAACTACAAGATTTACAATATATTAAAAAAATATCACAGGGATTTCATTATGAATTATACACTGATAGGCCAAGGTTAGATCATCTATCAGCCTTCGTCAATATACGCCTGAGTGCATCAAATTGATATTTCAGTCAGGGCTTTATACGCTTCAGCAGAAATTTGTCGTCCAATACTAAAAGGAATTACGAAATTTGCATAGATTTCACCGATACAGATAAGTTAAAAGAATGCAGGATATAGCGATCTATAAAAACGATAAGACTCTAATTAGTACAAATAAAAAAAGGCTGATATTTACCTTTCTGTCCTTTCTGCTTATTTATCTCGTTGCCTATATTATTGATCCTTTCTCGAGTTGCTGGGATGGCTATTTTAAACGGAATATGTTTGAAATACTCGGTGAATGGACATTTACGATCATTTATAGCTTTATCATTTCCGAATTTAGTATCATTGTCCATGACAAGCTTAATAAATTCTTAACCTGGAAAGATAGTCCGACAGAGCGACTTCTACTTGAAACCGTCATCAACCTTTTTGCAGTACTCTTTATCAATTTACTTCTGGAGTACCTGATTTCAAAATATTATTTTGGACCTCAAAATGTTACTATAGCCCCATCTTTGGAGGAAAAAAGGGGGATGATTCAAAACATTACAATCAGTGTATTGATTGCGTTGATGATCATGGGGATCAATATTGGTAGTCATTTGATCACCAACTGGAAGAATGAATCCATGCGCGCTGCAAAGCTTGATCAGGTCATTCTTGAAACAGAACTTCAATCGTTAAAATTACAGATCGACCCCCATTTTGTCTTTAATAACCTGAGCGTGCTCTCAGAAATCATCCTCGAAGACCAACAATTAGGCTATGAATATGCAGAAAACTTCTCCAAAATATATCGCTACCTTCTTGTCAATTCCAAAAAGGACATTATCTCACTCGAAGAAGAACTCAACTTTCTAAATTCATACATATTTCTCATCAAAAACCGATTTGGCGATGGGGTAAACTTCGAAATAAACGTCAATCCCGCCAAACGCAATTGCCAATTACCTCCTCTTACCTTACAGTTATTGGTAGAAAATGCATTAAAGCATAATCAGACAAATAAGAGAAAACCGCTGAAAATTAAAGTCTACACCAACGCCCAGAATCAACTTGTTGTTGAAAATATATTAATTCCTATTGAGAATGTATCCGAATCATCGGGAATCGGAATTTCAAACATCATTAAAAGATACGATTTGCTATCCAACTTAAAACTGCAAATAAAGAATGATGGCAAAACATTTAACGTTATCCTCCCACTTTTAGCGCAAGCATAATGAATATAACCAAAGTATTAATCATCGAGGACGAAAAACTCAATGCCGATCGTTTAAAGCGACTTTTGAAAGAAATAAAACCATCCATCGTTATTTTGGATGTACTTGATAATATTGCGGATAGCATCAATTGGTTCAATAGCAATGAACTTCCCCACCTGGTCATGATGGATATTCGTTTATCCGATGGCTTAAGCTTTGAAATATTAGAGACTATAAAAATAGACTGTCCAATCATATTTACAACAGCATTTGACGAATACGCTGTGAGGGCTTTTAAATTCAATAGCATAGATTATTTGCTCAAACCTGTAGAAAAAATAGAGCTGGGAAATGCCATCCAAAAACTTGACTATCAAAAAGATCTCCAGATCAACCAACAACCGCTTCAAGGTTTATTGGATTTTATCTATCCAAAAGATTTTCGCTCACGTTTTCTAATTCCATTCAAAGACGGTTATAAGACCATTCTCGTCGAAGAAATATTATACTTTTACTCCGAATTTAAACTTACCCATGCGCAACTCAAATGTGGTACTGTCGAAATTGTCCCTCAAACAATGGAAGAACTCGAACAGCAATTGAATCCAAAAGTATTTTTTCGCGCCAACAGGCAATTCATTGTACATATAGATGCGATCAAAAGATTACATAACCACTTCAACGGAAAACTAAAAATAGAAATTAAAAATAACGATCAAGTGGAAATCCTTGTGAGCAGAGAAAAGGCTCAACTGCTAAAAAATTGGTTAGACTATTAATGTTAAAACTGATCCGCTTGCTCCTTTTTTCGTCAGAAAGGTAAAGTAAGTTTTCGCGATGAAGAAGGGATGTTAATCTATAAGCCCAATATCTTCAACACAATTGGATCGTACCATTTAATATCGTAAAATTCAGCTCACCACTGTGACGTTTCAGTAAGCAATTGTAACGTCTCGGTAGATTTCTTTGCCTTATGGCTTAAAAGAATTCTTTTCTTTGTTTCATTATAAAATGATAAAATGGCACAAAGAACGATGACTTTAAAACCTTTCCTTACACTTATTACAGCAGCAGCATTATTATCGTCCTGTGGAGGCAACCAAGATCAACCGCAAGAGCAGGCAGTTACTGTTGACTTTATCGAATTATCTCCTACCCACGCGGAGACCGAAAAAAAATATCCTGGTACATTAGAGGGGACCGTCAACGTCGATGTCAAAGCGCAAGTAACGGGATATCTGGATCAGATTTATGTCAAAGAAGGAGACTATGTATCCCAGGGTCAACCCCTTTTCAAAATAAAAGCTGATATCTACAACGAACAAGTAAACAACAGCAAGGCAGCTTACCAAGCTGCTTTATCGGCAGAACAAAACGCGAAATTGGAGATTGAAAAAATCAAACCACTTGTTGAAGGTAAAGTGTATACCGAATTACAGTTAAAAACTGCAGAGGCCAATTATGCCGCAGCTAAAGCACAGGTAGCGCAAGCACAAGCTGCACTCGGTTCATCTCAAATAAATGCCAAATTTACGTTGATCAATGCACCAGTGAGTGGTTATATCGGCCGTATTCCTAATCGGATCGGAAATTTAATTACCGCAGCAGATGCGACACCGTTAACAACGCTATCTGAAATCAATACCGTAAATGTGTATTTTTCATTGAGTGAGGCCGATTTTATAGCCTTTATCAAAGATCAGAATAACAAATCATCCAATCAACAAGCAACGCTATTACTAGCTGATGGAACGGCATACAACCATTCGGGGAAAGTAGAATTAGCCAGTGGTAACATCGACAGAACAACCGGAAGCATGGCACTTAAAGCAAGTTTCACCAACCCTGATAAAATTCTCCGTTCGGGTGGTTCAGCCAAAGTAATCTTGAAAAAAGCGCACGAAAACGTATTGTTGGTACCTATGGCGGCTGTCAAGGATATTCAAGATCGCTACTTCGTTTATGTTATTGGCGAAAAGAACAAAATTTCCATGAAACAGATTGAAATTGCGGGAAATACCGCCAACGCCTATTTACTTAAATCAGGACTTACAGCTGGTGAAAAAATCGTTATGAATAGAATTGACATGCTTAACGATGGAATGCAAGTTCAACCGACTAAAAAATCCACCATGTAACCAGATGGAGCGTAGATAGCAACGACAGAGCTGCTGAAAAAGTTCCTTTTTAAATATTTGGGAGAAATCTAGGCAATAGCAATCATGGCAAAAGCTGCAACGTCCAAAGAGCGGTAACACGCCTTTACGTTCCGTATGCGTTTTTAAAAAATGGTACTAAAAGCTTTATAAAAATTATACTAAAATGTTAAAGAAATTTATTGACAGGCCAGTTTTGGCAACTGTTATATCGATCATATTTGTCATACTGGGGGTCATCGGTCTTTTTAGGCTGCCCCAAACGCGATTCCCGGATATCGCCCCGCCCACGGTCCAAGTTACCGGAAGCTATCCCGGAGGAAATAGCGAAACAGTATTGAGATCAGTTGTTACACCCCTTGAAGAACAAATCAATGGTGTGGAGGACATGGAATACATTACATCGACTGCAAGTAACGATGGTACATTCTCAGTGCGCATTGTCTTTAAAGCAGGTGTAAACCCAGATCAAGCAGCCGTCAACGTGCAAAACAGAGTACAACAGGCTACTCCGATCTTGCCACAGGAAGTTGTCCGGATGGGATTAACAACCTCCAAGCAACAAAATAGTATGATCATGATATTTAATATCTATACAGAAGATAATAAAAAATATGATGAACTATTTTTACAGAATTATGTGAACATCAACTTGATCCCACAGATCAAGCGTGTTCCCGGGGTCGGTCAGGCGATGGTATTTGGTTCCAAAGACTATTCGATGCGTGTATGGTTGAATCCGCAAAAAATGGCAAGTTATGGACTTGTGCCGCAAGAAGTCATCGCTGCAATTTCCAAACAAAGTCTGGAATCTGCACCTGGAAAATTAGGTGAAGAATCAAAAGCACCTCTTGAATATGTTATACGCTATAAGGGGAAAAAGAATCTTCCAGAGCAGTATGAAAACATTATCGTTAAAAACAATAATGTCCAGATCGTACGTTTAAAGGATGTGGCACGTATTGAGTTTGGCTCGATCAGCTATAGCGGTAATTCCCAAAATAACGGTCTCAATACCGTCACCATCGGTATATTCCAGACATCAGGCTCCAACGCCAATGAAATTGAAATTGGAATCGACAAACAGATTGAAATAGCGCAACGCTCATTCCCTCCTGGAATCAAGATTTTTAAATTGATCAGTACCAAGGAGCGCTTGGATGAAAGTACAGCCCAGGTACGCTCGACATTAATTGAAGCCTTCATTTTGGTTTTCCTCGTTGTATTCTTATTCTTACAAGACATACGATCGACTATTATTCCAGCAATTGCAGTCCCTGTAGCTATCGTAGGTACCTTCTTCTTCCTGCTCGTATTTGGCTTTACCATCAATATATTGACGTTATTTGCCCTCGTACTCGCCATTGGTATTGTTGTCGATGATGCAATTGTCGTTGTCGAAGCAGTACATGGAAAGATGGAGACTTCCAATTTAACAGGTAAACAGGCTACCCATAGTGCCATGAGTGAAATCACTGGAGCTGTAATCTCCATTACCTTGGTGATGTGTGCAGTTTTTATTCCCATTGGATTTATGACAGGTTCATCGGGCATGTTTTATAAACAGTTTGCCTATACTCTTGTGATCGCCATTGTGATCTCTGCGATCAATGCCTTGACGCTGACACCTGCACTATGTGCATTATTACTTAAAAATACACATGCCGAAAATCAAGATGGACAGACCTCAAAAACTGGGTTTTCTCAGCGTTTTTTCAAAGCGTTTAACGCAGGCTTCGAAAACATGACCAATCGATACGTTGGTTCATTAAAATTCCTGGCAAAGAAAAAATGGATTTCGTCACTTTTGATCCTGGCTACAATTGGCGTTGCGGGGTACCTCATGACAAGCACCTCCAAAAGTTTCGTACCAATGGAAGATGATAACTTTGTCGTATACAGTTTGGAAATGCCCCCAGGAACGGGACTGGACCGAACAACAAAAGCAGTAGAAAAAATCGAAAAACTACTGGCCGATATCCCTTCGATTGAAAGCCATACAAGTATTACTGGATTCAATATGATCGGTAACAACTCCAGCGCAGCCTATGCGACAGGATTTATACGCTTGAAAGATAAAAAGAAACGTGGTGAGATGAACGATATTGATCAGATTCACCAAGTTATCTCACAAAAATTATCCAGTGTCAAAGAAGGTAACGCAATGGCATTTCGTTCCCCTCCTGTTGATGGTTATGGTATGATGAATGGCGCGGAACTCGTTTTGCAGGACAGAGCTGGTAAATCGCCGGTAGAGCTCAAAGCAATGTCTGACTCCGTTATTGCGCAGATTATGAAACAACCGGGAGTGCAATTTGCCTATACCATGTTCAGAGCAGATTATCCACAGATGGAGTTAGAAGTAGATGAAGACAAAGCGGCCCAACTTGGCGTAGATGTCAGTGAAATGCTTTCGTCCGTTCAAACTTACTTTGCGGGTGACCAATCATTGAATTTCAATCGTTTCGGTAAATTCTATCGGATAGCAGTTAAAGCTGATGGCATTTATAGAACCGATAAAGAAGCATTCAACGAAATATTTGTCAAGAATAATCTTGGCCAAATGGTCCCTGTAAATACCTTGGTCACACTTCGTAAAGTGTATGGTCCTGAGTCGGTAACCCGTTATAATTTATACAATTCGCTCACGATAAACGTTGTTAGTACGCCTGGTATCAGTAATGGTGCGATCATGGAAACATTGGAGAAAAATGTATTGACCAAGTTACCGGGAGACTACAGCTACGAATGGACGGGACTTAGCTTGGAAGAGAAGTCATCAGGCAATCAAACCGTACTTATCTTAGCATTAAGCTTGCTATTTGTCTATTTCTTACTATCAGCACAGTACGAAAGTTACTTATTGCCTCTTGCCGTCCTGTTGTCAATCCCAACAGGTATGATCGGCTCTTTCCTAGGAACACGTGCTATTGGATTGGACAACAATATCTACGTCCAGGTCGGCTTGATCATGCTCATCGGTCTTTTGGCAAAAAATGCCATTTTGATTGTTGAATTTGCTTTACAGCGGAGAAGAGCAGGCTCCTCACTCATTGATTCGGCTTTAGAAGGCGCAAGAGCTCGTCTACGCCCAATCTTGATGACTTCATTGGCTTTCATTGCGGGTATGGTCCCCTTGATGTTTGCGACCGGCGGAACGGCTACAGGTAACCATTCCATCAGTACAGGAGCAGCAATGGGTATGTTAAGCGGTGTTATCCTTGGGGTAATTATTATACCATTACTGTACCTGGTGTTCCAATATTTGCAAGAAAAAGTTTCGGGTAAAAAACTTACGGACAATACAGTACACAATACAAACGATTAAAATGAAAAAATTTCATCACTATATAACAATTTTCGCAAGCACTACCCTGTTGTTGTCCGCATGCAGCGTGGGCAAAAAATACACCCGTCAGGAGATAGCAATGCCCGAAAATTTCAAAAACAGCGAGGTTGTCGTGACGTCTGATACGCTACAGCTATCCTGGCGTAACTTTGTACAGGATCCCCTGTTGACATCACTCATTGAAAAGGCTTTGTCCAATAATACGGACGTCAATGTAGCACTCCTGAACATGCAACAATTGGAACTCGCGTACAAGCAGTCTAAGAAAGGATTACTACCAACAGCTGATTTAAGTATTGGAGCGAATAGAACCTGGTTATCGAGCAACTCTTTAAATGGCTCACTAAGTGACCAATTTATCGGGACGCCTCATATGGACGATTATAGTGCTACGCTCAGATTGTCTTGGGAAGCCGATATATGGGGAAAGGTAAAAATGCAAAAAGAAGAATCCTTGGCCAATTTTTTTGGCCAAAAGGAAAATTTATCGGCTTTGAAAACCCGGGTTATTGTACAGGTCATCCAGTCATATTACAATCTGATTGCTTTGGATGAACAGCTTAAGATTGCACAAAGAAATGTTCAATTGAGCGATAGCACACTGAATATGATACGTTTGCAATACAACTCATCACTGGTCAGTTCGCTTGCTGTGGAGCAAGCCGAAGCTCAGAAGAAAACTGCTGAATTATTAATTCCCCTAGCCCATCAAAATATGGCGGTCGAAGAAAATGCACTGAGCATTCTTTGCGGAGGTTTCCCCGAGGGCATTCAACGTACAGCAAGTTTAGATGATACGATTGTTGGAGACGGACTTGCCGCAGGGGTACCGGCCGAACTATTAAGCCGCAGACCAGATGTCAGAGCAGCTGAATACGCTGTTGTGGCTGCGACAAGCAGAATGGGACTCGCTAAAGCAGCAATGTACCCCTCCATAAGCTTGACTCCATCCATTGGTACAAACTCCATTCAATTTAGCAAATGGTTTGATCTACCGGGTTCTATTGTGAAAACAATAGCAGGGAATATTGCTCAACCGATTTTTCAGAAAGGGGCCTTGAAAACAAACTATGAGATATCGGTCATCGAACGCGAAAAGATAGCTTTGCAGTTTAAACAGTCGGTTATGGTCGCAGTTTCGGAAGTTTCTGATGCCTTGGCAAAAATCAAACATACAGAACAGCGCCTGCAACTTATCCACGCCAAATCAAATGCCCTCGCAAAAGCCACCGCTGATGCGGCCTTACTTTACAAAAGTGGGATGGCAAACTATTTGGAAGTGATAACTGCCCAAAACAATGCACTTCAAAATGATTTGGAACGTATTACAGTAAAACGGGAAAAGCTCAATGCGGCCATAGATCTTTACCGTGCACTGGGGGGCGGAACGGATACTTTACCGCCAAATACGCCATAAAAGCAGAAAATAAAAAGCACAAAATAAAGGCAACTGAATAAATATACGCCCCTAGAAGCAAAAACTTCCTAGGGGCTTTTTCATTACTTTTTTGCAGCTGCGCCCAAAATTCCCTATCTTCGGGTAAATACAAATATGATGAATAGAACGAGTTGTCTTCCTCCTCCAGTAGCGTAATATTTTTTCCCGATATTACTGAAGCCCAATACCAGAAATGGACCGATTTGCTGTGCTTCTTATTTTCTATCAATTTTATTATTTAACATCTTTCGTCCTTATTGGGCGGAATTGGAAGACAATTTCTTATGAAACATTCATATTTCATGCTGCACCTTGCTGTGCTGTGCCTGGGACTATCTGGCGTATTTGGAAAAGTGATTTCACTCAACGAGGGGATACTCACATGGTACCGTGTATTTTTAGCTGCCGTTATCCTATTTTTTATTCTAAAATGGTATAAAATACCTACAGATTTTACTTTCAAAGAGAAACTGCATATTGCAAAAAATGGGCTACTATTGACAGCATCCTGGCTATTATTCTATGCTAGCATCAAATATTCAAACATTTCCATCGGCGTGATCTGCTACTGTATGGCAAGTTTTTTTACCGCTATTTTTGCACCGATGATCAATAAAACGAAATTTAGATTGTCTGAACTTCTGTTGAGTGGACTTACGTTGTGTGGGATAGCACTGATATTTCACTTCGATACCTCACACCAGCTTGGCATAGTCTTAGGGATAATTTCTCCGGCTTTTGCCTCACTCTATGCGGTTCACAATGAAAAATTGACCAAAAAGTACAATGCAATATGCATTAATTATTATCAAATGATCGGTGGAACAATAGGGCTGGCATGTCTACTTCCTTTTTACATTCAGCACTATCCAATCAGCACTTTCATTCCCAATGCCCTGGATATTTTCTATCTGATCATCCTATCTTTATGTTGCACTGTGGGAGTCTATCTCGCATTTACAGAAATCTTAAAGAAGATATCAGCATTTACATTGAACTTAAGCTTAAATCTTGAGCCAGTATATGCTATTTTGATTGCATTTTTACTTCTTAATGAAGCAAGAGAATTAAACCTATCCTTCTATGTTGGACTGTTTTTGGTTGTTTCATCTGTGTTATTGCAGTATTGGATCAGCAGTAAAAAGAGCGCTTAACAACCTCCATTCATTTCCCAGTCCAACGAAGATTGGGAAATGAATATTGTTTCCTCCTTGTGCCAAGCAGGTAGCCCCGATAAACAGGTAGCCCCGAAAAAACATGTTGAAAAGAAAAATGTGTGTCATTTTCAACAAAGCATTATATTTATGAAACGATTCGGGTTTTAATTCCAAAACCGGCACAACCGGTCAAGCAATTTATTATATATACATTAAATAGATAGTTCCGTTATGAGCAATAGCAGTACAGAAAACAAATTTGTCAACCAGCAGATCCAATACCTTGAGTTTGTATCAAGCGACCTTGAACGTGCCAAAGCATTCTACTCAACGAGTTTCGGTTGGGAGTTTACGGATTACGGACCAGCATATACGGCTTTTGGCGGAAAATATGTTGATGGTGGTTTTACACTTGGTGACCCCAGAAATGGCAGTATTCTCGTCGTTATCTATGCCGACGATCTACAGGCTACGCGTGATCAGGTTATCCGTGCTGGCGGGACCATATTAAAAGATATTTTTAGCTTTCCCGGAGGAAAAAGATTTCAGTTCCAGGATCCTGATGGATATGAATTGGCCGTATGGACTGTTGAATAAAAGTTAAATACAATATATACTCAAATACAAAGCCCCCATATTTTTCTCATATGGGGGCTTTGTATTTTAAAATCAGGCTCTTTTAGCTTTCTGATAGTTTTTATTTTTATTCCTATTGAAACGCTTCTTCTTATGCTGTGGATTCTTTTTGGCAGGATTGTAAGTAGGTCCCGCTTCAAACCCCTCTGGCAATGGAAGTTGTTCAATCGGATAACCTATTAAATTCTCGATCTGAGCGAAACGGTTTTGGTCTTTCTCATTGACAAAGGTAATGGCTGTTCCTGTAGTTGCTGCCCGTGCCGTACGTCCAATACGGTGTACGTAGTCTTCCGGATCCGGTGGAACATCGTAATTAACGACCAAACTGATCCCCACCACATCGATACCGCGAGATATCACATCTGTCCCTACCAATACCCGTACCTGACGAGACCGGAATCTAGCCATGATATCTTCCCGTTTCGACTGCTCGAGATCCGAATGGAAACCCTCCGCATCAATCCCCTGCTTCTGTAATTCCTGAGCGAGAAGTTTGACCGTAGTTTTTTGGGACGCAAAAATAATAACAGATACATAGTTCGGATCCTTCAGTATATTCTTCAGAAGGTCCATTTTCTGTTGATCATACGCAAGATATACACGTTGATCTATCCCTTCCGAAGGTTTAGAAATGGCAATATTAACTTCCACAGGCTCTTGCAGAATTTTTCGGGCAAAAGACCTTATCTTCATCGGCATCGTCGCCGAAAACAAAAGCATCTGCTTTTTCTTCGGTAGATAACTTACAATACGTAAAATATCGTCTTGAAATCCCATATCCAGCATACTATCGGCTTCATCCAAAACAAAGTGCTTTAAATGAGAGAGATCAATCTTCATGGAGGTAAGATGGCTTATCAACCTTCCCGGAGTAGCAACAATAATATTTACCCCCTCTCGTATGGCCCGTTTTTGCTGTTCATACCCCATACCATCACCACCACCATAAATGGCTATGGATGTTGCACCCGTATAATAAGACATGCCCATAATCTGCTGGTCAATTTGCATAGCAAGTTCCCGGGTCGGAACAAGGATAATAGCGAGGATAGATTCCCTTGAATTCCGTGCTATTGCATCGAGGATCGGCAACATATAAGCTGCTGTTTTACCTGTACCTGTCTGTGCACAGGCAATCATATCTTTTCCCTCTTTAATAATCGGGATGGTCTGTTCTTGGATCGGCGTAGCCTCCTCAAACATCATACTTTCTAAACCTTCTTCCAAAGCCGGAACAAAGCCAAATTCATCAAATCTCAACGTATTGTTTTTATTGTTGTGCCCTAAATTACTAAATCTAATTCATAAAAGTCTAAAATTAATACCTATAGCTCGTTATCCGCTTTCAAATAGATGCCCAAATAGGATTAATCTTTAACCTTCGACTGCTATCTATTCAAAATCTAATCAATAACCTCTGTTTTCTTTGCAGCTGACACAGCGCTCAAAACGACGTAGCCTAGCAGGCCGGCACATAAAGAAGCGATCAGAACCGCGAACTTGGCCTCTTCAATCAGCATGCTATCATCAAAAGACAGTATCGAGATGAAGATCGACATCGTGAAACCGATTCCCCCCAATAAGCCTACTCCAAAAATCTGTTTCCAGCCAGCCCCTTCCGGTAATTGCGCAATCTTCAACTTCTTCGCAATATAACAGATCAAAAATATACCAATTGATTTACCAGCGATAAGACCAAAGATAATACCAATCCCCAATTTTGAAGTCAAACCACCAATCATTTCCCCATGGATTGGAATAAGCGTATTCGCAAATGCAAACAGCGGAATGATAATAAAATTGACGGGTTTGGTCAATAGATGCTCCAATTTTTCCAGGGGAGATTCTTCCGCATCCGGTGTTGTTGGTAACGTCATAGCCACCAACACGCCAGCTATTGTTGCATGAATTCCCGAGTGGTGAACAAAGTACCAAATAAATAGACCCGGAATAAGGTAAGCCCATATCGCTTTAACGCCCAGTTTATTCAACACGATCAAAAACAGAAAGATGCCTAAAGCAATAAATAAATAGGTCGCATGAATACCATTGCTATAAAAGATCGCAATGACCAAAATGGCAAGTAAGTCATCAACAATGGCCAGAGCAGCCAAAAAGATTTTAAGACTGGCAGGAACCTTATTTCCCAGAAGCGTGATAACAGCTAAAGCAAATGCAATATCCGTCGCCATAGGGATACCCCAGCCGTTTGCCGTATTGGTTCCCTGATTTAATACAAAATAAATGATGGCTGGCAAAAGTGCCCCACCAACCGCAGCCAAAATGGGCAGGATTGCTTTACTTGGCGATGAGAGTTCACCCTCTACAATTTCACGTTTTATCTCGAGCCCCACCAGTAAAAAGAAAATAGCCATCAAACCATCGTTGAGCCACAATAACCACGAATATTTTAAATGAACATGATCGCTCTCAAAGCCTACTTCCTTGTTCAGGAATTCCATTACACTGGCATACAAAGGTGTATTTGCAACGATCAATGCTAGAATAACACAGGAAAAAAGTATAATTCCACCTGCAAAGCTGGATTTTAAGAATTCTCTAAAGACAGTTAAATTGATAAGTTTTGACATGATTTGAATATCTAAAAACGCTTACAAAGGTTCACAAGATACGATTTTTAGGACCATTTACCGAATTCGAGCGACGATATCCCGGGCTATATCCAATGTAGCTACCCTTTTATTTTTCGAACCTAACAAATCAAATGGGAGAAACAGACATTATACATTAAATTTTTATAAAAAGCTTTGTCATTTTTTAATGAAATAATTTGGCTTTGTTGCAAAAAATACTTAGCTTGCTACTATAGTTAATAAACCGTTTATTATGTGCAAGAAGTGGATTTTCATGGTACTTCTTTTCGTGGCAAATTTTACATATGCGCAGACGACAGAGGATAAAACCCAACATTCAGGTTCCCATTACATTATTTTAGCAATCATCGCTATTATTGTCATTGTTTATATATTATACAGGAGGCAAAAGAGGAAATTTAATGAATANNTATTCATTAAATTTCCTCTTTATACCCTTCTCTTTCCTATCGACCTTTCAATGCCTCACATCTTAATCACGAATCGGTTCATTCGTTTGTGCTAATCGTTGCGATCCCGTATTTGCCGGACATGCAATATCGTCTGTTGCATCGTATACAAGCTTCTTGCCATTCAATTTTGTAATCAACTCTTGAGGGACATACACCTGAACTTTGGTAATCGCATAACCACTTGGAAAATAGCGAACATAATAACCATCGGGGTGAAGCGTCCAAATACCACTTGGAACGTCCGTACGAGGTTCAGCCATACCAGCTAAGATTGCATATTGTTCAAAATCAGCGTACGAATAGTTTCCTGAGGAAACGAGCTGCCGAATATTATTTTCCGCTTCAAAGATTGTCTGTACTGCAGGAGGCATTTGGTCTTTTGCCTTTTGGACAACATCGAATGGCAAAACGCCGAGCGCACCACCTTCCAAATGCAAAATTTGTTCAGCTGTAAGCAATTTTAAGGCTGTCTCTTTCACCGGACCCGAATAATCAATAAATTTTGTCTTCGCTATGATCGTCCACAATAGCATCTGTATGTCAGATTGTGCAACTTCCGGGTGCTTTTCAGCACTTTTCAAAATTGCAATGACTACTTCTCTCTTCTTGCCCAATGTAGGTGCATACATATATCCATCACCTTTCGAAGGCGCATAAGTACCTGCTTTCAAGCAATAGCTCTTATTGGTCATTTCAAAATGTCCAGCCTCCAATAAGTAACCATCATTGCCATTCTTTTGCAAATTTTCTAAAGGTTTATAAACAGCCGTATTTTGAAAATCGGGCATTTGCTCCCCCTTCCTATTTACATCTTCAAAACTTGTACTAATCGCTTCTGGTTCCTTTAGCAGTTTATCCAAACCCAACATTTTGCTTCCCTTGGAAGCAACGGCTTTGCTTGCCTTATCCAATAGCCCTCCAAATTGAGCCGAGGCTCCTTGGATATTAAATAAAAAAGCAACTGTAAGTATAACGACACCGGTTATTCTATTTCTTTTCATAATTGATTTCATTTCAGCTCTTGTCCACAAAAAAGAAGCCAATTTAAATCACCAACACAATATTTATAATTTATTAATTCATTGTTTGCACACATTGCCGGATTTCACACGTCATTTCAAGATCCTCTTCATCCTTTGAAATTTCAGACCATACAGGTTTTCAAAAGAAGCTAAAAACAGTTGATTTCCCCAACATTACTCTCCGCAATTTCTCCTGAAACTGATCACCGTAAATAGTTAAAAATACAATATTAAAACGTATCTTTGCAGCATGATTAATGTGTCAAATCTCTCCCTTCGTTTTGGTAAACGTGTACTATTCGAAGATGTCAATCTAAAATTCACACCTGGAAACTGTTACGGTATTATTGGCGCTAATGGAGCAGGTAAATCTACTTTCTTAAAAATTATCTCAGGGGAAGTTGATCCTTCGACAGGTTCAGTGGCATTCACGCCAGGCGAACGCATGTCTGTTTTAAGTCAGGATCACTATGCTTTCGACGAGTTTACTGTTCTTGAAACTGTCATGATGGGTAACCAAGAGCTTTACAAAATCATGAAAGAGAAAGATGCCATTTACATGAAAGAGGATTTCTCTGATGCCGACGGCGAACGTGCCGGCGAATTGGAAAGTCTTTTTGCTGAAATGGATGGATGGAATGCCGAATCAAATGCCGCAACTTTATTGAGCAGTTTGGGTATTAAAGAAGAACTACATTATAAGTTGGTTTCTGAAATCGACGGTAACCAAAAAGTGCGCGTACTTTTAGCGCAAGCATTATTCGGTAAACCCGATATTTTGATTCTCGATGAGCCTACCAATGATTTGGATATTAATACCATTGCATGGTTAGAGGATTTTTTAGCGAGTTACGAAGCAATCGTCCTCGTTGTATCCCACGACCGTCACTTCTTGGATGCTGTATGTACGCATACAGTGGATATTGATTTTGGTAAGATGACAATCTATACTGGTAACTACTCATTCTGGTACGAATCTTCTCAATTAGCGTTAAAGCAACGTTCTGATCAAAACAAGAAGATGGAAGATAAAGTAAAAGAACTCCAGGAATTTATCCGTCGGTTCTCTGCCAATGCTTCCAAATCCAAACAGGCTACGTCTCGTAAAAAAGCCTTGGATAAGATCAATATTGACGAGATTAAACCATCCAACCGTAAATATCCTGCCATCATGTTCAATACCATGAATCGTGAACCAGGAGATCAAACGCTACAAGTTGAAGGATTAAGCAAAACGGTCAATGGCGAGGTATTCTTTAAGGATATCACGTTTATGATTAATAAAGGCGATAAAATCGCTGTTCTAGGTCCAAATTCATTGGTTACCACAGCATTTTACGATATTATCACTGGTAGAGACACCGATTTCGGCGGCGAATTCAAATGGGGCGTTACCATCACTCCTGCCGATATGCCGATTGAAAATGCCGCGTTCTTTGAAGGAAAAAGTGATAATTTGGTTGATTGGTTGAGAGAATATACAACTAACCCAGAAGCAGATGAACAGTTTATACGGGGATTTTTGGGGAAAATGTTATTTTCCGGTGAAGAGGTTATGAAGAAAGTATCTGTGCTTTCGGGAGGAGAAAAAATGCGCTGTATGTTCTCCCGTATGATGCTTCAAGGTGCCAACTTCCTGATCTTCGATGAACCAACCAATCACTTGGACTTGGAATCTATCACTGCATTGAACAATGGAATGTCTGATTTTAAAGGATCCATGTTGTTCACATCCCGTGACCACGAATTGACTGAAACTGTTGCCAATAGAATCATCGAATTGACGCCGAAAGGTATCATCGACAAATTGATGACTTACGATGAATACATTAATAGCGATGTAGTGAAAGCACAACGTGAAGAAATGTATAAATAAATAAGATAATTTATCCCAATTTAATAAAGGCTCCATAATTCATTTTATGGGGCTTTTTTGATGTCCATTAAAAAAGCACTGAGGGGTTCAGTGCTAATCGCGATTGATATGAAAGAATTGAGAAAGTTTTTATTTTACTGAACCGACGGTTTGACAATACGCCAGCCTAATTGTAAGGACACTGCACAATGATCGGATAAATCTTGGCCCTTTTCGTTTTGAAAAAGCTTTTTTTGAACCTGATAATTCTTTGCCTCAAATAGCAAATGATGATCGTTGCGATAGTAGATTTTATCAATACCTTCACAATCCTCTGTTAACTCCAACGCCGTTTTCGCTTCAAAGTTCGCTTGATGCGCAGGAATATCACCTTTGTTGCGTAAACTTACCCATGCATCTACCAAACCTAAGTCCTTCTGAAAAGAACCGATGTTATCCAGCTCGTAAGCATAATGTGCATTAAAGTCACCCATAATCAAAAGTGGTCTGCCAGCCGAATACTTTTTGATATAGGCTTTTAGCTGATTTATATTCTTCTGCCGGGCAATCGTTGCATTCTGATCATCCTGCGCTGTAGCATGTACATTATAAACATCAATAAATACTGCCTTGGCCAATTGAATTCGAGCATAAGAAAAGCCTTTAGGCGTCAGACAATCTGCACCATTGCAATCGGTCCAGCTTATTCGCTCAAACTCTACGATCGGATATTTTGAAAGTGTACTCAGCCCGTCCCCAAAAGGTACTCCACCCATATTTGCCGTTCGGTAGCTATGCTTATTTTCGCTGTAAAGAAACTTGTTGTAGTTAAAGTCCTCCTGTACATTGACAATATCAAACGCATTGATCCGATTGCCGATCGACGTAATACTGGAAGACCGCTCGGTTACAGCACTGGAAATCAATTCAGGAAGGCCAGCTATATTGTATGTTAACAAATTTAGCTTTCCGTATGTCGCCTCCGGCATAGCTGCATACACCGAATTACTAAACTTCGGCTGTTGTTTTGGCTTCAACTTAAAACCCAACATAACACCGGCAGACGCACAAATAAATAAGATGACAATCTTTCGAAAACCCTTGGGTCTAATTTTTTTTTCGAACAATAGATCTAATAGCATGGACTGAATATTTTGTTCACTCCAAAGGTACTCCACCAACATTAGCTCTATTATCATATTCAATTAATTCTACTTTTAATAATCATGCACAAATCATTAAAAACTAATAATTTATAAACACTATAATGACAAAAGGTTAATACCTGCATAGCATAGGGGTTACAGCTTTCAACTATTTTTATACAACCCCTAATAAGAATAACATGAGAAAGGTAGCCTTCTTTACAGAGATACTCGTCGAGGATTTTGACGGTGCATCACGGACAATGTTTCAGCTGATAAACCGTATAGACCAGCAGAAATTCAACTATTTCTTTATTTATGGCGGCGGCCCTACGCAATTTCGAAATTTCCATTCTTACAAGGTTCCCACATTCAAAATACCGGTCAATGACGATTATTGTCTCGCTATTCCACAGCTTATTAAAAAGAAACTTGAGCTCGCTTTAGATAAATTTGCTCCCGACATGATCCATATTGCAACTCCTTCCCTTTTAGGTTTTTTTGCATTGAATTATGCCAAACGGAAAGGTATTCCTGTCCTTACAATCTATCATACACACTTCATTTCATACATTGCCTATTATTTCAAAAACATATTACCCTTAGTCAAACCGACTGAACAATGGATGAAAAAAGCAATGAATAACTTTTACAACAAATGTGATATTGTCTATGTACCGACCAAATCCATTCTAAATGAATTACAGCAGATCGGCTTACAACAAGAAGGATTAAAACTGTGGCAAAGAGGAATAGACACAGCTCTGTTTAACCCCCAAAAAAAGAATCTATCTCAACTGCAGACCATCACAAAGAATGACAAACCAACAATCCTTTTTGTCAGTCGTATCGTCTGGGAAAAAAATATTAAAACGCTTATTGAAATCTATCAACAGATACATGCCCAAAACCTCGACTATAATTTCATTGTTGTCGGTGAAGGAACAGCCAAAATAATTGCGATGCAAGAGATGCCTAAAGCTATTTTCTTAGGAAAGAAAAGCCATGATGAGCTCGCAATTTTATATGCTTCGGCCGATGCCTTTGTTTTTCCGTCGGTCTCAGAAACGTATGGAAACGTCGTCGTCGAAGCATTAGCATCCGGACTTCCTTGTGTTATCGCCAACGGCGGAGGCTCGGCCTCCTTGATTCAGCACGGAAAAAATGGATTTAAGTGTCAACCTGAAAATGCGGCTGGATATGTTTACTACCTCAAAAAAATTCTCTCCGACGCAAGCTTAAAAAGGAATCTCGTCATTGAAGGTCTATCCTATGTTGGGCAACTGGATTGGAATAGACTAGCTGGACGCTATTTTAATGACATTGAACTATTGATAGACAAAACACAGGAAGTCGATTTGGCATGGGCAAATTAACAAACCCAAGCCAACTCATCAAAGGTGTTTTTTTACTTTTGATTCTGGCGTCCATCACGATCTTTTTAGCGAAAAGCGATTTAAATGCGTTGAAAAAAGAGCTCTCCTCTGTTGGTTATCGCTTCATCGTTATTTTGTTTACAACTTGCGCGGCCTATTTTTTAGGTACATTAGCTTGGTGGATATGTTTAGGCCCTGCAAAAAAGAAGGTCAATCTGCTCGAACTCTTTGCCGTCCGTCAAATCGGGGAAACCGTTGGACTATTCAATCCCACCAGCATTATCGGTGGCGATTTATTAAAGGCACAATTGATAACCCGTTATGACATTCCTTTAAAAGAAGGATTGAATTCGGTTGCAATATCCCGTATTACTGCCGTACTGTCTCAATTGACACTCTTTTTGATTGCTATGATTTGGTTGATATTTTCTCCTTTAAAAAATGAAATTATACGCTACGCAGGCCCAGTAATTTATATGATCTGTATGTTCTTATTTCTTTTGATGATCTTGATACTTTACTGGTTAATAGCTGCAAAAAGTCCCTCACAAACCAAGGCTTCAACAGCAACACCTTTTGGAAAAGCACAAGCGCATGTTCAGTCACTACTTTTGAGTGTAAAAGACTTTTATAAACATCAAAATAAGGTTTTTTGGTATTCTTACTTACTTTTTGCACTACATTGGATTATTGGCAGCCTTGAATTCTATTATATTCTAAAATTTTTGGGTGTTTCAGTACAACCAATACATGGTTTAATAGTAGATATGAGCGTCATTGTGCTAAAAAGCATCGGTGCTTTTATTCCAGGACAACTGGGTATTGAAGAAATCGCCAATAAGCTCCTACTCCATATGATCGGTATTACAGGAGGTAGTATTTGGCTCAGTGCTTCATTATTACGTCGCGGCCGACAGCTCACCTGGGTAGCACTGGGTTTTATATTTTATCTATGCATCAAAAAGAAACCAGTACATGTACCCCTCTGAAATAGAAATACTTTTTGTCAGCCACAAATATCCCCCAAGTGTTGGCGGTATGGAAAAACAAAGCTTTGAACTGATCAATACTGCGGCTCTTTACTTGAAGGTACACACCTTAGTCTATGACAATAGGGAACCTCTTTTAGCCTTCTTCTTCCTACTGAATCGCCGCATTCTAGCCAAAATTAACGATAACCCCGGCATCAAGCTTATCCACTTTAATGATGGATTAATTGCGTCCTTCGCCTCTTTTCACAAAGGATATACCCATTTAAAACGTGCTGTCACGCTTCACGGTCTGGATATCGTTTTTCCACTTCGTTATTTTCAACGTAAGATTATACCGCGGTTTAACACTTTTGATCAGCTTATTGCCGTTAGCCAAGCCACCGCCGACGCCGCACAGTTACGCGGTATCGATCCATCCAAAATCATTGTTATACCCAACGGTGTAGATCCGATACACTGCTCCACTCAAAACAATGAACCAACCTGCGAAAGCAGGCCCTATTTTATCACTTTGGGACGCCCTGTTAAGCGGAAGGGCTTCTCGTGGTTGATGAAACATGTCATCCCCGCGATTCAGGGCGATTTCAAATTACTAATGGTGGGGCCATTCGATCAAAAACCGCAATGGAAAGAACGCCTATTGCAGCTTACACCAAAAAAGATAAATCATTTAATCACCCTATTCCTCGGATTTCCCACCGATCAAGGGGCCATCCGAAAATTACTGAAAGCATACCCCGAAAAAATTGAACATCTTGGAAAAGTTCCATTCGAACAACTGCAAAGCCTCCTGACCAACGCACAGGCCTTTTTGATGCCCAATATTGAAATGGCCGGTGATATGGAAGGCTTTGGGCTCGTCTGCCTAGAAGCTTCCACAGCAGGCACAATTGTTGTTGCCGCCGAATTAGAAGGAATTACAAGCGCCGTTACACACAATTACAATGGGCTTCTCCTGCCAAGCGAAAACCAAAACGCATGGATCGAACAACTTCAAGCCATTTTAGAAGATCCAGTCCACTATAAAAAGCTAAGCCTACAATTTAAACAGAATACCCTAAAACAATATAGCTGGGATATTATGGCCAGATCCTATTGCCAATCATTTGCAGACTTAATTACAGCAGCAGATAAATAATTGAACGTAATACCGCATCAAGTTGACTGCTTCTGTCATCCACGCGGAAAGCTCTTCAAAAGGCATTGTTTATAGAACTTACTTGCTTGCTTGCTTGCTTGCTTGCTTGCTTGCTTGCTTGCTTGCTTGCTTGCTTGCTTGCTTGCTTGCTTGCTATACAGATAAAAGATCAATTAAATGATGAAATATGAAACAATAGATGCTTACTTCCAACGACAAGAACTCATATGGATAAATTCAACGTCTTTCAAGACGCAAAACTTTTTTATAGCGAACTGCTAACGGTCGATAAAAAATCAATTGAATCAAAGCGAAACATCCTACCAAAACAAGTCCCAATGGTGAATAAAAAGTTAGACCAATATACAGTAGTAATAAGAATAACCGCAGCATCTCAAGTGGAAAAACCCAGTCTTCATGTTCTAGAAGTCCTCCAATACAAATAACACTACAAAGAATAAATCCCCCGCCAATAACGAGTTGTATCAGTTGCTGATAATTACCATAAAGCAGAAAGAAAAAAAGAAGTGTCATCGTCAACATGGACTGAAAAAAGATATAGCGGCTTAACGCCTGCGCATGAACTTGCGGCTTAGCTCCGGCAAATATGCGCTCTTCCAGTTCTTCGCGAATTTCAGGCAGTATATCGTCAGGCTTACCGAATATAGTCCGCATTTTGTTCCTAAATCCTTTCGCTCGCTTAAATGACAAACCAATTTCAAATAAATAATGAAAATGCTGCCATAGAAAAGTATAGCGGTGAATGGGCTTTGTGAGCCCATAGACACAAGGCTCCTCCTTTTGTTCCGATATAAATGTTCCAAACAGCTTATCCCAAATAATCAGGATATCCCCATAATTCTTATCCAGATAGATTTCGTTGCTGCTATGATGCACCCGATGATGGGAAGGCGTTACAAATAGCCGCTCCAAAATACCCAAATTTCCAACAGTCTGCGTATGGGAGAAAAATGGATATACGCCATGAATCAACAGAATAGCGGTCATCATAAAGGGCGGGAAACCCAAAAGGGGGATAAAAGCCCAAAATAGCGAACGGAAAACGGCTTGAAATATGGTGATCCGGGCCGCCACCGTAAAGTTATAATCTTCACTTTGGTGATGTACAACGTGCGCAGCCCACAATAGGTTTATTTCATGGCTATAGCGATGATACCAATACCAGAGAAAATCTGTAAATAGGAAAAGTACAACCCAGGTCCAAACATTAGCTTCAATGTGAAATATCGCAAAATTTTGATACACCCAAACGAAAAAAAAGTAAAATAAACTAACGGAAAACATATCACACATACGCTCAACGATACCAACATTAAGATTTGAGATCGATTCATCAAAAGAATAAAAACGTTTCTGTTTTTTGAGGCTATACCCATATTCCAACACCATCAGAATTAAAAATAAGGGAATGATAAATGCCAAAAAATTAAGTTTTTCCGTATACATCCATTTGCTATTTTAAAGACAAACAATCTACCTGAATCGCTATTTGATAAGATTCGTCTTTTCTGATGCCAAAAGATAAATTCTTTCAAACTCTTTATTATTAAACAATCAATTTTAAATCAGGTTTTTCAATTTATGGTTTTTCAATTGATCAAAGGTATGCTTGCTCCTGTTTAGACAAGACCAAACGCCAACCTTAAGGACTTTTCTATCGCAAAAGAAAATGCACAAAAAAATCCTCAAAAAGCTAAACACTTTTTGAGGACTTCTGACTGAACGATAACCAGTACTTTACTGACAAGTCACCGTGATACCAGCTTACCGGACTATTTAAATGCTAATGCACACTGGACATATCGATCTGCGTCTTTCCTTGTTTGATCATCAAAACAAAGGGGACACACAGCAAAAATACCACACCCAGATATAAAAACACATCCATGTAGGATAATACAGTAGCCTGTTTCATCACGCTCATATCGAGTATCTGGTGTGCTTTGGCCAAAGCTTCATTGGGCGAAAAACCTTTCGCCTGAAAGCTCATTTGCAATTGCTGTACCCGTTGTTGCACATCAAACTTGCTTGGATCTAAATTAGCCACCAGATCGACGCGATGTTTTTGGCTATCACGGGCAATAAATGTCGTAATTAAGGCTATACCAAACGAACCACCCAGCTGGCGCATCATCCCTGTAAAGGCAGCTCCTTCACCGATTGACTTACCATGTAATGTCGATAGGGAGAGTGTCATGACAGGTACGAACAACAATCCTAAGCCAACTCCACGGAGAATTAGGGGCCAAAACATGTGCTCTGCTCCCGTATCATTGGTCATGAGACTGTACATCCAAAAACAGAAGCCAAAAAAGATACTTAGTCCTACGGCAACCATATATTTTTGGGGAACACCATTTTGGATCATCTTCCCAATAAAAGGCATCATGATACCGGTCATGATTGAACTTGGCAACAATAACAAACCTGCGTCTGTGGCCGTCCATCCCAATATCGACTGTGTATAGATTGGAATAATAAAAGTCGATCCAAACAAGCCGAAACCAAGAATAAAACTCATCACTACACCAACCTGCAAATTCTTATCCTTCAATACCCGCAAGTTAACAATCGGTTTATCATAGACCAATTCCCGCCATATAAAGAATAATAGTCCGAAAACAGACAAGATTGATAAGCCTAAAATCAAGGGATCGTCAAACCAATCATCCTGTTGTCCATGTTCCAATACAAACTGAAGGGAACCAATAAACATGATCAAAAAGATCATACCAAACCAATCCACTTCCTTTGCAGATTGCTTTTGGCTATATTTAGGACTGCGCACAAAAGATAAGGTCAACAAGGTCGCAATAATCCCTAACGGCACATTGATATAGAATATATATGGCCAGGAGAAATTATCGATAATATATCCACCTAACGGTGGGCCTAGCGTTGGACCAATAATTACCCCCATACCATAGATAGCCTGAGCCATACTACGTTTTTCTTTCGGATAACTCTCTGTAATAATGGTCTGCGCTGTTACCAACAACGCTCCCCCGCCCATCCCTTGTATAAAACGAAATGCAACAAGCTCCCAAATATTGGTCGCGTTACCACATAAAAATGAAGATACTGTGAATATGATAATAGACGCAGCAAAGTAATTTCTCCGTCCAAATTGTTGGGACAACCAGCTGGTCATCGGAATCACAATTACGTTGGCGATTGCGTAAGCCGTAATAACCCATGCCACATCTGTCAAGGTCGCCCCCAACGAACCTTTCATGTCGTTCAGAGCCACGTTGACGATGGTTGTATCCACGATTTCCAACAGCGCACAAAGCACCGCTGTAATCGTGATTACAACACGTCGAAAACCATATTCAACCAGACTATCTTGTTGATTTAAATTTTCCATAGTTATTGAACATGCACATCTACGTCAGCATTCATGCCCGGTCTGAGCAAAGCCACATTTTCTGCTTTATTGTCTTTTGTCAATTTGATTTTTACAGGTAAACGCTGAACAGTCTTCACAAAGTTACCAGTCGCATTATCTGGCGGCAATAAAGAAAAACGCGATCCTGTCGCCGGTGAGAAAGAATTTACTTCACCTTCAAATTCGATATTAGGATAAGCATCCACTTTGATCCCCACCTTTTGACCAGGCTTCATTTTTTCCAATTGCGTCTCTTTAAAGTTGGCTACTACCCAAGTTTCAATATTATCGACAATGTAGAATAAAGATTGACCTGGATTGACCATTTGTCCAGGCTGAACCTTAATGTTGGATACCTGACCATCCACAGAAGCCAGTACCGCGGTATAAGAAAGGTTCAATTTAGCCGCCTCAAGCTGTGCATTCGCTCTTTTTATATTCGCCTCAGCAACAGAAGTTTGTTTTGAAGCCACTGTAGTCTTACTGACGATTGCATTACGTTGCGACGCACTGGCATTGCGTTGCTGTTGCAAAATTTCAACCTGCTTGTCGGCTTCCAATTTCGCAGTCAATGCCTGCTCGTACTGCTGTTTCGTAATGGACTGGTTATTGTATAAGTTTTGGTAGCGGATATAATCATTGTTCGCTTGCTTAGCACGAATACGTGCCGCATCGATGCTGCCTAAATTAGATTGGATCGTTGCATCTGAGATCGCCACATTAGCCGAAGACGCAGATACATCTGCCTTTGAAACATCAAAGCTACTTTGAGCTGCTGCCAAGGCTGCTAATGCCTCGTCCACACGAACCTGATAGTCTTGACTCTCAATGGTAAATAACGTATCCCCTTTTTTAACCAAATCATTGTCCTTTACATAGACTTTAGCGATAAAACCGCCCACCCGTGGAATGATCGGGCTCATGTTTTTCTCCACCTGTGCATCGTCTGTAGTCTCATGCGCCTGGCCATGCATATATTTATACGCCCCATAAGCCCCTCCGAAGATGACCAATGCAGCCAAAACAATTGTAAATTTTTTATTTGTACCTTTTTTTTCAGGTGCGTTTTCTACTGTATTTTCCATGTCTAGATTAATTGCTATTTAATGTTTAAAGACCCATTTGCTAACAGCAGGTCGTAATATTTTTCAATGGTGTTTGCTTTGCTGATTGCCAGATTGATCTTGCTTTGCAGCTGCTGTACGTCTGCGGTCAACAAGTCGTCGGTATCGGCGATACCATTATCGTACTTATCTTTGGTGATCCGATAATTTTCAACAGCCTGATCCACCGCCTGATGATAGACCACATCCTGCTTTTGTGCCAGCATATAGTTTTCATTGGCCTGTTGAACCTGCACTTTTACCTTGTCATTTAATAATTCAATATGCTCATCAATTTCCTTGATACGGTTTTTTGCCACATTCACTTCTCTTTTATTTTTGTAAAGCGAACCGATATCGTAAGAAACGCCGATGCCAACCATGGCAGCATTCGTCACGGTAACCACCTTTTGAAGACCAAAAGCATTGTATCCAGCTGTTGCAGCAACAGTTGGCATGGCAGCCGCTTTTGTTACTTTCAACTGATCTTCAGCAACCAAACGTTGCGATTCCATCGATTTTAGATCTGAGCGCGAGGTTTTTGCTGCATCATATGATGCTTTTAAGCCCAAATCCACACCTGTGACTTCGCCCAAATTGATCTGATCCAGTTGGGTATCTTCATCAATTTTCAAGAAATTAGCCAATTGATAATTCAGCACCTTGATATTTTTCTGTGCTTCCTGAAGCGAAACCTGATAGTTTGAAAGCTGCAGTTCTGCTTTTAATAAGTCATTACGTGCGATCAAACCATTATCCAACATCGCTTTAAAATCCGAAACACGTTGCTCCGACTGCTTGATATTTTCAGCAATCAACAAATTGGTTTGCTGAGCCTTATAAAGACTCAAATAAAGATTTACTGCACGTATAGCCAATTGTTCTTTGCTCGCTACAGCATTGTATTCCTCGGCTTTCAATACATCCTTTGCAATATCAATGCCGCCCTTAATTCTGCCACCGGTATAGATTGGTATACTCACCGAAGCCTGACCCAACCACAATTGGTTTGCAGCGATATCTGGAGCAGATCCCCCCTCACCTAAAGCCAACTTTAAATTCACATTTGGTGTGGTCATAGCCATGTATTGTCCACTCAATTTTGCATCAGGAAGTTGTTTCGATTTGGCCGTTTCCACCTCGAGCTGCCTACCCAATATCTTGGTGTCGGCAGACTTCGCTCCCACGCTTTGATTTGCGGCCAAGTGAATTATTTCTTCCAAAGTCATGTGCTTGTTGTCCTGTGCCAACAAACCCATGGGACTTAAAAGCAATAAAGCACTCAAATTGGCCAACTTATTTTTCATATGTCAATAAAGCTTTAATTGTTGTCTGTATAAATTCTGTTAAAGTTGTTTCTATATAATTTGCATATTCTTCATCGTTATCGATATGCAACTGATCTTGCAAAAAGCAATGATTCATTTGGAAATTCATAAAAGTTCCCATCATCATCGAATGGATTAAAATTGGATCATATCCACCTTTGAACACCCCCTGTTCTACACCTTCATTGATCACGGAAGAAATAACCTCCAGGTTATGCAATTTGAGCTTCCTGAATGCTTCAGAGATCAGCATCCGCTGTTTTAGTGAACTTTCAATGGTAATAATATGATACAGCTTACGATGCGAATTCATCGATTTAATTGATCGATCTACCATCGCGTCTATTTTGTCCAGCGCATTGTCAATAAGCGCCAACTCATCCACATTGATCATAAAATCAGGAACACGCCACTCAAAAAACGTATCCAGCAACTTGTCCTTTGATCCAAAATAATAGTTGATCATTGCAACATTTACATTCGCTTCGTTGGCAATATCACGCACGGAAGTCCCATCAAACCCTTTTGTTGCAAAAAGACGCTCAGCTGCAAGTAAAATATCAATCTGTTTCTCGTTAAATTCCATTTTAAACCTCGATCTTTTAAAGATACCATCGCATATTCATAGCGATAATAAAAGACGTTCTCGCTAAATGCGCGACAAAGTTAAACAAACGTTTAATTTAAACAAGTGTTTAATTATTAAATTTGTGTAAAAAAAAACACCATTTCTGGTGTTCGCTATATGTAGCTGGCATTTTCGCAATATCGGATGAAATGTATTTCGCCAATGTTGGATCGAGCTTGCTTCGCTATATTGGATGAGATTAGTTAAGTATCCGGTAGATCATTTCTTTTAAAATCTCTTCACTATTGAAATTGCTCGGCACATTGACACCTTTGGATTTCAAGTCGGTCTCCTTCAACACATTAAGCACATCGAAAGTTTTCCGTCTATTGTAATTCCGTGCAGCAAGCTCGTATTCTTTTAGAAAGAAAGGATGTACCCCCAGTTCTTTTGCCGCGACGGATTTGTCTATCAGATAATGGTATTTGAGAATCTTCGTGAAGTAGGTGGCAATTTGTCCAATAACCATCACCAGTGGATTATTTTTGGGATTGGCGACAAAATAATCGACGATCTGATATGCTTTTAGGGCATTACGTTTAGCCAAAGCAGTATTTAATTCAAAAACATTATAATCTTTGGAAATACCTATATTCCGTTCAACATCTTCCATGCTTATCTCTTGGCTCTTCGGAACATTAAGCATCAGTTTGTCAAGTTCATTGGACACCTTGGACAGGTCATTACCGAGATAATCCGCAATCATCAACGCAGCTTGCGGATGAATGCGCCAGCCCGCATCTTTCACATACGTCCCAATCCAGGGGCCAACCTTATCGTCGTATAGTTTGGCCGCATCAACAACTAGTCCCTTTTTTTCAAAGACTTTATAAACCTTTTTGCGTTTGTCAAATTTCCCATGTTTAAAACAAAACACAAGAATGGTTGTCGGTGTAAGATGCTCCAGGTATTTAGTTAACAGTTCTTCCGTATCCGATTTCCATTTCAGCTCCTGCGCTTCCTTAATAATAATCACCTGATAATCACTCAACATGGGATACCGTTTTGCTGCATTGACAATGGTAGATATATCAATATCTTTTCCATAGAAAATCGATTGATCAAAGCCCTTTTGTGCTTCGTTCAACACCGTCGCTTCCAAGGCGTCAGCAATGGTATCAATGAAATAACTCTCCTCCCCTTGCAATAAATACACTGGTTTAAAAGACCTGTTCTTAATATCGGATAAGATCGGATTGATGTTCATATTTAAAACTATCGATAGTATTTATTTTCCCTGGGCCCAATTAAGCTCTTTACACGCGGCAACTTGTCTAAAGTTGCTATGGAGTACCCGGTCTATTTATTTATTTTTTCACTGCAGATCGGTTGCCCCATTACTTTCCCGCATCCAAACAATCTGCTACAGTCTAAAATGTCCCATGTTATTGCATCTTCACATGGTGTATCTAGTTCGACTATGGACATTTTATAGGAAGCAAAATTACGATTTTAATGGCAATTTAAGCGAGTAACCTCGCCGAATTAACGCTTTTATAATTGATTCATGTACGACCATCACTTTAAGCTATTGGTTTAAAGCCATGAACATTTAGCACCACAACTTCCACAATTCTGGTCAAGCAATACGGCCACAAAAGCAGACCTGAGGTTTTTTACAAAAAATCATCTTCGTCAGCAAAAAAACACCATATTTCATGCCTGATGAATGTATTTTTTTTGCTAAAATTTTAGTATATTTGTGTATGTTTTCACCGACTCCACTGAACTTACCGCCGTATCAAGCTAAAATATCTAAAAAGAACAATGCGATTTATATATTTGATGAGCTCAGAAAAAAGGATCTGGTATTAACACCGGAAGAATGGGTTAGGCAGCATTGGATCAACTATTTGTCGCTCATGAAAAATTATCCCAAGGCACTGATGCACATCGAAGGCGGTTTGAAATTAAATAACCTGCAGAAACGAAGTGATTTGTTAATTTATAACAGCAGCGGGCATAAGGTGGTCTTAGCCGAATTTAAGGCACCTCATATAAAAATTACACAACAAGTATTTGAGCAAATTGCAAATTATAATACAGTTCACCGTATACCATACCTGCTAGTAAGCAACGGTATGAATCATTATTATTGTAAAATTGATTTTATCAAAAAGTCTTACGAATTTTTGGAAGACCTCCCCAACTACAACGAAATTGACTAAGGAGCTATGCATGAAATAGATAAAAATTAATCCGGAGATTCAGTCTCCCTTAGGTCTTGAACGGGGAGCACCGAAAAAATGTAAAGTAGATGTAAAACATCTTTTCAATTTATTTGATTTTTAAAATATAGTTTTATATTAGTCCTACAGAATAGAAAAAATAAAAAGATGAATATAGATAAAAACGAATTCAGAAAATATGCAGTAAAGCATCACCGTATTGGAAGTCAACATGTTGATAGCTTCATTGCGCGTACAGAGACTAGCATTCCGACAAACCTTACGCCTTACATCGTTGAAGAACGTCAACTGAACGTTGCACAAATGGATGTATTCTCACGTTTGATGATGGACCGTATCATATTTTTAGGAAGCGGTATTGACGATCAGGTTGCCAATATTATTCAGGCACAGCTCTTGTTCTTACAGTCTACCGATGCACAACGTGATATCCAGATCTACATCAATTCACCAGGTGGAAGCGTATACGCTGGACTAGGAATTTACGACACCATGCAATATATTACGCCAGATGTAGCAACCATCTGTACCGGTATTGCAGCATCTATGGGCGCTGTTCTTTTAGTTGCTGGTGCAAAAGGCAAACGTGCAGCCTTACGCCACTCACGCGTCATGATTCACCAACCTTCCGGTGGCGCTCAAGGAGTTGCAGCCGATATGGAAATCAACTTACGTGAGATGATGAAATTAAAAGAAGAATTATACACCATTATTTCAGATCATTCTGGACAAACTTACGAATGGGTAGAAAAATCTTCCGATCGCGATTACTGGATGCGGGCTAATGAGGCCAAAGAATTTGGTATGATTGACGAGATTTTACTTCCAAAGAAGGAGATTATTAAATAACAATGGCAAAGAATAACGATAGAGACATTCATTGTTCGTTTTGTGGCATAAGCAAAAATGAAGCCCAGATGCTTATTGCTGGCAACGGTGCACACATCTGTGACCGTTGTATCCAGCAGGCAGGCGAAATCTTGGCAGAAGAATTAAAACAACGAAAAAGTAAAACTTTACAGACAGCTTTAAAGTTGATCCGTCCTTTGGAGATTAAAAACCACTTGGACCAATATGTCATCGGTCAGGATGATGCCAAAAAAGTAATTTCAGTAGCCGTTTATAATCACTATAAACGTTTAAATCAGAAAGTGGATAAAGACGAGATCGAAATCGAAAAATCCAATTTGATTATCGTGGGGGAAACAGGCACTGGTAAGACCTTGCTGGCAAAAACTGTCGCCAAGATACTTAATGTACCTTTCTGTATTGTGGATGCTACAGTATTGACCGAAGCAGGTTATGTAGGGGAAGACGTCGAAAGTATATTGACGCGTTTACTGCAAGCGGCAGATTACGATGTGGCTTCCGCTGAGCGTGGTATCATCTACATCGATGAGATTGATAAAATCGCACGTAAAAGCGACAATCCTTCTATTACGAGAGATGTATCGGGTGAAGGTGTGCAGCAAGCTTTACTGAAGATTCTCGAAGGTACAGTTGTCAACGTTCCACCGCAAGGCGGCCGTAAACACCCTGATCAAAAAATGATCGCGGTTAATACAAGCAATATCCTATTCATCTGTGGTGGGGCATTCGACGGTATTCAAAAGAAAATAGCAAACCGTCTGCGTACCCAGACAGTAGGTTATAAAATGAACGAGGACGAAGAGGAAATTGACTTGAACAATTTGTACAAGTATATTACACCGCAAGACTTAAAGAACTTTGGATTAATTCCAGAGCTGATTGGTCGTCTTCCTGTATTAACTTACTTAAACCCGCTGGATAAGGAAACCTTGCTGAGTATTCTGACTGAGCCAAAGAATGCTTTGGTAAAACAATATAAAAAGCTGTTTGAATACGAAGGTATTGAGCTAAAATTTGATCCTGACGTTTATACGTTTATTGTTGATAAAGCTGACGAATTTAAACTTGGCGCCAGAGGCCTACGCAGTATATGCGAAGCCATTATGCTGGATGCCATGTTTGAAATTCCGTCAACGAAAGAGCAGACGGGACAGAAAGCATTGGAAATCACGCTAGACTATGCGAAGAAGAAATTCGAAAAGTCTGATTTAAAAAAGCTTAAAGTTGCTTAAAAAAATCCCGTTCGCTGAACGGGATTTTTTTTTTAGAAAAGAATTAAAAATCTTATATTACAATAATAACATAGCCATAACGGAATGTTGACAGGAAGATAAGAGATTCAAGAAATTAAATTTAATGACTATGACAACAAAGAAAAGTGCAAAGAATACCGTAAATAGTCCGATCACACCAGGTTTAAAAACCAAAGAAGAAATCGTGAACAACTGGCTTCCCCGTTATACCGGAAGACCTTTGGAAGAGTTCGGGGAATATATCCTTTTAACGAACTTTTCGAAATATATACACCTATTTTCTGAAATGCATGATAATGCGCCTATTTATGGAGAAGATAAACCGATGCAATCCGTCACTGCCGGAGGCATCACCATTATCAATTTCGGGATGGGAAGTCCAATGGCCGCAACCATTATGGATTTATTATCAGCAATTGCACCAAAAGCAGTGCTATTTTTGGGTAAAACCGGTGGAATCAAGAAAAAAATTCCTGTAGGCGAATTGATTCTTCCAATAGCCGCTATCCGCGGTGAGGGAACTTCCAATGACTACTTTCCACCCGAAGTACCTTCATTACCCGCCTTCGCCATGCAAAAGGCCATATCCACGACAATCCGGGATCACCAACGTGACTACTGGACAGGAACGGTATACACCACCAATAGACGAGTTTGGGAACATGATAAAGCCTTCAAAAAATATTTAAAATCAATCCGTGCCATGTGCGTGGATATGGAAACCGCAACGATATTCAGTGTCGGATTTGCCAATAAGATTCCAACAGGTGCTCTGTTGCTGGTTTCGGATCAACCAATGGTACCCGAAGGAGTCAAAACGTCTGTCAGTGATGTAACAGTTACAACAAAATATGTAGAAGCACATATCAGCATAGGTATTGATGCTTTAAAACAGCTTATCAATAATGGATTGACCGTGAAGCACCTTAAATTTTAAGCTGTATTTCAGCCAACATCATATTTTCCCTTTCTAGGAAAATATGATGTATCCCTCCCCATAAAACCATAACTATCAAACTCTTAAAACTATTAACTATTATTTTTGATTAATAATTGAACGCTTATTAACTAAAATTTGAGGTGTTAACAAATGTTAATCTTCACAATAATTAAACGATTTGTCGTTTATATTGTAATATTCATATTACTCAACACATATATCGTAAAAATTAATCAAGCATTGTGAAGAAAAAAACATTATCTATTTTTAACGTAACCTTTTTGATTTGTTCAGCCTTAGCCACACAGGTAAGTTGTTCTTCAAGTTCTTCAAAAGAAAATAAAACCAAAGAAAAAAACGTAGCCTTGCCAGTCTATACCGTCACTAAATCTGACGCCACCACCATCAAGGATTATTTGGGAACCATAGAAGGTAAAGTTAACGTGGAGGTCCGCCCACAGGTCGAAGGGCTGCTTCAGGAAATTTATATCGATGAAGGCTCATTTGTTCAAAAAGGCCAGAAACTGTTCAAGGTAGACCCCTCTACTTATCAAGAAAATCTCAATAACATGGTTGCTACGGAGCAAGTCGCCAAAGCCAAACTTAAAAATGCACAGCTCGAAGTCGACCGGTTGAAACCGTTGGTTCAAAACGACGTTATCTCCGATGTCAGACTGGCGTCGGCAAAATCAGATTATCAAGTAGCCAAGGCAACGTTGGACCAGGCCATCGCAGCCGTACGTTCAGCGCAGATCAGCAAAGATTTTACAGTGATCACCGCTCCGGTAAGTGGTTACATTGGCCGCATTCCAAAGCGTATTGGAAATTTGGTATCAAAAGGCGATAAAGAACCCCTTACCTATCTTTCAGACATCCAGGAAGTGTATGTATATTTCTCCATGAATGAATCTGACTTTCTTTATTTTTCCAAAGCACAGGCAAAAAAAGATAGCTTGGAAGGGAAAAAATACAACCAGAATCAAAAGCTCGTATTTCCAGAAGTTACTTTAGTCCTCGCAGATGGTGAGGAATATTCAAAAAAAGGTATTGTCGACGCCGTCAATGGCCAGATTAACCGAACTACGGGAGCAATCTCTTTGCGCGCCACCTTCCAAAACCACGACAACATACTTCGATCCGGAAGTAGCGGCACCCTTAAGATTGCCGAAGTAAAAAAAGACGTTCTTCAAATTCCGCAGATAGCCGTCAATGAATTGCAGGATAAAACCTTTGTCTATATACTGGACCAAAACAATAAGGCGCAAAAACGAAATATCCAACTGATGGGCAAAAGTAAAAACAATTATATCGTCTATACAGGCCTCAAGGAAAACGATCGCGTTATTACCAGCGGATTTGACAAATTAACCGACGGTTCACCAGTGACCCCGATTTTACAGAAATAATTATCGATCATTTTTGCATACTACCTGGTGCCAGGCATACTGTGCACCAAAAGTAGCGTGTTTAAAATTCTATGTATATGCTAAAAACATTTATAAATAGGCCTGTATTAGCTACGGTGGTTTCTATTATCCTGGTTATCTTAGGCTTGGTGGGCCTAAAACTCCTGCCTGTCTCGCGCTTTCCAGAAATTGCCCCACCAAGTGTGCTTGTTTCACTAAGTTATCCCGGTGCTAATGCGGAAACCGTAGCAAAAAGTGTTTTGCTGCCTATCGAAGAAGCCATCAATGGTGTAGAGGATATGACCTATATCAAGTCGTCTGCCTCCAATTCAGGATCGGGAAGTGTATCGGTGTACTTTAAGACAGGTACCAATCCTGATATTGCTTCGGTCAACGTACAGACACGGATTTCCAAAGCAATCAGTTCCATTCCTGCCGAAGTAAATGAAGCCGGCATCACGGTCATGCCTCGGCAAACCGGTGTCATCATGACCATCAATCTCTACTCCGATCACCAGGATAGCGCCTACGATGAAACCTTTCTCCAGGCTTATGCACAGATTAACCTGATGCGACCTTTGCTGCGTGTCGATGGCGTAGCTCAAGTTTCCCGTTTGGGGGCCAGGGATTATGCGATGCGCCTTTGGCTGAACCCAGAAAAACTAGCCCTTTATAACCTCGTTCCACAAGATGTTATGAATGCTATAAAAGATCAAAACTTTGAGATTGCCCCAGGCAAATTTGGAGAAACCTCGGATGAAGCTTTCGAAACAGTGATCCGTCATAAGGGGCGTTTCACCACACCGGAGGAATTCCAGAGTATTGTGATCAAAACCAACACCGACGGTTCAGTGCTCTATTTAAAAGATGTGGCCCGGGTAGAATTCGGAGCTACAAATTTAAGCAGCGACAACAAGGTGAATGGCCATCCCGGTCTTACACTCAACTTAACACAGACCAGTGGTTCCAACGCCCATGATATCGATATTGCTGTCAGAAAGGTTCTTGAAGAACAATCAAAAACATTTCCAAAAGGCCTACACTATGAGGTGACCTATTCAGTACGTGATCAGATCGACGAATCGATCAACCAAGTGGAGCACACCCTTTTTGAGGCGTTTATCCTGGTATTTATTATTGTCTTTATCTTCCTGCAAGATTTTCGATCCACCCTGATTCCGGCAATTGCAATCCCAGTTTCCTTGGTGGGAACCTTCTTTTTTCTGCAGCTTTTTGGATTTTCGCTCAATGTCCTCACGATGTTTGCCCTGGTGTTGGCTATTGGAATCGTAGTGGATGACGCCATTGTCGTCGTCGAAGCTATCCATGAAAAAATGCACAGCACAGGATTGAAACCCAGAACCGCAACATTGTCGACGATGTCCGAAATTACGGGAGCCATCCTGTCAATAACCATGGTCATGGCTGCTGTATTTTTGCCTGTAGGATTTATGGAAGGGCCAGCAGGTATTTTCTATCGCCAATTTGCCTATACCTTGGCAACGGCGATTCTGATTTCAGCACTCAATGCCTTAACTTTAAGTCCAGCCTTATGTGCTCTCCTACTGAAAGCCCCGAAACAGCATACCAATCAAGAAAGCAGCAAAATCAATCAATTTAAAGATCGTTTCTTTAAAGCATTCAATACGTCTTTTGATCGGCTGACGGCCCGTTATGTCGCTATTGTAGAAATACTGATCAAGAATAAAAAAATAGCCTGGGCAGGCTTAATTTTAATTACAGCACTTGGCATCGTGTTCATGATTAAAACGCCCAAAAGTTTTATTCCGACCGAAGATGATGGCTTTATTACATATAACATTGCCCTCCCTCCCGGCGCTTCATTGAGTCGGACTACTGAGGTTCTTCATCGTGCCGATAGTATTTTAAAGAAAAGACAGGACATCAATGGCATGACAACAGTCTCTGGTTTTAATGCCCTGGACGGAAGTTCGAGCCCGGCATTTGCTGCTGGTTACATTACCTTAAAACCACATGCCAAACGCGAGCACATCAAAAACATTAATGCGTTTATGGATACCATTAGGCATGATCTATCCCAGATCAATGAAGCAACGTTTACGGTGTTCCCCCGACCTACCGTACAGGGTTTTGGAGACTTTGCCGGCATTGAAATGGTTCTTCAGGATCGGATGGGTGGTGACATTCGGGATTTCAACACCATTGCAGATACCTTTATTAGCCAGCTCAATACGCTGCCTGAAATTCGCAGCGCCTACACAAGCTTTAAATCGAACTTCCCTCAATATGAAGTAAATATCGATGCCGTAAAGGCAAAATCGCTGGGCGTCGAAATCAAAGATCTTATGTCTACAATACGGTCTTATTTTGCACGTGTACAGGCGAGTGATTTTAACCGGTTTGGTCGCCAATACCGCGTTTATGTTCAATCGGATTTCGACTTCCGGAAGGATCCCGAATCCTTCAATTCTATTTTTGTGCGGAATAGTAAAGGCGAAATGGTTCCTATTAACACCATATTAACTTTAGAAAAGACGGTGGGTCCGGAAACTATTACACGCTACAATCTGTACAACGCGATAGCGGTTAATATTACGCCAGCGGAAGGCTACAGTACTGATGATGCCATGCAGGCAATCCAAAAATTGGCCGACAGTAAACTTCCGGGTAATTATGGTTTTGAATGGACGGGCATGAGCTATGAAGAAAGTCAGTCCGGTTCACAGACGATCTTGATTTTTGCGCTTAGTATCCTATTCGTCTACTTCCTGCTTTCGGCTCAATACGAAAGCTATATCCTTCCTTGGGCAGTACTATTGTCCATACCAGTCGGCCTGATCGGCGTTTTTACCGTGATCAACCTGGTGGGACTTCAAAACAATATTTATGTGCAAGTCGGACTCATTATGCTCATTGGCCTCTTGGCCAAAAATGCGATTCTGATCGTGGAGTTCGCTGTCCAGGAGCGAAAAAATGGCAAAAGCATTATCGAAGCAGCCATTAGCGGTTCAAAACTTAGGTTAAGGCCAATCTTGATGACCAGCCTGGCTTTTGTTGCAGGGCTGGTACCCTTGATGTGGACGGTTGGCCCCTCGGCAATCGGTAACCATTCGATCAGCTTCAGCGCCGCCGGCGGCATGCTCTTTGGTGTAGCATTCGGCATCTTTATCATCCCCGTACTCTTTGTTGTATTCAAAAGTCTGGATGAAAAACTACATGATAAACTAGCTAAAGAAGAGGAAGAATAATGAAAAACATACAAAAATACCTTTCGGGAATATCGATCATCATTGGCCTCTTAGGCCTGATGAATGCCTGTAAGATCGGCAAAGATTATGTGCCGCCCAAACTCAAACTTCCGGAAAACTTTCGTGGCGATACGCTGGATTACTTCGGAGATACCTCCAGTATGGGCCTGATCCATTGGAAATCCTTCTTTCATGATCCCACATTGAAGCTATTGATTGATTCTGCCTTAGCCAATAACTTTGAAATGAAAACTGCACTGCTCAACCTGCAGATTTCAACGCGAGTCTTAGCGCAGAATAAAGCCAACTACCTGCCGAGTGTAAATGCAACAATTGCCAATGGAAACCGTACCTGGCGATCAAAGGACTTTGGCAGTGGTCCTCTGACTAAATACTACGATCACAAGGATGAAAAAGCGCCGCAAAATATGTTCGTCTATCAATCCATGTTTGGCTCTGATATTAATTTTAGCTGGGAAGTCGATATCTGGAAGAAAATAGGAAGCAAACAAGAACAACTCTTAGCCGAGTATTTGGATACAAAGGAGGCAAAAAATGCGATACAGACCTCGATCATAACAGCTGTGGCAAAAGGTTACTTCAATCTCTTGATGCTCGATGCCAAAATTGAAGTTGCCAAACGGAACGTCCAATTAAATGACAGCACTCTCCGCATGATCAAGCTCCAATATGAAGCTGGTGAAATCACCGCCTTGGCAATCCAACAAACACAATCACAACGCCTATTGGCAGCCTCCCTCGTTCCCGAAATCGAAAAGGAAATTGCCATCCAGGAAAATGCGCTGCAGACACTTACCGGAAAATTACCCGACAGCATCAAAAGAGGAACTTCTTACGAGCATCTCTTCGCGGAGAGCAAAGACATCTCCCTGGGGTCCCCAATCGAGATTGTCCGCAATAGACCAGATATCCGATCATCTGAATTTCAACTGATGGCAGCCAATGCGAATGCGAATATCCAACAGGCTATGCGTTATCCGTCATTGACCGTGGGCGGCGTATTGGGGGTAAATAGTATGCTCCCTAAAAATTGGTTTAATATCCCTGGCGCATTGCTTGGTGGAATAACTGGAAATTTAACCACGCCTATTTTCAAAAACAAAACATTGAAAACACAGTATGAGGTTGCTAAATTGGAACGTGATAAAGCCGAAATCCAACTGCAACAAAAAGTTGTCGAGGCAGTCGCCGAAGTCTCTAATGCAGTGGTCACAGTCGACAAGCAACGTGAACAATTAGCTTTGGCTAAAGAAAGGGTCGATAACGCGCACCTGGCAGTTAAAAACGCAGGTCTACTCTTTAAAAGTGGGTATGCCACCTATCTAGAGGTCATTACCGCGCAAAGTAATGCCCTTAATAGCGACCTGGATCTCGTCGAATTACGACAACAGCATTTAGATGCATTTGTAGACTTGTATCGTGCGCTCGGTGGAGGTTGGAGATAAGGATTTAAAACTTTATTTTTGTGGTATGACTCCAGAAGAATTACAACACTATTTTCAATCCAAAGACTTGCCCGAAACGCTGGAAATACAGCAAGATATGCAGGTCTTCGACGTTCAGCGTTTCTTGAGCACAAGCTTCATCCATGTAAGCTTATGGAAAAAAGATTTAAGCAAATGTCCATCCTGGATTAGACTGCTGAAATTCAAGGATGCCTTAGAAGCAAAAGAAGAAGCCTAACATCTGTTAGGCTTCTTCTTTATTTATACGTTCTATAGGCTGGGCGCAAGTTGTTTCATTAATAAAGGCATCTGTTCTTTCGAAAAAATCTCTTCTGCCCCGGCGTCCCGCAATTCCATCCGCTCATTCTCATCACTGCTCGAAGTCAACCCAAATATTCTGATCGAGGGAAATCTTTCTTTCACAATTTTTGCCGTTTCTATTCCGTTTAATACAGGCATATGCAGGTCTAATATACATATCTCAGGAAGCTCATGCTCGTTTTCATGGAGGTAGTCGATCAACTCCCTGCCATTGGATGCACAATAAACCAAATCCAATAAATGTGATTGAGCCATCGCTCGCATCAACACATGATGAATCATCGCATCATCTGCGTAGACAATCGTACATCTATCTTTGGTATCCATTTGAATAAGCTGTCATTTAGTAATTATAAAAACAATATTATATAAATATGTAATAAAATAAAAAATACAGAAAAAAGTTAGCAATAATTATGTTATTATACAAATTTTATTTCAAAATGTCCAATATTAACAATCCAACAAACTTTTAGTTTGATTTATACAATAAGAACATCATAGGTAGCAATCTCTTCGCGTCAACAACGCTAGAAAAGATGTGGTAAAGAGAAAAGAAGACCGGTAGATTATCTCCTAAAAATCATCTTCAATAATTTCGGCCACTCTTCCTATTTGGCCGTCCGTCAACCTGACTTTAATCCCCCTCGAATGATAAGAGGACGATGTTAGCAAGTCCTTCACAATGCCTTCTGTTAGATTTCCCGTACGCTGGTCCTTTTTTAAGATTATATTCACCAACATACCTGGCTTTACATCTGCTCTATTTCTTCCATCCATGGTCAAACTTAGATAAATAGTTTTTTAAATGCAATATAAAAAATCATTTATTGTTGGAAAGACCTTCATCCTGAATGCAGGAAAAAGCGTATTGAAGTGAATGCAGGGCTATTGCATACATAAATGTTACAAATCAAATGTAAAGACCTTTTCCTGCTAGCACTGTCATATCACAAAAAATGGTCGGAAGAAATTCCGACCATCGTTGGCTTTTAGCTTTTTTTTAGAAATAGTCACCGTCAGCATTGACCGGCGACCGTTGACTTATTTAAATAACTTAAAGATATCGTTTCCAAATATAAAGACCATCAAGGCCAAAAGAATGAAGAAACCGACCATTTGTGCTTTTTCTAGGAATTTTTCACTCAATGGCTTGCCTTGAATCATCTCAACCAACAAGAACAACACGTGACCGCCATCCAAAGCTGGAATAGGCAATAGGTTCATAAATGCCAATGCCATAGACAACATCCCTACTAAGGACCAAAAACGGATCCAGTCCACTTCCGTGCCAAACAGAGTTGCAATGCCAATAGGGCCAGATAATGCTTTATCAGCACGCACTTCGCCTTTGAAAATTTTACCAAATCCCTTGGCGTTATCGGTAATCACTGTAAACGCTTTCTTTGCACCGATCGGAAACGCCTCCATCAACGTATATTGCGTTGTAAACGATTTGATGGAATAATCACGATTGATCCCTATTCCCAGCATGGCATCTGCAGGAACAATTCCTTGCAAGGAAACTTCGGCCCCTTTGCGTAAAACTTTAATCGCAACCGTTTTATTGCTGTTCGCTTTTATTTGCGCCTTAAATTGATCGAAGAAAGGAACCTGTGTCTCGTTTACGGCAATAATGCTATCGCCTTTCACAAACCCCATTTTACTTGCCACCGAACCGGGAGCTACTTCAGCAACACTGGTCGTTTTAACCCGTGGCTCGATAAACTTCTCTCCTTTTTTGTCGGAAAGCGTGTTTAATAAATCAGCGGGGACTTTGACTTCTGCTGTAGCTCCATCACGCTCAACTGTAAGTGCAACTCCCCCCATCAATACTTTAGAACTGATCAGCTCCGAGTAATTTTCGATACGGTGACCGTCTATTGCAATCACTTTATCGCCAGCTTTCAAACCAATAGATTCACCAATGGACCCAGGCACAATACCGTTTACCAGCTGATCCATTTTAATGTCTGTATTGCCCATTTTAAAAGTCAGCATCCAAAAAACAACAACACCGACGACAATATTGACAATAATACCGCCTAACATGACGATTAAACGTTGCCAAGCTGGTTTTGATCTAAATTCCCAAGGTTGTGGCTCCCCCTTCAATTGCTCCGTATCCATCGATTCATCGATCATACCCGCAATCTTGACATAACCGCCTAAAGGCAACCAGCCAATACCATATTCACATCCTTTATAATTGAATTTAAATAATTTCACTCCCCAAGCATCAAAGAACAGATAAAACTTTTCCACCTTGATACCAAATGCACGTGCTGCTAAGAAATGTCCTAACTCATGTAGAACAATTAAAATTGACAAGCCTAAAATCACTTGTCCGACCATAATTAAAACACCCATGTATGCTTTTTAAAATTTAATCTTTGATTATTTCCTTTGTTATTAACCTTGCGGCACGATCCGTCTCCAGATAATCATCCAGCGTAGGTGTCGCAATGAATTCTACTTTATCTAATGTCTGTTCAATAATCTCACTCATCTCCAAAAAACCAACTTGATCTTTCAGGAAGGCATCCACAACCACTTCATTGGCCGCATTTAATACACAGCTTCTATTTCCGCCGGTACGAAGGCTTTCATACGCCAATGCCAAATTCCGAAAAGTTTCCATGTCTGCTTTTTCAAAACTGAGCGTCGGATAGTCCATGAAATTAAATCGTTCAAAACTGTTTTCAAAACGTGCCGGATAGGTCAGTGCATACTGGATCGGCAATTTCATATCAGGAATCCCCATTTGGGCCTTCATGGAACCATCTTGAAACTGAACTAACGAATGTACAATAGATTGAGGATGTACAATCACATCCACCTGATTTATGGACAGATTGAAGAGCCATTTTGCTTCAATCACTTCTAGCCCTTTATTCATCAGGGATGCTGAGTCAATCGTAATTTTGGCGCCCATCGACCAATTGGGATGCTTCAAGGCTTGGGCCTTCGTAACCTGTAGGAGATCGGCACGTTTTTTCCCACGAAAAGGACCGCCGGAGGCAGTCACATATATTTTCTCAATTGGATTATGCTCCTCACCGGTCAAACACTGAAAGATCGCCGAATGCTCTGAATCCACAGGAAGCATGCGTACACCATATTCTTTCACTAAGGCCATTATCAGCTCACCAGCGACAACAAGTGTCTCCTTATTGGCCAGTGCAATATCTTTTTTCGATTGAATCGCTTTAACAGTAGGTTTTAATCCCGCAGATCCAACAATTGCATTCAAAACGATATCAACTTCTTCCAACTGCACCACTTCAACCAATCCGGCTTCACCCAAAAGAACAGCGATATCATATCCTTTTAAAGCATCCTGTACCTGATTATAGTGTAGGGAATCTGTTACCACCACTGCTTTGGGCTTAAACTCCAAGGCCTGCTGGATCAACAGTGTGACATTGCTGCCACAAGTCAGAACAATTGCTTCAAATGTATTAGGAAAGGCTCTTATCACATCCAAGGCTTGTGTGCCTATACTTCCCGTTGCCCCTAAAATGGCAATTCCTTTTTTACTCAAAACCTTTGCTATTAATTAAAATATATTATTTAAAATCTTTGGGTCTTCTCCCCCATGGTAATCCGCCATCATGGATCGGTAAGCGACCGAAACAACAATACTAGCCAGAGGTACCACCAAAAACGAGCTCACGAGGTTCAAAATAATAAAAATTATGTAATATTCTAAATAATTAAAATACATCTGTAGTAACTGGAAAAAAGCAAATACAGCCAAAATCAATAATAGTTTGAATACATTGCCTTTTGTCAATGCAAAACTGAAGCGTAATGACCGTAATGTCCCCGCGTGTTTATCAATAATGAAAAACGGATAAAATGCCACTCGAATAATCAGGATGAACGTCAATATGGCCGCAACAAAGACAACAAACATCGTAAAGTTGCTCATCAGCTCCATCCGATTGTCACCATTTTCAAATAGGTAAAGGAATGGTAAAGAGACGGCCCCCAATAGCATCAGAAGTGCTATAGAAAGCACCATAATACTCAACATAGCGCCAAAAAAGTATGCAAGCTCTTTCGTACTCGGGATACATTGGACGAGTTTCTTCTCCTGGTTACCATCAATCAGGCTTAAAATATACTTAAACAAAGTCATGTTCAATCCAAAATACATCACCATGAAAAAAAATGCCATAAAGCCACTCAACACCACATTGAAATCACTGATGGTGGTCGCGAGATAATTAGACAGTCCGGAGGTTACAAATAGTAAAAAACAAAGCCCCGCCACTGAAAAATAATGCCTTTTCAGCAACTCCAATGACTTATTAAAAACCTCGTTAACGGCAAAAGTACTTTCCTTTAGGAATTGAATCATTTTTTCTTTGAATAAACTTCTACAAAGATGCCATATTTTTTAATTTTCAACAATTTACACACCTAGAAAAATCACTTTTTTTATCATTTTTAACATAAAAAGAACGGTTATGGAAAATCTGTTATCCCAGATAGATGAAAACAGGCTAAAAATAAAAATCCCCTATCCGAATGGATAAGGGATTTTCTATTTTGACCTTAACTCTTCCTATTTAAATTCTTTGGGAAGCGGCTTCTCCAATAAGTATTGGTAGTAGAAACGCGCACGCTCATTAAAATCATATTTACTTTTCGAACGGTCAAATCCATGACGGCTTCCCGGATAGATCATCAATTCAAAAGGGACGCTTCGATCCGTTAATTTATCGACAAGTTGGGTTGTATTCTGCAAATGAACATTGTCATCCATATCGCCATGCATAATGCGCAACACGCCTTTATAATTATTGGCATAGGTCAACACAGAACCAGCTTTATATCCGTCTGGATTGTCTTGAGGCGTGTCCATCCATCTTTCCGTGTAATGGCTATCATACAGATCCCATGAGGTAACCGGTGCGCCAGCAATACCAAAATCAAATACATCTGCCGCCTTCGTCATCGCCAAACAAGTCATATAGCCACCATAGCTATGCCCTGTAATAAGTACTTTGTTTTTAGCGACCCAAGGTTGCGATTTTAACCATTTAACAATTGTCGAATAATCAATAATTTCCCAGTGACCAAGATTGCAGTGCATATAAGCAACACCTTGTTTACCAAAATGACCAGATGCCCGGTGATCTGCAGAGACTTGAATAATTCCTTCATTGGCCCAGTACTGATTGGCCGTTCCTTTCCAGGTATCTTTTACCGTTCCCGCGTCAGGCCCACCGTAAATACTGAAAACAACCGGGTACACTTTTGATTTATCAAAATTTGTCGGATAAGTGATGGTCAATGGAAGATCGAACAGTCCGTCATCTGATTTAAGATGTAAGTATTCGGTTTTACCGTAGGTATACGAGGCAAAATCAGCAGCTTTACTATCCGCTAGCTGACGTACGACCTTACCTTGATTATCCAACAAAGCGAACCGATCGGGTGTACTCACATTGGAGTATTTGGTAATAAAATACTTGCCGTCAGGCGATACATTCACATCGTGCGAGTATTCACCGAACGTCAGACGTTTTAAGTTTTTACCTGAATAATCCACGCGGTACAAATCAAAACGCGCTGAGTTTTCTTTACGTGCGGTAAAATAGATCACCTTATTTTTTTCATCAATCCGTTTTAATTCCGTCACCTGCCATTCGCCGGAAGTAATTGGATTGACCAATGTTCCATCCAATTTATAGAGGTAATAATGCGCCCAGCCTGTCTTATCCGATTTTAGGATATAATATTTGTTGTCCGCCAGATACGTGATACGCTCATCGTGATCCAAATTGATCCATGAAGCCTGACGCTCATCGTAGATTTCTTTTTTTGCACCAGAATTTGGATCCACCTGATAGAACTTTAAATTGTTCTGATCCCGGTTCATCCACTGTACCATCACATTTTTACTATCAAAGGCCCAATAAGGCTGGCCAAAATACTGATCGTCTTTCTCGTTGAAATCAGCCCAGGTAACGTTGCCCCCTTCGAGGTGAACGATTCCTACCTTCACTTCCGGATTTGGGTCACCGGCTTTGGGATATCTTGTCTCCTCCAGGTAACCATGCTGGCCTTTGGACGAATAAATCGGAAACATCGGAACCTTGGTATCATCGAAACGCATAAAAGCGATCTTACGGCTGTCCGGAGACCACCAAAAAGCTTTATATTTTGTTGGGCGCCCAAGAATTTCTTCGTAATATACCCAGGATGACCAACCATTGTAGATCACATCAGTACCATCCTTTGTATATTGCATTTCTTTTCCTGAAGTCACGTCTACGCTATACAGATTGCTTTTACGCGTAAAGGCTACATATTTACCATCCGGTGATAAGGTCGGATTCTGTTCAGCAACATCAGGAGAGTTGGTCAGCCTCTTTGCTACACCATCGGTACCTTTCAGGAAGATATCATTGTTCTCGACATAAACAACCGTCCCTTCTTTAGCGGGAACTGTATAAATGCTTCTGCGACCTGATTTAATGTTAACCTGATATAAACGACCATCATTTACATCATTTTCCAGATAAGCTGTCCCGTCTGCCCAGCCAGGATACTGATTGGTACGAACTGTCAACGATGACTTTTGCCCCCAGGACTGTGCAAAATCCAATTTCTTTTGTGCGAAACCAACCTCGTGCACAAAAAAAACGATAGACGCACCTAAGAGTACTCTTGATACCGTATTCATTAATTTTTGGATATGTTTATTAATTATTTTGGCTAAGATAAAGAATTGTGACAAATAACGACGATTTTGCCTGTAACAAGCTTAATTCACATATCGCGTACCATATGATTTAGCAAGGGCTCGATTAAACCGGATGATTCCTTACTAAGGATGTTGCTCGAAAAGTGCAAGCTGTATGCCTTCCTTTGGAAAATCAGCTTCTTCCACAAAATTTGATATCGAAACACCCAACAACCTCACTTTGTTCACCAGCTCAACCTTGCTCAACAAACTATGGGCGGTGGCGTAAATTTTGTCTTCCGAATCAAAACTATTTTCTAGGGTTATACTTCGTGTCAACTGAACAAAATCGGCATATTTAATTTTTAAGGTTAAGGTTCGCCCAGATATTTCCTTTTTCCCAATACGTGTCCACAACTGTTTGCAGAGCCGTTGCAAAATGGTATTTAATTCTTCAAAAACTTCTACATCCTCACCAAAAGTATCCTCAATCCCGACCGATTTGCTGCTACGATTGGGAACAACAGGACGGTCGTCTATCCCGCGTACGATACGGTAAAAAAAATGCCCCGTCTTTCCAAACCAACGTACGAGATCCTCTTCACGCTGTTTTTTTAAATCAAGCCCAGTAAACAGTCCCAGTTCATGCATTTTTTTTGCTGTCACCTTACCTACGCCAAAAAACTTGTCCACGGGCAATGACTCCATAAACTTGACAATTTTAGAAGGACCTATAAATGTTAAGCCGTTGGGTTTGTCCATATCCGAAGCAATCTTTGCAACAAATTTATTCACGGAAACGCCGGCCGAGACGGTCAGATTCAGTTCTTCTTTGATTGCTTCTTTAATGGCTTTGGCGATATCAATAGCCGAACCAATGCCCTGCTTGTCTACAGTTACATCCAAAAAAGCTTCATCGAGGGAAAGCGGTTCAATTAAGTCCGTATAACGGAGAAAGATCTCCCGGATTTGATATGAAACCTGACGATACACGTCAAAACGAGGATAGGTAAAGATAATATGGGGGCACAACTGAAGAGCCTTTCGGGAGCTCATCGCAGATTTGACGCCAAATTTTCGTGCTTCGTAACTGGCCGTCGCAACTACTCCTCTCCCATCCGGAGAACCACCTACTGCAATCGCTTTCCCCCGATATTCGGGAAAATCACGCTGATCTACAGATGCATAAAAGGCATCCATATCCAAATGAATAATCTTGCGATGTACCTGTTCGGGATCCATGATCCAAATTTACAAAAATTAGCATTACAGACTAAGAAAACCGAAAAATAACTAATAGAATTAGCAACTACAGCAAAGCCCGCAAACGGTAGGCTCGGGAGCCTCTTACTCCAATCACGCTCGGCAACTTTCTAGGCTACATCTAAACCATTCGTTATTATGCCGTTAATTTTTTATCTTTAGGTGAAACTATAGGTTAGGCGAAAAAGCATCCAGTCCTGATAGTCTCATAAACCACAGTAAAAAGACTTAAAAATAGCACATTATGGAAAATATGCCTGAACAAAAACCGAAAAAATCCGGATTTAAGAAGTTCTTACTTCTGCTGATCCTTTTTCTACTTGTGGGGGGTGGATCCTACGTTTACTGGAAGTATTACTATGTATTCGGTGAAGGCGTAAAATCTGGTTATCTTAATTATGCTGTAAAAAAGGGCAATATTTTCAAGACATACGAAGGTAAACTCATCCAGGAGGGGTTTGGAAGTATCAAAACGGGTGGTATCGCCAGCAACCAATTTGAATTTTCTATTGAAGATGATTCTATATTCCGTCAATTGGAGCTCAATAGTGGAAAGTACTTCGATCTGCGCTACAAAGAATATCATGGCGTTCTTCCCTGGCGTGGAAACACGGTTTATATTGTTGACAAAGTTGTCAATATGAAATAGAAATTTACGTTCCCGATTGAAGATTTTTCGACACAGCCTGCTTATGCAGAAAGCACATCACGCACGATCAATTTTTCGTTAAAAAAACTTTTTAAAATGGTCCCGTCACCGTGTAGTGTCCAAACTTCCTGGGGATTTACCATCTTAATGTAGTGAAGAATGTCATTCCAGTCCACATGATCTGAAATATACAATTCGATATCATTCTGTGCCTGTAAACGTTTCCAGCCTGAAGCAAATGCACGTAACACTTTGGTCGCCCTAAAATAACTGTTAAAAGTCATCGGCGGTACCAAATAAACTTTATTCTGTTCGCCCTGTTTCATTTCTTTTCTGTTGTAGGGCTCATAGTCTAATTTCTTCAGCCCGTGTTGGTCGTAAAGGCGATGGTAGGGCAATATTCCACTATGCACAAGCACTTTTCGCTCCGGACAGTATCTGTTGATCAAATCAGTAATCCGCTGCGCCTTGCCCAACACATAAGTACCTAATAAGATATTGCTGGCATGTCCGTCAAGTTTTTTTATCTCCTCCGCAGGATCTGGGTGTATAATATCCGGATTTGCAAATGTGCTTTCTGTAATAAGGACATCGGCTTGCTGCACTTCGATCGGCTCGCAAGTCTCATCAGCTTGCAATTTGTAATCGCCCGTGTATAGGTAGCGCACTCCCCTGTATTCCATCAGAATTTGTGCCGAACCCAATATGTGACCTGCTGGTAAAAATGTGATTTCGACCGCACCCATTTTAAACGGACTATTGAACAATTTAACCTGATATGAATCTTTGCGGTTTTGTTTATAGCGATAAGTCATAAACAATGAAGTTGCCTGCGTTGTATACACATAATCGTGTCCCGAACTGGCATGATCGCCATGGGCATGAGATACGACATTGTGCATGACGGGATTGCTCGCATCAATAAAAAAATCACCATAACGGCAATAATAACCTTCTGGTTTTCTGACCAAGAAGTCAGCTAATATGATCGACATAGTTTTATTTTAGAAATTTTTGATGTAAAGTCCACACTTGCGGCAATAGCGGAGTGGTTCCATCATTAATGATGACGAAGTCTGCCAGTTTTAATTTTTCTTCATCAGTTAGTTGCTTATTTATTCGCTCCATGACCTGTTCTTCAGTGACGCCATCACGCTCCATAACACGTTTAACACGTATGTGTAAAGGCGCAGTAACCAGGATGGTATAATCAAGATCCTTGTAAGAGCCACTTTCAAAAAGCAAAGCAGCCTCCTTGAGTGAATAACGGGATTTTTGTTGTTCGGCCCAGTCTTTGGCCGCCTGGATAACGATGGGGTGTACAATGCCATTTACAAGTTCGAGCTTCGCCTTGTCGCTGAATATCTGTTCGGCCAAAAAAGCCCGATCTAATTTCCCATCCTTATAGGTCTCTTTACCGAACTCCGCAATCAAGCGTTCTTTGATCCGTAAATCGGTATTCATCAATTCCTTCGCCTCATCATCTGCATTATAAACAGGTACAGCCATGGCTTTAAAAAGCTGACAGATAAATGTTTTACCGGATCCAATTCCGCCTGTTATTCCAATCTTCATGAAAATAGTGTTATTTACGTACAAAAAAGTCCACGTTTTGAGGTACAACGCTGATTACCTTACAAAAGTCAGGTACTTTGGTCAGCAAAACAGGCAAATATTGCACCCCGTTTTTCTCCCAGTCAGCCAGATCTACCACAGCTTCAAAATCTCGCGATGTATAGTTATTATAATCCTTAACGGACATCAGTACGGTGACGACCACTTTGCTTGGATTAAGCCTAACAGAACTATAGCGCTGGCCATTTTCAACCTTCACGGGTAATTCAATCACTTTCTCGGTTAACTCCCCTACAGGCATCAGAACCTCGACCGAAGTCGGATAAACATTGATATTCGCTTTTTGGTTACGTGCCAGGTTTGCCACGGTTCGAACATCGGTCTCCACTTCCTTCCCGCGAACGGTATCGGTCTCCCAATACTCAATCGCCGAAACATCCTCATAGGGCCCTGTAATCGTCACATAAGCCGGGGTAATCTTGGTATCAGCAATAAAACCATACCCACGCTTAAAGCCAATATTGGATAAAGGTTTGACGGGCACTTTGCGCTGCGTCTGTTTGGAAAAATCGAAAAACAAGGTATCTGGGCTGACCGAGACTACCCGTTGTTCATGTGGAAACTGCCGGTTGATAAAGCCCAATTGATTGGAAAAAACAATCCAATCTTTGGTTTTTAAAGAGCTTAGGTCAACCTGCACCTTTGGGGTTTCCAAAGCAGCTTTGGAAAATAGGAATTGCCATCCCGTCATCTCCAATTTCACCTTTACCGTATCGGATTGTTGCGGGTGAAATGCGCGTTTCTCGGGAAGATTGACATATTCAATTGCTGCCTTAACGGACACAGTATATTGATTGGAAATCGAAAACAATAACCAAGCTAACAACGAAATTCCAACACAACGCACGAAGACATTAATCTTACGCCGTTGGGTCTTATTTATTCGAACTGCATTCGCCATGATACAAACTTAATCAATTTGCGCAAAAATTAGCGTTCTTATCTGCATTTCATCACAAAGACGCCAATATTTCCATTGCATTTTTCTCTTTTGTGGCAAGGGTTTTGAAAATTGCTGATGCCTGTTGGACAGCATCGAAACTGGCCGTCTCAGCAATTTGACTAAACAATTCCGACAGGGATGTCCACAATAATGCAATCTGTACAAACTCATGATGAACCACCGCGAGTTGTTCTATTCCGAGGAGATCGTAACTTTCCTTGATAAAGTCGCGATACAGATTTCGAAACAAAGCACCCCCAGTGCCCGCTTTTTCCATTAGACTTGCAGCCATCTTAAACTCGCTTTCAATAGCTTGACTTGTCTTGAACCAATTCATCACTTCTTCACTGGTCTTCAAAATTCCTTTATATGAAATATTGTTGATAGGTGGTGCAAGATATTGCTTTGCATTTTTGACCATTGCGGCAATCAGCACTTCTTTCAGGTCAACGTTCTCCATATTACCTGCTATGGTATAATACAAATTTTTGGACGACATAGGCCCTTTCTCTGCCCGCGCTAAAGCTAAACTCGCAAGCGACGTCTTCACACTACCGCCTTGCTGCCTCGTATCCACCAAATAGGCATGCTCATCGTCATAGCCATATATAGCGACATAATGTCCCGCAAAATGAAATGGCTTAGTAAAATATTCCAGGTAATAGGCATCGAGTTTTAATCCCACAGGTTGCCCCTCATCCAAGAGCTGTCGTACAGCCTGCCAGGCTTTTACTTTTGAAGAGGTTTCATGAACATTGAGTTCGAGACCGAGATTTTTGCAGATATGCTGCGTCAGGAGATCCGTTTTTATTCGTCCGCCCAAAAATGGAAAGTCCATGGTTTTCATTTTCCAATAGATAAAACTAAGTCCCTCCCCTAATCCAAAAAGCATCGGTTCAGAAAGTTCAATGCCAATATGCTTCAATAAAGTACCTGTTGCGGTAGTTTCACAATGTAGCCCGTCAAACGGTTTAAGATTTTCCATAGCATTCTTTTTCACAAAATTAGAAGCTCGATTGACAGCTTGGTGTCAGCAGGAAAAGAGCGTCTAATAAATACTTCTTGCGACACACTTTTTTGTTACAGAGTGTAGTCCCTTCCCTATTGTCTCATTTAATTTTTTAGCTGCAACAAAAGAACATCAGCTGGTAACCAACTTATCCCTTTTTACAGTGATTGTTCAGTGATTGTTCAGTGATCGTTCAGTGCTTGTTCAGTGGAGACTGAATAAACAATGACTGATTACTGTCTAAACATTGAGTAAAAATTGTGTTTAGGGATTACCTGGTATTAGCATATTTCCTTTTTTATGCTTATCTTAATTATCTATAAGCTAATCAATACATTATGGCAATCATAAAAAACGGGAGCCCATACCTGAACAGCTGCTGAGTAGAACACGCTTCAAAACTATGAGGTCGCATATAAGCATGTTAAACCCGATCATCACTATAGGCTACAAGGCATACAGTTATCCGAAACGGGCCTATGATGTCGCAATGTCTTATAATTTGAACCATGCGCTTATTCAGGAAGAGAACGGTTTTGTGGTGGACTGGCAAAAATTTATGATTGCCAAAGGAAGTCCCAATCCCATCACTTCCTACACGATGGATTTCGATCAAGAAAATCAGGTGTTTCTGGTTACCTGGGAATACGACCCCTATCTGGAGAAGAAATTTGACATGGGAACTTATGATTCGTTCTTATTCCTGTATAATGCAACGTATAATGGGGCTGAATATCCATTTTTGACGAATGAGGCGAAAAATAGCTTAATAACGGGTAGACAAAACATTGATATACCGAAACATAAAAAGCAAGTGACCTATGAAGTGTATATCTTTTTTGTAGAGAGCTATGGCGGAGGTAATACAGACAGTATGCACTTAGGTAAGATAAAGATTTGACCGGTACATAAAAAAAGCCAGTTTTCCACGAAAACTGGCTTTCATTTCTTTCCCAAAAAAGCTTAAGAAGCGCTCTTCTCCGTGTTGTTAGCAGCTTTAGAAGCATCTAAAGCAATGGCTGATTTGTCAAAACGGATTTTTACACCTGAACCTACATCAACTAAGAAAGTCGTGTCTGATACTTCTACAATGCGTCCGTGAATACCAGCTGTAGTTACTACCTTTGAATTTACACCTAATTGCTCTACATATTTTTTATGGTCTTTTTGTTTTTTCATCTGTGGTCTGATCATGAAGAAATAAAATACCACAACTAGACCAACCATCATTATCAGTTGACCATAACCGGCGCCACCTGCTGCTTGTAATAATACTGTATTCATTTGTTATTATATCGTTTAATAATGTGTTATTTTGCTAATACTTCGCCCTTTAGCTGCACTGTTGTTAAGCCATTGGAAGCATTCGATTGAATCGTAATGATCTTCTGCTGTTTACCAACTTGTCCCTCACTATTGAAAGTTACATGGATCTCAGATTTTCCACCTGGCAAAATAGGGCTTTTCGAAAACTCAGGTTGTGTACAACCACATGAAGCAGTCACTTTCGAGATAATAACAGGTGCATCACCCGAATTTTTCAGCACAAAGGTATGCTTTACCTGTGCGCCTTCCTTTACCTGACCGAAGTCAAATGCAGACTCTTCAAATTCTACTTTTCCCAATTGTGCTGCCGCCTTGGAAAGGCTATCCGCAGCTGCTGTTTCAGTCGCTGTCTTGCTTCCTTCATCTTTTCCTTTTTGTGCATTTCCACAAGAAAATAAAAGTACTGCCGACAAAGCTAAAACCGAATATTTGCCAAAGTTTTTCATTCGTATAAATTATTTATGCGTTTGGTTTTAATCTCTTAAACCACGACCTGCCTTCTGGATTCTTCCTTGTTGATTCAGATCGTTTAATATTTTATCCAAGATACCATTGATAAATGTATTACTTTTCAATGTACTGAATACCTTAGAAATTTCAATATACTCATTTATTGTCACTTTCACAGGAATAGATGGAAAATTAACCAACTCACATATGGCCATACGCATCAATAAAGTATCCATTAGCGCAATACGGTCTGACTCCCAGTTCTTCGTTTTCTCCGAGATAAGCTTTTGATATTCATTTGTATTGCGAATAGTTTTACCTAGCAATGCAATGACATAGTCGCTATCATCATTCCAGTTTTGCGTAATCTCTGCCAGTTTATTTTTACGTGGATCTTCTGAACTAAAGTTCTTAAAAGTCTTCGCAATCAACGCTTGCAATACTTCTTTATCGACAGGCCAGTTGATGAATTTCTCCTCAAAAACCTGCTCAATAACCGGTGATTTCAAGATAATCTTTTTAAAGATATGCTTGATGATATCCTTTTCCGTACCGATCGAACGATCCTCTTGTTGCAAGTACTCCAAATAAGCCTCGGAATCCTTTAATTGCAAAAATACCGTACGAACGATCTCCGGATCGAAACTCCAAGAAATTTTATACTTTTTGACACCTTCTCCATATTGTGGATTTTGTCTCAATGACTCAATAAAAGTGTTAGTACTTAACTTGGTCGTTAAAGACAAGTCTTTTTCAGTTGGTAAAAACTTATTAGCTCTACCCTCTGCATCTATTAAGACATAATCAGATACTTCATCTAATAGATTCAGTGTCCACATATACATCTCATAGACTTCATCCACATTTTTTAATAGTGCTTTTTCAAATGTTTTGATGTCTTTATCTTCTGAAAGACTGTACGCATAAAGCGTTTGCACTACTTTTACCCTCAGGTGTCTCCTGTTTAACATAGTAATTTAAAGAACGATTTTTTTATAAAATAATAAGTAAGAACGATTTTGGGATGAAGACTACCGCTTGATTTTTTTAATATCTTGGATACGCTTCTCCGCAATGCGATTAGCCGCTTCAAAAGTAGAAATATTCTCTTCTTTTGATTTTTTCAAGACGTCTCTAGTCGCATTATAAATATTTTTGATCACAAATTCAGTGTGATCTACGCCGTAATTTTGAATTTCTGAATAACAGCCGATTAATGCACCAGCGTTGATCAAATAGTCAGGCGCGTATAATATACCTCTTTCATGCAGAATAGAACTTGTAACAAGTTCATCTTTCAATTGATTATTGGCAGAACCAGCAATAATTTTGCATTGCATTTTCTGTGCGGATTCCGGATTTACCGTACCACCTAACGCACAAGGAGAATATACATCAAATTCGTGATCGAATACTTCATTGTAAGGTATTGGCTCAGCTTTGTACTTAGCCGCCACTTTCAGCATTTTTTCTTCCGTAATATCGCTGACATATACACGTGCATTCTCTTCACGTAACATCGCGATCAAACGTTCGCCAACACCACCTACTCCATGTACAATAACTTTTTTACCAGCAACATTTTCCGATCCGTATAATTCCTTTAAACAGGCTTTTATACCAAAATAAACACCTTGTGCAGCAAAAATGGAAGGATCACCGACACCGCTACCATGAATAGCCTTTGGTAGACCAGCAACGTGGTCAGTCTCGGTATAAATATGTTCTAAATCACGTTGTGTCGTACCTACGTCTAGTGAAGCAATGAAATTACCATTCAATCCTTCAATAAACTGGCCCAAACGGCGCAATAAAACCTCAGATTTGTCCAAACGGCTATTACCAATAATAACAGCACTTCCCCCGCCTAAATTCAATCCAGTGATGGCAGATTTGTACGTAATGGCCTTGGATAAACGTAAAGCATCCTCAATAGCTTCTTCTGTACTTTCGTATGGTAACATACGAACTCCTCCTATCGCAGGCCCCAAGGTTGTATCATGGATCGCAACGATAGCTTTCAAGCCCACTAATTCATCATTACAGAAAAATAAGTTTTGATGGCCAGACTGGCTCATCAATTCAAAAATAGAATTTTGAGATGTTGACATAAAATGTACTACTCTAATTTGTTTTAATTTTTTAAGGTACTTGATGCAAAAGTAGGAAAATTATTCGTTGTGCATAACAACTTTTTTTATCCAAGACTTAACATTTGATTTCCGAATGACAGTAAATTCGCTTAAATCGTAAAGCATTTTGATGAATTAGTCCTACTTTTGTATTCGTAATATGAAGGATCTCGCCTACTTAAATAAGTACTTTTATAAATACCGCTGGAAACTGATTCCAGGGGTTATTTTCGTTATCATATCCAACTATTTTGGGGTATTGCCTGCAAAGGTAATTCGCGAAGCATTTGATTTGGTTCAGGAAAACATCTATCTATACCGTCTATTTGATGGTTTCGACAGACAGGAACTCATCTATCAGGTATTTGGCACCAGCCTCCTGTTTTTTGGTTTCGTCGTGCTCCTACTTTCACTGCTGCGGGGCATATTTTTATTCTTTATGCGTCAGACGATCATTTTAACCTCGCGTTATATTGAATACGACCTCAAAAATGAGATCTATAATCATTACCAGGATCTAAACTTTGGTTTCTTTCGGAAAAACAATACCGGAGATCTCATGAGCCGCGCGACGGAAGACGTCAATCAGGTGCGTAACTACCTAGGACCTGCCATCATGTATGCGATCAATACCGTAGTTTTATCGATCATGGTCATCTATGCGATGTATAGCGTCAACGGAAGATTGGCCACTTATGCATTGGCGCCAATCCCTGTCCTATCGGTTATTATTTTATTTGTTAATAAAATCATTAACAAGCGTAGCTTAAAAATACAGAAACAACTGGCGAACCTTTCTTCTTTCGTCCAGGAGACTTTTGCTGGCATCCGCGTAATCAAAACCTACACCAGAGAACAAAATAAAATGCAGGAATTTGAGAAGGAAAGTACCATTTATCGGAACACGGCTCTTGATCTCGTCAAAGTACAGGCTGTTTTCTTCCCGCTTATTCTATTGCTTATTGGACTTAGTACAGTCATTACCATTTATATTGGTGGAATCGAAGTTGCCAAAGGAACAGTGACTGCCGGAAATATCGCCGAGTTTATCATCTATGTCAACCAGTTGACTTTCCCTGCCATGTCTTTGGCTTGGGTCACGTCATTGGTACAACGTGCTGCCGCGTCACAAAAACGGATTAACGAATTCCTTCAAACCGAATCTCCTATCGTTAACGGCACAGCTGCCAAGGAACTGGAGGGCGAAATCAAGGTTAATGGGATCTCGTTTACTTATCCGGAAACCGGCATTCAGGCGATAAAAAATATATCGTTCCAAATTCCGATCGGCAAAACACTTGCTATTATCGGAAAAACAGGATCCGGAAAATCTACGCTGGCCAATTTACTCCTTCGGATGTATGATATCGACAAAGGAAGTATTCATTATGATGGTCTTGAAATTAAAAACCTTGATTTCAAAAGCTTACGCCAACAGGTCGGATTTGTCCCACAAGATGTTTTCCTATTTTCAGATACCATTGCCAATAATATAGGCTTTGGTTTAGACCACTTTACACAGGAACAAGTGGAACAGGCTGCCAAAGATGCCGCTGTATACGACAATATTATCGCTTTTGAAGATGGATTTGAAACCGCTGTTGGAGAACGTGGGATTACCCTCTCCGGGGGCCAAAAGCAACGGGTATCCATCGCACGCGCTTTAATTAAGGAACCCAAAGTATTGATTTTTGATGACTGTCTTTCAGCCGTGGATACAAAAACGGAAGAAACCATTCTCCGTTCGCTAAGCCGCATCATGAAAGGTAAGACCTGTATTTTTATTGCCCATCGCATCTCGACAATCAAGAATGCAGACCATATATTGGTGATGGATCAAGGGGAAATTGTAGAACAGGGTACACATGCTGAATTGATGGATAAAAGAGGTGAATATTTTGAACTCCATGAAAAGCAATTACTGGAAAGTGTGGAAGGATAAATAAAATATCCCTGAATTCAGCTAAAGGATCCAAGGGATATCTCTCCTAAATTTGTCTTAAATATTTAAGTCAAACATTTTACATTAAAGGATCATGGAGAGAACCCCTATTCAAAAGGCTACGTCAAACGACGGAAAAACAATTGCTATTATTTCTTACTTAACCATCATCGGCCTTGTTGCAGCCATCATTATGAACAACAAGGAAAAGACTGCTTTAGCACAGTTCCATATCCGACAAAGTATAGGTATCTCCGTGACAGGAATGGCCTTGGGGCTGTTACGTTTTGTTCCAGGTATTGGCGGAATTGTCCTTAGTATTGTTGGATTGCTCCTACTTATTGCTCTTATATTGGGATTAATGTCTGCATTTGCCGGAGAGCAAAAGCCACTCCCTTTCATCGGTGAAAAATACCAGGAATGGTTTAATATGATATAATAGGCCTATAAATAACATGGAGCACCTCCCCATCAAAGATGCTCCATGTTTTAATTTTTTCTGAAATCCCTGTTTTTAATTGACCAAAGGCATCTTTAACGAGCTTTCACATCCGGCAGCGCTTTCTCCTCTTTAAAAAATACGGCAAATAACACAAGACAAAAACCAGAAATACCTGCAGGAATAAACCAAAGATATTCCCAAAATTGAGCAGTATAAGCTGTTTTTAGATAATCTGAAACTGCACCGGCAACCCAAAATCCGATTAACATCCCTACACCATACATCGCAATGGTAATAAGCCCCTGTGCAGAAGCTTTGTATTTTTCGCCGGCAATTCTATCGGTATAAATCTGGCCGACTACAAACATAAAATCATAGCAGATGCCATGTAATAATATTCCGAATAGCAATAAGAATGAACGTTCCTGTCCGTCGCCGTATGCAAAAAACAAATAACGGAGTGCCCAGGCTGCAATCCCCAATAAAATCATCTTTTTATACCCCAGGCGTCTAAAGAAAAATGGAATCAACAACAGGCAGATGGCTTCGGAAAATTGCCCCAATGCCATTTTTGCTGTGGGATTCGGTATTCCGGCGTTGACCAAAAATGGATTGGCATTTTGATAATAGAACGAAATAGGTATACAGATGACAATTGCTGTCACAAAAAAAATCAGAAAGCTCCGCTGTTTTAAAAGCTTCAGTGCATCCAAACCGATCGCCTTGCCAAAATCAAATTTTTCATCCCTGAGTTTCACCTGCGGCGGAGTTTTTGGGAGAGCCAGGCTAAAGAATGCCAGTAACAACGAGCAGACCGCCCCCATAATAAAGGTGTTGTGCAGAGCACCTGCCTGTATCGATTCGGGCGCATCCCAACGGAACAAATAACTGATGACAAGTCCCGAACAGATCCAACCGATCGTTCCCCAAACACGTATCCCCGGAAAATACTTCTTCGCATCTTCTATATGCCGGAATGCTATTCCATTGGACAAGGATAACGAAGACATGTAAGCCATAAAGTAAACAAACACATAGGGATAAAAATGTGTTGCATCAGGTGCTTGAGACATCCCGTAAAGTAGTCCAGCTCCAATGAGATGCAAAGCTGAAAGCACCCGCTCGGCATTAAAGTATCTGTCGGCGACAAAACCCACAAAAAAAGGAGCAAATACAGCACCAAGGGATTGTGTCGCAAAAATATTCGCTACCTCCATTCCTGAGGCATTGAGCGATTTAATCAAGTATGTTCCCAAAGTGACAAACCAGGCCCCTTTGATAAAATACTCTAAAAACATCATCAGGGACAATTGCACGCGTAATACTGGTTTCATCTATTCAGTTGTGTTGGAGGTGTTTGTTTTGATTCGGGCAATGCATTTCGCATAAAATTAAGCCAGTTCTTGCTAGCAATCTTTTCAAGATCGGTCTTATCATACCCTCTTTTTGACAGGATACCAAATACTTTTTGGATATCAGCAATAGTTTCCAGATCATAAGGACACTGCTCTCGGCCAAATGCTCCATCTAAATCGCTCCCTACGCCGACATGATCAACATTTCCTGCCAATTGACAAATATGATCAATATTGTTGGCCATGATTTCCATGGAGCAATTGCTTGTTTTAGGGTCGGATACACCGCGGACCCAATTCGGTACCATCATCCAAGCATCGAGCGCTACACCGATCACTGCTTTTTTCGCAACAAGAGTCTTGATCATTTCGTCACTGAACTGCCTATTATGGTCGACAAACTTGCGACAATTATTATGGCTTGCCCAAATGGCACCGTTATAACGTCCAACAGCGTCCCAAAACGCATCATCATTGAGGTGTGTTGCGTCTAATATCATCCCCAATCGCTCCATTTCCCGCAACAATAGGACGCCCTGTTCATTAAGCTTGCCCGATGAGTCGGTTCCGTTGGCATATCGCCCCGGTCCGTAATGCGCTGGTCCGACAGCTCTCAAACCATAATTATAAGCTGTTTCAAGATAACTGATATCTACAATTGAATCGGCACCTTCCAGACTCAGCAGATATCCGATTGGCTTATCTACATGATCGCTGCCATTCGACCAAAGTGCTATATGTTGATCCAGATCAGCTTTTGTACAAATCATTTTCATTTGCCCATCGGCTTCCATTGCCTTATACCACGCAAGCTGCCCCTGCGTCTGCGCCCAAGCCTGTTCCGGGGAGTACCAGCCTGGTAAAGAGCTTTCGGGTTTTACGAATCGAGCGATTTGTGTGGCAACAACCAAACCAATATGACCACGACGCAATTCGTCAAAAGTGACTGTTGCCTTAGCCCGATCGGGCTTGTCATCCATCCCCTTTTCCCTGCGGTTGAGTTCTGTAATTGGCAATCGAAGATCCCGATTCCATTCCATGGCATTCATACTCAAATCCAAATGTGCATCGACCAAAAATGGCATTTCAAATTCGTACATATCAATAATTTATCTTTTTATTTCGTGCATAAACAGTCCACGTTTGATCTGCATGCCGTTCATGGACTACTTGAAGTTCGCCATAACAGGCTACGGTAGGGCAGATATGGCGTGGTACAGCATACACCGCATCCCCTAAGTGGAACTGCGCACTATCTGTCACCTCAACAACCAGATGTTCTTCACTCTGCATTTTTATTTCACCTATACGTGGATCGAAAAACTTGACGCGAGGCTGCGGCGATTCGCATGCAACGGATTTATACCCTAGGTCCAAGCACAGGTGTTTGTGATCAACAATAGAAACGACACGTGTTAGAAGTACCGCGGCAAGCATAAAATCTTGTTCTGCATAATTTTCGGCATAGCCAAAATCCCAAAACACAAAGGTTCCTGGACTGCATTCTACATCGCTGCGTTCGGCATGAAAAGGGAAACTCGGTGAACCGCCAATCACTTTAGTCAATGGTTTAGAGGTGGATGTCTGCGCCATCAGGTAGGCCGTTTCAAGTATACCGTATGCCTGTTGGCATTGTTTTTCGCGAAGCTGATAATCCTTATCATGAATATGACCATCGTAGCCATGCACACCGACCAACTGAATACCATTCAGGAGATTGATATCCATAACGAGACGCTCAATCCCGTCTAAAGCTATCCCTGTACGTCCCATCCCAATATTAACATCCAGATAAACAGCGCTTCGCAAACCTTTCGACAGACTCCGCGCTGAAATTTCCTCTGCTGCATCAACATGATCCACAAGACAGGCAAAATGTGTTTGGGGAAAGGCGCTCACCAGATTCAAGAAACGATCTATCTTTGGCCCTACGGGCTGGTACGCCAGCAAAACATCTTTTGCACCGATAACCCCCAATAGTTCTGCTTCTGCAATGGTTGCACACTTAAACTTTGTAATCCCCCTATCCATCATCAGCTGGCATACTTCACGGCACTTGTTCGTTTTGATATGCGGCCGCAATCGGTCCGCCCGCCCATGCACAATGTGTAAAGCGCGGTCTATGTTCTTGACAATGCGATCAGGGTAGACCAGCAAGGCCGGCGAATCGACTTGATCGACATTTTGTATGTGACACCAAGTTTCCATACTATTCGGTTTAATATAACTCAAATAATGCTTCGATTTCCACTGGAATATTATCGGGCAAAGAACCGAATCCTACTGCGCTACGTGTTCCAATACCATTCTCTTCTCCCCAAACTGCAGCAAATAGTTCACTACAACCGTTAATCACACCGGGGTGATAAAGAAAATCCGAGGTACAGTTGACCATACCCAATACTTTGATTACACGTTTGATTTTGTTCAAGGAACCCAAGTTGGTTTTAATGGTCGACAGCATGGTCAAACCGACCTGACGCGCGGCAAGTTTACCTTCTTCGGGGCTGATATCACTTCCAATTCGACCTATAATCAATGTGGCATCATCTTGTACAGGACCATGACCGGAAAGATACAGGTACTTACCATCAATGACGTATGGTTTATAAACACCTTTTGGTGCCGGCGCTGGCGGTAATGTCAAACCTAATTTTTCGAATTGTTCATCTGCGTTGTACATCTTTAACGATTTTAAAGTTTAAAATAATAGCTAATATAAAATTAATTGCAATAGTAAAACAGCAAGCAGCCCAACAATGGAAACAATAGCCTCCATGATCGACCAGGAGAATAACGTATCCTTTACGCTAAGGCCAAAGTACTCTTTAAACAGCCAAAATCCGGCATCATTGACATGGGAGAACATCAGACTTCCGGCCCCTATCGCCAGTACCATGAGATTGGGATCCGCTTCTCCCCCTGTAACAATAGGGAGCAGCACGCCAGCGGCTGTCAACGCGGCGACTGTGGCCGAGCCGACACAACCTCTGATAACAGCTGTAATTAACCAGGCCAACAGTAAAGGTGAAATGGAGAGCTGCTGTAAGGTGTTGGCCAAAAGGAGACTGACTCCACTGTCTTCCATCACTTGTTTAAAGATTCCCGAACCAGCAATAATCAACAGTATCATGGCAATATCTTTTACAGCAGACTCATAAATTGTCATCACATTGGCCATCGATCGGCCCAATTTCAATCCTAAGAAATAGGTTGCTGCACTGAGCGCGATAACCATAACAACGGTGGGGTTGCCGACGAACTTCACGCCCTGCTGCAGCGCTATATTACTTGTATGGTAGCAATAAGGAAGCAGTGTAAATAGGACAATGAGCAATACCGGTAGCAGGGCTACAGCCAAACTTACCCCAACTGTCGGGCGCAGATACTGCGCTGATTCCGAGCGATCTTGCTCCCGAAAAATTGATTCTTGACTCGCCCGTATGTTTTTCAGGCATCTTCCAAAAATAGGGCCACCTAAAATAATAGCAGGTATAGCAATCAAAAGACCATAAATAAGTGTCAATCCCATATCGGCATGAAACAGGGCAACGAGAGCAACGGGAGAAGGATGCGGCGGAATAAAGCCATGCGTTACAGACAGGGCTGCCAGCATCGGCAATCCAATATATACAGCCGGCAACTTATACCGGTAGGAAATCGAAAATATCAAGGGGACTAATAAGACAAATCCGATTCCATAAAATAGCGGTATCCCAACGATAAAACCCGTCAACATAAGCCCCCACTGAAGGTATCGCTCTCCCATTAAGCGGACCATTTGCTCAGCAATAATCTCAGCGGCCCCACTTTCAGCTACAATTTTCCCCAACATTGCGCCCAAAACAATGATCAACGTTAGGCTCCCCATAACGCCGGCAACACCTTTTTCAACGGTGCCTACCAACTGTGCCGGTGGAATTCCCAAACAAAGTCCACTTAGCAAGGAAACAACCAAAAATGCGAGAAAGGCATTGATCTTAAAATAAGTTATGCAAAGGATAAGCAAACAAATGCTGATTACAATGAGGATTATGGTCATTATATCACGATTAGGTTTTCCCTCAATTTGAGAGCTTGTATAAAATTTGGTCTATTAAATCATTTTTTCATCCTGAAAGTAAGGATATTTTTCATTTTTTGCAAGAAAAATGAAAAAATGATACAAATAAAAACGGGTATAGCTCAAGCCATACCCGTTTTTGTTTACTCGCCGATGACTTTGATTTCATGGCCTGTCGTTCAGAAATAATGCAACCGTCTGCTGTTGCGACTTATTTTTTGGGGATCTCTTTGAGAATATCAAGCACAAAACTCCAAAATTTCTGCACCGAAGAAATGGAGACACGCTCTGCAGGCGAATGTGCACCTAAGATTGTTGGTCCAAAAGAAATCATATCCATTGCCGAATAGTTTGTCCCCAAGATACCGCATTCCAATCCGGCATGGCACGCCACGACTTCCGGAACTTCGCCATGTTGTCTCGTATAAATGGATTTGAGCACTTCTAAAATTTCAGAATTCGGATTAGGAGCCCATCCGGGATAATTGCCCGAAAAATCTACCTTAAAACCGCCCAGTTCAAATGCTGCCTGTAACGATTGGGCTAAATCAAATTTAGAAGTTTCAACAGAAGATCTGGTTAGACATTTGATGGAAACCTTTTCCCCGCCTACTTCTACTTTGGCAATATTATTGGAGGTTTCTACCAAGTCTTCAAAATCGGCACTCATACGATATACACCATTTAAGGCCGCATAAACGCTGTTGATCAAGTTTTCCTGCACGTTTACGGGAACGACTGTAGCATAAGCAGCATCAGTTTGCTTCACCACAATTTCCATAGCTGGTTCTGTCGTTGCAAATTCCGATTTAATATCCTGAGCCAATTGTGTTAGCTGCTGAACAAAGTCAGTTGCTTTATCCTTAACCACCACCACTTTGGCAACGCTTTCTCTCGGGATGGCGTTGCGGAGGCTTCCACCCAATAACGACGCAATACGCAATCCAAAATGTTCATAGCCTCTATAGAGCAGGCGATTCATTACCTTATTGGCATTGGCAAAACCTTTATGAATATCCATTCCAGAGTGCCCGCCATGTAGTCCTTTTACGGTAATTTCAAAAGATAGCATATCAAAAGGACAAGGTTCTGCGCTATAGGACTGCGTTGCCGTCACATCAATCCCGCCGGCACAGCCAATATCAATTTCAGTATCATTCTCTGTATCCAAATTGAGCAAGATTTCGCCCGAAAGTACACCGCCTTTTAAACCTAAAGCTCCTGTCATACCTGTTTCTTCATCAATGGTAAACAAAGCTTCAATAGCAGGGTGTACAATACTGGATGATTCCAGAATCGACATGATTGTCGCAACGCCAAGACCATTATCTGCCCCTAAAGTGGTACCTTCTGCTTTTACCCAATCGCCATCAACGTACATCTTAATACCTTCATTATCGAAGTCAAAAACAGTATCGTTATTTTTTTGGTGCACCATATCTAAATGCGACTGCAAAACAATCGTTTTGCGATCCTCCATTCCCGGAGTAGCGGATTTTTTAATGAGCACGTTACCAATCTCATCAACGCTTGTTTCTAAACCCAAGGATTTACCAAAGTCTACCATAAAGGCAATCACGCGCTCTTCTTTTTTTGAAGCTCTGGGGACCGCATTCAATGCTGCGAAATTTTTCCAAATTGCTTTTGGTTCTAACTGATCTAAACTATTATCAATCATATCTATAATTTTTCCTTGGCCAAAGTTACTCGATTTTTATCAGATATCCGTTGATTATTGCCGGGGAATAAAACAAAAGACAATCGCTGATCGTTCTAATAAATGTGTAAACATGAACATAAAATTATGCATAAACCAGTACAAGTTGAACGAAAGGATATTTACTTTAAACCGGATAAGAAAAGAGTTCTCGCACGTTTTTTTTTCCTTGGCGATGACCGTACAATAAAAATTATCAGGCGCATTTTATCCCTTAACGAGTCGGAACGGAAAGAAGTCTTTGGACAGGTTTTACGAAGCTATACGAAAAGACATCGCAGCATTGCCCATATCTTTGAACGGAATTTTGACAGGGTAAGCCACCTTTTGGAGAAGATTCCATTTTCAAAGGAGAAGCTAAGTCATATCGACAAGTTGCTGATCGGCTCTTACTTTACCATGGAATATTCCATTGAATCGGCAGCGTTATTTAATCCCTCCATTATCGAACATCCGGATCAGACCGAATTATTCAAAGGTGAAAAACGGGTTATTTTAAGCTTCAGGGCCACCGGAGAAGGTCATGTCTCTTCGATCGTTTTTCGCTCGGGCACCTTGGATGTCGACAATAATATCCATATCGACTATATCGGTAATCTATTGGATAAACCCATGCAAGTTAAAAACCACCGGTATCACAAGGAGTCCTTCTTAAAGAAGATGAATGAGCTACATGCGGAACCCACAGAAGTCAAATCCAAACTGGAAGAGAAGCTAACGGAGACATTTACATATGAGGAACTTAAGCGGTACATCGATGAAGTGCGGTGGGAGAGTGAAGAAAATCTTGAAAATGTGACATTTTTACAACAGGCGCTCTGGCTCGCTTCCTCGCATTATGAAATGACTTTTTCATTGGACACTTCCATTTCGGAACGCGTGATATTTCCGCTCGCCGACACAGAAAAAAGAGGGATAGAAGACGCCCGTTTTGTCCAGTTCAAAACTGAGAAGAATGAGAGCATCTATTATGCTACCTACACAGCCTACGACGGATTTAGTATCCTTCCTAAACTGCTCACCACAAAAGATTTTTATCATTTTAAGGTGAAACCCATCTATGGTGAAATTGCCAATAAAGGTGCGGCACTATTTCCAAGAAAAATAAATGGGCGCTACGCCATGCTCTGTCGCATTGACGGTGAAAACAATTATATTGCTTACTCCAACAATATCAACATATGGCAGGAAACGGCAATCCGCATTCAAGAACCTGAATATCCCTACGAATTTGTCCAGATCGGCAATTGTGGCTCACCGATTGAAACTCAATATGGCTGGCTGATCCTGACCCATGCCGTGGGCCCGATGCGCGAGTATGTTTTGGGGGCCTCCCTTCTGGACCTGGACAACCCCCATGTTGAAATTGGACGACTACATAGCCCATTGATGACCCCAAACGATGAAGAACGGGAAGGCTATGTACCAAACGTCATTTATTCCTGCGGTGCTCTGGTCCACAATGAACACCTCATTTTACCGTATGCAATGTCTGATTATGAGTCGACTTATGCCACCATCAAGCTTGAAGACTTATTGCTGGCTATCTTGAATCCTGATCGCTATCATTAAAGGCACGAGAAACCACAATATAGGCCAAATAGAAACAGAGGGTGCTTTCAGCCCCTTGGTTTCTATTGATGCCATAAGCCTCCAGTCCATCACAGCAACCTTTGGTTTCCTCATCGTAGAGTCCGAGCCTAAGATCATTCTCGCCCAAGAACCAACGGAATGAGGCTATCATTCGGGTAAAATAAATCTTTTTATTCGTCAGTCGAAAAGCTTCGCGATACATAAATACCATGGCTGTGACATCCAGTGGCTGCTGACCAAACTTGCTGACATGCTTGCCCTGCTTGGCCCATTCCTGGTTTCCCACCAACGAAAGCGCACCATTTTGGATCGTAATGCTTTCGAGAAACTTTAATGTCGTTAGCCCCAATTGTTTTATTGTCTCATCATTTAAAAAAGGATATGCAGTCAAAAACGCATAAGGTAATATTGCATTATCATACGCCAATACGGATTCAAACCATTGCCAGTGTTCATCTGAACTCGCTTCGTATTCCCGCACAAGTTTGCCGATAAGCGTCCGCATCAGCTCTATCATGACCTCGTCATTGGATTGATGATGCAAATATTCGGCAATTCCCAGCACAGTATACGCTATCGCCCGGTTGGAGCGCAACTGACCGAAATTCGGCACAGCTCTAAAAAATAACTCGTGTCCCAATTGATAATAACTGGTTAATTTAGTTTTACGAAGAAGCACCCCCAGGGCCCATATCGTTCGTCCAAAGGAATCCTCCGAACCGACTTCATCCAAGAAATTATGCTGGAAATCCATAAAATTATGAAAAAGACCGTCTTCGCGCTGATGATAATAAATATAACTCAGGTAGGTGGAAATACGGCGGTCTAACTTCTTATCAGCAAAATTATCCTGGGCTAATAAAGCAAGTAAAAGTGCCCTCGCATTATCGTCGAGACAGTAGCCTTCTTTATAATTGGGCAAAGAATAAGTTGCGTGCTGTAAGATACCCACCTGATTGGTCAACCTATCGATATGCTTCCAGCTGAATTTAGGCATCTCATCTTTACTAAATCCTGCGTTTTCTTTAAGGCCGTCGTAGGTAGGTATGATTTTATTTAAAATCCGTGTATACCGGAGGCCAATATTTTTCCAGGTGAGCTCCTTTCCAAATGCACTGGCATTGTCCCGCAAGGTGGTACGATAATCCAAATTTGAAAACAAGTTTTTAAGCGCTTCAGCCATCTTGGCTGAATTTTTAAATTCGACCAATACCCCCCTTCCATCAGCCAGCAGTTCCTTGGCGTGCCAGTAAGGCGTAGAGACCACCGCAGCTCCGGCACCAATGGCGTAAGATAACGTTCCACTCGTAATCTGCGCCTCATTAACATAAGGGGTGACATAAACGTCACAGGCACAAAGATACTCTACCAGATCGGCCTGGCTCACAAAGGAATTAACAAATTGGACGTGCTCCTGCAACTGATAAGCTTCCACGAGACTGCCTAGATACTCCCGATACTCCTCTCCCGAATGCGCCAACACATTAGGGTGTGTTTTGCCAACGACCAGGTACAACAGATCTGGTTCATCTTTAACGACTTCAGGCAAGGATTCAATCACCATTTCGATGCCCTTGTTGCGTCCCAGGAAACCAAATGTCAATAACACTTTCTTGCCAGAAAGACCTTTTTTAAGCTTTGCAAGCTCATGTTCCAGGGTAAACTCGGGCACACCATGGTGTATCAGTCTAACTTTCGTGGTATTGACCCTATAAATGGATTTGAGTAAAGTAACCGCATAATTACTCATGACGATTACAATCGAAGCCCTTTTTACAATTTCAATGAGAATAGCCTTTTCATCAACATTCGGCTTCTCAAGAATGGTATGAAAATTAACTAACAATGGAATATGCAATGCGTTAACCAACGATAAGATATATATTCCACTATTACCACCGAAGATGCCATATTCGTGCTCCAATATCACACAGTCATAGCCATGTTCATTAATATAGTTGGCTGCTTCAATATAGGACAATTGATCATACTGGTCTATTTTAAAGACAACTTCACTGGGATAATCATAGTCCCGGTCAGCGACAGCAAAAACGTGCTGTGTTAATTCCTGATTATGCAACGCAACAGCATGCAACAAATCCGATGTAAAAGTGGCGATGCCACATTCTTTGGGCAAGTAAGTACTTATATAAGCGATCTTCATTGAAATAATAATTTTGAATACAGCTACGACGAAGGCAGTAGCATACGTGTGTCCATTATCTAAATGCTTTTCGAAGGAAAATTGTTTGTCACAACTGCAATGAATTAAATCGGAAGAAGGTGCTAAACCACCTTGTGTAGATAAGCTCCTGTTACAAAACTTGGCGCTGCAACGCAGCCCATTTGATGGAAACAGGGTATCCATTGGTTATGCTTAGTTGAAAACAAGGGCCATTGATTATGCAAAAAAAGAAAACTCAATAACCCAGATTCACAAGGCGTAGATTGCTATTGCATTTAAAAATCAATTTATCTAAGTTTGTTGCGGAAAAATGGGCATTGAATGAAATCAGCAAAGGAAAAAATGATTGCCGGCCTTCCCTATATCGATTCGGAGGGGCAATTATTTAAGGAAAGACAATACGCAAAAGAAGAACTTAAACGGTTTAACGATTCGGAGCCTAAACACCTGAAATTCAGAAAGCAGATTATTCAAAAACTTTTTAAATCGACGGGAACTCGATTCTTTCTCGAACCTCCTTTTCGTTGCGATTATGGTTACAATATTGCTATTGGTGAGAACTTTTACAGCAATTATAATTGTACAATATTAGACGGTGCACCAGTTACCATAGGTGATAATGTATTATTTGGTCCAAATGTAAGCCTCTTCACAGCCGGCCATCCCCTCCATTTTGAAGCAAGAAATCAAGGTTGGGAGTTTGCGTTGCCTATCGTAATCGAAGATAATGTATGGATCGGTGGACAGGTTGTCGTCAATCCCGGCGTGCGAATCGGAAAAAATTCGGTCATTGGTTCTGGATCAGTCGTCACAAAAGATATTCCAGCAGACGTCGTAGCTGCAGGTAATCCGTGCCGGGTTATACGTAACATTACCGAAGCGGATCGGATCACCTATGCTGAAAATCCGTAAGGATCACAAGGAGCAGCACCGGTGTGCAGCCATAACCTACCTCATGGCTCATTGTCGGGCATGAGATCATTGGTTGGCGGTAATGAATACGTGATCATGAGCTCCTCCTTTTGTTTTATAGGAACAAAACCATTACTTTCCCAAAAATGTTGCTGTGCAGAGGGCCCTTCGGCTTGGAGCATTTTACCACCGAACGTATCGATAAATAGTCGCGCATGTTTCAATAATGCTGTGCCCACACGTTTCAGTCTTACATGTGGAGCAACAGCGAGGAAATGGATTGTATAAGTATCACCTGAACTAATCAGGCTCAACACGCCTACTACTTCGTTTCCGTCGTAGGCGGCAAAATGCGTCGCTTCAAAATCGCCCTCCAACATCACCTCGGCCAACTTACCTTCCAGAGCGAAAACCTCTTTTCGAAGTTTCCAGGTCCGGGCGGCAAAAACTTGTTCAATGTACCAATCTATCATAATCCTTTTTCTAATGAGATAAATGCGTCTGAAAGATGATTAATGGTATCCGAAGGTAATAAGGAATAGGCACCAATCGTCTTAACTGCAATATCTGCCGCGCGCCCATGGATATATACCCCCATAATTAAAGCTTCTTTAGAAGAATAGCCCTGTCCAAGCAAGGAGGTAATAATCCCTGTCAGTATATCGCCACTGCCTCCTGTTGCCATACCCACGTTGCCTGTACTATTGAAGTAAACGAGCCCATCAGGCATAACCATTGCACTATTTGCCCCTTTTATTAACAGGTACAACTGATGTTTACGCGCAAAAGCTTTCACTTTCTCAATCTTTTCGAAATCATCTTGCCAAGCACCCAATATCCGGCTAAGTTCTTTGGGATGGGGTGTTAATATACTGTGCGCTGGAACAGAGGCCCAAAGATCTGGTTCGCGGGCAAGAATATTTAAAGCATCAGCATCTAATACCAAAGGGGTATCATTAACCTGAGTTATAAATACCTTTAGCGCATCAATTGTATGAGATGCTGTTCCCATCCCGATTCCGATACCCACTGACTGATAACCTGTCAATAAGGGGAATTGACTAATGAAATCTTGTTGGAGATCAGTCATCACCATCGCTTCGGGCACGGCAGTCTGTAAAATGGTATTACCGCAGTTAGGTACATAAGCTGAAGCTAAACCGCAACCCGCTCGAAGAGCCGCTTTTAGCGCAAGCTGAACAGCCCCCATTTTACCTTTACTTCCGCCAATAATCAGGGTATGACCAAATGTTCCCTTATGATCAAATCTCCTTCGTTGTCGATAAAAGGACCTAAGGAAGGACTCGTCGACATAAAACAGATTGGTTTCTGCCAATTCAATTGCACGTTGGCTAAGACCGATATCCAATACCTTGAAGTCTTTTACATACCATTGGTTTTCGGGTATTAGCAAGGCTATCTTGGGAAACTGAAAGGTATATACCATATCTGCCTTTACAATGGGAACATCTTTAGCTGTCTTTTCATCAGCCAGCAGCCCAGAAGGCATATCGATCGAATAGATTGTTGCACCACATCCATTTATACTGGAAATTATACCATTCCAGTCAGCTGTCAGTGCCCGCTTTAATCCATATCCAAACAAGCAATCCAGTACGATTGCATCGGAAGGAATATCAATCTGGTCTTCCGCTGCAATTTTTTGAATCATATGATTGGGTAAACGCTTTTGATTGGTAAGATTATCTACGGAGTAATCCTTAACATCCACTAAATAAACCTTGACTTGGGCCTGTTGTTGATCCAACAGACGCGCCAGCACCAAACCATCGCCGCCGTTGTTTCCCTTACCACAAAAAATATAAAAGGTACTTTGCTCCAATCGTGAATGAAGCTTTTTAATTTCCTCAAAAACAACTGTTGCAGCTCGTTCCATCAGGTCAAGACTACTAATTTTCTGATCCTTTAAGGTTTCACTATCAATCCCGTTTATCTGCTGAGCGGAAAGTATCTTCATGTCGTTTCTATTTTTATTGAAAGTACCTATTCTCAAGCTCAATTAAAAATCTCTGTATACTTTTTGGTAGGCGATAGCAATCCTAAAGTAGGATACCAAGAAGGATGCTACCGCCTAACTCGTGTAAGTCACAATTTCTATGCACTTGTTGTTACCTCTTTCACCCCGCCTGTCCGTTTCAAGGTACCCCAAGTATTTAATTCACCTTTAATCGCTTTTCTGACAGACTTAAATAAAACGAAATACATCAGTTGACGCCAGAAAAAACGCTGCGGAAACAAATAAATTAAATTGCTAAGCTTCTCGCCTTCCATTTTAAAGGCAATACCTGCAAAGAAAATATCCACGAATACAAAAAGGAAGTAATAAAACATCACTTGACCAAAACCGTTATGCAGTGAAAATAATCCTGCAATTCCTGTCCAGCTGATACCATTTACCTCGCTTAGGGAGAAAAGACCGCTCACCAGAGAGAATAACATAAAAATATCGGCCAAGGGCGCAAATAAAGGAAGTATAATCTGAAAAATCAGAATATTAGGCATTCCGACCATACCAAAATAGCCATATTTGGGATTCAACAGGGTCTGTTTATTTTTCCAAAAACTCTGCAACACACCAAAGCTCCAACGGAAACGCTGCTTGAAGAGCATTTTTACCGTATCTGGTGCTTCCGTATAAGCGATTGCTTCAGATGAATTTCGCACGGTATAACCCGCTCTTAATATACGCATGGTTAGATCACAATCTTCCGCTAATGTATCCGTTGTAAATCCACCCACTTCCAAAATAACAGATCTACGAAAGGCGCCAATTGCCCCTGGTACGACCGATATCATGTTGAGCAAATCGAAAGCTCTCCTATCCATATTCTGTGAAGTAATATACTCGATCGATTGCCAATGTGTCAATATATTATGGACATTTCCTACTTTAACACTTCCTGCGACAGCAGCGACTTGAGATTTGTTAAAATATTTCATCAACTGCTTTAACGCATCTGTCTTCAGTTGAGTATCGGCATCGATACAGAGCACAAACTGAGCATCGGATTGCTCGATACCATAGTTAAGCGCAGATGCTTTCCCTCCATTTGGTTTTGTAAATAACCTTACTTTAGGATGATCGCCATACACCTTACTGACCATCTCAAAAGTTTTATCTTTCGATCCATCATCAACAAAAATCAACTCATAATTGGGATAATCCAAATTCAACAGGCTTTTTATAGTTGCCAACACGGTTATTTCCTCATTATAGGCAGGAATGATCACACTTACCTTCTCCCGAGGATCCAAAACCAATTGAGATTGCTCTTTTTTACTTTTTTGTTTTTGCCGGATTGCCAAATAAGCAATCATTGCTGTTCTAAAAATTGCCAATACAATGGCAATGGAAAAAACCAGATTCAAGAAGATGTTACCATAAAACAATGTTCCTAAGAACAAGCGGTTGGAAGATCCACTAAATCCCGAATCGGAAGCATTTTCAACAGGTGGCATCAATTCATCTCGTTTTTTGCCCATTAAATCACCAATCGTTGCAAATTTATATCCATGAGATTTAAAATAATGAATAATACGTGGCAAGGCGGCTATGGTCGCTTCTCGATTGCCTCCAGCATCATGTAATAGGATAATATTCCCGTTATCGCGTTGTTTGATGACTTCCTTATAGACTTCATCTGCTGTACGGCCAGGTAACCAATCGTTGGGATCGATGTATTCGCCAATATTGATATAGTTCTCTTTACGGCTCTGGGCCACGGGCAGAATTTCGGCCACCGTCTGTGGTTCGGCATCCGCATTAAAAGGAGCTCTGAAAAGAATTGTACTATGACCGGTTATACATTCAATGATCTTTCGGGTGGCGTTCAACTCGAACTTAACACGATTTGGCCCTATTGTGGACATATCGGGGTGAAAAAAAGTATGGTTACCGATTTCATGTCCCTCCTGGTATTCGCGACGAACCAGATCCATATTTTTCTCAGCCATCACACCCACAAGAAAGAAAGCTCCCGGAACACGTTCTTTTTTTAAGATGTCCAATACTTGTGGCGTATATGTCGGATCAGGCCCATCATCGAATGTGAGCACCACCGTCTTGTCTCTTTCTCCAAAGCGCTTAATAACGTAATTACTCGGTGTTTTTACATACACTTGGTCCTGAATCATTAGCGTCGATGGATCGTAAGTAAATTTAACTTCCCCAGGAGCCGGGCTATTGACCAAATCCAAAATTTCCCCATCGCCAATATATTGAATCCCTCCCACATTGATCTGACTTATTTTCCGAAAGTCAAAAGGCTCTTTTTTCAAATTTTCTTGATTCAATGATCTGGAAATAAACGACCATAAACGAGCGTCTTCACTTCCCAAACGCCAAAGAGCAATGCCTCCAAGGCCCCAGTCATCGGCTTTGCGGATGAGATTGAAATAAGTTGCGGCATCGGTAAAATAGACATCATGGCGCATCCCCGCACCATCTGTATAGCTGAAGTTGAGATTGGAAGATTGGGGATCAAAAGTAATCTTAGCATTGTAATTATGCGCCAAGATAACGGCGTTATCATACGTCAACGTTTTGCCCACCCGATCTTTCGGCCAGTCATATCCATAACATGCCAAAGCCAAAATCACTTTGTCTGCATCGATCTTATTGCAAAGTTCATCCAGGTTCTTTTCAACCCATGCCTGATGTGAAATGGCCCCAGCATTACTTTCAATGGAATGCTGATCATAAGCCATCAAAATAATATAATCGTTGTATTTTTGTAAGGAAATGGGATCGTAATCATCATTTTCAGGCGAGATATCTTGCGTGACAAGCAGGTCCTCCGTATGAAATACGGTATAGATATGCGCCATAAAATCGTTTAATGGCTGGTGGTCATCCAACTGTAAATTCTCAAAGTCGATATTTATACCTGCAAAACCATTACGCTTCACTTTAAAAAGGATGTCGTCTATAAAACGTTGTTGTTTATCCGGATTAAGCAAAATAGCCTTTACAGTCTGCCCATCAAAATCGTTACCACTGAAATTGGAAATCTGCGCAATTGCTTTACGCTTATATTGATGGATCACCTTAAGCGCAGCAGTATCCGCTTTATCGACCACGGTATCTTGATTAGGTACCGTAAAAAAGGACTCCATGGCGACCATATCCAAATGACCTATATTTCGGCGTAAATCAGATAAAGACTGTTCACGAACTTCATTAGACCAAGAACTGACATAAAAGCCCATATTGATCCTGTCTTTGGTACCAATATGTTTCAAATGCTTCAGCTCACGGTCTCGTTTAATCTTCTCCAATTCGGATTTTACAATGGTAAACTCCTTGAATTGTTTGGATTTTTTTAATCTGGCGGTGGACTTTTCGGTCAATGCTGTGTTGGTATTAATTGTTGGAAAAGGAGGAATCTGAATCTTTCCCAATGTATAAACCACACATATCACACCAATGATCAAACCTATCACCAATGCGCTGCTCATCCATGAAAAAGCGTACCAGCGCTTTTTGCTTGACGTCTGAAAAATCTGTTTTCCTGACATAATCGTATTCTTTTTAACTTCGGCTAAGCTACATCAGAAAATGATCCAAAAAGCGGATGAGTAGCTTAAAAATTTCTTAATTTTCTCAAATGATTTATGTTTCGAATTATATCTAGATTTAAGTATATTCGATAAACGCAATACACTAGCTCAGAAAATTTTATATGAGATCCATATATGTACTCATTCCACTCCTCTCGTGTCAGGTTTTCATTGGCTGTGGACAACCGAATGTGGCTGCACCAAAAGCCCAAGTGCTCGACTCGGTCGCTGCGGATCTAGCACGAACGAACGGAAGCCAGTTTATTAACCCCGCTGGGATGACGGTCAAATTACGCATTTTATTGCCGGAAGGCTTTAAAAGAGCAAACTACCGGACTGAAGAATTTGGAAATTTCCTTGAAAATCTTCCATTGTACCCCATCGACAGGGAGGTACATTATTACAATGGAAAAATTAAACCTAGAAATAACATCTACAACAGTGTTGTAAAGCTGGACATCGGAAAGCGCGATTTACACCAATGCGCGGATGCTGTCATGCGACTCAGGGCAGATTACTTATACCAACAAAAGCGGTACAAGGATATCAAATTCAACTTCCTTTCAGACGGTAAACCCCGTACATTTACAAACTACGCAAAAGGAGATTACGCCTACCCAACCTATTGGAAATATTTGGAATATATTTTTGCCTATGCAAATACGGCTTCACTACATGATGAGCTGCCCCGTGTAAAAACGACTCAAGAAGTTAAGATTGGAGATACTTTTATCCAAAAAGGATCTCCTATTGGCCATGCAATCATTGTAGTTGATCTGGCCAAGGACAGCACTGGAAAAACAATTGTACTACTCGCACAAAGCTACATGCCAGCCCAAGAAATACAAATTTTAAACAATTGGAACAACAGCAAGCTTAGTCCTTGGTACGATATTGACCAAGATATTATAAAAACCCCTGAATGGACATTTTATCCTAAAAACCTTAAAACCTGGGAGTAGTCCACTGTGAACAAGACTGCCGTTAAAATCGACCGGATGATTGTCCGTACAAGCAGTAAAAAATAATAAAAGATATTTTTGTCTTTTATTATAATTCTCTATTTTTGTAAACGATAGTCATTTGCAAATGAACCCTATCAAGGTTATAAGATTCCTCGCAGCGAGTGGATTTTTTCATTTTTTATTCTGATCAAATAAAAGATAAAAAGGTATTTAAATATTTTATTATGATTACTGAAGCACAAAAAGAGTTAATCAAAGGTACTGTACCGGTTTTAAACGAACATGGTGTAGCGCTGACCAGTTATTTTTATAAACGTATGTTTGACCACAATCCGGAGCTTAAACATGTCTTCAATATGGGAAACCAACAAAATGCGCGACAACAAACGGCTTTGGCTACAGCAGTATTAGCCTATGCGGAGCATATTGAGAATCCAGCAGTCCTTCTTTCGGCAGTGAAACATATCGGACAAAAACACAGTAGCCTCAATATTCGTCCGGAGCATTATCAGATTGTTGGGAAGCATTTATTGGCGTCCATTCAGGAAGTATTGGGGGCTGCTGCCACAGAAGAACTGATTGAAGCCTGGGAAGTTGCCTATTTTCAGCTAGCATATCTGATGGTCGGAGTCGAAAAGGATATGTATAATCAGATGATCCAGAGCGACGGCGGATGGACGGGCTGGAAGCCATTCACCATTATAAAAGTGGTAGCCGAGACCGATGAGATTCAGTCTATTTATCTCAAGCCAACAGATCAAGGAAGACTTCCAAAACACGAGGCAGGCCAGTATGTAAGTGTACGTGTATTTCTTCCCGAATTACACCTTTATCAACCCAGACAATATAGTCTTTCCGATGCGAGTAACGGCGAATACCTCCGGATTTCGGTAAAAAGAGAAGCCGCGGAAGGAAAACCTGAGGGTATGGTGAGTAATTATATACATCAATACGTTGAGGTTGGAAAACAACTGGAACTCACAGCACCAACAGGCTCCTTTCAATTGGTCGAAAGTGACAAACCACATGTATTTATCAGTGGCGGCGTTGGTCAGACCCCATTGATGGCCATGTTAGAGCATCTAGCGGACAAGAAAGAAGACAAACCGATCACTTGGATCCATGGTTGCCGCAACCCTGATCTACATGCGTTTAAAGAAAGAGTAAAAACATTGGAGAGCCAACATCAAAACATGACTAGCTTTTCTTTCTATGACGAAGCGCAGGGTATGGACACTGACGCTCTTGAGGGTTGGGTTGATCTCGCTAAAATAGATGCTTCTTATCTTCCACAGGAGGCAAACTATTACCTGTGTGGCCCTGCAGGATTTATCAAAAAGCACTTCCAATATTTAACCCATCAGGGCATCAACGCTGAGAACATTCATTTTGAAGAATTTGGTCCGGCATCTTTGCAACTAAATTAATTGCACTGCCCTATTTCATGAAATAGTCATCCCTAATTTTTAATCGTTGCGGATGGCTATTTTTGATTTTGTACATTTGCAAAAAGCAAAAAAGAGATTATGGGTATTTTTTCTAAAACATGTGAATATGGACTAAGGGCAGTTTTTTTTATTGCACAAAGCTCCCAAGAAAATAAACGCGTGAGCATAAAAGAAATAGCAGAGAGTATCCATTCTCCAGAGGCTTTTCTAGGCAAGATACTACAGAATCTAAGCCGAGCAGGTATCATTCGATCCATGAAGGGACCTGGCGGGGGGTTTTACCTCGACAGCGGAGATATGTCCACACCACTATCCGAGGTCGTTAAAGCGATCGACGGTGAAAGTCTATTTGTCGGCTGCGGCATGGGGCTTGAATTCTGCTCCGAACAATATCCCTGTCCCTTGCATCATGAGTTCAAAAGCATACGCAATAACCTTTCAGAAATGCTTCAAAAAACAACAGTCGGCCAATTCAATGATGATCTTATCAAGGGCAAAATCCTATTAACGAAAAGCCATATCGAACCCGATAAAACCAGGACAAATTCCTCAGATTAATAGGCCAAATCTTCCGCTTCTTCCTGCTATTTTCCAGCTGTGCCCCTTTACAAAAAGTAAAGAAGTGCGCATAAATTCCATTTTTCAATATATAAATATTAAATCCATATAACACACAATAAACACCTGAAAAATAGGTTTATAAAAAAATAAAAATGTAAAAAAAAGAATTTTAGACATCTTAACATTCGTTTCCACAGAAGACCTAAAATCGCCCTAAATTCGACCTTTTAGGATGAAACTACGCTTATAGGAAAACCGATCTGGCAGAGGCTCGACCGCCTCGATATAACCTGTTGTAAATAATGCTCATTTCCTAATTAAACAGTCCTATTGAGCGCAGCAATCAGGCATCTATCTAACCGATCACTGGGCAATAATTGCCCTCTTTGCATAGCTTTCCTTTGGGTTAAACACAAAAAATGAGGATTATTCTCTGACTACAACACCATCTTTTCGTATTTTTACTGGAAGAATCATATTATTAAAAATAATAACAATTTAAACTCTAATTAACAATCAATTATGTAATTTATATAAACAAAAAAAATAGCATTAAATAACACCATTAACGGGCTATTTTAAATAAAAAAAGGTGTGGATAAAATTTTATCCACACCTTTTTCTTACTCAAGTACAGCCACAATGTGAAGAACCATACAGCCCCGGTTTACGCAAAAGTCAAACAGGTAAATATCGTTGTATCTTCGCGCTTGATTTATGCAGGCTGAAAATAACATGTGCGACAAGACATATGTCAATGATAACCGCAGACAAAAAAGGCCTCGAAACAAATGGGCGCCTGAGCAGGGTTCAATTGACCAGCGTAAGCCCCACTTGCGCACCCCGTCTCATGAACGCAAGAAAACACGCGATATAACAAGCTTTTTATGCGGTATAAGACAATAAATATCTATAACCAACCAAATACATATAATCTTTACAAAATCGCTTAAAACGGATAATAACAGCTTTCCCGCCTAACTATGGGTAAACCTTAAAAACACAGCTGTCGAAGTACCCATGAGGAGTACTTGACTTGCAATCAACGGGACACTCTATTTCTATATCACCATTCTGAGTCATGCTATCCAATTCTACCCCCCTCTTAATCGATTTAAGATAACAACTTTCTGCAAAGCACCACATTCACCTCTACAAAAAAGAAGAGCACAGTGGAGCTTAAAACGACTCAAACAACATCTTATCTGCGCTAGAACTTTATGGACCCAGTAAAAAACTTCAGGAGTTGAAGGGTGACAAATTCATAAAAAAAATGAGAATAAAAACCTTTAAAATAAATAAGTAAAATGGATTATATAAAGCTATACATCATAAAAAAACTACCCTAGACCGTTAAAATCAAATTCGGAAAGAACATAACAAACGCTTTTATTATCTTTAAATTTTTCAAAAAGACCATGAATAAAGACACCTTAGTGAGATCATTCTTAAAAGCAGAACGGATAAAGATGAAGAAAGCCCGTAATGTCATTATTGGAATTTTCTTGGTTATGTTTGCTTTTTGTTACGGTTTTTTCTTATTTGCCTTTTTTTCGAAATGGTCAGCCAGTGAAGATAAGCTCTCGTTTTTCTATAAATCACTCCCTACCCTATCTGTTCTTTTTATTTATTTAGGTTTTGCGTTCGGTATATTGTGCTGGATGGCTTACATTAAAAATCAAAAATTCATCAATGCGCTACAGCGACTAAACGATCATGATATAGCAGTCTACCAGGAGTACAATAGACGACTCATGCACTTTTTTGCCGTTGCCGCTCCTTATCTTTTTTGTGAAAATGAGATTTTATTCTTTCCGTTGATCGGAAATAAACGGATCGCTATTCATCAAATCCATCGTATTGAAACAAAAATTATCAGAAATTACCGGGGACCTAACAGCTATCGTATCTATTTCTACAATGAATTCAACAAAATTCATCAGGTTACCATGAATCAAAAAGGAGCTTTTGAGTTTTTACAGGAAGAGCTTTGGAAGAAAAAACCGGATTTGGTTATTTTAGCAAGAAATCATTAATAAAAAGGTTTTACGGATACTGTCGAAAAAAGTACAAAGAAGCAATGCTACCTCAAAGTCAATATCGGATTTTAATCCAGCCAACAGCGAATCGATGACCTTCTCACTAAACACACGATACGAACAAATCTATAACCTTCTAGCGAAGAACATTCATACGGTTGTTAAGGAAGCCTAAGCTGAGCCGATCAATCCTTTATTCTTTTTCCAACAAAGCTACTCTTAAATATACGAGCCATATTTTCCTGATTCCGCAACTTCTTTGATCACTTGATTGCGCTCCTCGAGAAAGCATCGCATATAGCGCGTTAAAAAAAGCCATTCTGCAAATCTCCCCAAAACTCCGAGCGGCGCCTTGAAATTAAATATATCACGCATGACTACTTTTCCATTTTCAAGTTGCTTGAAAATGTGCTTATGATCCATGGTATGAAATACCCCCTGGGTCATTTGATCTTCAAAAAAATGAGGCTTTTCCATCGCCGTTATCTGCACGGTCAATGTTTGCGTAATGCCGAGATGTCTTGCGTGCCACCGAACCTTTTGTCCTGCTTCGATCAAACCCGTCGTCACTCCATCAATCGCTTTCTCCCTTGTTTTCTTTGTCGAATACATATGCAAATCAATACTACGCGCCAGGTCAAAAACAACAGGCAAAGGAGCCTCTATAACTGTATCTAAAATAAGCTGCGGCATAATATACTCTTAAAAATTTTCACACGAATTTCGTAAAATTCGGTAACTTCTTTAGGATTCAGCATTAGAATTTTATAAATTGAGTGTATTCTATCCAAACAGCAACATAGACAATAAGCATGATAACACTCCTTCCATTCGAAAGATCAGATTTCCCCCTTTTTAAATCCTGGATTGGATCAGCAGAGGAACTATTGCAATTTGCAGGACCTTATTTTTCGTTTCCACTTAGCGATCAGCAACTTGAACAATATATACAAAACCCAAAGCGCCGCGCTTTTAAAATAACAGATACAACAACCACAGAAACTATTGGTCACTGTGAATTAAACTTCGAACGAGACATCCCAAGACTCTGCCGCATTTTAATTGCAAAAAGTTCCGAACGAAATAAAGGCTATGGCAAAAGCACCGTAAATGCACTGCTAAAACTACTTTTCACCGAAGGAAACTATGATATAGCTGATCTAAACGTTTATGACTGGAACTACAATGCAATTCGGTGCTATGAAACCGTAGGCTTCCGGATCAACGAAAATATTATTTCAACAGTAGCAATTGGAGATGAAACCTGGAAAAGCCTCAATATGCAAATCAATAAATCAACATGGAAAGCTAATTTAGCGCGATGAAAAACAAGCGAAAATTAAAGCATATCACCCTATACTTACTTATTATGGGTACATTGATCGGTTTTTATAGCTGGAAAATCGAGCCGCATTGGGTAAAATATGAACAGATCGATCTACCTATAAAACATTTACCCGAGGTATTGAACGGAAAATCATTGGTCCAGATTTCTGACATCCACATCGGAAACTATGTGGATAAAGATTTTATAAAAAGAACCTTCCGAGAAATCGCAGCATTAAAGCCGGATATCATTGTCTACACCGGCGATTTTGTACGGCTCGTTAATCATAAAATACCCTTAGCTGAGCTTGATAAAGTCATGCAAGTTGCACCAAAAGGCAAACTTCAGACATTGGCGATCCTAGGAAATCATGATTATGGAACGAATTTTAGGGACAGTGCTGCAGCAGACTCAATCGTGAGCCTACTCAAAGGATATAACATCAGCGTATTGAGAAATGAAAGTATAACAATCCATGGGTTAAGAATATTCGGCATAGATGACCTTTGGGGAACGAATTTTAACCCTATCAAAACTATGAAGGAGTATAACCAATCGCAAGCCAGTTTGGTCTTATGCCATAATCCAGATGCCGCAGACCTCAATGTCTGGAATGGTTACACTGGCTGGATTCTGGCAGGACATACGCACGCGGGTCAGATACGAATTCCATTTTGGGGCTCCCCGATCATACCTGTACGAAACAAGAAATATGATCAAGGAATAAAAAAAATAAGCGGAAACAGAATATTATATATCAATCGAGGACTGGGACACAGTATTCCTATCAGATTCAACGCCAGACCCGAGGTTACAATTTTCACCTTGAAAAAGGAATCACAAAATGAAATCCATTAGGTTCGATCCGACCTTTTAAAGAAGGTATGGATAAAATGCGGTATAAATAGTTTGCCTATAATCGTCTAAAGGATCTATTCCTTGCGGTCTACCCAAAACAGCATAGCTTGAACTCCAAAAATCCGAAACGATGAAAAGCTGACGCACAAAGCTTTTTAAATTCGACAATGGAATATCTCGACGGAACATAAATCAAAAACCGTCAATTTAAAGCAAAAAAAAACCTTTGTTTGACGCCAATCACGATGATATCAAACAAAGGACCTTATTATTAACACCTGATTTTCCAAGTGTTCTCTTGCGTGCTAATATTCAATCAAAACCTCGGTTACTTGCGCACCTTGTTTTGCACTTTTGAATTTAAACTTCACCTTTTGGTTGAGGTTTAGTTTCTGACCGACGAGACGATCATTGAAATATATTGATTGCTGCGTTTCGTTGTCCCTAATAAAACCGTAATTGGACTCTGTATTATAATGAACAACCTTTCCAAAAGAATAGTCTTCTTGAGGAGAAGCGTTATATGTCGGAGTTTCACCTTCTTTCAATTTTACCGGCGGTTTGTCTGAGATATTTCCGTATTCATCAACATAGGCAAACAATTCTTCTAATGACTTTCCCTTGTCATTGTTTGTTTTGTTGAATTCTTTTTTCTCATTTTTTTGTTGCTTTTTAAGTAGCTTCTTTTTTTCTCGTTCTTTTTTGTTAAATGTAATTTGGCTTTTGCTCATTCAATATGGATTAAAATAAAATGTTCCCGAAGAGGTTACGGACCTTTAGAGCTTCATTGAAAAGATAAAAATGCGAGGTATACTAAGGAGATATTTGCAAAGATAAGAAAAATTCTTCAGAAAATGTCTATTAAGCGTTTGTATTCATGCTGATATCAACTTAGCATGAGTTCATCATTGTTGATTTTAAGCTCGATCTATAGGTAATAGTTTTATGCGTATTTTTTTTGTGAACGCCCCTAGAGCAAACGATAGTTTGACTAGCGGTGAGTTTAACCTTCAATTGTGAATAAGAGCCTATACTCTCGCATCCTTTCGCAAATAGATAAACCCAATTGCAATACTAAAATTGAGAAATTCCATAAAACAAAAAGATCATTTAGACGTTACTTTTAAAAAAAACTATGGAAATAAGAAACATCGAAAGGGACGAAAGAGGCAATTTTATTGCAGAAGTTGAAAATAATGAAGCCGGAATTTTAGAGTATACCTGGCAAAACGATCATGAGTTCTCCATTGATCATACAGAAGTCTACGACGAGTATCAGGGAATGAGTGTGGGAAAAAAATTGGTACTGGAGGCTGTTGACTACGCCCGAAAGAATGACGCCAAAATTATCCCAAATTGTCCCTATGCGAAAGCTATCTTCGATAAAACAATAGCTTTTCAAGATGTATTGGCATAAAAAAGCCGTTTTATCCTATCGATAAAACGGCTTTTTATACTGTATTGAGTGGATTAAATGACGATATTGATTATTTTTCCTTTGACAAAAATAATCTTTTTGATCGCCTTCCCATCTAAATGCCGTTGTACATCAGCATGGGCTTTAATCGTATCTTCTACTGCTTTTTGATCTAAATCAAGTGCCAATGACAGATTAAATTTCATCTTACCATTGAAAGACACCGGATAAGCAAATTCCGATTCAACTAAATATTCTGGTTTAAATACAGGATATGAAGCGTAAGATAGTGTACCAGCTTCATTACCCAACAGCGCCCACAACTCTTCCGTAATATGTGGTGCATAAGGCTGAAGAATAATGACAAGCTGTTCCAATATTTGCCTTTTATTGCATTTCAACTCGGTCAATTCATTGACGCAGATCATAAAGGCTGAAACTGAAGTATTGAATGAAAAACGCTCAATATCATCTTCCACCTTTTTGATAATTTTATGTAAGGCTTTAAACTCTGCTTTGGATGGATCTTCATCGGAAACAGTGAAACTACCCTCAGCATCGTGGAACAGTCGCCATACTTTACGTAAAAACTTATAAACCCCTTCAATCCCATTTGTATTCCAAGGCTTAGCTTGCTCCAAAGGCCCCAAAAACATTTCATATAGTCGTAATGTATCTGCTCCATAGGATTCGATAATATCGTCCGGATTGACCACATTGAATTTGGATTTTGACATTTTCTCCACTTCGCTGCCGCAGATATACTTACCATTTTCCAACACAAATTCGGCGTTGGCAAAGTCAGGTCTGAAAGCTTTGAATTTTTCCAAATCCAACTGATCATTATAGACTATATTTACATCGACATGTAATGGAATTGTTTTATATTCGTTTCTCAACCCATAGGATACAAATTGATTTGTACCTCTACCCTCTTCATCCAACACACGATACACAAAATTAGAGCGCCCTTGAATCATGCCCTGATTAATCAATTTGCGGAATGGCTCTTCCTCATTTTGATAACCCAAATCTTTCAAAAACTTGTTCCAAAAACGCGAATATAACAAGTGTCCAGTAGCATGCTCAGAGCCACCGATGTATAAATCTACGGCTTTCCAATAATCCACTGCTTCTTTAGACGCAAAATTACTTTCATTTTTTGGATCCATATATCTAAACCAATACCATGAAGAGCCCGCCCATCCTGGCATCGTACTCAATTCATACTCATATTGATCTTCATATTTCCAATCTTTTGCCCTTCCTAAAGGAGGTTCTCCTGATTCTGTCGGTAAATATTTATCAACCTCGGGCAATAAGAGCGGTAATTCTTCTTCTTTAATTAAATAAGGTAATCCATTTTTAAAGTAGACAGGAACGGGTTCTCCCCAATAGCGCTGACGACCAAAAATAGCGTCACGCATACGGAAGTTTATTTTTGCTTTACCTAATTTTAATTCTTCCAATTTAGCAATCAACGCAGGGACCGCCTCTTGGTAAGTCATACCATTGATAAAATCGGAATTGATATATTTCCCGTCTTTATTAGGATCAGCTTCTTCTTCAATATGTTGGGTATCCGAAATAGGAATAATAGGAAGAGCAAAATGTTTAGCAAACACATAGTCACGTTGATCGCCACTCGGAACAGCCATTACAGCACCTGTACCATAACCGGCAAGTACATAATCTGCAATCCAAATTTGTACATCTTGTCCTGAAACAGGATGTTTAGCATAAGAACCTGTAAAAGCACCAGAAACTGTTTTCGTATCGGCCATACGATCCAATTCAGATTTTTTCGCCGTTTTCTCGATATAGGCATCCACTTCAGCTTGCTGCTCAGGTGTAGTCAATGCAGCCACCAATTCATGCTCTGGAGCCAATACGATAAACGAAACGCCAAATAGGGTATCTACACGTGTAGTGAATACCTCTATGTTTGTATTTAATTGTGGCACGGGAAATTTCACGGAGGCACCTACAGATTTCCCGATCCAGTTCCGTTGCATTTCAACCAAAGGCTCTGGCCAATCAATTGTATCTAAACCTTTCAACAAACGATCCGCATAGGCCGTAATACGCATAGACCACTGCATCATCTTCTTTTGCTCCACAGGATAACCGCCACGTTCAGAGACACCGTTGATTACCTCGTCGTTCGCTAACACTGTACCTAAAGCGGCACACCAGTTTACTGTACTTTCACGCAAATAAGCAATCCGATATTTCAACAATTCCCGTTGTTGTTTTTCTTCGTCAAAAGATTTCCATTCATCAGCGCTGAATTCCAAGACATCTTCATCGGAAACTGCTAAAATGCCAGCAGAGCCACTTGCAACAAACCTAGCGATTAATGTTTCGATCGGTTCAGCTTTATCTGACTCTTTATTATACCAAGAATCAAACAATCTCATAAAAATCCACTGTGTCCATTTGTAGTATGACGGATCAGAAGTACGTACTTCTCTACTCCAGTCATAAGAGAACCCAATGTTATCCATTTGCTCACGATAACGATTGATATTTACCTCAGTCGTAACAGCAGGATGCTGACCAGTTTGAATGGCATATTGCTCTGCAGGAAGTCCAAAAGAATCATATCCCATCGGATGCAATACATTGAAACCTTTCAAACGTTTATATCTTGAAAAGATGTCCGAAGCAATATATCCCAGCGGGTGACCAACGTGCAGCCCCGCTCCGGAAGGATAAGGAAACATATCCAATACATAGTATTTTGGCTTTTGATGCGTATCGGACGTTTTATACGTTTGATGATCCGCCCAAAATTTTTGCCACTTTTTCTCTAATGATTTGTGATTATACTCCATTTTTATTCGTAAGGAATTTTTATGACTTGCGAAATTACGATTTTAATACTGAAATGTGATAAAAGTTTTGTAGTTTGAACAATAAATTATAGTATTGAAAAGTTAATTAAACATAGGAAGAAAACAGCGTTCGAATAGATTTTATCAAAGTAATTACAAGATTAATTCGAAATCTTCCACTCAAATAGTTACTTTCGCAAATAAATTTTTGCTTATTATGTCAGAATACGAATTAAGCACACAAAAAAGAAAAACAAAATCTGTATATGTATCTACGGTTATCAGTATCGCGCTCGTGTTGCTGGTAACAGGTATGTTAGGGTTACTCTTGGTGCACGCTAAAAATCTTTCGAAATACGTTAAGGAAAATATCGTCTTAAATGTCATCGTAAATGATGGCACAAGTGAAGGTGATGTCCTTTCACTACAAAAAGACCTTGAAAAAGATCCTTACGTACTTCGCACCGAATATATCAGTAAAGAATTGGCTGCAAAAAACTTGAAAGAAGATCTTGGTGAAGATTTCGTACAATATCTGGGGCATAACCCACTATTGCCTTCTTTAGATGTTTACATGAAAGAGAATTATGCAAATACAGATAGCATTAAAACTTTTATTGAAAAGATTTCCAAAAACAATAAAATTAAAGAAGTTGTATACCAAGAGTCATTAATTGACATGGTCAACAAAAACGTACGCATCATCGGAATGATTGTTCTTGCTTTTGCGGTTATCTTACTGATTATCGCCGTAGCTTTAATCAATAATACGATACGTCTTGCGATCTATTCGCAGCGTTTCTTAATTAAAAGTATGCAATTGATTGGGGCGACTAAAAACTTTATTCGTAAACCATTTATAACATATGGCATCATTCATGGTTTATTGGGATCTTTGATCGCGATTTTACTGCTCATTCTAACGCTGAAATTTGCACAACAGCAAATACCGGAACTGGTTTTTTTACGCAACTGGTTTGAATTTGCAGTGATCTTTTTAGGCGTAATCCTGATTGGAATTCTCATTTCGGGACTTAGCACCTATTTCGCAGTAACAAAATATTTAAAGGCACAATCTAACGATTTATACAGATAAAAATGGCTCAAATAAAGAAATCTACTGAATCAGTCAATAAAGGTTCATTTGTATTCTCCAAAGTAAATTACCAACTGTTTATAGCGAGCTTAGCTATTGTAGTCATTGGCTTTACATTGATGTCTGGTGAAACTGACATTTATAGTTTTACCAAGATCACCTTGGCCCCTATTGTTGTTGTTCTTGGATTTGCGATCGGATTCGCGGCAATCCTATATCGTCCCAAAAACAAATCAAATTAAAGCATAATCTTACCTCAAACAGATGTCTATTATTGAAGCTATCATCCTTGCTATCATTGAAGGATTAACGGAGTTTTTGCCTGTGTCTTCGACAGGTCATATGATCATTGCTACTGCCCTAATGGGTATTCAACCATCGGCCTTTGTCAAATTATTTACAATTGTCATCCAGTTAGGAACGATATTATCCGTATTGGTGTTATACTACAAGCGTTTCTTTAAAACACTATCATTTTACTACAAATTGATCATTGCAGCTATCCCCGCCTCTGTTTTGGGCTTGTTATTCAACGATTATATTGATGCATTACTGGAGAGTCCATTAATGGTCGCCGTGATGTTGGTCGTCGGCGGTCTCGTTTTACTTTTTGTTGACAAGTGGTTCAACAAACCAACTGTTGAAGATTCGGACAAGGTTTCCTACAAACAAGCTTTTATGATCGGGGTATACCAATGTCTTGCATTAATTCCGGGTACCTCAAGATCTGCAAGCACAATTATTGGTGGTATGGCCGAGAAACTAACACGTAAAGCTGCTGCGGAATTCTCCTTTTTCCTTGCTTTGCCTATGATGTTTGGCGCTTCTGCCGTAAAGCTTTTAAAGTTCTTTAAAGAAGGTAACACCTTCACGGGAGAAGAACTTAATTTGCTTATTATCGGAAATCTAATTGGTTTCGTTGTTGCAATCGTCGCCATTAAGTCTTTTATCGGCTTTTTAACCAAATATGGTTTTAAAGCATTTGGTTGGTACCGAATCATCGTTGGTGTAATTATTCTTGCCCTCCTACTTTCGGGTCATAGTTTACAAATTATCTAAAATCTTTGGATGGAAAATATAGAGGTTAGTGAAAACTCAGCAAAGTTCAACTTTGCTGAAGGAGAAATGTTGTTGATCGATAAACCTTTAACATGGACAAGTTTTGACGTTGTTGGTAAAGTTAGAAACTCAATCAAGCCATTAAAATTAAAAGTCGGTCATGCAGGGACTTTAGATCCACTGGCAACGGGGCTACTCATTGTATGCACCGGAAAACTAACAAAAAAAATAGACAGCTACCAAGCTGAGGACAAAGAATACACGGGTTCGATCACCTTAGGAGCGACGACGCCTTCTTACGATCTGGAAACAGAAATTGACCAAACCTTTTCAATCGATCACATCACGGAGGACATGATCTTCGAAGCAGCAAAATCCTTTGAAGGCGATATTCAGCAATTTCCCCCCGCCCATTCAGCCATAAAAATTAATGGCGAACGTGTCTATGAAAAGGCCCGTCGTGGCGAGGAGGTTGAAATAAAGTCCCGCCAGGTACGTATCAATAGCTTTATCATTGAAAGAATCGAGCTCCCCAACGTATATTTTCGTATATCCTGTTCAAAAGGAACTTACATCAGATCGTTGGCCTACGATTTTGGAAAATTCTTACAGAGTGGATCACATCTGAGTTCCTTGCGACGCACCAAAAGTGGAGATTATCGCGTAGAAAATGCTTGGAACCTTGAACAACTTATCGCTGAAATAAAACGTCATAAAGAAATCATTAAATAACTTTACCGTCCCATTTTATTGATTCTTTATCTTATTTTTGCAAAAACTCCTATAAATGAAAATCTACAGAAGTTTAGATGATTTCTCACCAGTTGAAAATGCAGTTGTAACCATCGGTACTTTCGATGGAGTTCATATTGGCCATCAAAAAATATTGGCTCACCTAAAGGAAGCAGCTCATAAAATTAATGGTGAGACAATTTTGCTTACTTTTTTTCCACATCCACGATTGATTATCAATCCAGACGATGATAGTTTACGCCTGATCAACGATATCGAAGAAAAGGTCAGTCAATTAAGCAAAGTGGGAATTGACCACTTAATTATCATTCCTTTTTCCCGTGATTTTTCCAATCAGACTCCGGAAGAATATATTAGCAATGTTCTTGTTGGCAAATTGGGCACAAAAAAGATTGTGATAGGCTATGATCACCATTTTGGCAAAGATCGAAAGGGTTCGATGGGCGATTTGGAGCAGTTTGCATCTATATTTGACTACAGCGTTGACGAAATTCCGGAGCAAGACATCAATGATATTGCAGTGTCCTCCACGCGCGTACGTGAAGCGCTTATAAAAGGCGATATAAGAACGGCTAATCTCTATTTAGGTTATCCTTTTGAATTAACGGGAACGGTGATTAGAGGCGACCAAATTGGTCGTACCATCGGATTTCCAACAGCCAACCTTCAGGTTCACGAACCTCATAAACTAATACCAGCCTATGGTATTTATGCTGTTGAGGTATACATCTATAATCATATCCAAAACATCACTACGGGAGAGTATAAAGAGGAAAGTCCAGTATCCATCGCGAAAGGCATGGGCTATATAGGAACCAGGCCCACTGTCGATGGTATGAATCGGGCTATTGAAATCAGCCTATTCGATTTCGATCAGGATATTTATGGCAAGACACTCCGCGTAAAGTTCCTTCATTTTATCCGACACGATGAACGATTTGACTCACTTGAAGAAATGAAAGCTCAGATCAAAGCAGACGAAGTCGAAATCAGAAGTCTTATTGGTTAGAACAAGTCTGTTAGCTATAAAACAAAAAAGCGGGAATTCCCGCTTTTTTGTTTTATAGCTATTTTTTCTCTTCCTTACAAAAGAAGATATTATTTAATAAACGCCTCTATACCCAATCTGTAGCTATCCAGGCCAAAACCACAGATCACCCCTCTACAATTCTTTGCGAGGAACGAATGATGACGAAATTCCTCTCTTTGATGGACATTGCTTATGTGAACTTCGATAACAGGTGTTGTGATTGCTGCGATTGCATCCCCAATCGCGACTGAAGTGTGAGTATACGCTCCGGCATTCAACACAATTCCATCAAATTCAAAACCGACTTCGTGTATCTTATCGATTAATCCTCCTTCAGAATTGCTTTGAAAATAGGCTAATTCCACTGTTTCAAATTGTTGTTTTAGTTCTTCAAAATAGCTCAGGAAGTCCTGGCTACCATAAATTGATTTCTCCCTTACACCCAACAAATTTAAATTTGGGCCATTCAGTACGAGGATTTTTTTCATTGGAATAACATTAGTTTTGTGCTGGTCCATTGGCTAACTAAGCGAACCCATGCCATTTTCTGTTTAAGCAAATCGTTTTTAAGCCCTAACACATCATAAGAAGGGATCGTCCACGATCGGATATTTATTCTAATTATATCCAAGCTGTCTTCCCTAATTGTCAATTTGTGCTAAAACGATATTTAAAAATAAACTATATTGGTTTTACAGCATTTTTCGCCAAATCAATATAGTTTATTTTAATTATAGATCGGTTTATAAAAATTTCTATAAATCGTTATAAATTGCCCGGAAACTTGAACGAAGTCCAAATGACACTACGCCAGATTTATTGACTACAGGTGTTTCATATTGTGCTTTTGCGTAACGTTGGGTATAACCAAGTTCTAAACGGAGGTTATACTTGGGATTAAGCACATAGGCAGCCTTAGCATCCGCATAATAGATATTATTCTTTATTCCTTGGGCAATATGATTTCCATATAGATTTGGTATTGTATTATAGGATTGGAAGATGTTACCGCCCATATTACTTCCATCAGGCAGATCAAGTCCATTTTGGGTAAACATACCCTGTAACGAAAAGTCCCATCTATCCCATGCATAATTCACAAGGCCAACAAGCTCTCTAAAGTTTGCCCCTTTCGGATGAGCCAATGGCTCGGCATTGTTACTATAGTTTGAATACGACTTAAAGTGTGCGTAAGTATATGGTCTGGCTGTATTATACTCGGCTAAAAAGTTCAGGTTTTTCACACCAAACATATCATATCCCCTAACACCAAGTTGTGCTCCCCATTTGTTATGCGCATATCCATTCCCGGCAAAAAACTCTTTCGCGGTAAACTCCCCCAATAAGAACTGACCATATGCCGTCAAATTATAGGGTAGTTTATATTTGGAAGTTAACCCCAAAAACATTTTGTCTGGCGAAGTACGATTATTATTTTCAACAGGTCGGATAAAGATAATAGGACTAATATAACTGAAATCAAAACCTCTTTTACCTGCATCGTCTTGCGCAGCCCAAACAACAGATTGGAAAAAGCCAATTGATAATTTATTGGTCACATTCCAGTCCAGATATTGGAAAGCCCCCCATTTTTTACCATCGCCCAAACGCTTGTTCGGTTCACCCTCCATCGGATATGTACCTGTTAAATCCTGTCTAGGATGCGTCGGATCATTCATATAGGCCCAAATCGAAGTATATTGAACATTCCCTATCGTCCCTGTTAATTTCAGATGCGCATAATTCGATGAAAAATCAGAGAGAAGCATGGATCTATATCCATCCCCAATGAAGTTTTTGTCGTAAGCCAAAGTTGCCTGGATATACTTATGCGCGTCATAGGTCATACTTGCTGTCGCATACATCCAATCCATTTTATTGTTGGACTTAAATTTTGAGTTCGCCTGCCCCGGCACAACTTTATTGGCTACGATATAGTCATCCAAATATTTGGGAAATACCGCCTGACTTTCAAATGCGGAAGTATTGAATGTAAATTTATTACCCACGTTCAATCCCACCTGAAATCCTCTGCTATTCATCCATGTCCGACGCTTGTCGCCTAACATATCCTTTCCAATATAAAGATCCGGTAAAAAATCAGCATAGAATGTATAATCTTCTTTCTCAACCTGCACCAGATGTTCATTAAAAATCTTACGCATAAACCAATTGGACGAAGAAACAGGCTTATTGGATTGGATTGAATCAAACTTGGCTAACAATAAAGAGTCTTTGATGACGAATGGTTTAGCAGCAGTGTGCATTCTCGTCTCAGTAGAATAAACCGCATCGTTCATTTTTTGATAAAAATGATACGAATAAGGCTGACTCTTGATCTGGGCAAAACCGCCGAAGGAAATACCTACCCCCATGCTTGCCAGCACAATTCGGAGTAAATTATTATTTTTTGTTATATTAAGCCTCATAAAATTATTTCAAAGATTATTTTTTCTAGCAAAATGCATTCCTAAACGCAAATTAACCGAATAAAAATGACTTTATTCCTATGTTCAGTCAATTTTATAATGCTAAATCGTATTTGCTATTCCTTTTATTCAAAAATATTTATATCTTGCATTTTAGTAAATAACCTTATAACATAAAAATCAGTCCTAGCAAGCATGAAACGCAGAACATTTATCCAAAACGCAAGCCTGTTAACCGCGGGTGCACTTACAAGCAAATTTTCATTTGCTCAAGAACATTCTTTTCCCACTGTACGAACAAGTAAAGAGAAAAGACTTTTCTCGAGCAAGGTCATCGAAGATGCAATTTTAGAATTTCAGAAAAATGTTAAAAATAAGGAACTGGCTTGGTTATTTAACAACTGCTTTCCTAATACCTTAGATACTACCGTATTTCCCTATGTTCAAAACGGAAGAAATTATACCTATGTAATTACAGGGGATATTGATGCCATGTGGTTGCGTGACAGCAGTGCACAGGTATGGCCATACCTTCCTTTTATGAAAAAGGACAAAAAACTACAGGATCTTATTGTTGGCTTAATCCAAAAGCAGAGTAAATGTATCAATATTGATCCCTATGCCAATGCATTTTATAACGATCCGACCAAAAAAGGCGAATGGTTCAGTGATCACACAAATATGAAACCTGGAATCCATGAACGAAAATGGGAAATCGATTCATTGTGTTATCCAATTCGATTAGCTTATCATTATTGGAAAGAAACGAATGACAATAGCCCGTTTAATGAAGAATGGTTAGAAGCGCAACATAAAATATATCAGACTTTTGTTGAGCAACAGCGTAAAGATAGTCTAGGCCCGTACAAATTTGAACGTACAACCTCCAGAGGCTCCGATACATTACAAGTAGATGGCTACGGATATCCTGTAAATCCAGTTGGTTTGATCTGCTCCAGTTTTCGACCGTCAGACGATTCTACCATTTTCTCCTTTCTTATTCCATCCAATTTATTTGCGATCGTTAGCCTTAGACAATCTGCCGAAATTTTGAAAAAGGTTAAAAATGAACATGAACTAGCTGTCAAAATGGAAGCTCTTGCGAATGAGGTCGAAACAGCAGTCAATACATATGGTATCATCGACCATCCGACACTAGGCCGGATATATGCCTTTGAAGTAGACGGTTTTTCGAGCCATCTTATGATGGATGATGCAAATATTCCGAGCTTATTGGCTCTACCTTATTTAGGGGCTGTCGATCTAAATAACGAAGTTTATCAACGTACACGTAACTTTGTTTTGTCTGATAAAAATCCATTCTTTTTTAAGGGAACAGCAGCGGAAGGCATTGGCGGACCTCACATAGGAAGAGATATGATCTGGCCGATGTCCATTATTATGCGAGCACAAACTTCGACAAATGATGATGAGATTCGCAATTGCATCAAAACGCTGGTCAATACGCATGGCGGAACTGGATTTATGCATGAGTCTTTTCATAAAAACGATCCTAAAAAATTCACAAGACATTGGTTTGCTTGGACAAATACATTATTTGGCGAATTAATTTGGAAAATATACAAAGAGAAACCATCTTTGCTTCAATAAAGCTGAAACTTGTAACACAATGTTATAAGTGGAAGAACTTATAACATTGTGTTATGGATAATTTATTAAAACCAGGTCCGATTGGCATTTTTGATTCCGGTTACGGAGGACTCTCCGTATTTAAGGAAATTCAACATCTTTTACCTCAGTACGATTATATCTATTTAGGGGACAATGCTCGGGTCCCTTATGGTACACGGTCTTTTGAAACCGTTTATAACTATACCAAACAATGTGTTTTTAAACTTTTTGATCTAGGCTGTAACCTTGTTATTCTGGCATGTAATACAGCTTCAGCAAAAGCATTAAGAACCATACAACAACATGATCTACCGCCGGGAAAGAGAGTCCTCGGCGTCATCAGACCCACTACCGAAATTGTACACAATTTTACGAAAACTAATAAGATCGGGATTTTAGCTACTACGGGAACGGTAAAATCTGAATCCTATAAAATAGAAATACATAAATTTAACCCAGAAATAGAAGTTTTTCAACATGACTGTCCTTTTTGGGTCCCTTTAGTAGAAAATAACGAAATCAATACAGAAGGCGCTCATTACTTTGTAGAAAAAGATATACGGGAACTTTTACAACAGTCCGATCAGATCGACGCTATTGTGCTTGCCTGTACCCACTATCCATTATTGCTGCCCGTAATCAAAAAATATACACCAAGCAATATCAATATCATTTCTCAGGGTCCAATTGTTGCAAATAGCTTAAGGGACTATCTCCATCGTCATCAGGAGATTGAAACTATTTGTTCCCAAAATGGACAATTGGCCTTCTATACGACAGATGATCCAAGAGACTTTGAAAGTAAAGCAAAAATATTTTTTGGAAAGCCAATAGCCGCAAGCCACATCAGTGTTTAACAAATAAAAGGCAATGATTTTTAAAACTTTTACTCCCTGGTCTTCGTTATGTTGATAAAAAGGCTAGTACAATGAAAAAGAACTTTATAACCATTGCTTACAATCAGGATACACAACATTGTGAATCCAAAGAATTTTCAAGTATTCAGGAAAGTGCAGATTATTTTAAAACTTTCGAGACATCTGCCCAGCCTAACTATGTACCGGTGTGTATCTACAATTTAAACACAAACACGATTCTAGATATAAGTGATTATTATGTAAACAAGGAAACTGAACTCCACCGAATCGTAAAACACTGCCTGGCGGAAAAATAACTCTTTTAATATTTAAAATCTATTGGCTGGCTAGCATCCTCCCTTTCTTATTAATAGAGTTATATATTTATATTATTACATTCTATAAAATAATATTTCATTAATTTTTAATATCTTCAAGCAGATAATCAGACCAAAAACAAGTCACAGATAATGAAAACCAAACTGACAATAAGCCTCTTAACAGTATCTTTAGGATTAACCGCATGTAATTCCAACCATGCGAATTCAAATTCGAGTTCGGATAGCAGCGCAAACGCTGCAACTGACACAACAAGTTACCCTCCGGTAGAAACACAGAAGGCAAACACAAGTTATAAACCAGCATTTGCCGGACAAACGAGAATTCAGGGTGCAAAGACAAGCACGCCGTTCGAAGGTAAAGTAATTGCTGAGGGATTAAAATCTCCGTGGGGCATAACTGCGCTGCCTGATGGCCGATTATTAATCTCAGAAAAAGAGGGGAATTTTCGCATTGCAACGGCGGACGGTAAATTAAGTGACCCAATAAAAGGTTTACCTCAAGTCAATAGCAGTGGGCAAGGTGGACTTCTGGGATTACGTCTTGATCCAAAATTCGAATCAAACCGTATGATTTATTGGGTTTTCTCTGATAATACCGCTGCTGGGACGTTGACGGCTGTTGCAAAAGGAAAACTGTCTGCAGACGAGAAATCGATAGAAGGTGCCAAGGTGATCTATCAAGCTACTCCGGCTCATAAAGGAAATCTGCACTATGGTGGTCGTATTATCTTTGATAAAGAAGGAAATATTATTTTGAGTACGGGTGAAAGATCTGATTTGGTTACAAGACCATTGGCACAAGATCTGAATGCAGCATTGGGCAAGATCTTACGCATCACCACTGAGGGACAGCCTGCTCCAGGAAATCCATTTATAGGCAAGCCAAATGTCCGTCCGGAAATTTACAGTTATGGACACCGCAATCCTCAAGGGCTTGCCTTAAATCCGGAAACCGGCGATCTTTGGGAAACCGAATTTGGTCCACGGGGCGGCGACGAGCTGAACAGAATTGAAGCTGGCAAGAATTATGGATGGCCAACGATTACGTATGGTATAGAGTATAAAGGCGATAAAGTTGGTGCGGGTATACAACAAAAAGACGGTCTGGAACAACCTGTCTATTATTGGGATCCGGTCCTCTCTCCTAGTGGAATTACATTCTATACCGGACAGAATATTCCAGAATGGAAGAATAATCTCTTTATTTGCGGTTTGAGCAGCATGCACATTGCCAGAATTATACTGAAGGATAACAAGGTGGTTGGAGAAGAGCGTCTATTAGGTAGTGAAGGACAACGATTTAGAGATATCACGCAGGGAAAAGATGGCGCGCTGTACGCTATCACAGATATCGGAAAATTATATAAAATTGATAAAAAATAAATTCCTTGATTCGACGCAGCCCCTCTCAAATGGGCTGCGTTTTATTTTGACTTGGCCCTCAAAAACACACTTTCAACTACTTTTATTGACCTTATTTTCTATATTTCTTTTCGAACATGACAAATATCATAGTTTGGCTCGATTATTGATCATCTATTAGCGAATCAATAAATTATTATATGGTAAAAAAAGAAAAAATGAAAAAATTATTAGAAATTAATCCCTTGTCATTCTATATGACCAACTGGGGATTCGTAAACAACACCGCCCCAAAAAGAACGCGCAAAACCTGCCAATCTTCTCCCAAAAATTAAGCGTTCTTGCTTAAACAATTCAATTAAAATTTATTAAAATCATCTGCTGATATCCTCCATACGGATATTAAGTAAGAGATTTATTTCTTTTACTAAATCCGTATGGAAAGACATTAAGCTATGCGAAAAAATAGGCCAATAAGATCACGATAATAATACAAGCAATCATAATGTATTTATTCAATTGGCTATTTTTCTCTCCTTCGTCACTTTTATAGTGATAATCTCGTTTGTTGGGCAAATTCATAAGCTTGTTTTTATTCATGATGAAGTTACGGACTTTTTTCCATATTATTCGTGATGATAAGGCTCCCCCTTCATGATGGAAAAAGCACGATAAAGCTGCTCTGTAAAAAACAAACGAATCATTTGGTGCGAAAACGTCATCTTCGATAAAGCGATTTTTGATTTTGCCCGATCGTAAATCTTTTGGTCAAACCCATAGGGGCCTCCTATAATAAATACCAAATGCTGAACACTTTGTACCATCATTTTTTCCAAATAAGCTGAAAACTCCAAGGAGCGAAATTCTTTTCCATGTTCGTCTAGCAGAACTACTAGATCTTGTGGTTGTAGCTGTTTCAAAATCAGCAAAGCCTCTTTATCTTTTTGCTGTTCAGCAGAAAGATTCTTGACATTCTTGATATCGGGAATAACGACAATACTGAAGTTCACATAAAACTTTAATCGCTTAATGTACTTTTCAATACCTTCAATTAGGTATTTGTCATCCGTCTTACCTATACAAAGTAATGTTATTTTCATCGAAATATATTATTTGTTTTTGCTATCAATAGCCAAATAAAAGCTAACTTGCTCGATCCAAAATAATGAATATCCATTAGCTTCCTGTCATTGTCGAAAAACTGTTCACCAACTTTTGTCTAAGACCTGTTATACTAAGTCTAAAAGCTATCATTCTAATAAACCCAAAGGCGCACAAAGTTCCGATTTTATTTAAAATAAAAACAATCAAAACGACAAAAAAACATTAACCCCATTTGTTCATTTAGTTTTAAAACATTTATTTTTGCGTACACCCTTAATACATCACGTTGAAAATGGATAATAACCTTGTTTTACTAGCGAAAACAAGCCGGACGCGGTAAACGAAAAAACCGAATTTAAATCATTCGGTTTTTTTCTGTTATTTAGGAATACTTATGTAAAATTAACCACTAAAATGGCGCATCATCAGGCATATCGTTCATTCGGGAGGGCATAGTAATACCTCCACTAAAACCTCCAGCACTAAAATCATCTGCAAAGTTTGGCGACGGATTCAAGGCCGAAGCAGAAAATGTAGCCGGCGCATCACCGAATCCATCTCCACCACCCATACCCGAAAACTCATCTTCTAAATCCACAAACTTCACAAATTTACCCACAAAGCGAAGTGGAACAATTCCGGTCTCACCATTACGGTGTTTTGCAATAATAACTTCACCGACACCGGCAGTAGGACGTCCCTCTTCATCTTCTGTCAAACCATAATATTCAGGTCGATATAAGAAAAGAACCATATCAGCATCCTGTTCAATAGAACCAGACTCCCGTAAATCGGACAACATAGGACGCTTACTATTGCCCGGTCTTGACTCTACTGCACGGCTCAATTGCGACAATGCAAGCACGGGGATATTTAATTCCTTAGCTACAGACTTCAACGCGCGCGAAATACTACCAATCTCTTGTTCCCGGTTACCCCCGCCTTTACCGTCTGCTTTACCGTGCATTAACTGCAAGTAATCGACGATCACCATTTGGATATCGTATTGTGCTTTTAGACGCCTACATTTTGCTCTAAATTCGAACACGTTCAACGCCGGCGTATCATCAATAATAATAGGCGCATCAGTTAATCGACCAATTCTCGAATGTAATTGTTGCCATTCATGATCAGCAAGATTTCCTTTTTTCAATTTCTCTTGCTCAATTTCGGTTTCACCAGCGATTAGACGATTGACGAGCTGAACAGATGACATCTCCAGCGAGAATACGGCGACTGCTTTACCGTGTTCCACAGCGGCATTACGCGCGACAGAAAGTACAAATGCAGTTTTTCCCATCGCTGGACGTGCTGCAATAATAACAAGATCAGAAGGCTGCCAACCTGAAGTCATACGATCCAAGGCTGTTAAACCCGAAGGCACACCTGTTAGACCATCTGTGCGATCCCGGAGCATTTCAAGATTAGAAATCGCCTCACGCATAATATCATCCATCTTTCTTGAATCTCTTCGCAAGTTATTTTGCGCGATATCAAACAAGCTTTTTTCGGCATGATCCAAAAGATCGAAGATATCTGATGTTTCATCATATGAACTATTGATAATTTCGGTAGAAACCTTAATAAGCTCACGCTGAATATATTTTTGAGAAATAATACGGGCATGATACTCAATATTAGCTGCAGAAACCACGCGATCTGTCAATTGCGTAATATAGTAGGCACCGCCGACCATTTCAAGAGCCCCCATCCGTCTAAGTTCCGAGGTAACTGTCAATATATCAATTGGAGAAGTCTTTTGAAAGAGGCCAAAAATCGCTTCAAAGATCTTTTGATGTGATTCTTTGTAAAACGATTCCGGTTTTAGAATATCAATAATTTCACTCAGTGCATTTTTCTCCAGCATCAAAGCCCCCAAAACAGCTTCTTCAAGGTCCACTGCCTGCGGCGGAAGCTTACCCAAACCGCTCACCAAATTATTTAATTTGGTACGACGTTCGCCATAATTACCCCGTTTGTTATTATCCGTGTTATTCGCTTCAAAATTACTGTCGTTCATCATGATATTATATCAGAAATATAGCTTTGCTATCCTTATAAATTTTAGATAGGATAACAAATGTATAAAAAATAAAATTCACCACCATGAGGATTTACAAACAGGGAAATTCGACGATCAGATCCGAACCCCCAAAAAGCTTTGATGGACACAGATTTACAGGATTAGTTTTCAACACCTACTGTTGAAAAGATGTTGAAAATAAAAATTTACCACTCAAAATCAATACTTTAAAAAATGTTAATAACTTAAACTATTGTGAATAAGCAAAATGGTCAAAAATAAATCAATATCCTCCACTACCATCAAAATAAACTGACTTTGATATGAAAACAAATCCCTTTTTTAGCACCGAAAAATATTCATATATTGTATCTTTGTAAAATGACGCACGATTCCTCAACACTAAAGCCCTACAAAGATACCAACGATGGGAAGAAGAAACAGGTAGCAGATATGTTTGATAATATCTCGCATTCCTATGATTTTTTGAACCATTTCATGTCTTTGGGTATTGACATTATATGGCGTAAAAAAGCCATCAATTCCTTAAAGTCCATAAAACCGCAACTGATGTTGGATGTAGCGACAGGAACTGGTGATTTTGCACTGGAATCAATTAAAATCTTGAATCCAAAAAAGATTATTGGTGTCGATATCTCCCAAGGCATGCTTGAAGTCGCCAAGAAAAAGATTGCAAGCAAGGGATTAGCGAATCAATTTGAAGTTCAGTTAGGAGATTCTGAGCGGCTTCAATTCGAAGATAATACCTTCGACGCAGTTACTGTAGCATTTGGTGTCCGCAATTTTGAAAATCTGGAAAAGGGCTTATCGGATATATACCGCGTATTAAAGCCTGGTGGGAAAGCTGTTATTTTAGAATTTTCTAATCCGAAAAAGTTCCCCATTAAACAATTGTATAATTTTTATTTCAAGTTTATCACACCAACCATTGGAAAATTCTTTTCAAAAGATTCCAGTGCATATGAATATTTACCGGAATCCGTTGCTCAATTTCCGGACGGCCAAAAGTTCGTGGCCATAAACAAAAAAGCTGGTTTTAATGAAACTATTGTTAGACCACAGACGTTTGGCATCTGTACCATCTATATTGCTACAAAATAGGGTGACCGAGGCGCTGTTTTTTAGGGAAAATCTGATTAAATTTTAAATACCAACTAGTTACAATATATGACTAAAACAGTTTTTATTACAGGAGCAAGTTCCGGCATCGGTCAGGCTTGTGCCGAAGTTTTAGCGAAAGAGGGGTATAATCTTTTACTTTGCGCGCGCAGGTTAAACCGTTTAGAAACATTAAGAGATACACTACTTGCGGCCTACCCGACTATTCAGATCCATATATTTGAGCTCGATGTCCGAGATGCTGAGCAAGTTGCAAACCAAATTGAAGGTTTGCCCCCCGAATGGAAAAAAATAAATGTTCTCATCAACAATGCTGGGTTGAGCCAGGGATTAGATCCTATTCAAGATGGTGATATCGGCGATTGGGACAGAATGATTGATACCAATATCAAAGGCTTATTGTATGTAAGTAAAGCTGTGATACCCCTTATGGATACCGACAACGGCGCTCATATTGTTAATTTAGGATCTATTGCAGGGAAAGAGGTGTATCCGAATGGAAATGTGTACTGTGCCACCAAACATGCTGTCGACGCGTTGACTAAAGCGATGCGTATTGATTTGCTAACGCAAGGCGTTAAGGTAACCTCTATTGACCCCGGAATGGTAGAGACTGAGTTTTCGGAAGTTCGTTTTCATGGAGATCGAGAAAGAGCTAAAAATGTTTACAATGGTGTACAGCCTCTAACAGGGAAAGATATTGCGGAAACGATCCTTTTCGTCATTACCAGACCAGCACATGTTAATATCAACGATCTCTTAATCATGCCTACAGCGCAGGCCACAGGCACACTTGTCAATCGAAAATAATTCAAATATCATGTCATTAGAAATACAAATAAATCAAGACATTAAGGCAGCGATGATCGCAAAAGACACGGCAAAATTACGTGGTTTACGTGCGATTAAAGCAGCTATCCTCTTAGCGAAAACAGAAAAAGGTCATGCAGAAGATCTTAGCCAGGAGGCGGAGATTAAAGTTTTACAAAAACTTGTCAAACAACGTCGCGAATCTGCTGAAATTTATAAGACTCAAAACCGTGAAGATCTGTATGAAATTGAAGTTGAGGAAGAAAAAGTAATCGAGGCTTACCTACCCAAACAGTTAAGTAAAGAAGAAGTTGAGACCGTCGTCAAAGCAATTATCGCTGAAACAGGGGCTTCTTCCATTAAAGATATGGGTAAAGTAATGGGTGCAACAAATCAAAAGCTTGCAGGACAAGCTGATGGCAAAACAATCTCTGAAGTCGTTAAAAGTCTTCTCGCATAAAAGTTTTCAAATCACTCGAGTCAAATTAAATCGGGTATGTCTTCCCTGATATATCGATTTAATTTGACTCTTTTTTTTATTTTAATGATGGATTTTCAGTGGAACCTCAAGAAGTTTGACGAACTCAACAATAAAGAACTGTATCGTATCTTAAAGCTTCGAATGGAAGTTTTTGTTTTGGAACAGGAATGCTTATATCCTGAATTGGACGATAAGGATTTTGCTTGTCTCCATCTTTGGGCAGAACACAATGATGATATCATTGCATACACGAGATTAGTTCCCCCTGGTCTCTCCTATCCGCAGGCTTCCATCGGTCGGGTCATTGTCGCTGAGCAAGCTCGCGGAACCGGTTTGAGTCAACAATTAATGATTCATTCCATCGAATCTCTCTATAAAGAATTTGGTGAAGGCGAGATACAGATAGGTGCACAATTTCATTTAAAATCCTTTTATGAAAAATTAGGGTTTAAACAAATCTCCGAGCCCTACCCTGATTATGGAATCCTTCATATTGATATGATTAAACCCACAATTTAGTAAATTTAGGCATGCAAAACGTTGTCATCATCACAGCCGCTCTATTTGGCGGCCTCGCTATTATCCTAGGTGCATTTGGAGCCCATGCATTCAAAAAAATCCTATCCGCTGAAAAACTGGAATCCTTTGAGGTCGGCGTGCGATATCAAATGTATGCTGCACTAACCCAATTGATTCTAGGATTCAATTTTCGGTTTGAGCTTCAGTCTGAACGAGTGGCATTTTATCTGATCACACTGGGAACTATTTTATTCTCTGTAAGTATATATTTTCTATCGTTTGCTGAATACTGGAAAAAGAATCTAAAGTTTCTTGGCCCAATTACCCCGCTCGGCGGATTGCTTATGATCGCAGGCTGGGTTGCTATTATCTTTCGTTTTTTGTAGATTTGAAATAAATATGGCAATGATGTCTGCCCTGAACCGCCCTAATAAGCTGATGACGTCTACTATTTTAGTATAAAACAACAATTTTATATAAAGTGTAGACTTATGGCTATAACACATTCAAATCAAAGCAATCTTCATTTTTTTCTTAAATGGCTTATCTCCTGTAGTGCGATAGGTTTCATTGTCGGATCTGTTTGTGCGTTTTTTCTCTTTTCCCTCAATTGGGTAACGCAGTACCGCGAGGCTCATCCTTGGATAATTTATGGACTTCCCCTAGCAGGATTTGCCATAGCATTGTCCTATAAGTATTGGGGCGATCCATCAAGCAAAGGAAATAACCTGCTGATTGAAGAATACCTTCATCCTCAACGCCGTATTCCGCTTATCATGGCGCCGCTTGTCTTATTCGGAACTTTACTTACACATCTGTTTGGGGGTTCGGCAGGCCGTGAAGGAACTGCTGTACAGATAGGTGGAGCAGTTTCCGATCAGCTTAATCGCTGGTTTGACTTCGATAAAACTGAACGTCGCATCTTAATTTCGATCGGCATCACTGCAGGATTTGCCGCTGTGTTTGGCACCCCGCTCGCCGGAACGATATTCGGCCTGGAAGTCCTACTGATTGGCAAAAAAAGATATTTCGGCATCCTACCCTGTTTATTTACCGCCTATTTTGCGAACTTCAGCTGTCAATTATGGAATATTCCACACAGCCATTATCCAATTCATGATGTTATTCCAATGCTGTCCTTGACCAATATTGGATTTAGCCTCGCCGCAGGTATTCTATTCGGTATTACAGCATGGCTTTTTACATCTGCCAGCGATTTCTTTAGCCTTCAATTCAAACGAATTAAATATCCTCTGCTTAGACCAGTGATTGGCGGTATTATTTTGGTACTTATCATTACGTTATTCCATAGCAGTAACTATATTGGACTTGGTATCCCCATGATTCAGAACGCATTTGTCGATCAGTCGAATTATTATGACTTTATCATCAAATTGCTTTTAACGACTTTCACCCTTTCGGCCGGGTTTAAAGGCGGAGAAGTCACCCCCTTATTTTTTATCGGAGCAACCTTAGGTAGTGCATTAAGCACCATTATTCCACTTCCCGTCAGCCTGCTGGCTGCCATGGGCTTTGTAGCCGTATTTTCAGGCGCTACAAACACCCCGCTCGCCTGTATTGTAATGGGTTATGAATTATTTGGGATTCAACCTATTTTATTTATAACAATAGCGTGTATAGTCGCTTTTTTATTTTCCGGAAAAAAAGGAATTTATATTGCGCAAAAAGGCGGTTTAAAGGAAAAATTATACCGCAGGCTCAATTTATAAACAAGACAATGCGCTTTCAGCTTCTTTGTCTATCTCCTTGTATTCCATTATGGACTACTTCAAATAAACACAAGATCGGACAAAAAAACATGCTAAAAAGAAGAGTGCAGACTACAAGAATGGATAGATGACATCTGAACTACAGCAGTTTTCCGTGCAGAAAGAATGCTGCAACAGTAAAATAGATAATCAATCCGGAAACATCCACCAGCGTTGCTACAAACGGCGCTGATGCTGTCGCTGGATCCAATCCAAACCGACGTAGGATAAATGGAATAAACGATCCCGACAAAGTTCCCCATAAAACAATAAACAATAAGGAAACCGCAACCGTAAAGCCAATTGAAATCCAATAAGGGCCATAGTCATACAGACCAAGAAAATGCCAGGCCAATATCCGTAGAAATCCGATCGAACCTAAAATCCCACCTAGGATCAAACCAGAAGAAACTTCGCGCTTCATCACGTACCACCAATCTTTAAGCTTTAACTCACCTAACGCCATGGCACGAATAATTAAAGATGCCGCCTGTGACCCCGAATTACCTCCACTGGATATAATTAAAGGAACAAATAAAGCAAGCACAACCGCTTTTTCTAATTCCCCTTCAAAAAAGCCCATTGCTGAGGCGGTAAGCATTTCGCTAAAAAACAGGATGATTAACCAGCCAGCTCTTTTTTGAATCAATTGCAACAAGGGGGTTTTGGTATAAGCCAGATCCAATTCTTCCATCCCTCCAAATCGCTGGATATCTTCTGTATCGCGATCTTCAATTCGGTCCAACACATCATCAAATGTCACAATTCCAACCAACACCCCTGCTTCTGTAACGATAGGCAAAGCACTGCGGTCATATTTTTGAAAAATCTCGAAGGCCTCTTCCATGGGTGTAGAGGCTTTAATCGCGGCAAAATTGTAGTCAATTAAGTCGGAAATCTTAGTAGAAGAATCCGATAGTAGTAATTGACCAATTTTCAAGTCATCGATCAATACGTTTTTCTCATCAACTACATAAATAAAATTGAGCGTTTCAGCTTTCCTTCCAAAAACTTTAATATGCCGAAAGACATCATCAACAGTATAATAAGGACGAACTTGCACATACATTGGTGTCATAAGTCGGGCGATACTATCCTCTTTATATCCGATCAGCTCCAAAGCCATTTGCTTCTCGCGCTCATTCAATAGATTGATCAGATATTTAATCAGATCATCCGGCAATTCCGACAATAATTCATTCCGGGTATCCGGCTTCAAATTATTCAGCAATTCGGACAGCTCATGCTCCGTCATGGATTTGATCAACGTATATTGAACATCCATTTCAAAAAAAGAAAAGATCTCCAATCTATCCTCCAAAGGATAGTCCATAAACTCTTGATGTTGCTCCCCTTTACTTAAACGCGATATTTCTTCCGCGATATCGGCCGGGTGTAATGCTGAATTTTGTTCCATTGGAAGAAAATTTTAATGGATTTAGCGCAAAAGTAGCTTATTTTGTATTATTTTCAACAATCTGAAAAACTATTTTTTCCAATGGGAATTAGGGCCAGCTTTTCATAAAATCGTCTACCACTGCGCTGAACGGTCCATTTGACGTTCCTTGCCCATTAACTTTACAATAGCTTAAAAATTAATTAATCCAGGTGCTAGCTCTACAGGTTCAAGCCCCGCCTTAAACAACCGTGCTTTTAAATCACCTTGCAACAGAATGTTCCCGTCATTTACGTGCAGCCAGCTACCTTCGCGCAAGCCTATAACAGGTTGGCTGTTCAATTGATGAAATTCCTGAATTCGCGTTTCCCTCGTCTCTCCTTTATGTGTAGAATTTGGATCTGGATCCAAATAATGTGGATTGATATTAAAAGGTAAGAAACCAAGTGCGTTAAAACTAGGCGGATAAACAATAGGCATATCATTCGTGGTTCCAATTGTTAATCCGGTCAAATTGGACCCCGCGGATGTGCCCACATATGGAATCCCCTTTGCTACTTGTACGCGCAGTTGCGGAACCAAATCCAGATCATACAGCGTTTTTAAGAGTAAAAATGTATTTCCTCCACCAATAAAAATAGCTTTAGCATCCTGAATAGCCTTCTTCATATTGTCAAACTCATGGAGCCCCCTAACCGTCACGCCCTCATCTTTCAGGGCATCTTGTACCTTAGCGGTATAAGCATCAAAGGAAATTCCTGAAGGTCTCGCAAAAGGGACAAACAGCAATTCGTCTGACTGAATAAATTCGACAAAATCGTGCTTAATATAAGCTAAAAACTCACTCCCATGGATCGTGCTTGTACTTACGACCAATAATTTGTACGCTGGATTAATCTTCATCTTCTATCGTTAAAACATTAAATAAAAAGTACCTTTGGCTTTATTAATTGCGAGGCCAAAGGTACAGTTTTCGTTCCTTACTATAGGCTATTTCTTATCAGCAGTCTTTTTTTCTGCACCCAATCTTTTATTTTCTTGCAGTGCCTTATGTAAAAGATATTCTATCTGCCCATTAACACTTCTAAACTCATCTGCAGCCCATTTTTCCAATGCTTTGTACATTTGGTCGTCTAAGCGTAGCATAAAGTTTTTCTTATCCGCCATTTCATTTCGTTTATTGGTACAACGTACCTGTATTTACAATTGGTGTCGCTGCTTTCTCTCCACAGAGTACCACCATTAAATTGCTGACCATTGCTGCTTTTTTCTCGTTATCCAGCTCTACAATATCTTTTTCGGACAGCTTTTTTAGTGCCATTTCAACCATACCTACAGCTCCATCTACAATCTTTGAGCGCGCAGCGACAATTGCAGCGGCTTGCTGTCTTTGAAGCATCGCACCAGCGATTTCTGACGCGTAGGCCAAATGGCTGATTCTTGCTTCCTTAATAATAACGCCAGCTGGCGCCAAACGATCCGACAATTCTTGTTCAAGAATATGATTTACGGTATCCCCACCTTCACGCAAGGTGATCTCCGCTCCTTCATCTTCCAAGTTATCGTAAGGAAAGCTTCCGGCCAAATGTCTTACTGCTGCTTCACTCTGCGTGCGTACATAAGATGTGTAGTTACTGACATCATAAGCAGCTTTATACGTGTCACCCACTTGCCACACGATCACTGCCCCAATCTCAATTGGGTTTCCCATCTTGTCATTTACTTTCAGTGTCTGTCCCTGTAAGTTATCCGAACGAAGACTTACTTTAATCGTTGAATACAACGGATTGACAAAAAACAATCCATTTTCCTTAACGGTACCTACATATTTTCCGAAGAAATTCAGCACACGTGAATGATTTGGATTAATAATCATCAATCCCTTTAAAATAAAAAAAGTAGCAATCATTAATACCACTCCCAATACAACATACAGCGAACTTTCTTCTACGCTCGCAAATGAAAATATAGCTGCCACAAACGAGACAACAGCTATCAATAAAGCTAAATAGCCTGACATTGGTTTAATTAGTTTTTCCATAATTGTTAATATATATTTGATATCATTTTAATATCATAAATATACTACAATAATTTTCATATTTCAATGGAAAATTTAAAATTGCTATTTTTGATCATGCGCAAAAAATCCTTTCTACCCTTAGTCAATTCGACGACAGAAATACTCATCCTTGGCTCGTTGCCCGGAGATAAATCTCTGGCAGAAAATGAATATTATGCACATCCACAAAATCGCTTTTGGAAAGTAATCACCAATTTGTTCAATGCACCGGAACAAACAAATTATACGGAGAAGATAGATTTATTACTCAAAAACAACATTGGTCTTTGGGATGTTTGTGCAGAAGCCTCTCGTCCCGGCAGTATGGATCTCGCCATACAAAATGAAGTTCCGAATCCGATTGACGAGCTGCTGCAAACCTTTCCCACAATCACACAAATTATTTTTAACGGACAAAAAGCGTACAGTTTGTATTTAAAGCATTTCAACAAACGAGAAGACATTATGTACAGATGCTTACCCAGCACAAGTCCGGCCAATGCGAAAAGTAATCTCGAAAATCTAATTCAACATTGGCGCATAATAATAAGTGATTAAATTACACGAATTAGGTTCTTTAATTCAGTCCTATTGCTTATTTTTGCCCTAAGATGTCAGATTTAAAATACAATCAACGAGGCGTATCCGCAGGGAAAGAGGATGTGCACAATGCGATAAAAAATATAGATAAGGGTCTGTTTCCCAAAGCATTTTGCAAAATAATTCCAGATATTTTGGGTGGAGATCCAGACTGGTGTAATATTATGCATGCGGATGGTGCTGGTACCAAATCTTCATTGGCTTATGTATACTGGAAGGAAACCGGTGATATTTCAGTGTGGAAAGGTATAGCACAGGATGCAATTATCATGAATATTGACGACTTGCTTTGCGTGGGAGCCATCGATAACATTCTTTTATCCTCAACGATTGGCAGAAATAAAAATCTTATTCCTGGAGAGGTGATCGCAGAAATCATCAATGGCACAGAAGAGATTCTATCTGAACTTCGGGATTTGGGAATTGGCATCTATTCTACAGGAGGTGAAACGGCCGACGTTGGCGACCTTGTTCGCACCATCATTGTTGATAGTACGGTGACCTGTCGTATGAAACGTGAAGACGTCATTTCAAATCATCGCATCAAAGGTGGCAATGTAATTGTTGGATTGGCATCGAATGGAAAAGCAACCTATGAACAGACGTACAATGGCGGAATGGGTTCCAATGGACTAACTTCTGCACGTCATGATGTATTTAACAAAAAAGTAGCTGAAAAATATCCTGAAGCGTATGATCCAGCTGTTCCTTACGAACTAGTTTTCGCTGGAAGCCAGGACCTCACCAATGAAATCGAAGTTGAAACAGGAGAAAAAATAACTGCGGGTAAGCTTGTTCTTTCGGCGACGCGTACTTATGCGCCTGTTATCAAACAAATACTGGACAAGTATCGTTCACAAATCGACGGAATGGTGCATTGCTCAGGTGGAGCGCAAACAAAGGTTTTACACTTCGTTGATAATGTGCATGTCATCAAAGATAATCTTTTCCCGATCCCACCTCTTTTTGAATTAATACAGAAAGAATCCAATACAGACTGGAAAGAAATGTACAAAGTATTTAATATGGGACATCGTATGGAATTATATGTACCGGAATCAATTGCATCGGATATCATTGCTATTTCAGAGTCGTTTGGCATTCCGGCTCAAATCATAGGTCGCGTGGAAGAATCTACTGCTAAAAAAGTTACTATAACCTCTCCTTACGGAGAATTTATCTACGAATAAAAGATTTTCATCCCTGTCCCCTGCTTATACAGGCGACAGGGCTATTTTTTCAATTTGGTATAAATGAAAGAGAAACTTCTTGTGGGCTGGAAAGAGACCCTTGATTTACCTGAATTGGGAATATATGGTATAGAAGCAAAAGTCGATACCGGTGCTGCTTCATCGGTACTACATTGCAATTCGTACGAGATCGTTAAGGAAGATGGTCAGGATTGGATTATCTGTGAACTTATAACAAATTTTGGGACAAAAGAAACAAAAACACTGAAGTTAAAACTCTATAGGACAAAACTAGTGAAAAGTTCTTTTGGCCAAGAAGAAAAGCGTTACTATATCCGCACAACAGCAACATTATATAACCAGGTATTTAGCATTAAGATCTCCTTTAGAAATAGATCACAAATGACCTATCCTATGCTGTTGGGTAAAAATTTCTTAAACAAAAGATTTTTGGTCGATGTTTCCAAAGAAAATCTGTCGACGAAGACCCTGGTAAAATAAAACAATTAGCCAAGCTATTTTGTTATCTTAGCACAAAATATATTCAATATACAAATCGTGAAAATTGCCGTATTATCGACAGTAAAGAGTTTATACTCAACTCGTCGTCTCGTAGAAGCCGCACAACAAAGAGGACACGAATGTGTTGTCATCGATCACAGCAAATGTTATGTAGGCATTCAACAAGGTAAACCCAGTATTCATTATAAAGGACAGGATCTCAGTGATATTGATGCCATTATTCCCCGGATAGGAGCATCGGTAACATTCTATGGATCTGCTATCGTTAGACAATTTGAGGTGATGGATGTCATTTCCGCGAATCCCAGTCAAGCCATTACGCGTTCCCGAGACAAATTGAGATGCCTACAGATTTTATCCGGGGCAGGTATCGGACTCCCGATTACAGGATTTGCACGCACAGCCTCCGATGTGGACGATCTCATCAGTATGGTAGGTGGAGCTCCTTTAGTCATTAAACTACTCGAGGGAACCCAAGGTATCGGTGTTGTACTTGCCGAAACCAAAAAAGCGGCCTCTTCTGTTATAGAAGCGTTCTACGGCCTGGGCAATAACATCCTGATCCAAGAGTTCATCAAAGAGTCTAAAGGCTCTGATATTCGTGCATTCGTGGTTGACGGCAAAGTTGTTGGAGCGATGAAACGCACGGCGAAAGAGGGTGAGTTTAGATCAAATATCCATCGGGGTGGCACCGCTCAGATTATCCGGTTAAGTAAAGCTGAAAGAGAAACAGCAATTGCGGCTGCGGCACAGCTAGGACTTACGGTTTGTGGTGTAGATATGATTCCTTCTGACAGAGGCCCTTTAGTACTGGAAGTAAACTCATCTCCTGGTTTGGAAGGCATCGAGAAAGCGACAAAAAAAGATATTGCCTCAGAAATTATACAATATATTGAGAGACAATATGAAGCAAAGCAAGCTCAAATGCCTAAAGTCGTTAAGAAAAAGAAAAAAAGAGAAAGTAAATTATAAAATTACCGGATTAGCAACTAAAAGGGTTGTTCGTATATACGGACAACCCTTTTAGTTGCTGATAACCTAGACTCAACTAAAGCCGAATTTCCAATACTCCTTAAATTCGCCTACCGTTGCTTCCAATTTTTACTTATCTTAGGCTAAATTATGAATTAATGAAAAGATTTAGCCATCTTCTATTTGCCTTTGTACTCGTACTAGCTGCATTTTCCTGGTCTTTTAGCCAAACAACTATCCAAAAGACGGCATCGCCAACTTGGCTCCGGCCCACTACAAAAAAGTCCATAAAGCCAAATTTGGATGATATTAGTGATGGATATTACTATGAGCTAATCGAACATCAAATAAACTTGGCTACCCAAACAAAATATTATAAGGATATAAAAGTTCTATTTGATCAGACTGGAATCGAAAATCTGGGGCAAATTCAGGTAACCTTTGACCCGCATTTTCAAAAACTTCAACTACATGAGCTAAAGGTTATTCGCAACGGCAAGGATATTAATCTACTACCGCAAGCAAAATTTAAGCTCCTTGCCTCCGAAACAGAGCTTTCGAGATCTATCTACAACGGAAGTCAAATGGCCCATTATGTTTTGGAGGATTTACGTAAAGACGACAAGATTGTATTTGCTTATTCAATAATAGGTGTAAACCCAGTATTTGAACAGAAATTTTTCGACAGCTACTACTTACAGGGATATGAACCTACAGGTCTGGTCCATCTCAACTATATTGTACCCAATGGTCGCAAACTTCAGTTTAAGAGTTTCAATGGCGCTCCTGAGGTGCAGCAACAGTCAACAGGAAATACAACAAATTTCTTCTGGGAGCTGACGGCGGACAAAACGGTTCAATACGAAGATTATAGCCCGTCATGGTACAACCCTTTAAAATATATCCAATGCACGGAATTTAATACCTGGCAGGAAGTTGATCAATGGAACCGTAAAATTAATCCCATCCCGCAAATAGCAACGACAAGTACACTGCAAACCTTCGTCAACCAACTTTGGAAAGAGTCCAATGGACAGCCCTATACATACCTGAAAAAAGCCTGCGACTTTGTACAAAATGAGATACGTTATATGGGTATTGAGATGGGAGAATATTCGCACCGGGCAAATGTTCCAGAAAAAGTATTTTCCCAGCGCTACGGCGATTGCAAGGATAAATCAATGCTGCTGGCTACAATGCTCAAAAACAAGAATATTGATGTAGGACTCGTATTAGCCAATACCTATAAGAATAGAGGCCTGCAGGAAGAGCTCCCCTCGCCCTATGCTTTCAACCATATGGTTATTGAAGTTAATATTGGTGGACGTTCCCAATATATTGACCCCACCATAACTCAGCAGGGTGGAGATATCAAAAACAGGTATTTCCCAGCTTATGGGAAAGTACTCTCCACCATGGGTAGTGGAAAGCTTACAGACGTACCGCAGCATGTTACCGGCAATATTAAAGTCAAGGAAACGTCGACACTGGAAGGCAAATTTGAGGCTACCCTGGATGTCCACACAACTTATGTTGGAAATGAGGCGGACGATATGCGCAGTTATTTTCAAAGTAGCGCCAAAAATGACATACAGAAGCAATACTTAGAGTATTATACAAAGATCTACCCCAAGATCAATAAAATTGGTCATATACAATACAAAGATGATATGGAGAACAATATTGTGGAGGTCATCGAAAAGTATAAAATAAAGAACATTGGAAAGAAGGAAAGCGGATCTACAAAAAAATATATTCCTTTGTTGGGAACAAATATCAATGAAAAGCTTCCAGAGATTATGGAGGATCGTATTGCTCCCCTAAGCCTTTCTTTTCCAACAGATCTAACCTACGAAATGTATATTGTCAACAAAGGCAAAAAGGAATTTGGTAATTACATGGACAATAGTTATTTTGACCGGACTGCGTATGTCTTCGGTAAAACACTGGAAGTAAATCAAGATAGTATTAAGCTCGCATACACGTTAAGTTTCCACGAACCCTTTGTTGAACAAAAAGACCTGAAACAGTATTATACAGATTTTGCAGATCGTGATGATATCTTTTATAATGGCTTTTATCTTGACAATGACGGATATGTAACAGATGGGATACCTCGCTTAGGAACCCCTTCTTCAGTCAATGAAATTAATTGGTTTATTCTAATCCTATTCGTTCTTCTGGTGCCAGCCATTATCTGGTATATTGTTAAAAAGTATAATAAAACCAGAGCTTTTATCATCAAACCCTATGACGAGATCTATCACGATCAGATCGACGGATGGATGATCGTGCTGCTTATTGTACTATTTATAAATATAGTGACCCTATCCGGTATATTTTTCTTCCAGCAGTCCTTCTTTAATTTAAATACTTGGCAGGCGGCAGATCAGCTGGAAGGTGTTTCCCCCTTTTTATACAGAACTTTACTATTATTAGAAATAATCGGTAATATATTGGTACTAGCGGGTTTGATTTATAGCTGCATCTTGCTGGTCAAGAAACGCGATATTTTCGCTCAGACCTTCTTTATGGTTGCACTATTTATGGCCGTATTCTGTACTATTGATGGAATTGTATCCCATCTTATGTTCAAAAGTTATTTTGATAAAACAGAAGACTTGTTCACACATTATAAAGATACTATAAAATCAATTTTTTTCTTCTGTATTTGGGGAACTTACGTCTATAAATCGGAACGTGTAAAAGGCACCTGTATTCGGACGTATCAGAACGATGAGATTATTCAGAAGGCTGCGACAGTTCATCCTTTTGATCAAGATTTTCTAAAGCCTTATTCAATTACAAAACAAAGAGAAAACGAAGCTGAGGCGGAATTTCAATCCCAGGGTGATAGAGCCAATAGCAGTCATCCCGAGGATCATCCAGATAAACCATAATTGCCACCTCTCGTAAAAATGGTTTCGTAAATAATATACGAAACCATTTTTTATGAAAATATGATTTACATTATTTCATCTTCATCACCATATTATCCGCGCCGTCAGTAGACACTTTTACCTGACCAGATTTGTTCTTCGTAGACTTATAATGGACATGGTTTTTGACTCCCTCAATCTGAACGGTCTCTACTGAACCAATATTGACCATATTGTCTGCTCCCTCTGTCGTTACCGTTGCGATGTCATTGCCTGTTACTGTATTCCCCTTCCCCTCAATAATCAATTTGCTCACATTGCCACGAATCACAACTTTATTGTCAGCTCCTTCTATTTGTACGATCTCTCCTCCTTTGGCCTCTATTGTACGGTTATTGTTTACCCCTTCAATCGAGATAACTTTTCCCTGTTGATTAACCACATCGTTCGTTAGAGCCTTGGAAAATGGTTCTTTGGCCGCTATAACCAAGCTTCCGATTAAAAGAAGCGAAAATCCAAATGTAATTGTTCTTAGTTTCATAATGCTCTATTTTCTACAGTTCAACAAAAATCAAACCTAATTTCAGATTTAAAAGGGATATGAGCTGTAATATACTACGTCAATGCCTCAAAAGTATAATTGTGGAATAAGAAATAAAATGAAATACAGCATGTATTGGGTTTACTTGAAACATAACGTCCCAAAAAAGATACAGCATCCGTTACAACAAAAAAAGGAGCCTAACAGGCTCCTTTAATATCTCTAACAAATTGACAGCGGATTAAAAACTCTATTTTACTGCGTCTACAACTGCTTTGAAAGCTTCTGGGTTATTTAAAGCTAAGTCAGCTAAAACCTTACGGTTCAAACCAATATTCTTAGCGTTTAATTTACCGATCAATTGGGAATAAGAAATTCCGTGTTGACGAGCTCCAGCGTTGATACGTTGAATCCATAAAGCTCTAAACTCGCGTTTTTTGGTTTTACGATCGCGGTAAGCGTATTGTAAACCTTTTTCTACTGTATTTTTAGCAATAGTATAAACTTTGCTACGTGATCCAAAGTAACCTTTTGCAAGGCCTAGGATTTTTTTGCGTCTTCTTCTAGAAGCTACTGCGTTAACCGAACGTGGCATATTTTTAAAATTAGTTTGGTAGAAGGTGTCATGTATTTCAATGAACTTACAACCTTGTACCCGGTTAAAAAATTATTATTAATAAAATCGAATAAAACTTATTTACCGATAGCAAGCATACGTTTTACGTTGCCCATATCGCCATCAGATACATAACTTGTTTGTGTTAAGTTACGTTTACGTTTTGTGCTCTTTTTTGTCAAGATGTGGCTTTTGAAAGCGTTTTTTCTTGCAATTTTACCTGTTCCAGTCAATTTGAAACGTTTCTTTGCGCTGGAATTGGTTTTAACTTTTGGCATAATACTTATAAATTTTATATCAATCTGTTAGAATTCTTATTATTTTTTAGGAGCCTTTGGAGCTACTGTCAAAAACATGCGTTTACCTTCTAATTTCGGTAAAAGCTCTACCTTACCGTAATCCTCTAAAGCCTGAGCAAAGCGTAACAACAAGATCTCACCTTGATCCTTGTGTACAATAGCACGACCTTTGAAGTGTACATAAGCACGAACTTTCTCTCCACTTTCTAGAAACTTAATAGCATGTTTCAATTTGAACTCAAAATCATGCTCACCAGAGTTAGGTCCGAAACGGATTTCTTTAATAACAGTCTGTTTTGCATTAGCTTTGATTTCCTTTTGTTTCTTCTTCTGTTCGTAAACAAACTTACTGTAGTCGATAATCTTACAAACCGGCGGTACAGCATTTGGCGAAATCTCCACTAAATCAAGTTCCAACTCATCAGCCAACTCTAACGCTTTGCGCGTAGGGTAAACTCCTTGTTCCACATTATCTCCTACCAAGCGCACCTCCGGTACCTTGATTAACTCATTAATGCGGTGATCTGGTTCTTTCTTTCTCATTGGTGGTCTTGGACCACCGGGTCTTTTTAATGCCAAATGTTTAAAAATTAAACGGTTATTTCCTTAATTAATATATCTCTAAATGCCTCAGCAGTCATTGTTCCCAATTCCACTGAGCCATGTTTACGTACAGAAACTGTGCCATTTTCCACCTCTTTTTCCCCTACAATCAACATATAAGGAAGCTTTTTCACTTCGGCGTCTCTGATTTTTCTGCCCACTTTCTCGTCACGTAAGTCTATCAGTCCGCGAATATCGGAATTATTTAGCGAATTCAAAACATTTTGCGCATATTCTTCGTATTTTTCTGACACTGGCAAGACGATAAATTGCTCAGGTGCAAGCCATAACGGGAATTGTCCCGCACAATGTTCGATCAGTACAGCTACAAAACGCTCCAAAGATCCAAAAGGTGCACGGTGAATCATTACTGGACGATGTTTCATATTATCACTTCCAGTATATTCCAATTCAAAACGCTCAGGTAAATTATAATCGACCTGTATTGTACCCAATTGCCACTTCCGTCCTAAAGCATCCTTCACCATAAAGTCTAACTTAGGACCATAGAAAGCCGCCTCTCCATATTCCACGACTGTCGGTAAACCTTTCTCTTCAGCAGCCTCAATAATCGCAGACTCAGCCAAAGCCCAATTTTCGTCAGTACCAATATATTTTGTACGGTTTTCAGGATCACGTAATGACACTTGTGCTGTATAATCATTAAAGCCTAACGCTCCAAATACATAAAGAACCAAGTCTATTACCTTTTTGAATTCATCTTTAACCTGATCAGGACGGCAAAACAAATGTGCATCATCTTGCGTAAACCCACGAACCCTTGTCAAACCGTGAAGCTCACCAGATTGCTCGTAACGATATACAGTACCAAACTCAGCAAAGCGAACCGGTAAGTCCTTATACGAGCGTGGTTTTACTTTATAAATTTCACAATGATGCGGACAGTTCATTGGTTTTAACAAAAACTCTTCTCCTTCGATAGGAGTCTTTATTGGTTGAAATGAATCCGCGCCATATTTCTCATAGTGTCCAGAAGTCACATATAACTGCTTATGCCCGATATGCGGCGTAACAACAGGCTCATACCCAGAGTTTAACTGTGCTTTCTGCAAAAAGTCTATCAGCTTTTGACGTAATGCAGCTCCTTTAGGCAACCAAAGTGGCAAACCTGCACCAACTTTTTCAGAAAAAGCAAAAAGTTCCAACTCTTTCCCAAGTTTACGGTGATCGCGTTTTTTCGCCTCTTCTATAAATTTCAAATACTCTGTAAGCTCCGATGCCTTAGGGAACGTAACACCATAAATACGTGTCAACTGTTTGCGAGACTCATCACCCCTCCAGTAAGCACCGGCAACATTAGTCAATTTAATCGCTTTGATAAACCCAGTATTTGGAATATGAGGGCCACGACATAAATCTGTAAATTCCCCTTGCGTGTAGAAAGTAATCTTTCCATCTTCCAAGTCTTTGATTAAATCTAGCTTATACTCATCTCCTTTTTCAGTAAAGTAAGCCAATGCATCCGATTTCGAAACAGCTTTACGTTCAAATGTTTCTTTCCGTTTAGCCAGCTCCAGCATCTTGTCTTCGATGGCTTTAAAGTCATCAGACGAGAATTCACGATCACCAAAATCAACATCGTAGTAAAATCCGGTTTCAATCGCGGGACCAATACCAAATTTAATCCCTGGATACAATGCCTCCAAAGCCTCAGCCAGTAAGTGGGCTGAAGAATGCCAAAAAGTGGATTTACCTTTGGTATCATTCCAGGTTAATAACTTAACAGTAGCATCATTTTCAATAGCACGGGCAGAATCCCACACTTCGCCATTTACTTCGGCAGCAAGAACGTTTCTTGCAAGCCCCTCTGAGATGGATAACGCAATCTCTGCAGCAGTGATTCCTTTTTGATACTCTCTTACGGAACCATCCGGTAGTGTAATTTTAATCATTTACAACTATGATCTTTAAATTGTTAAAAAATAGAAAACATAAAACAACATGTACAATTATGTTATTACACTTACGTTTTCAATAAATAAATTGTGACACAAATTTAGTAAAAATTCTGATAAAATAACAGGTTTTTTGCGCTATTCAACGCATTATACAGGGCATTTACAGGCTCCCCACCTCTCCACTGTTCAAATACGCCGACTTCATTGGCTTTACACACTCCCCCCCTCATCGTTGCAGTTTAAAACGGATTGATAATCTGATCTTATTGACCAACAATATCGCTCTATGGTACCGAGGTACATCCCAACAATTAATGAAAATCAGGTTATATATTAACAGGGTAATTGCAGGGGGTTAGCAGGGGTAAATCCCTATTAACCCCCTGTTATACCCCTACAAAAAGAGTGTTGTTTCACTTTTAATAGAAAACATAGTATAGGCTGATAGCATGGTAGCAGTAAACTATGTGCTTTGTTTAAACATGAACCTAAAAACAAAGGGATAAAAGCAGATTATACCAGCTACTATATATAAAAAAATGACAGGGCAGCTGCTTAAAAGCAACAGGACAAATTGAGCATCTCATTAATATTTGCTACCTTTGCAGACTGAAATTTTAACTATGTCAAATCAAGTACCAGAAGACGGAACACTATTACCCCTAATGGAAGAATTTTACACGATTCAGGGAGAAGGCTACCATACCGGGACTGCTGCTTATTTCATACGATTGGGTGGTTGCGATGTTGGCTGCCATTGGTGCGATGTAAAGGAAAGCTGGGATGCATCTATCCACCCCCTTACAGCCGCAGATTCGATTATCGAAAATGCAAAGAAATATCCGGCAAAAACAGTTGTCATTACGGGTGGCGAACCGCTTATTTATAATTTGGATTACCTAACAAAAGGGCTTCATGAGGCAGGGATTAAAACGTTTATTGAAACCTCTGGTGCATATCCTCTGAGTGGTGAATGGGACTGGATATGTTTATCTCCAAAAAAATTCAAAGCACCACGCAAAGATGTGTTAGAAGCTGCTGGTGAACTTAAAGTTATCGTTTTCAATAAAAGCGATTTTGCATGGGGGGAAGAATATGCACAACTTGTAGGGCCAAACTGTAGATTATACCTTCAACCTGAATGGTCGAAATCTAAAGAAATGACGCCTTCTATTATTGATTACGTAAAAGAAAACCCTAAATGGGATATTTCACTACAAACACATAAGTTTTTAAACATTCCTTAATAGTGAAATGCACAATTAAATAGACACAAAAAAGGCTTTCGACAGTATCGAAAGCCTTTTTTTATCAATCTATATTAATGCATGTCATTTAAATCACTTCACATAGGTTTTTAAAAAAGTGTCCAGGTCTAGCGTCTTCGTTTCTTCACCTTCCTTCTCCCGGACCAGCACATTTCCAGCATTATCAGCATCTAGAAATAATAAGGTCGCCTTTAATAAAATCTTTCCATTTTCATCCAACAATCCAACTTTACCATTTTCAGAGAACATCAAATAATTGTCTAAAAATTTACTGATATTTTCCTTCTTGTCAAGCAGAACTTTCCCTTCCTGTGTAACCAATCCAAAATTACCATCCTTCTGAAAAATAGCAAGTTTTTGATTTGCTGGCGTAAGCCAGTCAAACCCTTCCTTATTTACCTTCCCCCCCTTCTTATCCAACAACCAAAAATAATTATCCTTATCTGAAACAATAGCAGTCTGCTCATTAAAATACGCTAAAGAGAAAAGAGAGCAAGGCAGCACATCTTCTCCCGCCATGTTTTTTATACCATAATATTCATCATTGGTATCTTTATCCTTGACCATGGTCCATTTAAGTGACTTATCCAATGGGAAAGTATCTTCAAATAAACTCACATCTTCCCCCTCACTCGTATTACCTCCCCCCGAGATATCAATCACCTTTGCATTTTTGGGAAGCTCGAAATCTGCCGCAGAAGATACATTGGTGACTTTCGTTGTTTCAAAACCAAGATCATTGTTCTCACCCAAAGACAATTTGAGCACACCTCCAGGCAAATCATTGATAAATGAAAATGCCGTCAAATAATAAGTAGGCACCGCTTCCGAATACCATACCGTTGCTACTGCAGAATCGGCATTGTTTTTTATAAATAACTTTGCTTTCTTACAGGTAATTCCCGCTATCGATTCGATCTCGCCCATATCTTGCAGCTGCACATAGGGACCTTCCGACTCCCCTAACTTCGCACTGACAATCTTATAGGCTGGATTGTATGCTTCGGCAGTAACAATATCATCGCCGACCGAATACGAATATGTTTTTGCTAATTTTCGATTTAAAATAGCATGTGCTTTTTGATTCACGACAGTGGAAGAATAATCGGCATCTGTTAAAATTTCCACATTCCGATAAGCCATTTTTCCTTTCAAAAATGGCTCATAAAACTCTTTTGCAAATTCCGGAACTTCATTTTCAAATTTTTCAGGTGAAACTTCACCTTTAAACACCAACTCCATCTGCCATTGCTTATCTTGCGCATAAGTTGTCGAAATTGATAATCCAAATAATAGTGCAACGCTGAGTAAATTATTCATAAGAATGATAAATATGTAGCTAAATAACAAAAGACAGACCAAAAAGCCTATCTTTTGCTCTATTTTTTTATTTATTTACTTTTTTCTCTTCATATTTCCATAAAATGTAAAAACGTGATCGCTAAGCAAAATGAACTACAATTTTATCATCTGTTTTGTTTTCACCGCTTCGTCACATGCCAAAGCAATCCGTAGACTATTAACAGCATCTTCCATCGAATCAGAAAGGTCCAAATTATCTACAATCGCCTGCAGAAAGAATAATTGCTCCCGATTACATAATTCTTGATGATCAGGCTCATCAGATAAGTTGACCCACTCATCGACCTTCGTAAATTCGTTTGCCGAATCTAAATCGGCGTAATGTACGCGAAGGCTTTCTGTTTGTGTATGGGATGCTACCGAATCCGATTTACCTTCATCGCTTGCTTTGTTTGCGATAATGGAAACGGCGCCCTTAGGTCCAAAAACGTCCTTTACAAAAAAAGCGTTTTGACTGACCATTGGTCCCCATCCGGCTTCATACCATCCTACGGACCCATCTTCAAAATGCAGCTGCAATTGTCCGTAGTTGTAGTTCCAGGCAGGAATCTCATCGGTTAACCGTGCACCTATTGCAGATACATACAATGGCTTCGCCCCCACCATTTGACACATGACATCAATATAATGAACTCCGCAGTCAACAATGGGACTTAAACTAGACATCAGATTTTTATGCACATCCCACATATACCCATGGCTCTGCTGATTCAGGTTCATACGCATAACAAGTGGTTTTCCCATTGTTTTGGATATTTCAATAAATTTGATCCAGGAGGGATGATACCTCAAAATATATCCAACAACCAATTTTTTATCGTATTGCAGCGCAGCATCGACGACTTCCTGCGCCGAAATCACGTCTTCAGCTAAAGGCTTTTCAATAAAAACATGAGCGCCAGCCTGAAAGGCTTTTATAGCATACGCTTTATGTGTATCTGGATAGGTCGCAATACAAACGGCATCCGGTTTCGTTTCCTGAAGTGCATCCTCATAAGATTCAAACAGTTTATAGTTACCTCCCAATTGCTCATTCAGTTTACTTTTGCTCTCCCCGCGAGCTACTAGACCCACAATTTGAAAGCCATCTAAATCGTGATATGCCTTCGCATGAGATGCGCCCATATTTCCACATCCAACAACCAATATTTTAATAACCTCTTGTATCATTTTTTTTCTATTGCTATATTATTTCTTTAATCCATCCAAAGCAAAGGCCGCTCCCGTTCCTAGTACAGCTCCTGCTAATACATCGGAGGGAAAATGTACGCCCAAATACATCCTTGAATATCCCACGCTACTCGCCCATAAAAGGGATGGCGCAACGACGTACCACTTTGAGTAAGCCCGAGACAAAGCAGAAGCAGTAGCAAAAGCAGATGACGTATGACCAGAGGGAAAGGAATACCCACCGGCTGTACGAACCGATATGAAATTAGGATATTTTTTAAATGGTCTACTTCGCTTAAAGATATGTTTTAAACCAACATTCACTAGCGCTGTTACAGCCGTACTACTGGCGACATACAGGGCATTCTGACGCATTGCCTTATCATCGTTGACCGCACCTGCCACCAGTAAACCAACAGGAACGGCTATCTGAACATAGTTATTGATATCAGAAAGCACTTTAAATGTTTGTGTTTGTGGCGCTGTCCGAGTCTCGGCTATGGACTCCAATATACGGATATCTAACGTAGATGCTGGCTTTTCCTGTCCAAGGACAGGACCGTATAGACAGTTAATCCAACAAATAAAAATAAAAGCTAATCTTTTCATCAAACAAATAATCTATCTAATTTATAATCCCTTTGAAACATGTACCACTAAACACATTCCTCCTATTTATTAAACAACAACTTATACTCCCTACTACTGCAACTCTTATTCGCTACTAACTTAGTATGTCACCCCAATTCCTAAAAATAAGAAAATTTATGTGAGTTGTCAGCCTATAAAAAGCGTTTCGATAGAACAAGATTTCACAACTTGCTATTGGCGTAATTCAAACAGCCTACTATAAGGATAGGAAATCAGCATTACCTTTTGTCTAAATTATGGTATATTCCCCCAATCAACAGCATTGTTTTCACATTTTTTTCAAGAAAATTGAATTCATTTCAACAACAAGTCCATTAGGATAAGAATTTTAAAATGATAGTCTTGCATTTCCCATTAATTTACTATACATTTGCTTGCAGTTATTAATACAAACATGGTCTATACTTGCGTACATCATTTTCATTTTCATCATCGCCATTGTGGCGATATGTTAATTTAATGTGTTCTTACGTAGAATACCTTCCCTCTTGTTTGATTTCTTATTATTAATAATTTACTGCTAACATTTATAAAGCGTTGAAAAATCTTAAAATTGCTATCCAAAAATCGGGTAGGTTAAACGAAAAATCTGTTCAATTACTGAAAAATTGTGGTTTAGACTTCGAGAACTACAAAAGTTCTTTAATCACCACGGTTGGGAATTTCCCACTCGAAATATTATTTCTGAGAGATGATGATATTCCGGGATATGTGGAACAAGGTATAGCCGACCTGGGCATCGTCGGTGAAAACATCATTGATGAGACCGAATCCAAAGTAGAATACATCAAGAGGCTTGGTTTTGGAAAATGTACGTTGAAACTGGCTATTCCCAAAGATAGCACCATCCAAGACGTTAAAGACCTTAACGGCAAAGCAATCGCAACCTCTTATCCAAATATCCTAAAGAATTTTCTAGACGAGTATAAGATCAATGCAGATATCCGTTTGATATCTGGCTCAGTTGAAATTTCTCCCGGTTTGGGTCTTAGTGATGCGATCTGTGATATCGTATCGACCGGTGGAACACTAAAAAGTAATGGTTTGAAGCCTTTTGCTGATGTTAAAAATTCAGAAGCCATATTGGTCGGAAGAAAGGGATTGGAAGGCAATGAAGTTTTGGCGGAATTAGTGCAACGTATCGAATCTGTTCTTTTAGCAAAAGAAACTAAATATGTGGTATTGAATGTCGAAAAGAAAAATTTGCCGGCTATTACTTCTTTATTACACGGTGTTAAGAGTCCTACGGTTGTTCCACTGGCAGAAGAAGGTTGGGTTGCTGTACACACTGTTATCACGGAAGATGACTTTTGGGATAAGATCAATAAGTTAAAAGCTGAAGGTGCCCAAGGTATCGTTGTAATGCCAATTGAAAAAATCATCCTTTAAACTTGACACGCGAGGTACGACTATGTTAAAAAAATATGATTACAAGACCCTAGGGAAAGAGGAAATACAACAATTGGTTGCCCGAAATATGGACCCCAACAATGCAATTCAGGATGTTGTTCAGGAGATTATTCAACAAGTACGTCAACAAGGTGATGTGGTTCTGCGCGAATATGCCGCCAAATTTGATAAAGTTGAACTTGACAGATTATATTTAGACGAGGAAGATATCGACGCTTTGGCGTCTACCATAGGCCGTGATCAACAGAGAGCACTTGAAATCGCTTTTCAAAATATCCATAAATTCCATAGTACACAGCTAAAAAGAGAGCGTACGGTTGAAACGATGCCCGGTGTAAAATGCTGGCGAGAAGTCCGTCCTATTGAAAAAGTTGGACTTTACATCCCTGGCGGGTCAGCAGTTTTACCAAGCACGCTTTTAATGCTTGGTGTCCCGGCAAGGATAGCTGGATGCAAAGAGATCGTCGTTTGTTCTCCACCTCAATCCAATGGAAAAATCAATGGCTTTATCGCTTTTTGTTTAAAATTACTTAAGATAAACAGAATATACTTAGTTGGAGGTGCTCAGGCTGTTGCAGCGATGGGTTTTGGAACGGAGACCATACCAAAAGTGGATAAGATCTTTGGCCCGGGCAATCAGTTTGTCACAAAAGCAAAATCCATCATACAGGGGCTAGCAAATGTCAGTATTGATATGCCTGCAGGACCATCCGAAGTGCTGGTCGTCGCGGATGAATCGGCAAGCCCAGCATTTGTGGCAGCAGATCTTTTGGCACAGGCTGAACATGGAGCCGACAGTCAAGCAGTCCTGGTTGCAACATCCAATGCGCTAGTTGATGCAGTCAACACAGCCCTTGTAGCCCAGTTAGCGGTTTTGCCACGCAAGGAACTCGCTTCAAAAGCGATTGAAAATTCCTATGCAGTAACTGTTGAGACGCTTCAGGAGGCCATACAGTTTTCAAACGATTATGCACCAGAACACCTTATTTTGGAGACGGACCAATGGGAATCCTTAACACGCTATATCAGCAATGCTGGTTCTGTTTTTTTAGGGCACTTAACACCTGAAAGCGCAGGAGATTATGCCTCAGGTACAAATCATACACTACCGACATCAGGTTATGCACGCTCCTATTCAGGCGTATCGGTAGATTCTTTTGTTAAAAAAGTTACCTTTCAACATATAAACGAAACCGGGCTTCAACAAATCGGATCAGTGGTTGAAATACTCGCTGAACTTGAAGGACTACAGGCGCATAAAAATGCGATTTCCATTCGGAAGAATGGATAAAACATCACGATCAATCACACAAAAAAGGNNCCTTTTTTGTGTGATTGATCGCATAAATATTGTCTCGTAATGCCAACTGGATTATCTTCCAAAGGTGTCATAATTATCTGTTGCATATTTTTCAAACCTAGTCAGCAAAGCTATATTATCTTTTTCCAGTTGACTTAAGTCTGCACTCACATCTTTTGAAATAGGTACATACCAATCTACAGGCTCAAAAAATTGGCGAATGCTGGGTTTAGTAAACGCATAGCCATGTCGGGCAAAAATGGTATTCCGAATAATTTCCAAATCTAATTTCTTGAGGTTTTTCAGATCTTTCTCTGTCAACTTTTGCTTAGACGCATTTACAGTAAAGACTGCGGGAGATGCAGATCTATAATATTGTATAATGTATGTATACGTTGAGTCACCATCCACGTCAGTTTCCTCTTTTCTTTTTTCATTAATCCAGTCAACCAACGTCCCCTCCTCTCCATCCTGATTTTTAAGCATCAGATTTGGATTATAGGCAAATTGTTTTTTCAACAATTTAAAGTTTCGCTTTTTGATCTTTACACCCTGGTCATACGCAGACCAGTTACCAATTAGCGTGTCATGATTAAGCTTAATTTCAAAACGCCCGTCGGATTTTCTGTCTCCAGGTTCATCCAATAATAAGCGAATATCAGCACCGTTTTCTTCCAACTTCCCCACAAAAGAGCGCAGATTCCCCTTTACAACATTCTGTCCATAAACACCTCCTTTATCGGTAATTTTCTTTATCGTCAGATTTATCTTCGGAGCGTAATCCGTTGTTGGCAAACCTTCATCTTCTCCAAGTGTACCTTCATCAACGACAAAGTCGCCAACCCAATTACCGTAAAGTTCCTGATGTGCCTCACGCTCGACGGCAACAGTATCTTTTATTTCGGCAGTTTCATTCTTTTTACTTTTCCCATCCTTACAACCAAGGACTGCTCCAAGCAATAACAGTAAACAAAGGTTTTTCTTCATAATTTATGATTTTTTTGATAAATAATAAATTCCGCCAGCAACAAATTAGGTATCCATCCCAGCCATGCAATAATTTGATAAACATCCATGGGATTGGGCTGAAAGAAGTATACTAAAACAACCTTCCAAAAACGTAGGGTCAATGCTGAGCAGGTTAATGCAAAACTACGGATCATAAAATCACGGTGTTTATCAAATTTTCGCTGACTCGCCAAACGAACTGCCCGCCATGTAAAATAACACCATCCAAGCCCCAATAATTCAAAGGCAATAATAGCGGTTAACCCGCCATTCGCCACGGATCCAATAAGCAAACCTGAAGGAGCGGCAAAAACCAAAATGGCGAATACATATAAATACCCGATACTTCGATGGACTCGCGGATATTTATTCAATAGATAAGTATTAAACTGCGTAAAGCCGGCAGGCAAGGCAAAGATAGCCGTGCAAACATGGATATAAAACACGTAGCGATACCACCAAAGTGATTCTATTTCGGTCTGCTTAATCATCAAGAAATTAGCATCGAGAGAGAAGCCGCGATAGCGAAAAGTAATTTCAGCCATCAACAGGCAGCTGTAAGCAAAGATTAAAAGCCAAAATCCATGTAATATCGAAAATTGAGCCCTTTTAAACATACCTTTTTATTTACTCCGAATCGCTTCTACCGGATCCAATCGAGAAGCCATTAAAGCTGGAACAATGCCCGATATTAACCCAATAAAAGTAGAAAGTGAAACAGTAAGCATTACCATTTTCAAACTGACCACAATAGCAACGCCAGTCGCAGCTTGTACTACAAAAGCCAAAAAATAGACGACAACGAGACCAATCCCTCCACCCAACAAACATAGTACAATAGACTCTACTAAAAATTGTGAAAGAATAAAGAAATTTTTAGCTCCTAGCGCTTTCTGAATTCCGATGATATGTGTACGTTCTTTGACACTTACAAACATAATATTGGCAATGCCAAAACCGCCGACTAAAATTGAAAAAATACCAATTGAAAAACCCGCCAGATTAATGATACCAAAAAGCTGATCCAATGCACCTGTGATCATTGTTGTCTGGTTAATGGAAAAATTCTCCTCCCGTTGTGGTGATATACGACGAATCGACCGCATAAGTGTTTTCGCTTCGCTCTCAGCCTCGCCAAGCGTGTAGTTCGATTTAATAACCATCGCTATACTCGGTGAGAAATTATCATAGTTGACCAAATTTCTAGCCAGCTCAAACGGAATAAAGGCTGTATCATCCGGAGAGGTATTAATCAATACACCATTTCCTTCTTTCTTTAATACACCAATAACCTGAATTTTTCGGCCTAACATATTGATATATTTGCCAACTGGTTCCTCATTAGGAAAAAGCCCCTCTGCAATATTTGCGCCCAACACAGTTACAAGAGCTCCACCCCTCGACTCACTTTCAGCAAAGTAACGACCATCTATAATATTCAAATTTTGAATGTAAAGATTTTCGTAAGTCGCAGCATTAACCGATGAGCCTTGGGCCGAATTATTTTTATATTTTATAGTCGTATTGCCGATATTGATCATATACGCCATATACTCAGCCGTCGTCATCCGGCTTTTTAAATCCAGGTAATTATTGTATGTGGGTTCGGGTCTATTCAAGTATTTCCACCAAGGGAAATTTGGGCCGCCATCCCAGGGCCATTTTTCGATATACAGTGTTTTGCTGCCAATCTTCTTGACTGATTCCTCTATATTATTCCGTAGGGTATCTACTGCAGAAAATACACCAATAATCGTAAAAATACCGATGGTCACACCCAGCAGCGAAAGTAAGGTGCGAGTACGATTGTCTTTCAATGCCGAAAAAGCAAACTGACAACTCTCCAATATCAATCTAAAAAATAGCATAATTGTATTCTAAAATACAATATAGTTTTGATTTAATGTCAAAATCCCCAAAAATATATACATTAATTAGAAATATGGCTCTTCCATACCCGAAAAAGTTATAACTTTGTATGCTTTTGGCAGCCTGGTATTTGGTGCACTGTAATGCACTGAAAGGCAGATATTAATATATACTATTATTAAAGATGAAGTTATCTCAATTTAAATTCAACTTACCAGAATCATTACTTGCTTCTGAACCTTCTGAAAATCGTGACGAATCACGCTTGATGGTCCTACATAGAGATACTGGTAAAATTGAACACAAAATTTTCAAAGATGTATTGGATTATTTCGATGACAAGGATGTCATGATCTTAAACAATACTAAAGTTTTTCCAGCGCGCCTTTACGGTAATAAAGAAAAAACTGGAGCGACGATTGAAGTTTTCTTGTTGCGTGAATTGAACAATGAACTTCGTCTTTGGGATGTATTGGTAGACCCTGCGCGTAAAATCCGTGTAGGCAACAAATTATATTTCGGTGATGATGATTTATTGGTTGCCGAAGTGGTTGACAATACAACTTCTCGTGGTCGTACAATTAGATTTTTATTTGACGGTACCGATGAAGAGTTCCGCCGTAATATCGAAATCTTAGGTGAAACTCCGCTTCCTAAATATATCAAGCGTAAAGCTACACCGGAAGATAAATTCCGTTATCAAACAATCTATGCAAAAAATGAAGGGGCTGTCGCTGCACCTACAGCGGGACTTCACTTCTCCAGAGAGTTAATGAAACGCTTGGAACTAAAAGGCGTTGATTTTGCAGAAGTTACTCTTCACGTTGGGCTTGGAACTTTCCGTACCGTTGAAGTCGAAGATTTAACCAAACATAAGATGGATTCCGAACAGTTTATCATCACTGATGAGGCTGCGCGCGTTGTTAATAAAGCTATCGATAACAAACGTCGTGTGTGTGCTGTAGGAACGACTTCTATGCGTGCAATAGAATCTTCTGTTTCTGCAGACCATCACTTAAAAGCGGCTTCTGACTGGACCAGTAAGTTCATCTACCCTCCTTACGATTTCAGTATTGCAAACTCGATGATTACAAACTTCCACACGCCAGAATCTACACTTTTGGTGATGATTGCTGCTTTCGCTGGTTACGAAAACGTCATGAATGCATACGAAGTTGCAGTAAAAGAAAAATACAGATTCTATAGCTATGGTGATGCCATGTTAATTATCTAATGATTTGATATAACAAAAACAGAAAACGTGGATGGCTTCATAACTATCCACGTTTTTTTTAAATAAAAACCCTTCAATAATACCATGAATTTTGCCATAATCGTTGCTGCAGGAATCGGAAACAGGATGAAAAGCGATCTTCCAAAGCAGTTTCTTAACTTGGATGGGCTGCCGATCGTGATGCATACTATTGATCGCTTCTATCAATCCAACACCATTTCAGAAGTTATCTTGGTAATCAGTGAAGCAATGGAAAGCTATTGGAACCAGTTATGTGTAAAGTATCAGTTTGACAGACCAATACATATTGCATTTGGCGGAAAAACTCGTTTCGAAAGCGTAAAGAACGGTATAGACTACATTAAACAAAACTTCGACATTGGTCCTAAAGATTACATCGCCGTACACGATGGAGCTCGTCCGATTATTTCGGACGATTTAATTAGAAAGGCTTTTCAGGGAGCTTACGAACACCAAGCAATTGTATTGGCACAAAAGAGTGTTGAATCGGTGCGTTTAGGAAATATATCCACAAATACCGCCACAGATAGAAATCAGATTTGGCTGATACAAACTCCACAAGTCTTCCTCGGAGCATTGTTGTTAAAATCCTACCAACAAGATGAAGATCCACTTTTTACAGATGATGCTTCAGTGGTCGAAAAAACGGGCAAAAGTATTTATATTGTTGAAGGTGATTCTAAGAATATAAAAATCACCTATCCCCAAGACTTACAAATTGCCCAACTTTATTTAAAACTAATTTAAATGGTTAAGCATTGCCACGAATAACACGTAGTAATACAACGATAATTGCAATCACCAAAAGAATGTGGATGATATTATTTCCAGCCGCATAACCTCCAAAAAAGCTTATCGCCCAAATGATAACTAAAATAACGGCGATGATGTACAGTAAATTTCCCATTTCCTTATAATTTAATACCTAATTTATTTTTTATAGGTATAACAACGAAAAAAGGACTATAGTTTTATATTAAATAGATTAGGTTATATCCAACTGTAATCTGTCATAGGCTAGAAACATATTTTCGGGCAATTCTCCTGAAACAACTTCATGCAATCCCATTCGATGCCCAATATGTGTAAAATAGGTTTTGTCGGCATGAATATCATCGGCAAATTCAATCGCCTCTTCCAACGTTAAATGTGAAATATGAGATTCCTTCTGTAAAGCATTTACGACAAGAATCTTTACTCCTTCCAATAATTTTCTTGATTCGTCAGAAATGAACTTCGCATCAGTAATATAGGCGAAATCTCCAATTCTAAAGCCCAACACAGGCATTTTATAATGCAGGACCTCGATAGGCATAATTTCCTTTCCGAATAAAGACAATGGCACACCAGCCTTTATCTCTTCCAAATCCAGTCTAGGCGCTCCTGGGTATTTAATTTCCGTAAATGCATAATAAAATTCACGCTTTAGTGCTTCATGAAGTGCTTCGGTGCCATAAATTGAAATAGAACTATGCTGCTGATAATTAAACGCTCTAACATCGTCCAGTCCCGCAATATGATCTTTATGTGAGTGCGTCATTAATACGGCGTCCAAATGCATAACTTTCTCGCGCAGCATCTGGTATCTAAAATCAGGACCGGTATCGACAACCAATGTATGCTGATTGTATTCAATAAGAATAGAAGAACGTAATCTCTTATCACGTTTGTCTTCAGATTGACAGACCTGACATTGGCATGCTATTACTGGCACCCCTTGTGATGTTCCGGTTCCTAAAAATGTTATTCTCAAGCTACAATTTTTGATTTCAACACATCTTCATATAGTGGAAGAAATTTTTCAGAAATAACCTCCGAATCAATATCAATATCCAGTAATATATTCCACAGTGACTGGATTTTTATTTCAAGATTCGAAAACTTATTGACTACGACCACTTTTGTCGTCTGCAACATACAGGCACCGGTACGAAAGGAACCTTTCTCGTACCTCACTTTATACCCCTGCTCTTTGAAAAACTCCTCTATTTTCGTTAAACTGCTTTGTGTAAACGGTAACAAAATCTCTCCTCCTTTTAAATTTCTACCTCAGTCTCCCAAACTTAGATAAATTTGATTTTATATACAAATAAAATCACGAATGTCAATCAATCGACCAACTTAAGGAGTTCATTGCCAAAAGTATCCCAGCTATATTTCTTTTTCTCGTCAATAAAATTTGTTCTAAATTGCTCTTCTTTATCGTAGTGGTAAAATGAAAAAATGCCGTCGGCTATTTGGCGGGCCTCAGGTTCCACGACATAACCAACATACTCATGCTGAACTAATTCAGGCAAGCCCCCAACGTTACTGACAATCATCGGTAAATCAAAATGATAAGCAACCTGCGTAATTCCACTCTGTGTAGCACTCCGATAGGGCAACACCACACAATCTGCCGCTGAAAAATACCTTCCGACCTCCTGATTAGGAATAAAATCAGTATGCATAAAAATAAACTCTTCCAGTTTATACTTTTTTATAAGGTTCAAATAAGGAGCAGGGTCACCATAAAATTCGCCTGCGAGCAGCAATTTCACCCCAAGGGTACGTATTCTGGGATCAGCCAATGCCTCCAGGAGGATATCCAAACCCTTGTATTGACGAATAAAACCAAAAAACAATACGACTTTATCCTCCTCGGCAATCTTAAGTAATCGACGTGCTTCCTTTTTACTCTGATGTACACCATAGTTATCATAGAGTGGATGCGGCGTATATACCGCTGGCATTTTCGGGCTTAACATTTTCAGATCTGCCAGCACACTTTTACTCATGGTGAGACAAGCATCAACAGACTTTAAAAAATAACGAATCAATAAGCTATCCCCTATCCGTTGTTCATGAGGAATGATATTATCAGCGATGCATACAATCTTAGTATGTTTATTTTTTCGAACTTGTCGTTGAATTGTTCCCAAACAAGGTCCAAAAAACGGCATCCAAAATCGTACAATAAGCAAATCATAATTTGCCTTTTTTAGTTCTTTACCTACCTTAATCCAATTAAATGGATTAATGGAATTGACCGTGGTCTTAATATGAAGGCCAGTTGGTGCTGGCTCATCCGAATATTGAGACTTTCCGGGAAAAAGGAAATTAGGATACTGTAAGCTGAAAGAATAGATGTCCACTTCATGCCCTGCTTCCTGAAAGTGAAATGCCAATCGTTCATTAAAAGATGCTATCCCACCGCCCCTTAACGGATAAGCGGACCCTAAAATCACAATTCGCATAATTGATTAAATGACTTTCTCAATTTGATAATCATTCCGATCGGAGCTGCTTCTAGACACTAACTCAGCCAAAAAACCAGTCAGAAATAATTGTGTTCCCAAAATAATCGCGGTCAGCGCAAAGAAAAATAAAGGTTGATCTGTTATATCTCTAAATGGTGTGCCGCTGGCGATACTCATCAATTTGTGGCAAATTAAATAAATGGAGATAAATAAACCTGCAAGAAAACTAATCACGCCCATAACACCAAAAAAGTGCATCGGTCTTTTCGAAAATTTCCCGACAAAAAATATGGATAATAAATCCAAGAAACCTTTCACAAAACGACCCGGGCCAAATTTGGTGGTACCATATTTACGAGGGTAATGCTGTACTACCTGTTCCTGTATATTGGTAAATCCTGCCCATTTTGCAATAACAGGGATATAACGATGCATCTCGCCATAAACTTCGATGTTTTTGACAACATCTTTTTTATAAGCTTTAAGACCACAATTAAAATCATGCAGGTTATAAATTCCAGACATCGATCTTGTCACCCCATTGAATAATTTGGTTGGGATTGTTTTGGTCAATGGGTCATAGCGTTTTTGCTTCCAACCCGATACTAAATCCGCTCCCTTATTCACGATCCGATCATACAGTTCAGGAATCTCATCTGGACTATCCTGTAGATCTGCATCCATTGTAATAACCACATCGCCCTGTGCAGCAGCAAAGCCTACATTTAAAGCCGCAGATTTTCCGTAATTGCGTCGGAACTTTATCGCAGAAATATTCGTGTTCTTTAACTTCAACTCTTCGATAACTTTCCAAGAATTATCTTTACTCCCATCATCAACTAAAATAATTTCATAGGAAAAATGATTGGCCGCCATAACGCGGTCGATCCAAGCTGTCAATTCGGGTAAGGATTCTTCTTCATTAAATAAAGGAACAACAACAGAAATATCCATGTGAATGTTAATCATGCTAAAAATGTAGTATTATAATACCAACAAAGGTATTACTTTTTCAGTAATACCTTATAGGGTCAATTTTATTTTATTAAACACTAATTGGTCTCTTGTTTGATCACCAATTTTTCTCGTTTTGTCAAGGCTGATAATAGTAATGCAAAAACAAATTGAAACATCAGCGTGATAGCCAACCCTTTGAGCACCTGCCCTAACGTTATCTTTCCAATAGCATCAACTTGCTTTTCAAGTTCCGCGATTTTTGAATCGATAACCTCATCCGGCACATTGTTCTTTTCCATATACTCAATTGTAACATTAATTGTATGTGTCACCACCTTTTCTTGTAAAGTTGGATTAATGAAATTAACATACGCCTGTGTCCCAATTGTTGAAATAATAGTGGAAATAGCAAGCATCATAAATATGGATTTTAATGCTATAGAAAAATTCCAGTATCCGCCATTTGCTTTCCTAAGAGAGAAAGCGAAAAGCGCAGAAATAATAACAAAAAGACCAGTATTAACAATAAATGACATCGACATTACCCCCCAAAAGGAATTTAAGTCTTTGACAACAAACAAGACGACTAATCCGAGAATGAAAGAAATTATTCCCAGGATAACACCGTAAATAATACTTTTCTTTTTGTCAATTACCGCATCAAATCCTACATTACTTTGGTTGATTGAATCTGCCATAAAAATTATTTGTTATAGTAAGTACTAATTATTTGGTAAAGTGCAATATCAAATGCCTTATTGGAAGACGCTTCTGCATACTCTTCAAATTGTTTTTCAGATGGTTTCAACTCACTAAAGAAGCTCATAATAGGATAAAAAAGTTCGTAGACTTCACTTCTCGGATTTAATCCTTTTCCTACTTTTGCAATTTCAGCATACGGGCTATCTACTACAATTTGATTGGCAATGATATCTTCATAAATTTCATGCTCATCCTGAAATTCATCTTCATCAACTAATAAAAATTCCTTTAAGAAATCATCCAATTCAGGTTCAATCTCATCGTCCTTGCATTCCCCTAAATAAAGAAAAATATTCAACAATTCTGTTCCCCTATCTATAGTTTCATCTTCTATAGCCTCCCATTCCTCGGAATCCAAATAGTCATCTTCAAGCTTTAAAACATCATTGGAGAAAAAGTTCATGAGTAAAAGGTCTACATAAACCTCACGCAACTCATCAAAAAGTGGATAATCATCAAAAGATTGATCCAACAGTTCTAATTTCTCTAAATAACTTGCTTCCGTATTGAATACGGCAATAATCTTTTCAAGAAATTCCGGGGCAGTCGAGATCCCATCAACCTTGCCATAATTTAATATACCTGCCTCAACGGCTGCTTTAATATTTGCTTCCATGGTTTTAATCGTTTTTTATGATTTGATTATTATTGATGATCAATTCGACAGCACCTTTTAAAGTCTGTCCAAATAATGGAGAATTTTTAGATTTAGATCTATTTGTTGTTTCATCGAAGTTCCAAGTCTTCACAGGGTCAAATACGACAAGATTGGCTATTGCTCCCTCCTCAATAAGAGGAACTTCAAGTCCTAGAATCTGCCGGGGTCTAACTGAAAGACTATTGACAATTTGTTCTTCATTTAATCCAGCACGAACCAAGAGTGGTAATACGGTCTGCAGTCCAATAATTCCATTTTTTGCAATATGGAATTCAACATTCTTAAATTCTATTTCATGCGGTGTGTGTTGCGAAACGACAGCATCGATAGTACCGTCCTTAACGCCTTTAAGTAATACCTTCAGATCTGCCTTTGTGCGTAATGGGGGGCTTACCTTATAATTACTATCAAAACCGACAATATCATCATCAGTAAACACCAATTGATGTGCAGCAACATCACATGTTACTGGAAGACCTTTTGCTTTCGCTTTTTTTATCAGATCGACAGCTTCTGGAGTGCTGATGGATGCAAAATGAATTGGAGCTCCAGTATATTCCGCTAAATACAGATCACGAGAAACCATTAACGATTCGGCCAGGTTAGGAATACCTTTCATTCCCAAATAAGTACTCATCGCACCTTCATTCATTTTGTTTCCACCTGCCATAGACTCATCTTCAGCATGTGAAAAAATCAATCCATCGAATCCCTTAGCGTATAACAACGCTCTGCTCATTAATCCCGCCTGCTGTACACTCCTGTTTCCATCACTAAAAGCGACAGCACCCGTTTGCTTCATATCAAATAGCTCGGCCAGTTCTTTCCCTTCTCTCTTTTTACTGATCGCTCCAATTGGATGTACATCAACAATATTTCCTTTCGCTGTATTGACAATAAGTGCAACCTCGGAACGGCTTTGAATCGCCGGTTCGGTATTAGGCATTACGGCTACTCCAGTAAATCCACCAGCAGCAGCTGCTGCGCTTCCACTAACGATGTCTTCTTTGGTTTCTAATCCAGGTTCTCCAAAATTGGCATGTAGGTCAAAAAAACCTGGCGCTAAAACTTTTCCGGCACCATCTAAGGTTTCTATGTTTTTATCAGCTACTTTGACAGATTTTCCAATCTGTGCAATCTTTCCCTTTTCGATAAATACATCAACTTGCTGCTGATGAAATTCGTTACCAGGTAAAATTACTTTAACAGAAGTAATCAATAAGCTTTTCATATATGAATGTGATTGAAATTAAAAGGATACAACTTATTTATCGAAGCGGGTAGCGTGCGCAGTAAGAATGGACAGACAGTGGCTTTATCACTATAAATCATATAGCTATAAATAACTTTTTCGCGTGATGCTCGTGATTGCTTCATTTCGAGAAACAAAGTTACAAAATACAAATTTATTATAGAACATTAAAAATAGATTTCAACGAGGAATAACTAGGCATTTTCTCCCCACTGATAATGTTTAAATTCAAACCCAGCAAGACTCAAAATCCGATCAACCACGGTTTCTGCGACTTCGTCCAAAGTCTTTGGTAAGCTATAGAATGAAGGTGATGCCGGACAAATGATACCTCCGGCCTCTGTCACCAATTTCATGTTCTGGATATGTATAATACTTAGTGGTGTCTCACGGGTAACCAAAATCAATCTTCGTCGCTCTTTTAACACGACATCGGCCGCTCGGGTTGTCAAATCAGAAGACACACCGTGGGCTATCCTTGATAATGTCCCCATTGAACACGGACAGACAATCATCGTATCATAGCGAGCCGATCCTGATGCAAAAGGAGCAAAGAAATCACCCTTGTCATAAAACTTGAACGGCACATCCTGATAACTCTCATCGCCCAACTCCGCACGCCATACATCCTTCGCATTATTCGACATCACAATCCCAACCTCTGCGATCTGTGTTTTTAATACCAATAGTTTTTTAAGTAAAACTTTAGCATAGATTGAGCCGCTAGCTCCAGTAATGGCAACAACAATTTTTCTCTTAGACATCTCTTTTAAAATAATAAAAACAAAGCTATAAAAAAAGGGTCGTAGTGAGAAACACCCGACCCTACATCTACCTATGAAAAACATGCCCTTGGGAGGGGCTTAACAAAAGTACATCTACTTTTTAATTTACAAAAACATTATGCGCATTACTACACATTTGTGTATATAAAATACCCTAAAAATTCCTTTTTCCCAGATTTTAAGATCCAATTCACCCCGCAAAAAAAAAATTCTTCCAAATTTCAGTTCAATCCAAAGGAAAATTAAATACAAATATTTTCGCAAATCAAACGCTTATTCTCATCAATAAAGTCTATTTTAGTAACAACGTTAGACAATTTGTTAAGACATGAACCTTTCCGTTTTAGAACAATATATTGAAGAAGGCAAAAGCCATGATATCGACTTATTATTGATTGGGAATCCCGAACTTTTACAAGAAACAACGAGTCATGGAATTTCTCCCCTACTATTGGCTTGCTATTACAACAAACCCCAGATCATACGGATACTTTTACAACACACCAAATCCATGACTATCCATGAGGCTTGCGCGGCTGGGTTAACTTCATACTTGGAGGCCATTATTTCGCAAGCACCATCTGTTGTCAATGAATGGTCGTCACAGGGCTTTACGCCATTAACTTTAGCAACATATTTCAACAAAACAGATATTGTACGTCTTTTACTGTCCAAAAAAGTCAATCCGAATGTCGTAACCAAAAATGAACAACTCACCACTGCGCTACATATTGCCGCTGCAAACAACAATGAAGAGATCGGTAAGTTGCTAATCGAGGCCAATGCTAATGTCAATGCCATTCAAGCGACTGGCGAAACCCCACTTCATTTCGCTGCCCAATATGGTAATATCGATTTTATTGTTGCCTTACTCGAAAATGGAGCCGACACCAGAATCATCAATATTTCAGGGTTAGCTCCAATGGACCTGGCCTTTGAAAAAGGCCATAAAGAGATCGCAGAGATCTTAAAAAATTAATTTCTTTTTAAAATTTCGCATCCGATTCTGCAATGAAGGCAGCGTTTCCGATCACAGTAAAATCTCTTTAATTGTAAAATCCCCTGACTTTGCAATGCGCTTTGAACTTGCCAATCATATTGGGCAAACTGTCTCACAACCATATTTTTTTCTGAAGGAAGCTGCTCCAAAAGAGTTAGGGCCCTATCAATATAGGTCTGAATACTGAAATATTTACCGTATGAAAAAAGAAAAACAATAATCACATTAATAACAAGCGTGTCAATAGTTTCATTACCCAACCGAAGTGTTTCTTTCATCTTCGTTTTTGTACCAAAGGAAAAATGTCCGTCAAAATAATCACTTAGAGACGCTATCTTAAATAATTTTCGAGCTCTTTCCAAATCATCGACAGCCAAAATCTTGGCAACGCCCAACTCGTTCTTGCTAAACAAGACAGCTAATTGAGCAATTCGCCGTTCGGGAAAATTATAAGGTCTCATTCTCATCCTCTTCCAAACCCCATAAACAACCTCTATATCGTGTATATGCTTTTGATACTCAAATTCACCGGCTAACTGCTTCATATACTCGCTTCCTGACTCCTGAATTAACAACCCACTAACACCAAAGAAAAGAGCTTCTATTTTAAATAGGTTTGAACGATATTTTTGTAAAATGTCCCAAGGTAATTTCTCCCCAAGCTCCTGAAATGTATCGGCATTAACTTTTAATCCTATACATCTGCAAATCCATACCCATAACGTTTTTTCCCAATCCGTATTAAATTGATCTAAAATCAACAAAACTTGTTGAACCTTCATTTCTAGGCGTTCAACAGCTAAAGTACTCAGCCACATGGATTTTTTAAAAAGATCAATTGAACCAAGCTGAAACTCACAAGGTATCGAACTTTTTGCGTTCATCATCGTTGAATACCGTTCCAACAGATGCTGTTCGACATATTCCGAAAGCACCAATGTCGGTATTGATGTACCGTCATTTCGGTAAATAACTTTATCGTTTCTCCAAACCACATGTAAGATAACGTTATTATAAACGGCATCTTCTTGATGACAATGTCGATCCCAATCCGAAGATTGGATATGCATCTCGACATGACCAAACCAATCATTATCTTTACACCTAATATGTGACATGAGGAAATCGGGGCCCGAATCTGTATTGTATTGCCCCACATGAACAACGGCCAAGGGTTCACCATCCGTAGAATGCAACCCATTTGCACGGAATAGCCGAAGTTTCCAGATAAACTGCATTAAGTTTTCTGTAACTAACATAATTGTAATTTAAGAATTAAATTAACCGGCTATGGCTTAATTCCCTAAATATACAATTTAATAATCACTGTTTCTTATAGATCTTTAAAAGATCATTGGAAACCAATTTACTTTCAAGCAATTGTCCACTAAATTGTGGAGCTGTAATTCCATTAAATAGCTTTGTTTCGGTTTCAAACACCCTCGCCTCATCCCAGAGATCCGCATCGATAAACATTTGCAGCGTAGCACGCCCTCCTTCTATGATGATTGACTGAACATCCATTAAATATAGTTGATAAAGAATATTCTGCGGCAGATACAACCCGTAATTTTCAAGCTCAATATACTTAACATTTGCTGTCCAATCTGTCTTTTTAGCATTGAAGACGATTGTATCAGCTTGATCATCCAGAATATTGGCATCTAGTGGAATGGCAAGATCTCTATCTAAAAGAATACGCAATGGGTTGTTACCCTGCCATTCTCTTACGGTCAGACTGGGATTATCTACAACTGCGGTATTTGTACCGACCAAAATAGCATCTTCCTCTGATCTCCAGCGGTGAACCAACTGTCGGCTAGCAGCATTGCTTAACCAAATTTGTTTATTTTGCATCCCCATAAAACCGTCCTTCGACTGCGCCCATTTTAGAATAACATAGGGGCGGAATTGACCAATACGTGTAAAAAACCGACGGTTGAGCCATACAGCCTCTTTTTCCAGTAAACCAATTTCAACTTCAATACCTGCTTCGCGCAGTATCTCAACTCCCTTGCCATTCACCTTGGCGAAAGGGTCCAAACAAGCGATATAGACTTTTAAGGGTTTTAGCTCTGCAATCATATTGGCACATGGCGGTGTCTTTCCATAATGCGCGCAAGGCTCAAGGCTAACATAAAAAATACTTCCCTCGATAAGCCGTTTTGCTTCTTCCCCATACTTTTGTACAACCTGCTGTACCGCATTGACCTCAGCGTGTGGTCCACCATATGGAGAAGTATATCCTTCACCGATAATTTTACCGTCCAAAACAATGACAGCCCCAACCATTGGATTGGGACTCACTGAACCCGCGCCCATTTGGGCCAGTTCCAAACAACGATGCATATATTGCTTGTGCATATCCATGGATACAAATCTATGAAAATCGTACCTTTGACACATGAAAATACTTCAAGATTTCGAATTATTATTTCAACATGAGCTTCAGGGGTTATATGATGAGGATGAAATAAAAGCAATATTCTTAGTGGTTGTTGCCGAAAAGTTTGGGTTAAATAGAACCAATTATCGATTGAGAAAAACAGATATCGTCAAGGAGGCGGATAAGGCTGAAGTACTTGGCATCCTTCAGAATCTAAAAAAGCATAGACCTATACAGTACATACTCAATAAAGCAGATTTTTATGGTGAAGTTTTCCAGGTCAATGAATCGGTCCTCATTCCACGCCAGGAAACTGAAGAACTTGTCGATCTGATCATCAAAAACCACAAATCTTCTCAAAACCTAAAAATTATAGATATCGGAACTGGCTCTGGCTGCATCCCGATCACCTTATCAAAGCATCTCAATAATGCCCTAGTAACAACGATAGACATCTCAAAAGAGGCGATAAAAACAGCACAAGAAAATGCTAAGAATTTAAAAACTCAGGTTCAATTTATCAATGCGGATATATTTGAATGGGAATACATTTTCTCCGACCAACACTATAATATCATAGTATCCAATCCGCCCTATATAACCCCGGGAGAAAAGCAGCACATGAATCAAAACGTATTGGCTTATGAACCTGAGCTCGCATTATTCATTGAAGAAAGCGCTCCATTGATTTTTTATGATGTTATTTCATCCTTTGCTTTGAAACATTTAACCCCAGATGGAGATCTATATTTTGAAATCAATCAATATCTCGGTCCAGAAATGAAGGAACTTATGGTCAAAAAAGGATTTGAACAGGTCAAACTCATAAAAGATATCAATGGAGCAGACCGAATAATCCATGCAAAAAAAGCGCGATAAAAAAAATAATCCGTTTATTTATTAAGCAGTTAAGGCCTTTTCGTCAAAATTTGCATGCTATAATTTGGCATATATCAAAAGAAATTCTACCTTTGCATCACTTTCAAAAACAGAAAGGATTCCGTAGCTCAGCTGGTAGAGCAATACACTTTTAATGTATGGGTCCTGGGTTCGAATCCCAGCGGGATCACTGAAGAAAAGCTAATCGCAGGATTAGCTTTTTTTGTTTAACACTTGCGGAAAACTTCTTTTTCATCAACAACGCTTTTCTTGATCTCCATTTGAAAACATGTTTTTTATCTTATCTTTATAATTTCAAGAATTTTCGGGCTTAATACATTAAAAACACTAACCGATAATTCAATAATAATTCTAGCGCTATCTACCATCGTATTGACGCTAGAACAAATTACAATCAATGAAAGAGGATCGAGCACATGAAGAGATTTACGTTAAAAGAGATTGGCCAACAGTTAAACCTATCTCCAGGAACCATTTCCAAAGCACTAAACGATAGCCATGAAATAAGCGCAGAAACAAAAAAGTTAATTTTAGATTTCACGCAGAAAATTAATTATATACCAAATTTCTCCGCAAAAAGCTTAAAAACGGGGCGATCAAACACCCTAGCGATCATTGTTCCATTTATCTCAAGCTCTTTTTTCTTTGATTTTTACGAAGACATCTCCCTTATTTTATCGCAGACGAATTATAAACTCATCCTCTTGCAGACTTTTAACGATGAGAAAAAAGAAAAGGAAGCACTGGAACTTTGCATACAAAGCAATATCGAAGGAATAATCATTTCTCCTGTAAAAAATGATTCAAGTTTATCACTCTTGTTTTATATCATGGAACAGATCTGCCCTGTGATTATTTTTGACCGGATAAACCATCAACTCGACACCTTTAAAATCGGAATCCAAAACAACAAAGTCATCTATCAGGCAACAGAAGAAATGATCAAAAACAAACGCGAAAATATCATTCTTTTATTATGCAAAGATATCGGTGGAAATGTAAGCAGAATAAAAGGATATAAAGATGCCCTCTTTAATGCCTCTATTCCTTTTAAAGAAGAAAATATTGTTGAAATATCCTACTCAAGCCCCAAAGATAATATCGATGACGAACTGGAAAGCAAAATAAACACGTTATTAAATAAGCCCTCCGCTCCAAATGCACTCCTCTCAACGACAGACACCTTGTCGCTAAAAGTTTTGCACATATTAAATAAATTAGAGGTGAAAATTCCTGATGACATGAACTTAATTGGCTTTAGCAACACCCCTTTTGCCAACAGTCTCAACCCATCTTTAACAACAATCACCCAGCCAACACAGCTTATGGCAGAAAAATCGGTAGAACTTCTCTTGCAGATGTTAAAGAAAAAAAACAAAAAGAATTATTTCGAATTCGAGACGTATTTTTTGGACTGCAGTATCGAACACCGAAAATCTACATCATCCCTTTAAAGAAAAGGTCAAAACCCCACTAAGGAATTTTGACCTTTTCAGAAAATACCGATCTCTACTATTAACGATCGACTGCAACATCCACCAATTAAACCTTACTTAATCAATGATCGCAATGCATGGACAGGCAAATCTATTTTAGTATCATTGGATAGATTCCCGTTCAATGTTCCCCATTGCAAACTATCTAAACGGACAGATGATTTTCCTTCAGTTTTGATATTCAGAAGACCTACTTTGGCTTCAGGTCCCTTCCTATTGAAATAAACTTCTGAATTGTTTGCCACAATATCTGCACTTTGATAATTCGTACGCGGAAGTCCCAAAACACTATTCGTTGTGTTAACAAATAAACGACCGACAAGAGAATTCCCCTTACTGTCCGTCCCGCCAAGATCATCAATAGTGGAATTTGTCAGGTTCAGATTCAATGTATTTATAACGGATTTCTCCGCAAGGGAAAATACCTCCACGCTATCACCTACGACAGTCAATTCGTTCAACCTGGCGGACAACTCGTTAATACCCGCATTTTTTAATTTTAAAACGCTAAGATCAGGTGAAAAAATATAGATTGACTTATACCCCCCCTCTCCTCCTGATAAAAGATCTAAGGTAAGATTGCCAGATTGATCGACATTCGCTTTCACAAAGTCGGCTTGACTTTTATTAACTTTAACCATAAACTTATCGCTTTTCACCCAATACAACCCTACACCGCTTGCATTGGTACCTACAATATAAAGCTTATCGAAAGCTGCCAAGGGGAACGACCGGTAATAAACATCCTTTGCACCTGGCTTGGATACCTCCTGCTCAACATCAGCATTATATTTTTTCGCATCCACTCGATTTATACGAACAAGGTAGGACGCGACAAGCATCGGAACCGCGAATAAGCCTATTGCTAATCCCATTATTATTTTTGTACTTAATTTCATGACTCATTTTGATTAAAATTCTGACTTACAAACCGTCTATAACGTTGCTCTAACTCATCCAGACCGATTTCCAATAAATAAATATTACGAAAAAACAAGGGAAGATCTTCTTCTAGAAAAATTGCCTTTCTATATAACTTCACATTCTTCACCGATTCTTGTGTCAGAAAAAAACCGATCCCGCGCTTATTAGCTATAATTTCTTTCTGCTGCAACATATCATAGGTCCGCATAACAGTATTGGGGTTAACCTCCATCTGAACTGCCAATTCCCTTACTGAGGGGAGTTTTTCATCCACTTTCCAGGTCGCTAGCAAAATATGATCACATACGTACTCAGCAATCTGAAGGTAAATGGCTTTATTTGCATTGAACTCCATATTAAATCTCCTTTTCTTTCAACCTTAAAAAAGCAACCGCCCAAATCATTATGGCAAGCAACACTCCTACAGCGCCGATCAATGCAAAAATATGATTTGAATCAGACCAATAGTTATTATCCATTGTACCTACGGTATCCTGGGTCTGAGTCTTCATTAAGTAAACAAAAAGACACATCCAAACTACACAGTAAAGCACAAGAAAAATAGCCGTCTTTACATATTGATAGTTTTGGTAGACGATCCCACCAAATAAGAAAATTGCATTCAGAAGAATTGGTACAAAACAAAAATAATAAGCCGGTTCAGGGTATTGAACCTTGAAAAAGTACTGCCATAGATCCACACTGACCGTCTCTCCTGATGGCTGTACTTCATTTACAACCACAGAACCAACGCTCCTCAAATAAGAAACAAATGCCAAATCGATCAAATAAAAGACCAATAAATATGAACCAATACTCACGACAACCGTATAGAATAAGCTGACCAGAAACTTTTCCAATTGTGACGCTGGAATCATCAGCTCAAAAATCGCCCGGGTCTTCTTCCCTAAATCAGCAAAATAACTGCTCGAGATAACCGTTACAAAAAAGAGTCCCAAGATACAAAACAACGGTGCTCTGAAATTTAGCAACGAATAAACAGTATTCTTTTTGATATCATCATAATTTGACCCCAAATTAACTGCATAAAAACCAAAAATTACCCCGGCAATAATCCCTATTGACATCAGATAAATTCGCCCAAAACCAATCCATTGTCTTCGAATCAGTCCAAAAAAACGCGTAGCATTAAATAGATTTGACATATTCATCATGTTTAATAAGGTCCGTAATTTTTTCCTTGCACTGTAACACTGCATTAAATAGCAACTCCAAATCCAGTTTCGAATCTTCTGCCGCCGAGTTTGGAAGAATAACATTAAAACCGCCTACTCCTTCTTCGGAATAGAGTGTATCCAAAGGCAACTCTCTTACTTTTTTAAAGCATAAGCGATCAGTAATCACATGCATCGGAGCGTTGAGTGCAACCTTATGATCATCAAGTAAAATAACAGCATCAATAAGATTATCCAGATCACGCACCTGATGTGTGGAGATAATTACACATCGATCATCAGTAATGGCAGAAGCCATGATCTTTCGAAACTGAACCTTAGAAGGAATATCCAAACCATTCGTTGGCTCATCCATGATGATCACTTTTGTGTTAGACGCTAAACCGAAAGAAATAATATATTTCTTTTTCTGTCCATAACTCATGCTTGCTAATTTTTGCTCAATGGGAATATCGAACTCACGAATAAGCTGATCAAAATATACCTGATCGAAGTTGGGGTAGAACCCTGCATTAGCCTTCAGAAACTGTTCTGATTTTACGGCAGGGAGATAAAACTCTTCCGGAATAAAACTAATCTCCCTTAACAAGGAAGGTTCCCTTCGATTAGGGTTATGCCCCAGCACATCAACTTGCCCCGAAACAGGATATACCAAACCGGCAATATTCTTAAGCAAAGTTGATTTGCCAGCACCATTCTTTCCCAATAGGCCATAGATATGCCCCTGCTTCAATTCAAGATCCATATGAAGAAAAAGGGGCCTTGATTTACTATAGCTGAAATTTAGATTTTGGATAGTAACCATACTACTGTATTATTTAATTAATACACTAATATAGAAACGGATTTTGTATAATTCCAAAAATATTTAAAAAAAAACACAGGCAGAGCTTTGCTTACGCTCAAGCATTATTTTAATTTAATAGCGCAGATCGGACATAATAAAACATATACATTCAATTTATATAATAAACATAATACTATGATAAACAAATTGTTATTATAATAAATTATGAAATTCGTAATCAAATAAAACATGATTTTTATCGATGTGCGTTATCCTTAAAAACAACACGCAAATCGCAACCACCTTCAAAAACCCGAAATAGCCGCATTCTCAGCTAAAACAAATCAAAACCACACAAACCTTCGGGAATGACAAACATCACCTCAGAGAGGCTAAAAACAACTAAAAATAAGGCATACAGCCGATCATTAGTTATTCACAAGCGAATACCTTCGTTCTCGATCATTTGGACGGCCTATTTGGTCCAGCTAATCGTTATTCTCCGCCTGATAGATAAACGGCGAATTACACATAACAACAGCATTAACCAAGAGTTAAAAACAATACAAAGCAACCTAATAACCAAAACAATAAAGTGCTCATATAAAGTAAAAATACATATAAATACAAGTCCCTTTGATCAGAAGACGTAGACAATTAATGAAAAACCAGCATCTATTCTATAAGCTGGTTTAGTTTAAAATAGCTTTAAATCTATTTTATTACCATCTTTGTTTTCATGATGAATTACATTTATCCCTTCATTCTAGCGATGCATTCTTTATGGAGATGGGAAGTACTGATTATACTAGCAATTAGTCTTTCAACCTTTTTTTATAAGAAAAAACAGCAGCTTCTATTCTCCCCTATCGATCAATTTCTTGTAAAAACCACGGTTATTTCTTTCTATATTCAGCTAGTTTTAGGTATTAATCTCTATATACTGAGCCCCATCACACAGTACTTCCTACGACATTTCGACGAAGCAGTCCACCTGAGGCAAATTCGCTTCTTCGGTATGGAGCACAGTAGCATGATGATTATGGCTGCAATTTGCCTGACATTGGGTGCCCATAAAAGCAAAAACGCCGATACAAACGATCGACGTTTTAAAACATTATTAATCTGGTTTGGACTAGCTTTACTGATTATCCTTAGTTCTATTCCTTGGGAATTCTCTCCCTTGACAAGCAGACCGAGTTTTCGATCATTTTAATTAGCTATTTTTCCAGTTGGCTTTTCTTTTATTACGCATGGCATCCATTCCCTCCTTGAAATCATTGGTTTTACGCAAATCTGCCAAGCTCTCTAAGAGAAAGTTATACTTATCATCATAATCTTGCTCTTTTAGCCTTCGCAGTGCAACAAAACCTCTCGATATAGCCAAAGGAGCATTTTTAAGAATAGTTTCTCTCAATTCAACCAAGGCAGTTTCTTCAACATCCAAAATTCCGGACAGAATACCCTTATCCAGCGCATCTCCCGCAGAAAAAGAATCTCCCCTGATACAAAGATCCATCGCTTTTCTTTCAGGCATATATTCCATTAGCAAGGCCAACACCTGAAATGGAAAGAGTCCGATTTTTACTTCTGGCAAAGAAAAACGTACATGTGGCAGTGCAAACAAATAAGTGCAAGATAATGCAATCAAAAAACCACCTGCAATAACATCTCCCCTAACAACACAGATTGAAGGCTTATCTAAACAGGCAAATATTTCTGCCAAAGACTTTTCAACCTTTGGAATTGCCGGATTACCAATATCTACTGTAGGATCCTCAAAAGCTTTAAGATCCATACCCGCACAGAACACCGGACCTTCAGCCTCTATTTGTACTAAACGAATATCGGGATTGCTATTCGCCAGATTCAATGCATAGGCAATTTCGTTCACCATAGTCGGACTAAAAGCATTTCTTTTATCCGAACGAGCTAGCGTCAAATTGAACACATGCTGCTCAACGTGCACCTTTATAAAATTCAGTTTTTCCATCTCAAAAATCCCTACAAAATCATTTGCCTGAAGCTATGCTCCAATCCGAGTATTTCAGCATCAGTTCCTCGTCCAAAATAACGCAACAAGAGTTCTGAAGGTATATTGCCAACCAAATCATCTTTTGCAAATGGACAACCGCCATAACCAAGCAATGCGCCTTCAAATTTACGGCAACCTGCGAGATAAGCGGCTTCAATCTTAGCAAGACTCTCCGCTTGCCTCGCATGAAAATGTGCACCTATTTCCAGTTTTGGAAAACTGGCTTTAACAAAAGTGAATAATGCTGAAATCTGATTCGCATCGGCTTCTGAAGTTGTGTCTGCCAAAGAAAATTCCCGGATACCCAGATCGTATAATTTCCCAATCCATTCTTCTACCAAAAGTGGGGACCACGGATCCTTGTATGGGTTCCCAAAAGCCATGCTAATATAAATAACTAAAGATTTATGATTAGCGTCTGCCAAAAGTTTCATTTCTTTTACTTGCTGATAAGAAGCCGCCAAGCCCATATTGGTATTTCGACGTTGAAATGTTTCCGATATTGAAAATGGATACCCTAAAAAGTCGATTTTTTCCTCTAGAACGGCTTCTTCTACTCCACGAAGATTGGCGACAATCGCCAATAACTTCACTTTTTCATTCTTTCTGATTCCTTCCAGGACTGCTTTTGTATCCGCCAACTGCGGAACTGCTTTCGGCGAAACGAAAGATCCAAAATCAATAACATCAAACAGCTCACTTTCGATTAACGTATTGATATGTTTAATTTTCTTATCTGTCTCAATAAAGTTATGAAGCCCTTGAACAGCGTCTCTTGGGCAATCAACCAATACAACTTGATCCCTCATCATATGCTATAAAATATCTTTCTCAATCTCTCTGGCGATCACCATTTTCTGAATACTTGAAGTCCCTTCACCTATGGTACATAGTTTAGCATCTCTAAAAAACTTCTCGGCAGGATAGTCCTTTGTAAATCCATAACCACCAAAGATCTGCACAGATTCATTCGAGACACTAACAGCAGCCTCCGACGCATAAAGTTTAGCCATCGCTCCAATTTTAGAAACACGGTCCCCATGATCCTTTAAATAGCCCGCCTGCCTCGTTAACAATTCGCTTGCCTCTACTTGTGTAGCCATATCTGCAAGTGCAAAAGAAACTGCCTGAAATTCGTAAATCTTTTTCCCAAATTGCTCACGCTCGTGTGCATATTTCAGCGCACACTCGTAAGCTCCGCGGGCAATACCCAAAGAAAGTGCCGCAATCGAAATACGTCCGCCATCCAATAATTTTAAAGCCTGTACAAAGCCCTGTCCTTCCTCACCGATGAGTTGATCCCGATGAATCCGACAATTATCAAAAAAAAGACAGGCAGTTTCTGAGGCACGCATCCCCAATTTATTTTCTTTCTTTCCCGCAGTAAATCCAGGTGTACCTTTCTCAACAATGAAAGCCGACATCCCTTTTTTATCCCCCTTAGCCCCAGTTCGTGCAATAACGACAGCAACACTAGAACTGATGGCATGCGTGATAAAATTTTTAGAACCATTTAACACGTAATGATCACCATCTCTCTCCGCAAATGTCGTCATTCCACCGGCGTCAGAACCGGAACCGGTTTCTGTAAGCCCCCAGGCACCGATCCATTCAGCTGTCGCCAACTTTGGAAGATAACGTTTCTTCTGTTCTTCACTGGCAAAGCTTAATATATGATTTGTGCACAAGGAATTATGCGCCGCCACAGAAAGCCCGATTGAACCACATACCTTGGAGATTTCATCCAAAACGGTAATGTATTCCTGATACCCGAGCCCTGATCCGCCATATTCTTCAGGAACGATTACTCCCATGAAACCGTGTTCGCCTAACTTTTTAAAAACTTCTATTGGAAATATTTGGGCTTCGTCCCATTCCATCACATAAGGTTTGATATGATACTGTGCAAAATCTCGTGCACTTTGTCTGATCATATCCATTTGTTGTTTATTTTCAATAAACATAAGCATGAATATTAAATTTACAATCGGTAATTCAATTCAAATATATCAAAATATTTAGGAATAAAATTGCAAATATTTTAAAATTTTATTTTAAATTTATCTAAAAATAAGAAATTCTTAATTTAACAGTTTTTAAAACCAAGATTATAAATTATGAAGGAGCTACTCGCATTACTTCGCCAAAAAAGAGAAAATTTAAAATTCGGTGGCGGCATCGATAAAATAAAAAAACTGAAAGAAAAAGGCAAAATGTCAGCCTGGGAAAGAATAGAATATCTACTGGACCCAGACCGTGAGTATCTTGAAATAGGCATGTTTGCCGGCGAAGGAATGTACAAAGAACATGGTGGATGCATAAACGCAGGATGCGCAGCGGTACTGGGTTATGTAAAATCCAAACTATGCGTCATTGTCTCCAACGACGCGACTGTCAAAGCTGGGGCATGGTTCCCAATTTCTGCCAAGAAAAATCTACGCGCACAAGAAATTGCTATGGAAAACAACTTGCCAATTATCTATTTAGTAGATTCCGCCGGTGTATTTTTACCGCTACAAGATGAAATCTTTCCGGACAAAGAACATTTTGGACGTATATTCCGTAACAATGCCCGAATGTCCTCCATGGGAATACCTCAAATTGCAGCAATTATGGGAAGTTGTGTAGCAGGTGGCGCTTATTTACCTATTATGTCCGACTACGCCTTTATCGTCGAAGGAACGGGATCTGTATTTTTAGCAGGCCCTTACTTGGTCAAATCTGCGATAGGTGAAACTGTAGATGCAGAAACACTCGGCGGAGCTTCTACCCATTCGGAGATATCCGGCGTAACAGACAATAAATTTCCCGACGACCAAAGTTGTTTAGATGCTATAAAAAATGTTATCGATAAAATCGGTGGAAATCCAAAAGCTAATTTCGACAGAAAGATAAGCCTACCCCCAAAAACTGATCCGAGTAAAATAGTAGAGATTCTTCCCGAAGACAGGACAAAACCTTATCGCATGCAGGATATCCTGAATGCAATTGTAGACGCAGAGACTTTAGAAGAATACAAGCCAGATTATGGAAAAACCATTGTATGCGGCCTCGCCCGCATAGATGGCTGGGCTGTCGGGATCGTTGCTAATCAACGCGAGATCATTAAAGCCAAAAAACCTGGCAACACCATGGAAATGCAGATGGGCGGGGTTATCTATAGTGATTCAGCAGATAAGGCGGCGCGCTTCATCATGAATTGCAACCAGCAGCGCATTCCACTTGTTTTTTTTCAGGACGTCACTGGTTTTATGGTAGGGAGCCGATCTGAACAAGGGGGGATTATCAAAGACGGCGCAAAAATGGTCAATGCAATGGCCAACTCCGTAGTCCCAAAATTTACATTTATTGTCGGAAACAGTTATGGCGCAGGAAATTATGCAATGTGTGGAAAAGCGTATGACCCACGACTAATCTACGCTTGGCCTACCGCCCAAATGGCAGTCATGAGCGGTGCCGCAGCAGGCAAAACACTGTTTCAAATCCAAGAATCAGCTTTAAAGGCCAAAGGTCAAGAAATTAATGAAGAAGAGAAAAACGACCTCCTTAAATCCATCGAAGACCGGTACAACGAGCAATTGAGCCCATATTACGCTGCTGCGAGACTATGGGTTGATGGAATTATAGCACCTGAAGAAACACGAAAAGTTATCAGCATGGGAATTGAAGCTGCCAACGAAAAACCTATCTTAGACCGGTATAATGTAGGTGTTATACAGGTCTGAGTGGAGTAAAGTTAAATTCGAAAACCCCTCAAACGGCAAACTTCGTCATCTGAGGGGTTTTTAAATTAGCTATTTTATAGCTATATTTAGGATCTTCTCCAGATTTTGCTAATCGCTTCAAAGTCCAACAAAGATTCTCGATTCCGCATAATGTCTACTGACACCGCTTTTTCTACAGGTATCCCCGAAAAGATTTTCTTAATAGGCAGCTCCAGTTTTTTACCGCTTAACGTATAAGGAATAGCCGCTACTTGAAAAATATCGTCAGGCACATGTCGCGGACTATATTGCTGCCGAAGCACCCGTTTAATCTCACCTTTTAACATGTCATTCAATAAGCCAGTGTCCAATTGAACAAAAAGCAACATATCAGATGATCCATCTTCATGATCTACGCAAATAACCAAACTATCCAAGACCCCCTCGGTTCTATTTAAAACATTATAGATCTCTGCAGTACCAATACGTACGCCGCCACGGTTCAGAGTTGCATCTGAACGCCCGTACATAATTACTCCATCATGGTCAGTAATCTTAATCCAGTCACCATGACTCCAAACACCGCTATATTTATCAAAATAACTATCGAAGTATTTTTTATTCGCCCCATCGTTCCAAAAATAGATGGGCATGCAGGGCATGGGAGCTAAAATAACGAGTTCTCCAACCTCCCCATAAAGTGGATGACCATTCTCATCAAATGCTTCTATCTTAGCTCCTAAGGTGCGGCATTGAATCTCTCCTGCATAAACATCACGCAAAGTGCACCCCGAAAGAAAGGCGCTGCAAACGTCTGTACCACCACTTAATGAGACAATTTGACTTTTTGGAAACTGTACATTTAGCCATTCAAACACATCTGGCGGAAGTGGTGAGCCTGTTGACCCTATTGTTTTCGGCTGATAAGCCATGGATTTTAAATCTTGATCTTGACAGGAGATGAGATAAGCAGCCCCAACGCCAAAATGATCCACCTTACTTTCTTGTGCAAACCTCCATAAACTCAATTTGTCGGGATAATTCGTAGCTCCATCATATATACACAATGTATTTCCCATTAAAAGGGCCGAAAGCGCATAATTCCACATCATCCATCCTGTAGTAGAATACCACATAAATCGATCGCCGTCTTGCACATTTTGATGCAGTCCAAGTGCTTTCATATGTTCCAGCAGCATACCACCAACTCCATGTGTAATGGCTTTAGGCTTCCCGGTAGTTCCCGAAGAATACAAAATCCATATTGGAGCATCAAAAGGCATTGCCGTAAATTGGAGCTTAACTTGTGTAAGATCCTTTTTCAGAATCTCTTCCCAAATAGGATCATCAATCAAAACACAAGCCACTAATGATGGTAGCCGCTGCGAAAGTTGCTGAATACTTTCCGCCTTTTCAAAAAGACGTCCATTATAGTAATAACTGGAATTTGCGAAGAGTACTTTGGGTTCAATCTGCTCAAAACGTTCCTGAATACTTGCCTCCCCAAAGTCGGGCGAACAACAGGACCAAACCGCACCGATGGAATTAGCAGCCAAAAATAACGCAACTGCTTCGATGCCATTAATCAATACACCAGCTACACGATCTCCACTTTGTACACCTAATTCTTTCAAATAGACTTGGAGTTTGAGAACCATGGATTCCAACTCAGTCCATGACACCTCTCTTTTAGCATGCTGTTCAGATTGAAAGATTAATGCAGGACGCTTTTCCGTTGTGTTCCGAAATACGTGTTCAGCATAATTCAAAGTAGCCCCACTAAACCACTTTGTCCCAATAAAGCTTGTGGAATCTGCCGGTAACTCGACAATGTTTGTAGGAGCTGAATGAAATTTTAAATTAAAATAGGCGGCTATACTCTTCCAAAAATTAGCCAGTTCCGTCGTTGACCATGCCCAAAGGTCCTGATAGGATGGAAAGAATAAGCCATGCTCATTCTCCACATATTGTTTAAACTTATTGATCTCAGCTAGAGATTTTTGCTCTTCTGTTGGGCTCCAGAGTAATTTTCCCATAATAGTTAGCTATAAAACGGTTATATTCAAACTTAGGTAAATTTACGTGTATATGCAATTTTAAATAGCTATAACGCCCTATAACAACACACTGTATTTTCGGATTAAATACAGATGTTAAATTATAATACTTCAATAGCCGTATTCATTTCTACCGGATGCCCCGTGCACAAAAGTATCCTTCCTTGTTCAACTTCGCGATCTGTTAAAACCTCATTATAATCCATTCTTACTTTACCTCTTGTACACTGTGAAATACAGGTACTACACATACCGGATTTACAAGAATACGGCAACTTAATTTTATGTTCCAGCCCGATGTCCAAAATAGATTTGTTATATGGCACTTCAAGATTATAGGTTTTGCCTTGAAAATATAATTCGATAGCATAGGTCGTTGTATCAACTTCCTTTTCGGTCTCGTCATCATCATCCTCTTCATTTTCGGGCAATAGAAATGTCTCTCGTTTTATCTGATTGGAATCAAATCCCATCCCCAAAAGGGTAAAACGACATAGATCCATATAAATCACAGGACCGCAGGTATAAAACAAGGCATCTTCCTTATTTCCAAACAAATGATCGTTAACAATAGCATGTATATAATCTCTATTCAACCTGGCCTTCATCAAATTTTTACTATTGGAGTAAATCCACACAATTGTTAAACGATCAGGAAATCGGTCTGCCCAACCCTCCAATTCGGATCGAAACGGTGTTAATTCCAGCGTACTATTACTGTAAATTAACACTATTTTAGACTTACTTTCCGCAAGAAGCGCTGTTTTGAGAATAGCGTACAAGGGTGTGATGCCAATTCCAGCAGCAAACAAAAATAAGGTCCGAATCTTTTCCGGTTCAGGTTCATATAAAAACAAACCCTGAGGTTCCATCGCGTTGACGATATCCCCCTCCACAATAGTATGGTGGAGCAGTCGAGATATTTCCCCATTTTCGACACGCTTAACAGTGATGCTTAAGGGCTCATTATTATCCGGCGAACTATTAAAAGAATAAGAACGACGTACCTCACGGTCACCAAACACAAAAGAAAGCGTAATAAACTGCCCAGCTTTATAGGAAGGATAGTCTCCTGCTATAGACTCAAGCTGAAAAGTAAGGTTATTATTAGGTTGGGGGATGATTTTTGAAATCCTTAATGTATACATAGATCAAACTTAGCTAAATTTGATTTTATAAACAATTATAATTCTTTAACCAACCTGTCCTATAACTGCCATGAAATGCCTTTAAAACAATAGAAAATAGGGGTAGCGAAATTACCGTACATCAAAATTCGAAACAAAGCATGCTGCTCTACAGATCAATTTATAACAATTTTGTTGTATTACAATTAACAGACAATTCTTGGACAATATTTGCAAAATTTCACGTTATATTTATATCAAAACTAATCACAATAAGATTATATGCAAACACGCAGAAACTTCCTTCAAAATGCAGCAAAAGCTACGCTAGGCATCGCTGTATCTGGATCAATATTACAAGATATTGCTTCCGCGAAAGCTACTGAATTACATGCCGCTACCTTAAAGTTTTCCCAAGTAAAATTACCATTCAGTTATGCCGCTTTGGAACCTAATATTGATGCGTTGACGATGGAAATCCATTATACAAAGCACCATATGGCCTATATTAATGCCGTTAACGAAGCCATTCTTGCTGAAAACATCAAAGAAGCCTCAGAGGAGCAACTTCTAGCAAACATATCTAAGTACTCTCCAAAAGCAAGGAATAATGCTGGAGGAGCCTGGAACCATAACTTTTTTTGGGAAAGTCTGTCCGATAAGCCGAGCCAGCCATCCGAAAAATTATTGACTATGATCAATAAGACATTTGGTTCTCTAGACAAATTCAAAGAACAGTTTGCCGCTGCAGCAACCTCACGATTCGGTTCGGGATGGGCCTGGTTGCTTTTGGATGACTCAGGTAACTTAAAAATTAGCTCTACTCCAAACCAAGACAATCCTTTAATGGATGTTGCAGAGGTAAAAGGTATTCCCATTTTAGGTCTTGATGTATGGGAGCATGCTTATTACCTGCACTATCAAAACAAAAGAGCTGATTATATTAAAAATTGGTGGAATGTTGTGAATTGGAAAAAAGTCAATGAAAGACTAGCATAAAAAAAGCTCGATTATTACTAATCGAGCTTTTTTTATATTCGCTATGAACCAACCTACCCTAGCTTTTCTTTTAATTTGTTGACCTGAAAGTCAACCAATTTTTGAAGCGGCCCAGAAGCGATCATTTTCATCATCATGTTGAGATCAGCATCTATGATAAAGGTTGCCTTTGTCACTGTATCAGCAATAACTTGCAATTCCCAACGAAGAGTTACGTCAAAAGGTGCCTTCTCTAAAGGAGTCAACTTAATAAGATGATTCTCAACACGCTCTTCTACGCGAAGAGCCAATTTTGCCATATTCTGTATTGTAAATCGCGCCTCGTCCGTAGTCGAAGACCAATTGTAGATATTTTCAGGCATCAACTGCTCATGATTGTTGAGATCCGCCAAAAACGCATACACCTCGCCGACATTTTTGTTGATTTCTGTTGTATTCTGAATAGTAGTCATAACGATAAATTAATCCTCTTTATTGAAAATTGTCGCCCCAAGTAGCCGGGTTCAATCGCCACTTTTTCAAGATCTCAATATCCTCTTCCAATACATAACTATTTTCAGCAGCGACCTGAATCAAAGCATCATAATTACATAGACTGAAATAAGGACATTTTGCATCAGCAAAATTATCAGTAGCTTGTTGCAATCCATAAGTAAAAATAGACACCAAGCCAACAACATTGCAGCCAGCCTCACGTAACGCCTTTACAGCCACTAAACTACTCTTACCTGTCGAAATTAGATCTTCAATTACAACTACGCGTTGACCGCTAACTACTTCACCTTCAATTAAATTCTGACGACCATGATCCTTAGCTGAGCTTCTGACATAAGAAAATGGTAGTCCCAAATCCTGTGCTACCAAAACGCCTTGTGGAATACCTGCCGTAGCAACTCCAGAAATCATATCCACTGATCCAAACTCTTCTTGAATAAGCTTAGAAAGCTTTTGACGAATGTATGTACGAATCGCAGGATGAGATAAAGTGATACGGTTATCACAGTAAATTGGAGACTTCCAACCCGACGCCCATGTAAAAGGACTTTTAGGTTGCAATTTTATTGCTTTAATTTGCAATAAGGATTCAGCAACTTTTTGTTCAACCTCATTTAAATTATTCATGGCGCAAATTTATAAAATTTATATGAACGAAACCGTGCTAATTTTAGCAGATTTTGTTCCATCGAAAATCAAAAACCCACAAACAATTAGTTTTCAAGAGATTGACCTCCAAAAACTTTTCAAACAATCTGAAATTGATAAAGTTCCAAAAACATATCTCTACATCAACAAGGATTTTGAAACCGTATTTCAAAACTTAAAAAATAAAATTAAGCTCATTAAAGCTGCAGGTGGGCTGGTGAAAAATGGTGATGGAGACTATCTTTTTATCTACCGATTAGGAAAATGGGATCTTCCGAAAGGTAAAGTGGAAGAAAATGAAAAAATGCGGGAAGCAGCTGTACGCGAAGTTGAAGAGGAATGTGGCATCAAAATCAACTACTTAGGAAAAAAAATCACCACATCATACCATACCTATTTTTTGCGAAATGGAGAATTCGTCTTAAAAGCAACGAACTGGTATGAAATGGGAGTCAACAAAGTCCCTAAATTGATTCCGCAAACTGCAGAAGATATCACAAAAGCAGAATGGCGTCATGTGGACCAATTTGAAGACATACGCAACAATACTTACCCCATTATCGAAAATATCCTAAAAAAGGCAAAATAAATTGCCTTTCTTAGGATCATCTGACAGGAATAAAAAAGATCATGCCTATTTTTATATTATGGAAAATATAACAGGAAAAAGAGCCTTAATTACGGGTGGTGCGCGAGGATTGGGGAAAGCGATTGCCTATGCATTAGCGAAAGAAGGTGTTCATATCGCTATTACCGGTAGAAATGAAGCTGCTTTAAAGGATACGGCCACGGAACTTGCCGAGCTGGGCACTGAGGTCACTTATGCCGTCTTTGACGTATCAAATTATAGTGCAGTACAGGAGGAGATCGAGCGATTGAAAAATACCTTCGGTAGCTTTGACATATTAGTTAACAATGCGGGAGTAGCATCGTTTTCCACTGTGTTCGACATGGATGTTGCCGATTGGACATCGATCATTCAAACGAATCTCCTGGGTACATATTTTGTTACAAAAACTATTCTTCCGCAACTGATTGAAAAAAATCAAGGCGATATCATAATGGTATCTTCGACTGCCGGATTAAATGGCGCAGCCACCACTTCCGCTTATAGTGCATCGAAGTTTGGCGTCATCGGCTTCGCCGATTCTTTAATGCGGGAAGTACGGAAAAACAATATTCGGGTATGTACACTTATGCCTAGTACGATTGCCTCGGATATGTCCAAAGATCTTGGACTTACCGATGGTGATCCAGAAAAAGTTCTTCAGCCTGAAGATTTCGCGGAGCTGATCATTGCTAATTTAAAACTACCAAGAAGAGCCATGTTAAAATCAGCTTCTTTATGGTCTACAAATCCCTAATAATCGAATAGCTATTCATCAGGGTCAAATACAGTCCTTTTAATGGCTTTCTTTTATGATACAAAGAAATTGATCAAGATAGGAGCTTTCATTGCTCCTATCTTCTATAAACAAGCAATTATGAGTCAATTATTTTCATCAGTAAACATCGGAAATTTACAATTGAAAAATCGTTTGGTTGTATCCCCAATGTGTCAATACTCGGCAAAAGATGGTTTTGCAAATAACTGGCATTTGGTTCATTTGGGCCAATTTGCAATCGGCGGAGCTGCAGCAGTAATACAAGAAGCAACAGCAGTTAGCCCTGACGGTCGAATCAGTGATGGAGACCTTGGCTTATGGGACGACCAGCATATCGAAAAATTAAAAGAAATAACCGAGTTCATTAAAGCAAATAATTCCATACCCGGCATACAACTTGCCCATGCAGGCCGCAAAGCAAGCAGCAATAAACCTTGGCTTGGCAGGAATCAATTTTCACCAACGGACCCTCAGGGCTGGCAAACAGTTGCTCCATCTGCAATAGCTTTCCATGCAGGAGATTATGAACCACAGGAACTTGATGTTTCCGCCATTGAAAATCTGATTGAACAATTTGGAACAGCGACGAAAAGAGCAATCCAAGCCGGCTATGAAATTATTGAACTCCATGCAGCACATGGATATCTGATCCATCAATTTCTTTCACCACTGAGCAACTTACGAAAAGACACTTTCGGCGGGATCTTTGAAAATAGAATACGCTTTCTTATTGAAATTGTGAAAAGAGTAAAACAAGAAATAACAAGCCAAAGTTTATGGGTACGTATTTCAGCAACTGACTGGGCCGAAGCCGGCTGGGACTTAAAGCAATCCATAGCCTTATCACAACAGCTATATGCATTGGGGGTAGACCTGATTGATGTTTCAAGTGGAGGATTGGTCTCCTATCAAAAAATAGATGTAGGACCAGCATATCAGCTCCCTTTCGCCATCGCGATTAAGGAACATACCAAGAATAACGTCGCCACTGTAGGTTTAATTAAAACTGCTATTGAAGCATCCGAGATCATTACGCGAAAGCAAGCAGATTTAATCTTAATCGCACGGGGATTTCTTGATGATCCACACCTTCCATTACATTTTGCCAAAGAATTAGACGCTGAAGTTCCTTGGCCTAAACAATATGAAAGAGCAAAATAATAGGAGAGACACGGTAAAATAGTCTGTATATGCTCCATATCCTAAATGAACAAAAGATATAACAAATGCCATGAGATAAGTATTGAAAGATGAAATTAAACCTCAACAAGATACATCATATCGCCATTATCTGTAGTGATTATGAACGTTCAAAGAAATTCTATACGGGCATACTGGGCCTAGAGATTGCTAGAGAATACTATCGTGTGGAACGTGATTCCTACAAACTGGACCTCAAACTCAATGATCATTACATTATAGAACTTTTTTTCGTTCCCATCACCGCCTAATCGGCTCAGCTTTCCAGAAGCTGCCGGTTTAAGACATCTTGCATTCGAAGTCGATAATCTCCACCTAGAATTAAATAAGCTCGAAAAAGCAGGTGTATCACATGAAGGGATCAGAATAGACGAGTTAACAAATAAACGCTTTACATTCTTCTTTGATCCTGATCAGGTTCCAATAGAACTATACGAACGTTAAAACAGAAAGCGGCATTGATTAAAATCAATGCCGCTTTCTGTTTTATTAGTGTACCACTAAGTGATTACAATTTACGTTTCACTTCAACTTGTTCGTAAGCTTCAACAATATCTCCTACTTGAATATCGTTGAAACGGTCAATATTCAAACCACATTCATAACCCATTGAAACTTCTTTCACATCGTCTTTAAAACGTTTCAACGATGCCAGTTTACCAGTATGAATTACAACACCATCTCTGATTATGCGGATATCATTATTTCTATTGATCTTACCTTCTTTAACCATACATCCGGCAATCGTACCCACTTTAGAAATTTTGAAGGTTTCTCTGATTTCAACCTCAGCAACGATTTTCTCTTCAAATTTCGGCGCCAACATACCCTCCATCGCAGATTTGATTTCATCAATCGCATCATAGATGATCGAATATAAACGTACATCAATTTGCTCGTTCTCTGCCAACTTACGTGCGTTTTGTGTTGGACGTACTTGGAAACCTATGATAATCGCATCGGAAGCAGAAGCTAACAATACATCTGATTCAGAGATTGCACCCACTGATTTGTGAATGATATTAACCTGAATTTCGTCAGTAGACAATTTCAATAATGAATCTGATAATGCTTCAATAGAACCGTCCACATCACCTTTAACGATAATATTAAGTTCTTTAAAGTTACCGATGGCCAAACGACGACCGATTTCATCCAAGGTAATATGTTTAGTTGCACGCATGCCTTGCTCGCGTTGTAACTGAAGACGTTTGTTAGCTACAGTTCTAGCTTCAGACTCGCTTTCAAGAACATAAAGCTTATCCCCTGCTGTTGGTGCGCCGGCCATACCCAAGATTTGCACTGGAACAGAAGGTCCCGCCTCTTTAACACGTTCACCTCTTTCATTAGTCAAAGCCTTCACCTTACCTGAATGCGATCCCGCTAAAATAGGGTCTCCAACACGTAATGTACCACTTTGTATCAACACCGTTGTCACGATACCACGACCTTTATCCAAAGCTGCTTCAATTACTGAACCAACAGCACGTTTTTTCGGATCAGCTTTTAGATCTAACATCTCAGCTTCCAATAGAACTTTCTCTAATAATAGGTCAACATTTTCCCCCGTTTTTGCTGAAATCTCTTGCGCTTGGAACTTACCGCCCCAGTCTTCAACTAAGATATTCATCGCAGAAAGCTGCTCACGGATTCTATCAGGATTTGCTCCCGGTTTATCTACTTTAGTAAATGCAAATACGATTGGAACTCCTGCTGCCTGCGCGTGGTTGATCGCTTCTTTTGTTTGCGGCATGACGGCGTCGTCAGCTGCGATAACAATAATAACAATATCTGTTACTTTGGCACCACGGGCACGCATCGCTGTAAAAGCCTCGTGACCAGGAGTATCCAAGAAAGTGATCTTCCGACCATCCTCCAATTTCACCGCGTATGCACCGATATGTTGGGTGATACCACCCGCCTCACCAGAAGTAACGTTCGCCTTACGGATATAATCCAGTAAAGAGGTCTTACCATGGTCGACGTGTCCCATGACCGTTACAATAGGCGCTCTTGAAATCAAGTTCTCTTCTGTATCCGGTTCCTCCAATTCAGCAGTCTCCTCATCCTCAGGTTTGATAAACTCTACCTGATAACCAAATTCATCCGCTACAATGGTTAAAGTTTCCGCATCTAAACGCTGATTAATTGACACGAACATACCCAAACTCATACAAGTTGCAATAATTTGGGTTACCTGAACGTCCATCAAATTAGCTAATTCGTTTGCAGTTACGAACTCTGTAACACGCAATACTTTTGCCATCATTTCTTGCTCCATTGCAGCTTCTTCCGCATGTTGAGCAACATCATCACGTTTCTGACGTCTCAATTTGGCACGTTGCGCAAATTTACCAGATTTACCTGCACCACTCAAACGAGCAAGTGTTGCTTTGATTTGATCTTGGATTTCCTTTTCAGTAGGTTCTTCCTTATTCTCAACAGGTCTTCCCTTACCTCTATTGTCAAAACGATTACCGTGTTGCGGTCTCGTACCTTGTCCTGGTCTACCTGAGTGTTGGTTGTTACCTCCTTGTCCCGGTCTACCTGGGTGTTGGTTGTTGTTTTGCCCTTGACGATTGTTCGGGTTGTTGTTAGGACCATGATTCCCACCTCGGTTACCTCCTTGTTGGTCCCGGTTGTTGGGATTGTTACCATCGCGCGGTCCACGGTTTTGATTATTATGACCTTGACCTTGCCCCGCATTTGGGTTTACTGGACCATTTGGATTCGTACGCTTACGCTTACGTTTCTCATTATTATTTCCAGCATTTGAAGATGAAGCCACTGGTTTGTGGGAAGGTCTAGCAGATGGTAATTCAATTTTACCAATGACTTTAGGACCTGTCAATCTTTCCGCACGAGCAGAAATAATTTCATCTCCTTGTTTTTTCGCAGGCTCCACTATTGGAGTTACTGGCACAGCTTTCGGCGCTGTTTCTTCTTTTTTCTTGTCTTCTACCTTCACAGGTTCAGTTTTTGTCTCTACAACCGGAGTTGCTTTTACTTCAGTTTTATTTACTTCGGGTTTTTCTATTTCAGCTTTTGGTACAACAACTTCCGGCTTCTTTTCAATAACCTTTGGTTCTTCTTTTTTCGCTTCAACAATAGGCGCTTTGACTTCGGCTTCCTTCTTTTCTTCCACCTTAGCTTCAGCTTTAGCCTCTACAGGCGTTTCTTTAATGGTTTTTGGTTCCTCCTTAACAGGTTCTTCCTTCTTGACCTTACTTCCGCCTCTATTCAATGCGTCAAGATCAATCTTACCAACCACCTTCATACCACCTTGATGAACGGGCTCCTCCACTTTTGCAGGAGTAGTTTCCTTAACAGAAGGGATTTCTACTGTATTCTTGACCAAGATTTCCTTGGATTCATCATGATCTTCGAAATCCTCATTCTTAGATGATTCCTTAGGAGAAGAGGACGGCGACTCCTCACGACGAATTTTGCCAATCACAATTTGTTTAGCTTCATCTTTCAGTGATTTGTCTCCCTGAAACTCTTTTAACAGCACACCATACATCTCTCCGCTCAATTTAGTGTTAGGCTTTGCTTCTACATCATATCCTTTTTTCACTAAACATTCCACGGCGGTATGTATCCCGATGTTGAGTTCCTTTGCTGCTTTAAGCAAGTTTGTTCCTTTTCCTTCAGTCATCTATAATATAAACTATTTTAATATAATTACAAAAATATGTTTTTTTCCATCCATAAACAATTTATTCCGAATGTTAGATAGAAAAAAATTAACGAGCTGAATTTTATTCAAATTCAGCTTGTAAAATACGTACAATCTCACGAACAGTATCCTCTTCCAAATCGGTACGTCTAACCAGCTCTTCCTCGCTAAGAGACAACACCGACTTCGCTGAATCCAAGCCGACACGTTTCAATTCATCAATAACCCAGCTTTCAATCTCATCGCTGAATTCTTCGATATCGACATCTTCATCAAACTCGTCATTTTCGCGATAAACATCAATTTCATAACCAGTCAATTTACCAGCCAATTTAATATTATGTCCCCCACGTCCAATGGCTAAAGAAACTTGATCCGATTTTAAATATACAGCCGCAGTCTTATTTTCTTCATCGATTTTGATTGAGCTAATTCTTGCAGGGCTCAAAGCACGAGCGATGTACAACGAATGATTTGTTGTAAAATTAATTACATCAATATTCTCATTACGCAGCTCACGAACGATACCATGAATACGAGACCCCTTCATACCAACACAAGCTCCTACAGGATCAATACGATCGTCATAAGACTCAACAGCAACCTTCGCTCTTTCCCCTGGCTCACGAACGATTTTCTTGATCGTAATCAAACCATCGAAAATCTCAGGAACCTCAAGTTCAAATAAACGTTGTAAGAACGCAGGTGCAGTACGTGAAATAATAATCTTCGGATTATTATTCATCATATCTACTTTATGCACAACTGCGCGAATGCCATCTCCCTTTTTGAAATAGTCAGCTGGGATTTGCTCTGATTTAGGAAGAATTAGTTCATTCCCGTCCTCATCCAATACCAAGATCTCCTTTTTCCAAATCTGATAGACCTCACCAATGACCAACTCTCCTTCTCTATCTTTATATTTCTTAAAGACCTCGTCTTTTTCCAATTCCAAAACCTTAGATACAAGCGTCTGACGTGCCGCTAAAATTGCACGACGACCAAAGCTTTCCAATGTGATCTGTTCAATAAAATCATCACCTACTTCCAAATCTTCATCATGCTTTCTAGCTTCCGCTAATTCGATTTCAAGGTCATCATCTTCTGAAAACTCATCTTCAACAACGACACGCGTCCTCCAAATCTCCAAATCTCCGTTATCTGGATTCACGATAACATCCACATTTTCATCCGTACCAAAACGACGACGGATCATACTACGAAAAACCTCTTCCAATACTGTAATAACAGTAGGTCTATCGATATTCTTAAACTCCTTAAACTCTTGAAAAGAGTCTATCAGATTGATGTTGCTGTTACTCATTATTATTAAAATGAAATTACCACTTTTGTTGCTTTTATTTGATCAAAAGGAAGTTCTTTTTCTACCTCTTGTGCTTTTTTACCTTTTTCTTTTATCTTTTGAAGAACATTGATCTTCATCTCGTCTACGGTCAATAATGTACCTTCAACTTTTGTATTATCGTTCAACTTTACCTGAACTGTACGACCTATATTCTTTTGATACTGTCGGATATTAACAAAATTAGCATCAATACCTGGAGATGAAACCTCTAAACGGTAAGCATCATCAATTACATTTTCCTCCTCCAAGTGGAAACCAACATGACGGCTCACCTGTGCGCAATCATCAATATTCACACCATTATCTCCGTCCAAAAGAATCTCGAGAATTTTATTTGGGCGCATCTTCACACTGACGATAAACAAATCCTCGCGATCTGCAATTTTTTCCGCGATGAGTTCAATAACTCTCTTTTCTATATGCTGCATTGTTCTGTTTCTAGAAATGCTAAATTAATTGAATTAAAAAAAGGGGGCAATACGAGCCCCCTTCCTTTCAGATATGCAAATATAGCATTTTATAAAATAAAAAACAAACTTAGATAGATTGTTTTTATATTGAATATACCTACAGTCCCTATAAAAATAAGTTATCGATCGCTCCTCAGTCCTTGCAATCATCTTCACAGCGTGACTAAATAATAAAAATACGTAGATAATTCTCCACTATTTAGAACCATCCACCACTGCATTAATCGTCTTCTGCATTTGCGCCATCATGCTTGTCAGGGTTTCTATGGTTGGCTCCGGAGTAGGTTCGGGCAGCTGTGTACTGATAAAAGCCTTAGCCTTCCACACTTCAAGAATATCAGCAGTCTCTACCCAATAAGGCTCATAGGTCTTATTATCAGAAACAAGCTTCAAACCTTTATCCTCTTTAAATTTAAAAGCAACGCGTTTATACACCACACCATCTTCTTTCGACACGACAATATAGGTACTTCCTGGTTTAATATCATGCCAATTTTCTACGTATTCGGCCACAATAATAGAACCAGAAGGTAAAGGCAACATCGAATCCCCTTTTATTTCAAAAGCACGAAATGTCCCCTGACCAAACATAGGTAGCGAAAACTTTGGCAACTCAGCAACATATTCTGGATCACCATATCCATTTAAATACCCCGCACTAGCCTTAACCGGAACAAGTTCGATATTTTCACGATCATCTGCATCCACAGTCACACTAAGCACCCTTAAATTTGAGGCATTGCTTTTAGGAACCGGCTTCCATTTGTCATCAATAACATCGTTTGCCAACTCATCCATAGTCAAACCATAGAATTCGGCAATCTTCTTTAATAACTCATATTTAGGCTCTGCTCGATCTTCCTCGTATGCACCGACAGACGCACGCTTAATTTCCATAAGATCAGCAAATTGTTGCTGGGTGATTTTTTTTCCTTTTCGAAGGAATTTCAGATTGGACGAAATATTTGACATATTATTTTTTCAAAAAAATATTTTGCAAAAACTAATTTTATTAGTAATATTGTGCCAATAAAATTAGTAAATATATTTTAAACGTCCAAATAATTTAGCATTATGAACAATTTTATTGTATATATATCAACTGACAACAATCGGAAACACTTTAAAATCGGTCTCAGTTCCAACATCTTTAGTACAGTAATGGAACTACAGCAGTCCAATAATTTTATTTTCAACCAGGGCCCTAGCTTAAATCGAATAATCTACACAGAATCTTTCACAAATTCGGAGACCGCCAATAAGAGAATAAGTGAACTGCAACATTTTACAACCATGCAAGTCGAAAGGCTCATCCGTAAATATAATCCTAATTGGAATAATCTTTTCCCTCAGCAACACCAAACGTTCACCAAGAGAGATTCCAACCACGCAGCCTAGCATAAAAAAAGCCACCTTAGTTAAACTAGGCGGCCATCTTTATTTTTTAGATATATCCTTAACTATTATCAGTTTTGACTACCAAGCTCCTCCAACGAGGATGACCCTACGCTACTCGTTCCGCTATCAGCACCTTCAGTATGATTACGCTCAACAGGATGCTCCGTTCCCTCTTCCTCAGGCCCGATAAATCCTTCATCAGCGGGCTCTTCTACTTGTGTCGAATCACTTTGCTCTGGTTCCGGATCACTATAACGCGGAGTTTCGCATTTGTAAGATTTCGTAATTTCAACAGTAGGACTAGGAAACTTACCTTGCGTATACCCCAATTGTTTGTCTTTATAAACAGACTCCATATACACCCCAAATATTGGTAATGCTGTACGAGAACCTTCTCCCGAATGAGAATTTTTAAAGTGAATACTCCGTTCGTCACAGCCAACCCAAACACCTGTCACCAAATCTTTAGTCACTCCCATATACCAACCATCTACATATTCGGAAGAAGTACCTGTCTTTCCTCCGATTTCATTTTCCTTATCAAATAAATCCCATTCCCACAATCCCTGAGATGTACCTCCAGGTTCTTCCATACCACCCCGCAGCATATACGTCATCAACCAGGCATCTTGTTTATCCACCACTTGTTTACGCTCCGCCTGAAAAGTGGCAATAACATTACCATCATGATCCTCGATCTTAGACACCAATAAAGGTGAGACACGCTCACCGTGATTCATCATCGTCGAGTACCCATTCACCATTTCAAAAACAGAAACATCATTAGGTCCTAACCCCACAGAGGCAACAGGATTTAATTTACTTGTAATACCACAACGATGTGCCGCATCAACAACTTTCGCGGGCGTAACCATATCAGTTAACTGAACCGTAACCGAATTAATGGAACGCGCCATCGCATGACGCAACGACATTTCACGATAGGAAAAATTCCAATCTGCATTTTTAGGCTCCCAAACCTCAACAGAATCTCCTTTATCAATCTTGATCGTAACAGGTTTATCCGTAATCTTATCACACGGAGACATCCCTGACTCCAAAGCAGCCAAGTATACAAAAGGTTTAAATGTAGACCCTGCTTGTCGCTTCGCCTGCATCACGTGATCATACTTAAAATATTGGTGGTTGATCCCACCCACCCATGCTTTAATTTCACCCGAGTACGGATCCATAGACATCATGCCTGCATTTAACATCATGGCATAATATTTCAAAGAATCCATTGTAGACATATCCTTTTGGATCTTACCACCATCCTTCCAATTATAAACTTCGATCTTCTTCTTTTTATTTAGGAAGTAATTGATGCTATCAGGGGTATTCGCATATTTTTTACTCAAAAAAGCATAATAAGGAGTTTTCTTTGCCAAATTATCCAAGAAGTTGGGTATAACCTTACCTGATAAATCACGCCAAGGCTCCTGGCCCTCCCAGGTGTTATTTAGACGTTGCTGTAATTCAATCATTTGTTTCGCCACAGCCTCTTCAGCATGCTTTTGAAGTTTAGAATTTATCGTCGTGTAAATTTTCAAACCGTCTGTATAGATATCATAATTGTTATCCTCAGACCATTTTTCCAACCATTTAGCTACTGCAGCACGTAAGTAAGAATCTCCACCCGCATTAAGATCTTGACTATTTGTATTCAAAACAATCTTCTCCTTAACCAGTTTATCATACTCTTCTTTTTTCAGAAAACCACCTTTATACATTTGACTTAAAACGGTGTTTTTTCGCACAAAAGCATTTTCGGGATTACGAATAGGATTATATAAAGTCGTACCTTTTAACATGCCAATCAAAACAGCAGCTTCGGTCTGATTCAATTGATTCGCTCCTTTCGAAAAATAGCGCTTTGCAGCAGTCTCAATCCCATAGGCATTATTACTGAAGGATACTGTATTTAAATACATCTCCAATATCTGATTTTTGGAATAACGTTGCTCCAATTTATAAGCCGTCATCCACTCCTTAAACTTCGTGATCACTAGACCCGCCACGGGAAGACGCGTCAACAATCCACCGGCCTTATTATAACGAGTACGATAAAGATTTTTAGCTAACTGTTGCGTAATTGTACTCGCGCCTCGTTTATCCCCTTTTAATGTAGAGATAATACCTGATCCTAGACCAAAAAAATCAACACCATTATGGCTATAAAAACGAACATCCTCAGTTGCAATCAACGCATTAGTAACAGACTTCGGAATACTATCAAATGGAATTGGATTTCTGTCCTCGTCGAAATACCGTCCAATTAAAACACTATCTGCCGTGTATAATTCCGTAGAGATATTAACACTAGGCATAACGATATCCTTTTTTGTTGGAGAATAACCAAAGAGCCACAAAAAATTCAATTGTATAGCACACACCAATATAATGATAAAATATACTGCTATAACAAGATAACGAAGAATCCTATTCTTAATACGTTTAAACATAAATGGAAATTTATCTTATATTCAACACATCCGACCAGCAAAAGGTTTTACACCTGTCCAATATGCCTTTTTATCTATTTTCAGGGGCTAAATATACAACTAAATAAATCGCTGTAATCAACTATTTACATTTTTTAACAATAAAAAACACCTGCCAAACAACTGTAAAATACGACATAATTCGAAAGGGTGGATTTTGGAAATTACAGCCACGATTAAACAACAAAAGACCTATAGGTAGAAAAAGGCCTAGTCTCAAATTTCTTTGCAACTTTTTCCCGCGTTCCACAAATATTATACCCATTTTTTATTTATTATCGATTTTATTTTAAAATAATAATGATATTTGTTTAAATTTAGATGTAAAAAAGTCAACTATTAGCATGTTAAAACAAACATTACAACAAAAGCTATTACAGAAATTGTCCCCGCAGCAAATACAATTTATAAAATTGTTGCAGGTTCCGACTGTTTCATTAGATGCGAGAATCAAGGAAGAATTAGAAGAAAACCCTGCGTTAGAAGATGGTAGCTTGACTAATATGACCGATCCTATAGAAGAATACCCCGATAAAGATCCAGATGACAACTTTGACAATGAAGACGGATTCGACTCAGAAGACTTTAGTTTAGAAGACTATATCCAGGAAGATGATTTCAAAGATTATGGCAATGGCTATGACTACGGAGATGACGATGACGACCGAAAAGAAATGCCTGTTGCAATTCAGCACTCCTTTTATGAGCAGTTACAACAACAATTAGACCTTTTAGCTTTAGATGACAAGCACTTTTTAATTGGCCAGCAAATTATTGGCAGTCTGGACGATGACGGCTATTTACGCCGGCCCATCATCAATCTTGTCGACGACCTCGCTTTTGGCCAAAATGTAATGACCGATGAACAGGAAGTATTGGATATGCTAAAGGTAATTCAAGATTTTGAGCCTGCAGGAATTGGAGCACGAGATCTGCAAGAGTGCCTATTGATCCAATTACAAAAAAAGGACACACAAAATCCCACAATCAAACTCGCTATTAAAGTCGTAGCGAATTACCTGGAAGAATTCACTAAAAAGCATTATGATAAATTAGAAAAATCTTTAGGCGTTTCATCAGAAGATTTAAAAAACGTAGTCAACGAAATTCTAAAACTTAATCCAAAACCAGGAGATTCTGGCGCAGTAGCAGGCAAGCAACTACATATTATCCCGGATTTCCATATCAGCAATAATGATGGAACACTGCATTTGACTTTAAATGGCCGAAATGCACCTGAGCTCCGCATAAGTCGTGATTACCAACACATGTTTGAACATTACGAGAAATCGGATCAAAAGGATAAAAAAATGAAAGAGGCTGTGCAATTTGTCAAACAAAAACTTGACTCAGCCAAATGGTTTATTGATGCAATAAAACAGCGTCAACAAACCCTACTAAAAACAATGAATGCAATCATGGAATACCAATATGATTATTTCCTCACAGGTGATGATCGTAAGCTAAAACCAATGATATTAAAAGACATCGCCGACAAAATCGATATGGATATATCAACTGTGTCGCGGGTAGCAAATTCAAAATACGTACAAACAGAATTTGGAACATTTCTCTTAAAATCGTTTTTCTCTGAAGCTATTCAAACGGATTCTGGTGAAGAAGTATCCAATAAAGAGGTTAAGAAAATATTGGAGGAGTGCATCGCAAAAGAAAATAAACGGAAACCCTTGGCTGACGAGAAACTCACTGAGATTCTCAAAGAAAAAGGCTACAATATTGCGCGGCGAACGGTTGCAAAATATCGGGAAGCATTGAACATTCCGGTAGCAAGATTACGAAAAGAGCTCTAAGAGCTCTTTTTGTTTCTCCTACCGACCAAATCCAATTTAAGAATAGTATCTTTGTGCTGTATTAAAATAAGCATTAAAGAATGAGCAAAGTAAAAGTTGGAGTTGTACAGATGAGCTGTACCGCAAGCAAACAAGAGAATCTCGAAAAAGCTATCGCTAAAGTAAAAGAAGCCGCTGCAAAAGGTGCGCAAATTGTGTGTCTGCAAGAACTATTTACCTCTTTATATTTCTGCGATGTGGAAGATTATGACAATTTCGCACTGGCTGAAGCTATTCCGGGTCCATCAACGGACGCCCTATCGGCTGTTGCTAAAGAAGCAGGTGTCGTCATTATCGCTTCATTATTTGAAAAAAGAGCAGAAGGACTGTACCATAATACAACCGCTGTATTGGATGCAGACGGTTCCTATTTAGGAAAATATCGCAAAATGCATATTCCAGATGACCCTGCGTTTTACGAAAAATTCTATTTTACACCAGGCGATTTAGGCTACAAAGTATTCAAAACAAAATTTGGAAAAATAGGCATCTTAATTTGCTGGGATCAATGGTATCCGGAAGCATCTCGAATTACCGCATTGATGGGTGCCGAAATTTTATTCTATCCTACTGCTATCGGATGGGCAACAGACCAAGATGAAGAAACCAACAAAGATCAATATAATGCATGGCAAACAATACAACGCTCCCATGCCGTTGCAAACGGCGTTCCTGTTGTATCCGTTAACCGTGTGGGATTTGAACAAAATGGTGCAATGAAATTCTGGGGTGGAAGCTTCGTGACGAATGGACAAGGTAAATTACTCTACCTTGCTTCACATGACAAAGAAGAAATTGAGGTCGTCGAACTAGATTTAAATGAATCGGACTATTTCAGAAAACATTGGCCATTTTTGAGAGACCGAAGAATCGAAACATACGCGCCGATCACCAAACGTTTTATTGACGAAGACTAATATTGGATATGCTAGCCATTTCAGTTTCGAAGGCATACCACTGTGCTGAAACAAACTGAAATGGCTTTTTTAATCCCGCTAAAATAAGTATGGAACAAAAAAAAACATTCACCCTGGACTATTTTGACAATTCCCCAAAACAACAGGGCTTCTCTTTTCCTGCAGAATGGGCAAAGCAAGAAGCCTTATGGTTGAGCTGGCCACATAAAGAGGAATCTTGGCCCGGGAAGATCGAAACAATATACAAACCTTATTGCGAATTTATTAAAGCCGTAGCAGCAGGGCAAAAAGTAAGGATTAACGTCGCTAATGAGGAAATGCAAAATTTTGCTATTACCGCACTCAAAGAAGTGACAACAGATTTTAGCAATATCGAATTCTACTTTAATCCGACTAACGATGCTTGGTGTAGAGACCACGGTCCCGCTTTTATTATTAACCAAGCAACAAATCAAAAAGCAGTAGTCGACTGGGGCTATAATGCCTGGGGTGGAAAATACCCTCCTTTCGACCTGGACGATATTGTTCCGACACGTATTGCCACAACATTCAACCTTCCTCTATTTGTCCCTGATATCGTCATGGAAGGCGGTTCAGTTGAGTTTAATGGCGCAGGAACAATCATGACAACAACGGCTTGTCTATTGAATAAAAACCGAAATCCACACCTGACAAAAGAGCAGATAGAAACTTATTTAAAAGAATTTTACGGTCAGGAACAGGTTTTATGGCTTGGAGACGGTATCGTTGGAGACGATACAGATGGACACATTGACGATATTACCCGTTTCGTCAACGAAAACACCGTTTTAACAGTTGTCGAGGAAGATCCAAGGGATGAAAACTACGAGATACTTCAAGAAAATCTAGCAACACTTCGTTCATTTAGACTCTTAAATGGAGAGCCACTGCATATCGTTGAGCTCCCAATGCCAGCACCGGTCATCTATGACGAAACAAGATTGCCTGCTTCTTATGCTAATTTCTACATTGCAAACGATATCGTTGTTGTACCGATCTTCAACGATAAAAATGACCAAAGAGCACTGGATATTATCCAAGGCTGTTTCCCTACACGTAAAGTCATCGGTATAAATTCCGTTGACATTATTTGGGGGCTGGGAAGTTTCCACTGTTTAAGCCAGCAGGAGCCGGCACTGAGCTAAAAAAACTATCCATAGAAAAAATGTCCCCAAAAAGTTAAACACTCTTTTGGGGACATTTTTTATGATAAAAAGTCGAGCATAGTTTTGAGTTTTTTTTGTTAAACTGTGTTAAACAACTATGACGTTTACCCCAGCTTTTTCTAACGATTCCACAAAGCTTGTATTTACTTTGTCATCGGTAATTAATATATCAATTTTATCAAAACCACAAATTCGTCCGAAACTTCTTCTTCCAAATTTGGAAGAATCTGCAAGAACGACAACTTTTTGAGCCGTATCGATCATAATGCGATTTAATTGAGCTTCCTGCGCACTTGACGTTGATACCCCGTACTCCAGGTCAATCCCGTCTACACCCAAAAACAATTTACTGCAATAAAAATCCTGTAATAAATTTTCTGCATACTTTCCCGTTACGGATGTTGAGGTCTTGCGAAGCGTCCCCCCCATCTGCATGATTTCAACCGAAGGATATTTGATCAATTCCATTGCAACATTCAATGCCGAAGTCACTACAGTAATATTTCCTTTAGGAACAATCTGCTTTGCTAGCGACTGCATGGTCGTTCCTGAAGCTATAATGATGGAATCATTTTCCTCAATCATTTCAGCCGCTTTTTTCCCGATCCTGCTTTTATCATCCGAACGAAGTTTCTCTTTTTCAAATACGGTACGATCAGTCGTATAAGGATTATATTGTGTTGCCCCGCCATGCGTCCTAAACAACAATCCACTATCTTCCAACAAGGTCAAATCCTTCCGAATGGTCACAGAGGAAACGCCCAATTCCTCACATAGATCAATTACCTGAACTACGCCGACTTCCTTTAATTGTTTTAAGATATATTGATGTCTCTCTACATTTGTCATGGCTCTATTATAATATGCTGTTAAAATACTAATCTATTATCGGTTTGTTCAAAGGAAAACACCAATATCTGGCAAAAATTTCTCGATATTGGTAAATTCCCGCAAATATGACCCTCTACTTAAATTTCCCATAGTAGAATTGATGTTAAAATAATGAAATTATTTAATTTTTTCACCGTGGTAGTCACAAATTCATTTTTCTTTTTAAAATAAAAATGAATTAAAATTGCAAAGGATCAGGCAGGACATATTCATACTCCAGTTCCTCTTGAAGTAATTCACCCCTAACTATTTTTTGAATCGTATTCGTTGCTTCGAATGCAAGTGGCAAAATATAGCCATATTTTTTTGCCGACGCTAGAATTACGTCCTTTTTTTTAGGATGTAAGGGAGCAACAACATTGTATACAGTATGTTTAAGCACATTGCAAGATGCCGCCTCTAACAGTCTGATCACATCATCGATATGAACAAAATTGGCTGGCTGTTCACCCGTCGTACAAATACGTTCGGAAAAATATTTGGCAAAAACACGGTTTTTACCAAACAAACCTCCTAATCGATAAATTATGGTATCAGCCAATCCCAACATGCATGCTTCAGCAAGCAAGAGTTTTGATGAGAGCTCGGTTGTATCTGCATAGAATTCATCAAATACAGCATCTTTATCCGGATAAATTCCAATAGAGCTCAGAAAGACTTGTTTCTTCCAAGTAATGTGCCTGTAAAATGATTTAATATTCAAAAATCTGTTTTCAAGAATCGCTACACTATTTTTCTGACTTGCCGGAATACTGTTTAATACGAAGTCAAATTGAGTAGGTAAATCTATCCTTGCTGGAAAGTTTTCATAATCAAAGTCTAGAATAAATGAAAAAATACCATCGGCATTAAGCCGATGGTATTTTTCAGATGTTGTCGTACTAGCCCAAACCTCATGGCCTTGATACTTCATATGTAGCGCAAAAGATTCTGCAAGCCAACCACATCCCAAAATGAGTATCCTCATATTCTGATAAGACTATTAATAGGCTTTTGCAAAGAGTACACGACGATTTGAAGGCTTCCCGGTAAAGATACAAACACCTTCCTCTTCTTTCGCATCCAGAGGAATACAACGAATTGTTGCCTTGGTTTCTTCTTTTACGCGTTTTTCTGTTTCTGTTGTTCCGTCCCAATGACAAGAGATAAAACCACCCTTACCTTCCAGCACTTCTTTAAACTCATCATACGAATTCACTTCAGTGAAATGCGATGTCCTGAAATTTAATGCTTTTTGGTAAATATTTTCTTGTATAGTATCTAGCAATTGTACAATAGTACCGGCCAAGCCCTCCTGAGCAACCGTTTCCTTCGTTTGGGTATCACGTCGCGCTAATTCTACCGTACCATTTTGCATATCTCTTGCCCCGACTGCGACACGTACAGGAACACCTTTTAACTCCCATTCTGCAAATTTAAAGCCCGGACGTTGAGTGTCCCGATCGTCGTATTTTACGGATATGTCGTTCACCCGTAATTCTTTTGTCAACTGATTCACGAATTCATCGATCTGTGCTTTTTCTGCATCAGTTTTAAAAATCGGAACAATGACAACTTGAATTGGTGCCAATTTTGGTGGCAATACCAATCCTTGATCATCTGAGTGAGCCATAATCAATGCACCCATCAAACGTGTAGAAACACCCCAAGAAGTCGCCCAAACATGCTCCAATTTTCCTTCTTTAGACGTAAATTTCACGTCAAACGCCTTTGCAAAGTTTTGGCCGAGGAAATGAGAAGTTCCTGCTTGCAATGCTTTTCCATCTTGCATCAATGCTTCAATACAATAGGTATCCAAGGCACCCGCAAAACGTTCGTTTTCTGTTTTTCTACCACGTACAACAGGCACAGCCAATATCTTTTCAGCAAATTCCGCATAGACATCAAGCATACGTTCGGTTTCTTCAATAGCCTCTTCTCTGGTTGCGTGAGCTGTATGGCCCTCCTGCCACAAAAACTCCGCAGTACGCAAGAAAAGACGTGTACGCATTTCCCATCGTACGACGTTGGCCCATTGGTTGACCAAAATTGGAAGATCACGATAAGATTCAATCCAACCACGGTAGGTATTCCATATAATCGTCTCAGAAGTCGGACGTACAATTAGCTCTTCCTCCAATTTCGCCTCTTCATCCACTACGATCTTACCTGTACCATCGTTTTTTAATCTATAATGAGTTACTACCGCGCATTCGGTAGCGAAACCTTCCACATGCGCAGCTTCTTTTGAAAAAAACGATTTGGGAATGAATAAAGGGAAATAAGCGTTGCTATGACCTGTTTCTTTAAATCTTTTATCTAAGATCGCTTGCATCCGTTCCCAGATAGCGTACCCGTATGGTTTGATCACCATACAGCCTCGTACAGCTGAATTTTCAGCTAGATCAGCTTTGATCACAAGCTCGTTATACCATTGCGAATAATCTTCAGCACGACTTGTTATTCCTTTACTCATATGAAATTGATAAATTATTGTAACATTATTACGTTAAATCCCGTCTGTAATTCTAATACGAAAAGCGTTCAATAAAAAATATTTGTATTTTTGATTACTTCGATTAAACCCCTTCGAGAAATCTGCGTCTAAGATAGTAAATAAGGCTGTATAATCGAAAATAAGGATTTAGGATATTATGAAAAAAAATAGATTATTTATCGGAGCACTTGCCATAACAGGAGCGTTCATGCTTGGTTCCTGCGGTACAAGTAGGCAAATCTATGGCGACGATGTCTATGGCAATAATGGGCAAGCGAGACAAAAGGTTTATCAAAGCCCAGATTACTATTACACAGATGCAGATCAGTCCCAACCAAACGGACAGGCACAAGGTGGTTACTATGATGACGAATATTCTGATCAGGATTACAACAATGATTCCTATGAAGATCTTGAATATGCAAACCGTATCAATCGTTTCTATTACGCTAGTCCGGGCATGACGTACTTTGACCCATTTTTTGATCCATGGTATGGTTATGGTTTCGGTGGTTGGTATGGATACGGCCCTTCATTCGGAATGGGATGGGGATGGAACTCTGGATGGGGTTCATCCTGGTCTATCGGCCTCGGATGGGGTTGGGGATCTAGCTGGGGCTGGGGCTCTCCTTGGTATGGCGGTTACAGACCTTGGGGTGGCTGGTATGGCGGCGGCTATTGGGGATCTGGTTGGTATGGAAACGGTTACTGGGGCGGTGGCTACTGGGGTAACTCAAGACCACGCTATGCATCAAGTAGATCTGTATACAGAGATAACTATAACACGCGCAGTTCATCATCACGAACCCGAACTTCAGGTGGATATGACCGTAACAGTGTTGCTCGGAGTTCTGGAGGATACGACCGTACTGGCGTAGCACGTGATTCTAGAGGCAGAATCACATCCGTTGCTAGTAGATCAAGAAATTCTGATGGCACGGTATCTTCACGGAGTTCTTCATACGATAGAACTGGAGGAAGAACAAGAACATCAGATGGCGTTTCGAACAGAGCTTACTCAGACGGTATGCGTTCAAGAACGTCAGACAGAGTCAATGGCTCCTATCCAAACAACACACGTAGCACCTCTAGCGGATATTATAATAATGATTCCAGATCACGAAACAGTTCGGGAGAGGTATCTCGTCCGATGAGCCGTTCGATGGAAACACGTTCCAGCAACCCAAGCTCAACGTCAAGACCGTCGTATACTCCGCCAACAAGAAGCTATGATAGTGGTTCATCTTCCCGCTCTAGCGGTGGTTTTTCTGGAGGTGGTAGTTCTAGATCTTCGGGAGGAGGCTTCTCTGGAGGCGGTAGCTCAAGATCAAGTGGAGGACGTACTCGATAGTTAAAAGCATTTAAACAGTAGCACGCAGCATCTTGTGTGCTACTGATTATTATTGACGATATTTTAGCATATGACAATCAAAAAATTACTTTTTGGAACTGCATTCGTTTTAGGTGCAGCAGGGACTACTCAAGCGCAATATACGAAAGATGTACTTTTATTCTCCCAAGGGGACAATGGCGGAACAGCTCGTTTTAAGGCCATGGGAAATGCATCTACCGCATTAGGTGGAGATATAAGTTCGATTACGAGTAACCCCGCAGGTTTGGGTTACTTCAATCAGTCTGATATATCAGTAACTGGCAGGTACCTGAACAATAAAAACAAAACCGACTATTTTGGTCAAAATTCAAACAGTAGCAAGAACAATTTCAACTTAGATAATGCTGGAATTGTTTTTCACTTACCAACTTACCGCAATGGCGGGAACTTAGATCGAGGCTGGTTAAATTTCAATGTTGGTATTGCTTACAACCGAAATTACGTCTATAACAACCTGTTAGAATATCGAGGAGTAAATAATACGAGTTCGATATCAGATGCTTATTCAGACCGTCTTTCAGATGTCGGAGGAACTCAAGGCTGGGGTCAGGAAGTCTATAACAACTCTTTGTTATTCGACGTAGACCCCAAAAATGCGGGTGCCTATATCCCAATTACTGTTGGCGGAACTTTTGATGGAAAAAATGGCTTTAATCAAGTAAACTCGATCTTAGAAAAAGGTAGTAAATCCGAATCTGTTTTGTCATTTGGTGCGAATTATAGCAACAAATTGTATTTGGGAGCCTCTTTAGGTTTCACTGCGTTTACGTACGACAATTCCAGCTGGTTTACTGAATATGGTCAAACAATGACCGCCGACCAATTAAAAGCCATCAACAAAGATTCAGAATTTTTAAAACCAACCAATGCCCAAAAGTATGCCATGTTGGATAAAGATTATGAATTATATGATGATTATGCGCAGGCCACTGATGGTACCGGTGTAGACTTTAAACTTGGGGTAATCTATAAATTTACGCCAACGTTTAGCATGGGATTCACTGCTAAGTCACCTACATTTATGAGCATCCGGGATGAATCATATAGCAATTCTGAGTTCCGTTACTTCAGACCAAATGAAGACAAATCATTTAAAGAGTATAGAACCAGTGATGACGCAGGGCACAGTTACTTGGAGTATAACATGAATACACCCTATAAATTGTCTCTTGGGGCAAGCCAATTATTCTCAAGAGGATTAATAACGGCTGATGTCGAATGGGTAGACTATGCCGCTATGCGTTTTAAAGATGTGGGAAATTACAGTAAAACGTTAGAAAAGAACATGAATCAAAACATCAAAGATACTTACCAAGGTGCATTTAATGCCCGAATTGGTGGTGAAGTGATGTTTGATAATGTATTCAGCGGAAGAGCTGGTTTCAATTACAGTGGCAACCCCTATAAAAATGCAGACTACACGAATTATACAGCATCTTTAGGTATCGGCGCTAAACTTGGCCGCGGCATGTATGTTGATTTGACCGGTGCGTATAATGCAGTCAATTACAAAGAAAGCCCGTATTTGATTAATGAGAACTACTGGAATAATGCTAGTCCGGTAGCCGATATAAAAAATCAACGGACTAATGTTGTACTAACAATTGGTTCTAAATTTTAAACAATATTTTTCTCAAAAAAAAGGTCCAGCTATGTCTGGACTTTTTTTTGAGAAAAATACTGTTTAAAACAAACATAAAACACGATAAAATCAGTTTACGCGTGATTATACTTGTATATAAAAGTAACTTTATCTAAGTTTGTCCCCTTGGATTGAAAATTACATGGCAAATCACACAATTTCAAAAGCATTCAATTTCATTTTTACATACCCCATTTGGCGGATAGAAATCGATGCGGAGAATAAATTGATCGCTATAGAGACAAGAAATCCAGATGATACCTTTCCCTATTTTAATGTCATCACTTTTGAAGGAACTTACGTATTACAAGACTTCAAGGCAATAGCCAAAGAGTGGGTCCTAGCAGGAATTCAATGCAAAAAATTAATACTTAAGAAGATTGCCAATAATTCACCTATTGACGCAGGCATACAGGTAATCGATTGCTACAATCCGCAGCTTCAAGAAACCTGGTTCAACTACATATTCATCGGTATGGTTGATCAAGGCGTGCTTATTAGACCAAAAGTAATAGCAGAAGGCTTCCAATTATTTTTGAACCTCCAATCGATGTCGATTGAAAGCAAAAATGAAATTTTCTTTAAACCTTATGCTAGCGAGCTCGTCTATCCTATTATCTACAATGGTGAAATACCCCTTTTTTTGAAGGATTTCCCAATTGATGGTGAAATCTGGATAAATACAGTGAATGACTACTTTATTTGGGCTTTCTATGAAAAAGACAGAAACAATTGTTATCAAATCAGGCTAGTGCAATCCACAAGAGAAACATTGACAGAGTCTATTATTGCAGTTTCCAAGCTGGAACTAAAGCTCTTCAACATTTATTTTCTTATTCACGAACAAATATTCCTTTTGACAGATAATAAACGGGAGTTTGTTTCGTATTTAGTATAATTGCAAAATATATGAAAGTTTTATTCGAATTAAAGACATATAAAAAGATAGCTATTCTATCCATCGCGATATTAGCTATTCAACAAGTTGAAGCAAAAAACTCAACTTCTTTACGCGCTGATTTTATCCCTGATTCAGTAGGAACAGAAGCAATCAATGGTGAAGAATACGTGCTGTTCAAAATTGAAAAAGGAGATAATTATTACCAGTTAAGTAAAAAGTATAAAACGACGGTAGGCCAATTGACCCAAATAAACGGTAATGGAAGATTAAGCCTGGGTCAAATTGTTAAGATTCCAACAGGTCGAAAAGCGAAATCAACAGTAAACAATGACCGTGGAAATATGACAGTGCAAAATCCGCGTAATCCGCAGCAGCAAGAAGGTTTCACGGAATATATCGTTGGTGAGAAAGAGACACTTTATGCCATATCTAAAAGGTTCAGTATTTCTGTTGAAGACATCAAAAAAGCAAATAACTTAAAAAATAATGTTATTGGCGGTGGAATGAAACTCATGATCCCCAATCAGCCCCTGCCTCCTGAACGACCAAAATTAGTTGAACCTAAAGGAATCGAAATTGTAAGCCCCGATTCTACTGACGGTGATGATAAAGAAGAAAATCAAATTTCAACAAACCGCTACGGAATACGTGAAAAGTCCGAACGTGGTATTGGCGTCTGGATTGATGGGCTATCATCTCAAGGTACAAGCAACCTCGCTCTTCATAAGTCAGCTCCAGTAGGTACTATTTTAAAAATTACTAACCCAATGACCAAAAGTGTGACTTATGCAAAAGTGGTTGGTAAATTTAATGATAATGCCGAAAACCAAAATGCAATTGTCGTGTTGTCAAAGTCTGCCGCCGCGAGCATAGGCGCACTTGATAAACGCTTCCAGGTTGAAATTGCGTATGGATTACCTCTAGAAAATTAACAGAATAAAATAGCTTTTATAGCATAGTAAGAATGAATAACAAACCGTATGTCATAGGAATTGCCGGAAGTAGTGGTTCTGGGAAGACTTTTTTTTTAAATAGCTTTTTAAAACATTTTAACCCACATGAGGTGACCTTAATTTCCCAAGATGATTATTACATCCCTGCCAATACTAAAACTCAGGAGGAAAATAGGCTCTATAACTTCGATATTCCGACATCAATCGACAGAGATGCTTTTTATAAAGATATCAAGGCTCTCTTTAACGGTGAGACAATATATAAAGAAGAGTATACATTTAACAACCCTTCATTAACACCCAAAATATTAGAGATTAAACCGGCACCTATTTTAATTATTGAAGGTCTATTCATTTTCTATTATACAGAGATAAATAATTTAATCAATCATAAGATATTTTTAAGCGCTGATCAGGATATCGCGTTAAGACGACGCTTACACCGTGATCTGGTCGAACGGGGATACTTTGAAGATGATGTCATGTACAAATGGGTAAACCATGTTCTACCCTCCTACAACGAGTACCTACTGCCCTATCAGGACACTTGCGATCAGGTCATATTTAACAATACCGATGAACCAGAGCCAATCTGGGAAATCACCAACCAAATTTCTGAAGAGCTAAAATTAAAGCTCAATTTGGTATAAAATTAAAACAATCTAGAAAGGAGAATCTCGTAAACAGATTCTCCTTTCTATTTAAAGTACTTGATTTATTGATATCAAGATTTTAAATACCTATCTTTGCGCCACGAAACAAATCCATCATAATGAACCATTCTGTAAAGATTAAAAATGCATTGGTTTCAGTCTATTATAAAGACGGCCTCGCTCCTTTAGTTGAATTATTAAACAAATACGGTGTTACCTTCTATTCCACTGGTGGAACAGAAACATTTATCAAAGATTTAGGGATAGATGTTGTTCCAGTTGAAGACCTCACCAGCTACCCTTCCATTTTAGGAGGCCGTGTAAAAACATTGCATCCAAAAGTATTTGGCGGTATCTTGGCGCGCCGCCCGCTTGAGTCGGATCAACAACAGCTTGCTCAGTATGAAATACCTGAGATCGATTTGGTTATTGTGGATTTGTATCCTTTTGAAGAAACTGTTGCTTCCGGTGCATCGGAACAAGATATTATCGAGAAAATAGATATCGGTGGAATTTCATTGATACGCGCTGCCGCTAAAAACTTTAACGATGTGGTTATTATCTCTTCCAAAAATGATTACAAAGAATTGGAAGAAATACTAGCAAACCAAGAAGGTAATACGTCGTTGGAACAACGTAAAGAATTTGCTAAACGTGCATTCAATACATCCTCGCATTACGATACGGCAATCTTCAACTATTTCAATCAAGAAAATCCGCTTCAGGTTTTTAAACAATCTGAGCAAAAAGCGCAGGTGTTGCGCTATGGTGAAAACCCGCACCAAAAAGGTATTTTCTTCGGCGACTTAGATAAGATGTTTGACAAATTGAACGGTAAAGAACTATCTTACAACAATTTGGTTGACGTTGATGCTGCCGTTGCTTTGATTGATGAGTTCACAGAGCCTACATTCGCGATCTTAAAACACACAAATGCTTGTGGAGTTGCCTCACGGTCAACAATCAAACAAGCTTGGTTAGATGCTTTAGCATGTGATCCTGTTTCAGCTTTCGGTGGAGTCTTAATAACGAATGGACAAGTTGATGCGGCAACAGCTGAAGAGATCAATAAATTATTCTTCGAAGTGTTGATTGCACCTTCTTATTCTGAAGAAGCGATTGCTATACTTACCGCAAAGAAAAACAGAATTATTTTGGTTCGTAAAGAGGTTACATTACCTGGACAACAGTTCAAAACTTTATTGAACGGCGTCATTCTTCAAGATAAAGACAATACGATTGAAGGACCTGAACAAATGGTTACGGTAACGCAAGTAGAGCCAACTGCTGAACAACTGGAGGATCTTTATTTTGCAAACAAAATTGTAAAACACACCAAATCAAATACAATCGTATTTGCTAAAAATGGTACTTTGTTAGCTTCAGGCGTAGGGCAAACTTCTCGTGTAGATGCTTTGAAACAAGCTATTGAGAAGGCACTTTCTTTCGGTTTTGACCTTAAAGGCTGTGCGATGGCATCTGATGCCTTCTTCCCTTTCCCTGATTGTGTGGAGATTGCTTCGGAAGCTGGAATAGCAACCGTGTTACAACCTGGTGGTTCAATTAAAGATCAATTGTCAATTGATATGGCCAATGAAAAAGGAATTTCCATGGTGACAACAGGTGTTAGACACTTTAAGCACTAATTGAACTTCAATAATAAATAAAAAAAGCTACTTTTCTAAAGTAGCTTTTTTTATTTATCTCGTTTCGACAGGAAACTTTGAACGCTTGTACTGTTCCATCTCAGCGCTGAGTTTGCGAATCGCATAACCCACAATGGCCACATCATCTATCCACCCGCCCACGAGAATAAAATCGGGAATTGCATCAATTGGCGAAACCACATAAAGTATCGTTCCAATAATAATCGATAAATTCCATTTGTCCATTTTATACTTCCCCGTAATGGTGTCCTTACACATCGCAATTAATACGTTGAAGTCGTCCATATAGCCTCCTAGATTCCTCGCTTTTGCCTCCGCCTGTACAAATTCAGATTCCGTAATTTTACGATGCCTAAACTGCTCAAACATTCCCTTCGCAATTCTTTTGATTCTATTGTTCATACTTCAAAATTAGGATTACTAGTTTAACAATCCAAATCCTCGCGCTAAACCAAACACGAACCAGAATCACAATGCGCAGCGAACATAACCAAATCCCTCCCCTCACACCGACTAAATTTTGCCTAGGAACCCTTATTGATCCGCTGTCGGTCCAACCAACTACTTTATATATTCATTTACAAAGGTCATCGGAATAAAAAACGAGGTCTAAATATGGATTTTTATTATTTTTACAAATCGCTGTAGCAAAGTGTCAGTCATCTCCGTATAATAGACAACACAAGCGCAATGTGAGTCACAAAAACAAATTTTAATATTACACGGTTATGAAAAACTATAGATTATTTAATTTTATTGCTATTGCTTTAGCGGCATTCTTTTTAACAAGCTGTCTAAAAGATAACGATGACCAGCCAATTCCTGCCGCATTGCTTACCATGGTTAATGGATACACGGATGCCAATGCAGTTATATATTTTGCAGACGGCGGCCCGCTTCAAAACCCTAATTACCCATTGGGATTCAAGAGTTATGCTCAAATTGGGCTATTTACAGGAGCACGTAGAATTGCAGTTTCCGCTGAATATAACACGAAATTAACGGATACAACTGTAACAATCAAAGATAGCACCATCTATACATCCTTTTTATTTGGAACTAAAGCCAAACCCGTACAGGTGATCACAACAGATCGAATCAATAAAGACATCAAAAATACAGAGTCTGGTTTACGCTTCTTTAATCTTGCTGAAGGTACAGATTTAGTTACCCTGAAAATAGGCGATCAGGCTTCCCCCTCAGAATGGACCAATAGAGCACAAGAAACACAAAATTCAGCAAGTGCCCATCAGGGATTTATTGCTCAAAAGAGTGGCACATTCACTGTCACCGCTCGTGATAAAGCTGGAAAAACTATCGCAACACGTAGCGACATTAAATTGGTTGAAGGTTATTATTATTCATTAATACTCATAGGCAAGGCTAATGATGAAAAGAAACCTTTATATATTGGTCTAGTAGCCCAAGCCGCAAATTAAAATACCCATATCTATATACTATATAACAACGGCCGTCATGTAAACATGATGGCCGTTGTTTCTCATTTTATATCATATCGTAGATCTTAATGATTCTCTTTAGGTGCTACTTTAGTAATCACATAAATATCTTCATTATCTTTTTTCATCTTATACTTCTCACGTGCAATACGTTGTACTTCCTGCGGATTTGATCGAATATCGTTTATTGTTTTAATGATAGCCGCATTTTCCTTGAGGTAGAAGGAGCGTTCACTTTCCAAATTCGCTTTCTGCTTTTGATAACTATACTGCGTGGCAAAGTCATTTCGATCAAAAAACAACATCCACACGAGAAAAGCCAAAGCGGCTAACAAATACTTATTTCTTATTAAGGACCACAATCGTTGCATAAGACAAAATTACTATTTACCTTTTATACTTCGGATATTTTCTTCAAAACTTGAACATCTTTAATTAAAGATATGGAATAATATGCTCCAATTCATCATATACCTAGAATAATCTTATCTTTAACAGTTCAAAACGATCATTTGAATGAAATATCCATGGTTAAGACTAAACGCAGTTTTAACGAAAAAAAGATATCTCATAAGATCATAAAGAATAAAATCATTGACATATGAAATACTATCTTATTGCAGGTGAAACTTCAGGAGACTTACATGGTGCCAATCTTATTAAAGCATTAAAAATTGAAGACCCCGATGCGACTTTCCAAATCGTAGGGGGCAATCTCATGCAAGCAGAGGCGGGAAAAAAAGCGTTGATACATACTTCAGAAATGGCCTTTATGGGCTTTATAGAGGTTTTAAAAAATCTGCCAAAGATATCTAGGAATCTCAAACTTGTTAAAAATGATCTATTGAAAGAAAAACCAGATACCGTCATTCTTATAGATTTCCCTGGCTTCAATTTGAAAATTGCTGATTTTGCAAAAAAAAATGGCATCAAAACATGTTATTATATTTCCCCTAAAGTGTGGGCCTGGAATCAAGGCCGCGTAAAGAAAATCAAACGGATTGTCGACCATATGTTTTGTATTCTGCCTTTTGAGGTAGATTTTTATAAAAAGTGGCGCATGCCCGTTGATTACGTTGGAAACCCGCTGTTGGATGCGATTTCAGCCTATCAATTCAACCCAAAGTTCAGGGAGCAGCATGGATTTTCAGAAAAACCCTTGATCGCCCTTTTACCCGGAAGCCGCGAAATGGAAATTGCCAACCTCCTTCCCATCATGGCCGAACTTCCATTTTTCTTTCCTGTACATCAATTTGTCATTGCCGGTGCGCCTAATTTTGATGAAGCCTACTACAAGCAATTTTTTAAAGGTATTGATATTCCCGTAATCTTCAATCAAACCTACGACATTCTCCATAACGCAGAAGCCGCAGTCGTAACGAGTGGAACGGCTACACTCGAAACAGGTATCTTGAAAGTACCTCAGGTTGTCGTTTATAAAGCTAACCCAATATCGGTATGGATTGCCAAATTAGTCATCAAGGTTAAATTTATCTCACTAGTCAATCTAATTAACAATTTCTTATCAGTACGGGAATTGATTCAAGACGAATGCACGGCATACGATATCTCCTATGAAGTAGGTGAACTTATCAATAACAAAGCTCACCGTGCAAGTGTGATGGAAAACTATGATATTTTAGCCGAAAAGCTAGGTTCTCCTGGCGCATCAGAGAAAACGGCCAAATTAATTGTAAAATATCTCGCTAAATTTTAAACTCTTTTACCTTTTATTTGTCAAACTACTAGTTAGTTACAATTAATTAAAAGTTTTATGAAATTTAAATTTATTCTAGGCTTTTTTCTTTGCTTTGCAATGACCTTCACTGGGAAAGCACAAGAAACACAACATATTTCTAAACTGGAAATTGGCAAAAAAGCGAAAAAAAATATCGATAATAGAGACTCTACTGTTGTCATGCACATCGATACCTTAATCATGAAAGACAATTCTACCCTTTCGTTCTATGGTAAGAAAAATGTCAAGCTAACAATTGGTTATGCTGAAATTGGAAATAAAGCAACCATCTATGGAACAGATGGAAAGAATAATGGTGCAAATTTTGACATCAATGCTAATTTTCAAAAATTAGGTTCTCTTTATATCATTGCAAAGGGAGATGACGCTTTTAATGGCACCAAAACTTTTCCGAATGGTAACGGAGGAAAAATTAAAGTCAATTTAACAACTGGTAGCCTTAAACCTCAGACAACAAATAAAAAAGCGCCTAATTATATTTATGGAGATGTTGCAGCAGGTGGGCGGGCTGTCAATGCAAACACGGACTTGAGAAACATCTATGATCGGATTAAAACCGCTCCCACCGGATTGAGAGGCTTGCCTCAAGGGCAAATTTATTCGGGCAGTGCCGGAACTGAAGGTACATTTGAACTAATTTCAACACAATAACAAAATTCCTTAATCCATAAAAAAGGCGTATTATTCTCTAATACGCCTTTTTTAATGGACTCATTATTATCTACAACCTCTTCTTTTAAGCTCATAGGCCAACACCAACCGTGTCATCCGATCGTATCGTGCTATGCCTTCCTGTTGATTGTTGTGCTTGAGGTATTGATTATAAAACAATCCCATCACATCGTCGACCCAACCTGTGTATTGACTCCAGAAATACCTTTCTTTTTCCATATCGTTCAATACTTTTGCGCTTAATCTTCCCTTGTAATCTTTTCCTAAATCAGGATACATAACCTGCAGTTCACGTAACATATACAGTGTGGTCTGTAGATAAGCCGAATATCGGTAAAAGATCTGTGGATGTCGCTGTAAGCGAGCAAAGGCGATAAAATTCGCCTCGTCTTCAAAACCAATTCCCTGTTGATGCGCAAGTTCATGCACTGTAGTAAAAGGTAAAAAGGTTACCGGCATGGCTTTATTAACATGCGCTTCATGAGTGAACGGATTAAAATAACCTGAGACACCAAAAAAAGAAACTATCCTGCTATTTATGGGTGATTTTGCCCTAATTTGACCTCTTGACAGGAAATCTGCAAAAGCCGTATCCTGTTGTACCCATGTATTCAAATCCCTTTGAATAGTTTCTTTATGCTCTTCCCATTCGGATGGATCCACATGTTCCCGCAGATTATTTGTACTGTCCAAAAACCCATTCAAAACCACGAGATAATCCGCTAACTTTAAGCTATCAACTTTCAAATTGGCATTTATACTGATTGGTTCACGATAGTAATTCATACCCCATGATAGGTAAAAGAAAAAATAGAGACCTAATACCAAATTGATCATAGTCAAAACCAAACGAAAAGAACTTTTCCATCTTCCTTTCCATAAATTTCCGATTAATTTAGCAATTGAATAGAGTAGAAATGCAACGACTAGGACATAAAATAGATCACCTAAACTAAAGGGAACATACCCAAAAATAAATCTTGGCACATGACTATAGGAACGGTAAAACCCGCGTGCATAAAACGCCTCAATCCATTGGCTATGTTGCCCAACCAAGGAGAAAATAAAAATTCCAATCAGAAGTAATACTACCGTGAAAACAGCTATTTTATCGCGTTTCTCCATTCAAATAAGCTATAAAACGATTAACTTTCGTTCTCAAAATAGACCTTGTAATAATTCATGCCTTTATCCTCATCGTACCCCTTCTCAAGATATTCACGTTTGCCATGAACATAGATATGAAAATTCTTATCCAGCTTTAAAACAGACTTATAAGAAGATTCCATTTTTTTCACCGCTTTATCTGCTATTTCAAAACTTGCCTGAAATGGGGAGTCAAATTCGTCTTCAAAACCAGCTTTAAAGTCCTGAAATAAAGCAATAGCCTGCGGATTGCCCAGTACTTCCTCCTCAAATTCTTCTTGGACAAAAGTTTCTTTTTCCTTAAAGTAATTCATGGATTTGTTCATCAAATCAATTTTGTCCGCTTTCTCCAGTTCAAATGTCTCATCTAGTTTTTCCTGAACAAAGTTCTTATAGACTTTTAGATAATTCCCTGTTTGATTGAAGTTATCGTTACGCACGCGCAGCTGTAGAAACTCATCTTTCCAGTATACTGCCTCCTGTTGACGGTTTGTCTGATCGAGAACCAGTACCTTATAACCTTCTTCTTCTTCTACATTGATAATAATACAGCCTTTGTCCAGTTTATTGATATTGATCGCCTCCTGCTCATATTCCAACATAAAAGCACCTTGCTCCGGATATACTTTCAAATAAGTCTCTTTATTCTCCGATTTGAATATACCAATGGCATCATGTTCTTCCCCTTCGATCTGTACATTCTTTAAGGCAACTACGTACACCTCCCCAGCTTTAATTTTTGGATGGCTGGATACCTCATAAAGGTGTTTTGAAATTTGTTGGGAAAAATCGTGAAATGGAAGCTGCTCCTTAAAATACTGTCTTGCAAAATAGAAAATCTCATTCAGTTCCAGCTCTCCATTCGCATGATATAAGCGATATACCTCATTCACCTTTGCAAAAGGACTCATAAAATACTGCATCAATAGTCCAGGTAACACTTCATCTCCTTCAAGAGATACCGGGGCATCCGACAAAATATAAAATTCATCTTGCGATTTATTGCCTACACGATGAATGGATAACGCTTCAAAAGTTGCATCTTGGTGAAAAAACATATTTCTTATCTTATAAATTATATAAATCTATTGCTATTCTAAAAGTCTGGCAATGTGCATTGACAATATCTTTAATTTCAGGAGAATAACCTCCCCCCATACTTACCTGAACAGGGATATGGTGTTTATGGCACATATGAAAGACCAATTCATCTCTTCGACGGCAGGTACTGCTGCTTAAATTCAATTTCCCCAGCTTATCTGTTTGTAAAATATCTACTCCAGCCTGATAGAAAACGAAATCAGGCTCAAATTTCCGGAACACATCAACCAAATTTTCTTCCAATAAAGTGAGATATTCCGCATCAGTAACCTGATCTTCCAAGCCGATATCCAAATGGGAACGCTGTTTGACAAAGGGATAGTTTTTCTCGCCATGCATTGAAAAGGTAAACACCTGATTATGCCCCTCAAAAATATGCGCAGTACCATTTCCTTGGTGTACATCCAGATCAATAATAAGGATACGACCTGCATAGTTATGCTTCAACAGGTACCCGGCGGCAGTCGCTTGATCGTTCATCAGGCAAAAGCCTTCACCAAAATCATAACCGGCATGATGTGTCCCCCCTGCAATGGTAAAAGCAACACCATACTCAAGTGCATATGCGGCGCTTCGGATCGTCCCATCTAAGATATATCGCTCCCGATCAACAAGGCTTTGACTTAATGGAAAACCTATTCTACGGATCATTTTCGAATCCAAAGTAAGCTCAAACAACTGCTTTACATACACTGGATCATGGACCAAACAGCATGTCTCAAAGCTTGCTAGTTCAGGACTGAAAAAACTTGACTCATCTGCCAGCCCTTCATGTTTTAACTGTAAAGGAATCAACTCGTATTTCAGCATCGGAAATCGATGCCCCTCTTTGACGGGATGGACAAATTCTTGACGAAAAGCTATCTTAAGCACCTTAAAATCTTCTATTACTCATGCGAAGATAAGAAAAAGATCTTTTGGAGTTGTAGGAGAAAAAGGGCATCTTTGAGAAGGAACAAACTGCAAGCCAATGTTACGTTGCATAACAGCATACTTGTATTCAATCATAAATTTATATTCTTCAAGATAAATGGAAACAACTCATTTGCCCCAATTGTCTGCCATGGAACAACGTGTACTAGGCTCACTAATCGAAAAATCAAAAGTAACCCCAGAATATTATCCAATGACAATCAACAGCTTACAAGCTGCTTGTAATCAAAAGACTTCCCGCAAACCGGTTGTACAATATACAGAAGAAGATATTATCGCTACATTGGATATATTAAAGAAAAAGGGCTTAATCTCGACAGTTGTTGGCGGAGGATCTCGCGTAACAAAGTATAAACACAATTTTGCCATACAATTTCCACTGGTTCCTTCCGAATTAACCATTGTTTGCTTATTACTACTCAGAGGACCAATGACCGCCGGGGAAATTAATTCAAACTCTGGAAGACTTTATGAATTTGAATCATTGGGTGAAATCAATGAACAATTGGAAAAATTGGCACAAGAAGGCTACTTGAAGTCCCTGCCTAAACAAATAGGGCATAAAGAAGTCCGCTATATTCATTTATTAGGAGATATCAACCTGGAAGCGTATGAAAATAGCGTTCCTGCAGGCAGCTCCTCGAACGACCAGACCTTACTCGAACGAATTGGACAATTGGAACAGGAAGTTGCAGCATTGAAACAGAAATTTCAGGATCTCTGGGATGAATTACATTAGTCGCTCATGTCGCAAACAATAGATTCCGAAAACGAAATATCCAAAGCAACCTTGTGGCTGATGACCATCGCCACAGGCTTGGTTGTCGCCAATAATTATTACAATCAACCACTATTGGACCTGATTGCCAAAGACCTACATATTGACGAGGCCATGGTCAGTAATTCGGCCATGTTAACGCAGATCGGATATGCCTTTGGCCTGTTACTGATCGTCCCCTTAGGGGATATGTTTAAGCGAAAAAAAATGATCTTGATCGATTTCTTTTTCATTATTTTTTCTTTAGTCGGTATGGCCATGTCCACTTCTATCCTATCGATCTTGCTATTCAGCTTTCTGATAGGTTTCACCTCCGTTATTCCGCAGATTTTTGTGCCCATGGCCGCCGAGCTTGCGAGCAAAGAAAAGCAGGCTTCAGCGATCGGAATGGTCATGTCGGGCCTGCTGATTGGTATATTACTATCTAGGGTTGTAAGCGGGTTTGTCGGCTCCTACTTCGGATGGCGCGAAATGTACTGGATAGCCTCAGCAATTATGGTCATTACAGCCATCGCCATAGCGATCAAGCTACCAGAGGTGCTGCCAAATTTTAAAGGTTCTTACCAGGAATTGATGCGATCAGTCTGGAACTTTGCCAGAAAACAACCTGTATTACAATTGGCTGCATTTCGTGGAGCTATGGGATTTGGGGCTTTTTCCGCATTTTTTACAACGCTTGTTTTCCATCTTTCGGCCCCACCTTTTTTTGATGGCCCCGCAACTGCAGGAGCCTTTGGTCTCGTAGGTGCCTGTGGTGCGCTTGCCGCTGCTTTTGTCAATAAACTAACCATTTATATAGGCAAAGCAAAAATCATCTTATATGCGATCTTATTGATGTTATTCAGCTGGTTATTATTTACCCTCTTTGGCTATACCTATTGGGGTCTCATTCTTGGTGTTATTCTCATTGATCTTGGTCTACAGTCGATGCACATCCTAAATCAAAGCGATTTCTATGCGCTGAACCTCGGGGCCAACAACCGACTAAACACCGTATACATGGTCAGTTATTTTATTGGCGGATCAACAGGCACTTTTTTTGCTGCACAAGCATGGCAACACTTCCAATGGCCCGGTGTTATTGTCGTAGGCACATGTTATACGGTATTGGCACTGTTGGCTCATCTATTATTTGATTATAAATTAAGAAAAAACTAATATGAAATTCGGCCAAGTTGAACATCCGGAGGAAATCGATTTTACCCTTCCTCCTACTCCACCGGAAACCTTAACCCTATTACAGCATTTCAAAAACGATCAATCTTTTGAGGTATTTGTAGGCTGTGCAAAATGGAATAAACAAGATTTAAAAGGCTTTTACCCCAGAGGTACAAAAGACGAACTTGCTTATTACTCCACGCAATTTAACAGCATTGAACTCAATGCCACATTCTACAATTCGCCCGGCATAGACCAGGTAGAAACCTGGAAAAAGAAAACACCTTCCAACTTCAAGTTCTTCCCAAAAATCCCACAATCCATCAGCCATTTTAGCAGATTATTAAATACGGGTGATAAAGTGAAGTTGTTTACAGATTCCATTGTTCATTTCGATGAGAAACTGGGAATGGCCTTTTTACAGATGCACGACAATTATAGTCCAAAGGATATGGCCCGTCTAAAACTATTTCTTCATGACTGGCCAAAAGAAGTCCCTCTAGCCTTAGAGGTACGAAATAAAGATTGGTTTTCCAAACCCGAAGTAACAAAAGAACTCTATGCGCTGCTGGAGGAAACCAACGTGACCAACGTACTGGTCGATACCGCAGGCCGTAGAGACATGCTCCATATGCGCTTAACCACACCGACTGCTTTTATACGGTATGTAGGTGCCAACCACGCGTCAGATTACGATCGCCTAGATCAATGGATCGATGTGCTGAAACTATGGCGCGAAAACGGGTTGCAAAAACTGTATTTCTTTATCCACCAGAATATTGAGATAGAATCGCCATTACTGGCAACACATTTTATCAAAAAACTGAATACAACATTCGACTTGGATCTAACCTATCCCAACAAAAACACAGGAAATACATTATTCTAAGACAGGATATCAGTTCCGGTGCTAAAGCCAACTATAGAAAAAATCATTCAGCATATTTTGCCCACAAAAAAAGCCGAAGTAGAAAATACTTCGGCTTTTTATATAAAAAATAAGCTTTCGCTTATTTTTTAGCGTATTTAAAGTTTTTACCGATGAAACGTGCATTACCACCCAATTCCTCCTCAATACGTAACAATTGGTTGTATTTAGCCATACGATCAGAACGTGAAGCAGAACCAGTTTTAATCTGACCGCAGTTCAGTGCTACAGCTAAGTCAGCGATAGTCGCATCTTCAGTCTCGCCCGAACGGTGTGACATCACAGAAGTGTAACCAGAATTTTGAGCTAAAGTAACCGCATTGATTGTTTCAGTCAATGAACCAATTTGGTTTACTTTCACTAAAATTGAGTTTGCTGTATGAGTATCGATTCCTTGTTGAAGACGTTTTGTATTGGTAACAAAAAGATCATCACCTACTAATTGAACATGGTCACCGATTTTGTCAGTCAATGTTTTCCAACCAGCCCAATCATCTTCAGCCATACCATCTTCTATAGAAATAATAGGGTATTTAGCTGTTAATTCAGCCAAATAGCTTGCTTGCTCTTCGCTAGAACGCACAGCTCCTTTATCACCTTCAAATTTAGTATAATCGTATTTACCATCTTTGTAGAACTCAGAAGAAGCACAATCCAACGCTAAACAAACATCTTGACCAGGTTTGTAACCGGCAATTTCAATCGCTTTCAAAACTGTTTCGATAGCATCCTCAGTACCTTCAAAAGTTGGCGCGAAACCACCTTCATCACCTACTGCAGTTGAAAGACCTCTGTCATGTAAGATTTTTTTCAACGTATGGAAAACCTCAGTACCCCAACGCAAAGCCTCAGAGAATGAAGGCGCACCCACAGGCATGATCATAAATTCCTGAAATGCGATAGGTGCATCAGAGTGTGAACCACCATTGATGATATTCATCATAGGAATAGGTAACGTGTTCGCATTTACACCACCGATATAACGGTATAATGGTTGACGTGACTCTTGTGCAGCAGCTTTCGCTACAGCTAAAGAAACTCCTAAAATAGCATTTGCGCCTAAGTTTCCTTTATTTTCGCTACCGTCTAAATCAATCATGATTTTATCGATGGCATTTTGCTCGAAAACATCTACACCTTCTAGCGCTTTTGCAATTTTAGTGTTTACATTCTCAACAGCTTTCAAAACACCTTTTCCTAGATATTTTGACTTGTCACCATCACGTAATTCTACTGCTTCGTGAATACCAGTTGAAGCACCTGAAGGAACAGCTGCACGACCAACAAAACCATTTTGTGTAGTAACATCTACCTCAATTGTAGGGTTACCGCGCGAATCCAAAATTTGACGCGCATGAACATCGATAATTAAACTCATCTCTTTATTAGACTATAATTTATTTTCATTACTTAGTGTAGATAAGACACACTCTTATCTACAGACATTTTTCACAATCAAATATAATAAAAAATGTATTTATTCCCCTATTTATTATGAAATAAAATATGCTCCATCGGCATAACTGTTCAACTAAAAACAATAAAAAACCCTTCAAAATCTGAAGGGTTTTTTATAGAATATTGTGCAATTTAGTTTTTGATCATTGCTACAAAATCATCAAACAAGTAGCGCGAGTCATGTGGACCCGGTGATGATTCTGGATGATATTGCACCGAAAATGCTTTCTGTCCTTTGATACGGATACCTTCAATAGACTGATCGTTCAAATTGACGTGTGTAATTTCGACGTTCTCAGAATTTTGGATATCTTCAGCCACAACTCCAAAACCGTGGTTCTGCGACGTAATTTCACAACGGTTGGCGATAATGTTCTTCACGGGGTGGTTGATACCACGGTGTCCATTATGCAACTTGCTTGTGCGGATGCCATTTGCCAATGCTAAAATCTGGTGACCTAAGCAAATACCAAACATCGGTTTATTTGCGTTTAAAATAGCTTTTACAGTCTCGATAGCATAATCCATCGGTGCTGGATCGCCAGGACCATTGGAAATGAAATAACCATCCGGATTCCACTGCTCCATTTCTTCAAATGTTGTCTTCGCAGGAAAAACCTTTGTATATACATCACGAGCCTCAAAATTGCGCAAGATATTTTTCTTGATTCCCAAATCCAAAACTGCAACACGCAACGAAGCATTTTCATTACCGAAGAAATAAGGCTCAGCTGTCGTTACTTTCGAAGACAATTCAAGACCATCCATTGAAGGAACCTCCGCCAATTGACGTTTTAATTCTTCAACATCCAATGTTTCTGAAGAAATAATCGCATTCATCGCCCCCTTATCACGAATATGGCGCACTAATGAACGGGTATCCACATCAGAAATACCAACTAAATTTCCTTCCTCAAAGTAGCTTTGGATCGATTCATCAGCCATTTTGCGGCTGTAGTTGATGTTATAGTTTTTACAAACTAATCCAGCAATCTGAATTTGATTTGATTCGGTATCATCCGCATCAATACCATAGTTACCAATATGCGCATTGGTCGTTACCATGATTTGTCCAAAATAAGATGGATCTGTAAAAATCTCTTGATAACCAGTTGTTCCTGTATTAAAACAGATCTCCCCAGTAGTCGTACCAATTTTACCAGCGGCTTTACCGTGATAAACTGTACCATCTTCTAAAACTAAAATTGCAGGCAATTTGCTGTAGTTGGTCATTATCGATGTAATATTATAAAAATGTGTATCCTTACTTTTATGAATTTTAAAGCCTTCTTGACTGGATATAAAAAAAGCCCTCAAATGGGCTAAATATCAATTAACAATGCATCATTACGATTGACAAACCGTTTCCTAAGGCACCTACCAGTAAAGACTCTACTTTAATTTTCACGGGAGACAAAGTTACGACATATCACTTATAAAGTGAAAACATTTTTTATTTTTTTATCCTTCCATTGATTGGACTTCCCGAAACCGAATAAAGTCCCTCAAAATCAGCACAGTCAATAATGGGACAAGCATATAAATCAGCGGGTTTTCTAACCAAGCTTCTTGCCATTCCATCCGCAGCAAGGCGATAAAGGCTCTTGTTAACCCACAACCGGGACAATCAGAACCACTGATACTCTTCCAAAGACAGGGAATAAGGATATGGATATCTGTAAAAAGATACAAGCCAATGGCAATCCCGAAATACCCTAGCACCAACGAATATATCCAATGACATTTAAGGTATTTCAGGACGAGCGAAATCATTAATTATTGTTAATTGGACTCTTGATATAATTACCGTTGGCATCTTTATATTTTCCGACAATAATCATAATCAAATCGATTAGATACCAGATACCACATCCCCCCAAGGTAAGCAGCTGAATAACAGCAGTACCAATTTGCCCCAAGTAGAATCGATGCGCTCCAAAAGGGCCGAGAAAAAAACAAAATAACAGTGCTGGTAACCACCTGTCATCCTGAAAGGTGTTGTTTTGCTGTTGAAAAGGTTGGTTAGCATAAAAAATAGGCTGTCTCACACCACAAAATGGGCACACCTCCGCCTTGATATTGATTAACTTACCGCACTCTACACAATACTTTTCGTCTTCTGTTTTCATTTAGATTTAGTTTGGCGATGGAACTGAAAAACAGTCGTCCATCAGGGATTAAATAATAGGTTGAAATTAATAAAAAAACTTAAAAAACATACATTTTTTGGAGCACAATGCTGTGCGCTAGTTCATCTTCCCGTTAAAATGACCTATTACTACAGAACAGCGATCTTTTTGCTTCGTAATCGCAGCTTTTTTCTTTTAATTTTTAGTTGCAGAAAATTAGAAATACGGAGGAATCAAATTCGTCTTTTTAACAGTGCTTGTTCAGTGTTCGTTCAGTGCTTGTTCAGTGCTTGCTCAGTGAAGACTGAATAAACAGTGAATAAATACTGACTAAAAACTGATTGAAAATTGGGATTAGGGATAAGTTGATGGCTGAATGAGTCATTTGTAATGCGTTTCTTAAATCAGCCAGTTGCCGTTACCACTAAAACTGGGGGCAATGAAAGTTTAAGGATAGAAATTCGTAATTAACATAAACAGAAAAGGCGCCCNNGGGCGCCTTTTCTGTTTATGTATTTAAACTTAAGAGTTAATTGCTTTCCAGATCATATCTTTCAATGGCAATATATTTTTACCGGTCACCGACGAAATGAAAATATAGGGTACATTTTCCGGCAGCTCCAGCTCCATTTCCTTCTCCAGCTCCTCATCGAGCATATCAGACTTGGTAATAGCCAGCAATTTAGGTTTATCTGCCAACTCGGGATTATATGCAGTCAGTTCATTCAATAGAATGGCGTACTCCTCCCGGATTGTCCGATCTGTATCGGCCGGCACCATAAACAACAAAACAGAATTTCGTTCGATATGCCGCAAGAAACGATACCCTAATCCCTTTCCTTCCGAAGCCCCTTCGATAATACCCGGAATATCGGCCATAACAAAAGAACGGTTATCCCGGTAGCTTACCATACCCAAATTAGGCACCAGTGTTGTAAAGGGGTAATTCGCGATTTCTGGTTTCGCAGCAGAGACCACGGACAACAACGTTGATTTACCTGCATTCGGGAATCCAACCAATCCAACATCAGCAAGAACCTTCAATTCGAGAATCATCCACTGCTCTTTCCCCGGAAGACCAGGTTGCGAAAACCGTGGTGTCTGTTGTGTCGGCGACTTAAAATGCCAATTGCCCAGCCCGCCTTTTCCACCCGGAACCAATATTCTGGTTTCACCGTCTTCTGTGATATCGAACAATACCTCTCCCGTCTCCGCATCCTTTGCAATCGTACCCAGTGGCACTTCCAAGATCTCATCACGTCCGGTTGCCCCGGTACGCAAAGAACTACCGCCAGACTCACCGTTTGACGCGATAATATGTTTACGATATTTTAAATGGAGTAACGTCCAGAGATTAGTCGTTCCTTTCAGTATAATATGTCCGCCACGACCGCCGTCACCACCATCGGGTCCACCAGTAGCGGTGTGCTTGTCACGGTGCAAATGAGCCGAACCTGCCCCACCATGTCCAGAACGACAACACACTTTCACATAATCAACAAAATTCGAACCTTGCGCCATTACAATTTATTACAGTCTAGAAAATACTTATCTTAATTAATAATTATCGATGATATCAGTCAAACTTTTAAAGATAGAATCGATATCGCCGATACCATTCACTTTAGAAAGCTTGCCTTGTGCCTCGTAATACGGCAACACATGAATCGTCTTTGTGAAATATTCATCGATACGCTTCACCAATTTATCCGCATCATCATCCGCACGACCAGAAATTTCCTTACGTTTAGCGATGCGTGCTTTTAATTCATCCTCATTCACATCCAGTGCGATTACGACCGAGATTGATGTATTGATACCTTCTAAAAAAGCATCCAATGCTTCAGCTTGAGCAACAGTACGAGGAAATCCATCAAAAATAAATCCTTTTGCATCCGGATTTTTCTTTACTTCCTCTTCCAGCATTGCTATCGTAATCGAATCTGGCACTAAATTTCCCTCAGCAATAATCTGGCTCACTTGTTGACCAAGTGGCGTTTGACCTTTAATGTGTGCTCTAAAAATATCACCAGTTGAAACATGAACCAATTGATATTTTTCAATAAGCTTTGCAGATTGGGTTCCCTTACCTGCACCCGGAGGGCCAAATATTACAAGGTTTAGCATAGTTTTATTTAAGAAATTAAAACGAGTTAAAAAATAAAAGCCTAATCACAGATGATGACTAGGCTTTTCAGTTGTGCGCTCCAAGGGAGTCGAACCCCTAACCTTCTGATCCGTAGTCAGATGCTCTATCCAATTGAGCTAGGAGCGCAATAAACCATTACGTTTAGAACTCTGTCCCATGTGTTTTGGTGACGCAAATATAGTCAGAATTCGTTTTTTTACAAATTTTTTTTCAAAAAGAAGTTCCCTTTACCATCGACAGCTTTGCAACAACGTTACTAAAAACAAAAAAGCCAATCAAATTGACTGGCTTTTCTTTGTGCACTCCAAGGGAGTCGAACCCCTAACCTTCTGATTCGTAGTCAGATGCTCTATCCAATTGAGCTAGGAATGCCTTTTTAAGATACAGAACCTGTATTCGTGCGCACCAAGGGAGTCGAACCCCTAACCTTCTGATTCGTAGTCAGATGCTCTATCCAATTGAGCTAGGAGCGCTAGGCAACCAAAACAAATCTGTTATCCTTTTCCGTTTTGGTGATGCAAATATCGTTATATTTATCGATTTAACAAACATTTTTTCTCTTTTTTAAACTTTATACAACAACATTTCTTTTATCTCGTTGATAATATTATATTTAAAATATCAACTTTTTTTTTCAGACACGGACAAATGTTAGCATTCATGAGCAAAAGAGAATTAAAACTCAGTAAAATTCGCATCGGAGATATCAGTATCTCCTATTATATTCGCCCCAGCAAATTATACCCCGCTCCAAAAACAGTCATTTTCATCCATGGTTTTCCCTTCAACAAAAACACGTGGAAACAGCAGCTCCTGCAACTCGACGAAGATTATACAGGCATCGCCATTGATGTTCGCGGACATGGACTAAGCACCAATGGACATGGTTTTTTCTCCGTCGATGTTTTTGCCAAAGATCTAGTGGAATTTATTCGTAAACTCGACCTCAATCATGTCGTCCTTTGTGGAATTTCTATGGGCGGCTACATTGCACTCAGGACCTATGAACTGATCGGCCAACAACTCAAAGGACTTATACTCTGTGACACGAATTCCCTTTCCGACGACAACAAAAGCAAACAAAAGCGTTTTGATTCCATTCAGGCGCTATTAAAATATGGCAGAAGACCGTTTGCCATTGGCTTTATCGCGAATGTATTTCACGATAAAACAATCCGTGAAAACCCCGAGGCTGTTGAACTCATCAAAAGCTGTATTCGCAGAAATGAAGTAGCCAGCATTTGTGCGACACAACTTGCTCTTGCTTCACGAACAGATACAACCCATTCGTTGAAGACCATTATTATCCCAACACTGATTATAAAAGGGAAACACGACAAGATGATGAGCGAAGAACAAACAAATATCCTTATCGAAAATATACCCGACGTCCGCTATATGGAGTTTGAAGAATCCGGGCACTTGCCGAATCTCGAGGAACCCGAAAAATTCAATGCCGTGCTAAATGATTTCCTGCGAAATATACCATTGTAACCATCACTTTGGTCGCCAAGTGCAACATCGGATATAGACAACAACAAAAAAAGCCACGTCAGTGGCTTTTATTTCTTTCTTTCATTCAGATTTCGCTCTACAATACTAGAACGAAAAATCATCTTTTGACCGAACACCCGCTTCTTCAGCGTATGCATCATCAAAGTTAGGCTCATAACGTTTCTCGATTACTTCCTGATTAGACTTGATGTAATTAACTACATCTGTCAAACCCTCAGCGAACTTTTCAAAATCTTCTTTATATAAGAAAATCTTATGCTTAATAAACTGGCCATCCTCAAAGCGTTTCTTGCTTTCTGTGATAGTAATGTAGTAATCGTTCGATCGAGTTGCTTTTACATCAAAAAAATAAGTACGCTTACCTGCTCTCACCTTTTTTGAAAAAACTTCTTCACGTTCTTTGTTTTCAAAATCTCCCATTGGTTGTTATTTAAGTTTAAAGTAATCTTAATCTTTGATAAATATATAATAATTCATTTTAATACACCAAATAATATTAAAAAAAAAGACAATTACGCATAAAAATGGCAGTTCCCCTTCCTAACATAGGCTAGATAAAAATTAAACAACAAGATTTTTTACCGACGAAATCATTACATTTACCGAAAATATAAGTTGTATTACCTAAAGCAAATATGTAGAATATATTTGTGCCTCTATCTTTGAGTCATAAATAGTAAAAACATTATGGAAAAAGAACCCATCATACCAAACAGCAATAATAGCCGCAATATTGTAGGAGCGATTGTGATCATCGTAGGTATATTCTTATTATTGAATAACCTCAATTTAGGAAGCTGGTTTCCGGATTGGTTATTTGGCTGGCAAACGATATTAATCATTATTGGATTGGTCATTGGCATAAATTCCCAATTCCAGAAAAAATCGGCAATTATCCTATTGATCATAGGCGGAGCGAGCCTTATTTCAAGAATGATGCGTACAGACTTTGGTTCTGTAACGGTCCCTATCATCATCATTTCGCTCGGGATCTACTTTATCATGAGCAAAAGGAAACCGCCGATGGTTCCCCCAACTTACCCTAATCCGCCACAAGGCTCTTACGACTGGGATAAGCGAGTCAGTGTACCTGTAGAGGGCGCAACTGAGAGCAACATTACGGATCAGGAATCAAGACCATTTAATGAACAATACGGTTCAAGCCAACAAGCCTCGCCTAATCAGCAGGCTTTTGGCGACAAAGAGAAAGGTTCCTTTCACCAGTCATTTGAGGACAACCTCAATCTGAACAGCATCTTTGCGGGCCAAAAGAAAGTCATTTATTCCAAAAACTTTAGAGGGGGCAATTTGACCAATGTATTTGGAAGCGTAGAGCTAGATTTAACAAAAGCAGATATTCAGCAGCCAATTGTGATCGATACGTTCCAATTGTTTGGCAGCGCACGTATAATTATCCCCCCACATTGGACAGTATTTAGTAACGTCGCCTCGGTCTTAGGCTCTGTCGATGACCGTCGGTTCCAAACGATTTATAACCCCGATACAGATAAAAAAATCTATATAACAGGCACCTGTATTTTAGGTAATTTAACCATAAAAAATGCTTAATAGATGAAAAGCAAGCTGTTCCTCAGTGTTAAAAGTCGACTAATTGGCATTATCTGTGTATCCGTATTTATCGGATATCTTGCATTACAATACCTATTGATGCTTCGTTCTGGATTTGATCAGCAACTTGCATTCAAGGATTCATTTATAAACAGTATGGTGATGATGTTTTGCTGCTATGGCATGTCATCAGCACTCAATTTCTACACCCCACAACCCCGGGAGATTTGGAAAGTACTCATCATCGGTTTAATCATGGGCGCAATAAGCATCGCATTAAGCCGATTCTTGATGAGTTACTTTATCCAATCGACCTTTACCCCATTGCTGGACTTAACATTACCTTATCGGGGCATCGTTAACTTCCTCATTTTGACTTCTGTTGCCATTATCAACATTGTCTGGAATATTCAGGAAGACAATATCAACAATATCAAACGGAAGCAGGAATCCGAAAATTTACTTCGGGAAGCCGAACTGTATAATCTAAGACAACAGTTACAGCCTCATTTCCTCTTCAATAGCCTCAACTCCATTATAGCACTTATTGGCGCCAATCCGGATGAAGCCCGAAACATGACGTTCCAGCTATCGGACTTTTTAAGAGGAACACTAAGAAAAGAAAATAATCAAATTATCACACTTGAAGAAGAACTCGATCACCTTCAACTTTATCTCGATATTGAAAAAGTACGCTTCGGTCATCGACTCAATACATCCATCTCTTCTTCAGAAGAAATTTTTAACAATAGATTGCCTGCCATGATTATTCAGCCACTGGTGGAAAATGCGATTAAACACGGGTTATATAATGTAACGGATCAAGTAGAAATTAAAATAAAATGCCATTCGAATGATGGCCAACTGCTGATCCAGATTACCAACCCATTCGATACCGAAGAACAGTCAAAACCAAAAAAAGGCACTGGATTTGGACTATCGAGTATTCAACGCAGATTATATCTCCTTTATGGAAGAAATGATCTACTGGAAACTCAAATTCAGGACAACATATTTATTAGCACCCTAAAAATACCTCAATATGATTAAAGTCGTAATTATCGATGATGAACCCCTTGCACGCTCCATTATTGCGGGTTACCTAAAAAATGAAGCCGATATATCCATTGTGGCGGAATGTGGTGATGGCTTTGAAGCTGTTAAGGCTATCCATACGCACGAACCGGATTTAATTTTTCTGGACGTACAAATGCCCAAATTGACCGGATTTGAAATGCTTGAACTCGTTGACGACCCTCCGGCGGTCATCTTTACGACCGCTTTTGACGAATACGCCTTGAAAGCTTTCGAAAAGAACGCCTTGGATTACCTATTAAAACCAGTATCACCAACACGTTTCAAAAAAGCTTTAGAAAAATTCAGAGCAAGCTACTCCGCACCTGAGAAAAAAGTTCAACCCAACTACGAAGTGCTTACAGCGCAGGACGAAACAAAAATCGACCGTATTGTTGTCAAAACAGGCACCCAGATCAAGATTATTCCGATTGATACCGTCAAATACCTGGAGTCTTATGACGACTATGTTAAAATTCATACCAAAGATGGCATGTACCTGAAAAATAAAACAATGGCATTTTTTGAAAAATCTTTGGATCCGAATCAATTTGTCCGTATACACCGATCTTTTATCATTAAAGTGGATCAGTTGGCCAAATTGGAACCTTATGAAAAGGATTCGTATATTGCTGCACTGACATCAGGCGAAAAGCTCAATATCAGTAAATCAGGCTATGCCCGATTAAAACAATTGATTGGAATTTAAACATTCCGTAGATTTGTGCCCATCAATCGTTATGAAACATTTTATTACAATAGTATTGCTGGGCATCACATCTTACTCCTTTGCCCAAACGAATCCTGCAGAACAGATCAATAAAGGAGTTTACAATAAGCTGGAATTTTTTATCAATTCCCAGATGACAGACTCCGCCTATAATTTGGCCAGTGACACCTTCAAACAACAATTTAGCTTAGCCAAATTCACGCAAGTACTACAGGAACTCTATCCCTTAGGGAGGGTAAAAAGCTCAACCATAAAAGAGTTTGAAAAAGGGCTTGCAACCTATCAGATGGACTTCGACAGCCAATCGTATGAGGTTCTTTTTGCAACGGACACAACCTTAAAATTCAATACATTAAAATTCACTCCTCTGGCAATCAAGCCTCAAGTGGAAAAAACTATTGTGGTACCTGCCACACAGAAATCAGTCGATAATGACGACCTTTTTGTCGATTCTGTTGCAAATGCTTATTTGAAACAACAAAATACGCAATCACTTGCAATTGGCATTCTAAAGAATGGACAAACAAAAAGCTATTTCTATGGTGAGACTGCCAAAGGCAACCAAACCGCGCCTACAAAAACGTCTACCTATGAAATTGGTTCGTTAAGTAAAGTTTTTACCGCTATACTTTTGTCAAATCTTGTCGAAGAAGGAACGATAACCTTAGATCAGCCTATTGCGCTATTTCTTCCTGATACACTCAAGAAAAATGAAGAACTTTCAAAAATAACGTTTCAAATGTTGGCCAATCATACCTCTGGCTTACCAAGACTTCCTGACAATCTCGACAAAGTCAAAGGATTTAACGAAAACGATCCTTACAAAACATACGATAAAAAAGCACTTTATAGTTTCCTCGCAAGCTTTAAAAATAACAAGAAACCAGGTGAAGAGTATGAGTACAGCAACCTTGGTTACGCCGTATTAGGAGACATTATATGCAGTATCTATAAAAAAAGCTATGATCAGCTTGTAAAAGACATCATCTGCAAGCCACTCGAAATGAGTAATACCTTTCAGGTATTGGATCCTAAAAGAAAAGATACCTTTAAAGTATACAACAAAGATGGTCAAGAAGTAATTCCCTGGTCGTTTGACGCTTTTGGTCCCGCTGGCGGATTAAAATCGACTCTTGAGGATCTGCTTAAATTTGCGAATGCGCAATTCAAGATGCCGCAGACCCCATTGGAAAACGCCATGGCAAACACCAGATTGTTTACTTTTTTTCTGCCTCCAGACACCGACTTGGGACTCGCATGGCATATGAACCTGATTGACGACCTAACGGTCTATTGGCACAATGGCGGAACTGCCGGAAGCAGCTCCTATCTAGCCTTATCGCCCGATAAAAAAAGTGGCGTTATCATCTTGTCCAATTCTGCCATCTCTGCCGATGATAAGGGTAAAGCTATTTTAGATTACATACTCCGTAAAAAATAAAGTTCAAAAAATAGAGAATAATGAGCCATATTGAAACAACAATATGGTTTTTTTTGTTGTTATAGCGATGAGTGATCATTAATTTTGACTAGAAGAAAACACAAATTGGTTTACCAAAATCAATCACAAGAAAGCTAAAGAACAGCTATTTGCATGAAGATATTTATCACTAAAAAAATACCACAAAAAGGTATAGATTTATTAAAATCTGCCGGTCACGATCTAACGATACACGATTCAGCTGATCCCCTATCCGAAAGGCAGCTTATCGAAGCGAGCCAACAGGCCGATTACGTGCTCAATGGTGGGATGCAAAAGTTTGATGCTAATTTTTTCCAAAACTGCCCAAACCTTAAAGCCCTATCCCTCATGAGTGTCGGCTATGACAATGTGGATATCGCTGCCGCAACACAGCATGGAATACCTGTAAGCAATACGCCAGGCATACTTTCGGGAGCAACAGCTGATGTCGCATTCCTTTTAATGCTATCGGTATCGCGGAAGGCATTTTTCAACCACAAGAGAATTTTGCAGGGCGAATGGAAAGGTTTTGATCCAACGGCAAACCTAGGCATCGAGCTCAACAACAAAACACTGGGTATTTATGGACTGGGACGAATTGGCTTTGAATTCGCGAGAAAAGCCAAAGCAGCGTATAACATGGATATTATCTATTACAATCGGAGCCGTAATGAGGAAGCAGAGCAAATTCTTGGCGCACGATATGTGAATTTCGACGATCTGCTCACGCGGAGCGATGTCCTTTCAATCCATGCGGCGTTGACAGCGGAGACTAAAAACCGGTTTGACAAAATGACATTTGCGCGCATGAAAAACTCCGCTATATTGATTAATACCGCCAGAGGCGGATTGGTCAATGAAATAGATCTAACAGAAGCTCTAGAGACTGGCCAACTATGGGGTGCCGGACTTGATGTGACAAATCCTGAACCGATGGATCCGAAAAATCCACTGTTAAATATGGAAAATGTCTGTGTACTGCCACACATCGGGTCTGCTACAGAAGAAACGCGGGATAATATGGCAATGATGGCCGCCAGTAACTTACTGGCAGCAATTAAAGGCGAAAAAATGCCGCAGATTATCAATAAAGAGGTATATCAATGAAACGAAGATTTTTTCAGATTTTAAACAGCTTAAATAAAGCCATCTTACCAAAATATGGTAAGATGGATCCCTTGAAATTAAAAAAGTACCAGCAGGCTATCATTGCCTACCGGTACTTTGTCCTTTTACACGCCTTGGGAACAGATCAGGACTAAGCTTTTGCAGTCCCTAGGTCGCTTGAATTCGAAACAATGCTAATCTGTGTCGGATTGGAAGATAAACTAATATCGTTCCTTTCCAGCTCCAACATAATCTTTTCCTGCATTGAGTTTCGAGCAGCGACATAATGCTCTCTTTTCGTCCACGCACGAACGGTTAAAACCATGGCACTGTCTCCCAATTCTTTGATAAAAACAGTTGGCTCTGGAGTTGTCAACACATTTTCATTCGAACGGAGAACTCTTAATATAATATCTTTCGCTTCTTTCACATTTTTATCATAAGAGATACTGATGGTATATTCAAACATGCGTTGCACAATTTTCGTATAGTTTTTAATAACCGAATTGGCCAAAGGGCCATTTGGGCTAAAAACACGTACACCATCATCGCCTATTAAAGTGGAATACAAGATATCAATCCTCTCTACAGTACCTGCGGTACCATTTGCACTCGAGATGGAATCCCCTACCTCAAATGGTCTAAACATCAAAATCAGCACTCCGCCGGCAAAATTACTCAGACTTCCCTGCAGCGCCATACCAACGGCCAACCCAAAGGCGGATAAAGCAGCAATAAAAGAAGTTGTCTGTATTCCAATCTGACTTGCGACGGTGAGGAGCAACATCACCCACATGACGATCTTTACAATACTGGAGATAAATGCCCGAATAGAGGGATCTACATTCTTCTTTTCGAAACGTTTATGTAATAAGCGATCTACAAAATTGATCACATATTTCCCAAGAATCAATAGGATAATTCCCCCTATAATCCCCGGAATTGACTCAATGACAATATCGGTCAAACGACCAAATCTACTCCCCAAACTATTTAAATTACTTTCCATGTTATAAAATATATTTTAAACCTCTACGCACAAGGATTGTTCCAACATATCAGATACCCTATCAAAATATAAAAATCATTGAAAAACACCATAAAAGACCAAATAAACACCACTATTAAAAGAATATTTAGCGTAATTTTGCTATATGAATAGAAAAAATACCATTCCGATTATTGATAGTTGTAGCATTGATCTCAATAACAAAACAACGATTCATATTGATGATCTAAAAGAATATATCATCAAGCATCAGGATATGGTGTTTCCTCACAAACATAATTTTTTCCATTTTGTGCTATTCACCAAGGGCTCAGGAGAACACATTATTGATTTCAATCATTACAACATTGAACCTTATCAAATCTATTTTATGGTACCAGGTCAAGTTCATACCTGGAACTTTACAGGTGACGAAGAAGGCTATGTTGTCAATTTTTCCATTGACTATTTTCAGTCTTTTCTCTTAAGAACCGATTACCTGGAACGCTTCAGCTTCTTACAGGGTAAAATTGAGCAGCTTATTTTTGTTATTGCGGAACAATTTCGCAAGCAGGCTATTCACATTCTTGAACAAATTGCTTCCGCAAAAGCGGCAGGTCAAACGGAAGACTATATCCGTACACTTCTGCTCCAATTTATATTGTATATCTCAATTTCTACAGAAAAAGATCATCAAGAGCACAGTACGCCATATAATCACAAAATATTCAATAGTTTTCAGCAATTGGTTGAACAGCAATTCAGATCTACCAAATTGCCCAGTGTGTACGCAGATCAGTTATTTATTACACCCAATCATCTGAATGCGATCTGCAAATCCTACATCGGACAATCAGCAGGTGAAATTATACGAAACCGGATTGTACTCGAAGCGAAGCGACTATTGGTCAATCGAAACTTAAATATCAATGAGATTGCAGATGAGCTGCAATTCAATGACAACTCATACTTTACTAAATTTTTCAAAAAATCCGCTGGGCTCACACCAGAAGAGTTCAGAAAACAACTATAACTATGGAAGAGGTTAAATACGAATTATCTGAATTTAAAGCTGCATGGCAAGCGAAATGTCCAAGATGCCGGATCGGCCATGTATACCAAGGTCCTGCCTATGGTCTTAAAGTACAAAAAATGAATAGCCATTGCGAATACTGTGGACTTCGTTACGAGCGTGAACCAGGTTATTTTTATGGTGCCATGTATGTTACCTATGCTTTCTCCATTGCAGAAATGGTTACGGCTTGTATGGCAACCTATATCCTGACAGGCAATGACTCTTCTTTTATACTCTATGCAACCGTTGCTATCATGAGCGTTGTTTTAATGTCGCCATTCAACTACCGTTATTCCCGTATCATACTGATGTATTGGTTGACCCCGGGCTTAAGATATGATCCAAATGTCAAAAAAAAGGAAGTTGATGTGAAGGCTTCAGCATAACCTTCATTATCCTTATCTTTATCCTGATGAAGGATATCATTTATTTGGACAACAACGCAACAACGCGAATTTTGGATGAAGTATGGAATACCATGACCCCCTACTTCATCCAAAACTATGCGAATGCATCTAGTGTTTATCACCAAATGGGGCGTGAAGCCAATGCCGCCGTCCAACTGGCTAGAGCGCAAATAGCTGAAGTGCTGAATTGTTCACCAAAAGAACTATTTTTCAATTCAGGTGCAACAGAAAGTATTAATACCGTAATCTGCGGCATATTTGACAAATATCAATCCAAAGGAAATCATATTATCACCGTTTCAACAGAACACAAAGCTGTCCTAAGTTGCTGTGAACAATTGACGAAAAAAGGAGCGCAGATCAGCTATCTACCCGTCGATGCACAAGGAATGATCAATATCGACGACTTGAAAAATGCAATGAGTTCCCAGACCATACTCGTTTGCATCATGGCGGCAAATAACGAGACAGGAGTATGCACATCGCTAACTCAAATCGCTACTATTTGTACAGAGAAAGACATCTTATTTTTCTGTGACGCAACGCAGGCTGTTGGAAAAATCAACATTGATCTACAAAAAGTCCCGATTGACCTTTTATGCCTGAGCGCGCATAAACTTCATGGCCCGAAGGGAGTCGGTGCCTTATACATCCGTCGCAAATCGAAGCCGATTCAGATTGCTCCGCTGCTTGTAGGCGGTGGTCAGGAAAGCGGATTTAGAGGCGGTACGTACAACGTTCCAGCTATCGTCGGCTTTGGAAAAGCCCTGTCTCTGATTAATCCAGCATATTATGATACGGTCGAACGAAACCGCGATCTATTGGAAGAACTTTTAGGTGATATTCCTGAAATCATCATTCATGGAAAAAATGTACCCCGCCTACCCAACACCAGTTACATCAGTTTTAAACACATCCTAGCCAGCGAAATAATGACTGCCTGTCCTGCTTTGGCCCTTTCCTCGGGCTCAGCCTGTGTAACCGGGTCCAGAGAACCGTCCCATGTTTTAATGGCTATGAATGTTTCCAAAGAAGATGCATTATCGGCCATTCGCTTTAGCTTAAGCATATTTACGACTCAAGAGGATATTATACAATGCGCTCAATTGGTCACAGATGCGGTTCGCAAAATCCGCGATCAATCCCCCATCTGGCAACTTTTCAAAGCTGGCCTGATCGATTAATTTATGACATTCTAAAAACTTTATAACAGGCGAAATATAACAAGATTGTATGTATCTTTGTGCTATACAAAGGATATTACTATGATTACAGTTACTGACAAAGCAAAAACTCGTATCGAGGAAATCATGAAGGATGAGCAATATGACAGCAATTACTTTGTGCGTGTTGCTGTGGAAAGTGGCGGTTGTTCGGGCTTGAGTTATAAGCTGAACTTCGATAACGAAGAAAAAAAAGGTGATCAATTTTTCGAAGATAAAGGCGTGAAGGTCTGTTTGGATATAAAATCGTTTTTATACCTAGCAGGTACAGAACTGGATTATTCCGATGGTTTGAACGGAAAAGGTTTTGAATTCCATAACCCTAATGCGAGCCGGACCTGTGCATGCGGCGAAAGTTTCTCCGTTTAATCAATCACGTCGATCCACCATAAATAAAAGAGCCCTGAAATATTCAGGGCTCTTTTAGTAAGTAACCAAACACTTTTAGTTGCACCAACAAATTATTAGTTTTATAATTAAATATTGACCTACCTTCATTTTGTTAGAATTTTTTTATTTTTTCAACTTTTTAATGGATAAATATTAAAAATCACAACCAAACAGATTAACCAGTGATATTTTCATACTTTTGTAGGAAATAACTGAATAAAAAATAAAACCATGCGTATCAATCCGCACATGGTATTTCATTTAACTCATATGGAGGGAAGAAAACTTTTAAATACCGAAGTTGCTATCAGCTTCGTTAAAGATACATTTGTCCAACAACTAAAGAAAGCATTAAACTTAATTCCGATCTCATCGCCATTGGTGGTTTTAGACGGCACAGGATTAAATGATGACTTAAATGGAATTGAGCGCCCGGTATCATTTCCGATTAAATCATTGAATGAAAAAAGGGCTGTCGTCGTACATTCATTGGCAAAATGGAAAAGAGTCCGTTTAAAAGAACTTGAAATGTTACCCGGGGAAGGCATCGTGACAGACATGAAAGCACTGCGTCCTGATGAAGATTACACCCCTATTCATTCGATATATGTAGACCAATGGGATTGGGAAAAAGTAATCGATAAAGATCAACGTACTTTGGCCTTACTGAAAGATACCGTATTAAAAATTTACGATGCATTACGCTATACAGAACAACAGGTTGAAAGCAAGTATCCACAGATAAAAGCTATTCTCCCAGAAACCATTACATTTATTGCAGCAGAAGAACTACTGCAAAAATATCCTAATCTAAGTGCAAAAGAACGTGAAAATACCATCACAAAAGAATATGGTGCAGTATTTTTATATGGTATCGGCGGGGCACTCAGCAATGGTGTTGCACACGATGGTCGCGCAGCAGACTACGACGATTGGAGTACTGCAAATGAGGCTGGACACAAAGGATTGAATGGAGATATTCTCGTATGGAACCCCGTCTTAAATTCAGCCTTTGAGCTTTCTTCCATGGGGATTCGCGTCGATAAAACCGCTTTGGCACATCAAATGGAAATCAGAAATTGCACTGAAAAATCCAAACTGACTTTCCATAGCATGCTTCTCAATGATCAATTGCCGGAATCTATGGGCGGTGGAATCGGACAATCCCGTGTCTGTATGTTTATGCTCAAAAAACAACATATTGGAGAAGTCCAAGTCAGTATCTGGGAAGAGGACAAAAAAGAAACATTAAGACAAGAAGGTATTGATATCCTATAAAACAATACTTATGGAAAATTAATAACTCGGCAACTATACCGAGTTTTTCAGTATACCGATACAAATCAAGGCAAGGTAATCATCTTTTATAAACTGATTACCTTGTTTTTTTGAGCATAAAATGCCTAAAAAATTTTCATTCGAGTTTGTTCCTTTCAAAATAGCGGTATTTTGTATTTTTGCTGAATGCAGCTAGAAGCTATTTTAAATAAATTAGGTATCTCATCCTTAAATGAGATGCAAGAAAAAGTAGTGGAATCGTACCAAAAAGATCATGATTTCATCTTACTTTCACCCACAGGATCTGGCAAAACCTTGGCCTTTTCATTGCTCATTTTAGAGCAACTGAAGGAAATCGTTCGGGAGGTTCAAGTACTGATCTTAGTGCCGACCCGCGAACTGGCCTTACAGATAGAGCAAGTGCTTCGCAAGGTAGCCACTGGCCACAAAGTCACCTGTGCCTATGGCGGTCATAGTACCCGTATTGAAAAAAATGAATTCAAGGATGCTCCCGGAATTATTATAGGAACTCCAGGACGCATAAAACAACATATCGAAGAAGGAAATTTTGATCCTTCCGGTATTCATACCCTCGTGCTAGACGAATTTGATAAATCGTTGGAACTGGGATTTCAGCAACAAATGGATTTTATTATTCGACATATACCGGCCATCAGATCGCGGATATTGACTTCTGCAACGATGATGGATGCAATTCCTCCTTTTACACAGATAGAGGAGCCTATTCTTGTCGATTTTTTGAATAATTCACAAAATATACCCCGCATTACAATTAAAAAAGTAGTTGCCCCTGTTCAAAAGAAATTGGAGGCACTACTAAAACTTATCTGCAAGATTGGGACGAAAAAAATGATTATCTTCTGTAACCATCGCGATGCCGTCGATCACATCAGCGAACTACTGGATAATCGCAATATTATTCACGACACCTTTCATGGCGGACTTGAACAGCAAGATCGTGAACTGGCGCTTCTCAAATTCCGTAATCATTCCAACAATGTTTTGATCACGACCGATTTGGCTGCAAGAGGGCTGGATATCCCCGAAGTTGATGCCATTATTCATTATCAGCTACCGCATAAAGAAGATGGCTTTATTCATCGCAATGGACGTACTGCGCGTATGCAGGCAAAGGGTGATGTCTATGTCATCTTAAAGCCGGAAGAAGCGTATCCCTATATAGCGGAGGAAATACCTGAAGAGGAATTTCCCGAATACTATGATCTTCCTGAAAATTCACCTTTCGCCACACTTTATGTTAGTGCTGGAAGAAAAGACAAAGTCAATAAAATTGACATTGTAGGTTTTCTCCTGCATTTGGAAGGTGTTGAAAAAGACGACATTGGTATAATAGAAGTGAAAGATAAGGTCGCTTATGTCGCCGTTAAAAGAAAGCTTGCTCCTTTTATTATCAACAAGGCAAATGGGCAAAAAATCAAAGGACGTAAAGTAAAAATTGGACGTACTTAAAGGTCCAAAACATTGGTTAATTGGAATTCAAGTGTAAAACGGTGGCTTCAATTCTTGTATTTTCTTCTTTGGAAATCAATCGCCAGGTAAGCCTTCACAATACCGTGTAAGGCTTACCTGGCGATTCTGATTTAAAATTTTTCAGGGTATGTCATCGTTCCTGTTCAGGCCAAGCGCCCCCAGGTTAATCCAATTCTTTTAAATACCGGAGATACAATTGCACAGCTTCGCGCTTCTTGGCTGTCAAATGGAAATTAAGATGCTCTGTCAGATATTTGGTATAATCAAAGTCCTCAAATTCTGGGAGACCGGCTATCACATCGGTTGCATGTTCAACGCCATACGCTAAAGCTTCATTGAATTCCTCTACAAAAGAGTCGGGAAGTTTTTTGTTACTTACCCATAAGGCAAAAGCGAAAGGTAATCCGGTGAAGTTAAACCATTCTTCCCCCAAATCATAAACATAGGGTACTGCATTCTTCTTACCGAAAGTACGATCCCCAATTAAAACATAGGCATCTGGCTCTATAGATTCATCAGTGACCAATTCTACATCCTTTTTCCAATAATTTTTTATCAATACACGTGCTAAACCATTTGAAGTGCGCGATTGCTTATCTAAACGTAAAGTTTTTACCTCTTCAATAGGTTTATTGGCAAAAATAAAGACAGAATCGACAGCACCTTCCGTGCCGATACAAAAATCGGTATTAATATAGTACTCGGGTAGACTTAATAAGGCAGCTGTCGGTATAATCCCGATATCAGCTTGATCGTCGATTACTTTCTGTGCACAGGCACTTGGATAATCGACGCTCAAGTCGATTTGCTCCATCACTTTCGATTTACGTATTCCATTCAAAAATGGATAAGTATTGGTATACGATACGGCAGAAACTCTAATTTTATTCATTTATCAATGCTTCTAAGTGTGCGGTATTGTAATGGTCTACAATCTCAAATTGACCATTATCATACAGCAATTTATATAAAGCAGTATTTGTATGCGGGAAATCATCCATATAACGGGCATCGACACCAGTCATTAGACAAAGCATAATCCGTAAAGCACGACCGTGCATACAGACTAATATGTTTTTTTCATCTGTCTGAGCGAGCATATGATCCAAGGCGATTTGTTGACGCGCCATTAATTCATGAGGAGACTCTCCGTTTTCGATACTGACATCCAATTCTCCATTGCGCCATGCTGCGACCAATTTTTCAAAACCAGCTAGCAACTCCGGTGTTTGTTCTTTTCCTTCATAAACTCCCCAGCTTATTTCATCCAAACCAACAAGCTGTTCCCAAGGTAAATCCAAATCAATGAACCCCTGTACAGTTTGATGAGTACGCAATAAAGTGGAGGTATATATCTTATCAAAAGGCACCGTATTGTAGCGATCAAAGAAAGCCTGAGCTTGAGCTATGCCCATTTTATTGAGTGGGGAATTAACACCCCGCCCCTGCACAATACCTCTTAAATTTAGATCAGTCTGTCCGTGTCGTATAAAATAAAATGTCTTTTTCAACGTGCGATATGAGTTATGAATTGACAACAGGTAATGCGTAATAGCTTTTCTTTTGATCAACTTGATCAAAAACAACATCATTATAATCGGTTACCACATTGTAGAGGGTATCTCTTTCAATCGGATGGCGTCCAACATTTTTTATCAGCTCGACAACCTCTTGTGTGGTCATCCCCGGTTTTTGCTCTTCTGCTCCTGCCATGCTGTATATTTTTGTCGTATCATCCAGTGTTCCGTCTATATCATCGACCCCAAAAGCCAAGGACAACTGGGCCGTATCTCTCGATATCATTGCCCAATAAGCTTTAATATGATCAAAATTATCCATGTAAATTCGAGCGATCGCGTAATTCCTGAGGTCTTCAATAACGGATACCTCCGGAATATGGGACATTTGATTCTCCTTGTTTCTAAATTTTAGTGGAATAAAGGTCTGAAAACCGCCAGTCTTATCCTGTAGCTGTCTTAAGCGCTCCATATGATCGACACGATGCCAAAACTGCTCTATATGGCCGTACAGCATGGTTGCATTGGTATGCATGCCCAGCTTATGCGCCTGCTCATGAATATCCAGCCATTGTTCGGCTGTGCATTTATCATGTGCAATCTGCTCTCTGACTTCTGGATGAAAGATTTCCGCACCACCGCCCGGCATAGAATCTAATCCGCAGGATTGCAGATACTTCAATCCGTCGTAATGGCTCAATTTTGCTTTCTTGAAAATATAGTAATACTCTACAGGTGTAAGTCCTTTGATATGCAACTCGGGACGATGTGCTTTACATTTGCGAAAAAAATCGGCATAAAATTCGAGGTTCTGCTTAGGAACAACCCCTCCGGTGATATGAACTTCAGTAACAGCCTCCTTGTCGTACTTTTTCACAATATCCATCATGCCGTCGACTTCCATCTCCCAACCTTCAGCCCGTTCTTTTATTAAGCGGGAATACGAACAGAACTTACAGTCATATACACAGACATTAGTCGGCTCGATGTGAAAATTACGATTGAAAAAAGTATGATCACCATGGCGTTTCTCGCGAATATAGTTAGCAAGCACACCAAGGTAGCCTAACTCACCTTTCTCATACAAAAGTACGCCGTCCTCAAAAGTGATACGCTCCTCTCGCAAAACTTTCTCCGCTATATCTCTCAATTCGACAGCTAAATTCTTATCGTTAATCAAGAAATTCAATTTATCTATTGCGTTCATTAAATGTATCTCCTATCTTAAATCAAATGTACCGAAAAGGCAACAAAAGTTATAATAAAAAATGTGACAACAACTAATTTGACATAGCTCTTAGAAAAGGAGCCTAATCTGTAAATTGTTGCATTTCGATTAATTTACGGTATAATCCTTCTTGCTGTATCAGCTCACTATGGCTACCTGCTTCTACGATCTTTCCGGCTTCAATAACCACAATTTTATCCGCATTCTGAATGGTACTTAAACGATGGGCAATCACAACCGTTGTTCTATTGTCCATTAATTTATATAAGGAGTCCTGCACCAATTTTTCAGATTCGGTATCTAAAGCAGAAGTCGCCTCATCAAGAAGCATGATCGGTGGATTCTTCAAGACAGCTCGTGCAATACAGATCCGCTGACGTTGGCCACCAGATAATTTACCGCCCCTATCACCTATGTTGGTCTGATACCCCTGTTCCGTTTTCACAATAAACTCATGCGCATTCGCAATCCGTGCAGCGGCTTCTACTTCCTCTTGACTGGCAGAAAGATTAGCGAATGCAATATTATTGAAGATCGTATCATTAAACAAAATGGACTCCTGATTGACGACACCGATCATGTCCCGTAAAGAATCCTGGTCTAAATCCCGTAAATCAATACCGTCAAACAAAATTTGCCCCCCAGTAACGTCCATAAAACGCGGAATTAAATCAACTAAAGTTGATTTTCCCCCACCTGAAGGTCCCACCAACGCAATAATCTTCCCTTTTTCTATAGTCAAATCGATGTTCTGTAGAATCTCTTTATCTTTGGTATACGAAAAATTCACCTGATTAAAGACAATATTCTTCTCAAAGCTTTTCACAAGCTTCGCGTCGGCGCGATCTTTCACTTCCGTCCGTTCATCGATAAGTTCCAATACACGCTCACCCGCAGCAAGACCATTATGAATACCGCTGAAAGAATCTGTTAACGCCTTTGCCGGACGCATCACCTGTGAAAAAATAGCGATATAGGCAATAAATGCGGGCGCCGTTAAACTCTTGTCACCTGAAAGCACCAAATGGCCGCCATACAAAAGAATAATAGCCACCATAATTACCCCCAGCAATTCGGACACAGGTGAACTTAACTGTTGTTTTTTAGCCATAGCACGACCGATATTGGCGTAACGTTCGTTCTCATTATGAAACCTGTTCTTAATAAATGAAACGGCATTGAAAGCTTTGATAATTTTTATTCCAGACAATGCTTCGTCCAAATAGGAAATCATATTTCCATACGATTCCTGTGCCGCATGCGCTTGGCTTTTAAGATTCTTAACGATTCTAGAAATAAAAAATGCAGAGACGGGAATGACCAAGAGTGAAAAGAATGTCAATTGCGCAGAGATATTAAAAAGCATCACGATATAAGCGATCAATTGCAAGGGCTCTTTAAAAACCACCTGTAAAGTCCCCGTCACAGAATACTGCACGACCTGTACATCAGACGCAACTTTAGAAACAATATCTCCTTTTCGTTGTCCTGTAAAATAACCGACATGTAAATCCATTACACTGTCAAATACCGCTCTACGCAATTTGAGCAAAGTATGAATACGGAAATTCTCCATAATGCGTTGACAGAAGTAGCGAAACAGATTACTGATAAATACGGAGATCACAATTGCAATACAGACCCTTTGCAATGCGCCATAGGCACCAAACTGCTCATTTGCCATCGATGCATAGTAATTGAACCAAGCTAAAATATCTGTGTACGCTTCAGGTTTCACGACTTCAATAGCTGCTTCACAAGCCTCTTTTCCGGTTTTAAAAAGTGTATGGAGTAAAGGAGCAAGTAATGCCAAATTCAACGTGCTAAAAACAACCGTGATCAGCGTGCAAATTACATAGGGGATTGCAAATTTCTCAATGGGTTTAGCAAACGATAAGAGCCTAAAATATGTTTTCATTTATGTTGAACTAAGACAAATTACTTTTACATCAAAAGTAATTCGTCGGTCTCTCCTCTAACTTCCAGATTTTTGACGAGGAAATTGAACAAAAATAACAAATTAATCAAGAAAAGCACATATCCTGGCAAGGGACTATAAAATTGTTGCATCGCAAGAATAAAGCATTCAGCTTGTTCAGCTTGAAAAATCGATAAAAAAATCTCCTTTTAATAGATAATTCCCTAATTTAGCCTTATTCAAATACCAAATTTATTAAAATAAAATGCAAATAGACGTTGCCAAAAGATTGCAGCACACTGAAGAATATTATTTCTCCAAAAAATTAAGAGAAATAGATGAGTTGAACAAACAGGGAGCGCGTGTAATCAACCTAGGAATTGGAAGTCCAGACTTGCCTCCACACCCGGAGGTGATCGAGACATTAAATACGAATGCCCAACTTCCAAATGTGCATGGCTATCAAAATTATAAAGGCGCCCCCGCCCTACGACAAGCCGTTGCAGATTGGTATCAACGTTATTATAACGCGACTTTTAATCCCAATACAGAAATATTACCCTTAATAGGGTCAAAAGAGGGTATTGTGCACATCTGTATGACCTATCTTCAGGAAGGAGACCAAGCGCTTATACCCAATCCTGGCTACCCAGCTTATGCTGCTGCAGTGAGATTGAGTGGTGCTGAAGCGATCACCTATAATCTTACACAAGAGAAAAATTGGCTTATCGATCTAAATGAGCTCAAAAAACAAGACTTGTCAAAGGTTAAATTGATGTGGATAAACTATCCTCATATGCCAACAGGTGCTTCAGCACCCGATGCATTTTATCAAGAGCTGATTCAATTTGCTAAAGAGTATAATATCCTGATTTGCCACGATAATCCGTATAGCTTTATTTTGACAGATACGCCAAGAAGCATTATGAGTATCCCTGGCGCGAAAGATGTAGCCATTGAGTTGAATTCGCTGAGCAAGTCTTCCAATATGGCGGGATGGCGAATTGGTGTGCTCGTGGGTGCCGAAGAACGTATAAACCAAGTACTCCGTTTCAAAAGTAACATGGACTCAGGTATGTTTTTACCTGTTCAGCTGGCTGCGGCAAAAGCCTTACAACTTGATGCCTCCTGGTATGCTGATCTAAACAAAATTTATGCTGAAAGACGTCAACAGGTGTATGAAATTATGGATTTGCTGGACTGTTCTTATCAAAAGGACCAAGTAGGTCTATTTGTATGGGCACGCATCCCTGAAAAATACAAGGATGGTTATGCCCTGAGCGATGCTGTTTTGGACAAATCACGGGTATTTATTACACCGGGTGGAATTTTCGGAGACAAAGGCGATCAATATATACGCATCAGTCTCTGTGCCACAGTAGAGGTGCTCAAAGAATCAATCCAGCGCATTAAAGATAATTTCTAAGACATTCGATATCGGGGCAGCTTAACTGCTTTGAAATTATCGATAGAATAATTGATCGACAAACAACCAGGGTATAAAGCGTTCGGTGTATAACATTTGAACAAAAATACGCTTAATATAATTGTTTACATATGAACATTGCCATTGTAGGCGTAGGCTTGATCGGCGGCTCAGTTGCCATTCGCCTAAAAGAAACAAAATTCTGCGACAAAATTATCGGTGTAGATAAGAGTCAAAAGAACTTAGATAAAGCGATGCACATCGGCTTCATTGACGAAACAGCAAGCTTAGAAGATGCGATTAAGAGCTGTAAAGTATTAGTGCTCACAATTCCTGTCGATGCCATTTTACATGTTGTTCCTCAAATCTTGGATTTGGTTACAGATCAGGTCGTCATTGACATGGGATCGACAAAAACAAATATTCTCAACAAAATCAAGGATCACCCTAACCGGGGGCGTTACGTTGCAGCCCATCCCATGGCCGGAACCGAGTATTCGGGGCCTGAGGCTGCAATAGCAGGCTTATTCAAAGGCAAGATGATGGTGTATGTCGAAGCATTTAAAACGGATGAGGATGCTTTCGAAATCGCCGATGCCATCACCGACCAATTGGAGATGCGCAGCTGTTTTATGAATGCGGACGAACATGATGTACATACTGCTTATGTATCACACATCTCCCACCTGACCTCTTTCGCCCTCGCCTTAACGGTATTGGAAAAAGAGAAATCTCAGGGACGTATCTTTGAGCTGGCAGGATCGGGATTTGAATCTACAGTACGTCTTGCCAAAAGTTCGCCCGATATGTGGACACCTATTTTCAAGCAAAATCGCGAAAATGTACTCGAAGTGCTCGAAGAACATATCAAGCAGCTTCAATCCCTGCACGATTCTATTGCCACGGAGGATTATGACAAATTGCACAAACTTATTACCCGTTCCAATAAGATAAAAAGGATCATTAAATAAAGGCTGCTCTAGTTAGAGCAGTAGGTATAAAAAGTCCACCAAAAGGTGGACTTTTTTTATTCATCTTCCAATTCATTGAATTTATCCAGGTCGGCTTTTGCCCCGATAGGATCACCCAATTTTTCACGAATTGCTGCGCGATATGAATACAAATCAGAATAATATGGATTCAAATCGATCGCTTTCGAGTAATCTGCCAGTGCGCCTGGTAAATCCTCCAACTTTTCATTCAAATCGGCTCGTAATGAATACACATAAAAATCTTCCGGATTGAGCGTAACAAGGCGATCAAAATCCAATAATGCTTCCTCAAAATTTCCCAACCGCTCAAACAAAGATGCCCTTTCTTCGTATACGATCGATGAATCACGATCTATTTCCTCCGCCTTGGCATAGTCTTCCAGCGCACTTTGGTAATTACGATAGGATTCAAACACTTTTGCACGAAATATATAGGCGGCAGAACGATTCTCATCAAGAGCAATAGCCTGATTGAAATCAGACAATGCTAATTCAAAACAGGTCAATTTCAGGTACAAACTTCCTCTAAAAACAAACAGGTTGCTATCCTTGTTGTCGGATTCCGCAATAGCAGAAGAATAAAGACCGATTGCTTTTAGATAGCTATAGCAATGAACATATTCAAGTCCCAATGAATTTATTTCGTCAGTACTGAGCGTCCTAGACTTCGATTCCAGCTCTTGTATGACCAAATTTTCAGCTTCAAAATACGTTAATTCAGCTTGATTTTCCTGCCATTCCAAAACGCTATGGTAATTAAAATCCAGTCTCTTGGCAATCTGATAATCATAGAAAGCACCTTCGTCTTCATCGATGAGTCGATAAACTAAACAACGGCTCGCATAAAAAAATGGCTCCTCTTTATACTGTTCGATTGCGCTTGTAAACGTTGCAATAGCTTGGTCATATGCCGCTATTTTAAAATAATAAAGCCCCAAATAGCTATAGGCAAGTGCATGATTGGTCAAAGCAATCGCCTGCTCAAGTAAAGCGACAGGATTACCATCGCCACTGATTCCGACATTAAATCCTTCCAATGTAGATCTAATCGCGCTCTGTTGGACGGTGTCTAACCAATCAGCGGAAAAAGATGAACTCGCTTCCGGAAAAAATGATGAAATAGGTAAAAAAGAAAACTTAGCAAGAAGTACGGGTACTGGCAGTGTAAAATCTGATTCCACAAAAGTATTGTTTTGTAGAATGACAGCTAGATTTGAAAACATATGCTTCATGCCCAAAACTAAGCTAAATTTCATTACAAAAGAAATCTAACGGGAGATCAGGTATTATAATCGGGTATTCTTATCAACTAATTTCACCTGTCAGGTATAAGTATTTATAGCGGACAATATCCCTCGAATTTGTAAATTTGATTAATTTTTCCTTTTTGAAAACATAATTGGAAACCTTCTCTTCCATCAAACGCAGGAATTCAACAAATTCAGCAAAAAAGTCTTGACGTTCTCCTGGTGTAAACTGGCTGTTTTTTACAATCCAAAAGAATTGCTCTTCATTTACATGGAAAGATACCTCATTTTTCTTTTCTTTTCGAAAAATAAAGATTGGGTCATTTTCTTGGTTAATAAATAAAGCAAAGCCTGTATTTCCACCATCCAAATTAACAACAAAAGCAGAAAAATGGACAGTACCGATCTGTAAATTTTCCAGACAAATTAATTTATGCAACATCAGGTTGACAATTAGATCACCTAAAATTATTAAGTTTTTATTAAAAAACAAAAAAAGGCCCACAAAATAATTGTGGACCTTTTGTATTCGACGTAAATCTTATTAGAATGTAAATTTCACAGATGCATTCCAAGTTCTACCCTGTCCGATCAAAACAAAATTGGAAGTATCAATACCATTCCAAGTATTGTTCACATCTGTCACCAAGTTACTCGAAGTAGCTTCCGAAATATAGAACTTATTCAACACATTGTTCATGTTAACACGGAAACTCATGCTGTTCTTGTCACTTACTTTGACATTGTAAGAAAGACCGGCATCCAAAAGATTAAAAGACGGTAATTTCATATAACGTCCATAAGTTTGGCCATCTATTACTTCTCTACGATAATTCGATGCATACAAACGCTCATAATATCTGTAGTTTGCGTCAACAGACAAACCCTTAAACACTTTATATTTAGCACCAAATCCATAAGAAGTTTGCGCTGCGTTACCAACATGTTCACCGGTTAAGTTAACCTGAGAACGTCCCAATTCGACGCGGTTATCGTTACGTATAACAGAGTTTACTGCACCATCGTATTTCCAGTCACCTATCGATAAAAACCCTGTTAGGCTTAATTTTTCGATTGGGCGGGCCTCAAAATCAACTTCTACCCCTCTATGCACCTGTTTTACACCGTAATTTGTTGTATATAAATAGGCACCTTCGACCAAAATACCAGGATCATTTGTTGGGTTGTATTTTTTCACATCATCTGCCGTCGCTAAACTCGAACTACCCGTAACACGGTTTTCCCAAGTTGTGCGGTAAACATTCACATTCACATCCAAGAATCGAGAAGCAAATTTATAACCAGCCTCTAAACCAAGGATTTTTTCATTTTCAGCATTTTCATTAATATCATTTGCAAAATTCATGAAAATATTGTTTTGATAAGGCTGACGGGAATAGTACCCCGCATTACCAAAAACACTATGATGTCCCAATGTATAACTTACACCACCCTTCGTATTGTAGCCAAAGTTGTTCACGTCTTTAGAATCCTCATTACCTGGTGTGTATTGAAAATAATCAGAACGTTTATTTTGTTGTTCGGAAACCGATCCTTGGAAAAACGCTGTAAAGCCATTTTTCGCATATTCCAATTGACCGAACAGACCCCCGTAACGGATGTATTGATTGTAATCCCAAGCTAAACGATCTTCACGCGAATCAGGTTTGCTTGAGAAAGCTTTCCAAGGATTTGTTGAGTATGTATTGGTAACCAATGGCTTATTAGGGAAATTAACATTACCGCCCAATACAACACCATTTGTATTTCCAAGTGGATCTGTCAATTTACGATAATGTGTACCCTTATAATCTCTCACGTCAAAACCCACATTAAAATTCAGGGACTCTGAAAGCTTACGGTTATAATTGGAAACTATACCAAACCACTGATGATTGTTCACATCAGCAGCCAAATATTTGCCCTTGTTGTATTTATCACTTCTTAACGATTGACCGCCGCCAGCAGCTAACGACGCATAAACGACAGTTGACAAAGATGATTTGTCATCGATGGTCCAATCCCAGTTCAAGTTGGCTACCGGCTTATGATAAAAGTTCTTTTGTGCATTCATCATCACGCCGTTTGCATCCTTATAATTGTCGTTGTAACGTCTGCCATTAGCGAGATAGTTCGACAATTTTGAGGTATATCCTTGGTTGTGCCACTGTGGTGCACCGGTTACCATGAAGTTCAGGTTGTGCTTTTCATTTGCTTTGTATCCAACGGACAAGAAATAACTTTGTCCAGCACCTTCCGTATGATCCATATAACCGTTACCTGACCATTGCGTAAACATAGCCGAAACAGCAAAACCGTTTTTCATCAGACCGGTATTGTAACCTACTGTTGCCTTCATAAACATATCGTTACCAACAGTAGTGCGGACAAAACCACCTTCTTTCATTGCGGTAGATTGTGTCACGTAATTTACGGTACCGCCGACAGATGAAATCGCTAATTTAGATGATCCCAAACCACGTTGAATCTGCACTAAAGAAGCAATATCTGTAAGTCCCGACCAATTCGACCAATATACACTTCCATTGTCCATACCATTGATCGGCTGACCGTTCAACAAAAATGCGGTATTGGACTGATCAAAACCACGTGTTGTCATAGAAGACTCACCAAAACCTTTTGCCTGACCAGTGATATAAACCGACGGGGTATTAGCTAGTGCTGAAGTAATATCCTGTGCGCCTACCCTTTCCTCTAAATCCTGTTTACGGATCGTCGAAACGGCAATCGGCGTCTTTCTTCCCGCAGCAATATCAATAACACCATGACCAACAACAACAACCTCATCCAAATTTGTTGAAGATCCAGCCGTAAAAATTGGATTGATATTCAACGATTCCCCCGATTTCAGCATGATGTTTTCGAAAACAACAGGCGTTTCGCCAATGTAAGTTACCTCTACTTTGTAGGGGCCTCCTTCTTGAAGATTTGAAATTTGAAATTTTCCTTGGGCATCGGCTGAGCCACTTACAACTTGTCCACTTGGGATGTGGGTAATTTTAATGGTTGCTCCTTTAACCGTTTGTCCAGTAGCTTCTTTGACAACTCCTGAAACCGAACTAGTATTTGCTGTTTGACCATGAACGGCACTATAACTAGCAAAAACGAGGGCAAAAAAAAGTAAAGACTTTTTCATGTTAGATGTGATTGTTTTGTTTTTGTGGCGCAAAATTAGGAATTGATTGTCTTTTTAACTAATTTTAACAATAGGATTATCAGACCCTAGCGCTATACAAAACAAATCAGTTTTAAGCTTCCACAGAAAAACAGCTACTTCTAAAACAAAGAGGCAATAAAAAAACAGATTAAATAAAATAAATACAACACATTCATCACATTCTTAAAAAAACACTAAAAATAATCAGAATAACATTTTGTCTGTTTTGAATAAATCAAAATTTATGAATTTCACGATTTTATATGTTAGCTGCTGGATACGCCACACACAGCACAAAAAAACCGGTCTTTCTACACATTATTTCCACCAACATTCTTTTCCACCAACATTCTTTTCCACCCCCAGGGGATAAAATAAGCCCGTAAATAATTAACTTTAACTAAAATAATACCGTATGTTGTCAATCCAACAAGCTTATACAGGCATTCTTGAGCCAGAGTTAATTACTGCAATAGCCAAAAACGCACACATCAAAACGTTTCATGAGGGGGATCTCATCATTGATACCAATCAATACATCAAGTCGATGCCCCTTCTCCTAGATGGAGCAATAAAAATTGTCCGGGAAGATGAAGACAAAGGCGAACTGCTGCTCTACTATTTGGAAAAAGGTCAAACCTGTACGATGTCAATAGCCTGTTGTCTCGGAAATAAAAAAAGTGAAATTCGTGCCCTCGCAGAAAAAACAACAACGGTTGCCATGATTCCAAATGAGCTTGTCAACCTTTGGATGGGAAAATACCCCTCTTGGCGAAATTTCATCATATCAAGCTATTCAAGCCGTATGGACGAAATGTTACAAGCTATTGATAGTCTAGCTTTTTCCAATATGGAAGAACGAATCATCCAATATCTGAAAGCCAAAGTAAAGCTGAACAACGACCGAATACTTACCCTTACGCATCAGGATATTGCTTCTGACCTAAACACATCCCGGGTAGTTGTCTCCCGAATTTTAAAAAAACTGGAACAGGAAGATAAAATAGTGCTCCTTCGTAACGAAATCAGGGTATTAGTGGAATGACCAAAACATTTGTATCTTTAATAGACGTAAATTTCAAGAGCTATTAATGTAATTTTAGATGAAGATAGAAAAATTAGGATTTATAGGATTAGGAAACATGGGGCACCCCATGGCTAAAAACCTGGAAAAAGCAGGATTCCCCCTTTCTGTTTATAATAGAAACCGTGCAAAAGCAGCGGGCTTTGAAGAACAATCAATGATCAGAGAAGGTATAGCCGAATTGGTCGAACATGCTGATATTGTATTCTCCATGCTCACCAATGATGAAGCTGTCAGTGAAGTATATGAAAAAATCCTTCAAGGAGATATCAAGGGCAAATTATTTGTCGATATGAGTACCATATCCCGTAAACTCACCCTGTCTATCGCATCCAAACTCAAAGAAAAAGGAGCCGCATTTATAGATGCACCTGTGGCCGGCAGTACCAAGCCCGCGGCAGAGGGCACCCTGATTATTATGGTCGGTGGTGAACAGGAGGATCTTCATCGCGCCCGGCCATACCTCGAGCAGATGGGCAAGTCGATCAAACATGTTGGCGAAAATGGCCAGGGAATTGCCGCCAAACTTGCGATCAACTATTTTCTTTCAACGATCTATCAAGGTCTCGCAGAGACGATCTTATTTTCAGATAAACTGGGAATTCAACGGAGTGATATGCTCGAAATCATCAATGATAGTGCCAGTGGCAGTGGCGCAACAAAAGTCAAAACGCCTTTACTGATGGAAGAAAACTACAGTCCTGCTTTCGCGCTAGATCTTATGCTGAAAGATATTCGACTGGCGCAACAAGCCGGTGCCGAATATCCCCTCCTCAAGACATTACTCGATACCTACGGGAAAGCACACGACAAAGGTCTCGGACAACTCGATGTTATTGGTATTATTGAATCTATAAAGTCGTAACTTCAGGTTGACGACAGCGGAAAAAATGTACATTGAAAATTATATTTAGTTGAGATGGACTCCAAATTAGGTTCATTTCTGATCACACAAAATAATGAGCGGAACAAATTATTGACAGATGAAAACAGTTATGACACTATTGATGCTTACTATGGTCACGATGACTACGCAGGCCCAACAATTAAAACAGGTTCCTTACCAGGATGGTGAACAAAAACTCAACGGCATGGTAACCGCCAATAGGGCAAAAAAAGGCCCTGCTGTCTTAATTCTTCCTGCGTGGAAGGGAATTGACAACGAAGCGAAACAAGCGGCATTGCTTCTTGAAAAAGAAGGTTACATCGCGTTCATTGCCGACATCTACGGTGAGGGAAATATTCCTGCGGACAACACCGCAGCTTCGAAAATTGCAGGCCACTACAAGACGGACTATAAAGCTTATCAGCATCGCATCAAGCTCGCATTAGAACAACTGAAAAAAGAAGGCGCAGATCCGACAAAAATTGCGATCATTGGCTATTGCTTTGGAGGTTCAGGAGCATTAGAAGCGGCGAGAGCCGGCTTCCCCGTCAATGCCGTGATCAGTATCCACGGAGGCCTATCCAAAGCTGCCGATAGACCCAATGGTTCCATTAAAACAAAAGTACTCATTGAGCACCCTGCAGCCGATAAGAGTGTATCAAAAGAAGATTACGATGGGTTGGTCAAGGAATTAAATGAAGGAAAAGCAGACTGGCAAATAATTACCTACGCAAATTCTGGACATACGTTTACGAATCCCGAGTCAGCGGAATATAATCCCGTGATGGCCAAACGTGCCTGGGAGCACACCTTATTATTTTTGAAAGAAGTATTAAATTAAATAGCAAAGTCAACAACAGCAATATCGACCCAAATGAATTATAACGCGAAACTGCACATTTATCCGATTATCATTCAGTTGTTGATATTGCTGTTATATAGTCCCATTGCAGCATCGCAAACAGTAAAATCGTTAACAATAGCTAGCCCTACACAGGCAGTTCTGTTTGTAACCAATGAGTCCGATAAATCAACTGATTTTATCATGCGTTTACACGAAAAAAATGCTGCTGCGATTTTCAAGCAAGTACCTTTTAGCACAACAAAGTTACTGGTCACAAAAACCGATGCAAAAAAACTTACATTTAGCGTTAAAAATCAACAATGGACCATCAATGTATTGTCATTGAAACAACGTCATGCCATGATCTTGTTTGATGGCTTAGGCAAACCCAAGATCATATACGATAGTAATACCTATGTGGCAGCAGCCAAATCCATATTAAGCAACAGCACACAAGTTGCGTCAAAGAATCCTTCGTCACAATATAATGCCCAACATTTCTTTGACTCCATTGCACAAGTGCAATTTATTCCATCCAGGCAATATGCAGCGGCTATTATCGCCAATACAGCTCTCCCTCTTTACTACAGTCAGCGTAAAAATCAATGTGACGGCACGTACGTCATGCAGCAGTTTTCCGATGAAAATGAGGTGGAAACTGGAGCAATTGTGACGACTGTATATGAAGAAGGCAAAGAGCTCACATCCAACAATCTTTCCGGCGGAAATAATTATTTCAGCAAAAGATGCTATAATCAGTTCGGACTTATCGACTCCATACAGTACCTTCAAAACAGCAAATGGAGCAACAGCACCATTTACCGTTATCTCCCAAACGCCATTGTTTCCTACGATCCAACATTACAAACAGCGACAATAGACCACTTGAACAGCAAACTCCAGGTTGTAAAAAGAGAATCCATTCATTTTTTATACCAACGGATAGATTGGACCATTTACAGTTATGACAAACAGAATCGCATGAGTGAAGAGCTGTCGGGCAGAAATGATCAAAGGGAAAGTCGGGTCCGTTATGCGTATAGCGATCCGAAAACAAGTGATTATATACTACGCCAAACCTTCGATCAAAATGACCAACTCACAGCGGAAATCAAGCGATCCTACCGGGCCAACGAAACAGTTGATGAATTCTACTTCAAGGGGGTATTGCAACAAAAATCAATTGTAAAAGATTTGGGAAACTGTACGTATGAAAACCTGAACTATAACGGGCATGGGAAGATCACGGGCAAATACGTACAAACAAGAAAACAGCTATAGACATAGAGCGAAAAGCCAGTATACACCCGATGGAACAAAAGTTCTACCCCCTATACAGTAAAAACACAGGACAAAATCAAAAAAAGCGGCAAAAGATACATTTCTGCATTAATTTTGATAGCGATAAATAAACATCGTATTGAAAAAAAGAAAACTGATCAGTCAACAGCACCCCTTGCTCTATTTTTTTGCAGTATGGGTAAGAAGAATGCAGCGAAAAGCCGTCTGGCTATTTGACGACAAAAAATACAGCAAAGTTAAATCAGCTGAAAAACTTCCCTTTCGTATTAAAAAGCATCAGTCTGTATTATTAAAAAAGCTGGGCGAAAATAATATGCAATTGCAGATCAACAAAGTGACCAACCTGAAAATTGCAGCAGCACAGATCAATGCCATTCTGATCAGACCGAAGGAAACCTTTTCATTTTGTAAACTCGTAGGGCTCCCCACCGTAAAGAAAGGGTATCTGCCCGGCATGGAGTTATCCTTCGGTGAAGCAAGGGCGGGTATTGGCGGTGGAATCTGTCAAATATCCAATCTCATCCATTGGCTTGTTATCCATAGTCCACTCACCGTCAGCGAACGTTATCATCACTCCTTTGATCCTTTTCCTGACGATGGTCGCGTTTTGCCATTCGGCAGTGGGGCTACCGTATTTTATAACTACCGTGATTATCAATTCACCAACAACACGCCTTACACCTTCCAGATCAACCTCTGGTTTACAGAGAAATGTTTAGAGGGCGAATTGAGGATCGATCAGGAGCTGGATTTTGCATACCATGTCGTTGAAAAAGAACATCAATTTCTTAAAATAGACAACCAGTTCTTTCGTAAAAATGAGATTTGGCGCGAGAAGTTTTTAAAATTTCAGGGTGGAAAGATTTTAGAAACAGAACTTTTGACCAAAAATTTTGCCCGGGTTACTTATACCCCTGTTGAATATATTGAAATTAGTGCCGATCAAAATCCGGCCGATTAATTTAACAAGCTAAGTGATCGAAAAATGACGGATATGAAAAGTCCTCTTTTTTGTTTAAATTTGGTCTGGCTTTGGGGGTATTCTGTATAGAATTGAGATAGTCCCTTTGAACCTGATTCGGTTTATACCGGCGTAGGGAAAAGCAAAAATCCACTGTACAGCATACTCCTTTACTGCGCAGTCTATCGCTCTTCTTCCCTCCAAGGCTACACCGTACATCTTAGCATATGTAAAAAGAATGGAAGATTCAATTATCAATTTATTAGCGCAGCTGAGGGTCGAAAAACCCCTTGTACACAACATCACAAACCTAGTCGTGATGAACAATACGGCCAACGCACTGTTAGCCCTAGGAGCGTCCCCCGTAATGGTACACAGTCCTTTAGAAGTACGCGAAGTTGTCGATATTGCGCAAGCTCTTGTTATTAATATCGGCACCTTGAGTGAAGATACAGCCGAAGCTATGCTGGTTGCTACCGAACATGCCAATACCATTGGACGGCCATGGGTACTTGATCCTGTTGGTGCTGGGATATCAGCATTCCGCAATGATTTATTAGCCAATCTACTGGATCTCAAACCAACGGTTATTCGTGGAAATGCATCAGAAATCATGACGCTGTACAATTTCAACCAACCGAACACAAAAGGAGTCGACAGCACGACAGCGAGTAAAGATGCGCTCCGATTTGGCCAATTATTGCAAGAGCAAACCGGTTCCATTATCTGTATTTCCGGAGAAGTAGACTATATTCTTTCCGAACAATACAGGGTTGAAGTCTTTAATGGCAACCCTTTAATGACACAGGTAACTGGACTTGGCTGTAGTGCTACTGCACTTATTGGTGCATTTCTAGGTGTTACAGACCAATATGTTGAAGCAGCTGTTGCCGGCGTTTCCATTTTGAGCTTGGCGGGAGAACTCGCAGCCCAAACAGCAGCTGGCCCGGGTACCTTGCAATTGAATCTCTATGATGAACTCTATAAGCTCAATGCAGAACGTCTAAAATCAAAGCTCAAGATCAAATGTTATGCGCATTAATCCGCTTTTTCCCTACCCTTTATATTTGGTAATTTCTGAGCGGGACTGTTATCCTCAACATTGGCTCAATGTCGCCGAAGAAGCCATCATTGGTGGAGTCGATCTTATTCAATTACGCGAAAAAGCTAACGATCCCGCTACATTTTTGGATAAAGCCATGCGTTTGAAAAAACTGACCGATCGTTATGGTATTCCGCTCGTGATCAATGATGCCGTAGCAATCGCTGCAAAAATCGAGGCATGGGGAGTACATGTGGGTCAAAATGATTTGCAGCCGCTCCCTATTCGCGAAAAATATGGCGATAAATTAAACATAGGCTGGTCCATAGAAGATATGCAACAACTGGAAAGTCCACAAATGTACGCCGTCGACCACCTCGGTGTAAGTCCCATTTTTTCTACGAGAACAAAAATGGACACGATTACTGAATGGGGAATTGCAGGTTTAAAACAACTTCGGAGTAGGACGGAAAAACCATTGATCGCTATCGGAAGGATGAATTTACAAACTGCAGAAGAGACCTGGAATGCCGGTGCAGACTCCATTGCAGTCGTTTCGGCCATATGCCAAAGTCAAGATCCCAGAGCTGCCAGTGCACAACTAAAAGAACTATTAAAATGACAAAAGATAAAAAATACCGCGTCCCTACCGTACTCAGCATTGCGGGGTTCGATGGTAGCGGTGGTGCAGGTATACAAGCAGATACCAAAACCATATCTGCATTAGGTTGTTATGCCATGAATGTGTTAACTGCCTTACCCGTTCAGAACACACAAGGTGTAAGACGTATTTATGACATTCCTACAGCAGCCGTCCAGGACCAATTAGATGCTATTTTTGACGACATCTATCCCGATGCAATTAAAATAGGCATGGTACACCATATTGAACTTGTGGAGCTTATTAGCAGCTATTTAAAAGAATATAAAGGGCCTATCGTATTTGATCCAGTCATGGTCTCGACCAGCGGACACAAGCTGATTCACGACGATACGATTCAGGCCTGCATAGCACTTCTTTTTCCTTTGGCAACGCTAATTACACCAAATTTAGATGAGGTAAGTGTCTTAGTAGACGAAGTTATTGACACGGTTCAGAAAATGGAAAAAGCGGGAAATAGCCTACTGGCGAAAGGTTGTCAATCCGTTTTGATTAAAGGCGGGCATCTCCAAAGTCAAGAATTAACATCCCTATTGTTCCAGCACAAGAATCCACCAATTGAATTCAAATCTCAAAAAATTAACAGCAAAAATACACATGGTTCCGGTTGTTCGCTTTCTTCAGCAATTGCGAGCCATTTGGCACAAGGCGTTGGTCTCGATAGCGCGGTTGAATTCGCATTGGCCTATATACACGCAGCAATAGCTGGTAGCAAAGACCTCATCATTGGCAAAGGAAATGGGCCATTAAATCACTTCCACAATCCGATTAAACTTATTCAATATGAACTGGACTGATCATGCCTGGGATTCAATAACATCAATTTATTCAGATATACTCACTATGCCGTTTATTGTTCAGCTTAGTGATGGTAGTCTTCCCCTGGATAAATTTCAATTTTACATGCAGCAGGATGCTTTCTATTTAGAAGAATTTGGCCGTGTGCTCGCCTTTATAGGTGCAAAAAGCGCGGATAACCAACAAGCATTGGACTATTTCGAATTTGGTCGCAATGCGCTACTTGTTGAACGGGCATTACACGAAAATTACTTTCGGGAATTTGGTTTAAGTCCTGCCGACAAGAGCAACAAAATCGAACCAACCTGCCATCATTATGTTCATTTTCTTAAAAGCGTAGCCGCTTTCGAGAGTATTGAGGTTGCTATGGCGGCAACACTCCCCTGTTTTTGGATTTATAAGGAGGTCGGAGATCACATTGTATCGACAGCAAATACACAGGGAAATCCCTATTCCAAATGGATAGCAACTTATAGCGGTGAGGATTTTGCACAGGGCGTTATCAAGGCGAAAAACTACGTTGACAAAATTGCAGCAGAAACTACTGAAACAAAACGGGAGAAGATGCGACAAGTATTTATAACAGCTTCCCAATTAGAGTATCAATTCTGGTTAGCAGCCTACAAACGAAGAGTCTGGTAAACAAACTATTGTCCGATACCGAACAGTTGATGTTCAAAAATGAGCATGAACGAAAATAGCACTCAGGAACAAAACTAGTGTTAATCAGTATTTTAAACGGATTTAAAGTTTTGGCATTACTATTATACTATAGGTGGCAGTTAACGATAGCGCGTATGCATAAGTGCATAAGAAACGATAAAAAGGGAAATTAAAATGAAACTTTCAGTAAAAATAAATTTAAACTAATAACAGAAAAATAATGAAAAGAATCTTAACCATTGCCTTTATTTCATTTTTATATGTAGCTCAGGCACAAGAACGCGAAACACGTAAGATCACTGCTCCAGATGGCATTTCATCGGCAACTTCATTACGTGTAGATTATATTCACTCTAATCGCAACGAAGTTATTGTTGAAGCAGATAATCCCGAACATTTATCCCTTATCGAAACGACTGTAAAAAACGGTACACTGTATGTACAGTATAAAAGAAACAGTTCAATCAGAAATGCGAGAAACAATCGCGTAACTGTTTACTCAAGCAAGATACCGACACGCTTTTCGGCATCATCCAGCAGTTCGATCTATACCGATGAAACGATTAAGGCAAACAAAATTTCTGTAGACGTATCCTCCTCCGCAAAAATATCGCTTAAAAAATTAATTGCTGATGATATCAACCTTTCAACGAGCTCTTCTAGCAAGTTAACGACAGATGTCAGCAGTAAAAATTTGCAAGTATCGGCAAGCAGTTCGTCTAAGCAGGAAATTGCGGGTAGCGCTTCAAATTTAAATTTGAACACCAATTCATCCGCATCGGTTGACATGAGCCGTTTCTCGACAACAAATGCCCAAGTACAAGCCAATTCGTCTGCAAATGTTACGCTCAGCGTGAAAGAAAACTTACAGGGAAATGTTTCTACATCGGCAAGAATTGCGTTAAAAAATCAACCAAAAAATGTCCAAGTTGACAAATCAACAAGTGGCAGAGTAGTATTGTAATTTTTAGTGTGGTCTTTAAAAAAGACTGTTTATTTATGTTTAATGTTTAGTTAGCTTAAAGGTGATACATACCCCAGTATCACCTTTGCTTTTATTAGCATTTTTGCTCACACTTCTCCTTCTCCTTCTCCTTATAAATTCACACATTTATCACCTCAAAAAACTGTATCAGGAAATTAATGACATCGATAGCAAAACCAGATTTCAGCTAAAAAAATTATTTTAGGTCTCGGTTTCAGGACATTTTTGTATATTAATATTCATATAAATGCCAAACTTTCGACGCAATGGACAATTTTTTAGCGACTTGTATCAAGCAATTTCAATATTATAAATCTTTGGGTGATAAAACATTGGCACAGTTAAGCACTGAACAACTCTTTTGGCAACCCAATGATTCGAGCAATAGCATTGCATTAATTGTTAAACATTTAGGTGGAAATATGCTTTCCCGATGGACCGATTTCCTCACCACAGATGGCGAAAAACAAAATAGAAACCGCGACCAGGAGTTTGAGAACAGTTGGGTAGATCGCGATGAGCTTATTACCTATTGGAATGCTGGATGGTCCTGTCTGTTTCAAGCAATTGAATCCCTCGAAGAAGAAGATCTCGCTAAAATCATTTATATCCGTAATCAAGGACATACCGTCATGGAAGCGATCTTGCGGCAGCTAGCACATTATCCCTACCACATCGGTCAGATGCTCTATATTGGGAAAATATGTTTGGATGATAAATGGACCTCCTTATCAATACCCAAAGGTAGTTCAGCGTCCTATAATAGGGAGAAATTCAGCCATGAAAAACAGCAACAACATTTCACGTCGGAGTTTATAAAAGGGAATCAGGACAATTTGTCTTAAATAAGCTTTTTCACTTAGTTAACACAATAATTACTTGATTGGAAAGCATCGGATGCTAACCTAATTTCCGCAAACTTTTAAGTATATTTGTCATACATACAACTATTCCTTTTTTTTGATTTCATTGGTAAGTAGGTTGTCTTTAAAACTATGAAAAATTCGATTAAGATCATCAACAATTACGAGTACAAAAAGTTATTTTTACCGGATGTTTCTGAGCACAATTTATTCAATGAGAATAAAATTCAAGTCTATCGAATCGAGAATTACCTCCGCAGTATCCTGATGCCTGTCATCCCCTATCGTACGACGTTTAATTTTCTCATTTTTGTAACGAAGGGGTCCCTGACCCAACATCTCGAAAGCGCATCTTATACCTTAACCGAAAATCAAGTCATTAACATCAAACAAGGTAATATTACGGCTACGCTGGCAATCTCTGATGATGTAGAAGGTTTTTTCGTGGTTTATGAAAATGAAATTGTAACTGATATTGAGCTTGGCATAAACGATATTAAATTTTTCAATTCCCATCCTTTTACCACACTTAAACCACATGTAGCACATTGGATCCAGCAAATGTTGATGTTATTGGAAGAGGAACTTTTTACCGAGGGCCGCGTAATGGAAGTCTGCATATCCATGATGCAGTGTATCCTATTGAAGGTGATAAAATCGGATATAGAGACTAAGGCGCCGATGAGCCGACAGCTCGATATTGCTTTCCGTTTCCGCGAATATGTACAAAAATTTCATATCGATCATAAAAACGTGTTATTCTACGCCAATTTATTGCATATTTCAGAAAACTACCTCAATAAATGTGTAAAGGAAGCGACAAATAAACCTCCGAAGCAATGGATTAGTGAAATAAGTATCTTACATAGTCAGATTCTGCTCCAGGATGCTACGAGAGATATTGCCGGTATAGCCTTTGAATTGAAATTTCAATCGCCCTCCTATTTCACCAGGCTATTCAAAAAAATCACTGGGTATTCACCCAGTGACTATCGGAAACATAAGTTTATGGCGGGCTAATGCTTTTTACGGTAAGGTAAATTCCAGATTAAATCTACGGCTAAATAATGAACCCCAAAATCTACTTTGTTATAGCCTTTAATTAAGTCATTCATATAACCCAGATCCAATCGCAAAGGTGTCTTTGGAATATCTGTCATGTAATAAAAACCCAAACGGGTCTCTTTATAGCCAAAGCTAGACCAGGTACTAACAGGTTCGTAGAGCTTGCTGATTGCAAAAAGTCCTTCAGCGCTCAACGCCAATTCCTGCTTATTTTTAGCCGAAATTTTGAAATTTAGCTGCGACTTCAAGCGGGTCCTAAATTGAAAATTCTCTTCTGCCTTTTGAAAATCGGCTGTAAAGAACTTTCGGAACTCTTGCCTTAATGTATTTTTCCATTTCAAACGATCATTAAGGGTCAATGTATACGCATATCGTCCATACAACCTAAACTCTTGCTCAACACCTTCGTTATGATATGGGGCAGCCTCATCGTAAACGTTTTGGCGACGATAACTCAACGCATAACTATATTGTTGATTTTTAGCAAATTTATGATAGACCTCATGGTTTAACACCCAAATAGCCTGCTTGTGAAATGGATTTGAATCGTCGGGTGTACTTTTAGTTCCCAAACCAATATAGGTCAATGCTTCCTTCGTTCCAGCACTGTCTAATTTCCTACGCAAGCCCAAAACCGACCAAGATGCGGTCCTTGCTTTTCCTAATCCCGGCGGACTGACTTGTCCGTACACAGTATTTACATGAATTCCCAATAAGAGCATTATTGGGAATAGTTTTATTAAACGAAATTTAAACATACATAAAATTTTAGTTCACAAAAAAGGACTAGGAAGTCCCTTCAGCTGATGAAAACCTATTCACCAACCATTTATCGATAAGTTTGACAGGGTGCATAGCCCACATCGCAAAAACAAATGGAAAAGTCAATGTTGTCCATCCGTTGTGAATCAAAAAATGATCGAAATATGTTGCGATAATCGTTCCGATTAGAACATATACACCATCTCTAACGCGGGGGCCGCTTAGGGCAATTCCAACCAAAACCGCATTGAAGCTAAAAATGCCATTATTGGTCATATCTACAGATTCATGGCCATGGTGCGATATATAAACACTGATGATAACAGCAGCGAAACCGTAAAGTGCGCCCATGGGATTGCTCAGGAAAACCCCGATGAAAAAGATCAATCCAGCAATTAAACTACCCTGAAAAATAACCTGACCAAAGGCATGGCCTTCAATTAGGAAGTCATCCATTTCCTGAATATCAACAAAATGCTCGGGTACAGTCCGCAAGGCCAGTTCTGGAATACTCAACACATACAATGCGATCCAGGTAATTAAGATAAAAGGAAATGTAAATACCGGCAGATTCTTCTTTAATGCAAACCCCATCAAAATGGTGGTCAACGCAGATCCTACGATTAAGGCTCCCCATACCCAAACGTTTGTCTGGAAATAGAAAACCAAAGCAATACCGTAAAGCGTAGCATTAAATCCGAAAAGTCCATCATTGATATGATCCTCATCAAATTTCATCAACTTGGCCGTCAGTACGCCTACGATGTTAGCGAGAACCCCTGCAAAGCCCATAAGTGCCGAATCATAAATAATGGCTCCGATAAATAAGATACCCGTCCAAATGTTACCCTGTAACATAATCTGCCCAAATCCTTTAAAAAAAGCTTTTATAAAAGCTAGGATGTTATTTTTCATTGGAATATAATTAGTTGTTATTCAAAAATATGTTGCCCCATAGTGCGCTTTGCATTTCTTTAAAAAGAAGATAAAGCTGTTCGGCACCGTTACCTAAAACGCGAACCATAAAACCGTCATGCTGCAATTCGCTAATCCCAAACGCGACGTCTTTGGTTTCCCCGTACTGTTCATGGAAAGCCTCGATCCAGTCGCTTGGATTCAAGCCGGCACTATTCAGATAGATCAACGTTCCCTGGTGCGTATAGCCTTCCAAAATACCCAGACCTTGTATAGGCATACGATCTGGCTGAAGCAATACATTATCCTTCACCACGAGCCTACCATTGACATAACATTCTGTCAGATTTTGAAAGTGATTGTACATAAACTCTTCACCGGACATTTTCCGGCCACAGGTCACGATTTCACTCAGCAATAAGTGACAATTTGAAGCAAGATGTACAATGTTATGGCTCAAAAAATGAGACGAATGCTGAGGTACGACGGGATGGGGTACATAAGAAAAAACAGCATTTTCGCCTACATTCACTTCCATCGTTTGGGACGAATGACCTTTCATATGAAACAAACGCTGATAAGCCTGCGTTTGTAACTGTAACTTAGACCCCGGAGCAATATCAACTTGAATACGATGGTCATCTCCATCCAACAAACCAGGCGATGAACTCATAATCATCAAGTACGCTGCATTGTCTTTTTGATATTGCCCAACAGGAACGATACGAAACGGTTGTGTCGCATATGCATCTTTTAAAAAGGATTTTCCTTCGCGATGTGCTATCTTAATAGCTAAAGAACAAATCATAATTAACGTAGTAAATTAGGTTCCTCAATATCTTGAAGGAGTGCGTATTTTTTAATCCAGCCTACGATCTCTTCCAAACCATCGCCGGTTTTTAGATTTGAAAACAGGAATGGAGAACCTTTACGCATTTTACGTGCATCATGTTCCATCACTTCTAGGCTTGCGCCCACATAGGGTGCCAAATCTTTTTTATTAATCAACAACAGGTCTGATCTTGTAATTGCCGGCCCACCTTTACGAGGCATTTTTTCACCTTCGGCAACATCAATGACAAAAATGGTGATATCGGCAAGATCCGGACTATAAGTAGAAGTCAGGTTATCACCACCACTTTCAATTAAAATCAACTCCAAATCCGGGAAACGGCTAGCTAGTTCATCTACAGCTTCGAGATTCATACTCGCGTCTTCCCGTATCGCTGTATGGGGGCAACCGCCAGTTTCCACACCGATAATTCGTTCACGGGGAAGCAAACTATTTTTGGCCATATATTCCGCATCTTCCTTGGTATAAATATCATTCGTAATTACGGCAAGATCAATTTCATTCATCAACCGTCTGCTCAATCGTTCCAATAATGCTGTTTTACCAGACCCTACTGGACCACCAACCCCTATTTTAACATATTTTCTATTTTCCATTTTAATTGTTTTTTAAGAAATATAAACTCTAGAATATAATCGTTCGTGTTGCATGCAACGGATGTCAAATCCAATGTTGCATAAACCCACTAAATTCCGTTCAACGGTTAAGGTCTCTTTGCAGAGATCAAGTATATCATCATGTAAACCAAAAAGTATATCTTGGCCATCCAACTGTCCTAATGGCACAAGTTTTACAGCGTTGGTCACCATCGTAATGGCGGCATTATAATAAAAGCCATGTAATGCTTCTTCCAAAGGAATTTCTAAAAGTGACGCCAACATGCCATACATCAAACAGTAATGGCTATCTACTTCCTTCTTTTGGATTAATTCACCCCAGGATAGCATAAAATCCTGCTGTTGATAACGACTGAATATTTTATAAATACGTACACCCAGTTTTTTACTGGCATCGCGAATTTCTCTTGGGCTTTTTAATGCTGTACATTCTTGATCTAACGCGATCAATGCATCCATGTCCTGCGAAGAAGTTGCTTCATAGGCCAATTTCATCAAAGCAGCATCATTGTACTTCAGATTATACCAGAGGTTATGACGCACATAATTGTCCGCCGTAACCTTATCACAGACCAAGCCCTGTTGCACATAAGTCTCCAGTCCATTTGAATGGGTAAACCCTCCAATTGGTAATGTAGGATCTGCGAGATGGAGTAACTTGCCTAGAAATGTATTTTTCATTGACATCATTTTTTTATATAAGTATATATCTTCAAGGATTTATCAGCTCCTTGCGTAATCTTCTCTATCATTGGGCATTAAAGCGATACCGGCTGTTGGCGCTTGCAAATTCACGAAGGCCTTGTCGTTGATCAAGAGCGGTATATTCTTCGTTGAAGACTTCATCTTCTGATGATGCTTGGGATCGACATTTGCATTGAGCTGACGTAAAAGTTGGCGCTCGCCACGTTGCGGGTCAAATCCTTGTTTCTTTAGCCATTCGTACATTGACCGTTCATATGGCATAAGCAATTCATTTGCCTCCACAAATAGAGGCAAATGTTTGTTTCCAATTTCGCTGCTTACAAAAGCAGTTCGCAGGAAATCAATTGCCATGACACGGATGACTTCACAAGGTTTGATCGTTACCACAACAATTTTCTCTTCGTCTTCGTACAAGACATCACCATCCTGCAAGCTGGATGTATTACCCAACAATTTGACGGCAATATCCATTCCCTCCGCTGTACGTAAACGTTGAATACGTTTGGTCGACTCATACCATTCAATAGCAAGCAAATCGAGACGCTTAGTGATCTGCTCCCCCTGAATATTCCTTGTGATTTCCGTGATTATCATTTTTTAATTTTTAATAAATAGATTTTTAGACAAGCCTAAACCTACTGTAGATCCATTGATTCCCGTAATGAGTTCGTGATCATTGGGAATTGCAGCATCTTTACTATTTCTCTTTTTATAAGACAATTCTGCTACTTTAGCTTTTAATGCCCAACCTTTTCCCAAGGCGATACCCACAAGCGGGTACACTCTGAATAGATAGCCATTGTATTTACCATCTACCATAGTACCACCGGTAGCGACATGTTGATCGCCCCACAAATAATGCACATCAACCTGGCCAATTAACATAAAATGCTCACTCAGGGGCCAAGTATTGCTATAGAAAGGTCCTATTTCATGCGAATGATCCGTAAAATCCAGTGCTTTATCCTTAACAGAATTGAATCCATAGTTTAGCCCCGCATTCATGTTGTCAGTGAAAAAATAAGCAGCACCCACCGGAGCGGCACTAAATTGATGCCCAGCTGTTGTTTCGTGGTAATTCAGTGCCCCATAAATCATGATACCTCCCTTTTGCGCATAGGCCGATTGTATGGTTAAGCACGCCATTGCTATACAACAGCCTAAAAATGTCTTCAAATTTTTCATTAGCGTAAATCGTATTTTAGCTTAATGAAGCATCATGAGCAATCAGTATTCCCTCTCTTTTATGCGCTTTTGATAAGCCCATGATGATTTCATCAACCTATTGTTTTTCATAGCTTATGGCGTGACATCGGATCACGCCATAAAAAGTAGTTATAGGGTTAAAACAAGAAGTATCGTTGTCCCAACGAAACTGTATCAACAGGTTTTGACCGCAAGATCTCGCCGTCAAGACTTACCTCATAATTCTCTGGATTGACGATAATTTCAGGTGTGGCATCATTGTGGATCATATCTTTTTTGGAGATATTCCGACAATTTTCTACGGCAAGTAAGGTTCTTTCCAGTTTATACTCTTCTTTAATTCCCTTTTCCAATGAAATTTTAGAGACAAAGTCAAAACAAGTTTGGTGAACGGCTTTACCTAAACCGCCAAACATGGTTCTTAAGATGATTGGTTGTGGTGTAGGAATAGAAGCATTCGCATCCCCCATTTTTGAAGCGATAATCATCCCGCCTTTAATAATCATTTCTGGTTTTGCGCCAAATAAAGCTGGACGCCAGATCACCATATCGGCAATTTTACCAGGCTCGATAGAACCAACGTACTTCGAAATACCGTGGGCAATTGCTGGATTGATCGTGTATTTCGCGACATAGCGACGTGCACGGAAATTGTCGTTGTCCTTACCTTCATCTTCAGGCAATGGACCTACTTGTTTCTTCATCTTGTCTGCAGTCTGCCAAGTACGTGTGATGACTTCACCTACACGTCCCATTGCCTGCGAATCGGAACTCATGATACTGAATACACCGCGATCTTGTAGTACATCCTCAGCTGCAATCGTTTCTGGACGGATACGAGAATCGGCAAAAGCCACGTCTTCCGGAATTTCTTTGCTCAAGTGGTGACAAACCATCAGCATATCCAAGTGCTCGTCAATTGTATTTTTTGTAAATGGACGTGTTGGATTTGTCGATGCTGGCAATACATTTGGATACATCGCAGATTTGATGATATCCGGAGCGTGCCCACCGCCAGCACCTTCCGTATGGAATGTATGGATCACGCGTCCGTTGATTGCCTGGATCGTGTCTTCCAAGAAACCCGCTTCATTCAGCGTATCGGTATGGATAGCCACCTGCACATCATATTGATCAGCAACCGTCAACGCTCTGTCGATTGTTGCTGGTGTAGCACCCCAATCTTCGTGGATTTTAACACCTAAGGCACCAGCTTCAATTTGTTCAACAATAGGTTGTTCAGTACCAACGTTTCCTTTACCAAAAAAACCAAAGTTCATTGGAAGATCTTCAACAGCTTGTAACATGCGGCGTAAATTCCATTTACCCGGTGTTACTGTAGTTGCATTTGTTCCATCCGCTGGACCTGTACCGCCCCCGATCATTGTTGTAACACCACTATATAAGGCCGTTTCAACTTGTGTTGGACTGATATAGTGGATATGGGTATCAATACCACCTGGAGTTAAGATGTATCCTGATCCACCATGCACCTCCGTAGAAGCACCGATAATCATATTTGGTGTAATATTATCCATGGTATCCGGATTTCCAGCACGACCAACACCAACAATTTTACCATCCTTAATACCAATATCACCTTTCACGATACCCCAGTGGTCAATAACAATAGCATCAGTGATCACCATATCCAGTGTACCTTCATCACGTGTATGAACGGAAGATTGGCACATCCCGTCACGCACGGTCTTACCGCCGCCAAATTTGGCTTCATCGCCATAGTAAGCGTAGTCTTTTTCGACTTCAATAATGATATCTGTATCTCCTAAACGGATTTTATCTCCACTTGTAGGGCCAAAGATGGCGCTATAATTTAATTTGCTAACTTTTAAACTCATGACACTTTGTTTTTAAAGCCTTGTTCTTTTACTTTTTTCATTGCATTTGCTTTCGCAACTTCGGTTTCGGTATCTCCATTTGCCAAATCATTGTGGCCATAGATCCTTCTTGCACCTGCATACGGAACCAATTCGACCTCTTTTGATTCGCCTGGTTCAAAACGTACTGCAGTACTTGCGATAATATTTAAGCGCTTACCAAAAGCTTTCTCGCGATCAAACTCCATCATTTTGTTCACTTCAAAGAAGTGGAAATGTGAACCTACCTGAATGGGCCTATCGCCTGTATTTGTCACAGTGATGGTTGTAACTTCTCTACCTTCATTGCAGATCACATAGCCATCTGCAATAAAAAATTCTCCTGGGATCATAGATTATATTTTTAACAATTAGCGAATCGGGTTATGAACAGTAACCAGTTTTGTACCATCTGGAAATGTTGCTTCTATCTGTACATCATGAATCATTTCGGGCACACCTTCCATAACATCTTCACGTGTCAACAATGTTGCACCAAACTGCATTAAATCGGCAACAGTACGCCCGTCACGAGCAGCTTCTAAAAGTTCACTACTGATCAATGCAATAGACTCCGGATAGTTTAATTTAAGTCCTCTAGCTTTACGTTTTTTCGCTAGTTCGCCGGCAAGATGAAGCAATAGCTTCTCTGTCTCTCTAGGTAATAAATGCATATAAATATTATTTAAATTGTTGTTATTCGAATTAAAAACAAGTCACGGTGGGTACAGGTCACGAAAAGGTCATACGACTTAAAAAAATCGTTCAAAATCGTGATGAATAGGACAGATTACACCCCTACACAGCGCAAGGTCTGTCTTTTCTCAACCCTTGTAAGAAATGGAAATTTTTACCCCAGAAATGGGATCTTTAAACTTTGGAAAAGAATATATTTTGGCGGAAGGATCAATCGATCCATATAAGGCCTTCTGTTATTCTGAATTTTGAGACGTACAGGATAACAGAATACAAAAAGACAAATTGAAAGCACGCCCCAATAGAGCAGCTTGCTCCATTCATCTTTGAGGTCCATCTGTTCGGTGATATCATAGACATCATGATCTTTAACCGCAGCTAACAGATTTTCCCGTTCTGACTGTCCTAAAGCTTTATCTACATGAGAAGGAAATACAGACAGACTTAGGCGGACGAGGGGTAAATGCTGAACAGTAGAATGTGATGGCATAGCTATTCCTTTCATGAGCAGGGTGCTCAAAAGAAAAACTAAAAAGATTAAACTATACCTCATTCTTGCGTTCACAATACTATTATTTGTTGTTCAAATTTACAACCAAAGCGGGCTACTTGACTAGCACAAATCTTGAATTAAATAGTCCAAATTTGTTGAAAAAGCCCGCTTTGGCGGTTTTAGATTACTATTTCAGCATTAAAAAGAGTAACCCACTGATACCATGACATTTCGCGGTGCACCAGCAAAGGCTCTCGTGTAGTCAAAACCACCTAAAAAGTAATATTTATCGAATACATTGTTCAGATTTAAGGCCATTTTCATCGCACCAATGTGGTAATAGGCAGCAGCATTTACAGTGGTATACGAAGGCCATTGTCCCCAGAGTGCATTTCCTTCGCTATCCTTTCCGATACTGTTATCCATCCTTTTACGATCTACATAATAAACACCGGCACCAAAACCCAAACCTTTTAATGTACTAGCTGAAAACACATATTTCAACCAGGCACTCGCCATATTTTTAGGTGCTCCCGGTAGGGACTGCCCGATTTCAGAAGGAACAGAAGATGATTTTACCTCCGTATCATTATAGGTATAATTGGCCATAATCTGGAACTCACGTGTCAACTGCCCACGCACATCGAGTTCGACACCCTGCGATAGCGCTTTGCCAGATTGTCTATACTCCGGCAGCCCTGAATCGTTGATAGCCCCTGTGGCAATGAGCATATTCCGTCGTTCAATTCGGAATAAGGATAGATCAACTTGCAATTGCTCTTTAAAAAAACCGGCCTTCATCCCCGTTTCCACCTGGAAACTGCGCTCAGCATCAAAGGGTTTATCAGCTCCGTAATCTTTATAGTTCTGAATAAAATTGGCGCCCACAGGTACAAATCCTTGTGAATAACTTGCAAAATAGTTAATCTGGTTATTGATTCCATAGGTTACACCAAAACGAGGTAATAAGGCATTTTGCGTTGCATGAAAGCGATTTTGTCCGTCAAGTGTCTCAGAAGAATAGTGCTCATGACGAAGACCTACAATAAGTTTCAATCGCTCGTCAATGCTGATTTGATCCTGAATATATTTACCCGTTGTTTTATAAGGGCTCAAAAAAGGATAAGCGACTCCCGTGCGCCACACATAATTCGTTAGATCATGCGTGGTATAAGTGGGATTGTTCAAATCAAAAGTCAACGGGACGACTTTGCCATCTACAGTTTGCTGCCGCGCCTCCCGCAATTGATTTTCTTTGTCGCCCCGATATTGTGCAAAATCAACTCCTGCAACAAAATGATGATCGACTCTATCGCCCAAAAGATCCCACTTAACATAACCCACAACATTATCTGTATAGTCACGTCCATGACGATCAAAAAAACGCATATTCATAATGGTATTATGTGGCGCATCAGCAAAGGTGTTCATTGTCCGATGTTCGTTGACATCCTCCTGATAGATGGATTTCATGTAGCTCAGATTCAAACTAACATGTTCTGCCAGACGCTGAGACAAGCGGCCGCTTAACGAAAAAGTCTTGGAATTATAAAAATCGGAAGGCTGGCTCAACGTAAATGATCTTGGCAAAGCATAAAAGTTATTTTCCTTAATACCCATTCCCCGATCAAGATAACCGTTGAACTGATTATACACCATATCAATATCCACCACCGTGCCCTCAGCTGGTTTAAAGGTGAACGAAGGAGCCACCATGATTCGTTTCTGGCGATTTACATCGCGGAAAGTCTTTGTATCTTCGTAACCCGCATTAAAACGATATAAAATACGTTTGGCACTGTCCAGAGGTCCACCGAGATCCACAGTTGTTCGCATCGTTTCAAAACTACCACCTGAAAAATTCACATGCCCTCTAAAATCTTCCAAAGGCTTCTTGGTCGTCATATTAATTGTACCACCCGGTACGATATCTCCAAACAAAGATGCTCCTGGCCCTTTCAAAACCTCGATATTTTCAAGATTGATTGTTAAGGGAGAGTTATAATAACTGTTACCATAACCATACCCCGAGCGTAAGCCATTGACAAGCCGTACACCCGTTTCATAACCGCTTTTAAAGCCACGAATGACAACATCATCATAGGAAGATGCTTCGGTCACACCAGCCAAATCCTGAACCAATGCCCCTGTGGTGAATGCCTGCTTATCCTCTATAAATTCCTTACTTAAAACAGCAACAGATTGTGGAAGATCTTTTAATTTTCCAGCAAATTTTCCGCCCAACTCCATGTCGTTTGTCAGATAAGAATTGTTGCGTCTACCTGTTACCAATACCTCATCCAAGGTATTATCACCGGCCACCATCAGTAATCGAACTCCTTTTTTTGCATTCCAGCTAGCGGCGTTCAAATCCAGCAATACAGGCTTATACCCAATTGCATCTGCACGTAACTGTACAGGAAAGGAAATTATTCCGGTAAAACTAAATTCGCCCTGAGCATTAGAACTTGTCTGTTGTTGTCCATCGACTAAGGTCAGTGTAACCCCAGCGATGGGATCACCGTTTTCATCCTGAATTTTTCCAAATAATGCTACACCTTGTTGTGCATATACGGCTCCCGGTACGGAAGCGCTTGTCAATAAAGCGAAAGCTAGCGCTTTCATCATGTTGTTCATTAGAATAATTTTTCTTTTTTTTGGATTGCCCAAATTGGGTTTAAGCAATACGATCAACGAATAATTCCATGTGTATCGTTGGAAAATTCGATTCATTACAATAGTCCTTTAATTGAAAGCCTTGTTTTCCCCAAAACTCATAGGCTCCTGTCAAGAATGGGTGCGTATGTAAATAAAGCCTTTCAATACTTTTCTCCTTAGCTACAGCGACCAAACTTTTGAACAAGGCTGTTCCTAAACCTGACCTACGGTAACTCGGATCCACAAAAAGCCGGGCAACTTCCACCGTTTTCCTTCTGTCTATATCCAAATGCGGAAAACGGTAGTCATAAGCCGACATACCAACCACGCCGATCAAATTACCCCGATGATCTTTTGCCTGCAAGAATGCAGCAGCTTCAGCCTCAAGATACACGGCTGAAAATGCGAGTAGATCCTTAGGAAGCTTATTGGAATCCAACATCGGAAACAACTGTTTCCGAAATTCAATGACATAAGGTAATACGACATCAATATCCTCCTCTTCAACACGAGATATGGTTATATTTTTCAACTGAGGTTGAGCGGGAAGAGATCCCTTACTCATCCGTTTATTTTCAATCAATATATGACCACTGTCTTTAAATATATTCATAGTGTTATCGCTATTTTAAAATAATCGCCCCGTAAACTGGGCATTTCACCTACAAACCATGATGTTTTTACAAAGGCGCTTACTCCACACTTCATCAGGGTGTATTCAGCTCAGTGACGGTTGCTGGACTATGTTCTGCCCCCTCAATGGGTTCAAATGCCGCAGCACCACTCAGCATCGGAACAAACATCCATTTCTTTTGATTTTCCAAACTAATCAAAGGAAGTTGATAGGTCTGTTCCAATAAATTTCTTACTTGTTCCCGATCCAGACCATGGAGGTCCAGGAGCCTATTGTCTTTCATCAGATAAAACTGATCACCAAAAAGAAACGCCATGTTAGGGTCGTGCATTACACATAACACGGTTGTCCCCTCCTTGACCAGCTCTTTGGCGGTCTGCAGAACCGCAATCTGATATTTCAGATCCAAATGATTCGTAGGCTCATCAAGCAATAATAAATCAGGTTGCTGTACCAATACCCGACATAGTAACACCAATTGTCGCTCCCCTCCAGACAACGACGTATAGGGTTTGTCCTTTAAGTGTGTGAGGTTAAATTTATCCAAGATCTGTTCTACTGCCTCGAAGTCTTCTTTACTTGGTGAAAAACGAGAAAATGAAGCCCGTCCCGTCAGAATAACATCAACAACGCTAAAAGGAAATGTGGTCTGATGGAACTGGTTCAGAAAACCCAATTTCAATGAATTAGCCCGACCAACCTTCCAATCGCGACGCTCCGTTTCATTAATAAGAACCGATCCATCATATTTTTTTTCCAGCCCTGCAATAATATTAAATAGCGTGGATTTACCACTTCCATTCCGACCGAGAATAACAGAAAGCTTTCCTTTTGGGAATGACATGGTTACATCATTTAAAATGATATCCTTACCGTAGGCAAAAGAAAGGTTGTTGATATGAATCGAATTACTCATGAATTCCAGTTGATTTCATTACGACGCATCAGGTAAATAAACAAGGGAGCGCCAATAATCATTGTAAATACACCGATCGGAATTTCAAATGGCATGACCGCCCTAGAAAAATCATCGATCAGTAGAAGAAAAGTACCACCAATACTGATATTTGCCCACACAACAATATTGTTATTGGGGCCAAAGATCATCCGGCTGATGTGTGGAACAATTAATCCAAATAGACTTATTACCCCTACAGCTGCAACGGCTGATGCTGTAATTAGTGTAGCTACAGCAATAAATCCCAGTTTCAATATTTTCGGATTGACGCCAACAGCAATTGCTTCTTGATCGCCCAAGGCTAAAAGATTCAGCTTCCAACGAAACAGGATCAGGATAGCCAATCCTATCGTTATCGGCAGAAAAGCATGCTGTACTTTCGACCAGGAGGCCGTATGCAGATTCCCCATTGTCCATTGTACAATAGCTTGTAATTTATAGGGATCACTGATGTATTGCAACAAGGTTAACATGGCTGTAAATACACCGGAAATAACCATTCCTGCCAATACCATCCCAATAATCGAGGTTTTCAAACCAGCATTTGAAACAAAATAAGTCAACCCCACAGCACATACACCAAACAAAAATGCGGATATATTGACCGGCAATAGCGGAAACAACATAGCCAATGCAGCCCCAAAAGCAGATCCCGAAGAAATACCCAATGTAAAGGGATCAACGATTGGATTCCTAAAAATGGCCTGCAAGATTCCGCCAGAAGACGCTAGAGCAGCTCCGACCATAAAGGTCAGCAGAATCCGTGGTAAACGTACCTGCCACAATATCGTATCCATATTATCCTTCAATACCGCAGTAGGGTGACCTAAATATCCCCCCACTTCCGATCCAATGCGTTGGCAGAGCTCAACAAAACCAATGTTCTGGCTTGAGCCCACCAATAGGGAAAACAATAAAACCAACAATGGCAGAACAACGAGCAATAACAGCTTTTTTAATTGATGCATCATTGAAGTAATCCTGCTTTACCGTAAAGTTTTTCAAAAGCGATAGCCATATCCTGGTCAAGTTGCTGTTTCGTATAATCCGAAAAACACCAATGCCTTATCTGTTTGGCAAAAAGCATAAATTTGACGGTATGTGGGTCGAATGGAAACGACGGTGACATCACAAATACCTGTTTATTTCGCACTGCAGGTAAGGCCGCGAGTTCCTTTAAGTTATAGACGTCTGCCAATGTAGAATTCCAAAGAATAATGAGGTCCGGATTCCATTTATAAATTGTCTCTGCGCCGACATTTGGGGCTTCCATTTCCAACGGACAGGCGTTAGCTGCGCCCGAAAGGCGGATCGCCATATCAATCAAACTACCACGACCGGATGTCGAAAGTACCCGACCTTTAGACCAAGCGTAATAAACCTTCTTCTGTATTTGATCCTTGGGAGCAGTCATTTTTTTGATCTCCGCCGAAACAAACTGAACAATTTCTTCCGCTCGCGCTTTCTTTCCGAGTAATGCTCCCATCCCTGTCAGTTCATTAAAAATACTTTTTTCATCCTGCGAAGAAAAAGTGAACACTGGAATTCCAAGATCTTCTAGTTGGGAAATATTATCCTGATCGGTATTGAATGTCAAAACAAGGTCAGGGTTTAAGCTCACTATGCTTTCCACATTATTTGCCTGGCCTGTGAAAGTAGGTGTCGCCAGTGTTTTTTGTGCGATCCTATCATCCAATTTGGATAAAAACTTATAGGTATCTTCGACCTGATAAACCTGTTCAGGAATACCAACAAGGCTATTTTCAGCACCCAACATGTAGACTTCATCAACAAGGGACGGAAATAATACAACCACACGTTGTGCCGTATGCGCTAATACCACTTCTTTTCCACGGCTGTCGACAGCTTTCACTTGATTGCTGACCGCACCTGCTTGCCGATTTTGGCAGGCGCTCACCAAACACAAACATGCCAAAAGCAATACAGATATAATACGATTCACTTTCATCTACTTATTTTTTAGGACTTGCTTACGCGGATCAACATGTTCATCTGTTCCGCTTAAATCTGCTTTCTTTTTATTTCTCGCCTGCAGTCGAATCAAATTCTCGGATAACAGTAAGGCTTCCTCCAATTGAATCGAGGTTCCATACTTTGCCAGGACCTGCTCATAGAGCCGTCCATCGTAAGGAAGACGAAGTGATTGGGCATCTGTTACGTTGAATATGGGCAGATGTCTGTTTCCAATAAAATAACCAAAATCTGCAAGCTGCACCAAATCTATTGGATTGAATCTTATGGTCAACGTAGGCTTGACAACCAGGATCGCCTGTAGCGTTTCCTGATGAAATAAAGCATCGCCATGACGCCATTCCGCACCTTGCTCCAATTGCGTAAAGATTGTCTTTCCGCCCGTTGTATTGCGTGTTAGGCGCCTTTTGTGGACTTCATACCATTCAAGATACACTTGATCGACTTCACTAAGAGCAAACTCATGCTTTGCTACAATTTTATCTATTGGTACAGGTAGCTCATTCATATTGTAAACCTATCTTCTTCATTTCGTTAACGGCACTGACACAGTTTCGTTCTCCGTCAAATCTATTTCCTCTAAACACAAATAACATGTCAACATATACAGTATAACAATGAAGCGCGGATCATTGCTATACCACTCTTTTATCAATTGGCCGTTATTTTACTTCAAGCGCCTTATATTGATCTTTTTTCGCCTGAACTCTTTCTTTCAACCAATCACACCAGGTATCAAGACCGTCACCATTTAATGTACTGATTGTAATAACTTCCAAATTGGGGTTCACCTCGCGCGCATCTTTCGTTACCGCATCTACCGAAAAAGGTACATATGGCAATAAATCAGCTTTGGAAACCAACATCAATTCGCTTGTTAAAAACATACGTGGGTATTTTTTCGGTTTATCGTCCCCTTCTGTGGTCGCCAATAAGGTCACGCGGTAATCTTCACCCAAATCAAACGCTGATGGACACAATAAATTCCCGACGTTCTCAATAAACAACAGGTCTATTCCTTCGATATCGATATGATCCAGGGCTTGTAAGATCATTTGTGCCTCAATATGACACATTCCACCAGTGACAATCTGCAATGCATTAATGCCTACCTCACGCATACGAACCGCATCACGTTCGGTTTCCGGATCACCCACCAAAACAGCAATATTCAGATCTTTGGCCAAACGTTTTCCCGTTTCTTGCATCAAGGTAGTTTTACCCGAACCCGGAGAAGAACATACATTGATCACACAAACGTCTTTCAGTCTATCGCGGATGGCTTTTGCGACAAAATCATTTGCTTTTAATAAATGTAGCGTTGTATTTTCACATTGAACCGAACCTACACGGTTACCTAAACTTTTAGGATTTGAAGTATTGTCTGACATGATAAACGATATTAGTCTTGTTTAAAAATTACTTTTGATATATAGAGTTCATTCCCTTGAACAATTGTACTAGAAGCCTGTCCGCAATCACAGACAAATCGATGAAAATGAACCGGAAAATTTTTCTGACAATGTTCACAATATGCAATGATATCGTTTACAACGACTTCCATTTCCATATCTTGGTATTGCGTATTTTCAGCAATAAAAGCATCAAATGCATTTTGGATCAATACAGGCTGGACGTTGGATAACAATCCTGCTGTGACCTGAATTTTTTGAATATCATCTACCCTAGCCTCATAATGCGAGGTCAACGTATCAAAAATATCCTTTACTATACTTAGCTCGTGCATTGGTATATTTTAAGAAATAAATAAATTTAGAAAAGAAATGACAGTTCTCTTTGCCTGTATGATGTAAAGAAAAGCGTACGCTTTAGCATGGAATTTTGATTTGCTCAAACAGCAAAAATCGAGCGATGGGTATATGCTCTAGATCAAGGGTATGTTCATACCGATAATCTTTCTGTTTTGGGGATGGCAGTAGTTCATGCCATAGCAAATCAACCGTAACCAACCAACGCTCCATCAACCAATCTTGTGCCACTTCGGCGTCCAATTCCGCAACAATGGATTGAAGCGATGGGTAAAGCGAACAAAATTGACTATGATCTTTATGAAAATGGACGATGTGTGTATGGTCCGCATTGTTGGAAGGATTTTTTGCAGATAAAAACTGGGATTCGACACTTTCACTTTTCAGTACAAGACTGTTTGCATTTAAATTCTTAAATGATAACAACAGTGCTGCAAACAGAAAAATAAAGTGCTTCCACATAGCTTTAACCTAACAATGTATCAAAGATTCCTTTGAAACCATTACAAAGTTACTACCGATCAAAGAAGAAAAAGTAGCACAAATCTTGAATTTTATTTCACAAAATAGGAAACACCCAAAGAAAATTCCATAATTCTTCATATATTAAATTAAAATTTGGTTAAAGTGAGATTAAAATGATATTAGAGGCAAAAATTGGTTCTTTTTTGGCTGCTATTCTCATTAAATAAATTGGTCCATGTCGTAGACCATAGCGATAAATATTGGTCAGGTACATCATAAAAAATCTGAGCCAATCTTAGCGCCGGAGCAAAAGGTTAATTTCAGGGTTATCTGGATAAATCTAAAATAACAAGAAGCCAGGTTCGCGTCGGACCTGGCTTCTTGAAAAACTGATATTCTTAACAATTAGCGATGCAGATCAAAACGGTCTAACTCCATCACTTTAGTCCATGCCTTCACAAAATCTTGTACGAATTTATCTTTTGCATCGGCACTGCCATATATTTCAGCAACAGCTCTCAGTTCAGCGTTGGAACCAAAAACAAGATCTGCACGTCCGGCTTCCCATTTTTTAACACCAGATTTACGATCTGATCCTTCAAAAACTTCCCGGTCCGGAGAGATTGCTTTCCAAGCTGTTCCCATATCCAATAGATTGACAAAAAAATCATTCGTCAATTGGCCTGGCCTATCTGTCATCACTCCTAATGCAGAACCATCAAAATTTGCCTGAAGAACACGAAGTCCGCCGATCAATACCGTTAATTCCGGAACAGATAGCGTAAGTGATTGTGCTTTGTCGATCAATAATGATTCCGTAGACACGGTGTAAGCACCTTTACGGTAATTTCTAAATCCATCCGCAATTGGCTCAAGATAGCCCATGGATTCTACATCCGTCTGTTCCTGTGATGCATCCATACGCCCCGGATGGAACGGTACGTTGACAGCATGTCCAGCTGCACGAGCGGCCTGCTCTATCGCAGCAACACCACCTAAGACAATTAAGTCTGCCAAGGAAATCTTCTTTCCGCCCTGTTGCTTTCCATTAAAGTCCTGTTGAATTTGCTCAAGCGCAGTAAGAACTTTTTGCAATTGTGTTGGATTATTGACTTGCCAATAACGCTGCGGAGCCAACCGTATCCGCGCACCGTTTGCACCACCTCTCTTGTCAGACCCACGAAAAGTAGAAGCTGAAGCCCAAGCGGTCGTTACGAGCTCTGCAGTGCTGAGCCCCGCGCTCAATAGGGTAGATTTCAATGTGTTAATATCATTAGCATCGACCAAAGCATGATCGACAGCAGGAATAGGATCTTGCCACAATAATTCCTCAGCAGGAACTTCGGCACCTAAATAACGCTCTCGTGGTCCCAAATCACGGTGCGTCAATTTAAACCAGGCGCGAGCGAATGCATCGGCAAATGCGTCTTGATTTTCGTAAAATTTACGCGAGATCTTTTCATAAATTGGATCAAAACGCAAGGACAAATCTGTCGTCAGCATCGTTGGCCTACGTTTTTTAGTTGGATCAAAAGGATCTGGAATAGTCGAATCAGCTCCTTTGGCTACCCATTGATGCGCTCCTGCAGGACTCTTTGTTAATTCCCATTCATTTTCGAAGAGATTTTTAAAAAAGAGATTGGTCCATTCTGTCGGTTTCTGTGTCCAAATAACCTCCAAGCCACTCGTGATCGCATCTGCTCCTACTCCACTGCCATAGGTACTTTTCCAACCAAGCCCTTGTTGTTCTATGCCGGCTGCTTCAGGTTCTTTTCCGACATTGTCGGCAGGACCTGCTCCGTGTGTTTTTCCAAACGTATGTCCTCCAGCAATCAAAGCGACAGTTTCCTCATCGTCCATCGCCATCCGACCAAAAGTATCCCGTATATCTTTTGCAGCCGCGATAGGATCTGGATTTCCATCTGGTCCTTCCGGATTAACATAAATTAATCCCATCTGTACCGCTGCCAACGGTTTTTCAAGATTGCGCGAATGTTGTTTACCATCTGCATCATCATCGGCAGATAATACACCGTGTGATTCCACTACGCCTTCTGAACCATGAGCATAGCGTACATCACCGCCCAACCATGTTTTTTCAGAACCCCAATAGACATCCAATTCAGGTTCAAAAGCATCCACACGTCCACCAGAATAACCAAAAGTCTTGAAGCCCATAGACTCTAAAGCAACATTACCTGTTAAAATCAATAAATCTGCCCAGGAGATATTTTTACCATATTTTTGTTTGATAGGCCACAACAGGCGACGTGCTTTATCCAAACTCACATTATCAGGCCAGCTATTCAGTGGTGCAAAACGTTGTTGCCCAGACCCAGCTCCGCCTCGACCATCGCTTACCCGATAGGTTCCTGCACTATGCCAAGCCATGCGGATGAATAATGGTCCATAATGTCCAAAGTCAGCAGGCCACCAGTCCTGCGAATCGGTCATCAAGGCATGCAAATCTCTTTTTACGGCTTCTAAATCCAATTGTTTAAATGCTTCCGCATAATCAAAGCCCTCGTCCATCGGATTTGACTTGCTCGCGTGTTGTCTCAAAAGATCTACACGAAGTCTATTTGGCCACCAGTCCTGATTTTGAGTTCCCCCTCCCGCAACGGCGTTGCGCATTGTACCATTATGAAATGGGCATTTGCTAATGTCTTTTTCGTTGTTGTCCATATGAAAAGAAAGTTTATTTATATAATATCTTAAGTGATCAAATTGTTTGACTCCCACTTTCATAAAATTACACAAATGAGATCCCACTTGTACATCGAATGATTCGATACACTATAATCAAAATCTATATACACAATATATAATTATATAAAATACTAAAAATCATCTTTTAATGAGCAGCTAGAATATGACGATTTTTGGAAGTCTGAAAAACAAAAGCGATTCTTTTACTATTCTATAATTAGGTTGTATCAAAAATATTGGCCATGAGTGAACTATCCACATTTTTGGTAAGTGCTTTTATAGGCTTGAGTCTGGCGGCAGCCACCGGCTTCCGGGTTTTCATGCCCTTATTTTTATTGAGCCTTGGCTGTCGGCTTGAACTGTTCCAGGTTGGCAATGAATTGGCCTGGGCGGGCTCACCTATTGTTTTGGCAGCGACAAGCATAGCCATGATCCTAGAAATAGCGGGATATTACATTCCTTTTATTGACAATATATTGGACAGCCTTTCAATTCCTCTCGCGACGATAGCAGGCACCTTACTTTTTGCCATACAGTTTGCAGATATTTCACCCTTTTTCCGCTGGGCTATGGCAATCATCGCTGGTGGCGGTACCGCGGCAACCATTAGCACAGCGCTAGCTGGCACCCGGGCAGTCTCGTCTGTTGGAACGGCAGGTTTTGGCAATTTTATGATCTCGACCATGGAAACCATCGGTTCAACCATTTTGACCATACTCGCCATATTTGTGCCCTTTATGGCAATTATAGTTGTTATAGGCCTATTCTATTTCTTTTGGCGATTTGGCAAAGAACAACTCAATAAAAAACTTAAAAGAACGGAGTAGCTTTCACAACATAACATCTAAATAAACTTCACACAGTGCCATACAAGCTACAATAAAGCCAAGCCTCACCAGCACAGACGTAAGCCAATTTAGCCAGACAAACCAACTAGGGATATTGTAAACATCTTATAGCCCTAGCTGATCTATAGCTGCGTAAACTCCAAATCCCTAATCTTTATACCTTTCAATCAAGCGAATACCTGGCAGGTATCATGTTATGCCTTTCGACAGTATTTGTTCAGTGCTCGTTCAGTGCTCGTTCAGTGCTTGTTCAGTGCTTGTTCAGTGCTTGTTCAGTGATCGCTCAGTGCATACTGAATAAACAATGATTGAATACTGTTTAAAAATTGATTAAAAATTGTTGTTACCTATAATCTGGTGTTAGTTCATTTCCGTTTTGAGATTATCTTGATCTAAGACCAAATAGGTTATTATGGCAATGATCAAAAATCGAGACAAATTCTGGGAATACTTAGAAAAGCAGTACGGATATAAGGACCATAGCGCCAAACAGCTATTCGAAATTCGTTTACTGTTCACTGCTTTTGGGCACCGGTTGGCGGTAAATTAAGAGACAGAAAAAGGACAGCAAAATTCGATGCTGTCCTTTTTCAACATCAGCTCTTACGCTGATTTAAGTCTACGCACATCAGCAGCCTTGATGTGCGCCCAGATCTAAAACTGGTTTTTACTAATCAATAACAACCTCTTGTGGCCGTTTCACTTTTTCAAGATCTTTTGGAAGGATAACCGTCAATACCCCATCCTCGAAACTTGCATGCACATTATCTGTAAGTACTTGTTCATTTAATTGAAATTCACGTTCAAATGCCAATCCATCCTGCTCTTTATAGATATAATCTATGGCATTGTCCTGGGTGTTTTCTGTACATGAAATCTTCAGTATCCCGTCATTTATGCTGACTTGGAATTGTTCTTTCTTACGTCCAGCGGCAAAAAGCTGCACTTCATAGAACTCTTGATTTTCGGCAATATTTACAGGAACAGCTTGCTGTACGCCAGCATTGTGCCCGGCTTCACTATCAAAAAACTGTTGTTGGAATTTTTCAAAGCGGTCTTTGAAATGTTGTCCGCAAAATTTATTATGATTTGAATATCCGTTGGTATAATGATTTCTTTTAAACATGTCTTTAATTTTTAATATTGAATAATACGTGTAAACTGATGTGGGATGAATTTCCTCGTCTTGCAATTTTTAACCTTAGTAAACTGGAACTATTGTTGCTTTCTTAGCACGTTTTTGCCCTTGTAATGGAACAATTGCAACCACAGTGTTATAATGACCGTGAACGTTCGGATATACCGGAGCCCTATCCATTTTGAATGCTTGTCTATCTCTTCTACGCATTCTTGCCGCGGCAAAGCTTCCTATACCAAAGAGAATTGTCCCAAACAACAAGAGCTTAAAGATCGTCCCAATAATCAATGTTGCTAATCCTGCTATTGCCGTAAGCACAATAAGGCGTGGCAATATAAATCGAAGTTTATTTTTCATTTGAATACATTTTTTTAAAAATGATTGCGGATTATATCTATTTTCAGCACATTGCACATAGAATTTTCCTAGATCATTTGGTATTTGTAATTAACTATTTGTTTTATCCAACATCCCTGCTGACAGATCCTCGCGTTCTGTTACTTGTTTACCATCAGGATATCGGCATAAAAAAAGGCGCCTTTATAGAAGAAGACGCCCAACAACAGTTTTTACTTTAAAATTTTTATTCTTTTTTTCAGAACCCGCATCGCCCTCCAAAACGACGCTTCCATTCCTCCCGCAAACGTTCCCTTTCCTCATCGGAAAGATCTTCTCCTTTTTCCATCTGAGGCGGAACATCCCGTCGGAATCGGCCACCTCCCGGTTTACCGAAGCCCCTGCCGAACAAGATTTTCGACAAGACAAAGAGTCCCAGCGCCTGCCAATAGGTAATTGCTTTCAGATTGAAAATATCAACCATTACTGTATTCCACAAATATTGTAGTAATGCTACCAACAAAAAAACACCAACGATGATAGCGACAACCATAAAAGCGAATTTACCCTTCCGCTGTCTTTTCATTCTTCCATTCATAGCTTAATCCTTTTAAAATTTTAATTCTTCATACAAACTTCGCAACCGTATTCTCAGGTGCTTCACTGCATACCCTTTTCGGCTGATAATCGTCTTTAGGTTCTCATTTTCCATGACTGCAATTTCCTGAAGAGTTTTCTCTTCCAGTTCATTGAGCACAAAAACCCGACGTTGTTTTTCCGGCAATTCCTCCAATGCTTTCATCAGCTCATCCCAAAAAATATCCTTAAATAATTTTAGCTCAGGATTATTGGAGTCATCAGCTAAAAGGAGCTGACGAATAGGAAACGTACTTTCGCTATCCTCGTCACCCGCTATAAGCTCATCAAGCGATTCACTTTTCTTTTTCCGGTAGCTGTCTGTAATCTTATTTCGTGTGACAGCATAGAGCCATGCTCCCGCATTCTCCAATTCGTCCATATTGGTCAAACGGCTAAATTGATACCAGACTTCCTGTAAGATATCTTCTGCATCCTCCGTTTTCTTTACCCTTCCCTTAACAAAACGTAGCAGCTGACTTCCATAAGTCTTAACGATATCCGTAAATGATCTGGAATTTTTTTCTGCCATATGATTTTGGTATGCAATGTCCATAGCAGCATAGACGAACTAGTCAAACTTTTACTTTAAATTATTTTCATGAATCTTTCTTCTTGCTGACTTCAACTTTCTGACCAATAAGCACACGTTCTCTACCGTCTTCTTTCGTATACGCTTTGTTAGGATAAAGATACGAGATAATCAGCTAATAGCTGATGCATTCAACCTACTTTATCGGGAATAAAACAAAACCTTCATGACTTCGCAGACACCAACAGCAATGAAAGCAAACTGAAGGTTCTTTCTGGCCAATAAGATTAGACACTTTCAGAAAAAAAATGATGCTGTGTGGTCTATTACTTCCACCGCTGCTGAATGACTTTACCTTTATCGGTAATAAAAATATAACGGTATGCTGGGAAACGCTGAATTAATTTTTTTCCTTCTTTCTCACCAAGTACCATGATTGAGGTACTGAGGGCATTTGCAATCTCGGCGGAAGGTCCATAAATCGTCACTGAAGTTAATCCCGTAGCTGGATAACCTGTCACTGGATTTATAATATGTGAATACCGTTTCCCATTGATCTCCGCGTATTTCTCATAGCTGCCTGAAGTTGCTACGGCCATTTCATTCAAATGAAGAACTTTGACCATTTGATGGGGTTTGAACGGATTGTTTACACCCACTTTCCAGGCGTCCCCCCGGGGTGGGTTTCCCCAAGCCGAAAGATCTCCGGAAGCATTAACTATACCTGCTTCAATTCCCTTTGCCTTCATCATGTCCCTGCCACGATCAGCAGCATAGCCCTTCCCGATCGAGCCGAAACCGATCTTCATACCGGGCAATTCCAGAAAAATTGTCGAAGATGCACTGTCGAGACGGATGTGTTGATAGCCCACCTTGGCGACAGACCTTTTAACCAGATCTTCCGTAGGCATCGTGGTCATACTACCATCAAATACCCAAACTTTATCCAAGGCAACAATACTAATATCAAAGGCTCCGCCTGAATTTTGAGCATACTGGATCGCTCGCTTTGTTAATTCAAAAACTTCCCTATCCACCTTAACGGGCTTAATCCCTGCATTGCGGTTCACCGCTGCTATTTGGGTTTGCGGACGCCATTCTGAAATCAGGTTTTCTATTCGATCTATTTCGGAGATGACTTCATCGATATGCTGATTTGTAATCGCGCTATCCCGATCTACCAAGCTGATTTCAAAAACAGAGCCCATAAGGGTAACCTGCCGCTTGACCAAGACCTGCGCAATCCCCGAAGTAATGGACACAAAGCAGAGCATTAAAAGCAGGACACATTGTTTATTGTTCTTCATGAGATTGATCCAAAAAGGAATTATAAAGTCGATCTATACCAAAAGTAGTCTTCGTGACGGGATTTACCATTGTACCATCAATTTACTAATAACAATCCGTTAAGATTTGTCCACTTTCTTTGTAGTCGGCAATAGTTTTGCCGACATGCGCCAGGAGAAGTTCATTTAAAGTATGTTCAACATCATGCTGCATACGCAATGCACCACAAAGCAATACACAACCTCCTTTTTCAAGCAATTCGACAAAATATAGCGCATCCCGACGGATCAGGTCCATGACATATTGTGGATTTTCCTCGCGCGAAAAAGCCAGTTCAAGCTGCTGCAGATGTCCCAGCTTTATCTGCTCATCAGCAAAATCCACATAGTGCGCAGTCATTTCATTTCGATGGCGAAAACCAGCATACAGACGCAAAGGCGTCCTACTTTCATTTTCTGAAATCATGCCAAGAAAGGGTGCTACCCCTGTACCATTCGCAATTAAAGCGACTGCATTTGCTGCTTTCGGGAAATGAAAACTTGGATTAACCATGACACGTGCCTGGAGGGTTTGATTCGGTTCCAATCGATAGAGGAAGCTAGAACCAAATCCATCAGGAAACAATTTCACCACGAGCTGCACCATTCCATCTTTGTAGCCGATCGAATAAAAACGTTCACGTTGATCTTGCGCGGGATAGATTGCCAATAAATCGCCCGATTGCATGTTAATTTTACTTGCAGGCTTCAGCACTAAAGTAAAGGTCGTGTTAGTCGCTGAAACAGCAGACTTCGCTACCACCTTAAATTTCGTCAGTCCGACAACTTTAGCACTATAAATAGCTGGTGCAGAAGCGAGTGCAATAGTGGCCTGCGAAGACCAGTCATGTATCCATGAAATAAGTTCATCAACATCCTTATCATTAACGGTATGTAAGTCTGTTAAACGCGAAGCCCAACCTTGTTTTTCTAGTAAACTATCAATTTCGCGCGCATAAGCACAAAAATCGGGATAGGCTTTTGAACCAAAGCCGAGAACCGAAAATTGTACATCTTGTTTTTGTGGATGGCTATTGAGCTTTTGTTCAAATTGAAGTGCATTGGAGGGTGCTGTTCCTAGCCCGTATGTCGAAGTAAACACAAGCAAGTGTTTTGCCTTTGGAAAGCACTGATATTGGTTCATTCCGAGCAGCAACGATTTTTGCCCATCCGCCAAGAGCTGTTTATGGATCTGATTGGCGAAAAACAGCGTACTTCCATTTTCCGTTCCGAAAAGAATAACAATCTCCGCTTCTTCAGGTTTATATTTATTCTTGATTTTTGTACGCGTGCGCTTGAATGTAATGACGAACCCTGTATAAATAAAGAACACAATATTCAACGATGCGAGCCCCAGTACAATAGCCCATATAATATTGGTCTTACCCGTATGAAGGTCCAAAGACAACTCTTCGGCCAATGCAGTAAAGGGGTACTTGACTTCTTTATGCAAGCTTCCATTCAACTGGTTGATGGTCAATTCCCGATCGCGAAGCTTCAATACAAAATATTCGTCAGGATCGCCTTCCATAAACGGAAACTCCAAGGTCTTCAAATCAACAAGTTTTGTATTTTGGAATATTGAAAATTTTGCCACCTCCAATTCGATATCTTCCTTCATCTTATTGGGATATTCGATGGTTTGATTCGGCTTTTTTAAGATTTCAATACGTACCAGGAATAAATAGGTACCAGTTAGGGCCAATATCAAAATTGGTATCAAAAATAAACGTCCTGAAACAACGTGGAAATACTGGGCAAAAAAGTCCCGATTGATTTTGGCAAAGAAGTGTCGAACGCCCTGTTGACGCTTAACAATCAGAACAATTCCTGAAATAGTAATAAGAAACAACAGAAATGAAACCACACCAATAATCACCCGGCCGGTCACTTTCAGAAAGAGCGAGCGGTGTAAAGCTGTAACCCATTGAATAAATTGGGACTTATTCAATTGGGGACCAAGCAGACGCCCGGTATTCGGATCAATATAACCCTTCACGGTATTGCCATCAGCGTCTATGGCATCAATACTCACAAATTGATTGTGATCTACCGAAATCGCTATGATTTCGGGATAAACCTTGCGCAAGGCTGTTACGGACTGCGCAAGGTTTAAAGTTTCAATATGTTCAACCCGATAAGGTGGAATTTTTTCGTTGACAGCGTCAACGGCCAATATTACGCCAGTTATCGATAATAAAAGTAAAAAGACAGAAGAAACAATAGCTAAGGCTAAATGTGCATACCTCCAAATAGATACCAGCATTTTTACCCCTCTTTTATTGTATTTTATTTAACTTGACAAGTTTGATGTATCCCTTGCCGTTCGCTTTTTCGGTAATGGCTTCTTTTGTTAAAGGGATTTCAACATCGGCAGTATGATATTTTTGTTCCTCTACAGCAGATTCAAAACGGAGTTTATACCCTTTGTTGAACTTCGATTCGTCAATATCCAATGTACGCATGGCACGGTCACCGCCACCAACTGACGCACCCGTCACCGCATTTAGCTTCTCTTTGGTCTTATTTTGAAACTTGTACCATTCCTTGATCGTATTATACCATTGCTTATCAGATCCCAATACGGCGAGTGTTTTTTCGTAAGCTCCACTAGGATTAATCAGTGAAATCACGACGTAGGCTTTCTCACCTTCGTAGGCATTCATTTGGATCATGCACTTATATTTAGCTGCCTGTGCGAAAGAGCTTAGGGCTGCCATTGAAAATAAAAGAGTGGCTATCGTTGTTTTAAATATGTTATTCATCTTCAATTGTATCTAATTTTAAGGTATCCGTAGTCCGTTCAGCGTTACCAATATTTCTATTATTTATCGGGATATTTCATCGATATGATTAGAAATACCACTGAAATACGATGTTGTCTTATTTCAAAAAGTCAAGCTGCACATTGGACTTAGCTAAGAAATCGTTCTCTTTCGCCAGGTCATAAGCTGTTTCATCGAATTCTGTTTTCAATTCCTTTTTTGCACCAAGCGAAACCAATGTTTTTAATATGGAATCGTCTTTAGCTAGGAGAGCTGCCTTATGTAGTGCCGTCGTTCCTTCTTTATCTTGTGCGTTAATGTCTACTCCAAGTTCGCTAGCTTTCTGGATAAGCTTCACATTCTCTTTGGCTACTGCCAAATGATACAATGTACTACCATTTTTTTGCGGAGCAATAACGTCCAATCCGTTCGTCTTAAGGATCGCTAATTTTTCTTTAAACTCATCCCCTTGTGACACATTTCCCTGACCACCTGGTCTGCCCCCCTGTGGCAATTCCTTGTAAGAATTAAACCAATAGAACGCTAAGTTATTGCCCTCCTTATCCAATACCTTGGTATCGGCTCCATTTTTAACCAATGCCGCAGCTACTTCAGGAGTTCCATTTGCTATTGCTTTAGTCAATGCAGATTCTCCTTTTTCATTTACAGCATTCACATTTTTCGCTTTAGTAAGCAGCAACTCGACCAATTTAGCATCTTTACCACTAGCAGCCACCATAAGTGCCGTATTTCCTTCGTTGTCAGCTTTTGCGACATCTACACCTTTATCCAAAAAATAATTGATCACATCCATATCTGGCCTACGAACCAAAGCATGCAGTACCGTAGCACCTTCCTTATTTACCGCCTTAGGATCCAATTTGAACTTTTCAACCAAATAGGTATAAACCGCCAAACCGTTAGAAGCTTGTCTAGAACCTTGAGTCGCAAAAAACAACGCATTGTTGGTTGGCTTTACACCACGGGCGATGAATTTCTCCATAAGCGCGGTATTTCCAAGTTTAGCAGCATAATCCGTTACCGTACGGCCCGACTCATCTTTATCTTGAATAGATAATCCTTTTTTTATGAAATAATCCGTCAATGCCAGGTCCTTGTCTGCAGACGCTGCAAGCATCATCAAAGTTGCACCACCTTCATATTTCTGTTTGGGATTCACACCTGCTTTAAACAAGGCATCATACACAGCAGTATTTGTATTTCCTGTTGAAGCTGCATAAGCGACAATTGGGTAACCATGGCTATCTTGGTAATTGACATCAGATCCCTTCGCTATTAAAAAATCGACCAATTCAGCATTTCCACTTGACGCTGCCCAGTGTAAATAACTACGGCTGTGATGTGTCTTCTTGGTTACACTATTCCCTTCTTGTTCGATCATGAATTTGACGACATCAGTCGGAGCACCATTTAATATAGCCATAGTGACCGGATCAAAGGATGCCGCATTCGGCTGAGAAGGGCTATTTCCTTTGCTGATTTCTGCTTTAACAACGGTCAATGTAGGTTTGCCCTTCCAGAACTCGCCGTTCATCAACGAGTTTGTCTGCGCCTGTGCGTAAGATGCAGCGAATAATAAAGCTGCCAAAAGTGTCTTTTTCATTCTTTTATTTGTCTTTTGAAGGTGATGGAGCAACATAACCTATTCATTCCCTACTCAATTATTCTGCAAATTGAGCTTTAATTATACGATAACACGGGTCGGAATATATCGTGTTGGTTTCATCAGAATATGTGTAAACGCGTATATTTTTAGAACATGGATGCGTTCCGAATTCGATGTTTGCAACAATTTCTGCATACAGACAAGCCCATGTTTAAAATAGACCAACTACTTTATTTAAATTAATTCTAAATTAATGCAAATCTAAAAAATATTCCCAAACCACAAAAATTAATCGTGCTAATTTTTATTGATCAATTGCCCTGAAAGGCTTTCGGCTTCATCCGAACAACATCTGAAAGAAGATTGTTAAACTTGCAAATGCACTAAAATTATCTTACTTTACTTAAAATAAAGTGGTATAATGAGCAAGGTAGTTTCCAATTTTTATACAATCAGCGCAACGACTGAACCTGAACATAAAATTTTCTATCGTCTGTATGTACCCGACGACAATCAAATAGTGGCAACATTACTCTTGGTTCATGGCATGCAGGAACATAGTGGTCGGTACGAAGAATTGGCCAGTTATCTGACTACACAGAATTTTGCGGTTTTAACCTACGATCAATTGGGCCATGGAAAAACGGCGCTACAGGTCGATCAATTGGGTTATTTTAAAAAGCATGGGGCTAAAAAACAACTTATTGATGACGCCATTACAATGAGTAACTTCTTACGTGAAACCTATCCGCAACTGCCTCAATTTATTTTAGGGCATTCCATGGGATCCTTTGTCACACGTTGTGTTTTACAAAAAATTGGTCGGCAATTTAAGGGGGCCATTATCGTGGGGACAGGCCAACGTCAAAAAGGATCCATAGCCTTTCGCCTTTTACTCACTCTTCTCAATAGTATTGCCCCTAAAGGAAGAAGTAAATTGATCAATCGCATTTTTGACAGACGTAATAATGCTCGGTTTAAGAACGAGCCTAACCAAAATAACAGCAATTGGTTAAGCATAAGCAAGACAAACCGTATTTCATTTTTGGAAGATCCTCTTTGTGGGGGATTGTTTACCAACAATGGGTTTCATACCGTATTAGACCTTTCCTTGCAAGCGACAGCTATCGAGGCTACCAAGAATATCCCAAAAAACCTACCAATTGTATTTATCAGCGGACAGGATGATCCAATTGGAGATTTTGGCATAGGCGTTGAAAAAAGTGCGGCACAGTTAAGGGCACAGGGACAGACCGATATAACCCTTAAATTATATGCAGGCATGCGGCATGAAATTCTTAATGAAGACTGCAAAATGGAGGTATTCCAGTTCATCAGTAGCTGGCTTCATCGCCATTTACTTTAGTTTTCGACCGTAATATTTCCGAATAGGCTCATCTAAATAGTTAAAGACTAATAAAGATAAAAAAATCAACAACAGCATTCCAATAACAATAATCACAGCCATTTGCTTATTCGATGGGTGATTGAGTTCTACATAGCTCATAAAAATCCAGATAAATGGATAATGAATGATATAGAGCGGATAGGAGATATCACCTAAAAACTTGCATAACTTCTTGACCCCTCCAAACACAGGCTGCCCTCCTATCCCCATTAGGAGTAGTAAAGGAAAATAGAAGATAACGACAATAGGATCAAAGTATTTACCATAAGCTTCAGAAAATGGAATAAAAAATACGGCGGCAAGTAGACCTAGAACACTGAAAAAAGGAAGCTTGTTGGAAATGGTCCAGTTCGATCTAAAAATAAGTAGTCCCATTGAAAACGAAAACCATAAACGAATTCCACCAGCCCAAAAGTTGTCTGCTCCAAAACCGACAGCTAAATAGCCCGAACGAAATGATTCGGCGCATAGCGCTGCTGCACCAAGGAGCACTATCCCCCAAAGAAACTTTTTTGGAATCCGTACCAGTACCAAAGCATAGGCTATATTAGCGATATACTCCCAAAATAGCGACCATGTAGGTGGGTTTAAATGAAAAAGATTAAAATAGCGTTCTGGTACAACCGGGTATGGAATCAACGTTATCCCACTGATGAACATCCCCATCTTTTGCAAAACAGAAAATGAGCCAGCCAAACTGCTGAATGGATCGTAAATAAATGCGAATAAACCAATCAACGTACCGATGATAACCAATGGGTGCAATCGCAGCAAACGCAAGAGAAAGAATCGTTTTAGACCGATTGTGGCCAGCTTCTGATCGTAGGCATAGGCAATGACAAAACCCGATAAACAAAAGAAAAAATCAACGGCTAAATAGCTATGTGGAATAAAACTATTGCGATAATCCGGTTGTGCAATTTCCATAAAGTGAAACAGGACGACTGCGATTGCGGCTACCCCACGCATGGCGTCAAGAAGTTCAAAATGTTTCTTCGTTTGATGTACCATATTTTTTATCGGCAGCGAAAATTAAGACCGACGAAGATCGAAGATCCGCTGCTAGCTATTGAAAATTCTATTTAATATTAAACGTTGGTGCTGGTTGTGGCGCAACACTGCTGGTTGTCCCTTCAATTTTTGGCCAGTCCTTATCCCAGACAATCTGATCCAAAAATAGCATCCGGCGATTTCCTCCCGTAGCCACACGAGGCTGTTTTGGATCTATACCATGATAGAGTATCCAATCTTTTCCCTTGTCGTCTGTAATAATGCGCGAAGTATGGCCCGTCCCCACAAATTTATCATTTCCTTTTAACAACAGTGTTCCACTCCCCCGCTGTGTAAGGTTGCGGCCTTCTTGATCCACATAGGGCCCTTTCAGATGGCGAGAGCGCCCCACAAGAACATGGTAGCTGCTTTTTTCTCCTTCACAACAGGAGCCTTTGGACCCGACAAAGTAATAGTACCCTTTCCGTTTATGAATCACAACGGCTTCAAAATCTCCTGCGGCAACTTTAAATTTTTTATTTAAATCGGGTACCGCTGTCCCATTTTTATCCAGTTCAACACCATATGTACCCTGCGTACTCGCATCGCTAAAACTGCCCCAGAATAGATAGTTCTGCCCATTTTCAGTAAAAAAATAAGGGTCTATTGAATTAGGCACATCGATTTCCTTGCTATCAAAAAGTTTACCTTGATCAATGAATGGTCCCGCTGGTTTTTCGGCAAGCGCTACACCTATACCGGGGTTGGGATCACCCCATGTGGAATAGGCATAATATAAAAGATACTTACCATTTAACTGCACCACATCGGGGGCCCAGATTCCGCCTTCTGCTTTCCAACCCGGTTTAGTTGGGAAAGCGGTTCCGATCCATGTCCAGTTTACAAGATCGGTGGATTGTAGAATAGACACCAGACGTTGTCCCTTTCCGTCGCCCCAATTGTCGGCTGTCCCATATGCATAGAACATTTTGCGCTGTGGATCTCTAACGACTGTAGGATCAGCAAGTATGGGCTCAAAAACCGGATTGCTATAGGTTTTATGCTGAGCCGTGGCATTTGCTATTTGTTCCGACGGCTTCACTGAACCTGTAGCGCTTCCACAGGAGCTCAACAGGTTCAGTACGACAACTCCGCCAATCCAATATCTGAACAACATTGCATTCAACATCTTATTATTCTATTTATATTATTTTCTATATCATAGGAAAAGCTATTTTGCTTTTCCCAATTTCTCTTCCAACATTTTGATAAAATACCCGCCAACAACAGATCGTGCTTTAAATCCTGCTCTTTTAGGACGGTCTGTATAAGTCCAATCCGACATGGGAACGCGATCGGTTGTTTCGTTCATAAAACGGTAGACTGGCTTCAAAAATGCCTCAAAGGTAGGCTTATCATCTGCCATAGTCGCCGTCCAAATAATCCAATCGGTTTTGGTATAAGGCTGACGGTTGTCCAGGGGAAGTCCGTATTTATTTTGTTTGCCGAGATAGTATTTAATTTCAGTTTCACGGATAGAAGGGTCGAAAATATCCATCTTAAGCAATTTATCCCAGACCATATTATACTTTTGACTCCAGGTTCCACTTTTATCAAAAGTTAACTTGTAGTGATCCCCATCTTCGGCCATCTTTTTCCATTTCATCGCCATTGCTTTTGCTTCGGTCAAATACTTTTTCGCCGTAGCCTCTTCACCAAGCATTTGGGCCAGATAACCGTAAGATGCAATACCCAAAATAGCTTTAATGGATAAATTGGCATTATGCGCAAAATGGCCTGCAAAATCATCTGTACACAACTGATTTTCGGGGTCAAGACCTTTATCGACTAGATAATCTACCCAGGTAGACAACACTTTCCAATGTTTTTTGGCATAAGCGGCATTGCCTTCCACCTTCGCTAAAGCATAAGTTAATAGCAGCATATTTCCCGATTCTTCGACAGGCATATCTCCACCGTAAGTTTGGCCATTCGCTAAAGGATAGGTCCCAACATCATGCGCAGCAAAAGGTTTTGTCCACTTATTGCTTTCACTATAATAAAAAATGGCGTTCATTAGTGCTTTTGCCAGTTCTGGATTATAGTAAAGGAAAATCGGAGCCGAAGGATAGGTTACATCAACAGTTCCTATTGACCCATTGCTATCATTTTCCTTGGACAGTAAAAGCAGATCGCCATTGGGTGCTTTTACAAGTTTATGAGCGGCGATTGCCTGTCTATAGGCCAAGGCACATAATGCAGCATAGTCCTCACCTCCGTTGCGCAAAGCTGTACCCCATAATTCGGCATCAAATTTATCAGCAGCCTTTTTGAGAACAGTATACTCTTTGTCGGCCAGTTCAAATTGTTTCTCAATGGAACTATTTCCATTGGTATTCCAATAAGGTCGTAAATTTTGTCCAAAATATTGGATCGAGTACAGGTCATCATAGCCCAACAAGATCTTATCCTGGTAGCTTGATGAGACATCAAAAGTTTGCATCAGTGCCAATTGTTGCCCTCCATTTGGAGAAGAGCTATTTTCACTCTTCAGAAAATTAGAGCGTAATTGATGGCTACTTCCGACCGCTGACTTTGTCTTTGATTTTGCACCTGCCATATAGAAATACCCCCAATCTATCCGTAGGTCGTCACCTTTCTTTCCTAGAACCTGCTGGCTTTTGCTTCCTGTCTTTACAAATTGGAGATTTCCGGAAATAAAGGAACTGCTTGTCGCATCTTGAAGAGGAGAATTCAGTGCCCAATTTGGTGCCGCCTCCAAATAAAGTTGTACCTGGTGTTTCTTGCCATCCTTCGCATGGACTGTATAGGAAAGATAATTTACGGGTCTAGCCATTAAGTCCAATTTATCCAAAAACATCGGCGCAGTAAATGTAATATTTAAGTCCACGGGCCCGCAGTTAAACGAATAATGTGTTTGTGTTGCCTGCACATTGGAAGTGATCTGATTCGCTTCATTGTCGAATTGAATACTACCTTCTTTTTCTGTAAAGAGTCCAAAATCAAAATATCCATTCGCTACCCTATTATAGCAATAACCCGCGAGTATATTTTTTCCTTTCTTCAATGTTTTTACGACATGTTCGGGCAGCTTGACCCGACTATTTTTACCTGTCGAATTGCCTGTATTAGCAACCTCAATACCGTTGACGTACAAAATAGCGTCATCGTCATGTGTAAATTCGATATATACGGATTTGCCCGTAAGATCCTCAGTCAGTTCAACTTCCCTTCTAACCCAAATTTTAGGTTCCTGCCAATCAGTCTCCACATTGGGTTCTTTGTCCTTGGTACCGAATGGCGCTGCCCCCATTTTCCATTGCCGTGCATCAAATGAAGGTTTCATCCAGTCTGAGGCAGGTTCGCTGACAACGTAACTTCCCGTCCAAGCCGCATGTTCGCCCATCCGGGCCAAAGGCAAGAGTTCAGCCTCTTCTTTGCCCAGGAAGCGATAGGGTTTTCCATCCACTTTAAGGACGCCCAATAAGGGAAAGGATTTTCCGGTCCAATGGCGTACAACATCTGCATTCAATTCGTTGCTATAGGACCAGGCACTTGTATTCGGGTCAATTGTTACTAAAGGATAGGCAGGCGCGCGAAGATCATTCTTAAGGACTTGTTTTTGTGCAAACGACGATACCGATTGACATACAATAGCCGTTGCAATTAGTAATTTTAATTTCATTGATTTCGTATAAAATAGGTTTAGGTTGACCGGTATATTTTCAGCGATAAATTTAGGCCGCAACCCGTGTTGCGGCCATATCGCTATCAATTATTTGGTAGGTGCATTATAAAGCGCCTGATGTGCAGCCTTCAATTCTGCTTCAGGCATTTTTACAACTTTACGATCATAAGTCATCAAACCATTTGTTTCTACTTCCACATCTGTTGTCTGTGTATAAACAGCGGCCGACAATCCCATCGGAATTAGACGTGTCAAATCATGGATAAGACGTTTGTAACGCTCCAATAATTCCGTTTTATTCTTGAAACTTTGGTATCCCCAGTTGTCTTTCTGTTGCCAAGAATGTCCGTCTATCGGTAATCCCAGACCACCGAATTCACCCAATGCAAGCACTTGTTTAGCACCAAACAAATTTGGATCAGGCATGGCTGCATCCGGATAATTATGGATATCCAAGATATGTCCAGTTTCCATAAAGTTACCACCACTGGCGCTATTTACGAGTCTTGACGGGTCATTAGCCACGGTCCATTCCGTAATTTCCTTCGTTTTGAATTGCCCCCAAGCCTCATTGAAAGGCACCCAGATGACAATACTTGGATAGTTGTGCAACACCTCCATAATGGTTTTCCACTCTTTCCGGTAGTAATTCTCAGATTCCTGTGAACGTACTTTATCCCGATTGCCACCTGAAATCTTTCCCGGTTGCATATCCCAATGATTTCCACCAAGATCGCCGCTAGGCATATCTTGCCAGACAAGCATACCTATACTATCACAGTACCGATACCAACGTGCCGGTTCTACCTTGATATGCTTACGGATCATATTGAATCCCATTTCCTTTGTTTTGACGACATCAAACTTCAGCGCTTCATCCGTTGGTGCAGTATGTAGACCATCTGGCCACCAACCTTGATCCAATGGACCGTATTGGAAGGTAAACTTATTGTTTAACATTAAACGTTGAACACCATTTTCGTCTTTCTGCATGGCTATTTTCCGCATGGCAAAATAGCTTTTCGCCTGGTCTACGACTTTTCCTTTTCGAATCAGCTGAATTTCCAGATCATAGAGTTTAGGGTTACTCGGCGACCAGGGCTCCAGATTGGGTACCGAAAGATCAAAGGATGTATTGGGTTGTCCTATTTGTTCTTTAATAAGCTTTCCGCCATCCAATGCACGCACCTTTATTTCGTCGCCGGCTTGGCTTCCCTCTACGGAAGCTTGAAAGGCCAAGACAGCATCGTCCAATCGCGGCGTCTGTTTGGTACTTACAATGTAAGCTTGTGGAACACTTTCTAACCAAACGGTCTGCCAAATTCCCGTCACTGGTGTATACCATATTCCATTCGGCTTGTTCACCTGTTTACCCCGTGGTTGTGGACCATCATCAGTCGGATCCCATACCCGAATGGCTATTTCCTGTTTCGCTCCTTTCTTTAGGAAGCTTGTCACATCCATCGAAAATGGATCAAAACCACCTTCATGTCTTCCGACCAATTGATTATTTACATACACATCACATTGCCAATCTACGGCACCGAAATGCAACAGGACCTTATTTTTATGGACAGACTTGTCCAATGTTATGGTATTGTTATACCATAAGGCTTTATCTTTTCCAACCTCTTTACCAACACCGGACAATGCCGATTCAATAGCAAAAGGAACAAGGATGTTGCCGTCCCATTGCCGAGGAATCTCTTTAGTACCTACCGGAGTGACAGCATATTTCCATAGTCCATTTAAATTCTGCCAGTTATTGGTTCTGATTAATTGTGGCCTAGGGTATTCAGGATGTGGCTTTTGGGCCGTTACTTTCTCGCCCCAGGGGGTTAATATATGTGATCCGGCGGGTTTCCAATCCTGAGCAAAGTTCAATTGTGCTGCCATCATCAAACTGGCAAAAAATAAGGTTTTCTTCATCATAAAAAATCGTTAAGTCATTTATTTATATCGTATTTATATTATTTCACCGTGGGAAAAGCAGCAATGCGCAAACGTGCTGCTCCCATTGGAATTAGTTCAACTTCCTGTACCTCGCTTTTGCTTTCCACGGGGCTCAGAGGCAATACCCCCGTTAACCCGTTTTCATCAATTTTCCACCCATCGATACGTTTCGCTTTCACAAGAATCGAAATAGGTACTGCTTCTGCGTCGAAAGGAAATGCATCTTTAGGCCATGGTCGTTTGACCACTTTTAGGTGGTCAACAGCTTGCAATTGATTTTGTACAAGTCCGTAATTCCAATCACTTGCAGGAAGGATTTCATAGGATGGCCACTTGGATGGATCTGCAGTCTCCTGCCATTTGGAATCTCCTATTGCCGAAGCCTTACTATCTTTTTTTACATAATTCTCTTTGATTTTAAGGGCATAGGTCAATGGTCCACGCTGGATACTCACTGAATTTTTATTGGCTGTCCATGTTTTCAGATCTATGGTCATTGGTAAGGAAAGTTCGACCTTGTCGCCGTCTTTCCACTGCCGTTGAATCCGAATATATTTTGCACCAGCTTCCACAGCTTGGCTTTTACCATTAACCGTTACTTTCGCTTGTTTCGCCCAGGCTGGAATACGGAGATAAAAGGGAAAATCAACCGTTTTACCCTGTGTTCCTATTTCAAATCGTAGCGATTCTTCAAAAGGATAATTGGACTCTTGCCGGATCTGAATAGCCTGCTTGTTTCCGACGTTGATTTCAGCCTTTGATGCGGCATAGAGTACTGCCGCAACACCATTATCATTCGTTGCCATATACAAATGCTCAGCATAATATGGCCAGCCCTGACTGTGATTATGCTGACAACAGCGTGAACTGAAGGGATTCATCATTAAAAATGGCCCGTTATTATCAATTCCAGGAGCATGATTATGGCTGTCGCTGATGGTCATATTTGGACTTGTAATATACCTTAAGGCCTTGAAATCTGCTGTTACGGCTGCTGGATAGGTATTGAAAGCGACTTCCTCCGCATGATCTGCCCAAAATGGGTCGCCTGTTATCCCAAGAAGGATTTCATTGGACGCCATCTGTTCGACCATACCACAGGTTTCCACCCCTTGACGGGGATCGGTATATCCTGGACGTGCATTTTCATCGGCACCGAACATACCGCCTGGAACCTGACCAAATACCTGCCTGACAAAATGAAAATTAGCGTAGGTCGCATTCAGGTCTTCACTCGATTGGCTTTTCAGATAATAGGTTGCCGGCTCTCTGAAACACTGCGCTACATTAACATTATGCCAATTCGGCAAATCATCTTTCTGGCACCAATTGGCGGTATTCCGATGGATTTTATCTGCTAAATCCATCAGCCATTCATTCCCCTGTGTTCTATTATAGAGCCAATAAACCGAGAGCAGATTGTCACCACCCCGACTATTTTCCCAATAGTCTTTAAGAAAAAAACTATCCGGCAAATTGGCCTGCCATTTAAAATAATTGGTCATCAAGGTTAAGACACGTTGGTCACCGCTATATTCATAATAAGATTGCAGGCACCACAACATCAACATATTCCCCCAAAGATCTGGTTTGTTGTTACGCAGAATCAATGGCCCAAAGTATCCATCAGGACGCTGGCTTTTTAGTGCGGCTTCCAACCATATCTTTGACTCCGCTAGGATTGTAGGATCTTTTAAGATGTAGCCCAGATTAGCATAACCTTTTAGCCAATAAGGAACTTCTTCCCAGCCATAATCTCCTTTCCCATCCGTACTTAACCAAGCATTATTTTTTTTGGATAGCCAAGCGCTAATTTCGCCCAAATGACCTGTGAGACCATCTTTTTGCAACGCTAGGTACTTCCCTAACCAGCCTTCAGGCACTATACTGCCTACCGGCAATTTCAGCAAGGCATTTTGTCTCAGCGGAGCCCTATTGTTCACGTATTGTGTATTCTTACCTGTCAACGGCAATTGGTTTACGGAAGTTGCTATTCTTGATTGAGCCGACGTAGCTAAGCCAAACCCCAACAATAAGCTTAAAAAGCCAATTCTTTTAATCATTTTTATTTTAGTTTCTTTGGTTCACTATCGTACAGCGCCTCGGTAATCCCATTTACCCGTAACCCTACGCGCGCATACACCGCTGCACTCTTGGTCAAAATATCTTTGATATCCAGTTCCAATTCGACATGGCCGGCATTTAATCCAGTTTTTTCCATCTTATATGTATATTGGCCCAAATCCACAAATTTTGTATCATTGACCAATAAGGTGACTAAATCAATCGTTCTTGAAGCATCTATCGTTTCGATATCAAAAGATGCTTTAAGGATATTTCCTTGTGTGTTATAGGTTATATTACTCATCATGTAGTAGGGTTTCACCTGATAATCCACTGTGGTATTGCCCTTCACATCAACTAGCAACGTATCGGCGCTGCTCACCCATGGTCCATTTCCACTGGTTGTCACCAATTTGTACTTTCCATCGAAAAGTTTCGTAGAAAACGAACCATCTTGAGTTAAATAAACATTAATAGGAGACCGAAATTGATAACCATCCTGCCAGAGTTGAAGATAGACCGATTGATTGGATCCTCTCAGCCCCAAAGGTTTGGAATTATAGGTTACATGTCCGCTTAATGTGCTTTGTGGTGCATCATAATTATCTTTGCCACAAGCAAAAACACCCAAGAGTAAACACAAACCGACTATTAATTTACAAAAAAAAGTTTTCATAAGAATAATGCTATTGATAAGGATTTCGGACTAGCTTCGGATTGTTGTTAATCCAATTTTGGTCAATGAAATTATAATAGTTCTGATATTTAAAATTTCGCGGATAGAGCGTATGGCTAGATTTCTGTTTCTCGAAAACCCACTTGCCATTGTTAGGATCCCCAGGAGCATATATTTTATACGGAAATAGGGCATAGTGCACCGCATTGTAATTATCAGCACTTCCGTTCCAGATTTCATGGGCGATGCGCAAACGTTTCAAATCCCAATAACGATGATCTTCGAAAGCAAATTCAACGCGACGTTCCTGAATGATATCATTTAAAGAAATAGTCGTCAATGCTTGTATTCCCGCGCGCTCCCTGATCTTATTGATATATCCAGTCAACTCAGCTTGCGGTTTACCAAGTTCAAGCCCCGACTCTGCAGCGATCAACAGAAATTCAGCATAACGAAAACGGACAAACCAAATATCCGAACCGCGCCCGCGTGTAGAGGCATCTTTATTTTCGTCAATAAACTTCCGGATATTAAATCCAGTTTTATTGACATACATATCGTTGGAAGTCGTAGGGCCATCCTCACTCGTAACAAGTCCGCCAAATTTATCATTTGAGGAACCAGGCGAACCTGTTACTGTCTTCCATGTACCATTTTCTTTATACCGAACCCCCGCCTGATAAGTTATTTTCGTTCCAGCAAAATCTGCTCCGGAGTAAATTACCGTACCATACAAGCGTGCATCCTTATTGGCAAAAAGATCTTCGGGATTTGTATAATAAACATAGTCACCAGCAGCAGTCTTCGTTTTCAGATCCCCTTTTCGATCATTTGTATATTCAAATGCTTCCACCAAATTGAGTACTGGAGTTACGAAATTGGCATCAATATCACCGCGGACAGATGAGGCTATATTATTATTGGTAAAAGAATGGGTCTCACCAGGATAAGCATAGTCTTTTGCCCAAATTACTTCATTGCTTGATTTTGAGGTTACGGCAAGATAAAAGTTCTTGCCCTTATCCGGATTTGCATTATACAGCGCATAAGGACTATTATTTATAATATCCAAAGCAGTTTCATAAGCTATTTGATAATATTTAGTTGCTTCAGACGCAGGGATCCCCACCTCATTCCCCGCTGTTTTCACGTCGGGAGTTTTGTAGTTATACTTTGCAATAGAGGCAGCATATAAACTTGCTCGAGCTTTTAACGCTAAAGCCGTCCATTTGTTAGCTCTCGCCGAATTCACAGTTTTGTCAGATCCTAACATTTTAGCTGCTTCAGTACATTCACTGATGACATAATTATAACTTTCAGCCTCGGTTGCACGCGACAACTGTAATTCTGCTGGATCCATTCCACTTGTATAATCATATACTTTATCACCCACCATTGGCACTCCCCCCAAACGCTTGATCATATTAAAATAAGTCCAGGCACGGATAAAGCGGGCCTCACCTTCAATGCTCTTTTTATTGTTGTCATCTAATGTTGATTGTCGGACACCTACAATAAATTGGTTTAGATTTCGGATCAATTCATAATCATACATCCGCCAAAAATCATTTGGAAACTCCTGCATATTGTTGGGAGAACCACTGGAAAATCCTGCTTCATCTAGCATCGCAAAGGAGCCGTTGTCGCCAAATTGCTGGCCCCAGCTGACTCTTCCATAGTAATTGGCCAACACTGACTTCACCATATTTTGATCTGAAAATATCTGATCATCGGTAAAAATAGCCTGTGATTCCCGGTCCAAAAACTTATTACAGCTTGAGAATGCACATACTAAACATACACCCCATAAAATAACCTTCCTCTTTATCATTTTCATTAAAAAGTTAAATTAACACCCACATTTATAACCCGGTTTGTTGGGTATTGAACACCCGAATCACTTGTGATTTCCGGATCGATCTTCATATCACCCAAATTATCTATACTGAAGAGATTCTGCATCATCGTATATATTCGTAATTTTTGGATTCCACGAGCTTTCATCCACTTGTCTGGCAAGGTATATCCAATCTGAAGATTTCTTAGTTTTATATAATTTACATTGGTGAGCCAAAAATCGCTATGCCAATAATTACTATGGTTTTGATTTCCGCGAATCAATGTTGGATACTTGCCGGGAATCAATGTACTATTCGGGTTGGTAATATCACTGAGCATCCATTGATTCTCCATGTAATATTGCGGATTATTTCCACCATCGTGGAAAGGGTTCATCGCTTCGTAATTGGGACGATAGGATGCAAATGCTGCTCCTGTCAAATCCATGGCCAGATCAAATCCCTTGAATTGTCCGCCCAGATTAATTCCAAAATTGAAATAAGGAAGTCCGCCTTGCCGATATCCTATTGGCCGCTGATCCAGCTCATTGATCACTTTATCCCCATTGATGTCTTCATATTTTATATCTCCTGGTCTCAAGGTAGAATTACCTTGACGGTCATTGTCTACATCGTAATTGGCAATTTCTTCCCAGGACTGAAACTGTCCAGTAGCATGTAAGCCCCAATTTAGATAGGCGTAGCGGTCAAAAATGGAGTTCCGATACTGATCCCAGGAATTCCCAAACCGGGGTTTATATTGTTCACCATCAATCTGACGGGCAAATGTAAAATTACCACCGACAAAGTAATTGAAATCGCCAGCCTTACTCCGCCACATAATTGAGCCATCGATACCCTTATGCATATCGGAGTTTAGGTTTTCATAAGGCAGACTAAAACCAACCTCATTTGGTATCAATACATCATTTCTGGAAGCCGGTAGACCACTTCTTTTCCTTCGAAAGAAATCCAAGCTACCCGTCAATCTTCCCTTTAATGTGCTAAAATCAAGCCCCACATTCAACATGTGCGCCTCAATCCAGGAAAGCGTTTTAACAGGAAGTCCACGGGGTTGGGTGCCAATAACATATTTTCCGTCAATCGTCGAACCTTTGGAATTATAGGTATATCCGCTCAGGTAACCAAAAGCATAATATTTCCAATCATCCAAATTGTCATCCCCCAATATCCCGTAAGATCCCCGAAGCTTAACATCATCAAGTATCTTCCGCATGCCATCTGTCCAAAACTTTTCAGAAGAGATCCGCCATCCCGCGGATGCTGAAGGAAAAAATCCCCATCGACTTCCAGGAGCAAACTTCCAGGATCCATCATAACGCGATGAAAGTTCTAAAAGATATTTTTGATCGTAGTCATAATTGACCCGACCTGCAAAGCCGGCTCTTGCTTGCGTATTTACTCCAGTATCATTATAGGTATCCATCGTTTGAAAATAGATCAAACTCAATGCATTCGATGCTGGTCTGTCGTGGACATAAATATCGGGGTTATCTCGTTTTATTGACTCCGCGGCTAATACAGCATTTACACCATGCTTTCCAAAACGTTTGTTATAATTTAAAGTGAATTGTGTTGAAATTTCTTCGATTTGAGCGATAGACCGCTCCCGCCAAGGGTTATCCATGCTAAATATGACTGGATAGGTATCCGTTTTTTCATCATAGCCATACAATTTGTAAGTGAACTCCTGATTATCCATCCACTTATTAGCCAAATAGTACCCTACCGTTCCTTTGGCAACCAAATCATCTGTAATCTTATACTCGGCATTAAAATTTAGTTGCATCACCCGCCATTTTTCCTGATATGTACCCGATAGATCATAATTCAGCATCGCAAAATTCGTCTCGGTATTGGCGGCAGTTTGTGTTGGATAGAGCGGATTGTCGTTGGCAAATGGCCGCGCAGTAGGTAAGTTGCGGTAAATGGCAAATAAGGCTTGCCAAGTATCGTCAGCACCGGGTACCCCAGGTTGTTTGCGCTGTTCGATCCGCCCGTTCAAATTAGCCCCTATTTTTAATCGTTTAGATACGCTCGCATCAATGTTCATCTGAACATTAGTACGTTTGAAACCACCATAATTACGGATAATGGATTGTTGGTCGAGATGCCCGGCACTTAAGTAATAATTGATTTTTTCGGACCCACCGCTCACATTTCCAGAAACATAGGTTTGCGGACTAGTTTTTAAGATATAATCGTACCAATCAAATGGGCGGTAACCTTTTTCCATCCCCTGCTGCCATTTTTCAAGATCGCTTAATGAATACTTGGGATCCTTCACACCAAGAATAGCATCCGATTGAATGTAGCTCTTTACATAGGTACTTGCATCTGCAGGCTTAGGAAAACGAAACATACTTTGCCAGCCGTAATAGGAATTGATATTAAAGGTATTGTTATCGCCACGCTTTCCTTTCTTTGTCGTTACAACCACCACTCCGTTGGCTGCGCGTACACCATAAATCGCTGCGGACGCATCCTTCAAAACCGAAACAGATTCGATGTCATTGAAGTCCAAATTATTGAATTGGCCTTCATCTTTTTGAACACCGTCGATCACATACAAGGGAGTTCCCATATTCCGGATGCTGATCCCCGTCCATGCGCCAGGGCGTCCATCCGACATCCGGCTATTGACCCCTGCAATCTTCCCGACCAAAGCTCCCGAGGTTGTAGTCGCAACAGATCTGGAAATATCCTGCGAAGAAATTGCCGTGATTGCACCAGTAACAGATTCCTTCTTTTGTGTACCGTACCCGACCACAACCACTTCGCCGATACGTGAATTTTCATCGTCCAATGTAATAGCTAAATCCGCGCTCGCGGCCACTTCTTTTGAGAGATACCCAACTGAACTTACAGTCAGTAGATCCCCAGCATTCACACCTGTTAGACTAAAATTACCTTTTGCATCCGTTGAAACGGCAGTGCTTGATTTGGATTTTAAAGCGACTGTCGCTCCTACGATCGGATTGCCACTTTTATCTTTAACCACACCCTTGATTGATTTTTGCAAAGCAATGCTTTCTGCAGGAACTGGAAATAAATCTGCTCCCTTTGCTAAAGGAATAAAACTGCTCGCATAGCAGAGTAAAGTAGCAGAAATTGGCAGACATTTAAGACCCTTAAACATACCTAGATTGATTAGTTTGTATAATTGATTTGTCCAAAATTAAGGTATATTCAATCGGACAGGCTTTCGTTTTTTCTCAAAAAACTGCCTATTTGTATCAAATAATTAATACAACCTAAAACGTTTTAAAGTCTATTAAACAGAGAAAGTACACCTCTTTTCAGTGGTATACTTTCAAACCAATCATTATTAAATATGTATTATTTTACTGAAAAACGATACAGGGATTTCGTTTGATATACTTGCCCCGGGTTCAGGACTGTTGTTGGAAAAGCTGGCTGATTCGGAGCGTCCGGAAAATGCTGCGGTTCAAGGCAAAAAGCCGTACGGAAGGAATCTTTTTTACCATTCTTCAATTGTACTTGTTCGTTCATAAAGTTGCCGCTATAAAATTGAATACCAGGTTCGGTTGTCAGAATATCCATGACCACCCCTGATTTATCACCGATCACATGTGCCGCTTTAAACCAGTCGCCATCTTTCTCTTTACTTAAGACAAAATTGTGGTCATAGCCCTTTCCAAAACTAAGCTGCTGGTCATTGGCATTAATATCTTTTCCTATCGGTTTCAAGGTTGTAAAATCAAAAGCTGTTCCCTTTACCAGTGCTAATTGCCCTGTGGGTATTAGTGTACTATCTACTGGTGTGTATTCATTGGCAAACAATTGAAGTTGATGATCCAGAATGGTACCACTTCCTTCACCGTTTAAATTAAAGTAAGCATGGTTGGTCAAATTGATCACCGTCTTTTTATCGGAAGTAGCACGATAAGCTATCATCAATTCATTATTATCGTTCAGCGTATAAGTCACCTCCATTTGGATGTTTCCTGGAAAACCCTCGTGTCCGTCAGGTAAGGTGTAAGCAAATGTAAGGGATGATTTATCTGACGATTTTAATGTCCAATTGGCAAAATGCACACCTTTAAAACCGCCATGCAGGGTATTAGGACCGTTATTTACCGCCAATGTATAGGTTTTATCATCCAACTTAAATTTGCCTTTGGCGATCCGATTACCAAAAGGCCCTACAATAGTACCAAAAAATGGTTCTTTGGGATTATTATAATCAGCCGCTTTAGAAAAACCCAAAACCACATCGCATAACTCACCCTTATTGTCAGGCACCCATAATCCCACTAAACGTGCACCAAAATTGGTAAAATAAGCTTGTACGCCATTTTTATTGCTCAGTTCATATAGATACGCCTGTTTTTGATCAATAGTTCCGCTGAACTGCGCGGTATCCATGAAGGCCGATAAAGAATCTGCTTTGGGAGTTTTAGAACCAGTCGGTTGCTGGCAAGACACACTAAAAGCAAGTATTGCAGAAAGACCCAGCAAGGTCAATTTTCCTCTCATTCGTAATATTTTAAAGGGTTTATAATCTTTGTTTAGATAGAACTTACGTCCTTTTCTAGATTTTTTATAATTTTAACGATTACAATCTATAAGCTAAAGTCTTAAATTTTTTAGAAATTTTAAGATTAAATTGTTTCATTTTAGCTCTATTTTGTATCAATAACCAAAAAATGATCATGATCAACCTGAAGCCTTTACGATTGCTATTTATCCTGTTACTCCCTTCCTTGCTATATGCGCAGCCCTACTATTTCAATCATTATCAAATCAATGAAGGTTTGTCAAACAATGCTGTCATTTGTAGCATGCAAGATAGTCAGGGTTTTCTTTGGTTCGGAACAAAGGATGGATTAAATCGCTTTGACGGTAACAATTTCAAACATTTTGATGCCACCCAATCTGGGAAAAACAGCTTGGGTGGTAATAATATCATCTCCTTGAAAGAGGACTTTCGAAAAAGAATTTGGATTGGAACAGATCAGGGAATCTATTGCTACGACCCCGTCGACGAGCAATTTAGACTACTGAGCAAACAATTTGAAAATGCGGACGTACCCGTCATTGTTACCGATCAACGCAAAAGGATCTGGTTTATATCCAATGGAATGCTCTATTGCCATGATTTGGTTAGTCACGCAATTCAACAATTTACAAAATCGGACCTCTATATTACGTCTATCAGCTGCACAAAAAATGGAACTGTATTTTTTGGAACTCCTGAAGGTAAGATCTTCCAGATAGGTTCTTCTGGAAAACCCGCACTCATGCTTGACTTTCAAGCAAAATATGGTCCTAAAGACTGGTTTAGTATTGAGAAAATAATGGAAAACCGCGATGGAGACTTATTGATTGGCACGTCGAAAACTGGGGTTTATAGCTACAATTTTAAAAACAAGTCCCTCAAGTCAATTCTTGGTCCGGACAAGCTGCATCAATTTCTCTATGTAAGAGATATTATACAGCCAAACGATCATGAATATTGGTTTGCAACGGAATCTGGCCTCTTCATTTACCAAATAGCGAGCGGAAATTACATCAACATTCAGAAAGAACAAGAAAACCCTTGGGGGATATCTGACAATGCCATTTATAATATCCTACAAGATAAGGATGAGGGTATTTGGCTGGGAACCTACTTTGGTGGGATTAACTATTATCACAAGAATAATAGTATAATCGAAAAATTTCTCCCACAAGATCGCCCGGGGAGCTTAAAAGGCTCTGTCGTTCGGATTATCAAAAAAGACATCAACCACGATATATGGATAGGCACCGAAAACGGAGGTCTATCTAAATTGGATCCTAAATCGGGTTATATCCAGAACTTCTCCGATAAACAGGGGAATCTGGCAAATAACAATATTCACGGTATTCTCCCTATTGGCGACAAACTATTGATTGGTACTTTCGTCAATGGTCTGGACATTTTTTCGCCAAAGCTTCAAAAAGTTATCTATCACATCGATCGTAACAGCAATGTATCAAGATCCGATCTCCAAAGTAATTTTCTTTTTTATCTCTATAAAACTCGAAAAGGAGAAATCATGGCTGCATCCACACGCGGCCTATACCGCTTTGATCTAGAAAAAAAATCTTTCCACCTTATTGATAATGTCCCAGAATACATGTTTTATACAAGCATTTTGGAAGATAAAAAGGGGAATATCTGGGTCGGAACGTGGCGTGATGGACTATTCTGTTATCATCCGACCACACGTTATTTCAAACACTATACGCATCATCAGAACGATCTCAATTCCTTGCCCAACAATAGGGTCAACAGTATATTTGAGGACTCAAAAAATCAAATTTGGATAGCTACCGAAGGTGGGATGGCTAAAAAGAAATCAAATCAGGATGGCTTTGAAAACATTGGCCTGGAAGAAGGAATGCCCAGTAATGTGACACTCGCCTTTTTAGAAGATAAACAAAATAACCTTTGGGTGAGTACTTCCAAGGGCCTGGTACGCTACCATCTTCCCAGTGGGAAAAAACGCATCTTCAACTTGGAGTCTGGCCTACCGACGATTCAGTTCAATTACAATTCATCCTTTAATGATGACAATGGAAACTTTTATTTCGGCACCATCAATGGACTGATACGTTTCAATCCCGAAAGGCTCAACCAAATCAACTACAAGAATCAAATTCCGATTTACATCACTAATTTTTACATCAACAATAGGGCGATCAATCAGTACACCGATACAAATATTCTGTCCAAATCAATTCTGTTCACGGATAAAATCAAACTGAAACACGACGAGTCATCCTTCAGTCTTGATTTTGCGGCATTACACTACCAAGCCCCCCATTCCATTCACTATAGCTACAAAATGGATGGTCTCGACGACAATTGGATAGACATTACAAGCAATCAACGGGCTTACTTCACCAAGCTAGCGCCCGGAAACTATGTTTTTACTGTAAAAGCAGAAGATCCAAATGGCAATACAATCCCCACTTTTGCTAGTCTTAAAATCACTATTCTTCCTCCGATCTGGGCAAGTATACCGGCCTTTGTTTGCTATGCTCTAATCCTTGTGGGGCTGATTATATTTGTTATTCATCATTTCAATGAAAAGATCAAACAACGCAATCGACAACATCTTTTAACCGTACAAAATCTACGCGAGCAAGAACTCTATCGCTCAAAAATCAATTTTTACACCGATGTTGCGCACGAAATACGCACACCGTTGACATTGATCAAGGCCCCCTTAGAGAAGCTTATGGACAAAGTCGATCACAATCCTGTAACCGACAAGCTACTATTGACCATGCAAAACAACACGGAGAAGTTGATTGCCCTTAGCAATCAGCTATTGGATTTTAGACAGGTCGAAACGGAAGGATTCAAATTACACTTTGAATCAGAAAACATAAGCCAAACGGTCCAGGAAATTATCAACAATTTTACAGTCACACTGCAGGCGCAGGACAAGCAGATGGTATCGCACATTATGCCAGATATCATAGGTCAAGTCGATATCGACGCATTCGACAAGATATGTTACAACCTATTGAATAATGCCCTGAAATATTCTTCATCCTATATTGAAGTGAATTTGAATATGGATAAACAGAAAAATATCTTTATATTGACCGTGAAAAACGACGGAGCTTTAATTCCTTCAGAAGAAAGGGAAAGAATTTTTGAACCATTCAATCGCTTAAAACAAAATAAGAATGTTCCTGGAAGCGGCCTAGGCTTGGCATTGACAAGGTCCTTAACGTTAAAACACCAAGGTACCCTGTTATACAGTACAAACGACCTCCAATTGAACGTATTTAGTTTGACATTGCCTTTGAATCACAATACAAACCCATAATTATGAATGCCAAATCCAATTTATTATTAGTAGATGATCATACTGAACTACTTGAATTCATTGCGGATGATCTCAATGAGGATTATCAGATAACAACGAGTTCCAATGGTAGGGAAGCGCTGGATTTATTAGCCACTGAATATTTTGATCTGATCGTCAGCGATGTGATGATGCCAGAAATGGATGGTTTTGAACTCTGTCAAAAAATTAAAGAAGATATCGCATATGCACACATTCCAGTTATACTCTTAACGGCAAAAAATAGTATTGAATCAAAAATTCAGGGTTTGGAGTATGGTGCCGACGCTTATATTGAAAAACCTTTTTCACCTGCCTTTTTAAGAGCACAAATCGCGAGTTTATTAAAGAATAGAGTTAAAGTCAAGGAATTTTTTATTAAAAATCCGATGTCGCAAATACAGCAAATCGGTCAAAATCAAAGTGAACAAGAGTTTTTGTTGAAGATTGAAGAAATCATCATGCAACACCTCGATGACCCACAGTTTAATGTCGATCGGATGGCCGATATTCTCTGCATGAGTAGACCTACCCTCTATCGCAAAATTAATGTGGTATCGAGCCTATCGCCCAATGAACTGATTAATTTAACGCGGCTCCGAAAAGCAGCAGAACTGCTCATCCAAAAGCAGCATAAAGTCTACGAAATTTCTAATTTACTAGGCTATAGCTCCGCGACTCATTTCTCTCGTAATTTTCAGAAGCAGTTTGGACAGAGCCCTACTGAATTTCAAGACGCCCAAACTGCTTTATCTAAATCATAACGATGCAGACAATTCTATCCCAACCAAAATAAGTGCCTCATTAGGGGAGCATCTATTTTGGTTGTTCAACTTGCGCAAGTGTAGCATATTGTGCCGCAAAAGTGAACATAAACATTCCCTCCAGATCATTCTTGCTTTTATCTTTTGCCCAACCTCCGAGCAAATCATTTGGCAAAAATCCTTCGTTCAAGAAATGCGTATAGCCATAATCCAAGTTTTCCTGAAAAGACTTCACATACATCCCAGCCTTACTATAATTCGGTAATATAGTGGTATAGCCTCTTAACAAAACACCGTTAAACCAGTTATTAAAACCGTCTGTCGCATACGTATAATGCTCAGGAATCTGCTGCCCTAACTTTCCAAAATAAGTAAAAGTCGCATCGGCCAGTTTCTTGCCATCTTCTAAATAGCTTTTAGCTTTCGTAACACGATATAAGTCTGCTGCTCCGGAAATCATCGTTCCACTATTATAGGAAAATGCAGTTCCGACGGCTTTTCTGAGTTCGGTATTTTTTCGGTATCGCACACCGTTGACCGTTTCATAAGCTATCGAACAATCTGGATAACAATCACCCATCATATCCGCATAGACACCTTTTTCATTAAGAAGATTTGCCTTTTGCCAGTCGTAAATCCTTTTAGCAAAACGGAGATAAAAATCGGCCTTCCGCTCTTTTTTAGCAATACGGGTTAGTTTATCTTTCTGATCGATCGAATGTGCAATTATTTGGTCTCCTTTGTTTTTATAGATTTCATACAATGTAACAAGCGGACTAATGATCGGTGCATTACTACAGGCATGCTTCGTTACATATCCTGGTCCCCATGGAATTCCGCCATGCTCTTTCCCTTTCTCATCCAAAGTACAATCCCAACCATCAAGAACATAAGCCGTAAGGTACTCCGCTTCTTGCAAATAGCGATCTTGCCCGGTCAAATGATAAGCTTCCAATAATTCCCGTACCAACCACATCTGATCATCATAGACGTTCAATACGCCCGTTACATTTGCTTTTCCTTTTTCTCGAACGCGATCGACAGCATACACTGTCCATTCTTTATGCTGCGTAAACGACGTTAGCGTAAAGGTCCCTAAATAATAGGCTGCATTTGCATGAAGCTTAGCCAATAAATCTACATAGCGGGAATAATACATTTTATAAAGCTTGCCGTTATCTACCTTCTGTTGCTTTTTCAAGCCACTCAACACAGCGTTTACAGCTTCTATGGCAGCAGAATACATCCATACACTAGCTGTTTCTTCGGATCGAACCTTCGTAAATGGGTTATAAAAACGATGCATTTTGAAATCTTCACCGGAAAAATAGACGTCCATTGATCGATCAATCAATTGGATTGCCCGTAAAAGATTCTGCTGGCTTTTATTTTGATCATGTACTGATCTTGGGGTTTGCATTTCTTGCGCATAAGCCTGTTTTACGCAGAGGGGTGATACTGACAGCGAAATTAGAGAAAGTGCCCAAAAAGGCCGGTTGGAAAAGAATTTGATCATGATACGGTTTTAAATTGATTAAGTAGTCTTTCATTCGCTTCGGTAGAGCGTGATAACTGTGTATGAAGATAAGCATTTTTTGGACAAAAAAAATCGCATTTTTTGAAATGCGATTAAACTATTTGCCCTTTTGCTTAGCTAACCAAGAACTTGCTCAGTCAACTAAGCTGCCACTGGTTGACGATGACGATTCACAAATTGCTTTTTCAACAGATACAATTTGTAGTGATCGTATAAACCGATGACTAAAAGAACAAAACAAACCACGTAAAATGTTTTATTTGATAGGTAAGTGAATGAAATACCGCTCACAAGTCCGCCAACGACATACGCGCTCACGATGCTCAATAGCAAATGGAATTTGTCGACCAATGCCTTATTGCTCCGGTTAGACTCCTTAGTGAACATCGAAATCAATATGGCCAAATCTGTCGTTAGCCCGGTCAAATGTGTTGTTTTCACAACAGAATTCGATATGCTCGCAGTCAAACCGTTTTGTAGCCCCATCGCAAAGAGCAATGCACCGACAAGTATCTCAGTTTCTTTCAAAGAATCCTCATAAAATACATCAAGATATATCCCAACAAATAATATACTCAATATTTCCAATACCAAGGGAATGGAATGTGTCAAATAGGAGCTAAAACGTCCTTTACCATGAATGATGATCAGATTAGAAAGCATACTCCCTACTAGAAAAAGTAAAATCCAAAAAAGCACCACAGCACCTTGGTACCAATTCCCTTTCGCTATCTCCTGTGCAAAAACAGCATAATAACCCGTTACATTCGAGGTAAACGAGAAAAAGACAATGACAGATGCGACATTGACCATTCCTGCAGAAAACGCGGTAATTCCCCCCAGCCTAATGTTATCTTGAATCGTCCTATGGTTACTATATTTTCTCAGCATACTTTTCCTTTCCTCCTTTTTTCAGCACGATACGTGCAATTCCTTTCGTCTGCATATCCAAATTAAGATGCAGCACCAACTGGTTTTTATTCAACTTTTGGATAACGAAACTCTCTATTAGCTCGTCATTCTTACGAAGCTCAAGAATATGGCCTCGTCCCTTCAAAAACCAATTGTATTGTTTGTCCTCATGATGGGCAATAAAATTTTTATCACCCATTTTTTCAAAATGCCATAATCCATCCTGCAGGGGTGGAAGGTGCGCGATTGCAGCATCTTTTATTCCTTCATGGATAACCGCCTGTTTTTTGAATGTTGGAGACTTCTCCACTTTCTCAAAGTACCAACCCTGCTCTTCCCACTCCCCTTCTAAAAGCCGCTCAGGGTTTTCATAAAACATAACCATTGAACTAGCCCCTAAAAGCAAAAAGGACAACAAGACAAAGTTGAATTGTGCCAATATTTTTCTCTTAATAATTAACATCCCATTTCTTGTTAAAAAATAAATCCGCCAAGACATTTCTGCCGGTTTTGTTTGTCCCGGGTTTTTCTACGATCGAGACATTCTTCTGCTTACTTTTACTCAAGTGAAGCAAAGCCCGTCCGACGTCAAAAAAATGCCTTGTTCTTTTTTCAAATTCATAATCTGTGGGAACCTTGACTTCATCAATCCGAGCTCCGCGCAAATAATGTTGTAAATAATTGAGATTGTCAGAGCCGATAATATCTGTATAGATATTTAGCTTACGATTTTCATAACGATGACAGATCATCTGGCAGGCTTTCAAAAAATCTTCTGATTGCAGCTTATTAAGCTGATCTTCCAGTGTAATCCCTAATAACTCACTAATCGAAGTACTGCTCTTATTGCCATAGACCAAAATAATGTCTAGCTCTTCAGCTGACGATTGTTCTATACTATGAATCACAAAAAAGAGCGAATCAATCGTAAAATCACTTGGAATCAATACACGCGTTGCCTTTGCCATATCCAATTATTTTTATACAAAATTAACAGGTCATCATGGCAACCGAATGAATCTGAAATTAACTTTCTATTAGAATTTTAGGACTTGTATTAAAATGAGATTAAAAATAAAATGTAGATTAAAATGAGATTAAAATTTAGTTCCGGCCTTGTAGTATAACTCTGCCAGTGCCTTCCGATAGTCCGTAAAAAGCTTCTCTTGCTTGATACGCATTTCAATCAGCTTGTTTTCCCTGCTATTGACAACAAACAAGGTTGATTCACCCAGCTCAAACTTATTTAATTCACCCTTAAGGAGCAATTCCTGGTTACTTATATTGATCGATTGAAGTTCAATCTGTTTACTGTAAGCATTTAAATCATTGTACTTTTTAACGACGTCATTGTAAATATTTCTTTCAGTCGCTACCTGCTCAAATCGTAGTTGATCTTGCTTAATCCGTACCTCTTTGAGCTTCCCACGTTCGGCGCGAATAAAAAGTGGAAATGCAAATTCAAAACCTAGCTTATAGTTCTGCCAATTAAAATCATACTGCGGTGGTACAAAATCATTTAAACCGCGACGGCTAGAAATGAGCGTACCAGACACATTCAATTTAGGTTTAAGCATTTCTTTTCGATAACGTTCTTCAAATAGCAGTTGCTGATTTTTACTAGCCAACTTGATCATTTCGGGATGAGCAATTTTTGCCGAATCCAGTAGTGCCTCGATCACACGATTATCCGGCAAAATAACTTGGTCTTCGAGCTTATGTGGTATGGCGTGATCGGGAAGTTCAACCGGAAATTGTTGATCATTCCACAAATGATTGGACAATACAATTTTCGCATTTTTAAGTTCTACTTCATACTTTGAAAGTTCTATCCGTCGTTCTTTTACGACGACCGAAGCTTCGATAGAATCGATTGCAGGTTTGTCCCCCAGCATAGTCTGCTCACTGATTGCGCTAAACCGCTGATCCGCTAATTTAACGCCCTCTAATAAAAGTTGGTATTGCTGGTAAGCAAAATACCAGTTCCAATAATCTGAAAGTGCCTGAAACCAAATGGCATTAATTTGCTTGATCTTTTCGCCTTCCAGATAGCTGATCATCGCCTTTGCCTGCTGTAACGTATTCCTTCGGCTATCGACGATTAAACCTTGCCCCAAAGGAATACTTAAACCGATTGCAGAGAGCCCCGCATTATTCGTTCGGGATTGTGGGTTTGTATATTCACCTACATTTCGATCATAAGCTATTTTCAGATCAGCTCCTGCTAACCAAAGTGGGATTTTCAACTCGCTATTCCACTGATTGTAATAATCCGTATGACCGAAATGCTTATTTTTAAAGCTCGAATTTAGTGTTGGATCAAACTTCCCTAACGCTTGTGTTACTTGGGCTTTTGCAGTTTCACTCAGTAGATTTACTTGTTTAACAATGGGATGATTAGCCATTAAAAGCTCTTCCATGTCATCAACTGTAAAAGTCTTCGGTGCTCCATATTCCTTTTCCTGAGCCAAAAGATGAGAATAGAAAAAAAAGCAGAACACGATAAAAATAAAATTCAATTTATTCATATAACAATTACTTTTTCTCACTTTCTTTTGGTTCTCGTTCCAAACTCGGGGGAAAACCATTCAACTGTCGCCATATCTCATACCACAAAGGAACTTTGTTTAAAATAACCCTTCCATAAGCACCTGAACCTTGGTTTAACTGGATTGGCCAAGGCTCGTCACCCTCAGGAACCGGATCGGTCGCGCGTATTAAAATCCTAAATCGACCATTCGTACTGCTCACTTTATCGATGACTGAAACTTTTCCGGCAAAGGTACCCACCGCGACAGAAGGCCATCCGGAAAATTGGATTGATGGCCAGCCATCAAATTGTAGCCTTACATCACTCTCCGGCTCAATCAATGGTACATCCATCGCGTTTACATAAAGCTCTACGGCCAGCAGTGGTTTTTTAGGTTGCAATGTCGCAACGGACTCCCCTTCCTTCATATTTTCACCGATTCCAGCTTTAAAGGTTTTTACTATAAAACCATCTTGTGGGGCCCTCACGACATATAATCCTCGTCGGACATCGATATTGGAGATCTCATTTCTCAGTTTAGCGATATCGCCCTGTACTGAGGCCTTGGAAGAAAAAGCGGAACTTAAATCAGACTGCGCTTTCGCTAATGATTCATTATACTTTGCACGAATGTTGTTTAATTCGATGCTCGCATTTGTTAGTGATTGTCTTGAATTTGATAATTTGTTATCTGCACTTACTACTTTAGCTCGATCATTTTGTAGATTTAAGCGTCTTGTTTCAATATCCGTCAATGAAAATAAACCGTCACGATACCCCTCTTCGTACCGTTTAAGCCGCTTTTCACTGGTCTCAAAAAAGCTCATGACAGCGACAAGTTCTGCACTATCTATTTTTACCACATTTTGTGCTTGAACCACCTTATTTTTAGCTGATGCAAGCTGAAAATCCAGCCCATTTTTCAATGCTTCAATCTGTGCTTGGGTAGCTTGCATCTTTTGATTAGCGGCATCTTCTCCACTCCTTTTGGCATGCAATTGTTCTTCTAATCTTACAGGTAGCATGGGATCAAAATAGGATTGTGCAGTCTCCGAAAGGACCAAAATTGTGTCACCTTTCTTCACTTCCTGCCCTTCGGTAACTGCCCAATACTCGATGCGGCCACCAATCTGATTTTGGATAGTCTGCGGTCTATCTTGTGGACGTAAAGCGGTAACCGTTCCTACTCCAAGAATTGTTTGCCGCCAGGGGAGAAAAAGTGCCAGTACAAAAACAATCCCAGATAACACAAGGATCCGCCCCAAAACTAAGGATCCCCGCTCTTTCAATAAGCTATCAACAGCATCATGAGAAAGATCTCTCCAAGAGAGCGTTGTTCGATTCGAATGATCCTTATTAATCAACATAAACCGCAGCGTCCTCCTCCAACGCAAGATCGGTTACAGCCGCCAGTTTGACAACTCCCGTAAGCATATCAAAAATCGTATTTAAGTTAGTCATCAGTTTTTCAATGGCATAACCAATTTGAACGATCACAACTTCAGCAGCTACAAATTGACCAAAAGTCATTTGCCGCTCGACAACAAAATAGGATCCAAGCAGGAGCATCGCTCCAAACAATAGCGTCCGAAGCAGGGCAGAACCTAGAAAAAAACGCTTTAAAACCTTAAAATGATCGTTTCGAGCCGATAAATATTTACTGACAATGGAATCTGTTGTTCTCGTCACTTCGTTCATTTTCATCTCATCTCCACGATAATGGTCGATTTGTCCGGCAACAGCTTCCAAATAGGCTACCGTCTCATATTTGTATTCAGACTCTTCAATACTTGTTTTCAAGCCTCTTTTATAGTATAAAACAAGTATCGTAATGACAGAAAAAATGACAATAAGGCCAAAGGCCAAAAATGCGGGATGATAAAAAGATAATAAAACCACACTGAAGAAAATTGTCACGACCGCGGCGATGATATCGATCAAAAGTTTGATAATTCCCTTTTGGATAATGATAACATCAAAAAATCGGTTGACCAACTCCACTAGGTTTTTTCCAAGTAACTCTTTAGGTTTAATTCTTGGCAGTCGATACGAAAATTCAATCGCCGATTTTAGAAAGATTTTCTGCTCCAAATACTCGACCAAGGTCAATTGTCCGATCAATAATACTCCACCCACGATCACGCCAAATAACACAAAAGCAATTAAGATATAGGTAGAGCTATACATCGCTCCATTGCTTAAAAAATTAAATATTGCTGTTATCCCTATTGGAATAGTCAAACTAAAAATACCGATCACAATAGCATAAATAAATATATAATTGATCGTTTTCCGTTCAGTATGTAATAGGCTTGCCAACCGCTGTAAGGGGGATGGTCCGCCTTGTATATGCCCCATAAAAATAGATAGAAGATAAGTTAGAAATGATGAATTTCGGCTAAAACAATAGTAAAACTCCGAGCGATCATTCAACTAGTCCGGTTGCTCTGTTTCCGATACTTGATTGCTCTTTAAATATAATCGTAGAACAAATTTGCCCCTCAACCTTACGGAGTGCATTAGCGACATTAAAAAAATTGCGTGTTTTCTTTTTATAGGTATAATCTCGCGGTATTATGATCTCATCAACAGACTGTCCCCTAAGATAATGCTGCAAATAATGACTGTTATCGGTACCCAAGATATCTGCAAAAATACTGAGCCCACGGTTTTTATAGCGCTGATAGATTACGCTGCAGCCTTTTAAAAAAGAATCCGATTGAAGTGTTTCCAGTTGATCTTCCAATCCAATTCCGAGTAATTCACTCGCAGAAGTACTGCTTTTATTGCCATACACAAGGATAATATCGATACAATCAGCCGTTGACTCTTCAATACTTTGACGCACAAAATGAAGGGAGTCGACTGTAAAATCACTGGGTATTAATATACGCGTTGTTTTAGCCATGCTTTTTTTTTAGCAAAGTTAAAACGCACATATGGCAACGGAATGAATCTAAAATTAGCTTTCCATTAGAAAGCTCGCAACTGTATTAAAATGAGATTAGAAATGCCATCTAAATTAAAACTACATTAGAATCGAAGGTAAGTGGGTAGTTCAATTTCTACAGTGGTGCCTTCACTCACAACAGAATTGACCTTCAATGTACCACCATGCAACTTAATAATATTTCTGGCCAAAGGAAGTCCAATACCATAACCGTCAATGCCACTCGTATTGGAAGCTCTAAAATAGGGATCGTAAATATGGTCCAATTCACGGGAAGGTATTCCGATACCTTTGTCTTTTATTAGAATAAAGACTTTATTGTCCAATGCACCCAAAGCAATGTATGCTGTTCTATCCGATGAATACTTACATGCATTGCTGATAATATTGGATAGCGCAAGCTGTAGCAAAATTGCGTTTCCATTCACCTTAAGTCGCATACTATCATCTGGTAACAGACTGAAATCTGTTATAATCTTAAATTTATCATTGATGGCCTTAACAGTCAGCTCGGCGTCCATCACGATCTGATCAATACGAACGGGGCTAAATGCAGTCGCATTATTAACAAAACCTGTACGCGCCAACAGTAAAAGTGCTTTTGTTTTCTTTTCCAAATGCTCTGCCGACTCAATGATCTTAAATAATGTTCGTTGGTACTCCGCTGTTGTTCGCTCTTTGGATAAAGCAAGATCTGCCTGTCCTATGATGGATGTCAAGGGTGTATTTAGCTCATGTGACGCATTGCTGATAAAGTTCTTTTGTGTTTCGAAAGAAGTTTCCAAGCGCGTCAACATCCGATTAAATGTGAGTGCCAGGCCATGAAGCTCACCTTTATATTTATCCTCATCCAATCGTTTATAGAGATTTTCAGAACCAATCTCCTGCACCTCTTTCATCATGGTCAATATGGGCTTTAAAAACGAGCGCTTCATAAAAACCGAAACAACGAATATAAAGAGAATTCCCAAAATCAGACTTATAATAAGGAGATTACGAAGATAGGCCAAATGGTGTGTATAAAAGTAATTTTCAGCAGAAGCGCCCACGATATACTTTCGACCATTTTGCGAGAAATATTTGGTTGAATAGAATTGATTGCCCGACTTGAAATTTGAGCTTCCGTTTTTATTGATTTTATCCCAAAGCTCTTTATGGAATCCCTGGCTTCTTACAATAGCACCATTGCTATCAAATTCCACCAAAAATTCATGCTGATTATTGAGATTTTCAATAAAATCAAGGCTCCACTGATCAGTTTGGGAGGCAGATTTACTATTCAGAAATTTCTCTGCAGCAATATTTCGCCGCAGGTCCAGCCGCTTATAAAAATCTGTAAAAGCAAAATTCGTAATGGAATAAAAAATAAAGCCAACAAAACAACTCACATAAATGACTAGAATTGCAATGAGATAAGTAAGCTTTCGGTTATAATTGTGCATGTTTAAATATTCAGTCTTCTATTTTTAAAACATATCCCATACCAATAACCGTATGGATCGCTTTTTTGCTCGTTACTTTTTCAATCTTTTTTCTCAGATAATTCACATAAACATCGACAACATTTGATCCGATATCGAAATTTATACCCCATATTTTGTCCAAAAGCTCCGTGCGCTCAAATACCTTTTTGGGGCTCTGAATAAACAACAAAAGCAAACGATACTCGGTACTTGTCAAATTGAGTTCCTGCCCGTCACAATAGGCTATTTTTTTATAATCATCGATACGCAGAAAACCATAACTAAATGTATCTTTCGAAGGTAGCAATTCACGTTGCGTTGCCTGTACGATAGACTGTTGTCTGCGGATCAATGAACGTATCCGAGCCTTCAATTCAATGAGCTTAAAGGGTTTGGAAAGATAATCATCAGCACCATTATCGAGTCCGAGCACCACATTCTCTGGAGTTCCAAGTGCAGTCAGCATCATAACAGGTAAATCTGTATAGCCCCACTGCCTGATCTGCTTACAAATATCCAGTCCATTAGTTCCTGGCAAAAGAATGTCCAGTAGCACAAGGGAGACATCTTGCTTCGCCAAGAGCTGTTCCAGACCTTCCGAACGCCCCAGATGAATAACCCTATAACCATCTTCGCCTAAGCCTTGTACGATCAAATCGGCAACATCCTGCTCATCTTCAACCAAAATAATTTTTTGCTCCTCCATATTCGTCATGATGTGTAGTTCGCAGTAAGGAACTACGATCCAAACCATAAAAATAACGTTTTGACTCAAGAGACACAAATCCCATTTTTGCCAAAATCCACACGAAAAGAATCTTGCGCTATTTTGCAAAAGCAAAAGCGCTGTGTTCATCGATCGTGAAACAGCGCTTTCGTCCTAGTATTTAATTGGTTCAGTTATAATTTTACTTTACCCATCAACGGATCCGTCTTACTTGATTTACCAGTCTCTATATGTCCAGCATAGCAGAATTTGACCGCATGATCTTCTGAACACGTTATTTCGATATCATACCAACCTTCACTCTTGCTGCAATCGATTTCAACCAAAGCAGGATCATCCTTGCGCATTGCCTTCGCATGGAAAAGATCATAGGAACAGTCTTTAAGATGTAAATCCCAATTTAGCGACTCTGATTGTACACAAAGAATAGGCTTTCCAGCAACTACTTTCGTATACACATCAATAGCTGGAATATGTGACTTTGCGCCTTCAATCGCACGATAGAAACCATTAGGGCCATGCAATGCAAATGATATGTACTCTCCTACAATTTTATCGAGTTCCCATTCATACGCTAATTGATCCCCTTCCCGTACCGTAAAATTCCAAACTTTACCCGCCGGATGGCCATCATACGCCACATAGGAAATAACATAATAAGGCATGCCCGCTCCCGCTTTAGCTGTATTGAGCCTTCTTTCCAAGGTTGAGCTGATGGAAAGCATCGTTGGTGTATGTTGTACTTTTAGCTGCAATTCATAAGGTAAAGCACAAGCATCCTTCCATCCCTGCTCTTGCATCTGCATAGCTACATGATACTGACCTGTCGATTTGATTTCCTCCAGTTTTTGGCTGTCGATTTTCACAAAATCTGTTGGGAGTTTTTTATTCCTGGCGGAGAATATACGTTCAACATACCCGTCTCTGTCTACCGGATTAAGCCTTGTTTTGGAAATGTTATCTACAGGACGAAAAGAAGTTGTTAAGTCGCCACAGACCATTCTTCGCCATTGACTGATGTTTTCTTCCCGTATCACCTTACCCGTTTTCTTCTCCAAAAAATATTCTAAAAATTGAAGACAGGAGGTGTGGTCAAAAACTTCGGAATTGACCCAACCACCCTTAGACCAGGGTGAAGCTATCACCATTGGTACGCGATAGCCCAAACCAATAGGACTTTCAAAACTTACATTATTACTATTTCTCCTTTTTCGCTCCTGTTCTAGCGTAACATATTCATCCGAAGTGTCGATTTCTGACACGGCACCCTGATCTTTGTTCGTGCTCAATGGCGGAACAAAAGGAGCGATATGATCAAAATATCCATCATTTTCGTCATAAGTTAAGATGAAAATCGTCTTTTTCCAAACCTCAGGGTCTTTGGTCAATATATCGAGGACTTCGGATACGTACCATGCCCCATACCAAGGTGAGCCCGGATGATCCGAAAAACGACAAGGTGCCACTAACCACGACACTGTAGGTAATTGGCGATCTTCAACATCTTTTCTAAACTGATAAAAAACATCTCCGGCTGGCACCTCAACTTCCTGCCGCTTTCCACCTTCTTTATAACTTAATTTATCAAGTTTGTGAAAGTTGGGATCAGCTAGATTAGTCACAAATGCATTGTGATGGATATCTTTTTCGAACTGGGATAGCTTTTCAAAATTCTCGGGCGTATAATGAATGACATCCCTTTTCAAATCCTCCAATTCCGCTTTGGCTTTGTGCAGCAATTCTTCTTTTGGATTTGTTTCCAAAAATTTATGCAGCTCTTTTACCCGTTCTTTCATCCACTGATAATGTGCCAAATGATATCTTACACCATATTGTTGGTGAAACTCCAGGTTGTTATCTGTAAAATTGGCCAACCAATCTTCCTCTTCTCCTTTAAAGCCTACTGGTAAACTTAGTTCATTTTGATAAACTTTCCACGAGACCCCTGCTTTTTGCAGTCGTTCAGGATAGGTTTTCCATTTGACATCCTTGTAGTTGATCTGACCATTGTCTACATGCGCAACAGATTCGGGATTACGGGGTTCTTCGCGCACTGTACCAGTCCAAAAATACGATCGATTAGCGCTCGTTCCCGTCAGTGAAGAACAAAAATGCTGGTCACAAATTGTAAATGCATCTGCAAAAGCATAATAAAAAGGAATATCCGCACGGTTATAATAACCCATTGTTAAAGGCATAGCCTTATATTCTGAATTGCCAGAGCTCTTTGCTTCCAACCAATTATCCATTTTCCCGTCATGACGAGCAGCAACCATATCACGCCAACCATGCGGAAGCGACCCCATCCAAGTCGATTTACTATTGACGATATCTAAATGGAAAGGTGCAAAATATGCACCTTCCTTATTTCCTTGTATCCATACAGGTAGACCATTCGGCAATTTCATCGCGCGGGGATCGTTAAAGCCACGTACACCCTTCAAAGTTCCAAAACAGTGGTCAAACGATCTGTTTTCCTGCATCAAAAAGACAACATGTTCGGCATCCAAAAAAGTTGATCCTTTTGGAGCTTCAATCGCCAAGGCTTTTTGTATTGATTCAGGCAGCCAGTTTATGGCGACTGTACTCCCTGCCAGCATGGCTGCTTTTTTTAAAAATACCCTCCTTGAATCCATTATTTTAACCACCAAGTCTGTAAATTAATATTGTCATTTCCGCCAAATTGTGATTTGATCGCATCAGATACATTCGCCGTATTATTATTGTACTCATCTTGAGGATACATCCAGCGATAGGCTGTTTTCACATTCGCCGATTTACGGAAACTCGGATATCCCGTGCGCAAATGATCAAAATAAGCCGAGTATCCCCCCTGATGAAATGAGCGCAGGTATTTCTGCATCAAGATACGTTCGAGCTTTTTCTCATTGGAGCTAGCCCCGTCAAGACTTACCGAATTTTGTTCAAGATATTTGGCAGCTTGTGCTTCATTTGTATAAGTTCCTATATTTTTCGCATACTTTTCATAAAATTTGAACGATGCCTGTACTCCTTTGGTATACGTTGCATTGAGATCGCCCGTTATCCAACCTTTCAAAATGGCTTCAGCCAAAATAAACTGCATCTCCGAACAGCCCAATAAGACCAATGGCTCAGCTGTGGGATCTTGATAAAATCGTTCGTGGACTTTCGATAATTTACCTAATACAGCTTTTGCATTCACCTGTGCATAAGGAACAATCGGATCTCCGCCTTCATAAGCCGTAAAGTCATTAATCGCTTTACCCGCTTCTTTACCCAGTCTTGTTTGTGTAGCGACGGCAAATAACCGCGGATCTTTCAGGTCCTGCAATCGTTGGATAAAAGTGGAATCCATATACATTCCCGATCCATAACCGCTAGAGTTAAATTCAGGATAGCGATTACCCTCTTGATTCAAAAAGATGAGTTGCCCATCTTCACCACCACCAACATCAGTGATTCTAGACTCATTGGTAAATATTTTTGAAAATTCTGTTGCTGCATTAAATGGAAGATCAGTCGTTTTCTTCGAAAGCGTCAATAGTACTTTTAGGCGAAATGAATTGACTAACTTGTTCCAATTGCCACTATTTCCACCATAAATAATATCCCCATTTATGGTGTTATTGTTCTTCTTCAGAATAATACTTGCTTCCTCGAGCTCCTTCAATACACCCACCAAAACGTCTTTCTGTGTATCGTATTTCGGCGCAAAAATTGCTAAATTTTCACCCTTTGCTGCTTCTGAATAAGGGACATCACCAAACGTTAAAGTAAGATTATAAAAATAATACGCACGGAAAAATTTTGCTAATGCCAAATAACTTTCAGCGCCAATACGTTCAGCTTCTTCGGTCATCTTGGTAATATTGCGAAGATTACCATATTGCTCAAAGCTTCCCCTTTGCCAATTATAAATTTGATTCGCATTTTCACCATCTGTTTGCACAATCATTTTCAAGGCATATAGTGGTGAGGTACCGTGCCAGGTCCGAAAAGCATCCCATTCTACCTTCGTCAATAAAGCTTGCGGGTGGGTTGTTGTCGCTTCATTTGGATTAACATTTACTTCCGTCAATTTCTGACAAGAAGTCATGATTGAAAGAGAAAAGAATCCAAGAAATATATGTTTATTAAATAATTTCATCGTACTACTTTATTAAAACTTAAAATCTAGAGAAAAACCAATATATCGCGTGGAAGGATCTTGTAAGTTTCCATCGTTTCCAACACCAAAATCAGGATCGATATAAGGTACTTTCTTCCACATAGCCAAATTATAGCCAAATAGTGATGCATTTAAGGCCGTAAGCTGTTTTAATTTAAACACCTTATTGACATCATAACCTACCGACAGTCTACGTAGTTTTACAAATGATCGATCAAATACATTGGCAAACAGTTTACTTTCAGACTCTGTAACTCTGGCCTGATAAGGATAATTTTGACTCCAAGCCTGCCAATCAACAGCTTTTGTATTACTTGTATACGTTCGGGTATCTGAAGTAATATTACCGTTCACGTCGCGGGTAAGCTCACCTCCTGTTACGATCACCCCATCTGGCACAAAAACTGGTTTCCCTGCATCGTATTGTTCCTGACGATATAAGACCGAAGAAGGATGCTTTCCACCCCACCACATTTTTTCTATGGTTGTCGAGTTCATCACGCCGCCAATAGATCCGTCGAAATCAAGATTTACCTGAAATCCCTTAAATTTAAACTGGTTTGCAAAACCAAATTGCCAGTCCGGTTGAAAGTAACCTAAATACTGTGGAAATGGATTTTTGGTCGGCATACCCGTATTCGGATTCAAGATAACCTTACCATCAGCCGATTTTTCCCAGACAGTACCATAATAGCTGTCTGCACGATCGCCTTTTTTAAGATTACCGTATTTCGCTTGGTTATTGTAAATTTCTTCCAAACGCTGAATTGCACGGGACCAGTTTACAGTCGACGTCCACGAAAATTGTTCATTTTTAATTATATTTCCTGTCAAAGAAATTTCCAGTCCTTTTGTACGGTATTTATTTCCATTCACCTTGCGCGAAGTAAAAGCGGATGCTTGGGAAATACTCAAATCGATAATCTGATTTTTATCAACAACATTATAGTACGTTACATCAGCCGAAAGCCTATTTTTAAAGAAAGCCATAGAAGCACCAATTTCTAAAGAAATGGACTGCTGTGGAAGGATATCAGGATTAATAATACCTGCAGGATAGGTTACTGATGGCGTCGAACCATAGGTAACATCTTTTTTATAAGTCGCAGCAATGCTATAAGGATCCAGATCAGAAGATACCGATGCCCAGGAACTGTACAATTTAACAAAGTCAATTTGCGCTGGCAGTTTAAAATAATCGGAGATAACACTACTTAGCGAAACCGATGGATAAAAGAATGACTGATTTGCTTTTGATAATGTGGAAGACCAGTCATTTCTTCCCGAAAAATTCAGATAGGTGGACTTAAACACATTTAAGTTTACCGACGCATAAGCACTTCGGATTATTTTCTCAGTTGTTGTATTTGTTGCCTTAACTGGACCTTGGGTATTGCCTAAGTTGTAGACAAATGGTACAACTAAACCATCAGTAGTTTGATAAAGCTCACGATAATCTCTTTTGAAAGTGGAAGATCCCGCATTAACGGTTACACCGAAATTATCAGACAACTGCTTAATATAGGTTGCTAAGACGTCCGCATCAAAATTGAGCTGCTTGCTATCCCAGTTTTTATAATCCCCATTCCGTGAATCGCCATAATTCATGTAAGACTTGGGACTCTGCATGTCCTGGAATAGATTTTTTTGTCTTGCTGCAGCACGACCTTTGATGGTAAATTCAGGTGAAATACGCCAAGTTAAAGCAGTCTGCCCGGCCAAAATATCCTGATCGTATACTTGGTTCAGCTCATTAGCTGCAAAATAAGGGTTGTTGTACCAAGCATAGTTATAGTTTGCTTGACGATAGCCTTCCTGTCCCGGAATATAGAGGTGATCCTTTAATTCCTGTCCATTTACATCATTTCCCATCCACAACAGAATCGTATACATATGATTTTTAGGTCCATATCCATACCTTGGATAATTTGGAGATTTCACTTTGTTATAGGATAAGTTAAGATCTAATTGTACCTCAGGAGTAAAACGGTAAGAGGTATTCAAATTTAATCCACCTGTAGAAAGCTTTGTATTGGGCACCTGACCTTTTTGATAGGCATATTTTCCTGTTCCAAATATGCTTACCTTTTCCGAACGATACGATAATGTCGCATTATTCTCGGTAATCAGTCCAGTTCCAAGGAAATCCTCTAAATTGTTATGTGCGACCCAATCAATCGGCACTCTTTCGTAACGTGACTTATCATTATACTTGGTTCCACTCACATCGCCCCACCAAGGAATCACTTCACCAGTTTGCTTATCACGAATCGGACTGTTCCATTGTGCCACCTTTATTCCGGAGTTCAATTTGGGTCCCCATGTCATATCTCCATCTGAAATCCCCCCATCAGCACCATCCCAAAACTCATATTTACCGTTGGATCCACTTCCGAACTCCTTTTGCGACTCAGGAAAAACTGTAAATCCAGCAGAAAACATATTACTGGTTCCAACCGAAAACTCCAGCCTATCACTTTTTGCACTTTTGGTTGTAATTAAGATCGCGCCATTTTTACCGCGCGATCCATATAAAGATGAAGCAGCTGTTCCTTTCAGCACATTGATATTTTCTATGTTTTGACTGGACATGTCGTAAAAATCAGATTCTACAGGAATACCATCTACGACAATAAGTGGGCTCTTACCACGCAATTGAAAAGATGGTGCCTGAAAAATCCCCGTTGGATTATTAACGATAAGACCAGATACTTGTCCCGTTAGCGCTGTACCAATGTTCATTGTTTTAGACTCTTTAAGTACGTCTAATTTGACTTCTTGGGTAGCGTAACCAATTTGCTTCTTTTGTTGCTTGATACCAATTGCCGTGACAACAACCTCATCCAACTTTGAATCATCCTTTTCCAAAACCACCACAAGATCCCCATCTGTAGCAGTTATTGTAGCTGTTTTATATCCTAAAGAAGAAACACGGATTTGGTCGCCAACCTGACCTTTCAGATTGAATTTACCATTAAACTCTGTACGCGTACTCTGTTTGCTGGTTTCATTGATGATCGTGCCGCCGTCAATAGGTTTGCCGTCCTGATCCTTAACAATCCCTTTAATAATAGCTTGATCGGCAATTTCGAGCTTGGTAGTTTCATTCGCAAAGTTTGCCCATACGCTATCGACATGTGCCGCATTCAGCAATGCAATAGCTAAGGTCACCTGAGCTGTTTTCCTAAATTGAGGTAGTTTAATAGGTTTCATTATTTTGAATTTTGCCCAAAAAAATGAAACCTATATTACTAGAAGATGAGTAGTATATTAACAATGCAATCTTAAAGATTGCTTAACTTAACATTAACATCGTTCGCGCTGCAATGTCTTATACATCAGTTTGCATATTGAGCTTCCGCGTGATTCGTCGAACCGCATAGATGACTATAATGAAAATAATCCAGTCTATCGCCGCGCTCGCTACATAAATGCTGTGTACACCAAAATATTTTGGCGCAATAATTAAGATAGGAATATAAAATACAACCTGTCGCAATACACTAATAAAAGTCGCAGGCTTGGCATGATCAATGGAAGGAAACCACACCATCGCCATAAAAATAAATGGAAGAACCAATAAAACACTCATGTAAATTCTGAAATCCATTAGCTGCTGTATTGAAAAAATCGCTCCTGGGATCATGATCGATATCACAGCAACGGGATGCAGCATCACCAGCAACCAGAACGGGAGCAGAATCAGCAGCCCAGTAATGGCAAATAAACGGTACGAATTGATACTTCTCGTATACTGCCCAGCACCATAATTCATCCCCGTTACAGGCTGCAAAGCCCGCATAAGCCCCCATAGTGGGGTATTTAATAAAATATAAAGCCGATTGATCGCCGTAAAAAACGTAATATCCATATTATTTCCGTAATTGGCCAATGCGTTGAAGACAACAATATTCTGGATTACAATCATGACCATCATGACAAAGCCGGGCATTCCTAATGAAAGCGTTTCTTTTAAAATCGATAAATCCCAAGATAAAGACCAAAACTTTGTTTTGAACGAAGCCTTTCCCCCGGCGTAATACCATACACCTAAAAATGTGTAGATGATCATCGATATATTGGTTGCCCAAGCTGCTCCTGAAACACCCCAACCAAAGTGTTCTATAAAAACCGGTTTAAGTAGGACATCAACAAGCAATCCTATTGCAATCATCCAGGCCGCAGTTTTCATACGACCCTCTGCACGAATAATCATGTTGAGGGACAAACCATAAATCCAGAAAAAACTACCCAATATGGTTGCTCGAAAGTAATCCACCCCAAGAGCCAATAAATCACCTCTACCCCCCATCATGTAGACTAATTTGTCGGCAAATGCATAGCAAGGGAGCGTAATTATAAGAGAGAAAATAATAGCCAAAAAATGCACCGTACCAAATGACCTATGTAATTTCTCCTGTTGATCCCCACCTATCCAAATACTAATTGCTGCCCCCATACCTGTTCCGATCAGGGTACCAAAACCTTGTGCAAATTGGGCTAAAGGATAGGTTACACCGACAGCTGCCAACGCTGTATTGTTAATCAGATGACCAACAAAAATACCATCCAGAAAATTGTTCAGACCATACAGGACCATTGCAATCACGGCAGGCCACGACATCTGCCACATCACCCTACTTAACTTACCGTTTAAGATCAGTTGTTTCTGTTTCTCCATAACCTATCGTAAACGTTAGGCCTGGATTTCTTCACTCTCACTACGGCGATCTGTAGCAGATTTATCTTCAGCAACTCCAGCTTTCCAATACGAATAAGCATAAAGCTCCTCTCTTCCCCAACCGAGATCCTTACGCAAATAATTGCGAATCTCCTTAACTGTCGAAAATTCAGCAGCTACATAGGCAAATTTATCCGCTACAGGCAAGGATCTGATCTTCACCAAATCCGCCAAAAGGCTACCTTCCTGTGGCGTATCATTATGTAACCAAATAAAATCAATAGCAGCCTTAGTCTTCAATTGCTGTATATCTTCGCTACCATGTACTTCAATCATACAGATTCCCTTTGCCAAAGGTGGCAAATCTTCTAAGATTGCCCCCAGAACAGGAATTGCAGTTGCATCCCCAACAAGGAGATAGTTAGCTGCAACTTCATATAGAGACGTCTTACCTGCTTTCATCAGAATCCCAAGCACGTCGCCAGGTTTTGCAGCCATAGCCCAAGCTGAAGCTGGCCCCTCATCACCATGGGCAACGAAATCAATCCATACTTCATTTCTATCAAGGTTGATACCGCGATGTGTATAAGTTCGAACTGTTGGCCTAATCGCCTCATCCATCGGCTTCCACTGCCCTCGTTCATAATCAAATTCTGGAAAATAAATGCGATCTACATGCTTTGGCGGAATCAAGATCTTGTTATTGACTCCGACGGTCGTATTAGCGATTTGATCTACACCATCACCAGTCAAATAAACACGAATATAATGTGGCGTCAGGTATTCTTTTCTACTTACAGTCAGGGCGAGCTGTATTACTTTCATTTCAGTTTTTCCCATGATTTTCTAATTACGTACATATTTGATCAAAAGACCATTATTAAGAATCTTTCTAAACAAAGGTAATTATTCGACTTTTATCAAACCCGATTCATGCGCTATTAAAACTTCCGTAAGAAGGAATAAAAGGTCCGTAAAGTGTAAAAAAAACTATTCCACATTACAAGGTATTTTTTAGCTTACTCGGTGGGATTCCAAATTTACGTTTAAAGGCATCCGAAAAATGGCGTTGATTTTTGTAACCAACCAAATCAGAAACTTCACCGATTGTTCGATCTTCATCTAAGATCAGTTTCTTGGCATGTTCCATTTTTGCGTCATGCCAAAAACCAAAAACAGTCGTACCAAATAGCTCCTTAAAACCTTTTTTCAATGTGAATTCATTGGTACCCACCAAATGCGCGAGATTGACTAGTGTACTATTGGTATCCATATTTTTTAGTAGAAACTCACGAACGGCATATATCTTATCGATATCGGCTTTTTTTAACGAAACTGCTACAAAATCCTCTTCCTGAAACTGTTCCAATTGAAGAAGCAAGAGCTCCATAATCTTTGCTTCCAGGAAAATTTTCTTAAAAATTCCCTTTCGTTGACAATTGATTACATCGTCGATAATTTCATACATATCGTGGGTAATCCGTCTATGCATATTGGTCAGCAATCCCGATTTACCACGGTCAATAGCATTCCGAAAATCTGCAAAGAATTTAGAATCTTCGGGCAGGAATCTTTTAAAAAATTCGGGCGATAAGTTTATTTCACATAACTGAAACTCCTGATTCCCCCACTCCATTTGACCACACATTGAATTTCCGTAAATAATATTATGCTGGTATGTCTCAAAATTTACACCTAAGGGCATCATTTCGCCACTCGCCTGACTATTGCCTTTTAAGGCAAAGTGCATTTCAACTGTTTCAAAATCACTTTCAAAACGAAACCGCATCCGTTTAAATAACTGTGCATGACCGTAACCAATATGAATACCATCGAAGAAAACCTCCTTATAAAAACCTTTTCCAAATGTAGTATCTAAATGTGTTACAGATTCATAAATTCCAGTGTCGACAGAAAAGTAGGTACTTGGGTAAGTCCGCTCCAATAATAAATTGGGTGAATCAATATCATATAATCTTAGTGCCATTTTTAATTCCTTTTAGGATTCAAATAGTCTTACGCACATTAGGCAATATACCTTAACAGAAATATTCCCTTCGACGGACATTTTACTCCTTTATGCAGACCCCATAACAATAGAATGCCTGCTATCTTTGACTAAAGTATAAAATTATTTAGAATCATTCTTAATTATTTGAAAAATAATTCACTATGGATACAAATAGAAATCAGGATATGGCAGACAACTTTCCACTCATCCAGGATAGCATTTATAATAACATCAAGATTGCCAATCCAAATGCAACGAAACATGACATTATTTTAGCCGCAGAAAAAGCGAAAGTCTTAGATTTCGCCTGGGAATTTCCAAAGGGGCTCGACACATGGATTGATGATAGCAGATATCCTTTATCCAGCATACAACAACAACAAATTCAACTGGCCCGTAAATTTTTAAGGGCATTGTCGTAATGACAATGCCCTCCTTATGCTATGCCGGGTAGCGTACTGGGGGAGCATAACTATTTATCACCTCAGTTTACAATAACCAGCCCTTTACGAGATCGTTATGTTTCTTGACCCATTCTTTTGCCGTAAATGCTTTGTCCTGGCTTCCCTGCATTTTTGACAACAAATCAGCCATTGTTGATTCATCGAAGTAGACTTTGGAGAAAAATCGGGCTAGCTCAGGCTGCTCAATGTTAAAGTTTCCCCGTGCAAAAATTTTAATTTGCTCGGCATCACCCAATGTCTTTTTGGGGTCATCCAAAAACTTCAATTTCATTTTAGCAAACATCCAATGCGGCTGCCAGCCAGCTACCACAATCCAACGTTTTGCTTTGATTGCATTTTGCAATTCCGTGATCATAGCTACGGTAGATGAGTTCACATGCTTATAATCGAGGCTATAATCTTTGATCACCTGATCCACGGCACGTGTTATTCCAGCCCCTTTTTCTATTCCAATGATCCGTTTATCAAACTCTTTTTCATGTTTTTTCAACTCTTCAATTCCATCAATTGTTACGTAATCCGGTACAACAAGTCCATTTCGCGCATGGTTATAACTCGTTCCAAGCTCTTCAATATTGGGGAATTTAGCCACTTTACTTCCATGGGTCAATGGCAGCCAGACATCCATATATAGATCTGTATCGCCATTGTTCATGGAGGCTAAGATCATATCTGGCGTAGCCCGCTGGACAACAACATGATATCCCTTTTCTTCCATAATAACTTTTGCGACCTCTGTCATTGCGACCCCTTCGGCCCAGCCATCGACCATACCGATATGAATAATATTTTTATTCCGACCTGTGCTGCATGACGCAAGCAACAACACCATCAGACACAATACCATACTTTTTATTTTCCTCATACTATGCTTTCTTTTTTACAAAGCCCTGCGTGATTCGATCCAAAATAATAGCGAGAATCACAACGGACAAACCACTTTCAAAACCAAGACCAATATCCAAGTTATTAATACCCTCAAGCACTTTTTCTCCCAAGCCACCAGCAGCAATCATTCCGGCAATAACAACCATCGATAAAGACAGTAATATGGTCTGATTGATCCCTGCTAAGATTGTTTTTGTAGCCAAGGGCAGTTCTACTTTAAATAAGATCTGACTATTGGTCGCGCCAAATGAACGTGCAGCTTCAACGATATCTTTTGGAACCGCATCAATCCCTAAAGTCGTCAAACGGACGGCAGGTGGCATAGCGAAAATAATGGTCGCAAAAGCTCCCGGGACTTTACCGATACTAAAAAATAACACCGCTGGAATCAAGTAAACAAAGGCAGGCATCGTCTGCATTAAATCAAGTAAGGGCCGAATGATTTTCGCTGCTAGTTTATTCTTCGCGGCCCACACACCCAAAGGAACTGATATAACCAAGGCTGTCAAGGTAGCGACCAATACCAGCGCCAAAGTCTCCATCGTTGCAATCCAAAATCCCATCAGATAGATCAATGTTAATCCCAACAATGTCGTCAGTGCGACCCCTTTCCCAGATTTCCACCAGGCTAATGCTGTAAATAATGCGATGATAATAAAAAAAGGTATCGTTGTTAACACCCATTCCAGTCCAATAATGGATGCATTCCCTGTATTTTTTATCAGGTTAAAAAATGGCTCTAAATGATCTGTCAGCCAATTGACGGCTACAGCGATGTATTGTCCTATATCGATTACTTTATTCATTTCTACTGATTATTTGCTTTCTCTTTTAATTCAATAATTTCTTCTTCATTATACTTTGTCGCTTCGATAATCAACGATGTCTGTGTTACGATCCCCAACAAACGATTATGTTCATTCACCACAGCGATTGGCGACCGGATCTCCGATATCAGGGGCAACATTTCTTCAACGGTCACCTCTTTTGATACGGTTGGAACGTTGGCATGTATAATGGATTCTACGGTGGGTTCCCTACGCTTTGCCGATTGAATGACTTCACTCATATGAACAAAACCAAGGAAAGTATCATGCGCATCGACTACGGGGAGAATTTCAATTCCTGTCGCCCGCATTTTCCGCAGCGCCCCCTCAGGGCCATCTTTTTTGAAACGTACAACAGTAGGTTTCTCAAACATCAGTGAACCTGCCGAAATGATCGACTTGCGATCCACTTTTTCAACAAAGGCTTTAACATACTCACTTGCTGGATTTGTCAAGATATCTTCCGCAGTACCGATCTGTTCGATGACACCATCTTTCATAATAGCAATACGATCGCCCAATTTGATCGCTTCATCGAGATCATGGGTAATAAATACGATTGTTTTTTGTAGATTATCCTGCAACTCCAGTAACTGATCTTGCATTTCTGTTTTAATCAGGGGATCCAGAGCTGAAAATGCCTCATCCATCAGTAGTACTTCAGGATCATTTGCAAGTGCCCGAGCCAGTCCAACCCGCTGTTGCATACCACCCGATAACTGAGAAGGTAGCTGTTGTTCAAATCCACTGAGCCCGACGACATCAAGCGCTTGCTGCGCTTTAGATTCCCGTTTGTCCCGTTCTTCCCCTCGTAGTTCTAAACCGAAAGCAGCATTGCTCAACACGGTATGATGTGGCAACAGACCAAACTTTTGAAAGACCATACTCATTTCTGTTCGACGGACTTCAAGAAGATCTTTATTATTTTTCCCTGTTATATCCTCACCATTGATATAAACCTTTCCTGATGTCGGTTCGTTCAATCGATTCAGACAACGGAGCAGGGTAGATTTCCCACTTCCCGAAAGCCCCATTATAACGAAAAATTCCCCCTCGAAGATTTCAAAATTAGCTTTGTTAATCCCAATAGTACAGCCCGTTTTCGCTAAAATATCCTTCTTCGAGAAACCCTCGTTCAGTAAGTGCAGAGCTTGTTTCTTTTGCTTTCCGAAAACAAGTACCAAGTCTTCAACTTTTACTTTTACCTTGCTTGTTTTATCCATTCTTTAATTTTTTTAAACATAAATAAACCAAAAGGGCATAAGTGATCCACTAAGGCCATACGCCTACGCTATTTTCTTACAAATAAAAAATATCCCTACAGTTGAGTCCGTTTGATCGAAATCTTACTCGTACAGTTCAATCAACTTATTAACTAACATACTTTACTCTCGGTTCGGTAAGAGCAATGATGAAAAAGAAACTAATCTTTTAAAGACGAAATGCTCCATTTATAAAGCATCTCCAAAATATACTTCAACAAGTATAACGAACAACCTAGGCTGTGCCAAAGGCACAAAGCCATAGCGGAATAAACTCACGCCATTCTGTCTTTTGACGATACAAAGGTACGAAAAATAAATTAAACGCATTTTTCACAACCTATATAGTTAAAATACAGCTAGTTAAAAAAACATATCGTAATATTAAAAATACGATCAGCGGGAGAAGCACTCGACCACTGATCGCATTTTTTAAGGTGTATTATTCTCCCCAGTTTGGATTTTGGGTAAGATTAGGATTTAATTGTCGTTCTTGGACAGGAATTGGATATAAATAGTCTTTCTTTTCATCGAAAACTTTTTTGATATGCGCATTAATAATCACATTTCCTTTATTCCCATTTTCCAATAAGATTTCCGAGCCCAATTTCAATAGCTGAATTCCCGAGGCACTCGGCTTGTCACCTTCATAAATCCAAACGTCATCTTTACCATCATTATCTAAATCAAACTTGCCTGTACCCGGAAAATACATCCCTTTAAATTGTCTCGTGACCAACTGGCCGCTTTTCCATCTTAAGATATCATCCCAACGAAAAGATTCCATCACCAATTCAATACGGCGTTCTCTTCTTATTTCCAATAGTACCCCCTTCATATCACCAACTACATTCGGATAGTCTTTCGCTAAAAATGCATCTGGATTTGATTTAGCCGCCTGCAGATTTAGATTTGGCATGCCTACACGATCGCGCAATAACTTAATTGATTTGTCCAAATCGGCCTGGCTCAATGTGCCTAACTCTGCTTTCGCTTCAGCATAATTTAATAAAACCTCGGCATACCTAAAAATCGGCATATCATTTTCAGAACGATTGAAGTTATCATACTTTACATCTCCCACAAATTTGATCAATTGATATCCCGTCACTGAATTCCCAAAGTTCGGAGCAACAGCAGCGGCACCTCCAATACGCTTATAGCCCGGCGTACGAATCGTCTGGCTTAGACGTGGATCGCGATTTAGGACCTCCTCCTTAAACGTCATTGTTTGGTAATTTGATTTATCGGTAAATCTCGTTCCATCTTTCATCAGGTAAGAATCCACCAAATTTTTATCCAATCCGGGTTTTCCGTAGGAAGCTGTAATCGTATAATAATTTACATTGTGCCAGATTTGCAAAGCATCCGAGAATTTCCGCGCTAAAATAACCTCTTGTGGCAAACTATTAACACTATAAAACAATGCACCATAAGAGTCTGTTCCCGCGGCATTGTATACGCTGTATTGCGCTCCCTCCATAAGCTTGCTGGCTGCATCGGCCGCCTTCTCCAACAGGCCGTTTGCATCGGGTAAATTAAATTCTGTATGATATTTACGAAATGTTCCTTCAAAAAGTGCGACCCGGGACTTTAAGGCCAATGCAGTCCATTTGGTCACTTTTTCATCACTTTTGGTAGCCGGTAGATTGGCAATCGCATAGTCCAGATCAGCGAGAATGTTTGATACAACCAAAGTTCTCGGATCCCTCGCCTTCTTAAGTTGTTCTTCGTCATTTTGATCAATGACCTTGTCATACCAGGGCACATCTCCAAAACGTTTCAGTTTATCGAAATAAAAATATGCCCTAAAAAAGCGCGCCTCGGCAGCATAGGGCGCAGCAGTCGTTTCTGAAACTGTATTAAAGCAATTCGCCAAAAAGTAATTGATATTACGAAGATTTGCCCAAGTCCATCCACCGCCACTTATCGGAACCTGTCTTTTTCCGGTCAATTCATCATCCAATGTTGTCTTAACGATATTATCGACCGATTCGTTATAAACTCCTTCGGCCGAAGGTAGTGCGGCATCGTAAAATGACTTTGTAAATAACGCCAAATCCTTTTCTGTTTTAAAGGAAGCCTCAGGAGTAACTGACGATTCAGGCAAACGTTCCAAATAATCTTTGCTACAAGCCATCATGCCACAGCTCAACAATGCATATATATATACTATCTTTTTCATACTATTAAAATGTTAAATCTAGACCAAATGAAAATGTTTTAGAGATTGGATATGATCTTCCGTTGACCTCTTGAGCCGACTGTTCGGGATCAATATATTTGGAACGGAGCTTAGTCGCAGTCCAAATATTTTCACCAGACACATAAATCCGCGCATTGGCCAATTTCACGCGCTTTAGCCAGGCCTGAGGAACCGTATAGCCTACGGTTAGATTTTTTAGTCGTATATAGGCCAAATCCTGTAAGTAACGATCCGATTTGACGTTCAAAGATCCACGATCATTCAAGGCAATATAGCCTCTTAACAATGGATAATAGGCATCTGTATTTTCAGGCGTCCAAATATCCTGTTCAAAATCCTTCGGCACAAACGAATAGTACGGTCTTGAGTATGGTCCCCAAAACTTATCTGCATTTGCTCCAGGCCACCAATGTTGTCGACCTATCCCCTGAAAGAAGGCCGAAATATCGAATCCTTGCCAATTTGCCCCCAAATTAAAACCAAATGTATAACGGGCTCTGTTGTTCCCAATGATCACTTGATCCCCAGGGTTCATCAATGTATTGTCTCCAGCATCAACCTTTCCATCCGGAACGCCATCCTTTCCACCAATATCAACAAATTTCAAATCTCCAGGATGAAGCTTGGACCAGTCTCCCGGTGCTGCCAATCGTTGTTTATCCACATAATCCTGGTTAACTTTCCAATTGTCGATTTCCGCCTGAGACTGAAAAAAACCATCAGCCTTATACCCCCAAATTTCGCCCAAAGTCTGGCCGACATAATAGTTACTTAGCAGCATTTCCTTATTGTCAAAACGTGTGATCTTCGCTTTAGAATCCGACAATCCCAACCCAATATTATAGCCAAAAGATTTTCCATCCAAGTCAAATTGATCACGCCAAGCCACAGAAACCTCCCAGCCTTTATTTCTTAGGTCTCCAGCGTTTGTCCGAGGCGACGCCGAACCAAAAACCGCTGGCAATGTTTTGCCCGGGATCAACATATCGAGCGTATTTCGAATAAAATAGTCAGCAGATACACTCAGTCGAGTTCTAAAAAATTCGAGATCCGTTCCGAAATTTAATGTATTCGTTCTCTCCCAGGTTAAATCAGCCGAAATTGGAGTTGGTGCACTCAGATATTGTGTTTTTGTACCATTGGTTATGTAATTGGACAATCCCGCATTCAACAATTGGATATAACCATACTCAGTAGCTTCCTGTGCGTTACCCAACGCCCCATAGGAGACTCTAAATTTAGCTTCATTCAAAACAGGCTTCAGATTAGCCATAAACGACTCTTCCGAAATCCGCCATCCGCCCGAGAAAGAGGGAAAAAAACCATATCGCTGACTGGATGGAAATTTAGACGTTCCATCGTAGCGACCATTCACCTCCAACAGGTACTTCCCTTTATAATTGTAATTCAACCTTCCAAAATAGCCTCGTAATGCCCAGGTATTTGCATTCCCGAGTAACTGCATTTGACCAGTCCCCAGCGCAAAATCATTCAAATCCTCCGACAGCAAATTAGTATGCGTACCGCCGATTCGTTTGTATCCTGTGGTTTCCTGGTTAAAGCCTACCGTGGCGGCAAACTGATGATCTCCAAATTGCTTGCTATAATTGGCGAATAGGTTGAGTGAATGTTTTGGCCTATTGATGATCGTTTCGGTATATGTATCATTTCCCAAGTAATTGATCACACCAGGAAAAACAGACCAAGGAGCGGACGTTCTTCTATTCCAGTTATGGATCGGATTATAAGTAAAGGTATAATTACCCGTTAAGGTCAAGTTTGGCGCCAACTGAAATACAGTCTCAAACATATTGATAAACTCATATTTATCCTCGCCACCTTTTGACTTTCCATGCAACAAATCTGCATATATACCATCGCCAATATTATAATTGTTCAGTTCCGTCCTATAGGTTGCGGTACCATCGGGATTCATGGGCACATAAGATGGTAAAGCGTGTACCGTTGTTGAAATAAAATTATTGTTATTATCTGGACTTGTCGCCCATCCTGGATAGGTGTAGTTTTGGTAATTCAGCTGGGTATTTGCACTTACCTTCAACCAAGGGGTAACCTGCGCATTTATGCGCGATCGAACATTATAAGCATCGAATTTATCTTGGTTAATTTTCATTAGCCCCCCTTTTTCATAAAGTCGCCCCGACACATAGTAATCAATTTTTTCACTACCGCCAGAGAAATTTAACGAATGTTCCATTGAGGTCTGTGTTTTTCGATACATCTCATTCCACCAATCTGTATTGCCATAATATACATATTGATCTTTTCCATTTCTATTCTGAACCACTACGGAAGGCAGACTAGGATCTGTTTTTCGTTTCAATAGTTCAGCATAGTCATCTTCTGTATATCCCGTATAACTATTACCGGTGGCACGAATAAAAGCTTCATCATTTAGTTTAGCAGCATCATAACCGCTCGTCATAAAATCTGTCCGCACCGTCAGTCCAGACCAACCAAAATTATTACTGTAATTAATGTTCATTTTTCCGGCCTTTCCTTTTTTGGTTGTTACGAGCATAACACCAAATGCCCCCCGAGCGCCATAAATCGCTGCTGCCGAAGCATCCTTTAAAACGGATATCGATTCAATATCACGGGGATTGATCGTATTGATATTTCCTGGAACTCCATCTATGAGAATAAGAGGTTGTGCATTAGCTGAGTTTATCGAAGCGAAACCCCGGATATTAACGTTTCCTTCCCCTCCTGGCCTGCCATTGGTAAAAGTAATATTCAAATTTGGTATTGCTCCCTGCAAAGCTTGAGTTGCATTGGCAACTGGGCGATTTTCAAGTATCTTCGCATCAATCTGAGTAACAGCACCTGTTAAGTTTACCTTTTTTTGCTTACCATACCCGACAACAATTACTTCATCAAGGGATTGATCTGTCGAAAGTAACTGAATGGTTAAAGGTATTGCCTCTACTTTTACGTGCTGTGTTTCAAAACCGATCATCGACAAGCGCAATGTATGCCCAGTTTTCCCTTCGATGACAAAAGCACCTTGTTGGTCAGTTTGCGTAGTTTTGCCAGTAGTTGAATTAAAAATTGACACACCCGAGATAGGTTCACCGGTTGCTGTTTTTACAATGCCTCGAATAGGCCCCTGAAATTTGGCGGAAATTTCAACATCCGGAATAGATGTCAGAAAGACAGGTTTGCTCTTGGCCCACGCGCCGAGAGACATCCCGATCATTACAGGAAGTAATACGTGTTTCGTTTTCATGAATTTGGTTTTGTTTTTCTTCGGTTACAAAGAAAGGTTATTTAATATTTGTAAATTATTAACAAAGCATTACTAAACAATTAAACGACAATTGGTTAAATTAATATTAAGATAATACAATTTTAACACGAAACAGAATGTCTTTTTTAATTTTTTAATAAAACAAAGAACCAATCAGTTTGACATAATGAATCAAAACACTATCAATCAACATGTTAAATAATATTAAACAAATAATATTCACAAAAACCTTATACGAAATAAAATGTAACATATTTGAAACAATACAATACAAAAAACAACAAAGCGAGGGATCACTTATTTCACAAAACACTTAAACAATTAGGTTAATTATTTTCTTCGTTTTAACGTAAAACTTCGTCATAAAAAATCCTTTATCCAATACATCTGTTTTCTATCGGTTTTAGTCAGGGCGAAAACATACAATTAAAAGCTAAAATTCAAACAGTTAGCATACCTAAAAACCTGTATTTACTACGGAATAAGATTGCTTTTTAAAAAGATTAAAATCAAGACCGTCACATTCAACTTAAATGGCCTATCAATAAGGAAAAAATGCAAAAGGCTCAACTTAACACACATCACAGAGAAGGAGAAAAAGCTACTTTGGTATTGATCAACCGCCAAAAATACCCAGGAATTTATAAGGGATCATTATTCGTCAGCCGGTCCCTAAGTCCATATTGCAGACATAGTCCCTTAACCTTTTCCGCAAATGCCTGTCGATAATAGCTAGGAAGTTTGCCGTCCGCACCAAACAATCGTTGATATTTTTCCACGAGTTGTGGATAGTGTTTTTCAACCGCACGCATAACCAACGTCCGATTGTCACCAGGATCAGAACCATACAAGGCCAAGGTTGCTGGAAAAATATAATTTGCATCAATGGATCGAAAAGTCCCAAACATCTGATCAAGATGAGTTCCGGTATCCGAAATAAAGGGCAACAAAGGCATTAAACTTACGCCACTACACAATCCCATCTTACGTGCTTCACTCAATGTATTCAAACGAAGCTCAGGCGATGGTGCACCTGGTTCAAATATGCTGGCAATTTCCATATCGATGGTTGAAAAGGAAAAAGTAATAAAAGCGCGATGTGTCAATTTACCCTGCAGATCCAATGGGAGTATCGCTTCAGCATCGATCTGCTTCAACAAATCAAAATCCCGACTTACTAGATCCGATTTGGTGATAATATGCACTGGAAAACGATAATGTAGTATAATTTCCAATAATTGCCGCGTCAGTAGCTCGGTTTGCTCAAATTGCAAATAAGGATCCGTTGCAGACGACAATACAATTATTCCATATTGTTTTTTACGGGCACGAAGCGCTAGGGCTCGGTCCAACAAATCCACCGCATTGCGCTTTACACTTAGCTTTTCGGCCATATTAATACCATATTTACTACCTCTGATATAACAATATAAACAATTGAACGAGCATCCGCTATAAGGGTTAACGGTGTAATCGTCAAGAAACCAAGGATCTCTTTGTTTTGTTTTATTGAGAATAGATTTGACAATTACAGACTGCATAGGATACGTTATATTATTGAACGATTTTATAGAACAGATTTCAACAGACTAAGTTAGCTCAAAATTACGCCTAGGCGACAAAAAATGCTATGAAATTATTCTCTCAATCGATTTTTCAAAACGCCTTTTGACTCCTGTCCAATTCCGTCCCACTAATTTGATTGTCGCTTTCTATTGAAATTACGAACATTTTGGCTGTTTAGAAAGCGTTCTTAACCATGTAGACTAAGAATCCATCGGATCCGTTAAAAGTCTTTCACGGCAAATAATTACAAATATTTCATTTTCAATGCATAATAAATGCATTTATTCATTACCTTTATGCTATTGAAACAAAACTCAACTCCAGCCATGTTTATCGGCGCTGTCAAATGGTTCGACAATAACAAAGGATTTGGTACTCTTGCGTTACCTTCCGGAGAAGAACTCTTTGTGCATATACGCAGGTTTAAAGTTCCTCCAGAACATGTTATTCAACCTGGAGAAGTTATTGTCGGAGACAAGAAACCTGACCCAAAAAGAAGCGGTTATCTCGCTCAGAACTGCAGGATTCTCAAAAGGCCCGAAGACTGGAAATTCGTCATCTCGCTCCTCGACAAAGAACACACCGTGCTCCTCCCCGATAGCCACGGTCGAGAACAAAAGCACAACTTAACCTCATTAACAGCAAGACAACTTCTAAGAATCCAGCCCAAAGAACATATATTGGCTATGCTTACCGCTAATTTTGATGTTCATTTCGATAGCTCGATTTTCATTCCTTATGCTGAATTGATTGACAAAAGCATTACCGGTGTTTTTGAGAAGGAGGCAGCTTGTGATCTACTTTCCAAGGTGTTCGAATACTTTGGAAAACATGTCTCGCATCAAATTCTATTTCGTGTATGGAAGGAAAGCATGTTTAGGTATATCGGCTATCCGGCAGAAGGCGACTACGAAATACCTGAACTTGTATTTAATCTGAATGCCACGGAAATCGATTGTGATGATCTTGCGAGAATCATCACGTATAGCTTTGGCAAATCTTTTTGCAGTGATTTTGTAAATGCTTTATTTGAAGACATAGAAACAATGGACAAAAAAGATATCGAACCTTTGTTACCGTATCTTGAGTTTTTGGAGAATGAGGATTCTATTGAGAAAATACAGACTCTTATGCAAGACTAGCTGAATCGAATGCCTGCCTAAAAATCCCTGTTTGATTTTTTTGGGAATATCATCAATTAAAGCAGAAAGCACAGAAATTGATGACTGAAAAACCTGTAAAATAGACAGCAGCAGCCTATTCTACAGGTTTAAATCGAAGTGCACTGAGACTGACCTTGTCACCATCACCTTCAAGAAATGAAACAGTAACGCTGTATCTTCCTGGGGCTTTAAATTTCATCCATCCCCATGGGTACCAATTATACCCAGAAGCAGCGGCTTGTTGATTCTGCACGATCTCTCCAGTCGAGTTTTCAATCTTCCACACCACTCTCCCCTGCCCCGTATAATTTAGATCAACTTGATAATAGCCTGGCTTAACAATGTCTATAGCATACGTTAGTTTACTTTGACCAGTCCATTGCCCTACTTGAACCACATGTTTCCATTCACCGAATTTCTCCATCCAGGATTTCCCGGTTTTATGGCATCCTTCAACTTCGGCAAAGTCTACAGGAAGAATTGTCTCCATCGCCGGATCGACACCCAACATTTTATCAATAAGAGGTGTCCCCTGCATAACGACCTCAATCACAGAAACCAGTGGATCTGGAGCTACCGATGGGATATTGATCTCCAACCATTTTCCATCGGTCGTATAATTTAACTTTTTCTTCCCATCTGCGTTTAAAAGATTGATCGACGTTATCCCCTTTGTTAGGCCCGGAACAAACAACTTTCCATTAGTTGGCCAGTGATAGACCAATAATGAAATTTTACGTCCTTGTACAGTAGCATCCCCCCAAGGCAAAGCGTGCCCCCAAGGTGAAGCTTGCGCACCATAAACGGCCGCTGGATACTTTCGGATCCACGCACCAGCACCACGCAAAGCTAAGCTCGCTGGCTCAGGAATAGTCCCATCTGGTTTAGGCCCAACATTTAACATGTAAGTCCCGCCCCGGCTAATAGTCGACAATGTACGAGACAAGATTTCACGGGCACTCTTCCAATTATTGTCGTACCAAGCATACCCCCAAGAGTCATTGGTTACATCGACTGCCTCCCAAAGACCTGGAACATTCTGCCGTGGTACTTCCATATCCCCCAAAGTAGAATAATCACCAAGTCCGTGTCCAACACGTCCCGACACGTAAGCCCCAGGTTGATTTTTATGAACCAATTCGACAAGTTTTTGGGCGTATTTCTTATCCATCCCACCAGGCGTATCGAACCAGACCAGTTCTATCGGCCCATACTGCGTCGTAATCTGGTTCACCTCAGGATAGCATTTCTCCCAAAAATAATCGTCAAATGTTTTCGGCTGACCAGCAGCATCTACCTTCGGACCTCCGTTTCCACCGGGATAAGTCCAATCCTGATTTTGCGAATAATAGAAGCCAAAACCGATCCCCGCTTCCTTACAGGCTTTCGCGAGCTCAATCATCGGATCACGTTTAAAATCGGTCGCCTCAACAATATTAAACGAATTCACTTTCGAATGAAACATCGAAAATCCATCGTGATGTTTGCTCGTAATCACGATATAGCGCATCCCCGCATCTTTTGCAAGCTGTACGATCGCCTTAGCGTCAAAATGATCTGGATGAAATGACGCCGCCGCGGCCATGTAGTCAGCGACGGGGATATTGGCCATGCTCTTGTTCATGAGCCATTCCCCTATGCCATAAAACGTTTTCCCCTTCCAGGTATTTGCCAGCTGCGAATAGATTCCCCAATGGATAAACATCGCATATTTGCCGTCACGGAACAGTTTCCCTCTATTTTGGGAAATGGAATTTTTTCCTCCTTGACCATCCCACATTTTTTCCATCTGTTGCGCCGAAACTTGCTTTGCAGACAATGTCGCCAGAGCGAGCCCCAATACGATACCTTTCATACCCATATTTCCCTAGACTTTGGGCAGATTATAGCCATTATGATAAACTTTCGCTAAGTACCCGTCCGCATCTTTATCATTGAAACTGCGCTTTTGTTTGTCCCAAAACAATTTCTTTTTAGAACGGTATGCAATATTTCCCATCTGTGAGAATATCGCAATATGAGCCCCCGCTTCTATCGGAGCATGAAGACCTTCTACTGATTTCTTTCTAACAGCTTCAACGAAATTAACCATATGCTTGTCCAGTCCATTGTCCTGCGAACGTTGGAAAGAGACAGCGTCCATTCGTCCTTTCTCGGGAATAACTTCCCAGCCTTCACGATTAACGACCAAGGTACCATTATTACCAATGAAAGCAACGCCGTGAGTCTTCTGATAAGGGCCCAAATCTATACCTGTCGCCTGCTCCCATTGAACATTAAATCCATCAAACTCATACACCGTTGTTAGACTATCTGGTGTTTCAGCGGCGTCGTCGGGATAAGCAAATTTACCGCCAGCAGCCATTACCGAAACAGGATCTGACACTTTCATTCCGATCAGCGCATAATCCAACATATGTACACCCCAATCGGTCATTAGGCCACCCGCATAATCCCAATACCACCTGAAATTGAAGTGAAAACGATTGGGATTAAATGCACGTTTTGGGGCTGGCCCCAACCATTTATCATAATGTACTCCAGTAGGAACATTAGCGTCTGCCTGAACCGGAATACTCTTCATCCAACCTTGATAAGCCCAAGCCTTAACAAGGCGTATCTTTCCCAATTTTCCGCTATGAACAAAATCCATCGCATCTCTAAAATGTTGTTGGCTTCGTTGCCACTGCCCTACCTGTACAACACGTTTATACTTTTTAGCAGCTGCAACCATAATTTCACATTCCCGAATGGAGTTGCCAATCGGTTTTTCGACATATACATCTTTTCCTGCCGCAACAGCATCAACCATTTGCATGCAATGCCAATGATCGGGCGTAGCGACAATAACAACATCAACGTCATTTGCTTTCAGAAGATCTTTATAATCGATGTAAGTCTTCACATCAATATTGCGTTTCTTTAGTTCCTCAGCGCGATTCTTCAAAACATTTTCATCGACATCACATAATGCCGTACACTGCACGCCTGGTACTTTCAAGATAGCGTTCAGATTAGACCAACCCATACCGTTGGTACCGATCAGCCCCACACGGACCGTATCAGCTTGAAAACCGAATACTTTCGTCTGTGCAAAAAGTGCCGATGCCGCCAACAGACTCGTATTTCGAATAAATTCTTTCCTCTTCATTGTTTAGTTTGGTTTATATTGATATTGCATATTCAATACTAGGAAGACGATTATCTTGGGCATCCCCCTAGTGAGATCACTAATATAAGATTTAGTCTTTAGGATGAAGAATATTAATCCAACAAAATGGCTGAAATAAAGGACTTTGAATACCGTAGATAATTTCTATATTTGTTAAAAACTAGCATAAAACCATGGACCGAAGAACTTGTCTTTCTCCACCAGCAAAATAACATAGCGCAATGTCAAACGAATAATGATATCTGATCAGGAGCAAATTCGGATGATACAAGGATTAACTATTTATTTAGCTTTTAAATTTCCCTTTATGGGAAAGACATTTTTTTTATGAAAAAATCATATTTAGTACTTCATACCGCGGTACTGCTCGCAGGCTTCACCGGAGTTTTCGGCAAACTCATTACCCTCAATCAGATACCACTCGTGTGGTTTAGGGTTTTACTTTCAACACTTATTCTTTTCGTTGTCCTCAAATTATTCAAGATTGAGCGATTAAAATCGACAAAAGATATACTGAATATTGCAAGAGGTGGATTATTGCTCACCATCCATTGGATATTTTTCTATGGAAGTATCAAGTTTTCCAATATTTCCATTGGCGTAGTGTGCTATTGCCTGACCAGTTTTTTCACAGCCATTCTAGAACCTATCATCAATAAAAAAAGATTTAGTGCGGCGCAGCTGATGTTAAGCATGTTGACCTTGATCGGAATCAGTTTAATCTTTCATTTTGATAGCTCTTATCAAGTGGGCATTATTTTGGGTGTAATTTCAACTATTTTCGCGGCCCTATATACCATCTACAATGAGCGATTGGTCAAACAATATGATAGTAAATTACTCAACTATTATCAAATGCTTAGTGGAACCATTGTATTGGGACTTGGACTGCCTATTTTCTATTATTTATTTCCCACCGAACGTTTTATACCAAGCTTTTCTGATGGGATCTATTTAATCTTGCTGTCTTTATTTTGTACGGTTGGTCTTTATGTTCTTTTTGCCGAATCACTCAAGAAGCTATCTGCATTTACGGTCAATTTGAGTTTCAATCTTGAGCCCATCTATTCGATTATCATTGCTTTTTTATTCTTCAACGAAGGCAAACAAGTCAATGCTTCTTTCTATGTGGGGCTCGCTTTTGTACTTGTTTCTGTTCTTCTTCAAACGCTGCGCTCTATCCAGAAAAAAACTTAATAATTTCTTACTCTGATCTGAATAGGCAAACATCGCATTGATTGCCTACTAGAAATGTTGTTTTAACGTTAAATGTAACCACCGATGGCCTGGGCCGACGCTATCCGGCAACAACATCGGATGGAAAAGCTGGCATTATAAAGAAAAGGATCGACTTTCATAAACATTTTTTAGGTAAATGCTGCCTTTGGCAAACGCGCAATATGTTGTCCGGCTTTCATGCCTGAGAATATACAACCGCCCAAGAAAGTACCTTCTAACGCTCGATAACCATGCATGCCGCCACCACCAAATCCAGCCACCTCGCCTGCTGCATACAAACCCGCTATCACCTTGTTATCCTTTGTTAGTACCTGCGAATGGAGATTCGTTTTGAGACCGCCTAAGGTTTTACGCGTCAACACATGGAGACGTACCGCAATGAGCGGTCCATTTTCCGGCGCCAGGATTTTATGGAGGGCTGCCACCCGACCTAATTTATCACCAAGGTAGTTTCGTGTATTTCGAATGTAATTTACTTGCGTATCCTTTGAAAACTTATTATCGACCTCCCGGTCACGCGCTTCAATTTGCGTTTTAATCGTTTCATAATCCAAAAGATCTTCGCCTGTCAAACGATTCATACGAGCGACCAGATCCTTTAGATTGTCCGAAACAATAAAATCAGGTCCCTTTTCCTTAAAAGCCTCAACTGGTCCAGGTGCATTTTTCCCAAAAATGCGTTTCAAAAATAACCTATAATCCTTGTTGGTGATATCCGGATTCTGTTCTGAACCTGAAAGAGCAAACTCCTTTTTGATAATCTTCTGTGTCAGGATAAACCAGGAATAAGAAAAGCCTGTCTCTTGCAGGTGCCTGAGTGTACCCAAGGTATCAAATCCAGGTAAATAAGGAGCTGGAAGCCTATTACCGCGGGCATCAAACCACAATGAAGACGGCCCAGGTAAAATACGGATGCCGTGCATAGGCCATATTGGATTCCAATTTTCAATCCCTTCCGTATAATGCCACATGCGATCGCGGTTTATCATATGAGCCCCAACCTCTTCGGCAATTCCAATCATTTTTCCATCGACATAGGCGGGAACACCTGAAATCATTTGCACTGGTGCTTTCCCTAATTGTTCAGGCCAATTTTCGCGTACCAATTGATGATTTGCTCCAATCCCTCCCGAAGCAATAACGACCTGATCTGCATAATATTCAAACGCTGCAAGAATATTTCTGTTGGTAGCAACACCCCTTGCTTTGTTATCATCTTCCAAAACATCGCCCGCAATTCCGAAGACCGCGCCATCTTGCGTTAGCAATTTTGTCACGCGATGTCGAAAGCAAAACCGCAGCAGACCTTTTTCCTCCGCAGCAAAAGCTTTATCCACAAAAGGTTTCACAACGCCAGTTCCAGTCCCCCAACTAACATGAAATCTAGGAACGGAATTACCATGCCCCGAGGCCGATCCGTCACCGCGCTCAGCCCAACCGACCATAAACATCAGCTTAATACCGAGCTTAGCGACGTAAGCAGCCTTCTCTTCCGTCGCAAATTTCAGGTAGGCCTCTGCCCATTGTCGCGGCCAATAATCCTCCTCGCGGTCAAATCCTGCAGTTCCCATCCAGTCCTGCCGAGCCAGTTCAAAAGAATCCTTGATGCCCATACGACGTTGTTGAGATGAATTGACAAGAAAAAGCCCACCAAAGGACCAATAGGCCTGACCACCAAGATTTTCAGCTGTCTCCTGATCCACAAGAAGCACTTTCTTACCAGCATTGGTAACCTCCATTGCTGCTGTAAGCCCTGCTAAACCCGCTCCGATAATAATCACATCAGGTTTAAATTGTTCAACTGTTTGCATAGATATTCTTTTACTGAACGGTTATCCCAATAAAAATGTAAGTACTAACAGGACCTACCACACTATATAAATCTACTAGTTTGTGTAGGAATGTACAAGAAAAAGTTAACAGAAATCTGCTGGCGCTTTTCAAAAAAAGGATCTAGCACTATATCATAAAAATAATAGAATAACCTAATTTAAATTATTTTAATAATAAAAAATACCGTTATAACTTTGTGCCATCAATCATTCAGATAATAGTAAGCATCCTTTCGAACAGATTTATTTAGTAAAAAAAGGCGCATCAGAACGACAAATAAAATTTAACAAGAGACATAAAAAATAAAAAATGGAATACAGAAAATTAGGAAAAACAGATTTAGAATTATCAGCAATTACGTACGGAGCTTTTGCAATTGGCGGCAACATGTGGGGCGGCAATGAAAAGAAAGATTCTATTGATTCTGTGAAAGCATCGATCGACAACGGTGTCACTACATTAGATACAGCCCCGTTTTATGGCTTTGGTTTGAGTGAAGAAATGATCGGTGCGGCAATTCAAGGTTATGATCGGACCAAAATACAAGTATTGACCAAATTTGGTTTGGTATGGGACGGTAGTAACCAAGGAAAAGGTGAATTTTTCTTTGACGCAGAAGAAGCTGGTAAAACTATTCCAGTTTATAAATATGCATCAAAAGCTAGTGTAATTCAGGAAGTAGAGAATAGCCTAAAACGCTTACGCACCGACTATATCGATCTACTACAGATTCACTGGCCAGATAGTACAACTCCGATTTCCGAAACGATGGAAGCCTTGGATCTTCTTTTACAACAAGGTAAGATCCGTGCTGCCGGCGTCAGCAATTATAGCGTTGATCAAGTTTCAGAAGCACGAAAAACCCTCAATATAGCGAGTAATCAAGTTGGTTACAGCATGCTGAACCGAGGTATCGAACAGGACCTTGTTCCTTACGCAAAGGAAAATGATCTGGGTATCATTGTATATAGCCCTATGGAGCGTGGTTTGTTAACCGGTAAATATTTCAATACTGGTAAATTAAAAGAAAACGATCACCGCAATGGTTATTTCCAACAATTTGATCTGGCCAAAGTAAAGACCTTCTTGGATACCATCAGTCCAATTGCCGCAAACAAAGGTGTCACGCTTTCCCAATTGGTATTACGCTGGACTAGTTTGCAGCCGGCGATCACTGTGGTCTTGGCAGGTGCCCGAAATGCAGAGCAGGCCATCGCAAATGCGCAGGCCATCGACATCACGCTTACCGCAGAAGAACTATCCTTTATCAATCTTGCATTAGCAAAAATTTAATATTCAACGATGAAAAAATTCAATCAGTTGACAGTACTCCTCATGGGGGTACTGTCACTCACAGCATTGCAAAGCAATGCGCAAAATAAAACACTGTTGGTAGACCCAACAGATAGTACATGGCATCATGCTGCTTATGGTAAGAACGACGAGATCGGAGCTGCCAATTTAATATCACCAAAATTGGTGCTACAGTCATTAAAACTTGTCAAAAAGGGAAAAACTGTCCCTCTTGCTGTCCCTGTAAACAAACAGCTCCCAGCTTTCCGCCACCGTAGTTTTAACTTGTATAATATACAACCCGGAGAACAGGCTGGTGCAACACTTGGTCCCAATAAATTCACTTTCAACGACGAATTGGTAAATGCCTGGACCGGTGTCGGCACCCAATTGAACGGTATTGGACATATCGGAATCAACAATATCTACTACAATGGCAACAAAGCGCAGGATTTCGTTACGGTAGAAGGCGTTAAAAAACTTGGAATAGAAAAAGTCCCACCACTGGTAACCCGTGCTATTGTCTTGGATATGACAGCCTATTATGGAAAAGATATCGTTCCCGGTGGTACAGAATTTACCGTTGAAGCCATTCAATCGGTGTTAAAAAAACAAGGGATCACGATCAAAAAAGGTGACATCGTCTTATTCAACACGGGCTGGTTGGAATTGATCGGCAACAACAACCAACAGTTCCTGGAAACTGAACCCGGTATCGGCATGGATGCAGCAAAATGGCTAGCAGATCAAGGTATCGTTGCTTTTGGTGGAGACACATGGGCATCCGAAGTATATCCAAACCCCAATACCAACGAGGAATTTCCAATCAATCAGTTTTTATTGGCCAAACGTGGCATATACAATCTTGAATTAATCGATACACGCCCCTTGGTAAAAGAAAAAGTCTGGGAATTTCTATTTGTCCTTGGACAGCCCTTATATGTAGGATCCACACAGGTCAATGTCAATCCAGTAGCGATCTATTAATTGCTTTTAAGATCAGTTCGGTGCACCTCTTTATGGCACCAACTTAGAACTCATTGCTCCAATGGGTCCATTCAAAAGAAAGAATACTTAATAAAACCTTCTTAACTTCGCAGACACCAACAGTAATGAAAGCAAACTGAAGGTTCTTTGTGGCTAATAAGATCAGACACTGTCAGAAAAATTAAGCCTATTTGGAAGACCGAAATCATACCTATCTTCCAAATAGGCTTTCCATTATACCTGCTTCATCCTTAAAGACTACAGCTTATCAGCAAAGCAAAATATTATTGCCTTATTGTCGAAAAGTTATCGATGATCTGCATCAGGACCAAGGCTTCCTCAATCGGAGATGGATTTGGCCCGATGCCGCTGAAATACTCTACCGCACGCGAAATCATCGGCAATTGAATATTTTCGGGATGGTCAAATCTGAATTCCTGCTCTCCATCCCCTGTTTCGATAACAACTGAATTTCCAAAAATGGAAAAACAAATACGACCAAGGCTTCCAACAATTTCACAACTGTCTACCTGATTTTCTTTGGCAACATTAAAACACCAACTTCCATGAAAAACAAGCTGATTATTAAATAAAATGGTCCCTGTGGTCTGATCGGCAACAGCACTGTCCCTATCCTGAATTAAGCTAAAACCATCGTATGAAATCGGCATTCCAAAAAAGTAAAGCATCAAATCCAATTGATGAGGGGCTAAATCAAAAAAGTAGCCGCCGCCCGAAACAGCAGGATCAGTACGCCAATCTCCGCCACTTTTAGTTACCAGGTCGGGCGTTCTGCTTTGCCATAAACGGAGTTGCACCGTCCTTAGCTGGCCAATTTCACCGTTTTCAACAAGCTCTTTAACCTTTAGAAACAAAGGCAATTGTCTACGGTAATGCGCAACAACCAATTTCCCGTTACTGCTTTTTACTTCCGCCAATAATGATTCAGCCTCTATCGCATTTAACGTAACGGGCTTTTCAACGTAAACAGATTTCCCTTTACGCAGGGCAGATAGTGCATACGCGAGATGAGAGGACGGTGGCGTTGCGACATAAATCGCATTGAGATCGATATTATCAAGTAAATCGTCAGCGTCTGAATACCATAGGGGTACCTGATGTCGCTTAGCATAATCAGCAGCTTTCGCCGCATCCCTTCGCATGACAGCCATTAGCTGACTATTATTTATCTGATTAAACGCAGGTCCACTTTTTTTTTCTGTGACATCACCACAGCCGATGATACCCCATACTATTTTAGGATTGTCCATAAGTATATTCAAATTATCACTAAAATTCTTACCAATTCTCCCTATATCTGGCCGTAATTACAGGACATACATGGAAGTACTGGTCTGAGTTCTTAGGGCTTTTCACGCCCCACAAATCGATTTTTACCCAATAGAAAACCGATCGCCCTTTCGATGTTTTTTCTTCGACTATCCGCAGTTTTTAAGTTAGAAATATAACGGATAATTTCCTTTTGCTTTGATGGAGACAATCCATCAAACACCTTTAGTGCATCATTATTTAGCGCAAATGCTGCTTCGAGTTCTGGATGAGGCAAAATAGTCCGGTCTTCCGGATCAAAAGCGATTGTTATGGTTAAGGTCTCGCCGATTCGTTTCGGCGAGTTCGCCAATATAACCGTGTTAATGTACAGTCTCCATTCCCCCTGAAATCGCAGCAAGGTCTGAACATAATCTTTTTCATTAACTTTTCCCTTCACAGGAATATAACCTTTGTTCATTCCCGCATCCTTAAATACGTTTTCCAGAATATCAGCAGGAACAAAAACAAAAGGATTGATACCGATAATTTCCAATTGTGCTTCAAAAGCAAACATGACACGATCAATTAGGTGATTAATTATACTTCAGAATAGCATCAATAAGTGCCAATTCATCCGCCGTAAAGTCTAGCCTGTCCAGGGCCTTGAGTGAATCAACCAGTTGCTCACTATTTCTCGCCCCTACCAAAACGGAGCTTACACGTTCATCTTTCAACAACCATGCAATTGCCATTTGAGCCAATGTTTGGCCTCTTTGTATCGCCAGATTATTCAACCGGTCTATCTTCTCCATCAATTCAGCAGTGATCATGTCACTTTTCAAAAAATGCTCTTTCGAAGCGCGCGAATCTGCCGGAATGCCACCTAAGTATTTATTGGTCAACAGTCCCTGTGCCAAAGGAGAGAAAGCGATCGCTCCGATTCCTTCTGCCTGCAGCACATCCAAAAGCCCCTCCTCAGGTGTCCGCACCAACATCGAATATTTAGGCTGATGAATAAGGCATGGTGTCCCCATTGCACGCAATAACGCAGCAGCTTTCTGAGCAAGATCAGGAGGATAATTGGACAAACCCACATAGCAGGCCTTTCCTTGATGAACAATATCTCGCAATGCGACCATCGTCTCTTCCAACGGTGTATTCGGATCCGGTCGATGATGGTAAAATATATCCACATAATCGAGCTTCATCCGTTTTAAGCTCTGGTGTAAGCTGGCCATCAAATATTTACGACTTCCCCAGTCACCATACGGACCCGGCCACATGGTATATCCCGCTTTAGTGGAAATTAAAAGTTCATCACGATAGCCCACAAAATCGCTACGCAATATATGTCCAAAGTTCTCTTCTGCACTTCCCGGAGGCGGACCATAATTATTGGCAAGGTCAAAATGGGTAATCCCGTGATCAAAAGCGGTCACCAAAGTTTTGCGGAACACCGCTTGAATATCGGTTTCACCAAAATTTTGCCAAAGCCCCAATGAAATGGCTGGCAAGAGAATGCCACTCTTCCCACAGCGTCTGTAGGGCATATGCTGATATCGGTTTGGATTGAACGTCACGTTACAAAGTTTATACCTGCAAAATACAAAACTATTTCCAACAGTCCAGCCTATTTCCCGTTTTCGTGTTCTTTCCTGAACCTCTTTTTAACATCATTTCATTTAATAGCTGCTCATGTTTATAACACCATATCGATTGACAACAGATCATGATAACCTTCGGAGAACAGCTTTGATGAATAATTGTTTTTACCTATAAACGTATTTATATTGCATATAAAAAGCAATTTATCTAAGTTTGGTCTTATCCAAAAGTAAGGGGATTAATTAGATATAACATGATCGGCAGATTCTTCAGAAAATTCTATTTACATATTGTCATCTGGACCATATTACTGCTTTTGCCCTTTATTACGTACCTCTACCAGCCGGATAAAATCGCGGATTTCAAGCCTTATTCGGCATTATCGCATTTAGTAAATATTGTGTTCCTGGCTACTCATTTTTACTTGCACTGCTACGTTGTTGCACCTACCTATTTTTTTGGTCGCAGAAAGATCTTTGTACTATTAATGGCACTTGGATTCGCCACCTATGTAGCACTGAACTACTGTATAGTCTATTTTAATCCAGATGGGGAGCTCGCTCATCTGAGCAAGGAAAATATTCTTTTCGTACGATTGGTCATCGGCCCGGGCATTATTTACTCACTCTGTATGATCACCTCTTCGATGATCTTTCTCTACGATGAGCAAGCCCGACAAAAGGAGCTCAACAAACAGATTGCGCTTGAAAAAACAACGGCAGAACTAACGATGTTAAAACTTCAGATCAGCCCACATTTCCTATTCAATACGCTCAATAATATCCGTTGGCTTATTCGTAAACAATCATCAGATTCCGAAGACACTATTGTTAAGTTGTCCGAAATGCTACGCTACATACTTTACGAAGTAGACGGCCCCAAAGTCGAACTTTTTAAAGAGATCGACCATATGCGCAATTTTATCGCCTTACAGACCCTTCGTCTTCCTATTCAAGGAAATGTGGCACTAGATATCGAAGACAGAGTCAAAAATAGAATGATCCCCCCATTACTCTTCATCCATTTTGTGGAAAATGCATTCAAGTATGGTGTGGATAGCAAAACTGAACCACAGATACAGTTTCAATTTCAGGAGACTCCAGGTGGCATTATCTTTATATCTCGCAATAGCATTTTACAACATACGGAACCGCGTCCAAACGAAGGGATAGGACTGACCAATGTACGCAGACGATTACAATTACTGTATCCCAACCGACATGACCTCAGGATCGGAAAAACCGATGCTGGAGATTTCGAAGTGACTTTAAAACTGATGACCGATGAAGATTAAATGTATACTAATCGATGATGAACCCTTCGCGCTCAACATTTTAGAAGACGACTTATTGAATTTTGAGCAAATCGAAGTCGCCCGTAAATTTAATGCGACGGCCGAAGCTGAAGACTATTTAAAAGATCACGCTATCGATCTGATTTTTCTGGATATTGAAATGCCCGATCAATTGGGTACGCAGTTTATTCGCGAACTCACCCCACGCCCCTTAGTTATCTTCACCACGGCCTATCACCAATATGCTGTTGAAGGTTTCGAGCTAAATGCCGTAGATTATCTGCTTAAACCCATTTCAAAAGAACGACTCGCAGCCGCAGTCCGAAAAGTGGAAGAAAGTATGCTGCTCCGTGCAAAACAGCTACCCGAACAGGATCATATTATCGTCAATGTAGAATACAAAAAGACGAAAATTTTCCTCCATGAAATCAGCTACATCGAAGGCTTGAAAGACTATGTGAAAATATACCTGGTCGACCGTGAATCGCCACTTCTTACGCGCAGCAACCTCCGAGGGATGGAAAAAATATTACCTACAGTCGATTTTCTACGCATACATAATTCTTTTATTGTCAACAAAAATCGTATTGAACAGATCGGTCAAAGCAAACTCACCTTACCCGAAACTGCCCTTCCTATCGGTAAAAAATATATTAAAAATATCGAACAGTTTATCTAATGCTACAGGTACAAATTGAATCGATACAATTATCCGTTCGTCTACACATTCGACGCTTTGGTCTACAGATGATTGCATAGCTAAAAAATCCTTTTCAAATTTGCGTACTGTCGAACAGCCTAATCCGCGTAGCCGATAGCATAGCAAAGAAAAAATGAAAAGATTTATAGCAATAGCACTAATGGCAACTGCGGTTGCTTCTGTACACGCTCAAGCCCCTGCAGGCGGTCGTCCTGCTTTCGCCATGTCCGAAGGCCAGCTCTCCGGCCAAATTGTGGACGACAACGGGAAACCGATCGCACAAGCTTCCGTGAATTTATTGAAGGTCATCAAGGATCAAGCTACAGGTAAAGAAAGGGAAATTCTCGTAAAAAGTACCAGTTCTTCAGAAAATGGAAAATTCAATTTCGCAGCCATTTCACCAAAAGAAAAATGGAAGTTAAAAATTAGCTCTGTAGGCTATGCACCGATTGATCTAGCTGTAGACTATACCGATGGAAAAACAACCAAAGATATCGGCGCGATCAAACTGGAAAATGACAACCGTAAGCTCGATGAAGTCACCGTGACTGGCCGCAAGGCATTACTCGAAATGGATATCGACAAAAAAGTCTTCAACGTAGAGAAAAATATCGTCGCGGCTGGCGGTACAGCAATCGATGTACTCCGCAATATGCCTTCTGTACAAGTAGATATCGACGGTAATGTAAAATTGAGAAATGCAGCGCCAACGATTTTTGTTGACGGAAAACCGACCACGCTTACACCGGATCAAATTCCGGCTGATGTCATTGATAAAATCGAGATCATCACAAATCCATCTGCCAAATACGACGCTTCTGGAAGTATGGCCGGTATCCTCAATATTATTCTGAAAAAAAATAAGAAAGCTGGATACAATGGTATGGTCACCTTAGGTGGCGACCGCTTTGGCGGGACCAACTTTATGGGTAGTTTAAATCTGCGTCAGAATAAATTCAACATCTCACTGACGGGAATGAATATGCGCATGCGGACCAACACCGAGGGCGACAGCCACCGTACCAGTACAATTAATGGCATAGAATCGACAGTAGATCAAGATATCGAGGGAAAAACAAAAGGTATGATTACCTTTGGCCGGCTTGGCGTAGATTACGACTTAAGTCCCAAAACAACGCTATCTGTCGCCGGAGTGTTGGTTCAGGGTAAATTTAAGCCTAATGAAAATTCAGCAATTTCCACCACTTCAGGGGGCAGTACTTCAATGAGCGATCGCATTTCCGAATCTGAAAGAAGCTTTAAACCACGTGGCCTGCAAGCTGGTCTCGTCCAAAAATTCAAAACTGAAGGCGAAGAATTGTCTGTCGATTTCAATTACTTTGGCGGTAATAACACCTCAAATGGTCTATATACGACCAATTATCGCAATGCCAGCGATGAGGTCAGCGGAACGCAGATCCAAAAAAACAACGGCTCCGGCAACAATAAATTTATGACTGTGCAGGCAGATTATGTCAAACCGTTCAAAAATGGCATGAAACTCGAGACCGGTGTGCGTGCCCAGATCAATAAACTCAAAAACCTCAACACGAATTCCTTAAAAGCAGTGGATAAGGAGGATTTTGAAAATATCACCGCAGCTTCAGCCAACTATAACAATAAAAACAGTGTCTATGCAGCTTATGCCTCACTTGGAGGAAATCTCAAAGACTGGGTATCCTATAAAGTTGGGTTGCGCGCAGAAAGCTCAACGTACGACGGCGAACTTTTGAACACAAATGAAAAGTTTCACAACAAGTACCCCCTTAGCTTATTTCCTTCTTTGTTCCTGAGCAAAAAGCTAACCGAAAAAGACCAAATACAGATGAGCGTAACCCGTCGTGTCAACCGTCCGAACTTCTTTCAGCTTATCCCTTTTGTTGACTACACAGACAGCTTAAATATTACACGTGGTAACCCCGATCTTGTACCAGAATTCACCACTTCGGGCGAACTTTCTTACAGTCGTACACATGGAAAAGGTACATTTTTGGCAACGGTATACTATAAATCTACAAACAACCTAATTACACGTTACCTGACACAGGAACTCAATCCGGTGACGAACAAAATGGATTTCATTAATACCTATATCAATGCCAATTCCAGCAAAAATTATGGGGCCGAATTCACGTATACCAATAATCTCAAAAAATGGTGGGATCTGACAGCAGACCTCAACTTCTACAATTCTAAAATTGAAGTTGATGAGAAAACACCGTCGGAAGGTATGTGGACAGTATTTGGAAAATTGAACAATACATTCAACTTACAGAAAAACTGGAACCTACAGCTTGCTTTTGAATATCAAGGCAAAACAAATATGCCAGTTACACAGGGCCAGACATTCGGCCCACCAATGAACCAGGCACAAAGCTCTTCCCAAGGCTATATCAAACCATTCTATGGTATCGACTTTGCCATCAAGAAAAGCTTCTTGAAAAATCAGGCTGCCTCCGCAACATTGGCCATCAATGATATCTTCAGAACACGTGGCAATACCATTGTTTCATCGGGTGAAGGATTCTCTCAAACCTATTATCGACTTTCCAATCCGCAGTTGATCAAATTGAATCTTTCCTACCGTTTCGGAAAAATGGATATGAACATGTTTAAGAAAAACAAAAACCAGAATTCAATGGAAGGCATACAAATGCAATAGCATGTGGATCATATCGCAATCAAAAGCGGGTATTTCCTACAAGAAATACCCGCTTTTTTATTCAACAGTGTCAAAGAACTAGACAACTGTATTGGAGATATTCTTCTTTTCAAGTATTGGAACAATTTCCAGTAGATCATCAATCACATAATCGGGATTTGCGGATTTGAGTTGAGCCACATTATGTGCACCGGTTGTGATACCGATACTTAAACCACAGCCTGCTTGCTGCCCCTCCTGTATATCGATAATAGAATCTCCAATCTTTACGACAACACCTGGATCAGCAATTTCAAATTTTTGCATCGCTAATTCAATCATATCTGGATAGGGTCTGTTTCGAGGCACATCAGACGCTGTAATTAATGCATCTACATCCTTTCCTACTTTCCAGTTAAGCTTTTCTAAAAGCGACTCCGCAGTTTTTCGGTCATATCCCGTATTCAACACACGTAAGATATCACGGTCTTTCAATATGGCAAAAAGCTCCTCAGCATTCGTATTTGGATAAATTTCTTCTACTTCATAAGCATGCTCCAGCTCCCCTAAAAACAACGTAAACATGCGTTGTGCCAATTCATCATCAACAAGATTCAGGCTATTTTTAAGTACTGTTTTGATCGCTTGTAACTTTTCCTTACCTGCGCCATGCGCCAATACTTCCGTTAATGTAAGTTCATAGCCTCCTACCGTATTTATTGCATTTCTAAGCGTCTTATACACAATATTATTTTCGTTCACTGTCGTACCTGCCATGTCAAATACGATCATCTTAATTGCTTCTTTCATTTGATTAAACCTAAAAGTTTAGCAAAAATAAAAAATTGTTAAATAAAACTAAACAATCCCGTATTAATTTAATGCTATATTTTAGTTAAGAAACTTGATTTAACGAATCGCAAAATAATAAGTCCAAGCGATAAGCAAGATTTGAAACGGAATACGAAACCACAAATAGTTTGGACCAGGTCCATCGAAAGTAGCCGTCTCATAATTTATATGCTTCAAGTTTGCCCGGATATTTGTGGGTAATACCAACAGAAAAAAAACCAGCAAAAGTATCCCAGTCATACGGCTTACCTGTGGAACAAATAGCCCAATAGCAGCAAGGGCTTCCAACAGTCCGGTTGCATAGATCATTTCCTTTTTAAATGGAATAAATTCGGGCAGCATCAAGGTCATTCCCTCCGTATATAATAAATGCCCCAATGATGTAAACAGCAACATAACGGCTAGTGCTATTTTGCCAGAAAAAAAATAATCCACCGTGCCTTTCAACAACAGGGTACTTAAATTGGAGACAACAAAGACAACGATCAATACAAAAAATGGTTTCATCTTTTTTATAACAAAAATAGGTACCCTTCTTTTTGTTATCAATGAACATTTGTTAATAAATGCCTTTTCTGATTCGGCTCAATGATTGCGGTCTAATACCAATATAAGAAGCCAGATATTTTAAGGGAATATTGCGAATCAGCTCGGGCTGCTCACGCAACAAATTGATATACCTGGTTTTTGCCGAATCTTCGAGTAGCGTCAGTTCCCGTTTCATTTTTTTTAGAAAAATGTCCTCAACCGCTTTCCGACCAATTAGATTCCCAACCGTTGTTGTTTGATATACCGCATGGAGATCCTCAAACGATATCCGCCATAAAATACAATCCGTTATTGCCTCGAGATGATACGATGAAGGCTGCTGTGTCAAGAAGGAATCGTACCCACTTACAAAAGAGTTTTCAAAAGCGAATCCAAAAGTAAAATCATAGTCCAGTTTTGGGATATTGAAACGTACAATTCCTTTTTCAATAAAAGATAAATACTGTTCAGTTTTTCCGATTTCCAAAATCAGTGATTTTTTTGGAAACTCCATCTTAACAAGCTTAGAAGAAAACACCTCCCAGTCCGTATCATTCATGACAACGAGCGATTCGAAATATTCTCTGATCTTGTCCATGATTCTTATTTTTTAGGAGCAAGATAAAAACTTCTGTCCAAATATAGCGTAATGATTATTTACTATTTAATCGATTATTTATTCCAACAAACATACGGTCTATTTTACCAAAAAATATTAACTTAAATACTATAAACTTTAATCATGCTTATTCTTAACGAAAACGGTTCAGAACGTTGGCCTGCCTTTAGAAAATTAGGTTTTCGATTTTCTTTTATTTTCATTTTGTCGTTTATTCTTGTTTTCAACAACGGCACTTATCCATTATATGGCTATATCAGCTCTCCCCTCAACCATTTTATGCAAAAGTTGACTCCCTGGTTTGCAGAAAATATATTGGGCTATTCTTACGACCACAGCATCTTCATCAACGGAAGTGGGGATACCTCCTATGCCTGGATATCCTTATTGATCTTATTCCTACTAGCATTAGTCGGGGCAGCTTTATGGTCCATATTAGATCGAAAAAGAGCGAACTATAGGATCCTTTTTTACTGGTTAACCACAGCAATACGTTATTATGTTGCTTTTATGCTCATCAACTATGGTCTCATCAAAGTCTTCTATATGCAAATGCAGCCGCCGAGGTTAACACAACTCCTGCAGCCATTGGGCGAGTATTCCCCCATGGGCCTCGCATGGACTTATATCGGTTATTCTCAAGGCTACAATATACTCATCGGTTCAATTGAAATATTATCTGGCCTATTGCTTTTCAGAAAAATGATGGTTTTGGGTGCACTTATTACGGTTGCGACAAGTATCAATATTATGGCTGTTAATTATTTTTATGATGTTCCTGTCAAAATGGTCTCCACAGCACTCCTGCTATTTTCCATATTTCTACTGCTTCCCTACTTAAAAGCATTGTGCGAAATTTTTATTTCAGGAAAACCTGTACAGTTACTTCCTATTCAACAACCCCTATTCAATAAAAGCTGGAAAAGAAAAAGTTTGTTTATCATCAAATTGGCCGTGTTACTTCTCTTTATAGTGCAACAGGGCATGGGCATATTAAGTACAAAAAAAATGATCGCTGAGTACCTAACGAAGTCACCACTATATGGAATCTACCGTATTGATCAAGCGGGAACACCACGCAAAACAATCCCCGAAAATTGGCGACTTATTGTTTTCGAAATTGATAACAATAAGGTCTTAATACGCAACACAGACTATAGCCCGCAAAGAGAGAGCGTTGTAATTGATGCTGCGGGGAAGAAAATCACCTTAAACAATTATCAATTTGATTATCAAATCAACCAAGATGGAAATATTCTTCTGACAAAAGCCTTCGATGACCATACAGCGCAAATTAAACTGATTAAACAAGACGTGCAAACTTTCGAATTAAAGCAGCGCAAGTTCCATTGGGTACAGGAATATCCCTATAATCGTTAGATAAGAATCGCAAAATTGAATAAACAAATCGTGCATTTAACGCCTCTCAGACCAAAATAACTATGTTTAATACTGCAAACATAACAACATGCGACGAACAGGTAGAGCATCTCGGTTTTTTATATCGAATGCGGAATATCAGAGTACACACCTGCCATATGCTCAAAAGCAAAGAGGTGCTGACCCTTATCTTAATACACTCGGGAGGAGGTATCCGTCAGATTGATCAGGGGCAACTTAATATAATGGGTTATCAAATTCATTTAATGTTCCCTGGTCAGTCAAGTTCTTTCTATTTTTTCAAAGAAACCGCTGTTTATCATTTTAGAATTCCCTGGCAAAATTTTGAAAAATTATGTCATACGCTTTCAATCAACATAAAACTTCTTAAAGATTATCCGATACTTCAGATCGCAGCATATGAATTTGAGAGGCTTCGCTATGAATTCGATAAGATCCGTGAGGAACTCTCTCGTTATCAGCCACTATTATCACTCATTTTATCACGTTTGGGTACTAGCTTACTAGAGATTAACCGCTCCTTAACCAAACACATCGATAATTTAGCACCATACACTTATCCAGCCATCCTCAATCGCTTTCTTGAATTAATAGAACTTCATTATAAAAAAGAACACCATGTCGCTTATTACGCAAATTTATTGAATATAACTGCAACAACTCTTTGGATACAAACACAGCAATACATGGAGACTACCCCCCTCAAACTGATTCATAATCGTTTGTTAAAGGAAGCTATGCACCTGCTGCGTTTGGGGGCCAATCCAATCAAGACTACGCTAATTGAATTGGGTTTTGAGGACTCCGCTACGTTCTCTCATTTCTTCAAAAAACAGACAAATATGTCACCTTCAGCATATCAAAAGAAACATTTACCACATAAAAAAACATAAAAATGGCTCCTACATGATATACATAGAGCCGTTATTTACTAAGAAAACAACACTATAACTATCTTTTTTTCAACGTGATATTATCCAATAATGCGTTTTCCGTTCCTATATTGATAAATCCGATCCGAACTATTTTTTTATTCGGATTGATCTCCTTGCCAGTAACAAAATCAACGGCCTGTTTTCCACCTCTCTTTCCTGAATCAGCTATTAAAGTCTTTAAAGTCGATAACTTTCCTGTTACGACAGCAACATCATCCACTTCCGCCTGAACTTTACCTCCTTTACTCCAATAGCCAAGCTTGAAGTCTTGTTGAGGATCCAAATAAACATATTGCTCTATTTTTTGACCCGGCGCAAGTACGACCGCTTTACTGCCTTTTTCTCCACGCCCTTCTTCGATGACCGCTGCTCCTTCCCAAGGTGCAAGACCAGCCTTGCCCTCAAAATCTGGATTCGGCAGTTCATTACCATCCTTTAAAGGCCAATTATAAGCCCGAATATAATCGACCTCCATATTGACTCCGCCTTCAGAACCATAGGCTCCAAGAAATACATTCAAAAAGTGGTTGGGTGAATAAATCTGATTTTTATTCGTATACTCCTTGATCAGGTCTCCATTGATATAATGTTTAATACTGGTAGGTGTCCATAATACCCCATGTGTTACCCATTGTCCCACATGTTCATACCCCTCCGCAATATGTGTAGCAAGATTACGTTGAAATACCCCTTTTTGATCGACATGTCCATGTATCACAAATTGAGCTGTAATATACTCGAAAACGTCTATTTCAAAAAGCTGTCCCTTGGGACGAATGCCTTTAATTCCGTCCACTTCAGATCCTTCTTGAAGATAATAACGAATATCTGGTCCTGGTGAATCAAACCAAAAAGCTGTATTTGTTCCCTTTGGATTACCCTGGCGGTTGCGTCTCACCTTAACTTCAAAGTACCCACCTTTGCTGTTGTCCAATAGATTTTCATTGGACTTCCAATCGTAGGTTTGGATGGATGAAATCTTTTGGTTGCCACCCTCCGTAAAAATCCGCTTGGGAATGGTATCATTGACATACAGATTGATCGCTGATCCATTTAACGTATAAGCCGGTTGTGGCAAACGATCATGCAACATTTCATCCTTGGATTTTTCATTCAGATAGTTCAGGGACGAGAAATAGTTGGTCGTCCATTTATTCCGATTAAGTAACTGATCGTTAAATTCATCCTGCCAATAGACTTCCATACCAATAGGAACAGCTCTTGAGCTTGGATTCCTTTGCTCCTCATCGAGTTCAGTATCATCCAGCTGCCACTTCTTGCTCGTATACACTTTTCCATTCGCCAAGGATTTTCCTGTAGCAGATTCTATCCAGATATAATAGGTCCTTTCAGGCTCCACCTGCTGAATATAATAACGTTTGGCACCTTCTGCTAATATCGCATTGGCTGTTTGCGGTTTCTTATTCGTTTTTGCCCAAAAGACTTTCGCTCCGGACATGCTCGGTTGATTATCCTTCGTGTCTACACGGATCCAACTCCGGGTACCCAATAGCTGTAATGGCACAGTTGACCTTGTCGTTTGGGCTGATAACCCTAGCACTGACATTACCTGAATACCCGCAAGAAATAGATATTTTTTCACAATTTTCTTATTTTATAAACGAACAAACTATAGTCAATCTGCTTACGAACAGACTATAACCTTACGATAATAACGAGAATTATCAGCATTGACAACTCTGATCAAAACGCAACCGTTTGTTCAATTTAGCGATTCCAACAAATTGTGGGTCAATAACGGTTTATCCATCCTTACGGCAGATAAAACAGTTAAATTATGTATATTGCTTTAAGCGGTTTGGTTTGACAATTCCGTCAGATACATCGATTAATTTTTAATACAACATGAATACACTAGATAATTTTAATCAGCCTGCAGATCTTGCGCAACATTGGGTTGATGCCTGGAATCAACACGATCTGGATACAATTATGCGACACTATAGTGAAGACATTGACTTTCGCTCCCCCATTATTCAGAAAATGGGTGTGAATACGGCGGGAAATATAAACAACAAAGAAGAATTAAAAGCTTATTTTAAAAGCGCACTGGAAAAATATCCAGAACTTCATTTTGAGCTTTACCACATACTTACGGGCGTAAACTCCATGGTAATTTTCTATAAAAGCGTCAACGATTCGCTTTCCGCGGAATATATGGAATTAGATGTACATGGAAAAATATGCAAAGTTTCAGCGCACTATAAGGGACTATAGTGAAAAATCTCCACAGGACGATCACTTGTGGAGATTTTTAGGTTAATTTAAGGTGATACTGATTGCCTGCTGGCTCAAAATTGGTTTCTGAATGAGCCGACCATCTTGCTGTTTCACGATAAGAAACTCTTGCTTACCTTTCCGGGATACTTCAATATCAAACACTCGGTCAAAGGCTTTTATTCGTCTAAGCCGCATATAGTTCCACTCCTTTGGCAGACTGGGACTTATACTAAACTTTCGAAAACCAGTGGGTACAATATGAAATAATCCTTCCGTTATAACCCGGCAATACAAGGCACTTTCGGCACTTAAATGCCGTTGTCCACCTTCAGGCCAGGCCTCAACCGGATAGGGTACATGATCCCCCAAAAGACGCATCGAAGAGTAATACTTAAAATAAGGCAGCGCCCTTTCGGTTGCTCCCGTCATAAAAAATCCCTTAAAGGCATATAAGGTTGCCCGATCCCAAAATACCTTATCTCCGGATTGTGTGAGGACACCATTGTTTGTCCAGAGATATTTTGATAATAAGGCGTCAATTGTTCCAGCACTCCGCTCGGTTATCCCCATGGTCATTGGCAAACATACCCAAGCCCTTAAGATGGTATTACCGTCGTAATAACGGTAGGTGGAATAGCCTTGCACATCAGCACCAAAATAACGCACAATCGAACGACGGAGTTCTTCGGCCCGCTTTCTGTATTGTTGAGAAAGATCCTCCTTCCCCAATTCATGAGCAAGGTCTGCCGCACTCTGATAAGCGCCATAGGCAATACTGTTTGTCGACAGATTAATTTTACCTGCCGGTGCTCTCCCTTCCAGTTCATCACTATCCGATCGATAAACACCTTCACTTGTCTTCTGACGCTCCAAATACTCAAAACACCAATGAATTAATGGCCATAATTCGACGGCAATATCTTTCTTTCCCAAGGCCAACGCATACCGGGATGCTCCATAGGCAATCATGGCCATGTCCCCTCTATCTTTAGCACCATTCCAATAACTATCGCCCTCTGCCACTATTGAGCTCGGAATTGGTTTATAATCCGAATTCATAAAACGGGCAAAATGACGAAAGGAATTGATGGCACTTTCATTCCCGTTACGATTGCCCAAGAAAGGAAAGAAAGGATTGGCATATTCAGCCTGATCATTTGCCCAAATAGCAGCGTAGTAGCTTAAACCTCCGGGACCGTGCATCAATCCACCCTTTGTATCATAAATACTTTCAGTTGCACGAATCTTAGCAAAAGCAAATGCTGTATTGATCGTATCATTGGGTGTTTCCAGCATGAGATCGTCGGCTAAACTTTTCACGAAATCCTCTCTTTTCTGCAATTCATAGGATGGAGAATACTGATAAACAGGCGTTGATATTTTCTTTCCCTCATACACAATATCAAACAGGTAACTTTGCTTTGGTTCGAGATTTGGCACTAGCGTATCGCGTAATAAGGCCTGTACAACATACGGCCCATAAACACTTTTCGCAGGATCGGACAGGAATTTCGAATACTTGTTCATCAGATCGATTCGCAGGGGTTTATTCCCTGTATTCACCAACTTAACGCGTTCAATCAAAACAGGTTTATCGACGGATGGGAATAACGTCCGCTGTACTTCCAATGGTGAGTTCGTCGTTGAATAAACAGCTAATTTTCCGTCAAGTACAAAACGTAGCGGATACTCATCGACCGCTACGCCATCTACTTTTATCAATAAGGACTTATTATCCTGAAAGGGTACGGTTAAACTTGCATGGGTATTGTTGGGAATTGTTCGTAACATCGGAAATACAACCTTCTTGTCCAATAATAGCCGGCCGTCGCGAACACCATAGTAAACGACAGCAGCCGATTGTAAACCTGCCATCTCCATATGATCTTCGTGATTCTCTCCTTGCTTAACCTTCCATTCAATTCTATTATCCTTTAATAGTGACCATTTTTTTGAATTTTGAGCTACCGTCAAATTGCACTGCAGTATTAAGCCAACGGCAATGATGCCCCAATAATATAATTTAATTTTCATAACGATCTATAGTTGAGTTGCTACGGTATATTTCATATCGCGGTCAATCTTCACCTCGATATAGCTGTAAGTAAAACCATTTTTCTGATCAATAAGACTTTTCTTCTTGATGCCATTACAATAAAGATAAGGGTGACTTCCCGGAAAACCAGCCTGCCAGTACTGTATCGCCTCGCCTCCACTGTACGACAAGGCAGTCTCCGATAGGCCACGTTGCGCTACCGTATACATTGCGCCACCAATCTTGACATTCGACACTTTAAGCCGGTCAATATCCTGAGGAAGATGGGAGCAAGTTTCTAAAGAATTACCTTTTACACCAGGGTTGATCCCCATCATATCCTGCACAACGTTACTGATCAGCACAAAGGAAACTTCGGGGTAATCACCATTGGTGCCAGTTAACGTAGCCATGGCATGCACCGTATTAATTTTGGATATAATATATTTCAGCCATTTCCAACCTCGTTCGTTCTGACCATATTTGAAAAACAATTCTGGAACATATGTGATTGATTCAATATTTTCGGGCAGCCCTTCTTTTGAGCCAAGTTGTGCATCGATATAATCCAAATATTTCAGATGCCTATGTGATCGCTGGTCGGTAATTTCTTTTAAGGGCAGAAACCAAGAATTTTCTTTTCCCCAACCAGACACCGGGAGATTATTTTTATCGTAGCCTCGGTTATACAGTTCCTTATTGTCTTTTATGCCCCATACTGTATTGAAATAGTTCCACAAGGTCTGGGCTTTTTTAGCGTAGTTCCTAGCCTGCTTTTTCTTGCCACCCCATGCAGAAAGTTTAGCGAAGGCCAAATAGGCTTGATACTGGCTACCAATACCGTCACCGGCTTCAATTAAGGTTTGGTCACGGTGTTCATTGTAGGTGGCCGTGCCTTTGAAAATATTACCCGAACCATCGCTTTCGGGCACACCATTTGGCGCTTTAACATCATGCAATGCCACAAAATCACTCACTGCTTTTGTGTTGAATAACAACAAAGCCGGATCGTTAAGATAGCGTTGATCTTTGGTCCAGTCATAGAGCTGGGCATTCTTTTCAACCAACTCAAACACTGCCGGTATCTCGCGGACAAAGTCATCGTCATTTCTGTAGTCCAACGTATAAGGGCTACCATCAAAATTGATCGCCCACAAAGGAAACCACTTTCGTTCCTTTGTAGCACTTGCCGCGAAGGAACGAAGCATCGTAAAATTCTCTTCTTCCAAACCCAACAGATGCGCTCCTATCGCTTGATGACAAAAATCACGCGAATAGAAGGCCGTTCGCAAAGGATATCCCGCCCAATAGGCCGGTTGATATAAAGCGCTGTCTGCGGATTGATTTTTCTTGTAAACATTCACCGGCCCCCGCGTTCCCGTAACAACAAAAGATCGTGCTTTTTGCTTAGCCCAGTCGAAGACCTCTTGGAGTTCCTTTTGGTCCGTATCGATTGAAATATCTTGCTTCTGAGCAAACACACTGACAGAAAGCACAGTCTGTACCGCAAATAATAAAAAGGTTTTCATAAGGAGTAGCAATTTAATAAACCAAGGATCTGCATTGGGCAGACCCTTGGAGGTTGGTTGATTAGTCGTAACTTGGATTCTGTTTCAACAATGCATTTCGTTGAATCTCACTGCGTGGAATTGGAAGTAAGTAATGCTGCGGAAAGAACTTCCGTTCCTGAAGCACCTCAATTTTATAACTTTTCTTCTTCGTTTGGTCATCCCGCACAATCGTAATTTTTCGCGCCGGTTTGTTTTCAGTCTGTTCAGCTATTTTCCAACGTCTTACATCAAAAAAACGATGATCTTCAAAGGCAAGTTCTATACGTCGTTCCTGCTGTATTTTTCCCAGAAGCGCGGCACCCGTGCTCGTAATCGCAGGAAGCACACCTGCCTTCCCACCACGTGCACGTTCTCTAATCTTATTGATGTACGTGCGAGCCACCTCTTCATTGCCCAATTGATACTGCGTTTCCGCATAATTTAGATATATCTCGCCCAGACGCATATAAATCCACGGTTGAGCACTTTTATCATTCCAGGGATTACGCAAACTTTCATCCATAAATTTACGGATCGTATAATGGGTCTTCGATGCATTCCAATCATCGATACCAAATTCGCTATCCTTACCACTATTCGCCCGGTTTCCTGTTGAGGATATATAAAACTCAATCTCTCTACCCCTAAACTGCTGACCGTCACACACAATGGAGGCATAGAATCTAGGTTCACGATTTTCCCAAGGTTTACCGTCCGCATAGGCCTGTGCAGAAGGCATAGAACCATCTTCCATCTCATAGGCATCGACCATGTCCTGAAGCACGCAGGTTCTTGACCAACCTGTAAAACCATTCGGAGAATCGGTCCAATCAAAAGAATGTCCAAATTCAGTATTGAACTGCTTCATGAAGATGATCTCTTTACTTTTGTTGCTCGTAAAAAGCTGTTTGTAATTTGGATCAAGCTGGTATTGGTTGAGGTCCAAGACAGCCTTTGCCGCATCAGCAGCTTTTTGCCATTTCGCCTTATCATTGGATGGATTCCAATATGAACTTGCAGCATACAATGTTACCCGCGACTTTAGTGCCAATGCTGCACCTTTAGTTGCCCTACCAAAATCCTTTCCTTCATAACTGAGGGGGAGCAACCCAGCCGCTTTATCCAATTCTTTCACAATAAAGTCTATACATTCATCGTAGGAATTACGTGGCACCATCATATCGCTGTTCAGATCGAAAGTTTTTGTGATCAACGGAACACCACCAAAACGCGAGACTAGATCCGCATAAAAGAATGCGCGAAGAAAGATCATCTCACCGTTCAACCGATCAACTTGCCCCTTGTCGGCTTTCAACTTATCAATATTATCAAAGAAAATATTGCAATTCTTAATCGCTTCATAATAAGCATTCCATGTGGAATAGTCCCCGAATTGGTCTGCCGTCACTTCTCCCCTGTTGTATAAATAAGGATTTCCCGAATTGAAATTGTGATATGCCTCGTCCGAAATATACCTCAAACCAAGATTTCCAAAACCGTCCCGTATTTCTGTATAACGCTTATTTACATACGTTTCGGTCAATTTCAGATCCGAGAATATAGCATCTCCAGTAAAAGAATCCAACGGTTTAACATCCAAATAATTTGAACAGGATGTCAAACAGCTTGCAAAAAAGATCGTTATATATAATTTTATCTTTGTATTCATCTGTCAATAAATTTTCTTTAAAAACTCAAATTCACCCCTGCACTATAAATCCGCTGTTGTGGATAGTACATACCACCTGCATTTGTTCCTTCAGGATCCTGTATCTTGATCTGATCGATCGAAAACAAATTAAATCCACTAATGAATACCCGTAAGTTTTTCATTTTGATTTTTTCCAGCACTTTAGGCGACAATGAATACGCCAACTCCACATTTTTCAGTCTTAAAAAAGAGGCATTCTTTAACCAGAATGTCGAATTCATGCTATTGAATGTATCGTCACGGTCGAAGGCTCTTGGATACAGGGCATTGGGTGTCTCCGTTTCAGAAATCCATCTGTTCTCAAAATAAGTTACATCTCTGTTGTAACTTCCCGGTTTAATGATCTGTTTTGCACGTCCCTGTCCTGACCACAAAATATTTAAATCAAAATTTTTCCATTTGGCTCCCATGGTGATACCATAGGTAATTTCAGGAATAGGACTTTCATAGATACGAACCATATCATTGCTGGTAATTTTTCCATCACCATCCACATCCATATACTTAATATCCCCTGGCATTGTATTCAGCAAATGTGGTGACGCATCAATCTCCGTCTGGTTCTGATAAATACCATCTGTCTTATACACTAACCAGGAGTCTATGCTGTGATCAGTCCTACGCTGCCATTCCGGCGTATTTTGTGCTTCGTCAAAAAAATGAATCTTATTACGTACAAAAGTGAAATTTCCACCCACTGAGTAGCTAAAGTCATTAACTCTATTGCGGTAAAGCAAACTACTTTCCACCCCTCTGTTTGAAATTTCACCAATATTTTGATCAGGTAGCGTTAATCCTGTATAGCGTGGTACAGAAGCTTGTTTGGGTGTTAAGATGTCCGTACGCATCGAATAAAAATACTGCAAGTCAAAACTCAAGGTATTCTTGAAGAAAACAGACTCAAAGCCTACGTTTTTCGTATCCACTTTTTCCCAGGTAATATTTGGATTAGCCAATCTTCCGACAGTAAAACCCTTTGTTCTTTTTGGGTCAAGACCAAACATGGCACCATCTCCAAGAACATAGGTACTGATATATTGAAAAGGGTCCACACGGTCGTTTCCTAGCTTGCCCCAGGAAGCCTTGATTTTCAACTCATTGACAAAAGGCACATTTTCCTTGAAAAAATTCTCCTGAGAAATACGCCAGCCTGCCGATACCCCCGGGAACCAACCCCAACGTGCATTGCTGATAAAGTTTTGTGAGCCATCTCTTCGCACTGTAATATCAGCCAGATACTTATCCTTAAAGCCGTAACTTACACGACCAAAATAATTCTGACGTGCCGAGATTGTTGCTTTTCCGTCATTATTTTTTTGATTGTCACTTCCCGCAAATAGGTAATCTACGGCATCGCTTAAAAAGTCTCTCCGATACGCCGAAAACCAATCACCTCTGTTCTTGCTCTGCTCATAAGCAATGAAAGCATTGACACTATGTGAGCCAAATTTCTTGTCGTATCCGACTTTAAAATTCCAGGTCTCAGTGCGTATATCATCGTTTCTTTCAGTGAGGTTGATATTTGCATCGCCCGTTGTTTCACGGATATTATCGTAATTCTTTGTTGCAGGATTATAACGATAAGCATCCCACATATCATTGAGCTTCTTTTCATGTCTATATTGTGAATCGAATGCTGCGTAACCAGAAAAACTTAATCCATCTAATAACCAAGGTGTTTTGAGATCAAAACCTGCTTTTGTATTGACAAAATTATCCTTTACACGCTGATAGCCGGTCTTACCCGAAGCCAGAATCGTCAAATTATTACCCCACGAAAGACCTGGACCGGGCAATCCATTCGGATAATAGTCAGGCAAAAAAGGATAGGCATGGAACGCTTCCCAAAAGAAGGTTCCCATATCGTAATTTGAATTATTCCGATTTTCCTGTCTGGTGGCTACCTCAACTAATACCGAAAGGTCTTTGGTTACCTTAGCATCCAAGTTGGTGCGAAATTGAACTGTCCTAAAATTTAGATCCGTATTTCTAAACCCTGGTTTCTGATAGAGGTATCCTCCCGAAACATAATAACGCACTTTTTCGTCTCCACCGCGAAGAGACAGAGAATGTTGCGTCTGTGGAGAAGATTTAAATACGGACTTCATCCAATCGGTGTTGGCATACAATAAGGGATCAATCGTTCCATCCAGGTACTTTCCTTTGATATCTTTATACTTTTCAGCACGCCCAAAATGTGCATTGATTTCATCATCATAAACCATAAACTGATAAGAATCCATCAGCTTTGGTGTCCTTGTATGTTCGGAAAAACCGTAATTACCATCGTAGGTGATGGTCGGTTTATCACCGTTACCGCGTTTCGTCGTAACCAAAATAACACCATTTGCTGCTTGGGCACCATATATGGCAGCCGACGCATCTTTTAAGACCGAAATTGTCTCTATATCACTTGGATTAAGCCGCTCTATTCCACCGCGATTGGCCACTCCATCAATGACATACAAAGGACTGTTGTTCCCCAAAGATCCCTTGCCACGGATATAGATTTGCGATTGATCATTTCCAGGTTCACCAGAGCGATTATTAGCTACTACACCCGGCATTCTTCCTGCTAGGGAATTGGACAGATTCGGTGCTGGAGATCGCTGCAGCTCGCTCCCCGAAACCTGGCTCACCGACCCCGTCAATGTTGCTTTCTTCTGTGTTCCGTACCCAATGACCACAACCTCTTCAAGCTGCGCGAGATCTTCCTGGAGAACGACATCAATAGCCTGTCGCTGATAGGCAATCTCTTGAGAAAGGTATCCCAAATAAGAAAATTGTAAAATACTATTTTCTTTTTCAACGACCAGCGAAAATTGACCATCGCTATTTGACTGCGTCATTTTATCCGTACCTTTTATGCGTACAGATACCCCTGCCAAAGGCTTTCCTTGCTGATCTTTGATTACACCCGAAGCTATTCTATCCTGAATCTTTGCTGTCGAACGTATAATAATGCGGTTTTCGCTGACCATATCCATTTCCAAGGATTCCTTGGCTAAAATTGGCAACAAAAGATCAGTCCATTTTTTATTGCGGACGTCAACATGCTTGATTTTAATCGCATTGATCGTGTTATCGTTGTAGATAAAATTGATCTTGGTCTGCTCTTCAATTGAAGTCAATAGATTTTTGAGTCGGATCTCTTCAAACCGTAAAGAAACTGTTTTCTGCGCTTTCGATTCTTTTGCAAATCCGGTGGCGACACATGCAAATAAGAAAATGATTAAAAATTTGGCCATTAACAACCATTTTAGATAATACGAGATAGGCACATGATAAAGAACATGTGATTTTTTTTTCATAATTTTGGTATTTAAGAAATAATCGATTGGCATCCTACTTTCCTAGGGTCCGATGCCATTGGTTAAAACATTTGGGTATTGCTCACTATGAGGGATACCCTTTTTTTTATATTACTTTACATAAAGTGTATCATTTTGGGTATAATAATTTAGTTTAGTACCTGTGCGCTTGATGACATTCAAGACTTCTTCACAGGTTGTTTCGTCAAATATGCCGGTGATGGGCTCTTTTGCGAGCCGCTCATCTTCGACGACAATAGGTTTACCGAACCAACGCTCCATTTTCTTTGCAACCATATCAAAACCTTCGCCATTGAAAACCAATCTATTTTTCATCCAGAGTGTTTCAGTAACTTCGGCATCAACGAGGTCAAGCTTTGCAAAGGTCACTTTTGGTTGCTGAACAACAGACTTACTCCGATGATCATTCGTTGATACAGGTTGATTGATCACAGACACTTTATTACCCGGCAGGAGTTCATACAGCTTCTCCTGCTGATTATCCATGACCTTTAGACGCACTTTCCCTTCGATCAGGGAGGTTGTCGTGGTGTTCTCATCAGGAAGCGCCCGGAGGTTAAATTTTGTACCTAAGACCTGTACCTCCGCATACGCCGTTTTGATTTTCAAGGGTAAATTGGGGTTCTTGGCTATAGCGAAATAACCTTCACCAACCAATTCCAGCACACGGTCAGTCTTACCAAATCCAGCCTTCAACCGCAATACACTTTCATTGTTCAGCCATACTTCCGAGCCATCGCTCAATTTGATCGATTTACGTTCCCCTTTGCCAGTAACAATGGTCTGCCATTCCGCATCTCCAGCGACCTTTTTATCATTTTTGATAAACCAAAAGGACCATACCCCAAAAACGATAAATAGGCTAGCGGCAATGGATAGTAACTTAACTTTACGACGACCTATAAACGGACGGACGGTTACATCCTCGACAGTGGTAAGCTCTATTGGTCTTGACTTTTCATAGCTTATTTCAGCTTCTAGATCTTCTTCTTCCTCATGCTTCTCCGCTAAATAGGCCAATAACTCCCTTTTATTTTTGTCGACACGTAGCAAGTCATCCAGCGCGATTCTCTCCTCGGATGTGAGCTCTCCTGCTAGCAACTTAGCCGCTAAAAATAAAAAGTATTGTTCCTCAGATGAAAACATGTGCATTCGGTCTATTTGGAGTAGAGACACCCGAAGAAACCAAAATCCCCAATAGAAAAATTATTTTTTTTCTTTAATACAGGACCACAGCTTTTCTAAAGCAATTTGAATATGTCGGTCTACCGTTTTCTTGGATATGCCCATCATTTCCGCAGTTTCCAAATACGTTTTCCTTTCCTCTTTCACCAGTTTAAAAGCCTCTTTCGTTTTCGGCGGAAGCCCCTCGACAGCCTGTTGAATACGTTGTATACTCTCTGTTGATATTAAAATTTGCTCCGGGGTATTTTTATCGATCAACGTATCCTGATATTCTGTTCCGTCAGTGAGTATGACCTGGCGGATGCGCAGGAGGTTAAGGCATTTGTTTTTTATCGCCCGAAGCAAATAGCCCTCGACATTTGCGATGTTCATGAGATCTGGACCCAGGTACCAAATTTTCCATAGGACTTCGGAAACCACATCTTCGGCTAGCTGCTTATCCTTGATAAAAGAAATCGCATTGGTTTTCAAAACTCCATAATTGGCCACGAAATAAGCCTTAAACGAGCTTTCATCTCGATCAATGGCAATATTCTTCTTATTTTCCGCAGATAAAGGTTTCAAATACATTGGTTACGTTGCAATTCGCAGCACAAGTTAAACAAATTCATTCCAAGAATGCAAAAAAAAATCGAAAGCTCAGTGCCCAGGTTTTCTCATGAGGTCAAGGCAATACATTGACCAGTCGTGTATAAACTATGGATCAGACAACTCAAATTTTTTCCACAAAGGTGTTCTGCAGCATGGGGCAAGGCAAGAAAAAAGCCGCTTGGAAAATCCAAAACGGCTTGATATATAGCGTAAAAAGTTTCGACATAGACTATTCATGCAACACCAAAATCGCTTTAACCGATCGGTTCAGAACTTCATTCACCGTACTACTTGCAAATAAACGATAAATCATATTATGGTTGCGTTTGACCAAACATAGAATATCGGTCTGATTGTTTTCCACAAAATCAACGATCGCATACGATGGGCGTGTATCATCCTCATCCACATAGTTAAAGTTGATAGTTACGTTAGGAAGCAACTGACGCATTTTTTTCTCCCCATTACGCACCAGCTTTTCGTCCAAATCCCTTTCTGAAACATGTAGAATTTCCAACTTCTTGGGGTCCGAAAGTTTTAAAATACGATTGAGCGCTTTGACATCACGCACAGACAATTTTGTGGTTTTGTAATCCGTTGCCAATGTAATGACCGGAATAGCGGACAGATTACTTTCAGGAGGTACAATCAAGGTCGGAATACGCAATTTTGTCACAGCCATACTTGCATTACTACCGACAATTTCTTTAATGCCCGTCGCCCCAGTGATTCCCATCACCAAAAAAGAAACATCGGTATATTCAACATACTTTGTGACTACATTACGCAGATAACCTACTTCGACAACAGATCTCACTTTAAGGCCATTGTATTTATTTTCCTGAACCACCTGATCAGTCCATTCTTGCAAAGCAGCTCGTTTTCTAGCGTAATAATCTTCTATAAAGATCGCGTTATAAGTACTGTTGTTGATCCCTTCTGTCGGGTGTATGGCGTGTACAACAGCAATTTCCATATGCAAACGAGAAGCCAAAGACAAGGCATAACGCAAAGCATGACTTGCATTGATTGAAAAATCAGAGGCAACGAGAATTTGTTTCATTTTTTAAGTTTTAATATTAAACTGCCAATAGCCATGTGTACAAAGTCAGTGGATGACAAAAACATTCAGGTAACAATCAACTAAATAAAAAGATGGAAGAATACAAATAGTATTAAAGCCAAGCCAATCGACACAGGTAAAGTAAGTACCCAAGCAAGACCGATACTTTTGAGTGTTCCTTTATTTAAATTGCTCTTTCCTCCAGAAGCTACCATTGAACCAGCAATACCACTTGAGAGCACATGCGTTGTGCTAACGGGCAAACCCAATACGGTACTAATACCAATTGTCGAAGCTGCGACAATCTCGCTTGAGGCCCCCTGAGCATAACTCAAATGTTCATTTCCTATTTTTTCACCTATTGTTATTACAATACGTTTCCAACCGATCATTGTTCCCAAACCTAGTGCTACCGAAATCGTTAAGATCACCCAAATCGGTGCAAAGTCCGTAAGATGTTTCAATTCACCCAACTTACGATTGAGCTCCAAACGATTTTCAGCATTGATATTGATCCGTTTATTGCTCTCCAATGTAGCAATCGATTTGACCAAACCTTCAACCTCTTTTCTGAATTTAAACGTCCCAGCTTTATCCGTTACACTTTTATCCATCAAATGCAACTTGACTTGCTCAATCTCTTCATGGACATGTGCAAACATCGTTCCTTGAACAACATTACTGGAAGCAATTGTCTGCAACACGATTTCCGTTTGATCGAGCGTTTTAATGACAGCCGCATCTGGTACGGAATGGTTTATTGCAAAACGGGCAGGAAGAAATGCAATTAAGATCAACATAAACAGCCCTACTCCTTTTTGTCCATCATTGCTACCGTGAAAAAAACTGACCAATGTACAGGTCAGTATAAGAATACCCCGTACTAAAAATGGGGGTCTGTCATCTTCTCCTTGTGGGATGTGAAAAAGTGCTTTATAACGGACGACATGCTTCAAAAAGAGCATCAGTAATACCGCTAGACCAAAGCCAATCAAAGGTGACAGAATCAAAGAAAGACCAATTTCTTCAGCCTTATGCCAATTGACACCGCTGCCACCGTAATACCAGGTGAAGCCTATACCAGCCCCGATAAGGGCACCAATCAAGGTATGTGAACTCGAACAAGGAATACCAAAATACCAAGTCCCCAAATTCCAGATAATAGCAGCCAATAATACAGAAAGGACCAGACAAGCGCCTACGGAAACCGGGAGTGCCATTAAGGTATCCAGCGGCACCAATTTAAGGATTCCCATAGCCACGGCTATTCCGCCTGCAAAAACACCTAGAAAATTCCAAAAACCAGACCAAGGAATGGCTACAATTGGTTTAAGTGCTTTGGTATAAATGACCGTTGCAACAGCATTCGCGGTATCATGAAAGCCATTGACAAATTCAAAGGCCACAACGGCAAATAAACAAAGGGCAAAAACAATAAGGAGTCCAGTACTAAGATCGGTTTCCCCTAAGAGAGGAATCATGTTGCAGAAAATGTGCATAGTATTCTTTCATAAGATTTATGGTTGTCCTTGCTGAGTTTTTCTTACTTGCTGAGTTTTCCTTAAGGAAAACTACCGCAGGAACAATCGCTTCATTCAGCTCAAAAATAATTTTCAGATGTTAACTTTTGATAAAGGATATATTACGTTATACAACAAGAAAGAAAAACTTAAAACACTGTTAACGAATCTTATTCCGTCGCTATTTTATTTCTCACAAATTTCTTAATTTTCAGGGAGCTAATACGGACTTTATAGGGACCTCATTCGGACTTCATTCGGATGAAAGCGAATAAAGACCGAATAAGTTCCGTAGAAATAACGATTATAAAACGGAATAAAATCAAATTTGACCACTAGTTTTTACCCAAATAAATATAGACAAATCAAAACCCCGTAAAAGACCAGCTGTGAAGTGAGAGTCGTATTAGACCAACCGTAAAGTAAAAGCCGTGTTAAACCTTTTGTAAACCTTTTTCAAGAATGGACATGGCTATCTGCAAAAAACCAAGCAGACGATTCAAGGGAATTTTGATCCGCCATTTACAGCAAAAACAGGACGATTTACCGATTCAAACCTACAGTCCACCGAAAAGCACAAACTTTTTAAATTTAAACTCGTTACTTTAGACAAAAATAAATTTAACACCGAATTAATTATGCCTAAATCCTCCTCATTAAACTGTTCCCTGACGAACTATGCTCCCTTACAGCGGATTACACTTCGTACGCTACCTTTTCTCGTCGCCATGTATTGCCTACTCTTCGCGCAACATGCAAAAGCTCAATCTTTAGACTGGTCTACAAAAGATATTGTATTTAAAAGTGAGGGTATTAAGTTAACAGGAACCATACTTCAGCCTCGCCGTGCCCATGCGGCCATTGTCCTTATCCATGGTTCTGGACAAGAGAAAAGGATGATGGAGTTTGCCTCATATTTGGCTCAAAACGGTATTGCTGTATTTACTTATGACAAGCGCGGAGTTGGTAAATCTGAGGGAACCTATGCTGGCCCTGAGGTCGGTACAAATAATATCGACTCTGCCAACCTCCACCTGCTGGCCAAAGATGCACAAGCAGCGGTAAAAGCATTCCATCAGCAACTCGGGAAGGCGAACATTCCAATGGGACTACTTGGATTCAGCCAAGCGGGATGGATCATTCCCTTAGCGACTAACCAAAATCCTTTGATCGACTTTTTTGTTTTGTACAGTGGAGCAGTTATCCCTGCCCGTGAGCAGCTCCGCTTCCAGTTCTTTACGAATGGAAAAAAAGATTTTTGGGATAAACATACGGAAGCCGATGCCCGACAACATGTGGCGAATGATCCGGATCGCTATCAATTTACAAATACCGATCCCATGACACCACTTAAAACGATAACAACTCCAGGGCTCTGGCTTTTTGGATCCAAAGATATCCAAATACCTGTAGGTTTATCCATTGAACATCTCAATGCACTTAAAGTACAAGGAAAGCCTTTCGAATATTGCCTATTTCCTTTATTAGATCACAATACAAGCCTTTCGGCATCTAGCGAACCTAGCACTATTGCATTGAACTGGATCAAAAGTAGGAGTAAAAAAAAGTCATAAAAAACCTCTTGACAAGGGTTCATGAACATAAGATTAAGCATTAAAAAAGGCCTAAATAAAAAACTTAGGCCTTTTTTCAATCAATTCAAATGTTTAACTCGCTGGATTAATGCAAATCCGCACGAAGCACTTTATTTTTGTTCAATGCTCTATTGGAATAGATGATATACAAGGTGCCGATGATGGTTGGCGTAATCCAAACCAGCGTTGAACCAAGCTGAATCCCGGCAACTAAAAAGGCAGTCACCGACGCAATCAATGCACCTACCATACGACCCAAGTGACTGACCAGCCAGCCATTTTTCTTTTCTTTGAAACTTTTAAACAGCTGAAAATCCCGAATACTCATAAATGCACCAAAACCACCAAAAAAGACATATAAAACAGAATTTGCCACCTGCTGTATTAATCCAATTAAACCAAGACATAACATACCAACCGATGCAAGCAGCATCGTAGCCGAAATAAGTTTGTCTTTCCAATCGGCCTGTTGTTTAATCTTACTGCGTAAAGTCAACGCGCGATTACCCGCCAGAATGAGATAGATGGTAAAGATACCGATCAAAAATAAAAATGTGTTTTCGTGGCCCGGCATTCTCGCAATAACGAGTGAAATTAAAGAACTAATCACCATCGCATAGGAAAATATGATCCCCATTTTCTTATGCCCTGCTCCTCCCTTTTTTACAGCCACACTGATCAGGCCGGTAATCAATCCTACCCCACCAAAAAACGCGTGAATGTAGATCAATGTCTTAATTGTTTCTTCCATAGTTCTTCTTTAATTGTTTTTAGCTAATAATGGTATTGAAGCAAAAAGGCTAATTAATGGTTATGCCATGTTTAAAATAGATAGACAGGAAACTGCGCTATGATGCCGTTTGCGACAATAGCCCAAATGTAAAAAATATCCTTTTAATTATCCAAATGTTTAAATAAAAATCATTCTTTTTCCTCACGGACGAGAAAATCATAAGAGTACCAGAATTTCAGGTCCCCATAGGAATTAAGGTTTCCTAGACTATAGCTAATGGGGTAGTCAAAGCTATTCTGTTGCAGTTCAAGTTCATTTTTATAATCAATGACAAGTTTTTTAATAGCGTCCAAACCTGTTGCGCGTCTAATAAAACTAGTTTGACGTCCACCACGCAAATAAACCAGCACATCGGAACGATTTAACACCGTTTCGTCGGTTTTTGTCAGAAATTGATTGTACAGCAATTTTTCCAATACGTTTTTAAGATCACCACGTGGAAAATCACTTTCTCCCATCATAATCGAGTGGGTACCATAGTTGACTGACGAAACATAGTAGGGATTATATCCTGATTTTTTTAACTTCCCTAGTGCATCCTTACTAAAAGCCTGTTCATAGTCTTTCAGATCCGCATGGAGACTAAATGTAATATGTTCTCGACGCAATAACAGGCTATTAGCTCTTTTTATCGTGGTAGAATCATGGTGACGGACCAATTTGAGTACACTATCTACGTCAGGGCTATTATTAAGATGGTAGCGTATCGCTCTATAATCGAAAAATGCCCCTACAGACGACTGCCTCAAAACAGCCGGTTCCCCCTTGCTTTTCTTAGCGAAAGCTCGCACAGCATCAAATCCAGGAATGATACGGATTGGAGCTAAAGTTGGCTGTGTAGAAGAAATTGTGCTCTTGAAAGGTTTATAATTGCGAAGGGAAGTTAGTTTTAGTTGCGGCGTAGTATCTTTTAATCCCCAAACTGTCCCCAAATAGAAGTTTTTATCTGTAGTGCCATCCACGTAGATCTGGCTAACCGAAAACCCGACGGAACGCCCTACAAATTGATACCTTTTAGCCATTGTTCCATCACCGATCTCCCTAGCGTCAAAATCACTATCTTCTTTGTCACAACTGGACAAAAAACAAATGCTTAATAACAACAGGAAAAGATATTTCATAATTTAAAAAATTAATCGTCAGCTCTGGTGCAGCACTTCGATCTCATCTACCCGTCGGACAATGGCCTTTAGATTCTTCTCAAAGATAGACAAAATTCCTAATCCAATATACATAAAAATAAGAATTACAACACGATACAAAGCTAAAGAAACATAATTAACGATCCATTCCGAAGAAACCAACCCGATGATCAAAACCATAATCGGTATTGTTAAACCAAGATAATTGCGATAAACGCAGTATTTGTTCCCTCGAGGCCGATGCCGCAATAGGTATACTGGAATATAAAAAACTAGTGTACCAATCATCCCTAATTTTAATCCCGTCCAAAAAGCATCTGCATCGAGCGGCACAAAATAATAGAACAATGTGAAGTACACGATATAAATTGCACTATGCCAATGCTTGACGAACTGTAAAAAATCAGCAGGAAATTTATTGATCTGTTTTCGTTGCAGATTCAATTCATAACTAGCTGCAATGCTTCCAAACCCTGCCTCTCCAAAACTGGCATAAGCGAGATCAATGGCTCGATTAAAATACATGCCGGCATCTGAAGACATCAGTTCCTCTACCTTACAGGCGAAGTGATCCAAAATTTCAAGTTGAACATCAACATAATGATATCCTTTAGAACGGATAAAATCCATCAGAATACCTAACTCCGCTTTGGTCAATTTCTTTTCTGTCATGATACAATTGGTTTCGTGTTCAAAATAACCTGCAACTTCTCCACAAAGGTCAACGCATCTTTCATTTTACTTATCTGCGCTTTTTTTCCTTTCACTGTCAGGGAGTAATACTTTCTTGCTCTTCCATCGACAACTTCTATTGCTGTATCCAGAAGTCCTTCCGCTTCTAGCTTATGTAATGCAGGATAGAGCGCTCCCTCAGTGAGGATAAACTCCCCATCTGTTAAGAGTTTTACCTGCTGGGTCATTTCATAGCCATACATTCTTTCCGTTCCAGACAATAGCTTCAGAATAATCGTTTGTAAAGTGCCTTTTAATAACTTCGTATCTTTCATTCGTTCATCTTAAAAAAGTAATTAAATATACCTAATTTTCTTATATATACAAAAACATAAAAAAACTATGATACAGCAGGTTGCATTTTAACTTCCATCATCAGATTTGGCCTTTGCACGGCCTTTTGACTGCACTGCTTCTACCCTGCTTTTGCCTTGCTTTTGGAATTCACCTAGCAAATCCCTATGAATCGCCCAGTCTTAACCTAGTTCACTAGGTAAACACAAGGTTTCAGCTAAGTGCTTACTAGGGACAAGAGCGAACAAAGGTAATGACAGGAGCGAATAAAGGCATAAGCAGGTCGGGAGCGAAAAAGCCGCTAGAGCTGGGAACTCCAAACGGCTTTGCACTAACAATTATATATAGAATGATATGATTATCCTGCTTTTAATAGATCAACAATAAGACGATCTCTATTTTCATTCAATGAGGGGTAAAACTGATTTAGATCAACCAATATAATTGGCATCCCCCTATTTTCGGGCTTATACAAGACATTATCCACCAAGTCCCGACAGAAAACCAACGATTCATTATCCGTAAACACTTCTCTTGACCTTTTGAGGAAACTATCAAAAAAACGTCTGGGATTATTGATGATTTTAAGATGCTCTTGGTTTGGAAAAACTGTACTGGAGAGATCTAGCCCTCGAGAAAATATAACGTCCTTTAATTCTGCATGACCAAAATTTACCAAGGGAGTCTTTAATGGTTTGGCTTTTTTGAGAATAAAAAGATTGGTGGAATATAAATCTTCTGTAAAAGGAATTCCATAAAACCATGAAGAACTGATCTTTCCTTTAAATACCACATGAATCAAATTCGTCCCGTCGAAAGTTGTTTTGTCAAATGTATTGTAAAGGAAGGACGACTTTTCAATTTTTAGATTTCCAATAATGGCTTTCGAAAAATCATTCGCTTCGAATGTACTTTCCATCCAAAGCCCAGATTCCTGAAAAACAACAGACTGAAAGTTACAGTCTACAAAGGTACAGCGAATGAACTTACAATCACGAAACATGGAGTTCATGAAGCTTTTCCCTTTTATCTTGCAATCGATAAAAGAACAGTTTTTTAAGACTTTGTGATTGAATTCAAAACTTTCAATCTCACTTTGCTGGAATATTTTATTAGTCAGTGCCATGCTAAAAATGATTAATAGGCTAAAATTTCATAGTAGTTGCATTTCAAATGGATATTTAACGGCCAAAATCTCCATTTATACATTGATGACAACGGGAAAGACAAAACGTCCTAAAGGAATTTTGACTTTTTTTATTTTTTTTATCCCAGCCTAAAACAGCCAAGACATAAAACATGTCGTTGCAAACTAACGATAGGAATATATTAGCCAGCCATTCTTCAACTGAACAATAAGCACAAAAAAAGCCGCAAGGACGGGGAGTCCTTTACGGCTTACTACCTATGAAAAACATTTACCTTACGTGTAAGGCACTATCTACTATGACAATTAAAATTAAAATGTCGCACATAAATCTGCAGCACAATAAATTAACAAATTAAGATCGGCTCATTTCTTACTCTACAAAAGTGTCAGAATTTGTTTCGGCATTTCTTGGATCCAAATATAAAGTCCTCGGTCAGCGATTCAAGCCTCCGTTTACAATTCGCCAAAAATGATTTACGATTCGTTTATTGTATTATTTTAATCGGCTGGTTAATTAGCCCTTTACTGCTATAAGAAAAAAAAGTATATTGGTGGACGCAATTAAAACTGTTTATGAAATTGATAAAAAATATCTTGGTAGTGCTTGTACCGCTTACCTTATTCAGCGGCATAACCTTTTCCCAAAGCAAAGAGGAGCTTAAAAAAAATATGAAAACAGCAGTATAGATGAAGAGCTCAAGAAGAAGATGGCTACGGAATAAGTCTTTCCCGATAGCCTCATCTTACCCCCTTTACACTATACCAATTCCTATTATGTCTTGGACTCTGCAGTTAATGATTTCCATTCTATTTCCATTGATGTTATTGTACAGGATGACATTCCCGACCATTATTCATTTTATATTTCACCTTTTAATATATCCCTAAACAATATGCCTTTATATTGTGGTATTCAATCTTCTGGTGGCGGTATAAGTGTTAAGACTGGCAAAGAAGAGGATATTAAATTTAATGCCATCTTTTCGCGCTGGTTTGAACGGACAAAAAAGCCTTAAAAACTACAGGATATTATGCTAGTTCGGATGCGGAGGGTGATTTTATCAGTGTCCGGAATATCGTAGGCTGGCACAAAGGCTCCTATCGCATCACACTAAAAAAGGAAGGTTATATCGCGGGTAAGGCTATCCCAGATACTATTAAGCCTAAAGAAATCTATTTCAGCTGGGGCGATTATGAACATTCCTGGGTCACTATGTATGTCGAAGATTTAAGCACAAAAAAAGTGGTCAATGTAGGCTCACTGGCCTTCCCGGGTAAAAAGATTCGGATGAAAGGGCATATTACATCGTTCTTGGAGCAATACAAGTATTTCATCGATTTTGCCCAAAGGTCGAGGGATCTTGAGGGACTGAATGTCATCCGATACGACAAATTACCTAAAGTAACCATTGTTCAAAAAAATCTACGCATTAATGGTAAATTGGTCAAGCTTGAAAAAGTGCCGACTTACCATAACCGTACACACAACCCCGAACAAAGTAAAGTTGCCGGTGAAATCCCTATTCTATCCAAGGATAGTTATAACCCTACGACCGGTGAACTGACACTCGAAACGGGCGTGTTTGTAAAATGGCCAGAGAAAAAAGATGTTAATTAAAGGGAATGCTTTTAATTCAGTCCAAAATTGACAATAAAGGAGTTTTCTTCTTTCGGGATCTTATCGGACTTATTTTTAAAAGGATCTCCGATCGAAGCAGCAGCATATAATGCCTGTGGTCGTCCTTTTTTATCGAATAATATAAACGGACGTTCCAAATGGGCCAGCACTGTTTTGTGTTGTCCGGTTACCTTCAATTCGCGTTGTGATACCAAAGGGTGGCGGGCAGCATGCCAGTGCAGGCCATCTGCTGAGGTAATCAGTGCCAAAGCACCAAACTGCGCGACCAATTTACCTGAATGCGCATAGTACTTGACAACTGCATAAAATTGCTTTCGCTGTTTATCATACCATAAAAATGGGTCTTCACAGGCCATGTCCGGCTCCGTGAATACTTGTGAAAGGAGTTTAAATGGTTTATCCGGTCTATCGCTTACCGCGATCCACATCGTCATATTGCCCACGTTGGGTTTTCGCGACTTAAAGATCATATAATATCGTCCGTCGGGTCCTTCTGTCACCGATGGATTTGTCGTCACCTCAAAAGTTTGTATCCCATCTGGCTCAATCAGCGGTTCTTTTACTTCCTGAAAATTACCCTGCGCAAAGTCGCTCAATTTATTAGCGACAAGTACACCGATCTTCTGCGTACAATTGTATTTAAGCCAATGTCCCCAGTCTGAATTGGGATCGACATTTTTGGCTCTAAAGGTCGAATCGAAGGCATTACTCATATAATAGAGGTAATATTTCTGACCAAATCTGCGTATTTGTGGATTGTGCATGGTATAGCGGTTCCATTTATGTTGATCTCCATTTCCTTTTAAAATGGTCTTCACATAATGGAAAGACCCAGTTGGCTTGTCGGCGGTTGCATAGGCGATTTCCGAATATTTTAACCAACCACTGAAACCATCAAAAATTCCATTCGCAGGATCATCATCCAATGTCCGTTTGCCATGTGGCCAACGCGCGTAAAACATATGGTATTTACCGTCCTCCCCCTGAATTATACTATTGCACCAGTGATAATATTGGCCGTCGATAAAAACTTGACTGGTATCAATCGTCTGTTGGAGCTTTGCCCCAAGATTAAGATTATCCTGTGCTTTAGCAACATAAACAGTTCCGGTACATAATACCCGCAATAGCAAGGTTAAAAAGAAAGTTAGTCTTTTCATCACATAATTTCGGCTAAATGCATTGTAGCATCTGTTTTATAACTGAAGGCAAATTAGCAAGACTTTACAACAAACTAGTCATCTCTATTGATTATTTATGAATCAGTATTAACATGATTTCGTCAACAACGGCTAAAAAACTATTAAAGACTTAATTTTACTTATCTTACCTCAGTTTACATCATCAAAACCTTTTGGCCATTTTAGGGACGAAAAGGTTTCGATCGTCTTTATTAGAAAGCGAAAACTATGCAAAAACCAATCGGTAAACCCATAAAACAGCAAACTATAACAGCAAACAAAAATAGGTTCACAAAGATTTTCATAACTGTTTTTTTCGGTACAGGCTCTCTTTCTGGGCTTGTTTACGGACAACAGACCACAAAAATTATTGCCAATCCTTTGGCATTGGAATATCGTTTTATGCCCGAAAGTCCCAGTAGACGGGAAGCAGCAGATCCCGTCATCGAGCTTTTCAACGGCCAGTATTATTTATTTGCATCGAAATCCGGAGGATATTGGCGCTCCTCAGATTTAAAGGATTGGCTGTATATCCCTTGCAAAAGTATTGGTAGTATTGAAGCTTATGCACCTACTGTATTAAATTACAACGGTACGCTTTACTTTTTGGCTTCCGGTGGAAAACCCCAAATTTATAAAACAACCAATCCTGATCAGGATCAGTGGGAACCCATACCGACCAAATTTACCATCGGCATGACGGATCCAGCCTTCTTCAAGGACGATACTGGTAAAGTTTATCTGTATTGGGGATGTTCAAACGTTGATCCCATCATGGGAGTGGAAGTAGATCCTAACGATGGTTTCAAACCCATTGGCGCCCCACAATTATTGATTCAACATCATGAAAAACAATATGGCTGGGAAGTGCAGGGCGAGCATAACGAACTGGGAACCCCCGGTTGGAACGAAGGGGCAACAATGATTAAACACAAGGGTGTATATTACCTCCAATACGCATCTCCGGGCACGCAATTCAGAAGTTATGCCGATGGTGTTTACACCGCCGATTCACCCTTGGGACCGTTTCGCTATGAAGCCAATAGCCCTTTTTCTTATAAACCCGGCGGGTTTATTGCAGGCGCAGGTCATGGACATACTTTTCAGGACAAGCTGGGCAACTATTGGCATGTTGCAACCATGAAAATTTCGGTGCGAGACTGGTTTGAACGACGTATTGGTCTTTTTCCTGCATTTTTTGACAAGAAAGGCCAGCTTTATGCACAAACAGTGTATACTGATCTCCCCTTTCAGCTCCCCAGTACCAAAGTTGACCTCGAGAAGAAGGATCTTTCTTTACCGTACAATCTTTTGTCTCGAAACAAACCCATTCAAGTATCCAGTGAGCTGGATAAATTCCCAAAAATTTACGCTAATGACGAACGGGTAGAAAGCTGGTGGTCGGCAGCTTCGGGCGCTATCGGTGAATATATTCAGATTGACCTTGAAAAAAACATGTCCATCAGTTCCCTACAAGTGAATTTCGCTGATCAAGATTTCCAGCTTAAAGCGCCCCAGTCTTACTGCTATCAATATTTGATCGAATACTCCAGCGATGGCAAAAAATGGTCACCGCTGATAGATCAAAGCAAAAACACAAAAGATCACCCGCATGAATTATTTAGCCTAGATCGCAAAGTCAACGCACGTTATGTCCGCCTGACCAATAAGAAAGATATTCCTGGTAAGTTCTCGCTTTATGATTTTCGAATTTTTGGTCATGGCCTGGGGCAAAAACCCAGAGGAATCAACAGCTTGACAGGACAACGTAATACGGAAGACCGTCGCCAGATCACACTGCATTGGCCAGCATCGCCAAACACCAAAGGTTATATTCTCCGTTGGGGTATTAAATCCGACAAATTATACAATGCAATCGTGGTCTACGACAACAACTTTGATGGTCGTAGTTTCAACAGCGATCAGGGCTACTATTTTTCGGTGGAAGCTTTTAATGAAAACGGCCATTCAGAACGGAGCAAAAAATTGCTCCATATTGAATAGCATCTAAAACGGCCTATCCCGTTGGATAAACGGAGAAACGCAATCCAGGAAATTACATTGGGTGAACTCTTGTCAATCGGATAAGGTCGAACACAAAATAGCATATAAGCCAAGTCTAAAAAAAGAGTCTTCTCATCGATGTGATGAGAAGACTCCTTAAAAATGTGAAATCTCGATCCGAAACGTTCACCGACGGCTTACTTAATCACAAACCAAGTTTGACTTTTTGCTGGTATATTGACCTCAAAGATCGCTTCCGAGGCTGCATTTAATGGTATTGTCCTACTGTTTTGATCTTGCTCAACCACTTGCACATTTCCTTTCAGTCCGGTATAGTATAAGTTGACCTTAATTTTTCGTGTTATCGCTTCGTCCAATGGATTATAGATCATTAGTAATCCCTTTTCTTTTCCCGCTGGATTTACGTGCAAAATAGCATCATAATCCATCCCGTCAGGACGTCTCACATGGATGATATCACTGTCCAAAACTTCACGGTGTTTCTTGTAAAAATTCACCCATTTGGTTACTACATTTTTCGTCTCTGGGGAGTCATAAAGCTGTGGTCCACGATAACAAGCCTGTACACCTGCGCCAAATAGATTGGCCAAGCGTTGCTCGTAATGCGGTAGGTGATCCTTCAAAGGCTCTATCGTTGCCTCTTTGCCGCCACCTTGGTATTCTACCAAAGGAACAAACATCCAGCCCATGGATGGAGCTTTAGCCCAGGTACCATCGAAGATATTTTGTCTTTCAACAATTTCCTGTTGTGCTCTCGGTAATGACCAATTCGCTTCGCGGTAGCCCATTCCTACTTTGTTGCCACCGTTCAAGAAATACATATCCGGAATATTCAGGTAGATTCCTTTTTCACGGCACCATTTGTAAAAGTCAGTGATCCGTTTAAATTGATTCCATTGCGAGTCTTTTTCATTATGATGTCCCGGATGGTCGGTGGCATAACACCAATCCCCTGGATAAGAGCCATCATGCTCAAATACACCCAGTCCCGAACTTTCATACAGGTTATACAGCTTTTTGAAGTAAGCCTGCCCCCATTCACTTTCAATACAGGGTGAACTTCCAAAGCGCGGATGCATCCCTTCGGGTAATACAACATCATTTTTAGCATCAATATGACGACTGGCAAGGAGCGAATAGCCCCCAAGTTCAATCCCTTTGCTATGTGCATAGCCAGCGAGCTCCTTCATGCGCTTAACATTCTCGGGAGAATCATCTTCGGCATTGAATCCAGACCAAAAGGTCATGATCACCATTTCAAAACCAACTTCCGCTGCTTGATCAATTGCCTTTTTAACCGACTCGTTATCCGAGCTCCGTACATGCATCAATATCGGATTTTCAGTTGCCCATGGCGCCATGGAACGCATCATTTTTCGGTATCCAAGGCTCTTACGTTCACGTTCCCAGCTATCGTTCAACAGTTCCCAAACGCGATAACTCGCAAACGCAGCACCAGAAGATACCCTCTGCTCAGGTCCCATTTTAGGTGCAACCTCCAACAGACAGGGCGTCTCCCGGTCATAGTGTACCTGTGTTGTATATAGGGGGTCTTTTTTCCATTCCACACTCGACGAATAAATATACTCTTCGCTCATCCCGCCAAAGTTATAATCCGTTTCCAACGTGATGTTTGGCAACAGCCATCGATTGCGTTGATCTACCGAACTTTCGGGTTCAAAAACCGCAAGCTGCTCACTTTTGAATTTATTGACAACGATGTCTTGCCCAGACTGGTTCTCCACCGTAATCCACTTGCTAAAGATTGGCATATCGTCATAAAGGTCATAATGCACCTGTACCGTGACATCTTTCATATAGGCAAGTTTACTGGACAAATCGCCGGCAAATTGGGATGGGAAATCACCGTATGCCCAAAAGCCTTCAACTTTCGAGCGACCTTCCTTTGTAGAAGCCTTACCATCTTTATTTCCGCCATTTGGATCCATTTTTCCGACACGGACCAACTGTATCTTGTCACCTGACTTTAGCGAAAGATGGCCGACGGTATGCCATTGTTGTCCATCCAAAGAGGCTTGTGCCAATAATTCTTTATCCGCTATTTCATATCTAAACCATAGCTGATCTGCTTTACCAACTTCGAAGGTTCCGTTATCGCGTTTGCCATCAAAAAAGACTACTTTGCCTTCGCTTGCTCGCCAATAAAGTCTGGGGCTACTATTCGTTAGTGTTAGCCCAAAACCCAATCCCCAATCGTTGGATTGATCAGTGCCTTTATTCATCTTGGCGACGAGTACCTTTGCTTCTTGAGGAACCGCTCTTTCAGCAAATACTGCCGCATTCTCCAGTGCCATAATCTCGCCCACTTTTCCTTCATTGACAAAGGAATTACGTGCATGTGATTTTGACACCATCAACTTCCAGTCGGACGCTAAACGCTGAAATTTATCTTCCAACAGCAATGATCTGTTTTGGTCACTTTTGCTCTTTGCGGCAAGAGCATCGATCGCCTGTTGATCCAATTTATAGTTAAATGTCAGCTCTTTGCCCGGCACTGGCCAGGGCATATCTTTAGGCATCCAGTTTGGTCTTTTTTTCCAGCCAAAACGGGGTTTTGTCTCTTCAATTTTATAGTCATGGAACTTAAAAGCCATGGGATTAGCCTTTAAACTCGGTATCCATTCTTTTAGTAAGTAATTATGTACTTTCTGTCCTTCCAATCCACCGACATCAAAGGTAAACCCATCGATTGTTACACTGGCTTCAGGTCGAATCGATCTTAGAAATGCTATATTTCCAGTCAATTCGTCCAAACCAATACTGGCTACATTTGGAAAAGTCGTAAATGTACGGCTGACCAAGCCATTGGAAAACACCAAATGACCTTCTTTCGTTTTGAAAAGTCCCGCTTTCGCTCGGGGAGTTCCAATTAACCAGTCTCCAGACAGGCTGTTCCTTTCTTTGTTAAACAGTGGCAGCTGCTGACTATAGCTCTGCGTTGCCTGCCCCAAGCATCCCAATAGACACAGGATATAGAGTTGTTTTTTTAAATATTTCATCTTTTTATTTAGCCAATACTTGTACCGTAGCTACTTTCAAGCCCTTACTCGATGCGTTGATTCGAATTGCACCCTGCTCTCCTTTTTTTGCTTTTACGATGACCAATGCCATTCCGTTATAGGCTTTACGCGAATGACTTTGGAACGAAGTAAAATCAATTGCGTTTCCATTATCGGTAGATACAATTTCACCTGCACCTTCGACCGAAAAATCAATCAGCGCATCCGATTGCGGCACCAGGGTTCCTTTTTTGTCAGTCACTTTTACCGATACAAAAACAAGCTCAGAGCGTCCACCATCTATTGTAGCACGATCTGCTTCCATCTGGAGCTTTTCAGCTTTTCCAGCGGTTTGGATTTCTGCTTTGGACCATTCCTTGCCGTCTTTATAAGCAATTACCTTAACCGTTCCCGGTTCGTAACAAACGCTATCCCATTGCAATCGGAAATCCTGTCCCGCAACCTTCTTCTTACGTCCTTGACTTTTTCCATTGACAAAAAGTTCTGCTTCTGTGCCAGAGGTATACACATGCACCGGTGTAATCTCTCCTTTTCTGCTTGCCCAAGTCCAATGTGGCAGGATATGCGTCACTGGCAGGTCTGGCCGCCAATGAGATTGATATAAGTAAAACCGATCTTTTGGAAAACCTGCAAGGTCTATAATACCAAAATAGCTGCTTCTCGAAGGAGGATTTTTCTTTTTCAATTCTTCCAATGCAGCTTCCAATTCAGCACGTTTTGCGGGATCCGTTCTAAAATTCAACAAATTGGTCTCCGCCGAATTATAAGGTGTCGGTTCGCCCAGATAATCAAAACCTGTCCAAACGTATTCTCCCAACAAGTTTGGATACTGCGCCAATATCCGGAACTGTGCATCCGGTGAACAGCCCCATCCCGGAGCGGCACGATCGTAAGAAGTGACCTGCCAGCCATCGTAATCGGTTCCAAAAAAATATTCTCCGCGGGAAGAAACACAGGAAGAAGTTTCACTGCCCAACGTCGGCATATGCTGATACCGCGCATCTTTATCCCAACGCCCCTGTTGACTAAAGAAGTAATTCACACCCATGATATCCAAAGCCGTTGCAGCGCCCGATTCACGGCCACCATCCGGGTCATTATAACCATTGGAAACTGGTCGTGTTGGATCTGCCCGACGAATAATATCGGCCAAATGCCGAGTCATGTTGACATCCTGTTGTTCAAGCACCTCATTACCAATGGACCATATAAATACCGAAGGATGGTTCCGGTCGCGATGTACCATGGCCAATAGATCGCGCTCATGCCACTCATCGTATAATTTATTATAATCTTTTGCGCGCTTACCTGTACGCCAAGCGTCAAAAGCTTCGTCCCAAATCAAAATCCCCATTTTATCAGCCAATTCCAATAATTCTGGTGCTGGTGGATTATGAGATGTGCGCAGGGAATTCATACCCATGGCCTGTAACATGTTGAGCTGACGTTCCAACGCACTTTTATTAAAGGCCGCCCCCAATGATCCCAAATCATGATGGTTGCATACCCCTTTTATGTCTACACGACGGCCGTTTAACTTGAAGCCTTCATTTGCTGTAAATGCGATTGTCCGTACCCCAAAAGGACTATAATAGGTATCACTAAGTTGACCGTCGACGATTACCTCAATCTTTTCTACATAACGATTTGGCGATAGAATATCCCAACGTTTCGGCTGACTGATACGCGTTTCAAGATTCAGTTTGCCACTTGCATTGGCATGAAGGTCTACAGATCCACTGGCGGTGGCCACCTGTTTTCCAGGTTTATCTTGAGCATCCAACTGGAAATAAGTCGCCTTGACCTCAGCATGTACTGGAAAAAAACGGAAGTTATCCAATGTTACTTCATTCTTGACCGTTGCATATTGATCGCTAACAACAGGGGTGGTGATTGAGGTTCCCCAATGTGCCACATGCACGGCGGAAGTACGTACCATCCATACATGGCGATAGATTCCTGCTCCGCTATACCATCTTGATTCCCAATTTTCCGTATCCAAACGTACTGCCAAAACGTTCTCACCATCTTTTTTTAGATAGGGCGTTAAATCCATACGAAAGGAACTATAACCATAAGGCCAAGTTCCTACATAACGGCCATTTAACCAGATTTTAGCATTCGCCATGGCCCCATCAAAATCCAGATAGACACGCTCTCCGGCTTGAAGGTTCTCGACTTTAAAATGTTTTCTATACCAGCCTATTCCTTTATAAGGCAGCTTTCCGGATTCACTGGCCAGTTCAATACGGAATGGACCCTCAATAGCCCAATCATGCGGTAAATCCAAGCTACGCCAAGTATCATCATTGCACTCGGTCTTATACAAATCATTAGGTTCAGCCAATTGATTGCCATCAGCCTGCAAACCAAAGCGGGAAAACTTCCAGTCCCGATCAAAAAGCTCCACGCGCGCGTTTCCCATGCGTGTTATTTCCTGCTGTTGTCCAAATAAGGAAAAGGATAACATTGCGAGGATCATTCCGAAAATTACTTTCATTTATTTTTGTTTATTCGTTGATTATTTAACAGTAAGGTCTATACAAACCTACTTCTTTTTTGCCTTAATAGGGTCGATACGCGGTTCCTTGCATTGTAATTTCGGTCTCGACGCCTACAGATTTTCCCGGCTGACCGCCACCAACATATATTTTGACAGCGCCACCTTTTTGTATCAACTCGCCTTTTTCGCTCACCAGAGCCAAATCTTCTGGTGTCAGGGTGAACGTTATTTTCTGCGAATGCCCCTTTTTGAAAAACACGCGCTGAAAGCCCTTTAAAGCACAATTAGGTACTTTATAGTTTCCTTCTTTCGGATGAACAACATATAATTGAACAACCTCATCACCGTCACGTTCGCCGCTATTTGTAACTTGTACGGTGACCTGAACATCAGTTCCTGTTTCGACTATTCTAGGCGTCTGTAATTGCTTATATTCAAAGTTCGTATAGCTCAGTCCATAACCAAATGGATAACGGACCTCACCTGTAAAATAACGATAAGTTCGGTTTGCCATGGAATAATCCTCAAAATCAGGTAAGTCCGCATCACGTTTATATGTTGTCAAAGGCATACGTCCGGCAGGATTATAACGACCAATCAGCACATCCGTAATAGCATCTCCGGCTGCCTGTCCGCCGTACCATGCCTGCAATAGGGCGTCTACATGCTGTGATTCCCAATCGAAGCTCATCACTGATCCCGACATATTGACCAATACAAGTGGTTTCCCTGTTTTTTTCAGCTCTTTTAAAAGGGCAGTCTGTACTTCAGGAGAAGCCATCGTCGATCGGTCGCCATTCACAAAAGCACCATACCCCGCTGCACCAGCATCGCCAGCTTCACCTTCGTAGTCTGCAGTTATACCACCAACGAAAACAATAACATCTGCCGCTGCAGCCTTTTTAACAATTTCTTCAAATGAAGGACCGCCATCAATTTTTTTCATGATTTCGGTTCCCGCAAGATAGTCTATGGCGATTTGCTTTCCATAACGTTTTTGTAGGCTGCTCAGCGGTGTGACAATTTCCGAAGGCGTACCAAAATAATTTGCTAACTGTGCGTGTCCGTTATTGGCGTTGGGGCCGATCAAAGCAATTCTTTTTATTTTATTGGGGTTAAGGGGTAGCAAGTTATGCTCATTTTTCAAGAGCACCATCGACTCCTGCGCCATTTTATATGCATGTGCCTTATGCGATTTACTTTCGATAACTTCGCGACCAATCTTTGCATAAGGTACCAGTGCTTGTGGATCGAACATCCCCAATTGAAACCAGATCTGCAGAAGTCGGGCTAATGAAACATCAATATCCTTTTCGGATAATGCGCCTTGTTTTACCCCCTGTTCTAACAATTGATAGAGATTACCACATTCGAGATCTGTTCCGGCCAAAACTGCAGCACTGACAGCCGCTGTATTATCCGGATGTGTCTTATGTCCACTTGCAAAATCATTGATACCGCCACAGTCCGAAGTTACGTAACCTTTAAAGCCCCACTGATGCCGCAAAATTGTATTGAGCAACACATTATTGCCACAGCAGGGCATTCCATCCAGTCGATTATAAGCGCACATGATTCCGTGTACTTTTGCTTTCATTACCAACTGACGAAATGCTGGCAGATAGGTATCCCAAAGGTCATAAGCGGAGACTTCTGCGTTAAAAGAATGTCGATTATGTTCGGGGCCGCTATGCACAGCAAAATGCTTAGCTGCCGCAACCGCTTTCAAATACTGTGGATCATCACCTTCCAATCCGCGCACGATAGCCGTTCCGATCTGCCCTGTCAAATAAGGATCTTCACCATAAGTCTCCTGGCCCCTCCCCCAGCGTGGATCACGAAAAATATTGATATTTGGAGTCCAATAGGTCAGTCCGCGATAGCGTTTACCTGTTTTTCCAGCTTTGAGATCTTCATTGAATAATGCGCGACCTTCTGTCGCCGTATAATCCCCCATCTGTTTGACTGCTGCCGTGTTGAAGGTAGCTGCCATGCCTATAGCCTGCGGATATACAGTTACTTTTTCTTCTGTCCGTGCAACACCGTGTAGCGCCTCATTCCACCAATCGTATGCCGGAATGCCCAATCGTGGAATGCCCTTAAACTCGTGCTTCATCATCTGCACTTTTTCCGATAGGCTCATTCGCGCAATCAGATCCTGAATACGTTCCTCGCGACTTCTTTTTACATCAAGAAAAGCGTAACTTTTGCTTTGTGCCATTGTCGCTTGCTTTCCCCCAGCAATAAGCAACAAAAAAAGGACATTCAGTCTCAAAAAACAACGGTTAAATTTCATTTTTATAGTTTTATTTTCTCAGGTATACCTTTCTAATTTCTCAAACAGCAACAGTTCCCCTCTGCATATCTAGACCGCAACTATCAAGTAAATACGATCTCCTTTTTTCGTTGCTATACGTAAGCGATCGCCCTCCAAAGGCTGCATTATTTTTCCGTTTTTGCGCCAGGAAATTTTACGTCCGGGCCAAGGGTTGTCAAGAATCAAGTTCCGTCCTTGCTCACTTAAGATCTCGACGTAGGTGACAACTCCATTTTCAAGTTTTGATGACACAAGGAAGGCGCCTTCCACACGTAAGTTGCCAAATTGCCCATGCTGTTGTTTGGGCCATACAGGAAATAATTTTAGCACCTGCTGATGGACGCCACACAACATCTGATTAATGGTTGTCGGTACAGTACTACAATTTTCTATACCATGCGGGTTGTTCAGTTGAAACCCATTGGGATAAGTATGTTGGCTATATCGGTGCAAATGATACAGTATACTATCCGCACTGTAGCCTACCCGAACTGCCGCAGGGAAAAAACTATTGGTACCATTATTATCTGTCCAACGCCCCATTTTTTTGATCGTATTACGCGCAATGGTAATCCAACGCGGATCACTTTCCAGATCAATCTGCATGGCCGGAAAAATATGCTGTATGCCCAATGTATTATCATTCCACCATGCAGGGCCCTTTTCGGTATAACGAAATACAGGTTGACCATCTCTTTCCTGAACCGGAAAAGTAGCAAGATTCTCCCTGACCTGCGTCCAATTTGCCGCCAGCTGGCGGTCCAAGTCCAAATAGGCCCTCAGATCGGCAGCCAGCTGCAGTGTTTGCCTGACCAGTCCAAGGCTTAGAATTGGATTGCTATCCCCGACTGTCCCTTCGTGAATTGCGTCGTTAAAAATCACATAACGACCATTTTCATCTTTCTTTACATAGTTGCTCCAAAACACAGCTGCACCACGCACATAAGGATATATTCTTTCCGCATACTTACGATCGTAAGTCGTATAAAACGCTGTAGCCATATTGGTTACACCATAGGACACATTGCTTTTCTGACCAAAGAATAAGCCTTTACGCTCTACCTGCCCCCCTTGGATATATCCACCGAATACGCTTTCCATGATTGCATTCTGACGAGTTGTTTCCATCCCTTTCGGGCCTATTCCCACCGGATATAGCAATCCATCCGAAATCCCGGTTATTTCTTTTGAGTAGAACTTACCCCGTTCCATAAAGTCGAGCAGCGGTTGCTCATACGAACCAGCAGCACCAAGATGGTTGGAAGAATAAAGTCCATAGTAAGGGGCCATATAGTTATAATTCAAATGGTAATCACCATTCCAATTGGGAATCTCGCGGGTAATCCATGTTCCAAAGATGGGCGGGGCAAATTGAGGATCGCGGCTACGGGATCCCATCACATAGTGAGATAGGTAATACTGTTTTTCGATCACTTTATCGGGAATTTCAACATAAGACTCGGACCAAAAGTCTGCCCACCACTTTTTATGTTCACGTTCGAGCTGCTTTACATTTTTTAGATCTAAACCATCCACGGTCTTAAGCCCCTTTTCCACACAATTCTTACTTTTGAAATTGGAAGATAAGGCACATACATAGGTTAGCGACTCGCCTGCAAGTAAGTTGAAAGCAGGTTGCTGCTGTGTGATTATTCTTCCAGCAGCTGCAGCCTTTGTCGGAATATCGACCAGCTCCTCAAAGCCCCTGCTGATCAATTTTGTTCCATTTCCTCTCGTCTCCTGCTGTGTGACAGCAGGGAAAAGTGATTCAGCTGGTGGATTGTTTTTAAATTGGTCTTCGGCAGGGAGAAGCAGATTGATCTGCCCCTTGATTTGTTTTTTACCTTTGTTTTGAAATTGTAAAATCAAGCAGTCATCTTTCGTTGAAACAAAGGATCTGATCTCCAGCAACGTATCTCCTGCCTGAAAGGTTGAGGTTGCAATTGCTGTATACAGATCCACATTAACCTCATAACTCGCTTTCTTTAACATTGGAACGGCAACTTCTACTTTACCCAATACGGCCGGGTAGGATTCGTTAAATGCAGATTTTAACCGCCAAAAATCATTTCTTGCCAGGTAATAGGTCTGCTTATCGGGCGTACCTGCAATTGCTACTCCTGTACTGCCATTACCCAACAATGGGGCATCCACGGCAACTTGGGATGGTATCCGTACCGCTGGTCGATCGAAATTGGCTACATATTGTGATACAGCAGCTTTACTTTTTTGCAATAGTCCTTGTTGTACAGCGTTTTGCTGCGCCTGACCTGGCGCGTAAAAACTAAAACCAAGGAAACAGGTTAAAAAAACGAGCTTAAGATTTGGCGATTTCATGATAATGCTTTAGTTAAAAGACGACTCACTCCCACCGTTCCCTAGAACAATTGTAACAAAATCATTCGGCAAGCTTTCTAAAAGGAATAGCAGGTAATTCGACTTATCTTAGTAACCAACTTTATAATCTTTTTTAAACGCCTGACCTTGCCAGGCTTTCTTTGTTGTCCAGTCTTCCGATTTACTTGTCCAGAATGGATCATTTGCCGGCAATCCCAACGGTAAAAAACTAAGGGTGGTCATATATAAACTTCCCGTGGAAGTATAGGTATCCGCAACTTCCGGCTGTGCGCCGCAGAATCCCAGCAATAACCATCCATTTGGACCAAAGTTTGAACAGGAATCGAACATTCGGCGATGCATAGCCGTCATCGCGCTTCTAATCTGTCCCGGAGACAGTCCTTCGGGATACTTACCCATTAGCGCCACCTGTGCCAAAGCCTGAAAAGCACCAGTTCGATAGGTTATCGAACGACCAAATGGCGGAAAACTTCCATCGACACCAATCATCCGTTCCTGAAAAGTGGCATAGCGTTGCATACGTTTTAGCACTAAATCATATTCCTTGCTACCCGTCTCCTTTACATCCACGAGCGTACGATAGATATCGACCAGCATCGGCTGAATGACAAAGCTATTATAATAATCCATGGCAAAATGAGGTCCATCACTATACCAGCCATCGCCCAAGTACCACTCCTCCATTTTCTTCAGTGCTATATCGATACGCATGGGATCAGCATCTTCACCTATCCGTAACAAAAAGGCTTCTGTCAATGCCGAAAATAACAACCAATTGTTATAGTAGGCGGCGCGATTGCGCAGACTTTTAAAACCTTGATTTTGTAGTTGCGTCCAAAGGTTCCCAAAGTGCTTGAGGCGCTCTTAAAAAGCCTTCTGCCATAAATGCCGCATCGACAATCGGCTGTTGCTCCTCGCTGAAATCCAAGCAGTCGGGATTCGTTGGATTCACGGCATTGGCAATTCCCTTTAACAATGCCAGGCGCAATTCTTTACGCTGTTTCCCCTCTTGCGTATTGTCATCAGGAAGCGACAACCAAGGCGCAACACCGGCCATGGTACGCCCCACAGCTTCCAGGTAGGTAACCTGCTCAGCCTTTAACATATACCCTGGAGCCTTTTCCAGCGGCATATTCTTTTTCAGTGTTCCCGAAGCGAGGTTATGGATCACCGGAGATACAATTTTGTAAAGTAGTCCTGTCCAATATTCACGATCTTGATTTCCTTGTTCAATTGTTGCAGGAAGAGTAGTAGTCTGCTGAGCGACTACGTGTTGAGCTATCAGGGCATAGAACACGGAGGTTATGCAGGCAAGCAATCTAACATATTTCATTCGTCTGGGTTTGATCTAAGCGATTGGTTATCAATTCTGTTTAGATTTACATCATGTTTACAGTACATAAATCTAAACAAAATACTAGACTCCTCCCAAAGCAATCTTTTTCTTCTTCCCAGTGTATTCAAATGGACCTGGAGCTGGATTTGTGTGTTTTCGGGCTTTACCGAGAAAGTCCCGGTCAATCTGCAAATGCTGTCCATTACGATCATCAAATGGTAAGTTTGAAATTACGGTAGGCTGCAATGATCTTGAAGTGACCAAAGCCCTCTTTTGCTGCAGCCATTTTGTCCGGAATGGGAAATCCAAATAGACCCGGCCCTGTTTTTCGACTAGATTGACAGCAGTAACTTCATTGGTATCGATCAACGCATTTATTTCAACCGCACCTTTACTGGTATATGCTTTCATGCGTTGCTGGGCATCAGTATGCACCTCGCCCATGCGCGCATTGTTTTTATGGGTTGAAATTCCTACACTGCCTTTTAGGTAAACATTTCCATTGAGCAATACGGGTAGATAGGCATTACTATAGTCACTGATATCAGCTCCTTTCACAAAAATATTGTTGACAAACTGTACGTCACCACCGGGATTATCCTTTAATGCAGCAATTCCAGTCGCATGAGGTTTCAGATACGGCGTCAATCGACTATCATAAGCAACTACATCTATTTTTCCTGCAAAGAGATTATGGGCAAAAGCAGCCCCTTGTGCGTTCATTAACAGACTCTTTTTGGAAAGCATGATATTATTAGCCACTAATGCCGGGCCATGTGTTACTTCCAAGAATACATCAAGATCATTCTGATAAAGCAAATTGTTCATAATTTGTGCACCTTGGGCCATCCAGTCCAGCCAGATTCCTTTGTCTGTACGAAAGATACGGTTATTTCTGATACTGACATCAACAGCGCCATGAAACTTAATTCCTGCCATCTCTGCTCCCGTAAACAATCGTTCGATGTGTATATCATGAATTGTATTTTTTTCGATCGTACTAAAAGAGCAGCCCATACTCCCCACAATTCCTGCCTGTTCGCAATAGGCTATCTTATTATTCCCTACATAATGACCACCTACATTATCTTTATCCCAACCAAAAGCCAAGGCTCGTTTTATGGTCCCAACGTAACCTTCAGCTGATTCGGTATCCTTATTGTCGAATGCATCACCGTATTTCCCTAAGGCTATCCCTACACATTTCGAGTACTGTATGGTATTGTTGACAATACGCCATCCCTTACTCCAATGTGTTCCCAGAAGTCCTTCCTGTTCGGCCGTTGGGGGTGCCCAATTGGTCGCCGCCTGTTCCATCACAAATCCATCCACAGTGATATAATTGACAAATGGGCGATCGGGATAGAAGACCCGAGGCCGTACATTGATTTCTACCTGTTCCTGATTCGGATCAACCTGTGGAAACCGCGCCCATATAGACGTCTTTTCGCCATCAACCGAAGCCCACCATCCCCCTTTTTGGGAATGATCGGCGAATAACTGCTCCTTGGAAGATGCTTCCATCAGCCAATGACCATGGAGATAGACAGCACCTCGGTGATATTTCCGCTCCTTGGGTGTCGGCCAAAACCAGTCGCCACGAATTTCCTCCGCATAGGGATTGAAGGTACCAAAGAAAGCATTAGGCAGCTCCAACTGCCAAATATCGTCATGCAATAGCTTCCAGCCCTTTACTTCTTCCGACCCTTTGATAACGACCTTTTCACCTTTTGCGGCGCGATAGGTAATGGGCTGTTGTGCCGAGAGGCCAGCGCGCGGTGGAATGATACTTTCGCGGTATACCCCCTTGTGAACGGTAATGATATCACCTGGCATAGCAAGCTTCGCAGCAGCCATAATGGTACGGAGTGGTTTCGTCTGCGTACCGGTCTGCCCATCATCTCCCACCACAGCAACATGATATTCTGTTGGCTTTGCTTTGGTTTGTGCTGACAGAGTCATTGTCCCTAAAAGGAAAACACATGTTAAGAAAGAGGTCACTTTCATTTTATTCAGTTTAGTGCTATTTAAGCTTAATATCCTTTAGCTCTTCTCAATGTTGTTAAGAGTTTCTTATCCGAGCCATCTTTATTTAAACGATACAAATTCCAGCGATCTTTATCCAATTCCTCCAGTCTGAAGCTTTGTGTAGGATCAACCAATTGTTTTTTCACCCAGCTTGGGAAAGCACTCGCTGCACGGGCATTTTCCCAGGTACGAATCACCTTGAAAATAGCGTCTTTCTGTGGACAGCTCTCTACCTGTTTTTGATTCAGCTTTAGGCTATAGGTCGATCCGGTACCTACGGACATTGCCTGGATATGTTCGTACTCTTCTACAGTGGACTTTTCAGTAATCGGAAAATTTCCGCCCATTCCTACGGGGAAGAAATTGGCCTGACAGACATCTCTTAAATCTTTCCCCTGACTTGTTGCGCTACCCCACTCCCGTGTCTCGGCATCATATAGATTTTTACCGCCACCTACATTCCATATACTTTGGTAATGCCATGAGCCTTCAGACAAAGTTGCACCTGTAAAACGAATGTCAGCTAGCCCATGCTGTTTCGCCCGATCAAACATTTTACGGAAAAAACGTTTTGCCGAATAATAGCCATGCCCATTGTTAAACAAGAATTCCTGTCCATCAAAATCGTAATATCCCAAACCATTTATGGCACAGACATCGGCATAGTAAGCCGCAATTTCATCCTGCAACTGCATATTCGGAATTAAGCCATCATAACCGTAGTTGATGGTTACCTGCAATTTATAGAGTGTATCTAAAGCCTGATGAGCTGCCGCCTTGCTATCCCAGTAACCACGTTTTACATTCAGCAGACGATACGGCTTCGTATCACTCACCCCGAGATAATGAATCAGTTCCTTACCAATTTTAATTATATTTAAACTCTTGACGTGCCCTTCCCAGCTGCCGATTTCCTCCAAATGCGTCGGGTCATCAACATAAATTAGTGTATCCGTTGAATTGATTGCCTTAGCTAGCAAACGTTTTTGCTGATACCAAATACTGTCACTCGGAACGGGACTCGCATCTTTTGTACCCGGAGCCAAGGCATTTGTGATCGGTGTACGACCAATAACCAAATTGTGCTTGGCTGCCAACGCCGCATATTCCTTATGAGAAAGCGCTTTCCCATCGGAGAACTTCAGGGGTTTACGTTCGAAGTTTTTACCGTCAATATAACCCGCATTACCGCGATCAGGCCTTAAAAATCCTTGATCGTATAAACTGATTGCCTTGAATCCAAGTCGGTTTGCATAAGCGATCATATTGTCGTATAGATTTCCTTCTGTCAGCACATCCGGTACAAAAGCCGCTGGATCTTTAATCCATTTTCCATTAACGGTTGGATGTGGTAAACCTTCTTTCAGGACAATATCCTGTACCACATCTAGCAAGGCCGTACTATCTGGGCTACCCCAAAATGCAATGGAAGAGCCGATGTAGTCAACTCCAGGTAAGGGTTGAACCTGCAGATGGTTGGGTTTATTAGAAGGCATATTGGGAATTAACGAATAATAAACTTCCCGCGGGCTTCTGCGATCCCGAGATTGATAAGTAATTGAAATTCGTCCATTTTTATCGACCTCAGCTGCATTCCCATACATAATCCTGTAGTAGGGTTCTTTGTGCGCATAAAAAGCGACATCGCTGATACCGTTGCCCCCCAATGTGAAAACCTGTCCTTCATGCAGATCATTTGGTAAGGGAAAACGTGACGCATCTGGTGAGTGGATAATATATTGGAAAGGAGCCGCGTCACCTTGAATATCTGCGGTACCGCCCAACGTATTGTCGTTTAACGCCAGCATGCCTATTGCATAATTGACAGCTTTACTTGTATCACGGCTCACACCAATGATCTCACCCAATAAATTCGTGATGTTTGTATGATACGAACCCCACTGTATGGCTTCAATTTCCTTCGAATTTGTCAGTGAAAGGAGCTTCATCTTAAAGTACTTTGCCTGCGGCAAGATACTGATGCGTGCTGTAGAACCGTTGGGATAGCGCAAGGTCATGATTTTATCCGTAGCGGAATAATTTGCTTGTTCTGGATAGCTGTATACCCTTTTCTTCGCATTATACAGAACCATCAAAGGAGAAGGTTTATCTGCCGGGCTAAATTCCCGGTTCGATTTCTTTGTAATATTCTGCATGCTCGTGATATAACCTTTTTGGTCAATAACGATCTTAAAATAATTGGTTTTTAATGTTGTTTGGCTATACCCCATTGTTGACAAAGCTGTCAACCCAAGAAATAACAAGCTAGTTTTTAAAAATTTCATTTGTTTTAGATTTTAACATAGTATACCTTTTGCATCCGCACTATAACGCAACTACGACTGTATCGCCTGCTTTAATATTGACCTTTTTATTCCAGTCCCAAAAGGCATTCTCACCTAAAGGTCGAGCTGCTTCAGCGGCATCTTCCGCCAGTATGCTCACATTTGCATCGTAAGCGGTTGGATTATGAAGTGTTACAGCGAGTCCCTGACTGGTTTTCTTGACAGTTTTAACTAGAATATGATCAAAAGCATAGGCTGTTGCTTTGTCCTTGCGGACATAAACGCCCGGTATTTCCAAGGCCATCAGCGCTCCATTTGTTTCATTCCAGCCGGTTTTACCTCCATCCCCGCGTGAGCCTCGGCTATCAGCATCGCAATAGGTCAGACGCTCAGTGATCTTACCATTGGGTTGAATGCCTTCGGCATGTGCGTGGATCACATCGCGAATCAGATCAGCATACAAGCTTGTACCGGTTTCCCGAAAGAGTTTAAATAAAACATCACCCGACTGCGTACAGAACCCGGGTGCACCATGTTTATTTTGTGTACTCGCCCAAACCGCCCCCGTTAGATTAGCCCCCAATTTTGCTAAGGCTGTATTTTCGGGCAGCTGATAAGGAAAAGACACTGTCCATGAAGCTGTATAATTAGCTACGTTTTTTGCTTGCTCGAGATATTTGCGATCGCCAGTTTGTTCAAAAAGAGTCATCAGCGAAGTCGTTAACGCTATTGCGGTCTCTGAGTCTGCATTTTGCAAAATATCACCACAGGCACCTGAAGTAAAACCTACTAGCGCAAACTCGTCATAATACTTTTTGGCGGCCTCTTTTGCCACAGCAAGGTAATGATCATGATGAAAATAAGAAGCTGCCAAAGTCAGCCCTGCAACGGCCATGGCCCCACCTGTCGTGTTATAAGCAGCAATTTTACCCGATTCAATCGCTAGGTAATTCCCCCACGTTCCCTCTTCCTGCCAGGTTTTCACGAAGGCATCCGCAAGTTGTTTGACTTTATTTTCCCATGTACTATCGATCAGAGCAGACTTACCCTGCTTTTTCAAGAGCATAAACTGCTTAACCATCCAGTATAGTACATCGGCATTTTTACGGGTCAAACCGATCCCTGGATTTAGCTTTGCTCCATCACGATAAATGACCTGACCGTCTGCGCCAAGCACATCGTAATAATAGCTACTTGCTCCACGGCCTCGCGGTAAAGCAAAATTGAAGGTATGACTTACCCTGTCAAAATGCACTTTATCCGCCATAGCAAGCATAGGATACGTATTGATCAATCCGCCAACCCAGCCATAGGACATCCAATCGGCATTTTCGGGACAGTAAAACCCAATATTGTCTTTTGTATAATAACGTTCGTCAATATTTTTTGCCATACGTGTAAAAACCTCACTCATGGGCATCAGATTGCGGGGCGCAGTTTCTTTGACATGAAGTTTGCGTTCTTGCATAAAGTGTGCATAGAGTTGCGGAACATCCATTGCTGGAAACACAATTCTTGTCACACGGATCTGTAATTCATCACCTGGAGCTACACTTATCCCACGATCAGGACTTTCACTAAAGCCAATAAATTCAGGTTTCCGAGACCGTACACCAGGAGCACTGACGACAAAACTGGCCAAGCTCCGATCTCTACTTTCTTCGATAATGAGTGCATGATCTTTTACCTCATTTTTCCAGGTTATTCCCTGATCGGTAAACAGGAAAACACCCTGCTGTTGCTTTCTGTCCAAGTAAGCCATCAAGGGTGTACTGGTATTGCTGATATTAACTTCCAGCTGGGAATTGGCCCCAAATTCGGGTGAAAGCTGTGGAATCGGATTGGAGGTAAGCGCTAAATCTTTTCGATAATAATCCGTTTTGTCCAAACCCGTTGCATATTCCCGGTTAACGATGCGTTGACGATTGCCATTATAAACAACCGCAGGAATCATCACAAAATTGTCACTCGACCAATTATAAGCATCAAAAGCGACTGCTACCCCAGCATCCTTCATCGCTCTTTTCGCCTTAAAGGTAAATAGGTAGGTCACCTCATTCGCTCCCTTTTTCTGCAAAACCTCCTGCTTGACATCCCAATTATCCGAACGCCCTCTTATTGTCGAACTATGTACCAATTTTGCTCCTTCATATTGGCAATCCAGCAATCTGAACAGCACATTTTTATCCCGCTTTTGGGGGAGCCAGTCTTGCGAAAAACTATTTAGCGCTAATGCACAGAGTAGAAAACTTCCTACTATCTTTTTCATTCGTCTATTATTTTTACTTTTCTTTCAATCTTACCGAAGAGTTGGACCGTATACACGGCCCAACTTTCACCACTTTAACACTAAATTACACTATGAATAAACCAACTTATTATTTTAAAGGATCAAAGTTCCACCTTACACCGAATTCTGTTCGATTTTTGAATTTCCTTTCATTCTGCTTTCTAACGGTTCCCACATTTACAAAGGTAAACTTGATTATTATGCATCTCTATTCGTCATAATTGATGGCAGGAATAAATTTCAATATAATAAATAGGGATAACCACCAATAATTTGCCCTATTGTGATGTTTTTTTGCATTCAATATTTTACAAGCAAGATTTTCAAATTTTACACTTTCATATTTTTTTTCTTATCTTTAACTGAGCAATGCAACCGGTTGCTATTATACATTAATTTTCACCATCATTATCCTAATACTATGATGCAGCATATTTATGAAAACTTTACTTTCCCACCAGATCAATCATTTACGGTCCGTAGTGAAGAACTGGAGATCAAAAAATACACTTCTTTAAAGTCGCATCTTAACTTTGAGATTGCTTTATTGGAAAACTGCATGGGAAAACGGTTTATAGGAGACCATATTGAAGATTTTGAAGGTGACGAATTGGTTTTATTGGGTAGTTACCTACCGCATTGCTGGCAATATTACAATACCATTGATAGAGATAAACCAGCTAAAGCCTCCATCGTCCACTTTTATCCTGATTTTCTAGGGAAAGATCTGCTAACCAAGCCTGAAGCGATCCTGCTCAATCAATTGTTTATCAATGCTGCAAAAGGTGTCTTATTTTCTGGTCCCATTGTTATAGAGGCGAAAGAAATCCTTAACCAGATGTTGTCTACTTCAGGGTTGTCTCGCGCTGTATTGATGTTACAACTTTTGGATAAATTGGCCTTATCCAGTTCATATAGGACTTTATCTTCACCATCGTTCAATATTATTGAAAATTCAAATGATGCTAATCGGATCAACCGGGTTTTCGACTACATATTCAAACATTTTAGAGAGGATATTACACTACAGGATGTCGCTTCAATTGTACCCATGTCTTCATCTGCCTTTTGCCGATTCTTCAAAATGCAAACCAATAGAACCTTGGTGGATTTTATCAAGGAAATACGTATTGGTCATGCAGCCAAATTATTGTTGGAAGGAAAATACAATATCACAGAAACCTGTTTCAAAAGCGGTTACAATAACATTTCCAATTTCAACAAGCATTTTAAAGACGTAAAAGGCAGTTCTCCCCGTGACTTTCTAAAGCAGTATCGGACACCCGAGGCTAGTTGTGTTTAAACTCGTAAAAAAGCTTCGTTTCGGCCCATTTTTGTCCTGCTTCCGTTCCGCGCACACCTTGTTGGTAGGCATTCATACGTACATTCCATTCTGCACATTTTGGACTGTAAGCCTCAGCTTCTTTACCCATTTTATTGAGATCGGCTCCTATCGGAACCCTAACCGTCATAACAATTAATTTATCAAACCGATACAATGCAATCTGCTGATAACCTGCTTTTTTAAACCCGGCCTCAACCTCAGGCCATACCCGATCGTGATAGGCCAGGTATTCCTTTAGTTTTTTTGGATTGTCTACAATATTGACCACAAATACATGCTCTTCATAATCTGGTAAATGGGACGGTGCTTTCTCCCCTTTACACATCACAAATAGCACCGAACTACATAGTATTAGCAGGCGAACAAGCAATTTCATCTTTATTTTCGTTTAATTTTTCATTAAATGAGCTATATGCTATTGAATCATCCCATCGCTATGCCTAATCATTGACTGATGAAATTATTGATGGATGACGTCAATTAAAATAAATATAGATCATGATCATAACGATCGCCAATCCTATCCAGGTCAGCCAAACTGATCGAGATTGACCAGACTCGCGATTAGGCGTTCGGTCAAACAGGGTCGGTATTTCCGAATGCTCCTTGGATTTGGTCGAGAAAGACACGGCGACAATGACCACGCTCAAAGCTACAAAAATATAAAAAGAAAGCATTAAAAAATGAGGCCAGTACCCTTGATAAGGATAATTCATTACATGGCAAATACCCAGTATCAAACAGATCAAACCGCCACCATATAGCACAACCTCTGCGGCCGTACTATTGATTCCGCGCCAGATGACTCCCCACAGAAAGACCACCGCCAATGGTGGAGCAAGAATCGAAACTAAACCCTGTGTGAGATCAAAAAATCCTTTTCCGGAATAAGAAAACAGCATCGCGATCGCAATACCTGCCAATGCGACTAAGACAGTCACCCATTTTCCCATACGTCTTTGCTGATTACTATCCAGTACTTTAAACTGCTGGACAACATCCAATGTAAACACCGTACAGAATGAGTTTAAACTCGATGATACGGTATCTACGAGCGACGCAATCAATGCCGCAATACTTAATCCCAGTAGACCATGAGGCATCAATTGTTTGATCATGGTAATATAGGCATTGTCCGGTGCGGTATCTTTGAACAATACAAAGCACATGATGCCGGGCAGAATAAATATAATCGGCATAATAATCTTAAGTGCCCCAATAAATAAGGCACCATATTGTCCTTCTTTTAAATCTTTCGCTGCCAGCACCTTCTGTACGATCGTCTGATCGGCACACCAATAATATATTGCCACTACAGGGTATCCCAAAACAATACCTACCCACGAATATTCGGGATTGGAAGCCGGCAAAAATAACTTCCAGTACGACGCTGGTGTCTGACTGATCAACGTTTCGAGCTGGCCGATCTTTTGAAAGCCCAAGAAGGTCAGTATAATCGACGATATGATAATGATTACAGACTGGAAAACCCCGGTACGAACCACAGCCTTCAATCCTCCAATTGCCGTAAAACTGGTTGCGATGGCACCGATTATTAAGATCGCTGTAAACAACTGACAACCAAATATCCCTGATATAAGCAATCCTCCGGCATACAAGGCACTCCCCAGCCAAACAACCAAAATGGAAATAAGGCTATACACGATCAGGAAATTGTATGATCTTTTACCGAAGCGAATCAATAGAAACTGGGGAATTGTACTAATCTTGGCTTTCAGATAATAAGGCAAGAACACCATAGCCAACAGCATCAAAAAGATCCAAGCCAACAATTCGAAGTTGCTGGCGACTATCCCATGAGAAAAACCAATACTTGCAAATCCGATCAACATCGTGGGTCCAGCATTGGCACCAAAAATGGAAAAACCAATCTGCCACCATTTCAGAGAACGCCCACCAAGAAATATGTCCTGCTGATTTTTCTCTCTCCTAGAAAAACGAAACCCCACATACAAAAGAACCAACGCGTATGCTATTAAAACCAAATAGTCAATGTAATTAAATGTTAAGTTCATGATCAGGTTTGTTTTTTCTGTATTACATACTAACCAGCGGATTATATCCAGGAACATCTGCTTTCATCCAGACCTGTTCCCTTATTATTTTATTTTCTTTCAAACAATACTCCCAATTGATCCGAACAGGTAATCCTTCTGATTCAGGTAAATGAAAATGTCCTTTTTCCAATGATGGTTTAATCAAGAAATACTTTTCTAAACCATACATCAAGGAATATAGGTACTCGATCATCCCACTTTCACTGGCCGTAGTCATTAAAAAGCTCGAATATAAAGAATAACCACCAGAAGAAAGCTGCAAATTGCGACTGGTACATAAATCTCGTACTTCCATCCATTCCTTTATTCCCCCGAATTGTGTCGGAACAGGCTGTAAATGTTTTACCCCACAGTTGGCCAACATGGGAAATATCTTGGATGTGCGCTCGGATTCACCATAAGCAACTGGAACGGTTGTCCGCTTACAAAGCTCTTCAATCTGATCATATGCCGCAGAATGTATCGGTTCCTCGAGCCAGACTAATTCTTTTTCACCAATGGCATCCAGAAATCTAAACACTTGTTCGCAAGACCAGATCTGATTGACATCCACAGCGATCTGCATATCTTTTCCCGCCAGTTTGCGTACATGTTTCACACGTTCAATATCGGTAGCTATATTTGTTCCAAAATCTTTTCCGATCTTCATCTTATAGCAGTCCACTCCAGCATTCAAAAAGAGTGCGACTTCCTTTTCCAATTCTTGCAGCGTATAATTGGTGCCACCACCACTTCCATAAATCTTCACGGTGTTGCGATTTCCGCCAATATAACGGTACAAAGGCAGTCCACTTCGTTTAGCCGCCAAATCGTGTAAGGCCATATCGACCTGCCCTAGTAGCGCCGATGCCGCCCCCTTGAAGCCTTCATTTCGAATGGACCAATACAGCTTAGGAAAAAATTCCTGATAAGACATGCCTTCGCAATGAAATAATATCGGAAATAGGCAGGTCTCCAAAATATTGGTGTAACTATTATACACGGGTGCTTCACCGACAAAACCCTCGGTATCTTCAATACGGATGATCGATAGACCAAAGCTCGGAAAAGGCCCCATTGTTGCGTCCTGGAAAGGAGTTATGTTGGCTACAGGTTCCAAAACTCGAATACTGACTTTTTGGATATTAAAGGTTTCCAGATCTATACTATTCATCTATTATTATTAAACGTTTGGAGGATTTCGTTATAAATATCTTTTGGCAATATGCCTTGGTTGATTGCATTGAGGGAACGATGCAGTTCACGCCGATTGGCAGCTCCTATTACCATTTTAAAGGAGGCATTAATATTCAATAAAAATCGTAAAGCCAATTCATCCAGCGATAGGTTATATCGTTCAGCAATAGTCTGTATCCTTTTTGCCTGTTCAACCCTCAGCACATCCAACCACTCGGGCACTAGCAGGGAAAAATCTTGAAATTTACGTCCCAATAGCCCCATATTTAGCGGGCTCGCGGCATAGTATTCCATTCCCTTCTGCTCACAGATTGGGATGGAGCTATGAAGTGCATCTATGTTACATGCGTTTAATGTATTGTATTCCATGAGTACATCGAATTGTCCTTCGATCAGGTATGGCATAAACCAGCTTGGAGGGTTCCCTCCTATTCCAATCTTTTTGGCCATCCCCTGCTCCTTAAAACACTGCATATCCGAGACTACTCGATCCGCACTATCGGCCGTCAAGACAGCAGGTTCGTGCAGAAACAGCACATCTACTTGCGCCACCCCCAATGTCTTTAAACTGTCCTCCACACTTCGCTGCATAACAGCAGTGGAATAATCATACCGCGCTTCGGTTGCCACATAGCTTTTTAATCGTCCTACTTTTGTACTAATAGCAGGTTTTGGACCTTTCCATTGCAATAAAGCCTGTCCCACAAAGTATTCCGCGTCGCCGTAAGCTGCGGCCGTATCTAATGCACAAATTCCATAGGATAAAGCCTCATGTATAGCTTGAATGGACTCCTCGGGTTCTACGGCTCCCCAAACACCGCCCAAGCCTGCAGTGCCCAATATTATTTTATCTATTCCCGGATTGTGCATTTTATTTCAGTCAAAATTTATAGCATCTAAATTACTAAGAAGCAACCATATAATCTTTAAGATTAATGGTCAATACCTTGAGTGCTTTTGTGATATGATACTCCACACCTTTAAGCGAAATCCCCAGTTGCTGGGCGATATCTTTACCACTGATATATTGCTGTCGACTCAGTTCGAACACGGCCCTCGTCTTTAAGGGCATTGCATCGAGTGTTTGTTGCGTTATTGTCTTAATTTCCTGGAGGAAAACCCGCTCTTCATTGATTTCGTTTAAACTGTCTATGCGAAGCTGCAATTCCCACTCATCCCAGTTATCCAGGGGTTCTATCAATTGTCGATGAATCCGCTGGTGTTTCAGGTAATCCAGCGCCTTATTTTTTATAACCCGTAAAAGAAAGCACTTGGGAGACAAGAGCGTCTCCGCTTGCATCCGTTCCCAAGTTGCCAATAACGCATCGGCAGTGATATCTTCCGCTACCGCATCAATATGGACAAAAGACTTTGCGAATAGAAAAGACTGCTGGTGATATTCTTTAAATAATTGATCAAAATGTTGTGCTATCTGCTTCATTACATAACTAAGGCCATAGGAAATATCAAATCCCATTTATTTATGTAAAGTTTCAAATATGCCGGCTATACAACTAGGTCAAATTTGACCATTATCAGTGTTTTATTTGCAGATGTTTCATTTTTGTCGTTCTAATTGTTATAGGGTCCCAACTACGATGTTAGCGTTAAAATTGGAGTGGTGAAACAAAAATAGCTGCGCACAAAGAAGTCCACAGCTGTTTTGAATTGTTAAGGTTGTAAGCTTTTACTTTATTTTATCCAGGATCAATACTGCACCCGCATTAGGTTCAAGTGTCAGATTGAACGAATTGTTTTTTAATGTAAATTCCGTTCTTTCGACTATATTTTTAGCCAATCCCTGCTCATCTTGGCTCCACAACTGCGCTTTGAAACGATTAGGTGTTCCAAGAAAGGAAAGATCAATTTTGATATCCTGTTTTACCTTTGCTCCAAGCATCGCAACGTACCAGCGATTACCCGAGCGACGTGCGATAATACCGCATTCACCAATAGCCGATTTTAGTACTTTAGTTTCATCCCATGTGACGGGAAGGCTACGATAGAACGCTACTGCGTTTTCGGATTCATCGATCAACGTTTCGTGTTCTCCTCCTGCTCCCCCCGCCTTATGTGGCGCATCTGCCGGGCGATCGTACCAATAGATAAACTGCCATGGGCTGTACAACATCACCGCTTTAGCCATTTGAGCAGCCTTTCCCCCCATTTTGGTCATTACGCGAACAGCATGGTAACAGTTGGTATAATCACCAGCGCCCGCAATAGAGCGTGTAAACATCGTAATTAGACTTTGCTCGGTGCTCGGTGATTCTTCGTCACCACGGATACCTTCTTGGGTAATGAGATTGGGAAAAGTCCGTGAATATCCAGTAGGCCGGTATTCATCGTGTACATCTACCATTAACTTATATTTGGCGGCCTTACGGATCGCTTCATGTAACCAAGCTGTCGCTTCCTGGCTGCCAACGTTAACAAAACCAAATTTAAGTCCTTTAATACCCCATTTCTGATAAATAGGCAGGATCTGATCCAATTGTGTTTCCAAGGCCTTTTTATTGACATAAAGTAAAATGCCTATATTTTTCTTACGCGCATAATCAATTATCGATTGTAAATCCAATGGACCTTTAGAACGTGCGGGATCGACATCTACACGAGAAGCATCTGACGCCTTAGATTCTTCTGGGCCATACCATCCCGCATCAAACTCAACATAGTCAATCCGGTTGCGCACTGCGAAGTCCACTGCAGCAATTCCACCAGCTGTCGTTAATGTCACTTCCCGTAATACTTTACCTGGCTTTATCCAGGAGCTATCCGTTATCTCATTCGGCTTATTTAAATTGAGGACGAAATAGTTATTCTCGACCAATTCTCCCGCTGTCTTTCCAACCATCACGTAGCGCCACGGACTTTCATAGGCTGCTTTATCAAGGTCTACAGGTCCAGACAATGCAGATTGAACGATATAACTTTTCGCGTCAGCCTTATAAGTAAACTTCATGCGTGCAAAATCAACCAACGCAGCCTCCCCAATCGCCATAAATAATTGCGGCGCGGGATTAACCACCAAAGGTCTTTCAAACTCACCCTTTAGCTGGCTCAATGTCGTTCTTGTATAGGCACTTTGTGCCGCTCCCGCGACCCAGGTTGTAGCATCGCTACTAAAATGGAAAGCCGTAGATTCGGATTTTATGGTTAATCCAGAAAAGTCATTATTGTCAAATCCATATTTTAACGCTATTCCTTCATCGTAAAGCCTCACATAGAGACGCATTTTTTTATGATTTCCGCTGGACTGTAATTGTAACTCAAGTTCATTATAGTCGTCTTTGATGTTTTTACGTTCACCAAAAAGAGGCTTCCATGTCTGACGCACTGTCTTCCTGTCGCTCTTTATCAGCTGCCAGTTACCTTGGACTATAGTTTCGGTCCAGTCAAAATCTAAGATCTTGATGTCCGTCAACGTTTGGGAAGCTGATGATAAATGTATCGTATTGTTACCCGAAGCAAGGTGGAGCTCGCCCAAAAGAACCTTATTCGGGCTTTCCAATTTTAATTTTTGCCCTTGCACAATTATAGCACACGACATAAATAAGGTTATTAAAACTGATCTAAACATAAATTAGCGTTAAATATATTGAAAAAGAGAGTTTATAGTAGAGCCCCCCGCTATAAGTCGAATTACACATACTTCACCCTAGTAAATATTAGAAAAATTGATCAATATAGGTATCGCATTAAACACATAACCCGCTACTCGATACTGTATAAAATATATTTATTTTTATAACTAGGGTAAAAACGTTAGAAATGCTCGCTAAATTTAAAAACCAATAAAACAGGTATTAAGTGTGCTATTGCACGTGCCTATGATAAACGTTATTTTGCATTAAAACCAAAAAGATGATAACCCTTAAAAAATTAACAAGTCTCTGCTTCTTGGCAATTGTCCTCATGACAAATGCCAATGCCCAAAAGAAAACCAAAATCAAGGAACAGCTCCCTTCGGGTTTACAGGACCGTCAGTATTGGTCCAATCTGCTCTATAAGATGGCTTCACCGGTGATTCTTAATTTAGCCAACGGAACACTTAAACAGAACATGCCTGTGGAAGTGCCGCCTGGCAATAAACCAGATTTTTATAAAAAAGTCACCTATCTGGAAGCTGTTGGCCGTACAATGGCCGGGGTCGCACCTTGGTTGGCACTGCCTGATGACAATAGCGAGGAGTCGAAATTACGTAAAAAACTACGTGATGCTTTATTGATTGGAATTCGTAATGCGGTAGATCCACAGAACCCAGATTACCTTAATTTTAGAGCAGAAAGCCAACCCATCGTAGATGCAGCCTATATGGCACAAGCTTTCCTGCGCGCACCAAAAGCACTTTGGGAACCTTTAGATGAAGTAACGAAACAACGTATCCGAGAGGAATTCAAGGCATTACGGACACGCACTGGAGCATACAACAATTGGCTATTATTTGCAGGTATCAATGAAGCATTCCTTTCCACAATCGGCGAACAGGCAGACCCTGTGCGTGTGGAGTTTGCGAAAAGAAAAATCCTGGAATGGTACCAAGGCGATGGTTGGTATAGCGATGGTCCTAGTTTTAGTATGGATTATTATAATTCTTACGTTATCCACCCGATGCTTGTTGATTTTTTTCAAATATTAACACGGTCCAAAAAAGTAACCCAAGACGATTATAATCTTGCGGTGAAACGCATGGTCAGGTACGCAGAATTTTCGGAACGATTCATCGCACCTGACGGCAGCTACCCGCCCTTCGGAAGATCCATTACCTATCGTACTGCAGCATTCCAAGCTTTAGGTCAAGTTGCACTTATGCACAAGTTACCCGAATACATAGATCCAGCACAAGTAAGATGTGCGGTCTCGGCCGTAATGCACCATATGTACGATCAACAAAATAATTTTGATAGCGATGGATGGCTTGTCCTGGGCTTCTGTGGATCGCAACCGGACATTGCTGATAGCTACACTTCTACAGGAAGTTTGTATATGGCAACATTAGGTTTTCTCCCTTTAGGCTTACCTACAGACGATCCTTTTTGGGCCAATCCTCCTGCAGATTGGACAGCAAAGAAAGCCTGGTCAGGACAAGCATTCAAAAAAGACTACCATGTGGAATACTAATATAAAGTAACTACGTAGTGTTCCGTTCCGAACAATTAGAACCAGCTCCGGATCAGGAATAGAGCCTGATTCCTACAAAAATATTGATCAATCTAAAAATAGAAAAAATCTGTTTTGGGATTGATCAATATCTAAAGTAAATAACTCTACTTACTAAACTGATACGAACACAATCCAAATACGATCCAAAGGATTCAATTTTGTCCTGTCTCCAAATTGACTTTCCGAAGTATCTCAAATACCCGTTCCTTACGTAATAACCACATACCTAACTTTTCTTCGGCAACACCATCCAAAAGTCGGTATGTAAAGACAATCCCCTTCCGTTCATCCAACTGAACCCCCAAATATTTCAGCGCAATACCATCTTTATACAGTATAGGACAAATTTCTGTAATATGTGAGGACAATAAGAATACACTGTTCTTGTATCCTTTCAAACAGTTGACTAACTCCAGGGTTGCTTCACTGGCATCACTATGGTTTGTCCCCTTGAATAGTTCATCCATGAGAACAAACATTTGTTTACCGGATGCCAATAATTCCGCCAAATGTTTAACCCGTAATACTTCGTTAAAAAAGTGACTTGCACCTGCATTTATATTATCACCTAAATTTATGGTCGCCGATATTCCATCAAAAAGTACCGTCTTCATCGCATCCGCTGGAACCGGAAAACCAAGATGTGCCAGATAAACGCAGCTTCCAATTGTCTTCAACAAGGTAGATTTGCCCGTCATATTTGCTCCGGTCAGATACCAAAGGTTGTTTTCTTTTTTTATTTCGACATCATTTTTAATGGCATCTTCAATAAATAAATTATAAGCTCCACGTATGGTGATTATATCCTCTCCCCCTGTCTTTTCCTCAATTTGAGGAAAAACAAGATTCTTTCCTTTGATACTTTTCGCAACACTGAATAAGGCGTCCAAATGATACAAAACACCAAAAATCTCACGTATCGCATTTCGTCTTATATTTCTAAAAAGATAATCGTATTTGATCATCAGCTCCTTAGAAAATTTGTTACTCAGCAACTGCTTAAACTCATCCCGATCGATATCTTCCAAAACACAATCTACGTGCTTACGATATTCTTTGAGAATAGCTAAACTATGACCATCTGATTTTGCAGATGCTAAAAAAATAGCAAGACCATGCGCGATCTTTGCTATTTCGTGAATAGATCGCTTAACAAGTATCTCGCGTTTTTTAAAATCCAAAGACAAAAAATTCGTTGACACCATTTCCAGATAATAAGTAGCCCGAGAAGGTGAATAGGGTTCTCGCGGCAGAGACAAATATTGCTCAAGATCCTGCATCATATACTTATCCAGTAGATCCGAAATCTCAACTTCTTGCATAAAAAGAATTAAATGCTGTCTGCATTCTATTTCCCATTTAGAGGAAAGAGGTTCAAGAAAATAACTATACAACATATCCCGCCCACCTAGTGTAACTGTACAATCGAAGAAATCGACCATATCCTTATACCTATTGTTGGTAACATTTAAATCCGTTAAAGTTTGCTTGTCAACGATCGACATAATTTATTTATTGTGGCTCTTTCCTTAAACTTACTCAAAGTCATTGTCATTAACAAAACTGTATCAGGATAATTATGTAGTTTACAAAAGACAAAACCTTCACGATTTCGCAGACTTCAGCAACTATGATAGCGAACTGAAGATTCTCTTTGGCCAATAACATCAGACACTTTCTTAAAGAAAGCCTAGTATCGTCAAATGATACTAGACTCTCTTAGAATTAGCATTTACTACACAGTAGGCTTGGCCCTACTTATTGGTAAACCTAAACCAATTAAAGTCAGCAAAACCGTGTACCCCTTCCGATGTTTTGCTATAATTGAATAATGCAAAACGGTTTGCTGTCCAAGGTAAGCCTAGTTGCATCGTTAAATCATTTCCAATGACATAAAAATTATCACCATCAGTACTATAATAAAATTTCGCAATGCCCCCCCTGTCAGTGACGCGTGCCCGCACCCATAGTTTATCACCAACGAAATTTTCTTTGCTTTCAATAATCTTGTCATCATTGCTCATGATAATTTTCCGTTTGCCATTGACCTGCTCCACAGCCACAAAAGCATATGGGAATTCAAAGATGCCAAAGCCAGCCACGTTGCCATTTTTCAATCCTTTCACATCGATTTCTACAGTACCTTCTGAACTTGGTCCCTGCACCCGCTGTGTTAAGGTATTACGGGCAGTCTTTAAAGAATCCGCACGAGAGGCATGTAAGCGCATATATCCCTTACGTTCTTGAAGCGACCATTTGCTATTGTCAGGGTTATGATTCCATTGCCATTGCAATCCTAACTTTGTCCCATTAAACTCATCAGTCGTAGCCGGAGTTTTTATTGGATAAGTCTTTCCGACATTGGGCTTTTTGTAGGTAATCACGTCCTTGTTACCGGTTCCCAGCATAGGCCATCCATCCTCCCATTTTACAGGTAAAAGATGAGGGACCCGACCTATGGCTCCACGATCCTGCATAATAATAAACCACCAGTCCCCATTTTTCAGCTGTACCATACCACCCTGATGTAGACCGTTGTCAGGATAAGAACTGTTATCATTGAGAATCAATTTATGCTCATAGGGCCCATAAATATTGTCTGAGCGCAAGCAGATCTGCCAGCCCTGTGTTCCACCTGCCGGACAAGTGATATAGTACTTGCCGTTAATCTTGTACATATGCGCTCCTTCCATTCCAAAATGTCCGCCGAGTTCGTTCGCATTCTTGAAGCTGCCCTGCCAAATTTTGACTTTATCACTCTTGACCGATTTAACATCCGCATTCAACTCTGTTAAATATAATGTACCTTGACCATGTACGACATAGACTTTACCATTGTCATCAAAGAACAAACCCGGGTCATACAGGTACTCGGGGAAAATTGTCCGCTTCCAAGGTCCCTCAGGCTTGTCCGCTTCGCAGATGGAAAAATTTCCTTTTTCACGTCCCCAACCATATGGCGTACAGAATCCAGCATAAAATTTCCCATTATGATACTTCAATGTTGCCGCCCATGAACCATTCAAATACAATGTACCGCCTTCCATATTGTAGCGCGGATCTTCGGTATAGTGATCCAAAGCATAGCCTACCATTTCCCAGTTGACCAAATCCTTCGACTTCACTATTGGAGCTCCTGGCACATAGTGCATACTTGTCGAGATCATATAAAAATCATCCCCTACACGAATCACATCAGGATCGGGCCAATCGCCCCAAAACAACGGATTGGTGAATGTACCATTGCCATTGTCAGGACTCCAAACCTGCTGTGCCGACGCTTGTCCAAAGAGTGACAGTGTCAAAGCCAAAGCAAGCCCCAACTTTGTGGATGACTTAACATAGCGCTTCGTTATAATCGTATTCATATTTATTTTTAATTCCTTGTTATAAATTATTGAAATAGGGTCACTTCAGCCAATCCTGCCCGTCCTTCGGAGACCTCCAAAATACTGACCCGTATAAATTTCAGCACCTTATCCAATTTGACCGGTTTAAAATCCCAGCCCGTACATTCTTTTTCATACAACTCTTCCCATGTCGTTCCATCTAACGACCCTTCAACTTTATAGCGATATTTCGAGCTATCTTTTTGCAAACGTACACGAGTACCGACCACCTTGGTTGCTTGATCCAATTCAAAGGTGACAACCTGAGGGAATTTATCCTGATCCGCAATCCACCACGAATAGTCGTCGCCGTCGGTCACCTGAGTGACCGGAAAATCAGGATGTGCTGACGTTGCTGTTAACTTTTTGAATTTTACTTTTGGTCGGGCCAACAGTTCTTTATCCCATTTCGTGGGTTTAATAACCGCATGATCTTCTTCATTTCCGCAAAAGACCGCGTGATCACCATCAGGGATTTCGTTGGATACAGGCCGGATCGATCTGATAGCTTTACTTCCACTTTCCAAGCCTGCAGCTGATGCGCTGATATGAATTGTCCCACTTTTTTTGCTGGTACGCACAAAAGCAAATCCAATACCGCCTTCTACCACCTGTGGGTTCACTGCGATACGCGCCGAACCATCCCCGATTAAGTGTCCTTCACCTGTCACCTGAATACGGATCGCTGTCTGTGCATCATGCAGCAGATTCCCCTGTTTGTCACAGATTTTAAAATATACCGGAATCATATCTGACCCATCCGCAACTGGCTGAATGCCATATTCCGGTAGCAGGACTTCAATATGATGCGCGGCACCGGCTGTTTGCACCGCATGTTGCGCCACCACTTTTCCTTTTACATAGGCTAATGCCTTCAATTCTCCGGCTTCATAGCCACCTGCATCGAAAACAAAACTTGGACTTCCGCCTTTTTCCACGATGTACGGGTAGGCCTTGGCCCGTTCATCACGGGTTTGCCGTCCGATAAGTTTTCCATTCCGATAGAGTTCGACAGCTTCACAATTTGAGTACACCGTAATCTCCGTACTTGATGTTTTCAGTTTTTCTGGCGAATTATAGGAGGCTATAAATACCATGGGGCCTTTGAAAATCCCCTTTTGAGCCAGCTGATAAGGACGCATACTTTGCATCATGTAATAAGCAAACTTAGGATATCGGTTTACATCAACCACACCGGAATACATCGTCTCTTCCTCGGCACCACGTGTATAATCGTTATAACTCCACATAAAGTGCCCACCCATACGTGGGTTGGCATCCAACATACACCAATCGAAATAGCCATTTCCATTCAGTTGATGTAATCGGCTACGCCCCTGCCGCATTTGTTCATATTCATTTTCAGTCATACTCACCCTTGGCTTTTCCCCTACACCATCACCCCATTCCCTTGTCAATAAGGGTTTGACTGCGATTTGGTCCTCCAGATAATTACTCATCACATTGCCATCTTTGGGGTATTTGGAAACCTGTTTGTAGAAAACATCATAATAAGGTTCTGTTTCTTCGTGACTAAAATAATCACCGGCAGTATAAAACTGATCACCAGGGTATTCAGCATGTGCAGCTTCCGCAATGCGCTTCACCACCGACAGGGGGTAACTGGTTTCATTTAATGCGGTCTCCCAAAGAACAACAGAAGGTCGATTTCGGTCACGGCGGATCATACTACGCGTGATGGCTTCCAAACGATCTGCAAATTCGGGAGCCTTATTAAAATATTGCCATCCCGGTACACATTCGACAACCAAGAGCCCATGACGGTCGCAAGCTTCCAAAAATGCAGGGTCGTGTGGATAATGTGCTGCCCGAACGGCATTATATCCACCGCGTTTCATATCGATCACTTCCCGTTCCTGGACAGAATTAGATGCTGCATCACCGACATAAGGATAAGCTTGATGCCGATTGGCCCCAACCATATAAAGATGTTCGCCATTAATAAAGAACCCGCCATCTTTGGTATACCGAATCTGGCGGATACCTATTTGCTCGGTACGGCGATCCACTTCGACTCCATCGGCTAGGTACACCCGATTTTCCAAGTTATAGCAGATCGGACGATAGGGATGCCACAATTGAGGATTTTTGACTTCTATCTGTTGGTCTATCCGCCGACGTTCTTGCGGTTTCAGCTCAAATGGTAGCTGCTGCTGGCCCACAACCTTTCCTTTGGTATCTTTCAGTACGGTCAAGAGATACCCCTTCTTGGCCACTTTATCATCATTTTTTAGCTCAGTATTTACAGCAACAGTAGCGCTGCTCTTATCCACCTTCGGATAATGCACAAAAACACCCGAATTTTGAGTCGCATCAGGCTCCAGTTCATCGGTAATGCGCAAGGGATCGGAAACAATCAATTTGGCATCCCGATAGATTCCGCTATAATAATAGAAGTCAAGTCTATCCTGCGGCTTACCCGGAGGTGTCAATGGATCGTACTCAGCTGACACCCGAACTGCAATCACATTGCTTGTATGATCAAAATGAAGCTGATCCGTGATATCCAATGTAAAGCCAACATATCCACCACGGTGCTTACCAACGCTTTTACCATTGACAAACACCTCACAGCTGTTCATCACCCCTTCAAACTGCACAAAGATCTTCTTGCCACGATACTGATCTGATAGTTTGAAATAGCGCCGATACCAGCCTATCCCATCGTAAATAGCATCTCCACCATTATGTTTCTTTTCAAGCTGCATGACATGCGGCAACACGGCGGGGATCCATTTGGAGTCATCCAGACCAATTCCCTCTCCACCTTTGAGGTCGCCGCGATAGAATGCCCAATTCGTGTTCAGTTGATATTCGATACGGCTTGCAGGCTTTTTCCCGAAACTCTGAAAAAAAAGTCCCAGCAACAGAAAAAGCGCGACAGCTAATTTTTTTAAAAGCTTATTCATTCTTTACAAGTGTTGATTATTTATTTTTTCTTACCTCAGCAGTATTAGGATAAGGTACGATCTCCAATGCGTGTAAAAGTGCTCCGTTTTCCGTCTGTCTCAGCCCAAAAGTGAGTACATTTTTCTTCGAACCAAAGTTCAGCCAACATTCTGGAAGAAAAAATTCACGTTGAGGTCCTGCCTCCCAATGACGTCCGATATTGTGCCCATTGAGCCACATATAGCCGTTGCCCGAAGCATTGACCTTAGCCATCCAGGGTACCCATAGGTCTTTCGGGAGTTTGTCCAGATTAAATTCAACACGGTACCAGGTAACAAGTCCGTCCTGTTTACCTTTGGGCTGTACTTGATTACCTTTGCGTGGAATTTCATTCTTTGCATCCAGAGACACTGTCGTCCAGCTTGTATCATCAAAATCGGGTAAATTCCAGCCTTGCTGTATGCCGGCAAGATCCGTCGAAAACTCCCATTCCAAGGGATGCGTAAGTGCTGTTTCACTGAGCGAAAGTCCCGCTTGATGAATACCTGCCAGCTCTTCCATCGGTACATAACCATGTGCGTGACCAAGGTTTTCATAAGCTACAACAATCTCATTTTCTCCAGCTTTCAATAGGCCGGCAACATCAAAACGGTTGTCGTATTCGTCCGCGCGAATACGCTCAAAGGCATTGCGTGTTGTCCAGCTTTGCGCATCCGCACGGTCCGGAAAAAGCCGCTTAGCGGGCTTTCCATTAACAAGTACCGATACAATATCCCGTGTATACATATTGAACAGTAAATAATGTTCGCGTTCAGCTTGTTTTGGCGTCAGGACCACATGGCTGCGATAGCTACTGTATCTAAAATCGTTGTTGTCCATATCAGAAAGACTGACCAACTGTGGCACCGTGTTCCAATCGGCCTGCCCTATAGCGTCCTCAGCCTTACGGGCTGTACTGACACGGATTCCTGTCGGCACTTTGGAAGGTCGTTCAATGGCATCAGCCTTCTTTGGCCACCAATCACCCTTATTCGCCGATTGCCCCTTTGCAACAACCAATATTTTTGATTCCAAACCTGCAAGATCATAATCTACTTCAATTTTCTCCATGTGCTGAACCTGATTGACCAGCTGATCATCAGTTTTAATCAGTACTTTTTCTCCATTTTGATTGATATTATAGATCGGATCTTTCACAAGATTGACACTGTTTGGCAATAGGGTCACTTTTCCCTTGATTGCTTGTTTCGGATCCGTATTATGCAGAAATATAAACTTTGTACCATCGCTGGCTACTCTCACTCCGCCAAATAGTGATTTTGGAGCGCCTTGCAGTTCACAAGGTCCTCCTTCCGTGCGGACCAGTTTGGATTCAAACTGTTGAATGAACGCACCGATTTCTTTAGCAGCAAGGTATTTCGGTCCAATGGCGCCATTTTCATGGATGGCAGCGTTATAGTCATAACTTGTGGTCATGCCCCGTGCTCCCCAGCCATCAAAATGTGTACCGCCAAAAAACATATAGTAATTGATGCCTGTTCCGCCACCTAACATAGTCATTAAACCGATAGCCTTGAAATGTCGGTCGTCGGAATAATGCTCTTCACTTAATCTCCCCGTGACCAGCGAAAACCATCCACCTTGTAACTCGGTCACAAACCCCGGAGCGTCAGGTTGCTTTTTGCGCAGATCCATCATCCGATAAGCGCAGCTTGGCGCATCCGATGGACCGCTTACATAGTAATTATCACAATCAAAGACCTGAGATAATTCGGGATCTTTGCTTCCCCTGGTTTCATTGGTCAGACAGGTGAAGACCGGAATATCCATCCCACTTTTATGCACCGATTCATTAAGGGCCTTCAGCACTTTATCTTTTCCGGGACTCCAATGCGCATCGTATTCATTTTCAATCTGGATCATGATAATCCCTTTTTTACCCTTTTCCTTACGCGTGATCTGTTCAGGCACCAACTCTTTGCATACAGCATTAAACCAATGCTGGGACCAGGCAATATGCTGTTCGTCGTTGCCTCGCAACCAAAAACCTTCCAGATTATCGGGGCGGTATTTGGCTAGCCATCTTGGGTAACCACCGCCAGAAAATTCAGCGCAAATAAAAGGACCGGGACGAACAATAGTATAAAGACCAAACTCTTCCTGCGCCATTTTTAGCCACCTTTTGAGGTCGGAAAAATCAAATTTGGATTGATCCTGCATATCTCTTGGAATATGGCGTTCATGCCAATTCCAAGGTACATACGTTTCTACCGTATTGAAACCTGCTTCCTTTATTTTTTTAAAACGATCACGCCACAATTCTTCGGGACAACGAAAGTAATGGAAAGCCGCACTATAGATATAAACGTCTTTTCCCTCAATGGTCATACAGGATCCATCGTAACGGATCCGCTCTGGCTGGGCAAATTTTTTGGTCGGACGCATCTGGTCACCATTTTGTCCAAATGCCATCGAAGCATAAAAAATAATCGAGCAGAAAGTCAAACGCAACACCAATAAGAGCGTTTTCTTTCTACTACAAGTTAATTTAAACATATTCATAATTGATTTAATACTAAGGGCTTGTTACGGCTTATTTTTACTTTTTTTATCTGATCCTTATAGCGAAGTGTAATTGCGACATCTTGATCAGCCGCTAATGTGACGGAGGTTAATGTCCCCTTACTCCATTTCAGATCAACAGTTAATCCCTGACGGGCACGCAAACCTTTAATTTCACCATCGGACCAAAATGACGGCAATGCAGGCAATATATGAACCTCTTTATTATGGCTTTGGATGAGCATCTCGGCAATTCCGGCAGTACCGCCAAAGTTTCCGTCAATCTGAAAAGGTGGATGTGTATTGAATAGGTTGTTTAATGTTGTCTTGGCGAGCAATGCCTGTACATTTTTACCTGCTTCTTCGCCGTCGAGCAGTCGCGCATAAAAGTTAATCATCCAAGCCCTGCTCCATCCTGTGTAGGAGCCATTGCGGTTACTTTCGTTTTCATTATAAAACCGACGACGGGCAATCGTTTTTCGCGCGGCTTCAAACAGCTCCTTCTTATCTGAAGTAATCGACTTCCCCGGATAAAGTCCAAAAAGATGGGACATATGACGGTGCCCTGGTTCGACCTCTTCGTAATCTTCAATCCACTCCTGGATTGTCTGATATCGTGGGCTGATTCGGATTGGGGGCAATTTAGCTAACACATGTTTCAGTTTTTTAGTAAAATCCGTTTCCTCTCCAACCATTGTCCCTGCAGTTAGGCAGGCCTCAAATAACTCACGAATAATCTCGATATCCATGGTAGCACCGTAGGTCAATTGAAATTCTTTTCCATCGGCCATGCGATACCTATTCTCGGGAGAATTGGATGGCGCTGTAACAAGGTAACCCTTATGATCTTCCACGAGATAACCCAAAATAAATTCAGCAGCTTCTCTCATGGAGGGATAAGCCTCCTGTTTTAGGTAGTTCTTATCGTTGGTAAATAAATAGTGATCCCATTGATGAAGCACCAGCCATGCTGCGGCAATAGGAAATGTTCCCCAGCCGACACCATCTGCAATTGCTGTACGCCCAAATGGGTCCGTTAGGTGGTTCATCGTCCAGCCTGAGGAGTTGTAGGTTTTACGGGCTGTTACCCGTCCCGGTTCACGCAAAGCTGTTATCAGATTTGAGAATGGGACAACAGTCTCTGAGAGGTTACATACTTCGGCCGGCCAATAGTTCATTTGGATGTTGATATTCGTATGAAAATCGGAACTCCAAGCTGCATTCATGTCTTTATTCCATATACCTTGTAAATTGGCCGGGAGAACACCTGGGCTACGCGAAGACCCCATCAACAAATAGCGTCCATACTGAAAATAAAGACTGATCAAAGAAAGATCCTGACCGCCCTCTTTTATTTTTTTTAGTCGTTGGTCCGTTGGCAAATCCGAAGGTTGTCCAATATTAAAGACCACACGGTCAAAAAATTGACGATGATCGGCAATATGTCTGGAAAGAATCTGTTCATAATGCTGCTTTTGAGCCTGATCCAATAATGCTCGACAACGGGCCAAAGGATCAATACGATGATCAAAGTCCAATTTTGACACATCATAATCTGTGGCTGCCGTAAAGTAAAAAAGGACCTCATCCGCATCCTTGACAAAAAAAGAATTTGCATTGGTTATCATGCTTCCGCCTTTGTGACTCCCCTGGACTAGTCCTGCAAATTTCATATGTGCGCCTACCTCACCACCATCTTCCATTGGCAGATCCACCACCTGCCCCTGAATTTTCAGCTCATGGTCAGATAAAGGTGTAGCAACCGCATCCTGTTCACGTGAATAGGAAAACCGGAAGGTCAGCTTTCCAGGCTTGTCTGCCGATAGACGAATCACAATCATATTATCGGGCGCTGAGGCAAATACTTCTCTGGTGTACTTTACGCCATTGATACAATAGCTCGTTGTTGCAACCCCGGTCTGTAAATCAAGATCGCGACGGTAGTTCGTGACCTGTTCCCGCCAAAAGCCTTCCGTTCCAAAATCAATGCGAAAATTCCCGAATGATTGATAGGATCGTATACGCAGGGGACTGCTCTTGAGCTCCTTTTCAGACAGCGCAGCGGCTTTTTCGATCTCTCCGGCGACAAGTAAACGTTGAATTTCGGGAATTTTGCCCGCAGCAGCGGCATTGGCATCCATCTTGGAACCACCCCACAGGCTTTCTTCATTGATCTGGATATTTTCCTTATTCCAATCCCCATAAACCATCGCACCCAAACGTCCATTGCCTACAGGAAGGGCGTCCTCCCAAACTTTAGCCGGTTCACGGTACCATAAAACGTGATCCTGATGCTGTGCTTTTAGCTGCATGCCAGAGAGCATCACTATGCAGCCCCATAAATATACTTTCATTTAAAATCTATTCAATGAGCATATACTGCTCGTTTTATATGTTATTTGTCTGCTTAAACTTTCCCACTAGAACATCAAGTATAGCAGGAAAATTCGTTTTTATTGTAGCTATTGAAGTCTTAGCGTTGTCCATACACCAGTGTCCGTTGTCCGTCCCATGCTACAGCTTCAATGCGTGTTGCACCAGTAGGATAGCGCACCAAAGTCGTACTTCGATCTTCGGAATCTGTCCCCACCATGGCAACTTTAATCAGATCTGGCCCTTGATAGGTTTCAAAAACCGTTACATTCTTCCATACGCTATGGCTAATTTCCCCAGTCCCTTTCACTGGGTCGACTGAAACCCCCTGATTATAATTACCAGCAACAGGCAAACGTTTTTGAAAAGCATCCACGCTATTGGAAGTCATATAATAAATAACGGGACTTGCCGGCTTCTTATAGCGCTTAGCATATTGTTTCAATTGATCACAGTCCGCTTGAGAGATTGTTAATTGTGCACGAGCATAGTCATCCATATCCTTATCAATAGGTTTTAACATCCCAACCTTCACAAAAAAATCACTTAGATCCTCTTGAACAATATCGCAGACATTCTTCATAAAATTAAGCTGCAATTGTCCATCACTCATCCCGGATTCATTTGTATTTCGCACAATTTCGGCAATGTCAGCGTACCAGTCGGGCTTACGCCAAGGTGTACCTTCTGTAACACGATAGTAGAGCAACAATTGCCAGAGAGGACAAAGCTTCACAAAATGATCGCCACCATTTTCATAACCTTCCATCTTATCCTGACCCCGTTGGCAAAGCCACTGTTCCCCTTTGACAACACCATAATTTAAAAAAGAATTGAAACGTCCACCCAATACATTATTATTGTCACCATCATTGACACGTTCATGTTCCAGAGGCATGTTATTCGGCGTAAAATGATAACGCACCAAAGCAGAATAAATATTGTTGGTAACCTCTGTCGTGCTTACCCATTTCAATCCTGGCCGTATTTGATTAACGTGGCCCAGTTCATGTGCAATAGCCCAGGATCCACCGGTTTTTGCTTTCTCAGGATTCGCTAGCTCATTCATAAAATCACGCGCAAATCCCGCGCCCCAGCCATCTGCAAATAACCCCGATTCAACAGTACGAGCAAACATGTGGTTTTTGGGAATTCTATTGTACTTGGTCAGCCCCATAATATCATACTCCATTTTGGTTATTTCGTCATAGACATTGATCAGCTCAAGACCATCAGTACAATACTGTTTTAGTTCAGCCGTTGTATAAGCCAGATTAATGTAATTTCCTTTGATATCGAAAAAGCCCGAAATTGACGCATTTAGCAATCTATTCCAATCTGCCGCAGTATGCATTGCCTTATCAAAATAACCATTCACCTTTGCGCTCGGAATATGTATTTTCAACGACTGAATATTCTTGTAGTTATCTGTAAAAAAATTGATATACCCCAATCCGCTATTGGTTAGTTTAATCTTATTCAATCCAGTCTGTAAAGGATAATACCCATCTGTATTAGTCGTAAAATCATGGACACGAAGAGAGATAGGTTCACCTTTCGTATCACCAACAAGGATCACAACATCCGATCCCGAGGAAAAATAGATTCCTGTTGGATTCTCAAATGGGTTATAACCGCTGGTTTTCAATGACCGAGCTGTTGTTTCAATCGTCGGATAGGCTTGATACTCCTGAACACGAAATTCCCTCGGATAATTATCATGTAACATACTTTGCGCTATCGCCTTGAAGAAAGGATTTTGCATCGCCTTAATCTGTTCGGCTGTTACCCCTTTTTTCAGTTCACTACAGATTTTATCGGCGAAGATATTAGCCAGTTCTTCCAGATCCTCGCCTTTTCTATAAAATTCCATTTCTGAGCAACTAACAAAGTTGTTTTTACCAGATTTGACCGCAAATTTAAATGCGAAAACATCTTTCAATTGTTTTTTAAATACGATTGTAGAGAGTTTATTTTCCTCTTTAAAATCATATTCGTCTATCTTTTGATACTCCGTATTCCCCTTTGGAAGATACCAAAGTTCAAACTGGCCAAACAGACCATTATCTCCACTCGGCCTAGGTTTATAAACTAGATAATCGACATTTTGGGCATTAGCGAATTGGTAGGTCAACGTTATTGGAAATTCAGTATTACTCCACGGAGAGTGATAAATCGTTGACTGATCACCATCAAACGAGTTCTCTATCCCCTCGCCAGGCTGTCCTGCAGATGCTTCCCCTTTAACCACCTTCAACTGTGTATCGCCTGCAATACCATCAGGGTTTTCTGGTTCGTAACGTGATGGAACAGGGTCTTCTGTTAATGGTAATTTACTCTTACACTGCAGCAGAGCAGCAGACAACAATAAGAGTAAGAATATTATTTTTTTGTTCATACAATGCAAAATTTAAGGTTTACAGCTATAATTAAGCACTCCAGTTTTCACTAGAGTGCCCAATTACAATCTTATTTGCTTTCAGGGTCCTCTATAACAAACCAAGCTTTATGCAACTCGATTTCAGCCATATTGAACCAAGTATTCCCGCCTCTACCACGAACTGCATTATAGCGAATTTTGGTAAAAGTTTTACCTTCCTTGGAAAAGATAGGCGATTCAAATTTGGCCCCACTAGCACTAGGCAGTTTATCGGGAAGGACGCGTCCAAGCTCAACCCATTCTTTTCCATCATTACTTCCGGTTATAGATACCTCGTCCGCATTTCCTCCACTTCCTCCATTACGATTCCAGGAAATATACTTGACCCCTTCAACGGGCTCCTTGAGATTAAATTGAATCCATTGCGGGAAAGGAATGTCCTCATGCCAATTGGTATGATAGAATGTTTTAAGGTTTCCATCAATGAGATTAGCCAATTTCCCCTCTTCTGGATCAGAAGCATTGGCCGAAAGATCACCGACTTCAAGCTCAATTTTTTCGGAATATTCTGTTACAACCGGAGGTTTTCGCAATGCCGTGCAACTGACTTGAAGTCCACTAGAGTTAACCATACCTCCATCGGCCACAGTATTTAATGTAAAAGCATATTCACCATCTTTTGCCAATAAGTTTTCAATAAGTAGGGAGTCTGCGAAATGGCTTACATTTGTTTTTACTAGTTTCCCTGTTTTTGGTGATTTATAGCTAATGGTTACGTATAGAAAATTTCCATCCTGAGGATTTTCCCAGTGCAACATGATACTGCCAACTCGAGCTTCTGCCTTTAGATTTTTTGCATCCGAAGGGAGAGCTATCTCTCTTTTTTTACTACAAGAAGCCAATGTTAACAACATCAATGCTGATAATATTATCGTATGTATCGTTTTCATTTGTTGATCGTTATTTATTACACTATCTACCTAATATCCTGGATTTTGAACAAGCTTCGGATTGATATTCATTTCCTTATCTTGTATGGGTAGAAGGTAGTTTTTAGGTCCAACGAACTTCCATGCCAATTCAATTTCCGTTTCTTTAAAAAAGGCTTCATCTGTAGCTCCGTTTAGATTCATGCCTTTCGGATTCTTACCCATATATTGTTCGGCAACTTTCCAACGTTTAATATCCCAGCCAAACTGCCCCTCCATAAACAATTCGATACTTCTTTCTTGATGGACGATTTGACGAAGCTTATCCCTAGTCAAAGTTGCAACATTCGCCCAGGACTCATCCACTGTTGGAATACCCGCTCTTTTACGGATTTTATTTAAATACTCCTTTCCAATATCAAGTTTATTGCTCTCAATAGCTGCTTCGGCAAGATTTAAATAGAGTTCGCCAAGACGAATCAAGGGCCATGGATAATTTGTAAATCCATTTCTGGTATCATAAGAAAGTCCCACTCCTTTTTTGATCAGATAACCAGACATACTATAGTTGCGCGAACGATTTCCTTTGCCGTGTGGATCTTCATTTCTATATTTAGTCACGATTCTTTTCTCGCCATCACGTGACATTTCATACCAACCGTTATGGAAAGAAATCCATGAATAGAATCGAGGTTCACGCTTCAAATGCAAATTGGCCGTTAATCTTCCATCATAAAGTCCTGTCGAATAATATTGTTTCGTCGTAAAATATTGTGGGTCCTCATCAATGGGCAGCCCATTCTCCGAATAAAACATTTTCACTGAAGCCAATGTTGGTGCGAGATTATTCCATGAGGCACCATCATCTGTCGGATGACGTGGTGTGGCATTGTTCTGATAATCATAAAAACCCTCGGCCCGAGTATCCGCCCAGATCATCTCATTTGAATTACGGTCGATAAAGGTCATCCTTAAGCTCCATTGTGTTGCGTCTGACGGATAAGGAAATTCTTCTGTAGGCGTTCCTTTGTAAAGCGTATAACCGTTCTTTTCTGCATAATTAACAGCGTCTAGGCAAGCAGTGTACGCTCTTTCCCATTTGGCAGGATCCTTTTTCAAATTCATCAATGATTCATTGCTTTCGGGATCCTTAAGGCTATTGCCATAAAACTCCTCGTTTCCATTGAAAAGTGGAGATGCAGCATACAGCAGTAAGCGGCCTTTCAATGCTTTAGCCGCAGTTTTTGTTGCACGCCCATAGTAAGTCGTGGCCTGCTTTTCTAAGAGATCATTAAATGCTTCATCATAAAGAGAGGCAATCCAGTTGACACATTCATCAAAAGAACTGCGCTTCGGATATTCACCCTCACGAATATCCAGCGCATATTCATTTTTGGCCAAAATAATAGGGCCGTATGCTTTCAATAGGATAAAGTGATAATAGGCAATCAAAAATTTCGCTTCAGCTTTATAGATTACTTTAAGTTCTTCATCCATATGAGCGACTTTGTCCACATTGTTGATCAGAGTATAACAGCGTCTTATCCCACCATACATTCTGCTCCAGAAAGTAAAATTCCCCAAATTTGAAGCAGAATACGTCCCTAAGAGATACTCTAGGTCGTTGGTCGTGGCAATCTCCGAAGTCTGATATATGTTAGCCCCCTGCCGCTCTTTTGGCATAAAAGAATAACAGGAATATAAATAACGCTCGGCAGCATTTTTATCTTTAAATGCATCTTCCTCAGTCGGACGTTCATCGGGCACGACATCCAAATAATTACAGCCCGAAAAACCCAAGACCAATAGCAACAATAGTATAATTTTATAGTTCATTTCAATCAAAATTTAGAAGGTATCATTTATTAAAATTCACCTGTATGCCCACATTGGCTACGCGCTGTGTTGGATACCCCAACCCATTGCCTCCCCCCTGCTCTGGATCCCAATATTTAAATTCGGAAAACGTCAATAGATTCGATCCACGAAGGTAGATGCGGAACATCCGGTGGTTGTATCCGATCTCGGCATTTTTTAGCTTGATAAAAGCTCCATCACGCAACCAGTAAGTAGAGGCTACCGTATTGTTGCGGTTATCCATCTTGCTTAAACGTGGATATTTCGCATAAATATTGGGATTAGCACCTTCACTCCAGTAATCATCAGCAATAAACTGTAACACATTTCTCGTACCGTCCGTACCAAAGGGATGGAATCCGCTCATCACGATAGAAGCGTTCGCAACTCCTTGAAAGAAAAAAGAAAAATCAAATTTCTTATACCGGAAAGACGGACCAAAACCGTAGACAATCTCTGGAATTTCTGGACTTCCTACATATTGACGGTCATTCGCATCGATTACGTTGTCAAATTCTCCATTGACATCAGCCACATTATGGTATTTGATATCCCCTCCACGAATGAATCCGCCGATATTCTGCGTTGGACTATTTTTAACTTCCGTATCATCAATAAATAAACGGTCAGCAAGGTATAATAATGGAGTCGAAGTGGAATGGCCTACACGCGATAAATTAGGGTACTTGGCAAACGACGGCTCATCATATTCAAGAATTACGTTCTTGGCATAGGTAAACGTACCTTTGATACTTGCCGAAAAATCACTTGAAATTTGCTTTGCATAGTCAATCGAAAGATCAAATCCCTTGTTTTTGACACGCCCCAAGTTACCATATACCTTTGTTGTCAGATCTATCCATTTATCTTTGGGACTAATTCCCACAAATTCTGGAATACTCCTTCTTTCCATAAAGATATTTCGACGAATTTCACGGAAAAAGTCAACCGTAACGTTTAGGCTATTTTTGATACTTAAATCCATCCCTAAATTGATCTTTTCACCTATCTCCCAGGTGATATTAGGATTAGCAAAACGCAAATATTTGGGTCCATTTTTAGTGATATTCTGGTCTCTTCCTGTTGTATACCCTAAGTCTCCATTTTCCAAAGCGATGTCGGATAGGTACAAATAACGATCACCACTGATCTGATCATTCCCGACCAAGCCCCAAGATCCTCTAATTTTCAAATTGGTCACTGTCTCCGCCCATCGCTTGAAATAATCTTCCTTACTAATGACATATCCCAATCCGACCGATGGAAAAAATCCAAAACGGTGACCTTTGGCAAAATTCTCCGTTCCATTGTAACCAAAGTTTACTTCCCCTAAGTATTTGCTATCGTAACCATAAGTCACCCTTCCCGCAATTCCCTGTTTACGTTTTGGTAGGGATTGAATAAGCCCCGAAGGACTATTTACATTGTACTCTTCTTGATTATAGAGAAGCATACCTGTCACATTGTGGTATGTACCAAAAGTACGATCATAGTTCAACATACCTTGGATATAGATTTGTCGATCTCCTGTTGAACTATTGTCTGTATTCAGTGTGGTGACCTGCTCGGCCCCTACGCGACGTAATTCATACTGTGTTATAGCTGACCTATCAGGATTCCAGCTATATTTAGCAAGTTCAAATTGATTATATCCTCCGGAACGGGACGTATTTGTCGAGCTCCAGTTTTTGAAGGAAAATAATGCACTGGCAGAGAGTCCTTCCGTAAAAAAGTTAAGCTTCTGATTCAGTTCAACTTGTCCAGTCACTGTACTTTGGAAATTGTCACTGTATCCACGTACCATTTCCGCATAGGGGTTACGGTAGCCATTATTATATGCACCACCACTTTTCCCGCCCCATTTGATGTAACTATATTCGGGATCATTGGGATAGCGAATCGGAAAATCAACGGGGTTGGCTTCCATGACCAAACCAAATACATCACTTGCACCCATGTGCGGGCCATGATAGTCGCGTAGTTGCGCATTCAATTTGACGGTAGCTTTCGTCGTTGGTGTCAGATAAACATTGATATTATTCTGTAGGACATAACGGCTTATTTTAAGGTTATTATCATAAGAAAAGTCCTTCACATCTCGCAACATTCCTGTCTCCCTATTATAGGATACGTTGCTAAAATAGTCCATTTTCTTACCACCACCGCGCACGCTGAAATTTACGTTTTGATTTATTGCTCCTTTTCTAAATAATTCATCATACCAGTTGACATCGGGAAAAACATAAGGATCTATTTTCCGTGCTGTACCATCAATTTTATCTTCTGGGTATAAAATTTCGCCTGTTTTTCTTGTTGTAACGGCCTCATTAAACATTTCCATGTATTTGACTCCATTCACAAACTGGGGTACCGTCGTTGGGGAGGTAAACGATGTCTCAAATCGACCATTGATAATTGGCTTATCAAGATCCCGACCTGATTTGGTCGTGACGATCATCACCCCATTAGCCCCACGAGTTCCATATAGTGCTGTAGCCGTTGCATCCTTTAAAATGGAGAAACTTTCAATTACTTCTGGATCTAATACATTTAAATCTGTCGCAGATGCCTGTACACCATCAATAACGATTAATGGCGACGTCATTCCACTAAAGGTAGAGATTCCCCTGATCCAAAAATCCGCTCCATCTGCCCCTGGTTCACCAGAACGTTGCACAGCAACAACACCAGCCAATCGTCCTGCAAATCCCGTAGAAAGATTCGAACTCGGAACGCGCAGGTCATCTACTTTCACTGTTTGCACAGCACCGACAATACTCGCTTTTTTCTGCGTTCCGTAACCAACAACGACAACTTCGCCGAGGTCCCCTACCTTTTCATTAAGCGTAATGGTATAATTATTGTTTTTTCCAACTGTCAATACGTATTGTGCATAACCGATAAGGTCAAACTGAATTTGGTCTCCCTCCTTAGCCTGAATTTCAAATTCCCCTTTTCCATTTGTAGCCGTAGCAGAACCATTGTGTACTTTAACCGTAACTCCGATGAGTTTATTACCTTTTGCATCGACAACATTACCCGTTACTTTCCGCTGTTGTTCTTCCAGCTTTTCGACAATGGGGCGAACAGGGATGATATGATCACCTTTTTCGACAATAACCCGAGTTCCGCGAATGACATAACGTAAACCATTTGCAGCCAACACCCGTTCTAGCGCCTGCTCCAATGAAGCATTCTCCAACTGAACAGTGACCCGTTCGTTCGGCTTAAGGTCTTTTTCTAAATACAAAAAATGATAGCCCGACTGCTTGCTGATCTTGGCAATAATTTCTTTCAAGGTAGATGTCTTTGAATTAATGCTGATCCGTTGCCCAAACACATTGGCATTCACCTGACTACTCATTAATAGAATAATAAGAAAGGTAAATTTGGTCATAATGAAATACTTAATTAGGGCATAATCATACCAATAGAAATATGCCGTATATTTTTTATACATTTGATTTAGATTTAAATAGTAATTAATTGGTATTTAATGCATTTAGATCGATGCTTAGGCATTCCGACCAGAAGTGCTTCCAACACTTCTGGTTTACCTGATTTTGATCGATCTGAGGTCTAGGGTTTAGTTTTTATATCAATTGATAATCTGTACCTCCTTTCTGTTTATTTTGAATTTAACACCGCTCAGTATTGTCAGATCTTTCAAAAAATCAATTAGGGGGACATTTTTAGGGAATGTACCACCTATCTTTTTGTTCCTAACTGGCGAATTAGATACTACAGATATATTGTACCAGCGAGATACGGTCTTCATCACATCCACAAGTTCCATGTTATCAAATACGAAATATCCTTCTTTCCAAGCCAGCAAATTGTCCGTATCAAACGCTTGCGATCTTACTTCTTTTCCTTTAGTATCAGCTATGACTTCAAGCCCAGGAGTCAATTTATAGGCATTATGATCCATATAAAAAGTCACGACTCCTTCCATCAGGGAGGTTTTTACCAGATTTTCTTCAGCAAAAGCCTGCACATTAAATTTTGTTCCCGTGACTTTCACTTCCGTACCGCCCGCGATCACACGGAATGGGTGTTTTTTATCCGAGCTAACTTCAAAGTATCCCTCGCCATCCAAGGCCACCGTCCTTACAGTTTGCTTTGTAAATGTCGTTGGGAATTTAAAGGTCGCACCAGCATTCAGCCATACTTTTGTGCCGTCTTCAAGGGTTAAGTCAAACTGTTTTTGACTTGGCACTTTAATAGTCACGCTATCGGCAATCAGGTCTGCCGTATTTTGTAATGCTAATTTTTCCTTTACATCCGCAAAAGAAGCCGAAGCGCCCAACTGTAATTGCTTGCCATCTGGCCCAATCAGTAAAACCTCATCACTGACGTAGTGTTTTGCTTGGGCAATAGGATAATAGGTTATTGGCTGAATTTGGCTTAAATAAAGGTAAAGGAAGATAAAGAAACAGGCCAAAGCCGCCGCTATAGCTGCTGCAACAGGGATATTGATCCATCTTACTCGTGCTTTTGCCTTACCTTGCGCTTCAATCCCCGCTTTAATCCGGGCTTTCATCGCTTCCCGATGGGCATTATCCTTCCAGTCCCAGGCATCTCCAACAGGATATTTCAAGATTAAGTGCTCCAGCTTTTTTGTTTCCTTCGCAGAAAGACGCCCTGCGGCATAGTCAGCTAGAACTTTTTTAAGTTGTTCATCTTTACGCATCATCTCTTTTCTCAGATTTTTTAGGTCTATATAGAAAAGAGCCTTAAGTGTAGGTTAGGTAGTAGAAAAAAATTAAAAAAATAAATCGGTAAGCAAAATGGCCAAAAGTAGCGGTTCATATTCCTTATCCACCTTCAAACGAATAAGCTTCAACGCGTTACTAATCTGCTTTTTAACTGTCTTATCCGATATATTTAATTTTTTTGCGATTTCCGAATAAGACATATCCGCATGGCGGCTAAGAATAAAAATTTCCTTCATTTTATGGGGCAACTTATCGATTTCCTTCTCGATCAGATCATCCAGTTCCTTAAACACGATCCATTCCTCAATGAAGGAAGAGGCTTCTTTGTATTGGTTGGCGTAAAAGTCACGATAGCTATCGCTGACAAGTTTCCGTCTCAATTTTTTAAATGCCAGATTTCGACTCATGATAAAAAGAAAAGATTTAACCGATTTGATCTCGGGAATCTTTTCTTTCATTTCAAGAAGATCCAAAAATGTTTGTTGCACCACATCCGCAGCTTCATCTTCATCCAGAAGAATGCGCATCATCTGTTTGAACAGACTTTCCCAATACTCCTGATAGAGTACTGCGATATCAAACTCGAAAGTTGATTCGGCATTATCGAAGATGGTAAATCGGCGCATGCTGCGAATGGAATTTTTATTGGTTACAGCACAATCTTAGCAAACAAAATTTTCATTTCAAAATCAATTTTCATATTTTTTATTAGGATCTCTCCAATATTACTACGTTACTTCCACTCAATGCCCCATTCTATTTTCCCAAATTCAGCACCTCTCCTTTCATCCGCGTATTGTATCGTACAATTACTTCTGGCTTATCATCGCCATTACTGTCACAAGAAAATGCTACTGCGGAACCACCTTTTGGCAGCATGGCAGTCCCTTGTACAGTCAGATCAGCAATGAAACCATAATTTTTGTCTGTCAATAGTGCTTTTCCTTTATGGTCCAATAGGATATATTGGTCCTTTTCTAATTTCCCTAAGATTTTAACAATCCCTTTATCGGTTTTAAAAGATGGATTTTCGATGATACCGTCACCTTCTACTTTTATCCGTAAGGCAAATGAGCTCTCTTCCGGAGACTCCCAAGACCAGTCTGCTCCACCAGGTTGTCCCGGCTGCATCGAAGATAGGTCGCAATGGAACCTTTTAGACACATATAAAGGATACAACATGAATTTGGTCTCATCTATCTTTTCCAAATGCCATTCGGTCTTTGGATCCTTCAACCTGAGCTTTTGTTCGGCTGTAAATACATCGGCAAGCCGCAATTGATCCCAATTTTTCATACTTTCCAGAAGCTGATCGATCTGTCCATGTTGCTGTAAAGTCTTCATATCAATACTCATGGCATATCCAGAATCAAAACCTGCAGATTCGGAGAGTGCCCATTCGAGATCTTCTAGGGAAGTAGCTTCAAATTTACGATCTGCCAAACGTACCAAAAACCAGCCAAGCATGCGCGGAAACAGGTTCCGCTGAAAGTAAGCCTGATTTTTGATCCGATTTTCCACCTGTCCTGCACGCATCTCCTCTCCCCAGGGCTCGCCCCAGTTCATCCGGGTGTGAATATGCCATAGATAATGATCGAGACGACTAGCATCATTGATGATATCCGTCTTATTCGCAAGGCCTTGATAAAAATCAGAAACGAATTTGCCCGTTGCATAGTAATCCTGTCCTGTATACATACAGCCTTCAAGACCATCAAATGAAATCTGCTTCACCCCCGTTTTATTAAAAATGGCCGCTAATCTGTTGGCGTACTCATCCTGAAGTGTTAAATCTGGGAATAAAGTCTTATAGGGATAGTCCCACAATTTATAAACGACTTTTTCTACTCCATGACTTGCCTTATGGGTACCGAATGCACCTCGCACGCAATTTGTCAATACCCATTGTTCGCCATTCTTTTCGGCCTTAGCATAGGTGATCAGTTCGTCTTCGATCTGGAGTGTATTGAGTGTCAAAGGCAGCGAAAATAACTCACTATGCTGAACTATAATCTGCTGTTGGCTATCATCCAGAGCAGCCGTAAGCTTTAATTCGCCTTGTTTAAGCAAATGCTTACTTGGGACTGGTGTCACATAAGGATCGTTTGTTGTCGTAAAATTAGAAAGTGTGTGTATACCGATATGGATTCCCCGCTGTGCAGCCCTATCGACTAACTTCTTCATACCCGCATCGGATTCTGTACTCAATTCTTTGCGCCATTCAAAATGCCCCCAGTTCAGGAAGGGATCAGGATGGTAGAGATTTTTAAATCCCGCACGTTTTGTTTTTTCCAGTGCAAAATCCAGATTTGCCGCAGAGAAATTGGTGATCAGATAGGAGCCCATAGCATTACGAGATACCTTAGCCCATTCACCTGCAATCATTGGATGGGGCAAGCCCTGCTCCACTTCAACTTTTCCTATCCGTGACAATATCTGACTTTTTTTATCTCCGAAAAGTGCAACTTTGGCCCCTACAATTAAGCCATCGGCGCCTTCAACAGGCAAAGTCACCATATGATTTAGGCCTTTGACATTTTGCACTTCTTTGGTACTTCGATTCTTTGCAGACAACTGAAACACAGCTCCGTTCCCAGCATCTACTGCTGCAAAATGACCAAAGGAAATACTGGCCACTGAAAGATTGCTGTTCTGTCCTTGGTAGCCAAATTTTGTACTGTAAGCCCCAACATAATCTTCTGGAATACCTGCTACAGTTTTAACATGTAATGCCTGCATACCGAATGCAAGATCCTCCCCTTGGGCCACACCAACCACTTCTCCCACCACTTCATGAAGCTTGATCTTAACCGGCCCAAACACCAACAACTTATAGGCAGGCGATAACTTGAGGACTTCATATGTTATGGCTTCCTTTTGTTGGCCCACCTTCAGTTCCACAGCTTGTCCATCTTCCATTGTGAGCGAAAAGCGATCACCATTGACCTTTAGTGCTTTCGGTTGTATAATTTTATTGTCTTTATAGACAGATACGATCGGGTATTTACCAGCCTCCAAAAGCTCTTTACCAGCTACCTTAATGGAGGTATAGAATCCCTTTTGGTCAACATTTACGTGTGTTAACGTCGTTTTTAGGTCTTGCGCCATTGCAGGATTGCCAAATCCTGTCATCATCAGGCCAGCTATCAACGTAATATTTTTCAGCGTATCTAATTTATTCATATGTAAGTAATCATCTTTGTGTTTATTTCAATTGGACGAGGCTCCTATAGCAGTCGATTAGTTGTTCGGTATCAGTTCAACATCGAACCTATAATTCACTGTTCCACCAAACCACATGCTAAAGTTTGTTCCCCAAACATTGTTATATAGACAAAAGTGTAGCCCTCCACGTAAATCAGGTTGCTCTGTGGAATAATTCAACAAATCACGTTTGCCGATTGCCACCAGTAGGGCATCTTTGCTACGGATACGAATTTTACCGGCATCCGTTACAATATCCACGTAGTGATCTAATCCATGCATCTGTCTATTCCCGCCTTCAACAACATCCAGTACACGGACAGGCTGGCCTACTTTCTCAACGAGCATGTCCACTACTCCTTCTGGATAGAAGCTTAACCAATAGGCTTCCGGGAGACGGTTGGCAGGTTTATCCACCAAAGTATAATTCAGTTCGATATGTTTTGTTTTCTCATTGAAATGATAACTGCTATAGATTTGTTTAGGAAGAACCTGCTGTTCAACTTTCCCAGCCCCAGTTAAAGCCAATTGGCCATATAACTCATTTTTGGCTTTATTATAGACTGATTTTTGAAGGGTAGCCACTAAGCTGCGGCTTTCGGCCATATCTGGAGTCAGCCCTGGTTTTCCAAAATCCCGAATTGCCCAATCCACTTTTTGGGTGATATAAGAATCCCTGAAACGTTCAAAATCTCCTGCCGAAAAACTCTGATAACTGAGCTCTCCCATTTTCATCCGAAAACCTCTTTTATTGAGTTGGAACGATCCGTCTTTTGAAAATTGCTGTGACGCATCCACGCCTTCAAAAGTAGGTTTAGGGACTAATGCCAATTGCCGTAAAACATTTTCGGCCTCTGCACGCAGGTCTTTAGGCAGATATTGCAACGATTGATTGATATGGGCTTCCTTTTCGGTCCATGATGCTTGCATCTTTTTAAACGCTGGTAAATTCAAGGCGGCTTGAAAATCAGTAAAACGATAAGTATCCCAATGTTGAAGATGTGTCTTTACATCCAATCCCCAGGTATGTTCTGCGACCAACCCCAATTTAATCGCGAATCGAATAGCAGCATCGCTATTTGGATTGATACGTCCATCTTTCACCCAGGTTTCATAACATCTGGCCAATGCCCTAAACCGGGCCATCATCAGGGGAGAACTACCGAAACCATGTATCCAGGTATCACCAATCTCTTGTGTCACCATTGGCAGTTTATCCTTCATGGGGCGCACAACCGCAGCTATATCACTGAGTGTCGAAGCTTGCAGTGTAGCGTTGGGATAGCGTTTCTGAATAGAGGCATAGATTTCTTTGACTTGTTGTAGGGTATGTGGTCCGTGGTTATCCCCGGTGAAAGCAATGACCATAGCGGTCTTTCCATCAGGCAATAGCATATCACTACCGTAATCCTTTTGGTACATCAAGGTCACCTCACTTCCCTCAGGGCTTTTCCAGCGACACAACGCCGGGACGTTAGGAACTTTACTTGCGGGATTCACACCGACCTGCAAAAAATCTATTCCATTCTTTCGAAGCAAGGGAACAATCCCTCTGGTATGTCCGGGAACATCGGTCATCTTTGCGGCGCTTGTTTGTTTACCATACTTCTGATCCAGCTTCCTGGACAATTGCAACATTGTACCAAACAGGGCTTTGTTGAGGGATTCAGATTCTACGGTGTAGGGAATTGCATTCCATACGATATCTCCGCGACGAATTGCAGCCTCCAATTTTGCTTTATTTTCCGGACTTGCCTGTTCCAGATAGGTCGCAATCAACCAAGAACCTGTGGTCCAGACATACCGCTCTTTGGCTCCGGAATTCCGAAGTTCTTCAGCAACAGCAATGGCTTTGGGAATAAATTCGTTCATATAACGCTGCTCTACCACAGAACTAAGTTCGGTAAATCCGATATCGAGATGTGTCTTGAAGATCAGGTGTACCTTTTGTACAGCATCATTCGGTGTCTGTCCAACGGCAAAAAAGGTCGTGAGCACAAGGAGACAGGAACAATAAAATTTTCTGCATTTCATGGATTATAGTCGGTTTATCTTTTACCAAATTTCGATTATTTCTTATGAAGACGACCGAACATCGCCTATCCCTAGTCAGGAAATAAGAATAATAGAAAAAAGCAGTCTTTTACCATATTAATTTTAAGGTTTGAACTAGGGATATATGGTATTCAAACGACTTATTATATAGGCTTTAACATCAGAAACATTCCTTGTTTAAATCAATATGAAACGTATTAAAATTTTATTCTTTCTATCGGCTTTTTTTTGTCTTTTAAGTGCCAACGCAGTATCTCGTCCGCTGTACAGATTCAGCACGAAATACATGAGCTTAACCATCGACGACCGCGGTTACATTGTTAACATTATCGGAAAAGCCAATAAAAAAGATTACGCGGTAAAGGGACATGCATCCCCACTCCTTACCCTGGACAAAAATGGTAAAATTTTGTTACCCCAGACCGCGAATTATGAGTCCACAAAAGGAATACTAACGTTGAATTATCCCCATTCCTATAGGGCAGCAGTAAAAATTGACCAGCGCGGCGATTACCTAAAATTTCAATTTCAGTCACTGAACACAGGAGCTGAAATTGACAATATCATATGGGGCCCCTATCAGACCAATATTCATAAAACAATCGGCGAAATTATTTCTGTCGCACGGGACGATGAATACGCCGTCGGGATTATGGCGTTGGATGACAACACAACGAGTGGGCCTCCAGTTGCTGGAGATATGGGCCAAGGTTCTTATATCATCCATAGCCCCGACCCTGTTAAATTTCCGATTCCATCTTCATTGAAAGTAGGGCAACGATTTCGCATCGGCGGCGATGGAATTAATGACGTAGCGTTTTACTCACATCCCGAAGAATACTATCGATTTATGAACGGCAATGGTGCTGAATATATACCGGAATATGGGATTTCGCTCACCTTGCATGCGCGCAATAGACGTAAAAGACAAACCATATTCTTCCCTCACTTCAATGATTTTCCATCGATAAAAGCACCTCGGCATATGGATGTTGAACCCATTCCCGTTGATTTCAGCACATCCGGAATTGCGTTCTACGCATGTCCTGATACAAAAGGATTGGATGTCATCGAGCAGATTGTACGCAAGGAAGGGCTCCCTTATGTGACACGCAATGGAAAATGGGTTCGTCGGCCAGAGAATTTCAAAGTTGACCTCGCCTGGTTCGGCAAGCATGACAGCTTAGTTTCCTATGCCAATCAACTCAATCTGAAGGCGGTACAGGATGAAGGTTTAGGCGAGTATTATGTTAATCCAGCGGACCGCTGGGCTGGTAAAAAAGTGATCTTAGACGACAAAAAACAGCCTATTACTGCACTAACAGCACAAACCAATCCGCAAGGGATCGCCTATGGTCTGCATACGCTAACGGAATTTATCCAATCCCATAGCAGCGACGTGCATCCTTATGCCAATGACAGCCTTTGCACCGTACTAAAGACCATATTGGCCGCAAATATTGGCCCTAATGATAGCTCAATTATAGTCAAAGACACCTCCTACCTCAATGAGCACGGTGGTTGGGATGATAATGGTACCAACGTACTAAAAATCGGTAAAGAGCTACTGAAATATAAAGGATTAACACGAAAAGCGCCTTTTATGCTGACCGGAGTAGAGCGTGGAGCCTTCAAAACCATTGCCACAGCACACCAACAGGGTGATACCGTCGCTAAATTACAAGTGAATTGTTATTCAGGATTTATCCCCGACATGCGACTGCAAGACAAGTATGCTAACTTTTACGCAAAACTGCTTCGCGATGGGGGCATGAACTATATCGACTTTGATGGTTTTGAGAGCTTTGTCTACACAGGACAGGGACAATATGCTTTCAAGCGGTTTATGCGAAAACTTTTCGATGATTTTAAATCTTTGGGAGGAGACTATCTTCAGGTCATGGGATCGTGTGTATTTGAAGGAAACTGGCATTACATGACCACCTGCAATATTGGTGGTGGCGACCACATGTTCAATCCCCGTACCAATAAATGGGGCATTGAAGGAAAAGACATCCGGTATTCGTGGGCTTCCAATTATTTTCCGCCAACTTTCGGCATTCAATCCCTTAAACCTGACTGGACTGTGCAAATGGTCGAAAACCTACAGGCTAAAGCCATTGCTTGGGATGCGACTTATATGTTTGGGATCAGCGAAGATGTTGTTGAAAAAAATCCCCATAAGAAAGAGATTTTCATCACATTCCGGGCATGGGAAAACGCACGTGAAGCAAACGTTTTTTCTCAAAAGCTTAAACTAGAAATGCAGAAAGAGGAAAACCAATACCATTTGGAGCAGGTTGGTACCAAGGCATGGAAACTCTATTTGATACAAAGCGATGGTAGAAAGCAGTTCGTTCAAACTTTAAGAGGTAAGTTTTAATTGAAATTATAAAAAAATAAGGGCTTGTACAACTGACATGTACAAGCCCTTTTATTATTTTGAAATTTGATTTCTATGAGGCGATATTGAACATATTCAAGCTCACAGAAGATAAACAGTTGCTATTGTAATGGGTCGAAGGTTCCACCCCATTCTTTATTTTGCGGCAACTGATCTGGTTCAATCGAAATCTGTGCTGGGTTTAGCGAATTGAACCAATGATTGAGACTAAGCTTATAGGATTGATTCGTAGAGCCCGTTTTATCCAAGTTTTGGATAAGGACGGCTGAGAACTTCGCTCGCACAGCAGCGGTCATAATGTTATCAGTGTTACCAGGTAGTGCCTCACCTTTATTTAACATCAATAATAGTCCTTTTCTCGTATTCTGAGCATTCAAAATATCATAACGTTTCCATCTTCTCAAGTCACTGTATCTAAACCCCTCAAAGGCAAGTTCGACTTGACGTTCATTGATGATTACGTTACGGAGGTCGACTTGCCCAATCGCACTGATTCCATAATTTGCGGCCGATCCGGGAGCAATTCCTGCCCGCTTACGAATAGCATACAATGCGTTTAGAGCTTCATTACTACGCCCTGTCTCGTTTGCCGTTTCAGCAAGATTTAAAAGGAGCTCCGCATAGCGCATTGGTGAAAACCAGCTTTTCGCATTAGCGGCTACTCCAACAAGTGCATTTCTGTCCAATAAAGTATCTAAGCCCTTGCGTTGAAAAAATCCCGTTACACCATTTTCATCCCCATTTTGAACCAATGGTGAAATTCCTGAAAACATATTTACATCTCTAGCCGGGAGCACGGTATTGGGCGATGCAGTCGCCTTCCAGGTCCAGGCTTGCCAATACGTACGCGACCTAGGCGCGGTCATACCAAGCACATTAACATCAGGAGTTGGATATACCGTACCGCCACACCAAATAGTCGCATAAAATCGATCGTCGCGATTGGTATAAAAATCTGTTAAAAATTGCTTATTATAGGCAGGATCTGACAATTGATTTTGATCAAATTGCATTGGGCTACCATCTCTTTTGGGATAAGCAATCAACAGCGGTAATATAGGTTGATCGTTATTTGTACTTCCATTCGTAAATGAGATAGGTCTAATTGGAGCAAAATTCATGTAGTTATCCGGGTAATAATACTGTTTGGTCATAATCTGTTCTTTGTTTCGTGAATACCAGATTAACCTATAATTTTCAAACAAGCCAAACCCTCCGGCATCTGCCGCCTGTACTGCCGCCTTAGCCGCGTTATAGGCGTTGGTCCATCTCCCTTGATCATTTGTCGCATTAAATAATGGGCTAGCATACCATAAAAGGATTCTTGCTTTAAGACCTAACGCTGCAGCACGATTAATTCTACCATAGTCGGCACCACTATAATTTGGAGGTAGGGCAATAGCAGCCTCATCTAAATCCTTTATTATCTGTGCGACACATTCAGAGGTCTTACTACGTGGAACTCGCAGTGAATTGATATCACTTCCATCCTGTGTGTGTAAGATCAACGGTACTCCTCCAATTGAACTGACCATATCCCAGTATTTCCAGGCACGCCAAAATTTAGCTTCGCCAATAAGCCTACTTTTGGTGCTCCCACTGATTACGGTCTCCGGTAGATCCACTAATTGATCCATAAAATAATTCGCTTTGTCAATATATGTATAATCCAATCTTGTAAAATTGGTTGCAACATCGACAATTCCTTGTTGAAAACTACCGAGATTACCTCCAGACCCATTGATACCTTCATCTGCGCCCGCACCACTTCCAAGAGGCCAATTTGGCATAAGGCCACCATATATATCGTTCAAGTACGCCTTGATCAATACCGAATCTGTCCAGACATTTTTTGGATTTATAGCACCCGTATTCTCATAGTCCAGTCCTTTTGTACAAGATGAAGCTCCTAATACAATAAGTAGAACCCCATAAAAAGCCAACTTAAATTTATTTATATATTTCATTTTAATTTCCTTTAATGTTAAGATTTAGAATGTTACACTGACTCCAGCATTGAATGATTTAACAATCGGGAATGAAGTCCCCCCATCCATCTCAGGATCATAGAATTTCTTATTGAATTTACTGATCACGAATAGGTTAGAACCCGACACATAAAACCGGATTTTATCCGCGTACTTTTTATACCAATGTTGTGGAAGGTTGTAGGCAATATTCAAAAATTTCAAACGGACAAAACTGGCATCAGCCAACCAAAAATTACTTCCACTTGTGTTAACAGTCCTTACATCATCATTTGCACTATAGCGATAGGGCAACCAAGCGCCAGTATTTTCAGGACTCCAAGATTCATTCGCCCAAGGACGCCACATCCTGTTCCATTCTACACCGCCACTCAAATTATTAAACGACTTTTTATACCCCAATGAACCGTTAAAGTTGGCTGTAATACTTAAGCCTTTCCAATCCGCGCCTAGGTTTAGTCCAAAGACTTTAGGATTATTGCTTTTATTCAATACCGTGATATCATTCTCATTAATGGTATTATCACCATTAAAATCTTTGTAGGCAAATTGTCCAGGTTTAGGCGCATTACCCTTAAAATTATATCCTGGATGAGCAGCCAACAACGCGTCAACATCGGCCTGTGTCCGAAGCATGTGATCTACCGTATAACCTGTAATCATATTTGCCGACCGACCGTTACCGATCAAATTCTGATAGTCATAAGTTATATTTAAGTCTCGTATTGTATACCATGAATCACCATACGTAAAGTTTAAACCAACATTATAATTCAAATCTCCTGTCCTGTTAAAATAGTTTAAACTAAGGTCTACACCATTCGCTTTCATTTCTCCATAATTGACTGATGGTAGCGGTCGGCTGAATGTTGGTGGAGTAGACTGGATTCTCGTGCTTAAAATATCATAGGTACGCGTAGCCCAATATTCAGCTGTAGCATTGAAATGTTTCAAGAAACTAATATCAACACCGAAATTTTTGTTCAGATATTTCTCCCAGGTAATATCTACATTTGGCAGAACATCATATCTTATGCCTGGATTAAGTGTCGGAGTTTCACCGAAAAAAGCACTGTTTCCAGTTACATATTTATCTTCATATTGCCAACGTTTGGCATTTGCATCATCTCTTCCTCCATTTGGATCAATTGCGACGAAATCATTACCTGTCAACCCGACCGATGCTCTTACTTTCAACGATTCAATGCCATTTACATGACTAAAGAAATTTTCTTTAGAAATCACCCAAGCTGCAGAAACAGAAGGGAAAAATCCCCAGCGTTTATCTTTTGGAAAATTGGCCGAACCATCATAACGATAGGCAAAATTAGCGACATACTTATCTGCATAATCGTAGGCAAATTGTCCGATATAGGATTTACGTCCCACTGTCGGCAGAAAGCCATACGTGTTACTAATGCTCTTGGTAGGAGTACCATTTACAACTCCCGATCCCCCTGTAGAAGCCCACCATTGATCCGTCATATAGATTGGAAAACCATTGATGCTTGCATTTATACCATCATAGCTTCTTTCCTGACGTTCGTAAACCAAAGCCGCATTCACATGATGTTTTCCAAAATCTCTTTCAAAATTCAGTTGCAAATTTGTCTGTTCCTCTTGATTCCAGGAAGCTAGCTTCTGTATACTTGGAGTGTGATAAGTAAGACGCTGCCCTACGATGGTATTCAAATCCCATATAACAGGTTCTATCTGTGCTAATTGGTAATATGTAAAAGGGTGTGAATATATTTTCTGATTGCTGTTGTTGAAGGTTTTGATGTATCCTACTTTAGCACTTAAGCCTTCAAGAAATGGCATTTTATAGGTTAGATTCAAATTTGCTATCGCTTTCAAACTTTCCGATCTATTGTAGCCGGAGAGACCTTGTGCTTCACCAGATTTATTGGAAATCCAGAAATAATCTACAGGCAAACCGCTTGCCGTGAAGGAAGGCATATAAGGTTGCCATAGTAACAATTTAGGAAACATATCTCCAGACCAGTCGCCTTCAGGCGCATTAAATTTATTATTGTTTAAGCTTAAGCCTGCAAACACAGACAGGTTTTTGGTTAAATTTCCGGTGATATTACTTCTAACATTGTATTTTTTTTCGTTCGTGTTCTTGATAAAAGTTTCTTGATTTACATAAGAAGCTCCGATAAAATATTGGAGTTTGTCAGTACCGCCTGTCGCGCTTAAGTTATGCGTGGTGGTAGAAGGATTTACATAGACATCTTTTAAGTGGTCAAAACCATATCCCACACCGCCACCAAAATCTGTATCTTTAAAATAAGCTTTTGCAGTTTCAGTCCAAGGCGTATTTGCTGGTCCTCCTGCCTCACCCCAGATTCTGTTTTGGATCTGTCCCCACTCCATAATATTGGTTAGTTCCATATTTTTCCCACGGACATCCTTTCCCGTATTGACAGAATAATTGATCGCTACTCGTCCAGCTTTACCACGCTTGGTCGTAACCAAGACAACCCCTGCACCTGCACGGGCACCGTATGCTGCTGTTGTGGCAGCATCTTTTAAAATAGAGATTTCTTCAATTTCATTGGGACTTAGATTATTGAACTCAGCGGCATCAATGGTTACTTTCCCATCAATAACGTAAAGGGTTGGTGAAGCGTTCCATGAACTGGCTGTTCTAATTTTGATGTTCGGTTGTTCTCCAGGCTTACCACTCGGTGTCGATACATATAAGCCGGCCATACGTCCTGCCAATAAGTTTCCAACTGATGTCGTTGGAATCTCCACATCTGTTTCCTTAAATTTAACAGAAGCCACCGATCCTGACAGAAGTCCTTTCTTTTGGGTTGTGTAACCAACAACTACCGTCTCATTTAACTCAATAGTAGATGCAACCATTTCAATAACAACACCTTGTTTAGCGGTTGTAATCAACTCTTTATAGCCGAGCATGGTTGTTTTGAGATTGGAACCATCCTTTACAGCAATGGTAAACTTACCGCTAGCATCCGTTTTAACCGAATTATTACCCTTCCCAACATGGGTAATAGTAGCACCAACAAGCGGAACTTTTGATTGAGAATCGACTACAGTACCCGATATCTTAACCTGAGAAAAAACAGAATAGGACTGTAATAACATGAAGACAATTCCGAGCAGCCGTAGATGCTTTTTGAAGATTTCTTTCATAATTTTTAGTTTTTGGTTTTATTGGTCCATATTTTATAATATGCCCATTAAGAACAAATAACGGCCGAATCGATCTTCTAAACCACGCTAATCTTAGCAAAGACCTATGTTTTTTTTACCTCTAAACGACTGCTTTAGGAACAACAAATACAAAAAACGCCCGCCACACATTGAAGTGGGCGGGCGATCCTTTTAAACTACCTACCTAATATGATCATCTTTTTATTTCCCTTTCACCGTCCAGCCGTAATCAATGTATTCCCATTTAAACTGGTCGCCGTTGATATCAACCTTTAAGTATCCTTCCTGAGTACCGTTGAAGGCTCCGCCCCACCAACTCGCACATATCGCTCCTGCAGTAATGAACTGTACACCTTTCACCTTGATTTCTTCATAGAGATGCTGGTGTCCTTGTAAAACAAGCTTCAGATTGTGACCCGCAAATAGATCCAAAATCGCTTTTTGGTTGGTAAATGTATCTGCATCCGTATAGTGTCCATCCAATACAGGATAATACAAAGACAAGAACGGTACGTGTGCAACAACAACAATAGGTTGCGTTTTTGGCGTTTCAGCAAGTACCTGCTTCAACCAAGCTTGTTGCTCCTCGCTCACACAATACTTACCATTACATACCTCTGTAGAGTTTAACACAATAAAACGCCAACCTTTATGCACAAAACTATGGTAACTCTTTCCAAAAACAGATTCGAAAAGTCCAGCCCCATCTTTTCCGTCATAATGCCAGAAACGATCGTGATTGCCAATGGCATAATACCATTTCAGCTTAGATGCATCCACTTGATCCTTATACTTTTGAAACATGCTCTTCGCTAAAGGCAACTGTTCTGCCTTATAAGCGTCTACATCCACATTGTCGCCACCGTTGAGGACGAAGTCTACTTTTTTGCTTTTGGCATTTTGAATTGCTTTATCAAGACCTTCAAAACAATGTGTTTCTGCACTGGTGTTAAGGTGTAAATCGGTAAAAAACGCGAATGAAAATTTCTGTTGAGCATGTACTAAGACTGTTGTAACGAACAGACTTATCGTTAAAAAAAATGATTTCATGTATATTGTATGTTATTTATATGTTACTTCCAACCAAATACCTGTTTAAGATTTGGATTGAGAATGATCTGTTTCGCTGGAACCGGACGATAATAATACATCGGTTCTACAAATCTACGGACATTGACATCTGTCACCATTGTTCCACCATTGACACCATTTTTAAGATAAACACCGGCATTACCACCAAAATTTCCAATGGTATAGTAGACAAGTGGTACGCCAAGTGAATTCTTTTCTCGATCGGTAGGAATGGTCTGTCCATCAGGAATCAATTTGATATCGGCAACGCCATCCCCTGTCATGTCGTAATTACCCACTCCCGGAAAATACATACCTTCTGGGATACGTTCAAGCAGTTTACCTGCATTCCAGCGCATAAGGTCATCATAACGTGAATTCTCGAAAGCAAACTCCACACGTCGCTCGCGTCTGATTTCAAAAATCACACCTCGGAATGCTCCCTTCACATTCGGGTAATCAGCTGCCAATTTAGGATCAGGGTTTGCATTTGCCACATCCATTTTTAGATCAGGCATCCCTACTCTTCTTCGCAACAGATTAACAGACTTGTCGAGATCAGCTTGTGTCAACGTTCCTAGTTCAGCCTTTGCTTCAGCATACATCAATAGAACCTCAGCGTAACGGTGCACTGGGAAATCAACTCCATTCATAATAATTTGATCGGATGAATTGACATAACCTTTCAACTGATGATAGCCTGAAAAGTTTTTGTTCAGCTTTTGCACATAATTTGATTTATCGGGCTGTCTCAACCATTGCGGATATACCAACGTTTGCATCAGACGAGGATCGCGATTTTCAAATTCCTGAACATACAGTTTCTTATCGTAATTGGGGACATCCGTAAAACGTGAACCATCTTTCATCAAATAAGTCTGTATCAAATCCCGTGAAGGTGACTGTTCATAATCACCAAAAACATAACCGTTAAGCGCCTGCCCCCTATTTTTGTTTTGATCAAAAGCATTCAACAAGATCACCTCTTTATTTTGGGAAAGATCTTGTGATTCAAATAATGCGGCATAGTCCTCGCTCGGCTTGCCGGTAGAATATATACTATATTTATTGGTAGCAATGATTTGTGATGTCGCTTTCTCTACAATATCAAAGTAATTCTTCGCCGTTTTATCCAAATTTAACTCATTGTGATACAACCGATAGGTTCCTTCATGCAATGCAATCTTAGCCTGCATCAACAATACAGCATCTCGACCTGGTGTTCCAAGCGCGACTTGTTCTTTAACATTTTTTGTTGCGAAGTCCAAATCTGCCATGATGCTATCGACAACTAATGTACGAGGCGATTGCCCATCACGTAGAGCTTCGTCACTTGGGGTTAATGTTTTGCTGTACCACGGCACATCCGAATACTGCTTTACCATACCATGGTAAAAAATAGCGCGATAGTAACGTGCCAAACCTGCATAATGGTTTTTAACATCTCCTGCTACATTCGCACGCTGATAGTTTTCTAAGAAGTAGTTTATTGTACGTAAACGTCCCCAAGACCAATCCCCTCCAGCTGTTTCTGACGTTGGCTCTGTTTTGCTGGTCATCATTGTCTTAAGCGTTACGGCGGCTGTTGTCGCCGCATTATCTGAACTCTGATCTCCCACATAAGTCCAACGATCGTTCATACTCAACATCCCATTGATATACAGCGAAAGATCTTCTTCGGTATTAAAGAAAACCTCAGGTGTGATCGAAGTTTGGGGAAAGCGATCCAGAAAATCTTTCTGGCAAGCCGCCATGGTTAATATAAAACCACCGCTTATAAGTCCCAATATTATTTTTGATTTGACATTCATCTCTGTGTACTGCTAATTGTTAAAAATCTAAGTTTAAACCAACGGAAAACTTACGTTGGAATGGATAGGCCCAAGCACTACCATCAGTCCCATTGTTGATTGCTTCGGGATCCACATATTTTTTGATCTGTGAGAATTCAAATAAGTTTTCTCCCGAGAAAAAGATGCGCAAACGTTGAATTTTCCATTTTTCCAACAACTCATGTGGCAAGGTATACCCGAAAGTGATGTTCTTCAAACGTAGATAAGAGCCATTCAACATATACTGCGTATTGGGAATAGCCAATCCTTTTCCATCATTGACATCGGCCAACCAAGATTGTAATACCGGATAACGTGCATCATGATTAGCATCCGCCAATCCTGCATTCAAGTACGCCTGGGAGTGTTTTGCGCGCTCTTCTGGTGTATCACTAGTTTCTCTATAAAAATCCAAGTGCCATGGGTATATATTTGCATAAGGTTGTTGATAAGGTCCCCAGAATAAATAATGCCGCGGATAGAAATCTCGTTTTAAAACTCCTTGCAGAAATACCGAAGCGTCAAATCCACCCCAGTTCATGTTGAGGTTAAAACCGATACGGTAACGATCTGCAGAATTTCCAATTACCTGAAGATCTTTCAAATTCGTTTCAGTCAGCCCTCTTTCAATTTTACCATTTCCGTCGATATCCTTAAATTTTGGCCAACCATTCACAATATTTAAAGCTCCCCAAGGCACTATACCTGATTCATCCAATGCTTTGATTTCATCGGCACTTTTAAACAGTCCATCACCCTGCAAGCCATAAATTGTCCCGAATTCATAGCCATTGAAATATGTCGACAGCAGACGTTCATCGTTTTTGAATTTTGTAATCTTAGCACGGGAATCAGACAAAACAACCTTCGCATCAAAAGAAAAAGGCTTATTGGCTAATTCAAATTGATCCTTATAAGTCACTGAAAGCTCCCAACCCTTTGTACGCAAATCAGCTGCATTCTGCCTTGGTACGCTTGTCCCCAGTACACCTGGAAGCTCCCGTCCGGCGGTCAACATACCGGTTGTATTACGGATGTAATTATCGTAGCCTACAAAAAACTTATCATTGAAGAGCCCCAAATCAGCTCCAAAGTTTAAAGTAGACACATTTTCCCAGGTATATGAGTTTGGATCAATTGTCAGCGGAGGCGCCCCATTCACGACATATTGTTGATTTCCATTAATAAGGTAGCCTGAAAGGCTGGTTCCCATCGTTTGGATATAAGAGAAGTCGCCTACATTTTGATTTCCCAAACTACCGTATGACGCTCTTAACTTTAGATTGGATACTTTCGGTTTTAATGATTCGAAAAAGGATTCATTGCTAACAATCCAAGCCCCTGAAACGGACGGAAAAAATCCCCAGCGACTTGCTTTAGGAAAACGGGAAGAACCGTCGTAACGTCCTGTACCTTCCAAGATATAACGCTCATTAAAAGTATAATTCAATCGTCCAAAATAGCTTCGCGTCGCATAGGAACTATAACCAGCATTGAGTGTCATTTCTCCCGTAGTCAATCCCAAATAAGGTAAAGTAGAAGAAATTAGATTATTTCGGTTGACATAAGTGGATGAATAAATATACTCTTCTTGGTTATACCCCACCATTGCACCAAAATTATGTTTGCCAATTGTTTTGTTGTAATTCGCATATAGATTAAATACCGTATTTTTCATATCGGCTCGGGATTCATTCACATAGCCGGTTCCTCCCTCTTCACGGATATCATTCGGACCAAAACCAATCTTGAATTTTTTAGCATAACCATTGCCTTTGTAGTATTCTCTTTTAACACTTGCATCGCCAGATATTTTTAGATCGCCATTTAAAAATGTGCCTGTCGCATTGAACGTATTTTGGAAACCAAACGTGTCACCATTGCTTTTTCCACCGTCAGATAGACGAGCAGCCAATCGTCCTGCATCCGTATTTGCCCAAGTGCCATCCGGATTTTTCGCAACCTGAATAGGCGTTAAATAATAGATATCGGTTAAACTTGCCGCCGGACTTTCACGATGTGTATTATATAAGCTAGTGTTATTATCCAATTGCAACCATTTGAATGGAGCAATATTAATTCTTCCCCGTAGTCCTTTACGTGTCCAATAGTCGACTGCCAATTTACTTAAACCATTTTCCTTCGTATAGTCACCGGACAAATAATATTTAAAAGGAAGTTCATTCACCTTCGCTCCACCCGAAAAAGTCAAATTGTAGGACTGCGAATGTGCTGCGTTGTTTAGAAAGTACTTATTCCAATTGTTGTTTCCCATATAAGCCCAACGCTTTGGATCTTTAGGATCTATACGTACATCTTCTAAACTGGGATTATCAGAACGTTCCTTTGCCCATTGGTAGTGTTCGTCGCTATAATTGACATAGTCCCAAGGGGTATTATTTGTTGATAATTCCAGAAGTTTAGAGAAGATATACGGATCAGTGACTGGATCGGGCATTTCTGTTGGTTTTCCCCAAGCCGAATTTGTATTAAAAGAAACGGATTGTTTTCCTAGTTTTCCCGATTTAGTGGTAATCAAAATTACACCATAGGTCGCTCTGGCACCATAAATTGCTGATGAAGCTGCGTCACGCAAGACCGTGTATGATTCAATATCCGTGGGATTCAAGCGAATTAAATCATTCGCATCAGTAGCTGGGACACCATCAATTACAAACAAAGGTGAGCCACCATTAATGGAAGTCGTTCCACGAATATTAATATTTGGGATTCCCCCAGGTGTACCATTACCATAAGTAATATTTAAGCCAGGGCTTACCCCTTGCAGACCTTGCATCACATTAGAAATAGGCCTAGATTCCAAGACTTTGCCCGATATCTGATCTACTGCACCTGTAAGGTTCTTCTTTTGTTTTGTACCAAAACCAACCACAACAACCTCGTCCAAATTAGCAAGATCATCTTCCAATTGTACGTCCAACTCTTTCTGACCTTGATATAGTATCTCTACGCTTTTATAGCCAACTGAGGTAAATATCAACACTTGTTCTTTTTTGAGTTTATTCAACTCGTAGGTTCCTTTGTTTGATGTTGACATACCCGAATTCGGCCTGCCTTTTATAGAAATCGTTACCCCTCGAATAGGTTCCCCTTTTCGATCCGTTACCTTTCCATGCGTTTCAAGCTCTTGTGCATGAACCACACCCGCAAGACAAACAGCACCAACTATCAGTCCCAGCCGATACCTGAAATTGCGATTCCTCCCTAAGGATTGAAATTGTTGTTTTTTCATAAATATTTATTATTATTAATTGAAGAGCAAAATAAATATACTAATATTAAATTAATATTAATCAAAGGTTATATATTGGTTTAAATTTAGTTTTTTACAGGTTATATTTGATAGGTCCAACCTCGGGTCTACCGTCCTTCATTGAATAGACGACTGAAGGACTGGCATCCCTAATCCGTTTTGTCTATTTTTTTCAATATGTTATGTGATACATAAAAGCGTCCCACGACACTATTCAAAAAAATAGATGAACTATGCTGCATTCGTTTCCCAAAAAAGCTGCCCGGTTATGTGTTGAAGACCGATTTATGATGATTTTAATAGTAGAATTTATAGCCCGGAATACAGGCTTTCAGGACGACAAAAGGTTAAGTAAAAATATCAGGACTTTGTTGTTAAAATTACTTGGAGGTATTCTAGGATCGCGGAGAAGGTGAAAAACAATAAAAAAACACCCGAAAGCATGGGGTACTCCGGGTGTTTTAGCCATATTATTAACCTATTTTATGAAAAGTGCCCTTGAATGGGCAACACTAAAATAGAAAATAACTTTGTATAAACAAAATAAAATTTAAAAAAATCATTTTTTATAAATCACTAAACCGGTTAAACATGGAAATTTAGCAGCACGGCTAAAGGATTTCAAGTCCCCTTTTTGTCTAGGAACAAGTTAAAATCAAATTAATATTATCTTAATATATTATAGGGATATTACAGGGGGTTAACAGGGGTATAACAGGGGGTTAGTAGGGGATTTACCCCTACTAACCCCCTGTTAATACGCTGTAAAAAGATTGTTATTTCCCTATTAATTGGGGATATGAAGGGAACTTGATGCATCCCTTCGCTATCCTTGTGAGATTTTGTTTAATTTTAAATCGATCAAGTAACTGTTAGCTATGACCGAACGTGAAATTCTGAGACAACATATCGACAAGACCGTCCAGTTGAATGACGAACAATTCGACTACTTCTTTTCTTTTTTTAAACCGATCTCCTTTAAAAAGAAACAACAGATTATCAGCATAGGAGATCTGGTCGAACAAGAGTATTTTGTACTAAATGGTTGTTTAAAGACCTTTTTTACCAACGATGAACAAAAGATGCATATCTTACAGTTTGCCACACAGACCTGGTGGGCTTCTGATTATAATGCATTGCATAATCAGAGCAGGGCTACAGTCAATTTAGATTGTGTAAGCGAGGCAGACACGCTCTGCTTATCGAATGCGGACAGGGAAAAAGTATGTAAGGAAATTCACGAAGTTGAAACCTTTTTCAGATGGCGTTCAAATAAAGGATACATTGGGCTGCAAAAAAGAATAATGTCACTGCTGAACAACAATGCGCGGAGCCGCTACGAGGAACTCATGCAGCAATACCCTGAACTCTATAATCTCGTTCCCAAACATTTGATCGCAGCATATCTGGGCGTTTCCCGCGAAACACTAAGCAGGCTATACCAAGCCAAATAATGTGATCTAGATCACAAAAGCAAAACCATTCTCCAAATTGTGATGTATATCACATAGGGCTCCGGCAATTTATCCCCTACTTTGTACTATCGTTTTAAACATATAATTTTTTAACAGACTTGGTTATTTAATATGAAAAAAGACAAATTAAAAGTATTGGTTGTATTGACATCACATGACCAATTGGGTGATACAGGAGAAAAAACAGGTTTTTGGGTGGAGGAATTTGCAGCGCCTTATTATGTTTTACAAGATGCAGGAGTGGACGTCACCATAGCATCTCCAAAAGGAGGGCAACCACCAATCGATCCTAAAAGTGCGCTCCCAGATTTTCAAACAGAAGCAACCAAACGTTTTGATGCAGATAAGGAGCTCCAAACAAAATTGGCAAATAGCTTAGCCTTGGATACGATCAATGAACAGGACTACGATGCGATTTTCTATCCTGGGGGCCATGGTCCTTTGTGGGATTTAACCAACGATAAGACATCCGTTGCATTGATCGAGTCATTTTGGGCCCACAACAAACCTGTCGCCGCCGTATGCCATGCGCCAGCTGTATTTCGCTATGTCAAGGATAGTAATGGTCAGCCACTGGTCAAAGGTAAAAAAGTTACCGGATTTTCAAATAGCGAGGAAGAAGCGGTTCAATTAACGGCTGTTGTTCCCTTTTTAGTAGAAGATGAACTCGTAAAATTGGGTGCACAGTACAGCAAAGGGGAAGATTGGCATAGTTATGTAGTCAAAGATGGCCATCTCATTACCGGGCAAAACCCTGCGTCTTCGGAAGAAACTGCTAAAGCTTTGTTTACTCTATTGAGCAATTCCTAGCAATAAACTAATCAAAAAATAAGTAAGGACTGTTGTCATCGAAACAGTCCTTGCTTATTTTTTGACAAAGCATCAACATCCTCTTCCAATTGAAATCTATCATCCTTGTAACTCTTCAGGATAAGAACTATTTGCAAAATGACTTCAATCTTTGTCTTCAAGTTCAAACAATTCTTCAACACTACGCTCAAGCACATGGGAGATTTTTAACGACCACCAAATTTGCGAGCTGTTCCTGTGAGTAGTTTTTTATTAATCGATGGATTCTTATCTTAATAATACGAATGATAACAGTTCCTTTAAAGAAATAGGCTTTTCAAAAAAAAGCCAGCTGCATGCAGCTGGCTTTGGCCGTTTATATTTTTTGTGAGCAATATTTAAAAACCGGCTCCATTTATCTGTACATTCTCCCCTCCTTTATTGAGGTTGGCTGCATCTTGTTGGATTTTAAAATATTGTGCCGCTGGGCAGGCCATCTGCGTCATCCGTCCCGCATGCATAGGTACTTCGATCACTTGCTTTGCGTCATAGCGGAGTAAAGTGCTGTAGGACCAAATCGCTTCCAATACTTTCGTTTTTGTTGCCTGCACAGGTTTTCCTTCATTGGCCACCTGATCAATGGCGTTCACTCGTTTAAACTCCCCCAATCCACCCAAGGTATATCCTGCACTTTCAAACGTAGCTTCATATTTCTTGCCGTTACCCTGTATAGCAAATTTTAATATGCCTGGACCAACAATTTCCAATGTCATCAGCACCTTTTCGCCAGGATACCAATAATATTCGTCTTGTGCCGGTGCATTTTGATAAAGACTTGCTTGACCAGAGCTGTGTGCTGCCCTTCGCAAAAAAGGTCGGAAAGCCCGCCTGTCTTCGGTCACATTTCCTTTTTCATCTTTTATAACTTCCCAGGTAAGGCCAATATCCGTTTCTTGTCCCCCCATGTTACCGCCCATATAAACAGAGGGGTTATCCAGGTATTGCTTTGGTTTGCTCGGGTTCAATCGCGCCGGATCAAATTCCATCTTTGGTAAGGTAACTTCGGCCTTAATGCCGACCCAGACATCTGTACTGGAAACGACTTTTCGATAGTAGGCTCCTTGAAAACAAGCTTTTGAAGAAGCCGGACGCACCTCATTTTTGAGATACTCATTCCCATCAACACCTACAACCGGAAATTCTGGTTTAACAAATTCATTTTTTGCACTGCAGGCGGTCAAGCTTAGTAAAAAAAGTAAGCGTATGTGTTTCATTATTTCTTCGGATCAATGGGTACAAAAATTAATGGGGTCGGTAGGCAGGAAGCGCCCGGAGGAGAATAGGTGAATTCAATTTCCTGTATTTCCATCTTCGGGTCGGGCCAATAAGTTTCGATTAGAATTGCCTCTGGATAACCTTTTGTAATCAGCGCATTTTTGGGATATTGCATCACGGTCTTTTGCCCATCTTTACCCACAAGTTCCATGGTCAGTCCCATGCCACCACACCATTGGTTGTCTCCGGAACGGCTGTTCCAGCTAACCAAAGCTAATCCTTTTCCGTCTGTACTCTTCCATTTGATCTTTGTTTTATACAGCACACCATAGTTTCCGGCATTCTTGGCAAATTCTTTTTTCGCACCAATCGTTCCCGTGATCCATGGATCGTCCTGCCCGTCGGCCACAATCAGCTGCACTGCTCCTTTTTTGGTATCGAGCGTATCCGTCGGATTAATCTGATAATTAGAAATCGGAAAAATACCGCGACCAGCGTTTGCGTGACTATGAGGAATCAAGGTCTTGATCCGCGGAAACACTTTTGGCCCAGACTCATCTGGAGCAAATTGAATGACAGCGATCTGCGCCGGCTGGTCAACCACAAACTCATAAAACCCATGGACAAGTTCATCGTATTGTACCAGCTGTTTTTCCAGTTTTTCATCGATAGCCATTACTTCTCCTGGTTTAAGCACTTTCACCTGATTGTTTACAGCAGATAAAAAGTAGTCCTCAAGCCCCTTCTTTCCAATTTCAAAATAGTTTGAACTCGGTTTTTGTGAAGCATACTTCAGCATGCGAAAATGCATATTTTCATGGCCTAGATTTTTAATGACCGCTGAAATCTTACGCGGCATTTTTTGTGGTTCTTTAACACCATTGACGTTATAGACATACAACCTAACAGCCCCAGGGTCAACCGTCTCCTGTAATGCAATAGCCTCAGGAACACGAATATACTCGGGATCATCAGATATGATATACTGCGGTCCCGGTAATACGGTCTTTGTGTAAGGCAACTTAGGAAAGTCCGTTTTTAGAAAATCCTCCAACAGGACGATATCGCCTTTATTTGCGCTGACAATCTTTTTGGACACGCTACTTAAATCATTTTTTTGTGCAAATCCAACTTTACACGAAACTAAACCTAACATCAACAATAAGCTTGTTTTGATGTGCTTGTTCATAATTTTATTTTTTTACGAATGAATACAATGTTCCTCCACTGCAATACAAGCTGCATGAAGGAACAATTATTTTAATTTGAATCGGCATAAATTGTAAACTCCTGCGCAACGAGATAACCAAAGGTCGTCAACATATACACCTGAAGCCTTTGTCCATTTTCTGAGGTTCCCATACAGATGTCGCTGGTTGCATTACCGTTGGTACCGCCAGTAAACAGTTCCGACTCATAAACACGCAATTGGTTATAGGTAGGTGAACTCAGTGTGGTACCAATGCGGGCTCGATCGCTAATATCATAGACATACATCTGCCCGATCTCATTGCTTCCAAACAATTTGACCTGAGCCAAAATATCTGCACTGTTAAAACGCTGAAAGGCGATACCACCATTCATGGCAGTACCGGTAATTGCCGGGAATGCTGCTAGCCGCCCCCATGTACTTCCCGAAACATAAGCAAGTTCGGCGTTAGTGCTCGCGATCAGTTCGGCGTTAGCGCCGACCCCTAAAGGAAGATATTCCGGAAGGAAGCCCAATGATGTCGCACCATCCTTATATTCCAGGACATCGGCAGCGGTAGATTTTATCTGGCCATTTTCGACTGTCCAACGCAGGAGGTAACGACTGGTTGCAACCGAAGCAAGTAACTGACCGTTTCCGTCCATATCCCCTACCCAGTTAAGTTTACGACCGATATTGCCATCGCCGGCAGCTACCGCAGTAGGTTTGCTATAAGGTAGATCCAATAACTTGACCGGACTGGTATCAAAAACATCTTTGTATTTGTATAACACAAAGCTCTGTCCATTCGGCGTATAAGTTCCTAGCATAAATCGTCCTTTTTCATCGCTCACACCTTGGAAGATCAAGCGACCTGCGGGGAAAGGATTTGTTAGGTTATGGGAATAAGCTCCTGTGAAACGGTTGTACACCTTGAATACAGATGGTGAAGTCCGGCTCACAATCACCAAGTAATCGCCACTCACAAAACAGGACGTTTCACTATTTGCAGTGAAGCCCAAGTCTGCCGCTTTCTTCAGGAACAAGCGTCGACTAATGCCCACCCCTTTTTCAAGTTTGACAGGTTCTTTAACAACCAATTTGAGCTGCCGCTTGATATTTCCGGCTCCAGAAATCGTCAGGGGTACTTCTGTACCGTTTGCCAAATTGACCTGACCACCGCTTGCTATTGAACCACTTGAATGCTTATTAATAATGTAACTCAGCGTAGATTGTGAAAGATCCATGCCCGGCACCACATAAAACGTCACCGTATTCCCATTTAGGATCCCCTCAACCTCATTGACCTTTTGTTCGCTGTCTTTGAATGTAATTTTGACTCCCGAAATATCCGTATTGCCTTTCTTCTCGGCAATGACCACATAGTCCTTTGCGTCACCGTTTCCCGCGGTAACAGTAATTTTCTTAGGTAATGTCAAGTCTGTAAATCCATTTAATCCCGGCGTCACCTGGGCATCAGCCGGAACGGAAGCACGCAACATCAGTCGCGAAAGATCCACTTCATTGTCCGAATCGATCGGATAATAATAATCTACGTGCAAATACACCGTATCATTGCTGATCGTACTCAGAAAAAGTCGATCTTGCCCTTTCCCATCAATCGTAGCGTAAAAATCCATCAATTGATTTTTCACATTCCGCTCCAGATAATTAGGCTTTTGACATCCTCCCAAAAGGATCGCACAGGCCCATAAACTATAAAATTTTATTTTGTCCATTGTTAGTCTTTATTATTTTTACCAACCTTTAATTTGAGTCAACGCACCATTCAACTGCACTTCATTTTCAGGTATGGGCAGATAATATAATTTTGTACTGAAACTTCTGTTGGTTGCGTCTGCTGAGACAACCTCGTATGTTAATCCTGTTCCGTTCGGACTGATCTTATGCCCTGTAAACTTCACATTATCCAACAGGAGGTGAGCTTTTCGCCAACGGCGCAAATCCCAAAAACGGTGTCCCTCGAAAGCGAGTTCAACCTTACGCTCATGCTCTACAGCGGCCATTGCCTGATTATTGTTGGCAAGGCTAAGAGCATTAAGTCCACGTTTCTGGCGGAGCTGATTGATGTAGGTTGTTGCTGAGGCAAAATCGCCCAATTGCGCTTTCGCTTCCGCCATAATCAACAAGACCTCGGCATAGCGCATTTCGATCCAGCTTTGTGTACTCTTATTTTGAACGAATGTCGTGTTTGTAGGATCAAGCATTTTGCGTACATAGTATCCCGTAACGGTACGTTTGGGGTCGCCACTCGCGCCAAATGTTGTAAATCCTTCTATCGCATCGGTCGTCGACGTATTCAGTGTTCTTCCTTTCCAGGTTGCACCATTGTACAAGATCGTCGCATAGAAACGAGGTTCACGATTTGTATAGGGAGCCGCTGCCTGCACAGCATTCTGCCAGGAGAATTTGGATCCGTCGGCCATTTCAAATTCATTGACCAATTCCGCGGTTGGTACACCATAAACCAATGTATTACCCGGGGCATCCCGAGGTGGAGCATAACCCAGGTCGTATTGATGCGTTACATCAGGTGCTGCAAAATCTACCCGAAAGATTGCTTCCTTTGTATTTTTATTGGTAAAAATGCCTGCAAAATTATCGTCCAAGGCATAAAGTCCCCCATTAGCCATATCGATGACTTTTTGCGCTGCATCGGCTGATTTTTTAAAATACTCCGCGCTCCTCGCCTGTGAAATGCCCGTCAAAGGATCCTGATTGAACTGCTTGAGATCATATTTAGCAATAGAGCCTGCATACAGTCCTACACGTGCCATCAAGGTATAGGCCGCGCCCTGGGTAGCCCGGCCAGCAAGATTGTTGAGCGGAAGATGATCCACCGCATATTGGAGATCCTCCAGGATAAAATCATAAACGGCTTCCTCACTCGAGCGTTCGTGATCTTTTTCAATATACTGATCCATACTCTTGAATAGAATCACGCTTCCATGGATCTTTGCCAGCCAGAAATAAGCATATGCTCTCACGAACCTGCCCTCAGCCTCATAAACCTGTTTTTGAGCATCGGAAAGGCTGGACTTGGTGTTAATCCCATTGATCATTTCATTGATACGACGGATACGTTCATATCCGCTCGCCCAATAATTCAGGCCTACACTTGCGGAAGAAAACTGGTTTGAGTTGGATACAAGAATATTGACGGTACCATTCCCAGCCGTATTTGAGGTAAATTTCATTCCATCGGCTAAGGCATCCATTGCATTGTCATAGCCTAAATTGGGAAATTGACCAAACTGGAATTTTTTAAATTCAGCATAGATACCCGACACATATAGTTCGGCCGAATTGGGGTCAGCCCATACTTTCTCTTCTGCGATCCGGTCCTGTGGAATTAGATCGACAGAACAACCTTGCAACGCCATAAACAATAGGCCTAAAAATGAAAGCTGCCGACAGCTGGTATATAGAGTTGATTTCATCTGTAATAATAATTTTTAGGAGATTAAAAAGTAACGCTTAAACCAAATTCAAAAATCCGTTGCTGCGGATAAAATCCATTATTGACATTTGGCATTTCGGGATCGAGGTATTTCAAGTAATCCCATGTGAAAAGGTTTGAGCCCGAAGCAAACACGCGTACATGTTCAATCTTCGCTGCATTCAGCAATCCTTTCGGGAAAGTGTAGCCCAACTGCACGGATTTAAGCCGCAGATAATCTCCTTTTCTGATCCATCCTGAATTGGCATTTGCATTGTTCGTCGACATGCCTGTTGCTTTATAGGCACTCATACGTGGAAATTCGGCATTCGGATTGTCTTCACGCCAGGAGTTTTCAACCAAGAAATAAGGGGAGTTTCCATAGTTATAAAAAGGACGCGTAAAAGGTGTATTATCCTCTACCCCTGAAGTTCCTGACGATCCTTCGTACGCTCCCGCGAGGGCAACATCAACTCGTGCGGCACCTTGCAACAATGCCGAAAAGTCGAAGCCTTTATAAGCCATATCGAAATTCAAACCAAATGTTAATTCAGGTACGTTGGAGCGTCCAATATAGGTCATATCGTCCGTTCGGGTAATCCGCCCGTCGCCATTCAAATCTTTAAATTTGAAAAAACCAGGAGCCATAAATCCCGAACTTGGTGAAGGTGTGTTACGGGCTTCCTCCCAGGTCTGCACCATCCCCTCTTTGACAAAGCCGACTTTTGTTCCGATCGGTTTGCCGATGAGACTTTGCCAAGAAGGAATCCCATTGGCTTCATCGAGTTTCAGATACCTGTTTTTCGCCCAGTTGATATTCCCGGTCAGACCCAATTTAAATTCGCCAAAATGGTCGTTATAACGCAATTGCGCATCGAACCCACGGTTATCAACTTCGCCTATATTGGCCAAACTCGGAAAATATCCACCCATCGACGCTGGATAAAGGTTTCCTACCTGTCCCAAAATACCGGAAGTATAACGGTAGAACCATTCGAAATCAAAACCAAACTTGCCATTTAAAAACCTTGATTCAAAACCCACGTTTGATGTGGTTGATTCTTCCCATTTCAACAAAGGGTTTTGAGGTGCATTGGTATATAAAGCTTTGACCGGTTTACCGTCTATGACAATGACTGGTGTTGTATTTTGCGAAAGGGTATTAATGTAAGGGAAACTACCCACCTGCGCACGATCATTGCCAGTACGCCCAATAGATCCTTTTAATTTAAGGAAATCTGCAAAAGGGACAGCTTCCTTAAAGAAGGACTCATTTGAGACAACCCAGCCCAATCCAATGGCCGGAAAAGATTTCCAGCGGTTTTCCTTGGCAAAGTTAGCGGAGGCATCCCAACGCGATACCAACTCCACTAAATAACGATCGCGGAAAGCATAATTCAGTCGCGTCACAAATCCCGCCCGTGCAGATTCCGCATCACTGGAACCTGTAGACTTGATAATATCTTCCTGGGAAGCCGAACCATAATTTATTTCCTGAATAATACTGATCGGAAAATTACTTGCGCCGGCACCAAATTGATTACCACGCGTCTTCGCATATTCATATAAGCCCAAAACACCAATACTATGTTCACCAAAGGTTCGGTTATAATTTAAACTCGCTTGCCAGGTGCTTCGGTAGCTAGCCGCAAAACTCTGACGAAGGGATGTTTTGGTGATCCCGGGCAATGTGGTCATGGCTACGAAATCGCCTGCAACCTGATCCCGCTGTCTTCCCATCGTCGGATACGGAGTCAGCCAAGATTTGGATTCATCCGAATTATAGTCGTACGCACCCTGAACTTTTGCCAGCAAACCTGTTACTCCTGGAACTTTAAAATCGATGTTTGCAGTTCCCTGAAAGATATTGCTTTTGAGCTTCTGATAGCCCGAATTTGCTACGGAAGCAATTGGATTAACCCAGCCTGCTCCGGCCTGATACGCTACTGGGAGTCCATTTGGAGCATACATCGGCAGATTGGGCAGCATCCGAACAGCCTGGTAAAATGGATTCATATAGGCGGAGTTATCGGGTGAAATACCCGGTAAATTGGTATTCTGATTACGCAAACCAATGTTCAAACCGACCGTCAGGTATTCATTAAGCTCACTTTTAAGGTTTGTACGAATGTTGTAGCGTTTGAAATTGGTATTATCGATCACCCCATCCTGGTTCATGTGACTGACCGATGCAAAATACTGCGTTTTGCTCGCTCCACCAGAAATTGTCGCGGCATGATGTTGCGAATAGCTATTATTATCTGCCAATAGTCCAATCCAATCGGTGTTGCCAAACAAAGGATTGGTATTGGTTCCATTTGAGACCGCATCGATAAGTTCCTGCGTGTAGATGTATGGTGCTTCAGTTTGCTTCGTATTTCGAAGAAAATCATTGTCCAATTCTGTCCCTTTATTGTACCAGTTCATATAATCCGGTCCATTGAGGAATTTTGGAAAGCGGGTATTTTGGCCAATGCTATATCCAAAGTCATAGGTTACTTTGGTCTGCTCCTTTCGTCCATTTTTTGTTTTAACCAATATAATACCATTGGCAGCCTGTACACCATAAGCCGCTGTGGAGACGGCGTCCTTTAAAAAAGAAATAGTTTCAATCTCACTTGGATCCAGGTAAGCTAGGGTAGAAAGTGGGCGCTCGATATCATCGACAATCACCAAAGGACTTCGATTACCACCATAAGTCCCCACTCCGCGCAGATATAATGTCGCATTGTCTGCTCCAGGGCGTCCTGATTGTTGCAATGCTGTCAATCCGGGAACACGCCCTACAAGTGCATTGGTCAAGTTCATCGACGGGGCTTTCTTGAGCTGATCACCTCCAATCTGTACGACAGATCCAACGACGTTGTTCTTTTTTTGCGTACCATAAGCCACAACAACCACTTCATCAATCTGACGTTCATCGGGCTGCAAAACAAAACTCTGTGCGCCGGCAACTGTAATCTTTCGCGACTGCGACAAATAGCCGATATAACTTACCTGAAGTTCGGCTGGCAATCGGTCCACCTGCAGCGTAAAACCTCCCTTTTGATCCGTCCGCGTTGTTGCAGAAGTTCCCACTACTTTAACCGTTGCCCCAGCAATAGGCTGTTCATCGCGATTGCGTACGGTACCGTTTACAATGGATTGGGCAAAGCTTATTGCGGATTGCATAAAAACAATAAGTAATCCCAATGCCTTAAAAAGATACCTGCGTTTTACATGTGTTGGTTTCATAATTTAGGAATGAAAAAATAGTGTTATGTTAAAAAATAGTATTTATGGTCACTCGGTTACCTCACATGAACAGACGTTTTCCATTGGATAAAACACGCAACGTTCTGACACCGACAAGGCAACGTATTTTGGTTTACAATTATTAGGTATATTATTTATACAACACTAAATAAGAAATAAAATTTTAAATATTCAAATTATTTCTAATTTTTTTTATTAATTCAAATAGACTAAAGAAGAAAAAACATAAACATAATTTGGGATGATGAGATATTTACTATATTTACCCAAAAGTTAACGTAACCAAGTTATGGGCATAAAATTTTTGAGTGATTTACATGATGCGAGCTATAGCGGTGTAGCGTATAAAAACATTTTACTTAAAAAGGAAATTTTAACCTTTTTTGCGACCAAAGGCCCCTCGACCATTCCTGAGTTGAGCAAGGAATTCAACATTAGCATTCCCAAGATCAACGAATGCATCAATGAACTCATCGAAGATGCATTGGTACAGGACAATGGAAAATCGACTTCGGGAATTGGTAGAAAACCAAATTCCTACGGTCTACTTCCGAATGCCGCATTTTTTGTCGGCGTGCAGGTGAGCCATGATCATCTCAGTATTGTGGTCATGAATATGAAAAAAGACATTATTGCCAGTCAGGAGGAAATTCCACATCGTTTGGAGAATAATCAGGAATCACTCCAGAATATATGCCGGGAGATCAATCAGTTTATTGCCACCCATCAGATTCAGAAAGACAAAATATTGGGGGTAGGTATCAATCTTTCTGGCCGTATCAACTATCGAACAGGTTATTCCTACAGTTATTTTAATTTTTATGAAGATCCTTTATCGAAATATTTCGAACAGGAGCTGCAATTACGTACCTATCTTGAAAACGATAGTAAGGCGCTTGCCTATGGGGAATTTTCCAGCGGAATTTTAAAGGACGAGAAAGATGCACTTTTTGTCAATGTGGACAATGGTATCGGATTGGGCATTTTGATCAACGGAAAGATCTATTATGGGAAATCGGGTTTCTCGGGTGAATTTGGGCATATTCCAATTTTTGACAACGATATCATCTGTCGCTGCGGAAAAAAGGGGTGCCTCGAAACGGAAGCATCTGGTTTTGCACTTAGAAACCGTGTAATAGCAGCACTGCAAAATGGTGCAACGAGCATACTGACAAAAAAATTTAATGATCTGGAAGATATTCGGCTGGGCGATATTATCCATGCTGCAAAAAAAGATGACAATCTCGCTATTGAGTTAATCAATGAACTTGGGGAAAAATTAGGTCGTGGACTTGCCACATTGATCAATATTTTCAATCCAGAAATCATCATCGTCGGTGGAATTTTAGCCAAAAGTGAGGAATACCTGATGTTACCGCTGAAGAATGCTGTCAATAAGTTTTCATTGTCTATTGTTAACAAGGATACCAAACTTGCTTATTCAAATAATGGAGAAAAACTTGCGGCCTTTGGAGCCTGCCTTCTCATTCGGGACCGTCTGCTTTCTATTATCGATTAACACATAAGACGTGGATTTCCGTGAAATCCACGCGCTACTTTATCTTTCCACAATTTCCTTCACAACCTCTCCATATTGATCTTTCACCTGCTCTTTCCGTTGTGCAAGGTATATCCACTTCTTAAACGTTCCGATAAATACAATCGCCATCAATGACATCGCTGCTACGGCCAAGCCCGCCAGTAGGTACTGTCCTTTAGGCACATATCCTTGTACCACCTGAAGATAGCCGGCCCAAAATGTAATCACGGCCATAAAGACACCGGGAACGGCTGCAAACAAGACATATTTTCGTCTATTCATCCGGATGAGCATCGTTGTACATACAATCAGACCACAGGCTGCCAAGAGCTGATTGCTAATACCAAATAATGGCCAAATGCTACTTACGTTACCGGTATAAACCAAATATCCCCAGGAAAACGTAAACAGGGCGCTGCAAATCCATACACCTGGTTTCCAGTTTTTATCGCTAAATTTAGGGAAAACAGTTCCTAGCATTTCCTGTAGAAAAAAACGTCCCACCCTGGTACCTGCATCAATCGCTGTAAGAATAAAAACAGCTTCAAACATGATAGCAAAATTATACCAATAGGCCATTATATCGTTCATAAAAGGAACCTTATCGAAGATATGAGCCATCCCTACAGCCAACGACACTGCCCCGCCCGTCCTACCGTGCAGATCTACACCTATTCTGTCTATAAAATGTGGTAAATCCACAGCTGAAAGATGGGGGTGCTGCGTTAGAAACTGTGCATAATCGGCTACCGGCGTATTGATCGCAAAATAATCACCAGGCATCAACGTACAAGCTGCAATCAAGGCCATCAAGGCAACAAAGCCCTCAACAAGCATGGCGCCATACCCCACAAACAAGATCTCACGTTCATTACCGATCATTTTGGGCGTCGTCCCGGTTGCGATAATAGCGTGGAACCCTGATATGGCTCCACAGGCAATCACAATAAAGATAAAGGGCAAGACAGGTCCTGAAATTACAGGTCCGCCACCATGGATAAATGAGGTCAAGGCGGGCATCTGAATTGTTGGTGCAACAAAAAATATTCCTACCGTCAGCATAATAATTGTACCTATTTTGAGATAGGTCGACAGGTAATCTCTCGGAACCAATAATAGCCAGATGGGCAATACTGAAGCGAAGAAACCATATACAGCAATACCGATAGAGATCGTTTTCACATCCCAGTTGAAAAGTGCGTGAAAAGTTGGAACCTGCATCAGGTGATGACCGGCTATAATACCTGCAATAAGCAAGATACCACCAATGATACTCGCCAAGGTCACCGAGCCCTCCCGATAGCGCATCATCAAGCCCATTAAAATAGCAATGGGCATTGTCAGTACAATCGTAAATAAAGACCATGGTGCCTCGTGCATTGCACTGATACAGGCCAGCGATAGTCCGGCCAACGTTAGGATCAAAATAAAAAGTACGGCGATACCAGCAATAGTGCCAATAGGTTTACTGACCTCCTTGGAGGCAATGGTTGCCAAACTTTCGCCTTTATGTCGTACAGAAGCGAAAAGCACGACCATATCGTGCACACCGCCACCTAATACACAACCAATTAATATCCACAGAGCGCCCGGCAGATAACCAAACTGTGCCGCGAGAACTGGACCAACTAGTGGTCCTGCCGCAGCTATCGCGGCGAAATGATGGCCAAACAACACTTTTTTATCGGTTTTCACATAATCATGGCCATCAGCAAACTCCACCGCCGGTGTCTGGCGACTTCCATTCAACCTGAGCAGCTTATTTGCTAGAAACAAGCCATAAAAACGATACGCGATCGCAAAAATCAATATCGCTGCGAAAACTAAGGTCAACGCATTTATTCCATTGAGAGCATCCATAGCAATTAAGTTACACGATTATTTTTGCTTTTTCAAACACCTCATATACCTTCCATAAGGCACGAGGCACATGAAAGCATCCCTTCCATTTTCCGCCTTTGAGATCGAGCAATACCTCACCTCTTCGATTGAGGTAGCCAAACCATTCGCCATGTTCGGGATCCCTAAAATGTGTCCAGGTATATTCATGAACTCGTTCAAACCAACGTTTAGCCTCTTCATTACCCGTCAGTACCCAGGCTTTCGCCATACAGACCAGTGTTTCACAGTGCACCCACCATAACTTCTGGTCCCATTCCAACTGCTGGGTTGGTTTACCCTGCGCATCCATAAAGTAGAATATACCTCCATATTTCTCATCCCATCCATGCTCCAACATACGAAGACCAATATGCATGGCTTTTTCAATCAACGCTGGTCGCTGCAGTCTTTCTCCTAGATCCATCATAAACCACATGGCTTCTATCGCATGTCCCGGATTGAGCAATCTTCCTTCAAAACTATCCAGCAATGAACCATTGGGACTTACATTTTCAAAGACAAGCCCCTGCTCCTCTTTATAAAACACATCCATTACCTCGACCACGATATCCTCAATCAATTCCTGCACCAGATTAGGTTCCAATAAATGCTCCAGTTCGATGGAGAGGTTGCTCAAGATCATAGGCAAAGCAAAATTCTTTGATGGACGTACCCCTGGAACAGCCTTATCGTATATCCCCTTCGTATGTGTTCGACGTTTCAATATATTATGAAAGGTATCTTGAGCAATTTCCGCGTAACGCTGCTCCTGAGTTGCTGTATACAGGGCACCAAATCCCATAGCAGCAAAGCAATCGGAAAAAACATTATAGGGCTGCACAAGCGCCTTCCCTTGCCGATCAAGTGAAAAATACCAGTTCCCCTCTTCGTCACGTCCATGTTTTTCCATAAAGCTGGCACCATGAACTGCAATATCCAACCAGGATGACCGTGTTTCAATTTTGTTGTAAATACTCGAAAAGAGCCAAACTTGCCGCCCCTGCAGCCACATAAACTTATCCGTGTCAAAAACTCCACCTCTTCTATCCAGACAGGTAAAATAGCCACCATACTCCCTATCGAGCGAATGCTCCGTCCAGAAAGGAAGAATATGATTAAATAATTCGTCTTTATAAATTGTACTGTAATGATTCATATATAAATGAATTTGCTCTTTAAAGGCCATTTAAAATCTCTGGCCTACTCTTATCAATAATGCTATTTCTTGTTCTCTGACTTCTTCGAGATTGCTTTTGTCGTCATTTCGCGTGCTGTAAACACGCGATCCCTATCACCAATTGTGGTTCAGTGCATATTCTCGGTACCGATTGTAAAGGTGTCCCGCCTGTAAATAAGCGGATTGCGGACTCATAAAGTGAGAAAATTCGAAAGTAATAGCCTTATCATAACCAGCCTTCGCTGCAGCTTCAAGTTTTAGCCTTAGTTTATCAAACTTGATCGGAAGAAATTTGATCGGCATATCCCGGTCGAAAGATTCGGCATTCGTCCAACAGGCCATACCATATTTATCAGCCAATTTCTTATTGACCTCAAAGAAATCGGGAAGCTCATCGTAATTAATGTGTCCATCCTGAAAGGCCACTACGTCGACAGCTCCTTGTATACCTTCAAAAATTTCGCCCCATTCCCTTTCATGTTCCAATACCGAAACTGCATCGGCTTTACTAAGCTCTGGAGAAGCAGCAAGCACGGCTTTTTTCCCATCAATCCAGGGCGATATGAATGTCGGCAAGCCCCCACTGACGGCTTTGCACTGTAAACCAAGTGTACGAAAAGCATGAACAGCCCCTTTCGTTTTACGGCTGATTTCCGTACTGATATACCATCCACCGAAGCTTTTATAATGCCCATATTTAGCCCAGACCTCTTCAATTACATATTGATTGGCATCGATTTCGTGACTCAGATCTCCTGTCTCCCAATAAATACCGCTGTCATAAAGTCCAAAATAGAATTTCATCTCATACTTATCTGCAAGCTGCAGATAAAGCGCTACAAGATCCAACGATGGTTTAAAACAGCCATATTTGTCCATCAGATAAGCCGATGGATAGGTTATAAATTTACGATAGCCACTGCGAATCATAATAACAGTGTCTATACCAATTGCCTTCATATATGCAAAATCCCGATCCCACTCTTCCGGGCCCCAATTTTGGTGCGGAATATCGTGGGAAATCTCGTCAATAAATGTCCCTGTAATTCTCATAAATATTTCTTTTCTTTTAATAATTGTACCCATTTTATGTAGGCACTTGGTATCAGATGGATACCATCAGCAGAATAAACTGCGTTAAGTTTTCCCTCATTGTACTGAAAAAGTGGACAGAGGTCGACAAATGGAATATTTTCATCTGCTGCAAGCTGTCTTAGTTTTTCATTTAAGATTGGAACCAGCACATTTCTACCTTTTGTATAGGGCTCTTTTGTGAGTTCTTCATTGATTGGTAAAGCACTCTGAAGATAGATAAGGGTCTTTGGTGAGATCTTTTTTATTCGTTTAATGATACGCTTGTAGTTATTGACCGACACTTCCTGCGGAAGCTTTCTGAATTGGTCATTAATGCCATCCATCAGAAAAATTGCCCGCGGACGTCCGCGCAACACCTCATCGATACGCGCAAGAATCCCAAACGAATTATCTCCGCCTATCCCCCTGTTCAGTACAGGATATCTTAAATCTGCAAGCAATTCCTGCCATTCTGCCCGTTCAGTAATACTGTTTCCCAAAAACACGATTGCTCCTTTAATGGTTGGACTTTGTTCGAAATAGGCCATTCGTTGTTGATAATACCAGTTGGCGTAACTGCTATCTATTTTAATCTCCTGAGCTGAGAGGGGCTGGGAAAATACCGATAGATATATTCCAATTAGGAAGCAACCTTGGAAAATACGATACACCTTAAAAAATTCCAATGATCTCATAATAGTTTTTGCTGTTTTAAATAATTGGCCCAAATCAAATAGCTGGCCTGCTTCAGATGTAAACCATCAATTGTTAGCTCAGCTTTTAGTTCCCCATTACCGTCCGCCAATATCGGCTGTAAGTCTACAAAACGAACTTGATGTGCCGTACATAAATCTTTCAAAGCTTTGTTCAGTAGCACGATCTTGTCATTCCGAACCTCTTCATAGATTTTTGGCAGTAAAGATTCATTCACAGGTAGAAGTCCCTGCACAAAAAGCGCTGTATTTGGCGACTGCTTTTTAACCTGCTTTATTATCCTTTCTATATTCGTTGAAATAATGGAAAGCGGTATTCCTCTTTTCATGTCGTTCACCCCACAGAGCAGAAATATTTTTCGTGGTCTGGACGCTAATATCTCGTCTAGTCGTGCTAAAATACCGTAAGTCACATCACCGCTAATCCCCCGATTGATCACATGCTTACGTTGGAGGATTTCTTGCCATTTTCCACCTTCGGTAATGCTATTACCAAGGAAAACGATTTCGTCCTTCTGGTTGGGCATCGCTTTAAAAAACTCAAGCCTTGCGCGATAATGCTGATTATCAAACGTAGAATCAATGCCCTTTGATTGCGCTAAAGTCAATGCCGGTAAAAAAAAAGGCAACCATAAGGCCTTCCAGTTCCTATAAGTAAGTATGTTCATATGCATTAATTATTTTCGTCGGTATGCTCTTTTTCGGGTTTTCGCAATGGCACCCACCAGGAAACCAAAAAGGCCGGAATAGTAGAAATCAACACCCAGATAAAAAATTCTTGATAGCCCAAATGATCACTCAGCCAGCCGCTGATCATCGAAGGAATCATAAATCCCAGATTAACAAGTCCACTTCCGAAAGCGTAGTGTGCCATCTTATATTTACCTGGGGCAATATTTTGCATGATAAAAAGAATAATTCCGATAAAGCCAAAACCATATCCAAAGTACTCGATGGCGACAGCAGTAGCTATGAGATAAAGGTTTGTCGGCAATGTGATCGCAAGAAAGGCATAAGCTACAAATGGAATATTAAAGAAGGCACAAAGGATCATAAGTGTCCTGCGGTCTAAGCCCTTTTTGGATACAAAATGCCCTGCGACAATCGACCCCAACACAAAAGCTATGGCACCAAATACACCATAAAGCAATCCAATTTCCGAAGTACTCAGGCCAAGCCCACCTTCGGTACGTTGTGCTTTAAAAAATAACGGAGTGATCTTAATGGCCTGCCCTTCAGCAAAACGATAAAAGACAATAAAAAGTAAACTAAACCAAATATTCTTTTTCTGAAAAAATGTTATGATAACGTCTTTAAGCGTATCCATCCCCTCCTTTAAAGAAGTGGATTTGGGAGCTTCGTGGTGAGCAGGTAAAGCACGTATACTGTACAATCCAATCGCCAACATAATAAATCCATAAGCAAACATCACCACCATCCATGCGGATTTAATACCGATTTCCTGCTCCAATTGCCCCGCCAAATAAACGAGTACACCTCCAGAAAACACTTTGGCCACATTATAGAAGGCACCCTGCCAGCCGACATATTTTGCCTGTTGTTTTGCATTCAGTTCATTCAAATATACCCCGTCGGCTGCGGTATCATGTGTGGAACCACTAAATGCAATCAGGGTCAACAAGGCAATGGAGAAGCTAAAGAAATGATCCAACTGCAGCGTAAGACCAAGCAGACCAAAGAGTAGTCCCGTGAGCAGCTGGGTGGTATAGACAAAAAATTTCTTGGTCTTATACAGCTCCAAAAAAGGACCCCATAAGGGTTTTATTGTCCAGGGCAGCATAATCAAAGAGGTCCAAAAAGCAATCTTTGCGTCCGATACCCCCAAATTTTTATACATAATGGAGCTCGCACCCGAAAGGGCAACAAAAGGTAGCCCCATGGCAAACCATGTTGTGGAGATCCAAAAAATAGGCGGAAGTGCCTTACGCCCTTTGCGAAGCTCCATCGTTTGTTCTAATAATTCATTCATTTTATGACTTCCAATAAAGTTTTAACCGGCTGCTCACTATCGTCAACAGCGCCACGATTCCAGTGAATAATACACCTCGCATCACTCCCCCAAAAACACCCTGTGCCCCCATCTGATCAAGAGCGCTCTGTAGTCCCGTAAGCGCCAAAAGTGGGATCAACACTAGATTTCCTGCGGTATAGGCGACCATCGGATTTTTACCAACCAGTGCTATACCTCGAAACAGCGATTTTCCAAAAGCAAGTTTCTCGATACAACACAACATTGTTAGCGCATAACAGGCTAAGCCCGTAGAGACAAAATAATAGCTGTATGTGGAATAATCCTTTTTTATTCCCCCCTCATACGCTTCGAAGATCAGTCCTAAAAAAAGCAGATAGCTTCCGAGCACAGCCATTTTTGCCTGTAGTGTCAGTACTTCGCCCTTCCGAAAAACATCTGAACAGAAGCATAGTGAAAAGATCAACATCAGGGTAAGTCCGATATTGATATCGAGATAACGCATATAGAGATTGAAGACATTCAGCCCAATGAGAATGGCACAGAGCGAACCTTGTAACGCTAGTTGAGACCGCCGCATCCTGGGTTTGTCGGCCAACGACCTATCAGCAATAATCCACTCGCCGACAACTGTAGCCGGAAGGATAATAAAGAGGTATTTGAGGTAATAAAATTGATAAAGCCAAGTCGCAGGGCTGAGTTTGTAGATAAATTCGTTGATACTACCGACTTCTTTCGCGCCCAAAAAAACGCCCATAATAAATGGTAAAATCGCCATACGTAACCAAATGGATTTCGCCGTCAGCCACCACCACAGTGTTCCAAACAAAGCCATATTGGCCAGTACCAGAATAATAATATCTGTCTTCTCGAGGGTAAATTTATCCGTTTGTGCATACAGCAGATATAGCATCCCTACAGATAGCAACAGGGCCGCTACGTGAACAAGTCTCGCGGTCCGCATCGGCAAATAGGACGTTAAATCGGCATAGAGGGCAAAGAGCAGGACAAAACCCACGATTGACAAGAGATACTGCGACGCAGCAGGCTCACCACTCATAACCCAAGCGCGCATATAAAAAGAAAATAAGGCGAAAAAGAATAAGGCAACGAAACGTTTAAAAATTGTACTCACAATACGCCCAGCGTTTAGGTTAGCCACTTTTTTCCGCATAGCCAATGGGATCGCCGCCCCCATCGTAAAAAGGAAAATCGGAAAAACCAGATCTACCCAGGTTATACCCGCTATACTGGGATCAAATACATGCTTGGGCGGTGGCACCTGTGCATGGTACATCCAAGCAGGAAGGCTTCCAAATGAAATGCTCGATGAAAGCACCATTAAAAGGATGGCAATTCCTCGCAGCACATCTAAACTATCGTTTCGCTGCTGTGGAGTCGCTGTGGAATTTGGTAAAATTGGTATCATCTCGTTTTTCTATGCGTTAGGAAATCAATTTTTTGTTGTTATAAATTGGCCGGTAAAATCCACTGGCCGTTCAAACGGCTTTAGGATATCATCCAACACAACCGCCACTTGAGCCCTTGTTAACACTTGATTTTCTTTTGCTGCAATGACGGACCAGATTTTATCTTTATCCAAAGTGGGATCGACTTGGAGCAATAGAGCCACAAAAAATCCTGCGGTCACATCGGCGCCCGAGCCAGCGACTTTATCGGCCGCTGGATAATAACTACGCATACCATCGATCAGATCCACTTCGCTTATACGGTGTTCGGGATAGAACCAGGTCTGATTGGCCCATTTGTATGGCACACCTCTGCCTTTAAGAATACCTGTTGCTCCAATACGTTGGATTGCCTGAAAAAGGCTATCTTTTGGATCAATATCGATAAAGGGCATCAGGTATGCACGATTATCCAAAAGTACTTGTTGCACTTGCCGCAACGAAAGTTCTTTGGGGCTTACACCTTCTTTTGCGGACAGCGCCGCAAGTACTCCGGCAGCTTGACCAATACCCAATACCACTGGCTGAAGGCGGGTGGCTCCAGCCACAATATTGCTCACACTGATGCTTTTTTCAGCAACGATAAAATCCGTTACTTTCTCAGGAATCAAACTTCCAAGGGGCACATTATAAGAAGGTACCCGAATCTTAACAAAATCGATTTTGGGTGCATTCGGGTTCTTCAGGTGATGATGATCGATGGTATAGTCGCCTACTATCCCACCAGTGCGGTATAAGGGCAGCTCCTGCTCATAAGGACGCTGCACATAGGGCAATGTCAAATGGACCAAGCCCTTAGCGCGTCTAGACTCGCGATGATAAGCAATAAAGGGAAGTTTATCGGCTGTATCATATTCATCATCGGCAAGCCCCAAGTTTTTAAAACCAAGCTGATTTTGAAGATGATATACAAAACGTAAGGAATGATCTTTCGCCTTTTGCAACTCCAAAGCCCTCGCCTTTGGCGACATTTCGATAATATTCAGGTAGATATCATTTCCATCTTTAGGCCAGTTTATCATGTATTTTCCATTCGGCAATTTCCCATAGGTAATCATTTGATCACAATTGATGATAGGCGTATCACTGTGTGAAGCAGGATCTTTAACATCACAGGCATGTTCAAATTCTTTAGGATCATAACCCTGAGGTTTCTTTAGCAATCTCTTTGGATCAGCACCATAGTCTTTCAGAATAGCGACATAAGTAAGGTCTTGAATTATTGAATTGGCCTTTTCGGGGGCAAATTCTTCTTTCGTATCGTAGCGGCTATCCATACCGATGCTGTAAGCAACACCCGCACGCGGCAAGAGATCACCCAATTCCGTCGCATCGACTAAAATAGAAGCGTTTACGGTTTTCTTTTTTCCTTCCTGTTCAATGGCAACGGTCCAGCCTTTAGCCTGTTTTTTCAGGTCTAAAAGGGTACTTTTATACCAAACGTCAATATTTTTTTCGGCTCCAACCATCTTTTTTAGCAAACGGTTACCGACCGAAGGTTCAAATAGCGTATTGCTTACCCAGCCTGTTTCCACGGCCTTTGGACCACCATAATAGGCATAAAGCTCTGTCCTAAATTCGCCCCATATTCCCGAAGGCATACGATGGTTACCGTCAATAGCGGAGACCCCAGCGGCAGTGAGCATACCACCCAACCAGCTTGTCTCTTCCACCACAAGGACCTTACTTCCCAAACGGGCAGCCTGCAAAGCCGCAGAAACACCGCTTGCGCCTCCCCCAACAATCAATACATCGTATGAAGCAACAGCCTGCCCCTGCGAGGAGAGCGTGACAGAAACCAATAAAATAGAAAAAAAAGATTTAAACCAATTCATATGAAGTTAATTGCAGTAAATAATTTGAAAAATACGCGCCGAATACCGACGTAAGAACCAGAGATACACGGTTTTGTTGTCGGACTAAAGGATCAGTATAAGGTGAATAAAACATAGGTTATCGATTAATGGATCAGACGATTAAAATAAGCGAAATGAACCGGAATGGTTTTAGCCCAATAGCCAGAGGTATGAGCGCCGGGCTGAGCAATATAAGTGGCTTTGATCTTGAGTACATCACAACTATCCCGAAGGGACTTATTGGCCCCATATAGATAATCTTCAGTACCACAATCAAAAATAAATGTCTTTTCAGTCCCTACGATCTTATGGACATTATGAATGGCACTAAAACGATCGAATAATGGATTTTGATCGCTGTATTGCCCTAAATGTTGTGCTAGACTTGTCTTCTTGAAAGCCGAATGTCTCAGATTGACAACTCCCGAACTGCTACCGGCACTCTTAAAAAAAGATGGATAGTTAAAAAAGAGCCAAAGTGCACCATGCCCCCCCATGCTCACACCCGTAATAAATGAGTTGTCCCGATCCGTATGATATTTATCCTGTATGTAAGGCATTAATTCCCCTGTCAAAAATCGACCAAATTGTGCTCTGCCTTTTTGTGGACTGTCTAAAAACCAGCTCGTACCAAGACCATCAGGACATACAACGACAAAGCCATATTGATCGCTCAATGCCTGAAAATCGATAAATCTTGACAGGCTTTTATAATTCGCCCCATGGCTATGCAACACATATACAACAGGTAACGCACGGTTGTCCGGCTTCATCTTTGGTGTATAAACGTAGCCAGAATCTACTCCAGAAAGATGAGCAGACTGTAAGGTATAAAGCTTTTGTCCTTTGGCCAACATGCTGCCGACCACACATAAAAGGCATATGATTAAACGCATTGGTATAATTGAGTCAGTCTTTAGATTTATAGTGAAGCTAAATTAATAATAAAATTTATAATAAAAAAAGTATTTAATAATTTTTTTTACTTAATACAACTACATTACACTATTTTATAACGAACTAATTACGGATAGACCTCTTGGGAAATAAAAAAGAGCATTGAAAGTTTTCCAATGCTCTTTTTATTCCCAAGATGAAACACCTGGTAATGAATTGACTTACTTATTTCGTAAACCTTATTTATTCTCTATTTTATCCGGCATTTTACCGTTGCTGTTTTCAACCAAGGTGCGGTAAAACGTACATCGACCGTTTCTCCAGATTTACCCAAAGCCTGAACATAAGTGATCATCTTTCCGTGATAAACGCGCTGCTTCTTGTCCGTATAATCGCCCATATCGGCATTATTTCCAGCTTCCATTCCAAGTAGACGCGCATTTCCCACGATGTCACAGGTAATTTCATCCTCCGATATTAAGACAGGAACGCCCTTTTCATCCAGGATCTGCAAAGCAATCTGGATCACTCCACCAGCTTCGACTTGCTGATTACCCAACATGACAGCTTGAATAACTGCGGGTCTCTCGCTGGATTGAATCGCATGCCGAACGACCTCCTTGCCATTCGCATCCAAACCCACCACCTCTAGCTTTCCTGCTTTATAAGGAATGTCCCAAAAGATGATCCCTGTTTTCTGATCGTAGTTTTTCTTTTCGCCCACCACTTGAGCATCCAATTCTAAGCGCGCGCTAGCACTATTGGTATAACAGACCACCCTGATCTGCTGGCCCTCTTGGTAGTTCCAGACTGGCCAGGCGTCCATGGAAGGTGCCTCATTTTTCCGTTGCCCCTGTTCAGATTCCAATGCAGACCAAACATCTGTGGCTGCGGCACCTCCCTGCAATGGATAAGTACCCAAGTAAGCCATCGGTTTATCCAACCACAGTGATTGACGGTAATAGCCTCGCGGCTTGATAAAACCTGCGAAATCCAGCAGTCCTGAATAAAATCCACGTGAAGGCCAACGCCCCGACTCTCCGAGGTAGTCAATACCTGTCCACAAAAATTGGCCAAATATATGGTTGTTGTCACGCACCGCAAGCCATGCTGGAAGATCGTGTCGATTCTCGCTTCCAAAAATTACCCGTGCTGGATAGCGCTGATGATCCTGCTGATAACGACTTTCGGTATAATTGTATCCAGCAATATCAAGTGCTCCCGGATAGGCTGTTTCATTCGACATCGCTACCCCGGCAAGCCCTGCTGTAACAGCCCTACTTTTATCATATTTTTTTACAACCGCTACCAAGCGTTTGGCGATATCCCCCAATCGCATCGCATCTGGTGCATCCTTTTTGTAACCACCATACGAGGCCTGCGTGAAACCACCTTCCTTCTTCTCGCCGTTAAGGACAGGATGTGAATAAGGGTCATTTGGATAATCCACTTCGTTGCCTATGCTCCAGGCGAAGATCGAAAGGTGATTGCGGTCTCTTTTGACCATATCGGCCAGATCCTGCTCTCCCCAGGATTCAAAAAAGTCGTATGATCCCTCAAAACCCGGTGTCCCGACATTCCATCCCTGTAACCATTTCCTCTTCGGGTACTCCCACTCGTCGAAGGCTTCGTCCATAACAAGTAAACCGAGCTCATCACATAAAGCATAAAGCGATGATGCCTGCGGATTATGACTGGTTCGAATGGCATTAACCCCCAAAGATTTTAAGGTAAGCAGTCGGCGGCGCCATACTTCAGTATACATTTCAGCTCCCAATACCCCAGCGTCGTGATGCAAACAAACGCCTTTGACTTTCATCCAGGAATTGTTTAAGGCAAAGCCCTTGTTCGGATCAAATGTAAAGGCCCTAAAGCCTGTTTTCACCTCTGACTGATCAATCCGCTTTCCATTTTGGCTTACGATGGTCCGCAGGGTATATTGTGTGGGTTGATCCAAACTCCACAACGATGGATTCGATACTGCCAATTGCTGTGTTACAGTTGCCTTATTCGCGGCCCCGACCTGCACTTTCTGCGACTTTTTGGCAACCACTTTTCCTGTTGGATCAAGCAGCTCCTGCTCCACTTTAATCGGGGCAGCAACTTGCGTACTGTTGACAAGGGCTACTTCTGTATTTAAAATACCTTTTCCTTGTCTTAGTTCTGGATAGGCATAGACTCCCCATTGATCGATATGCAGCGTATTCGCCTTTACAAGCCATACATCGCGATAGATTCCTGATCCTGTATACCATCTTGAATCGGCGCTTTTACTATGGTCGACCTTAACAGCAATGGTATTTTCCTTCCCAAACTCAATGTATGGTGTGATATCGTACGAAAAGGAAACGTAGCCATTGGGCCGCTTTCCAACCGATTTACCATTGACAAAAACTTCGCTTCGGTTGTAAACCCCCTCAAAATATAGAAACAACCTTTTCCCCTGATCTTCCACTGGTATGGTCAGTTGTTTTCGATACCAACCAATACCGCCCGGTAGATAGCCCGTCGCACTGGCGAGCGTTGGGCTCAGTGGATATTTGACGCTCCAATCATGGGGCAAACTAATGGGCTGCCAGCCTGCGCGATTCTTTTCAGCGCCTGCCTGTCCTTCAATATCGCCCAAATGGAAACGCCAATCCGAATTCACACGTTCGGCGATACCAAATCCGGGCTGTGCATATAAGCTATTCATACCCAAATAACTTGACACAGCTAAAACGGCCAGATTTCTTATTATTTTTTTCATTGTACTATATGCATTAGGTTTAGTGATTAAAGTGTAGGAACGACAGGCAATACATGGCCCTGATCATCAAAAAATAACCGGTCCATGCACACCTCTCGATTAAACCCAGCTGCATCGCCCATATCGATACCTTTGGGATAATTAAAACGATGATATACAATATACCATTCATCTTTACCTGGAATCTGCAAAATAGAATTATGTCCTGTACCATAAATGCCTTTGGCAGGATCCTTTTGCAAGACTAAATTATTTTCAGGAACAGTGATCGGTCCATCTGGAGAAGTCGCGGTTCCATAACGTACCCGATAATTTTCACTTCGGGTGTCGTCCTCCGACCAAAAGAAATAATAAAGACCTTTTCGGTAGACAACATAGGCACCTTCGCGGAATGTCTTATCCGGAGTGAGTACCTTGACTGTATTTTTTTTGATCGAAACCATATCTTTGTTGAGTTCAGCAACAGCCAGATAGCCATTTCCCCAATACAGATAGCTTTTTCCTGACTTGGGGTCATTGAAAACTGCAGGGTCAATTTCCTGCCCTCCTTTTACACCTTCTGGTTTGAAATCGATCAAGGGTTTACCTGAATCTTTAAATGGGCCGGTTGGCAAATCCGCCACCGCAACACCAATCTTTTGGGCTGCTGTAAAATAATAATAGTACTTATAATCGTTCTTGATTTTCTTTTCCGTAATTGTAGGTGCCCATGCATGTCGAGGCCCCCAGGCAACATCTTTTTTCAGATCCAAAATCACACCCTCATCTTTCCAATGACTTAAATCTGTTGAAGAAAACGTTTTAAAATAATAACCACCCCAACCGTCAAAGCCATCACTCGTTGGATAGATATAGTATTTCTTTGTTTTATTGGAATAAAGGACATCCGGATCGGCATAAAAGCCATCCAATACTGGATTCTTTCTGAATGTGAATTCCATATCTTTGGGTTTCCCCCATTTGGTAGTCAAATCCAGAATTTCTTGTCTTGAAATAGGAATGATGGTCCCATGCCGTGGATGAAAATCCATGTCAATTTGATGGTCGATTACTTTAAAACGATCAAGGTCTTCAGAGGTGCAGAATTGATACTTCCCCTTACCATAGACATCATACATCAGGATATATTTGTCCGACTGATTGAGTTTAAAGACACTGGATCCTTCCACAGCATCATTGGTCTGCTGTTTATAGCCCGGTTGTTCAATCCACTTACTCGAAGTCAGTGAATCGGTTATCGCCAGCTTAATGCCATTTCCATGTCCTTCGGTCTTGTAAAAAAGGTAGAACAAACCATTCTTTGCAATAATATCGCCATCGATACAGGATTTACCATTTTTTGGAAGAAACAGCACGTTAGGTTCGGTTTCAAAATCTGTAAAGTCCTTGTTTGCATAAGCATAGTAGATGATATCTGGACCATTTCCGTGCTGCATGGACCAGTACACCATATATTTGTCCACCGAAGGGTCAAATATAGTCTGGGGCGCCCATACTCTTTTCAACGCTTCCTGACCTTTGAAACGCTGCTGTATATCGATTGCCTGATGGGACCAATGCACAAGGTCTTCGGATTTTAGCAGGATCAAACCCCGATTAGAATCCCAGCCTTTGGAGGAAGTCATGTCGGTGAGCACCATATAAAATGTTTTTCCATCTTCGCCACGGAGAATATGCGGATCACGTACACCGCCGGTTTTACTGATTATCTTCGAATCCAGGATAGGTTGATTATCATTCAACGCGCGATAGGTATAGCCATCTGTGCTGATCGCAAAACAAACAGCTTCGTCTACAACAGCATTCCCTTTGAAATAGGCAAATAAGTAACCTGCAAAATCTTTGTCGGTAGGTCCGCTGCGATAAGCCTGTGCAAAAACACCGCATGTAGCATGTATTAAAAATAAGGTAACTAAGATTGAAATTCTGTTTTTTTTCATGAAGATTTAGTTGAAGAAATAAGCATTGGCTTATTTTCGCGTCTATACATTTTTGCATCTCTAAAAGCCACGGGATTTGATCCCGTGGCTTCGTAATCTGACCATTTAACTTGTCGTCAGTACCTATTTTAAAGCTATTTTTTGAACGGCAGTATAGTAGTACTCTCCCGATACCGTAGCTTTCACCCCTATTCGGGCAAACACATAATCGAGGTTTTTCAAATTGTCCGGCAACTCTCCGACAATCCTCGTCGGTTGACCGAAAGCAACGTTAGCCAAATTGGCGTCCACACGTAGCTCGCGTTGTACCTGATCTGTCAGGACAGATTTACCGAGGTAAAGACGCACAAACTCCAAATTTGCCGTACCTACTATTCTGTTCACCGTAAAGTTAGCCGAAATACTGTTATTATTTTTTTGAAAAGACTCGTTTGTCACCGTAAAATAGGGTGTTACAGGTACATCAATGGTCGTATTGCCCTTCACTTGTACCAAAACCGTATCAGTTGCCTGTTGCAGCCATGGTGAATCTCCTTTCCGCACCAATTTGTATTCGCCATCAAAAAGACTAACAGAAAAAGAGCCATCCTGATCAAAATATACGGGTATTGCTGAGCGAAGCGGGTACCCATCCTGCCATAATTCCAATTGAGGGCCGTTATTCCGAACGCCAATCGCCTTCCCCTCATAAACAACGCGTCCTGAAAGGGTTGATTTTGGAGCTTCAAAATTATCATATTCGCAACCTACAACGAGTAGACTTGCAAAAGCTATCAATAAGCTTAAAAATTTTATTTTCATGGTTCAATTAGATTAATGGAATGGATTTCTAACTATTTTAGGATTTTTATTGATGACATCCTGACTAATGGACGCATAATAATTGGCCATACGGAAAAAGCGTGCCTTTCTGAAACGCGCAGGTCTTACCCGTTCATAGATATACTTACCGTCATCGGCATGCCCTGGACGCACGACACGATAAGCATATAGTCCATATACAACCGCGTTGGGATCATTTTCAGATCCGTCCCACACCAAATGTGCAATACGCCACCTTTTAAGATCATAGTAACGATGATCTTCGAAGGCAAGTTCGACACGGCGTTCATTACGGATGATATCCATCGTTAGGTTACTGATGCTATTGGCCGGAAATCCTGCTCTTTCCCGCAACTTATTGACATAAGTTCTTGCATCTACAGTCTGCCCCAGCTCAAATGCAGCTTCTGACGCGTTGAGATAAATTTCACCCAGACGAAACCACGGCCACCAGTTAGCAGCTGATGTACCACGTGTGCTGGCCGCCGGCGCATCACTGACAAATTTCCGGATATAGAAACCGGTGTTGCTGACGTCCTGTGCATCATAAAGCGGTCCATCAAAGCCGGTCCACAAACCACCACTCGCATAATTCTGTCCCAGTTGTGGTGCTGCAGTAAACTGGTAGGCTCCATTTGCCCCCCAAGTTGCCACTCCAGCCTGAATACTTACAGCACGTCCGCGGAATGAAGTTCCCGGATAAATCACCGTTCCAAACAAACGGGCATCTTTATTTGCAAAAATATCGTTGATATTTTGGTAGGCTACGTAATTTCCTGCGCCGTTTTTATCATGTAATGTACCTTTGCTACCGTCTAGATAATCAAAACTTTCTACAAGGCTCAATGAAGGCGAAATCGTCGATGACGACTCATTGTCTTCGGTCAGACTTCTGACGATATTGTCATAAGCAAAGCGGTGAACTTTTAAACTCGTTACAAAATCCTTTGCAAAGATGACCTCAGCACCAGTTTTCTTATTGAGCATATCATAAAAATTGGCACCTTTATCGGCATTCTCATTGTAAAGCGCATAAGGACCGTTCATAATTTCCTTGGAGGCAGCCAGCGACTTGGTATAATACCCAGTAGCCATATTGGCAGGAATTCCCACTTCTCCCCCTGCAGTCGTTATCGGTGAGGCCATCAGATTATTATATTTCGCGATGGATGCCGCATAAAGCATTGCCCGACTTTCCAAAGCTAATGCCGTATACTTGTTGGCTCTGGTCTTACTGGCATTATAGACGGCGAGATCTTCCTTAATCTCTTCCAGTTCTTTGTAAATAAAATCGTAGACTTCATACTCTTTGGCACGTGCCACCTGCAATGGTGTTGGATCGCCGCTAAAGTCATAGATAAGTTGCGTAGTGACAATCGGAACCCCTCCCATGCGTTTGACGAGTTCGAAGTAAACAAAAGCGCGGATGAAGCGTAATTCGGCTTTATACTGCTTGCGTTGTGCATCAGACAATTGTGTACTGAACTGATCGATATTTTCTAGGGAAAGATTCAGATCCCGAATAAGTCCATAGTCCCAATAGCGACCGTAATCGTCACCAAATTGGTAATCGTTACGCCAGTTTTGATCGCGATGCCCCGACCACATCGCATCATCCAATTCGGTCATTCCTCCTGTATTGAAAACACCATGTAACGTTGGCATTCTATCGTAATAATTGGCGACGAGTGAAGTCAACAGTTTCGGATCATTCCAAAGCTGTGCATCGGTAATCAATGATTTTGAATCCCGGTCAAACCAATCGTCGTGATTGCAGCTGCTCAACGAGGACAAGGTCAATAAAGCAACGCCTATGTAGGTAAGTTTAAATCGTAGTTTCATGTTAAAAAGTCATATTAAATCCAACCATAAATACCCTTTGCTGTGGATATACTACTGCTGCTCTCGCTTCGATCTCGGGATCAATCTGGTAGTCTTTGACATTGTCAAACGAAATCAAGTTTGAAGCATTGATATAGAACCGTATTTTTTCGGCCTTAATCTTTTGAATCCATGCTTTTGGCAGATTGTATCCAACCTCCAGGTTGCGGACTCGGAGGTAACGCACATTGGTCAACCAAAAATCACTGTTTCGACTATTGGGACCTGAGTTGCCGTTACGAATCGCAGGGTAGCGTCCCGGAATCCATTCGCTGTTTGGATCATAAGGGTCTTTGCGATGCCATCTATCTTCCAGCAGGTAGGCTGGAGAATTACCACCACCATGGAAGGCATTACGTAACTCATAATCCTGAAACCAGGATTGCACCGCACCACCGGCCAAATCAATATTTAAGTTGATACCCTTCCAGTCAAGTCCTATCCGGCCACCGAAGCTCATCATCGGTGCCCAACCTGTCGGATAACCAATCGGACGCTGATCCATATCATTGATAACACCATCGCCGTTTACATCTTTATAAATCAGATCACCAGGAAGTTGTGTCCTATTGTTCTGACCATCATTATTGATCGGATGGTTGCGGATCTCTTCTTCCGACTGAAATCTTCCGACAACTTGGTATCCCCACCATACGCCACCCCAGCGGTCTTCAATCGAGTTACGGTATTCATTCCACGAATTACTGAAACGAGGCTTATAGGTTTCTAGGTCACGATAACGTGAAAAAGTCATATTCCCACTGACAACATAGTTAAGTTCACCGACCTTATCGGTATAGGTAATGATACCTTCCGCACCATAATAGCCGTTTTTGCCGAGGTTTTCATTGGGAAGGTCATAACCGATTTCAGCTGGTAATAGGACATCGTATCGTTTTCCAGGATATCCAGTACGGATAATTTTAAAGATATCGGCCGTCAATGTCAGCTTATTATTCAACAAGGTTGCATCGACCCCCATATTATAATTGGTATTTTTAACCCAGGAGAGGTTGCGCACTGGTAAACCTCTAGGCTGTACCCCGGGTACATAGGCTCCGTCTAAGACAGCACTTCCAGCCGCCCAATTATATCCGGCAAGGTAATCATGCATTCCCACACCCTCTTCAAGTCCAGTTTGCCCGATCGAAGCACGGATTTTAAGGTCACTCACGACGGATTTCAAAGGCTTGAAGAACCCCTCATCCGAAATACGCCAACCTACTGATGCTCCTGGAAACAATCCCCAGCGTTTACCCTCATAATATTTAAAGGACCCGTCATAACGGCCCAGAACTTCCAGAAGATACTTGCCCTTGTAGTTGTAATTGATACGGCCAATATATCCAGCCCGAGCCTCGTAAGCCCATTCATCGGCCAAACTATTGAGCTCCGACAGTCTCAACAACGGGATATAATTGTTCGAAGGATTTGCGCCCAACGCTTTATACGTCCGGTCCCAGTCTGAGCGCTCATAGCCTAACATTCCTGCGAAAGTGTGATCGCCGATCTGCTTGTTATAATCGATCTGGAACTGCGCAAACCGAGAAACAATCTCCCTCGTGGTATCGTAACGCCAGCCAGCATCACTTCCACCAGTTCGCTTATAGGCATTATTTTCGTATCGATATACATCATAGGTATATTGGAAGCCTTCAAATTTATTATTGGTATAATTGTAAGAAACAGTTCCCTTTGCCGACAAACCAAAATTTGTCTTATAGGCCGCAAAGAGATTCACGTTTCCAGCAAGGTATTTATTGTCTTTATAGCCGGCGATATCGCGACTAAAGAGCGCCGGGTTATAGGGAAAATCATTTGTATGATTGATATACTCTGGATTGTCATTTGCATAAGGGCCTACCGTCGGTCTATTTTTCATAATAGCCAAAATCGAGGAGAAGTAGCCATCTCCACCTGGTAAGCCAACATCCTGGGTTCCCTCATGTCTTCCTGAAATCTGTGTACCCACTGTAAGTCCTTTGAGTACCTCAGCTTCCATATTGGCCTGAAAATTGGTTCGCTTATAATTGAAATCCTTGATCATTGCATCCTGATTGAGGTGGCCCAATGACAGGAAATAATTTGATTTTTCACTTCCACCGGTGACATTGGCATTGATGTATCGCTGTGGGATATTCTTACGGATCACCATATCATAATAATCATAGCCTTGGTAGCCAGGCTCTGTTCCAGCCTGCCATTTAGCCAACTCCTCGGGCGTATAAACCGTCTTCGGATCGCGGTTTTCATTCTGCGCAGCCTCAACCAATCCACGCGTGTATTGTTTCGCGTTTGCCATGGTCGGAAAACGTGTCAAATTCTGCCAGCCTTGGTAGCCATTAATATTGATTTTTGCACTTTCTCCTTTTGCTCCTTTTTTGGTGGTAATAAGTACAACACCTCTAGAAGCACGGAATCCATATACTGCCGCTGCGGCATCTTTCAAAATAGAGATACTCTCAATATCTTCGAGATTTAGCGAGTTGAAGATATCTGCTCCGGAGCCATTCTGTGTACCGACCCAGTCCGTACCTTCCTGACCTCCGTAGGCAACCCCATCAATTACATATAATGGCGAGCCCATATTCCGGATTTCAATCGCTGCACCACGACCGGGACGCGCGTCTTTGGCACGCACGGAGATCCCCTGCACCTTTCCTGCCAAAGCCCCAGCAGTTGTCGTCGATGATGACCGTACAATATCCTCTGATTTAATATTGCTTACTGCCCCCGTAATATTACGTTTGGACTGTTTACCATAACCAACAACGACGACATCCTCCAAAACATTTTCATCTGCCTCGAGCTGGATTTTTAAATTTGTTGTTCCATCCAATGGAACTCGGCGAGTCTTATATCCAACAAATGACACAACGAGCGTTCCTTTGTTGGCATTCAGCTCAAATTTCCCCGATTTGTCTGTTGAGGTTCCCTTTCCCCCTTCTAGAAGGAGTACACTCGCACCAACGATAGGCTCGTTTGCTTTGTTGAAAACTTGTCCCGTAACCTTCTCCTGCGCATACAGCAATGTTGGCATCACACTCAACATGGTGTAAAAAGAAGCAATCTTTAAGTTTTTCATAAATTTAAATACGAATTAAACAGTAAATAATACAATCTAGCCGGACAAGACAATATGATGGTAAACTATGGTCTACTTTGGTTATTTCTTTTGCATCGTTGCCACCCCTACCTAGATTTTATAATTGGATAATACCTCAAACTTAGCCCATTTTGCAGCATTACATCATATACAAATCCGTCAAAAATCATATAATTTTCAGTCAAAAACAGCTTTTATAATATATTTAAGGCATATTTCCTGTTTGATGAAACCTGAGCCTGCTTTTATCGGTCTGCCATGGCGAGGCTGTTTTATGCGAAAAAAAATGCCCCTCGCCACGGAGGAGTAGCAGGGGCATTATGAGCTTTTGTGTATTCTTTTAATACGTTACCCGGATCTTATTGTCGGCTCGTTGGTATTCGGAAGGTAGCTGGCCAAACTCTTCCTTAAAGCACTGCCGAAAATAAATCGCACTATTGATTCCGACCATAAACGACACTTCAGTCACATTATATTTCCCCGTCCGAAGTAGATCCGCAGCCTTATGGATACGTATCTTGCGAACCAGCTGATTGATATTTTTACCTGTGATCCCCTTCAACTTGCGGTATAAGGTAGACTGACTCATATTCATTCGGTCAGCAAGGGCAGCAGCGTCCAATACTTCATCCTGCATATGCTGCTCGACAATCTGCATAAAGTCCTGAACAAATTCATTTTCCCGCCACAGCTCCTCAGGAGGTTTTTGCTCGGTATAATCATCTGAATAGGGTGATTTGCTGTTTAAACTTTCCAAAATCAGTTCATTGATCTGTTTCTGTCGGCTCAATAGGTTGTCGATACGTTTGAAGAGTAACGCTGCCGTAACAGGCTTGATCAGATAGGAGTCTATCCCCAGATCATAGCCCCGTTGCCGGTCTGCATCGGTGTTTTTCGCCGTCAATAGTAGCAGTGGAATATGACTTGTACTGCGTTCCTGTTTGAGCTGCTGTACCAGCTCAAAGCCATCCATATCGGGCATCATAATATCACTGATCACCAGATCAGGTATTCGTGCCATCGCCGTTTTATAGCCCGCAGCTCCATTTTCAGCAAGTACCACATCATAATGCCTTTGCAGGGTAGTTCCCAGATACTCCCTGAGCTCCGAATCGTCCTCGACCAGTAGAATCAGGGGGCGCTGCGAAGCCGTGGGCCGTTCGCTTTCTTGTGCGACAACTTGATCTACTTTTAGCTTGACCGTAAATGTAGTGCCTAGCCCAAACGTACTACTTACCTCTACCTTTCCATGATGTATTGCAACTAGTTCCTTGACCAAAGCAAGGCCAATTCCTGTACCTTGCGTACCTGTGCCTGGAATCTGATAATACTTTTTGAAAATCCGCTCAATATCTTCTTCGGCAATACCAACCCCCGTGTCTTCTACAGACAATATGGCCCAATGATTTAGATCTGCACCTTCGTAGCGCAGGCTTAGTTTAATATAGCCCGACGCTGTGTATTTATACGCATTCGACAATAGATTGTCGACAATCAATTGCACAATTTCTGCATCAAACGACGTACGTATATCCTCGGCAGGGAGCTCGGACGATACGCGAAGACCAGGTTTGTGATTCAATGTTTTATATTTATGTGTCAGATCGGCGAGCATTTCGCCCAAGGATCCTGCTTCGGGAACAAAGGGTTTAAATTGCGATTCTACCTTCCGAAACTCCAAAAGCTGGTTGACCAATGTGAAAAGTCTATTGGCACTTTTCTGAACCGTCTGAACCAACGCACGGTGTTTCTCAGCAAGCTGCTTTTCTTGCGACAGATCCTCAAGGGGACCCAGGATCAACGTCAGGGGTGTACGTAATTCATGGGTAATATGCGTATAGAAGTTCATCCGCTCGGCATGCAGCTGTTCGTCTTGTAGATGTTGCCGTTCTTTAAGTTTGAGTTCCGATTCGGCTTTCATCCTTTTGAAATAAAAGGATATAATCACATATCCAATCAGAAGCACGAGTAGCATATAAAATGCCTTAGCAGGTAAGCTCAAATAAAAAGGTGGCGCGATGTTAATCAGCAGCCGTTGATACTCTTGCGACCACTGACCGTTTTTCATTCGCGTACGAATGAGCAGCTCGTGCTCACCATAGGGAATATTACGAAAATCGAGGCTTGTCTCATTGCCCAAAAAAATCCAGTCATTATTGAGTCCTTCCAATTGATACCCAAATTCGACCAATCCATCCAAAGCAAAATCCATGACAGCAAGTTCGATGCGAAAACTATTTTCATCATAATTGAGCGTAATAGTCTTTTTGCCCGAGGGATATTTATCTACCTGCGCATTGGATTCGCCCGATTGAAAAACAATAAATCGGCTCACACTTACAGGTGAACTAGGTAAATCGGATGGAATAGCTGTGGGATTGAAATAACACATCCCTTCTTGCATCCCAAAATACAGGCGTCCTTCTGCATCCTTTCCAACGCTTCCGTTGATAAAGCCACCCAAGGGTAAACCAAAGGATTGGTCGTAGTGGAGAAAACGCCTCTCTTGCGGGACATAGCGCAACATCCCCGATTTGGTTGCGCACCAAATATTTCCGGTATGATCCTCAGCAACTCCATTGACAAACAGCCAAGCATTACCTTCCGGGGGTAACAATACTGCGAGATCACCGATTTTCTTACCTGCATCCTGCATGGCCAATCCGTGGTTTGTAGCGATCCAAATATTATTATCTCTATCGCGTAGCAAATGATTGATTGTATTATTGCGCAATCCACTCTTATTGTCCATCTTACGAAGCAGTTTACGGTCGGAATTATATACATAGAGTCCTTGCCCATAAGTTCCTACCCACATATTGTGCTGACCATCTTCCACTAGCGTTCGCGGTGCATAATCACCAAGCATAGGCTTATTGATCAGAAGCTTTTGAACATGGTGTGCCACTCCATCGTATATAAAAAGACCTTGATGGGCAGCAATCCAAATGTGCCCCAAATGATCCTCATATATCGCACGAACTTCGGTCACCGACTCCCCTAAATCGATCATATGCCAATCGGAAGATCCAGCATATTGGACAGCAATCCCGCCCTTCCGCAATCCCATCCATACATGCTGATGCCGATCCTTAAATGCCGTAAGTATAAAATCGTCGGGCAATCCGTTTTTTTGGGTAATTTGTCCCAACAAACGGCCTCCAGCATTCATTTCTACTATACCCGAGCCCTCAGTTACCAGTCGAGTCCGATTTTCACCAGTTAATACATTACTTACTGTTGCCAATCGGTCAGGTAACATATTGTCTGAAGGAAAAACACTAAAAAAAGAAGCCATATGCGAAACAACCCCTACACCTCCACCATATAACGCCAGCCAAATATTTCCGAACCGATCCGGAGTGATATGCTGGACCATGGTATTATTACCTTTGCCAAGATCAACAAGCTGTATGTGCTGCACGCCTTCAAAACGTTTATCAAACGTATATTTCGGCTGCAACAAAAATAGTTGCGATGACTCGCCTCCTATCCATAAGGTATTGCCAATTTCCTTGATTGCGTAGACAAAAGGTTCATTCCCATTTTTTGCTAATCCTGCCAAAGGGACTTGCTGTAATTGACCTGAAGCCGGATGATATACAGCCAACCCTTTACGGGTTCCAATCCACACATTCCCCCCCTGATCGCAAAACAACACTTTAATTTCATTATCAGGAAGTTTACCCAATGTATTCTGATTAGTCAATCGTTTCAGTGACCGACGGGCGGGATCCAAAATTGTCAGGCCTTCATTTACATGCCCAATGTAAAGCATGTTACTGCGATCTTCAGCTAAGGACCAAACACTATTCTCGGGAAGTCCGGGACAATTTTTCTTATTGAAATGATTAAACTCTTTGGTTATTGGATCGAAATGCTGTACACCTTGATGATAGGTGGCCAGCCACAGTTTTCCATCTTTCCCTTCAATCATATCGGTTATATCATTTGTCGCGATGGATTTCGGATTAGTAGCGTCATGTGTGTAATAGCTAAATTTATTTGTACGTAAGTCAAGTACATTCAGGCCATTGGACCGCGTTCCGATATACAATTTCTTGTCGGTATAAAGCAAGGTATTGATTTCATTACTATTGACCGATAGCCCATCCGGCTTGTCTGTTGCATAAAATGATTTAAAAGACTTCCCTGCATACCGGTTCAATCCCAGCTCGCTGGCTATCCACATAAATCCGTCATCATCGTGCACAATATCCAGCACCTGCTGATTGGTCAGACCATCTTGAAGGGAGAAAAAATGGACGCGATTAGGCTGTCCATAAACGTGGGCCAACTGACAAAAGAAAACAATGCTAATAAGAAAATTTTTCATAGCTCTACCACCACCAATAAATTAACAACACCAACCTACTTTATTGAAAGGCTTCTCTGCAAAATATCAAAGCAGTCAACCCACAGGCAACTTTTTACGATCTTGTTTAAAACAGCAGTAAAATAATTATGCAATGAAAATATTCAAGATATAAACATACTATAGGCCTATTCAAATACAGGTTATTTTCAAGTTAAAGATAAGAATAAATATATAAATGTCGAACAAACATTTATAACAATATTAGGAGAAATGCTTTGCTTATAATGCTAAGAAGTACAGATCAACCAAAATTGCCGGCCGATACCTGAAATATTGGTATATTGCAGCAAAATCTAAAACTACTTGTGAATCACAAAAAACACATTTATGAATAAAATCTTCTCAACCTTACTTGTATCCTGTGCCCTGTACCTGCCGACATTAAGTTTTGCGCAACAAAAAAACATACTTCCTCAACTTATTCCGTTTCCTCAACAGCTGGAAGCCGGGCCGGGCCTTTTTCAGCTAAATGGTCAAGAATTGGGCTACGCTATTGATCCAGCATTTTCTTCTACGTCACTGCCGGCATGGATCAACCAATCGCTATTCGGTCAACTGAACAAAAAAAGCGTGAAGAAGACAAACGCCACGCTGCAATTGATCAAAGTCCAGGGCCTCTCAAATGAAGCGTATGAATTGAAGATAGATCAAAAAGGTATACAAATAATCGCTTCTTCAGAAAAGGGCGCATTTTATGGTTTACAGACAGTCCAGCAATTGTATCTACTTTCGGGAACAACAGGTAAGTTTGCTCTTCCCTATGTAACCGTAAAAGATCAGCCCGCTTTCAAATGGCGCGGTGTTGAGCTCGATGTAGCCCGCCACTTCTTTCCAAAAGATTATATCTATAAATTCATTGATCTGCTTGCAACCTATAAGTTCAACAAATTTCACTTGCACTTAACGGACGATCAAGGCTGGCGCATAGAAATCAAGAAATACCCTAAACTAACCGAACAGGGGGCTTGGCGTACTTATAACAACCAAGATTCGGCCTGCTTTGTGAAAGCCAAAGAGAACCCCGACTTTAATCTACCGAAGGAACTGATCCGCACAACAAACGGAAAGGAAGAATATGGTGGTTTCTATACACAACAAGATATCAAGGACATTGTTGCCTATGCGGCCAGTCGCCAGATAGAAATTATTCCTGAAATAGACATGCCCGGACATATGATGGTGGCTACCAAGGCCTATCCTGAACTCCTATTGGACAGCCAATCCGCGGGCTGGGGAAAGCAATTTTCTGTCCCCATCAGCCCCTGGAAAGAGAGCAGCTATACCTTTGTTGAGAACGTACTAGGCGAAATTATTGACTTATTCCCTTCGCATTATATTCACATCGGAGCCGATGAGGTCGAAAAAGACTCCTGGTCAAAATCAGCAGCGGCTCAAGCTTTTATGAAAGAAAAGCAAATAGCGAACTTACATGATCTTCAAAGTTATTTCGTCAAACGAGTAAACAGTTTTATTCGTTCAAAAAATAAACAGAGCATTGGTTGGGATGAAATATTAGACGGTAGTTCGGACACGAGCATGATGGTGATGTACTGGCGTGGTTGGGTAAAAAATGCACCGATAGAAGCTGTAAACCGTGGTCACCGGGTCGTTATGACACCTACAAACCCGCTATATTTTGATTATTTACCCAATAGCAGCAGTCTGGATGCCGTGTACAATATGAATGTCGAACCTACGGATATTTCCAGCCAAAAAGCACCGCTGATCCAAGGTGCTCAGGCCAATATCTGGACAGAAATGATTCCTTCCACCGCCCGGTTGGAGTTTATGATTCTCCCGCGGTTAAGCGCTTTATCAGAACGTGTATGGACCAACAAACCGCTGTATGATAGCTATAGAAATCGAGTAATTGCGCACTTTGGACTTTGGAACAAAATGCGTTTACGCTATCGTATGCCAGACCTCACAGGATTCGCCGAAACACAGGTTATTGTTGACGGACAATCTGTTCTAAAGGTTGTAAATGAACTTCCACAGAATCAAATACACTATACAACGGATGGTAGCCTTCCAACACAGCAGAGCCCAGTATTGAACGGTTCGCTCGTGGTTAAAAAAGAAGGGCCAATTCGTTTTGCAACAATCTCCTCTTCCGGTGCAAAAAGTGAACTTTATCAGGTTGATTTTAAAAATGATACCTGGAAAAAGAGCGTAAAACCCAATGAAAATAGCATAGCCCCAGGGCTTATGGCAACACTTTTCAATGGAACTTTTGCCAACACTTCGGCCATTACAGGGCCTGAAGTACGCCGGGAAGTAATCAGCAATGTGGCGCTGAGCGATACCATCAAAATGCCTTCTTTTGGCGCAAAAATTAGAGGCTATCTCTATGTGAGAGAAAAGGGAATCTATAATTTCTACTTCACCTGCGATGATGGTGGTGTCTTGCGAATCCATGATCAGCTCGTCGTCAATAATGACGGACAGCATGCACCGATTATGAAAAGTGGACAGATTGCTTTAGAACCAGGCTACCATCCAATTGCTGTAGATTTCCTTGAAGCTGGAGGCGGATTTACCCTAAAACTTCAATACAGTCTCAATGATTCAAAGGTAATTGATATTCCCAAAGAGTCCTTTTTCCATAAAAAGGATTAATAATCATTATGAAGTATAGAAACAACCTCAGTATGGTCAATTCCATCTGGGGTTATTTTTTTTGGCCTGGGGACTTTGTTTTATTTATAGAATGGCATAAGTTTTGCTCAGCTGTAACCATAATGTTACTAACTATGAAAAAGAACTTTATTCTCCTTGCTCTAGCGACCCTAGTGTTCTTAAGCAGCTGCAGCAAAAATGATGGTCCCTCCTCACAAAAAACACCTGTCACAGTAAAAATTACGGATGCTCCAGGTTACTATGACGCGATCAATCTTCACATCGATGCGATCGAGATCCGAACTACTTCGGGTAGCACAACGATAGATGTCGCCGCCGATCCATTTAATATTTTGAATTATACAATGGGAAAAGATACCGTCATAGCCGGACAGGATGTTCCTTCTGGTATGATCCAAGAAATTCGGCTCAAACTTAATGACTCAGGAAATGAAATTTGGGTCAATGGCGTTGTACATCCGCTAAAAACACCTAGCGGACAGTCCTCTGGCGTTAAACTTAAAGTACAAGATGAATTAATTCCGGATGTAGCGTACACACTTCTTTTGGATTTTGATGCGTCAAAATCGATTGTAAAGACGGGCAACGATCAATATCTTCTTAAACCCGTTATTCGCGCCATCCCAGTGGCCACATCTGGAGCAATCACTGGCACAGTTAGTCCTGCGGAATCACAAGCCAATGTATTTGCTATTACCGGTGTAGATACTGTAGGTACGTTGGCAAACTCAGCCGGAAAGTTTTACTTTCCTGGTATGCCTGAAGGCACGTACAAGATTGTTGTCGAACCTTCAGTAGCTGGTTACATGAACAAAAGCATTGAAGGCGTACAAGTGGCCAAAGGAAGTGTGAAAGATTTAGGAATTATTTCTGTACAATAACATACGATCGGATTAAAGTATCTGATAAGAAACCTATCGTAAAATTGGACATGCCCCAAATAGTTACCACTATTTGGGGCATTTTAATTGTAGCGGTCTTCTAATCCATCCACGAAAATGTGTTGATTCAATTTTTAGATCATCTCGCCTACAACACTTATTGATCAATAAGTATCTGAGACTGATGAAAGTGAAAGCATATTGGCAAAAAGACGATATGCTCCCGCTACTCCTGCAGGCAGTTGTCTAAATAGAGACAAACTATTGTAGATATAATAACCTTTTCCTGTTTTGCGAAGCAGCAACAAACCATCTTCATGCTGATTATTTGCGTTTTGCCCCCGTAGTATTGGTTCAAAGTCTGCACTCCATTTTTGCGGTAAAAAAAGTGCCCTGTCCTGCACCCAATTTTGAAAATCATGCTGCCTAATTACATTGGGGTAGTTCAATATACGATGGGATGGGTCCAAAAATGAAATGCGGGTTTCTGTATTTGTAATTCTTTCCTGAGAAACAGCTAAAGGATAAGTCCCAACCTCAGTCAAATGCAAATCATATGGCGTATTATACTGCCCTATCAATACACCGCCCTGCTCCACATAGTCACGGAAAAGCTGATGAAATTCCGCAATTAAGGGATGAGTATTGTAAATCCGTACTCCCAGGACCACTGCATCAAAATCGAAGAGATTTATTTCACCAATGGACTCAAATGGAATAATATCCAATTGCTCAACAAGTTGGCACAAGCTCCCTCCAAGTTCATCATTCATCCCCGAAATATAAGCAACTTTCCGGGCCGTAATATCCACTGGCAAGTTCAGCACCCGTAGTATTCCCTTGGGAAAGTAAGTTACTTTGTTAATATGCGGATAAACAATACTTTTAGCTGTGAACGGATATATACCTGAACTGGTCTCAATCTCAAATCCAATCTCTTGAATCTCTTCCTGTGATGCTGCTGAACTCAACTCAAAATAAAGTTTTTCCGCTGCATTACCTGCGATGTTGAGATCAATTTCTTTCGGAAATGCGCTCAATCCGTCCGGAAGCGTTAACCTCACTTTAAAAGGTAAGGATTCGGCTATATTGGATTGCAGCTCCAAAGCAACTAAACGTTGGGTCGCTTTAGACAGCACAACGATATCCGAATCAAATGCTGCTGTTACCGGGGGAGCTACGACAACGGGACTACCTGCATGTCTTACAGGAAGCTTAATCGCGATCGGTAAGCCGGCAAATTCCAGTTCCAGATGAACCAACAATTCGGTCCCATATTGTGTCAATACAACATCAGCAGACGATTCTGGTGTATAATTATGTGCGTCACCATTAGCATTAAGCCAAGTTGGAAAAGAAGGTAAAATTGTATCAAGAAGCTGACCATTCAAATGGATCATTTTCGATGGAGACGAGGGAAGATCTATTTGCCTTGCCCCCCTTATAAAAGGAACATTTACCGCTGTCAACTGCAAATTAGACTCCACTGGAATATGCGCATGCAAGATCATATTAACCTCGGTTCCCGGCACCCATAGGGCGTTAGAAGCCTGTACTTCTAATGAGACACCAGCAAAATCAAGTAGCAGACGTTCTACCTCAGCTCGTTTTTTATGAATAATATTATCTTCGGGAACGATCTTCATCCAAAATAAAATCGAAGCAAGCTCCAATGTAAGCTCTGCCGTATCAGACTCACATTTTGCGATAAGGTCATCCACCAACCGATTGAATACATTTGCATAAGAATCTTGCACTGAACAATGCGTAAAAATAGTATTCACAGCCTCTGAATTGATCGATGCACTTTTTAATACTTCAAAATACTCGATACTAGAGTGATGCTGCGCCAAACTTCCCATGGCCTGAGAACGATGTCGATTACGACTTTCTGCTGCAATTTCACCATAATGTAAGTCAAAAGAGCCATGTCTTATAGGAATATCCAAAGAAATATATGCTGGCAAAGGTGTTACTTCTCCGCCGATATCTTTAACACCACTCTCCTGATATACATTCCACAGCAATTGCTGAGCTTGCCAAGGTGCTAGTTCTGCTAACTGTTCGCTGTAAGCTGTTGGATCAGCGGCCAGATCAAAAGCTTTCGCCATTAGGATTGCTGAGGCCTGATGGTGCCCATGCGAGTCAGGGACATTCGGCGAAAATCGCGTTACAATTACAGTGGGACGAAAATAACGGATAGTCCATACCATATCTGCCAGTACACCATTTTCATCCCATCGCGCCAACGTCTCATCGACTGATTTTGCAAAGCCGAAATCCTTTGCCCGTGTAAAGAACTGTTTTGTTCCCTCAATTTCACGTGCCGCAAGTGACTCCTGCACCCGAAGTACCCCCAGATCCAATCCCTTTTCTCTACCTATAAAATTCTGTCCTCCCTCACCTCGCGTAACAGAAAGGTAGGCAGTATCGACCACCTGATCCTGCGCTAGAAATGTCAATAATTTATTGTTTTCATCGTCTGGATGGGCACCGGTATATAAAACACGATCCGAAATTTTAAGCATAGATAGCCCGCGCATCATCATTTGTTTTTTACTTGAAAAAGCTTGATTTAAATGCTGCGTTTGTGCCTGTTGTGCTAAAAATTCCATTGCCATATCCTTCCTGCTAAATAATTCTTCGGTTCAAATATAGGAATATTTTTCAATAATCTACTAAATAGATAGATTATATATCAATACACTTTAAAACCAGTAGAAATAAGCATTTTAAAATAAAAAGGCAAGAGACAATTTAATCCAATCGTGTTAACACACCTTCTTTATGACAGTAAAATTCATAACTAGCCTTCCTTCTAAAACGTATAACCTTTTCGATATAGATACTATTATGTTTTTTGCTAAGGGCAAAATACTTTTGCTGAAGTTTGAGTGGTAAACCAGTCCAGTGGATAGATCGTTCGAGTTCTAAGCCATGCGTCTGACTAAATTCCAAGACAAAATTTGTGTCTCGCCAGCTCAATGCAATTTCAGTTTTATTCTTCGAGCGACCTAAGGCTATCAGCACGTCATTCTGATCGACAATCTTACGCGAACTACCTGCCAGCAATATCGCCCCTGAAACCACCATAGCACCATAACCTATTTTTTTAAATACCTGGTCGCTGAGGTAGGGTAATATAAACTGAACAGTAAATGATGAGACTATTGTTGCAACGGCAATTGCCAGGCCCAGTCCCAGCGCTGCCTTAGAATACAGACCTAAAATAATATAAATAATAAGTTTTACGAGATGTAAAAACACTTCATTTGCAGCACGGGTGGCAATAATCTCCTCTTTGGAAAGCCCCATTTTCAAATAAAACCGATTGAACAACAAGCCGATTGCACCTGTAATTCCTGAAATAAAGCCCGAAAGAAAACCTATAATTGCCAAAAAAGATTTCGAACACTTACTTTCCGAAGATAACGCTGCATTTTTTGATTTAAACAATTGAGGGATATTTCCCATGAGGAAAAAAGCAACAATCAACTGCAAATAGGAAGGTTCTATATATTTAATCAGATATCCACCTAATAGTACAGCCGGAATTGAAAACGGTACAAACCACAGAAAGATCTTCCAGTTGATATGCCGCTTAAAAACAATTATTCTCGATACTGAGCTGGTAAACGTACCAATCGTCAACGAAAATGGAATTAACGATGAAGGCAACATAAAATTCAATAAAGGAATAAGAATAAGGCTTGCTACCCCTCCACATATGGCACTGATCCAAAAAGCGACTATGGTACTTAAAAACAGGACAACTAAATTTATCATAGGATTTCAACAAAAAAACTACTTCACTGTAGCCTCTGACAAAAATGCACCGACTTTCTGTAGAAATTTAGAATTGATATCCCTAGCCTCTCCATATAATCTACACCATTCATCTGCTCAATGCTCAACCTTGTTTTTGTATAAAAACTAAATGCTTTCGTATAATATAGGTTGCGTGAAGCAATGAAGAATATAGATTTGTAACGATATCCCATACGTTAAGGGTATCAAATAATTTTGAACACATATAAATTAGTCGGGATGAAAGTTAGGCAAGTGTTGATTTTTAAAAGTTCTGTAAAGACCAAAAGCAAGAAAGAGTTTTTGATGCAATTGGTCAAAACCCATCTTCCACAAGTACAAGATGCTACTGTCGATCTAGATGATGAGGATGCCATATTCAGGTTCGAAACAGAAGAGTGCTCCATCGACTACCTGACGAAGTTCCTACATGGTTATGGTATCCAAGTTGATTTCCTGGATCGCTTTGTAGTTGCCTAAGCCGCCAGTAGATTACAGCAGTCCTCCCGTGTATTGTTTAAAGAAAGCTTCTCGATAGATTTCACCGATCGGAATTTCAAATTTGTCGATGTAAACAGTATGGTTGTCAAATGAATCAATAAAGGACAAATTAATCAGATAGGATTTACTGGTGCGTGCAAAGAGGCTCACCGGAAGTTTCTGGTGAATTGTCTTCAAATTCATTGCAGTAATCAGTTTATTGTTCCGGGTATAAATAACCACATAATCTTTGAGTGCTTCTATAAAGCGAATATCAGTAAATGCAATTTTATAGTATTTCCTATCCGATTTAATAAAAAGTGCATCCTCACTGGCGTTCTCAACCGTACTTTGATTTTCTTTTAACGCTAGTAATTTTTTATAGGCTATTGCTTTATCGATCGCTTTGGCTAAGCGGTCTTTATTGATCGGCTTCAACAGATAATCTATTGCATCCAATTCGTAACTTTTCAGTGCATATTGCGCATAGGCAGTCGTCAGGATAACCAGCTTGTCATTGGGAAGAGACTGTGCAAAATCGAGTCCATTAACCGTTGGCATCTCAATATCCAGAAAAAGCAAATCCACCGAATTTGTTTTAATACATTCTAATGCTGATATCGCGTTGGAAAATGTACCGACTATCTGAATGGACGAAATTTCTTCGATTAAATTTTTCATTTCTTCCCTAGCCAGGGGTTCATCGTCTACAATAATGCAATTCATAATGGAATAGTAAGTTTAACGCTATACAATGTTTCAGTCGTTGACACCGACAGTTCATAATCATTTCTATATAGGAGATCCAGTCGTCTTTTGGCATTAGCCAATCCCAGTCCGCTGTATTTGCTTCGGACAAATAAGCTGTCGGGATCTTTCGAATTTTCACATTCAAAACAAAGCTGCTGATTAGCTTCAGAAAAATGAATTGTAATAGAGGTATCACCAGCGCCTGCGCTTAGACTATGTTTAATTGCGTTTTCAACAAAGGCTGTAAAAAGATGTGGTGGTAGGAATATACCTTTCTTTTCCAATTCTGCTGGGCAGGATATACGCGTTGTGAGGTTATCACGGCGTATTTCCTCCAATTTTAGAAAATTGGAGATAAAGTTGATTTCAGACCTCAAAAGCGTCCTATCATCATTATTTTCATAGAGCTGATATCTTAGAAAGTCTGATAGTTTCATGATGACCTCCGTAGCCATATTCGGATCTTTTCGAATTAAAGCCTTAACATTGTTCAGCATATTGAATAAAAAATGTGGCTGAATCTGGTTCTTCAAGGATATAAGCTCTGTGGTCAGCGCCAAATTTTTCAGTTCAGAAATGCGCTTATTGTCTTCCAACCAACGCTTAAAAAGCTTAAATGTCGTCGTCGTCAGAATAATCGGAATACAGATAAATAATGCGGCGACTAGCCCCATAGAGTCCGACTCCGGTTTTTTTATAGCGGGAATATGAATGGAATAGATGTAATTTGCAATGTACATGACCACCAGCAAACTGGCCGTTACCAGCAGTATCAATGCTAAGACATATAGCTCATATTTAGCCTTAAAGAAAAACTTGGGTATCAGTACATACATATTAGCGTAAAACATGCATACAAATACAAGCCACAAGATAATAGAAAAATAAAACCGATAACTACCCTGAAAATGAGAACTCGAATTTGCATTTGCAAAAAGTAAAAGTAAACCGATCAGAAAAAACACATGTCGCAGTGGCCTGAATTTATTTTCTGTAAAATACCTTAAAACAACGCTATTATTGAAGTCCTGCATACTTTAGAACAATTTTTAACCTGAATAACAAAAATAGCGCTTTTCTTGGCAAGTACCCGATCTCTTATACGAAGGCCTGTTTTTTTTATACCAAAACTAATGGATGATTTTTAACTTTTCTTTCCGCTGTTCCCCCAAAATGGACTTTTGTATAAAAAGAAGACCTGTTGGTCTAAAAAAAGAATCCCACCTACAAATTTCGGCTATTCTTACAATGATTTTAATCATATATTTATGCAAAAAATACTTTCAATGTTTGTGCTGTTACTTAGCCTATCCACGTCCATCGCACAGACTAAAGATAGCGTGCAGCAAAAAGTGAGGGCTGTGGTTACCGACAAATTTCCCATAACACGGGTCCTCAATTTGACCTATGAATCCAATACAGGATACCGTTATTCATCAAAGCTCCAAGGTCAGGATTTACCTAAAACAAAAGTAGAATCGATGTACCAAGCCGGAGGTAGTATCAACATTAATTTTTTAAAGAGCAGAACCTGGAACTTGGGTACCAATATTGGCTATCAGTTCACTTCTGTAAACTCCAATCGTTTAGACCCCATCGCACAATCCACCATACAGTCAACCCATCAATATCATTATCATTACGAATCACTTAATCTTACCCGTTATTCACGTTTGTGGGGCAAGGTAGCATTTTATACCGCAACGGTTGCTGCCAATGGGAGTGAAAAAGCAATAGAACGCATTAATGGGATATTATCTGCTACTGTGGTACTAAAAGCTACGCGGGAGATTCAAATGGCGGTGGGCCTCATCGGCTTTATAGATCCGGCAGCAATTATTCCGGTTTTACCAACCTTTGCCTACAAGCAACAATTTGCCAATGGGATGATACTTGATGTCATCTTACCTAAAGGAGCCTACCTTCGAAAAGAGGTCTTGCGGAATGGCCGCGTTTCAATAGGTTCCGATTTAAATAGTACGATCTTTTACCTCTATAACTTTCAGGGCGCTGAAAAAGTATATACCTTCAGTCAGATGGAGATCAATTCGGGTCTGACTTATGAACATAACCTGGGCCGATCTTTTATTGCCACCCTTAAATCAGGACTAAAAACCATACCCCGTGCACGCGTATTTGAAAAAAACAAAACCCAGCGCGATTATGTATGGGAAGCAAATCCCGGTCCTTCGTTTTATATTAATGCGGGGCTTTCCTTCAATCCCTTTGCTAAGAAAAGGAAATAATATCTTTTTTTCGGGTTATCCACCCCATATAAATCGATGATTGAAAGAATCGAACAGGAGGTTCAAATCCGGCTTCTTCACAGAGCTCGACTAATCGTTCTTCCGAGACATGCAACAATTCGTGCTCGATTCTTCGCAATCTTTGAGCGACCTGTGTTTCATCTATCCCCTTGGGCAGAAGAAGCCGCAACAACTGCAAGTTTTGTTGAATCTGCTCCTTATTGCCCGTAATATCTAATAATAACAAGGGTGCTTGCGACATCATTCTCTTGGAAATATCTTGGAGCATAACCAATTTTTCGCCATTGTCTTCTAAAAAGTGTAATACAAGCAAAAGCGTCGCAGCACCAAATTGTTTCTCTTCGTCCAAATCACCTACCACACCTTCGACAAGATGAACATTCTCATCCGCTTCAAATTTTTCCAGGGCCTGGCTAATCATCTCAGGCGACGGATCTACCCCGGTTATTGTCCAAGATTCTGCTGTGTCGACAAAACGTTCTATTTCATTTCCAGTACCACATCCTACCACCAGTAAATCCTTGTTTTCAGTTTCTCGGAGGAGCTTTGGCAACTGATCTAAAAAATAATGGTAATTGGGAATCCAGCTCTCAACAAATTGATCATAGCCACTTGCACGCTCATTTTCAAACAGTTCTACTTTATTCATTTATATAACAATAATCATTCAATATAAAATTAGCATTCAATTGAAAGGGTGCCCTTCTGTATTTCAAATATACATGGAAAACCAGTAATTTAAAACAATTCTAAATAACATACTAATATTCTGACAATCCCGTTACTAATTTCACCCCTTTGATGCGTGAGCAAGTTTTATCTTTAGACTATCAGTGCTGTTTTTTTGAAAGTCTATCAATTACTTTTTCAGATCAATTCCTTTCACCACCCCAGGTTTAAAGATATTACCCAGCGTATGCATGCGTTCAATTGCATTCAAGTTAAGCCTACTCTTTTTTTGATGCTTTTTCAGTATTGATTTCGGTATAAAATTAAACCTTTTAGGTATTATTAAAATCAAGCACTCTGCTCATTGTTAATTATATCATGCATAGTGACTATGATTGTTCCTCAACTATACTGTTCTTTTACCATGACATCTTTGCGATGACTCTTTGAAATTTTCGGAATCATAAAGATGATCTTCGACCATCATGATTAAGCGTTTTAGGGATAGATTTCTATATTTTTAATAGCGCGATTGATGAAGGCTTATAACCGTATCTTGATAACATCTGGCAAATCAGTATAAAAAAGGCCAGAAAATTAATTCTGGCCTTCGAAAAATACAATATCTAACCTACATTACTTACTTTTTTAACCGATGCCGATCACAAATGGTTTTAAATATTTTTAGGAAATTCGTCTTTCCACCAAGTAAAACGCCAGTCGTCGCCTTCTTCTTCGGTCAATAGGCATTCTTCAAGCTCCGACAGATATTTTTCTTTATCTAGATGCTGACCTATAAATACCAATTCATTTTTTCGATCTTCCCACTCCGGGTGCCAACGTTTAAGAAGTTCAGCGCTGATTTCGGCATAACTGGGATACTGATAACGCTGCTCTTCGGGCATGCTACTCCACCATGAGCCTGCACTTTCCAATCTTACGCTGCCACCTGCCTGACTAAAACTAATCGCAAGATTCGGCCGGGATGCCAACCAGAGGAGACCTTTAGCGCGTATGATATTATGTGGGTACCGCTCATTGAGATAACTGTGCAGTCGCTGGGGATGGAAAGGCCGTTGCGATCGAAAGACAAAAGATGAAATACCATACTCCTCTGTTTCGGGGCTATGTTCATTTTCAAGTTCTCTGATCCATCCAGCCGAAGAGGAAGCTTCATCAAAGTCAAATGAGCTCGTACCCATAATTTCCTTTGGATCAACACGTCCAAATTGTGTACGGATTAATTTGGCTCCAGGATTGAGCCGCCCAATAGCAGACTCGAGAGTGCCCAAAGTTTCCTCAGATACCAGATCGGCCTTATTCAAAAGGATAACATTGGCAAATTCGATCTGATCAGTCAACAGATTTACAATTGCCCTATTGTCATAGTCGTCATCCGTCAGTTTCCGATCTAATAAGGTATCGGCGCTTCCAAAATCTTTAGCAAAATTGAAACAGTCCACCACAGTTACCATAGTATCAATGTAACTGAACGTAGACAGATCAATCCCATTGTCAGCACTACTATAACTGAATGTCTGCGCTACTGGAATAGGCTCCGAAATACCAGTACTCTCGATAAGAAGATAATCAAAGCGATTTTCTTTCGCTAGTCGCTCCACCTCCACCATCAAATCCTCCCTTAAGGTACAACAAATACATCCGTTGCTCATCTCCACTAACTTTTCTTCTGTTCGCGAAAGCACATTTTCACGTTCAACAGCTTGTGCATCAATGTTCACTTCACTCATATCATTAACAATAACAGCAACTTTCTTGCCTTCCTTATTGTGTAGAATATGATTCAATAGTGTGGTTTTTCCCGCACCTAAAAATCCACTTAAAACAGTGACAGGTAATTTAACTTTTTTGGAAATGCTGCTCATAGTAATTTCGTTTAAACAAATGTAAAAACAAAACAACACAAATGCAACATTGTTGCTATATAAAGATATACGCTAAAACAATAACAGGTGAACTTCCTTAAAAACTTTCGCATGATGAAGTACAAACCTCGTTTAACATGATCAGCATCCCCTTGTCGTAACGTACGTTCACGATCAGCATCCCGGTATTTGCAGTCTAGTTTGATAAACGGGGAAAATCCTTCAGCCCTATAGGAGCTCCATCCTCCATCAGCCCGTTACAAGTACATCGATTGGTGTATCGAGCTAGTCCTGCAAATATCCATGATATCCAGCAATAAACATCTCCACAACAAATCGTAAATCATTAATAAAATTAAAGCCGCCTGATGTAGCAAAATCAGAGCGGCTCAGCTTACAGCACAGGAAAGTCTGTAAAGGTTACCTACCAGTGGAACTATTAGCTTAAAACAAACGCACTTTAAATCCCAGTTGATACTGGTCAATATGTGCATCCCAATTGTCTACAATTTTATTATTCTTTTTGAATTGTCGGTATCTAAAATACAGCGCGCCAAGATCTATCCCTAATGCGTAACCTATCCGTGTACGACTGTTGAACGCTGGTTTTCCATCATTAAGTTTATACCTGTCGTCGTTGAGCAACATATTCAAGTCTAGGCCACCCAAGATTGAAAATTTTCTCGTAAAATTAATTTTTAGGTATACGGGTGTATTGAGATATTTCAGCGAACGGGTCCCCTTGGATAAGCCTTCAGCAAGAGATGCCGTGTTACCATTGACACGAATTCTGGTTAAGTTGTAACTAGGCTCAACTTGAATATCCATCTTGCTATTAAGTCCAAAAATCAAATCCCCTCCCAATTGATATCCCATTCTATTGGCGCCAAATGCATTGCCACTTGCACGCGAAATATTACCACCCACCCGAAGTCCAAACCCCATTTGTCCGTAACATGCGGTCTCGAAACATAACAATCCCATGATCAAAAAACTAACTAGTGTACAATGCTTCAACTTTAATCGATCTATCTTTATCATTTTTATCATAAAACACACCATTACATTAGACCGATGACTGTTTTCCTGCAATTTGCAACTTCACAAAATAGGCAATATTATTCTTCTTTATACCTTCCTTCAATAGGCGTGCTTCCTCTGTAAAGTACGTATGGTTTCGTAAGAAGACCAGGGTCAGTGCATACCATATGCGTTCATCGATCACCTGATTCTTTCTATAATTTACCTCCAGATACATCCTTTGGTTAAGGTCAACAAAGCTTTTACTTCCCAAATGAAATGAGACCGCATCCGAAACCACAAATCTATCCTCGGCCGTCAAGGCATATTTTTCACTTAGGGTCATTACTGCGTTTACAATATCTCGAACCCTTTCAATGGTGTGAAAATATAGCTGTGGGTTGTGGTTCTTGCGGTAACTATGCACTAAAAAAAGATCTGCCTGCTCAAGTAAGTTTGTGTAATCCATTTAAACAAAGCTAAAATTTCGTAAAAAATAGATTTAACATATTATACCAAAGGGCTTATTTTTTATACCAAAAGCCCCCTTTAAACAAAAAAGGCTAGGTGTGATTACCTAGCCTTTATCCTTAATTTTCCTTTTTCTATCAATTATCCTAAGCGCCAAATCGCTTTAGATCGTTAATTGCTTTTATTTATTAAACTATTTGATCGTTACAGCAAAAGCATATTCATCTGGAGGAAGACATTGTGAAGCGTCACAAGCTTGCCATTCCACGGTACCTTTTACTGTTGCTGTTCCTTTCTTGAGCGAAACCTTTTGCTGAAAGATCACTTCATTGGTGAAGTATCCCACATCCATTTTGAAAACCTCTTCGTGTTTGATCTTCGGTTTTGGTTCAGCCGTCTTACCGACCAAAACGTAGTCAGCAGCTTTACCGAAATTGAAAGATGTTGGAATTGGGCCACCGTCTTTTACATTTTGGGAGTAAATGTGCCAACCATCTTGAATAGTGGCCTTCACATAGACCATAGCTTCCTTGTTGTTCAATTTTTTGCTGGCCACAGTCCATTTAACAGGCTTATGAATCTGAGCGAATGCGCCCGAAACGACGAACATAACCACGGTTAGTAACAATAAAATCTTTTTCATCTTTGTATCAATTTTTCAGTTTATTATTTCATTGGCAGTACATCTTAGACAGTATTTCCCCTATGAAAGATCCTGTCTAAATACTTACAACAATATTCGTTATAAACAGAATAAAATACAACACCACTTTAATAAAACAATAAATTTTACCAAAAAACACACATAAAACCATATTTTTTACAATTTAAAGTTTATTGTTTTTTCAATTACAATAATATATTCAAAAACCCTATCAGACTAAAACAAAAGGCGTTGTCAAACATTGTCTGCTGTGGGCTTGTGAACACGTTCTGCTCTACAACTTCCATCCCAAGCTAATCAATTATACATAATTATCTGTATCTTATGTATAATTCACATTTATGCCATGGCTATACCAACCACAAAAGACGAACTCCTTCAAGCTATCCGTATAAATTACAGCAAGCTTGTCTGTGAACTTTCCGATATTCCGAACGATCAAACTAATCTTCTTATACTCCAGGGTCATGCTAAAGGAACAGTAATGAGTATAAATAACCTAATTTCCTATTTAATTGGCTGGGGTGAGCTGGTTCTCAAATGGAATAAGAAAAGTGAAGATGGCAAAGAGGTTGATTTTCCGGAGACTGGTTTTAAATGGAATGAGCTAGGCAAACTGGCTCAAAAATTTTATCAGGATTATAACAATCTAGATTTTAATACTTTGTGCGCAAAACTAGACCAAACTGTTTTAAAAATTGTGGAACTCATTGAGCAAAAGACAGACATGCAGCTTTATGGTGTATCGTGGTATGAAAAATGGACCTTAGGCAGAATGATTCAATTTAACACCGCTTCACCTTATCAAAATGCAGTCGGGAGGATCCGTAAGTGGAAAAAAGAGAAAAAATACTAAACCATCGCTGGATAAGTATTGTTATTCAATAAACACATATATATTTATTACTATGGGAAATCTATTATATACTATCGCTGTTATTTTGGTCCTGATATGGGCAATCAGTTTTTTTGGAGGCTTTGTTGGCGGAGGGCTAATTCATATTCTTTTGGTAATTGCAATCATCGCAGTACTTTTACGTGTGATCAAAGGAAACGCGTAACAGATTTTTTCGATAAAAGTTTGGTTAGAAAAAAGGTCCTCATTTTGGAAAAGAGGACCTTTTTAGGGTGCTAATTACTGTGTTGATATTATAGATTCCGTTTATATTAAATATTAAGATCTCCTTCTTTACCTATATCTTGTGTATTGCCTGTAACAGCCGCTTTCAACATTTTAAACAAGTTGATGACCATATTTGAGTTTGAATCCCAATAATGCGCTTCTTCAGGTGTGATCTGTAGCAATTGGATATTGGGATCTTCTTTTCCTTTCTTAAACCAGCCTTCCATCATTTTGTTCCAATAACGGTCTATCCTTTCCTGATCCCGCGAAAGACTTGCTTTACCGTTTATACTCAAAAAGGTGTAGGTTTTGGGATCGGCATAAAATAGGGAAACTTTGGGATCCTGTGAAATATTTTTAAACGTCTCACTTTCTGCCGAACAGATGTACCAAATGTCACCATTTGCATCCACTTCCTGTCTGCTCATCGGAACACCATGGGGATAGTCAGAATCCGATGGAAATGAACAGACTGTTCCCACATCAATTTGATCGACGATCCCTTTTAGCTTTTCTAGCGCTTCTTTATTATTCAAATTATTCTCTGCCATAATATGTAGTTTATTCATGAACAAAATCCCGTCACAAATCGTTTATTTTTTTAGCAAATTTGGGCATCCTCCCGCAGTTGAAGATGAATAGTACGAACCTAAAAAAGGCAAATCAAGTAATTTTACGGGTATTTATTACTAATAATATTAGTAATTTTACAGCAAATTATTGGAGAACATATCATGTTTGGTTTTGATGATAAATTGCAAATATTAGCTGATGCCGCTAAATACGACGTAAGTTGCAGTTCAAGTGGAAGTAAACGAAAAAATAGTGGTGGAATAGGCGATTCATCGGCTAGTGGCATTTGTCATACCTACACCGAAGATGGCCGTTGCGTCTCTCTACTAAAAATTTTAATGACCAATTACTGCATCTACGACTGTTCCTTTTGTGTTAGCCGACGTAGCAACGACGTGCAACGCGCAGCATTTTCGGTGAAGGAAGTTGTCGAATTGACCATGAATTTCTACCGTCGAAATTACATCGAAGGTCTTTTTTTAAGTTCGGGTATTTTCAAATCTGCAGACTACACCATGGAACGCTTAATGTTAGTCGTCAAGAAACTTCGGACGGAAGAACGTTTTAATGGTTATATCCACCTCAAAGCCATCCCCGGAGCAAGTGAATCATTATTAAAAGAAGCAGGTTTATATGTTGACCGAATGAGTGTAAACCTCGAAATTCCTACTGAGGAGGGACTCAAACTTGTTGCTCCGGAAAAGGATCATCAGTCCGTTCGCGAGCCTCTGGGGATTATTAAAAATGAAATTCTCAATCTTCGTCAGGATCGAAAAAAAGACAAGAAAGCACCCTTATTTGTACCAGCAGGCCAAAGTACGCAGCTGGTTATTGGAGCAACTCCAGAGAGCGACCTACAGATTATGCAGGCGGCCAATACATTCTATAAAGATTACAATCTCAAACGGGTGTATTATTCGGGTTATATTCCCATCAACGCGACCGATTCCAACCTTCCCCAAATTGGAACAACACCGCCTCTTGTACGTGAAAACAGACTTTATCAGACAGATTGGCTACTTCGATTTTATGGTTTTTCGCTTCATGAAATACTCAACAGCACGCATCAACATCTCGATCTAGAAATAGACCCTAAGCTTGCTTGGGCGCTACGCAACCCGCAATTCTTTCCTATCGACATCAACAGCGCTACTTATGAGTGGATTATCCGAATCCCGGGTATTGGCAGGCAATCTGCCAACAAAATTGTACAGTCGCGCAAATATGGAAAATTAAAGGAATATCAACTTCGAAAAATGGGAATTGCCTATAATCGCGCCAAATATTTTATGGTTTGCCAGGATACACTCATCGCTGGAGGCTTCCACTATCCCGAAAACATCAGAAAGTCTATTCTTGAAAGTAATCCTCGTACACAAGCCAAGGCTTCCAATACACAGCTAACACTTTTCTAATGGACTATATTTTTGACGGAAGTTATTCCGGTTACCTCTGTTGTGTATTTGAAGCTTTTGAACGGAAAGAATTTGATAGCATTCCCACAACAGAAAAGTCTATGGCAATTAGTATTTTTTCGGAAAAGCGACAGGTTCATACTGAGGTTAAAAAAGCCATGCGCATTTTAGTGGGAATGGAAAAAATACTTGGAGCACAAGAAACAAAAATCTTTTATCATAATTTTTTGTCCGATAATCAATCTGAATGGCTCAATGGATTTCAATTGATTGTTGAACTTTTTCGAAGGGGAAAATTAGATATACGCAATTATGGATACCCACCCATACTCCGTATCCATCAGACAGTCAAAAAGATAAGCCGCGAACGACACCGCATGAAAGCTTTTATCCGATTTGTCAAGTCTAACGATAATCTCTACACGGCCATCGTTGAACCCGATTTCAATGTGATTCCCCTGGTTGTAGACTTCTTTAAAAACCGATTCGCCGACCAGTGCTGGTTAATTTATGATATACGGCGAAACTATGGCTTCCATTATGATGGCAAAAATATCTTGGAGGTATACAACAACAATAAAGACGAGGTTCAAGATCCATATCAGCTAGAAGTGGATCTCGATCCTCAAGAAAAAGATTATCAGCATCTCTGGAAGACTTATTTTAAAAGTACCTCTATTGAATCACGCAAAAACCTGAAGCTTCATTTAAGACATGTTCCCAAACGTTACTGGAAATATCTCGTCGAAAAACAATAAGTACCTAAATACAATAAGTCCCAAAATAGCGAAAACCCCGTTCATAAAATCATTTTGATCCACCAAACAACTTGCTGATCAACCAAATGACAATTGCGACTACGACAACAACCAATAGGATACCCGACCATACGCCTGCTTTAAATATACCTTCAATTGCTGCACAACTCGACACGAGCATCAATAAACTCGACATGAGCGCAAATGGAATTATCTTTTTCATAAATACCTGTTTTTATTATTAATCGTAAGTATGACAATGCTGGCATAGAAAATGTTTTACAGCAAAGACGTTCATGTACTTTTTACTTCTCATTGCCGATTCATCTGATATTTTCACTGTATTAAATACCTGAGCAGTCCGTATTTTTTTGTCAAATAATGAACGCTCTACGTTATTTATGCCCTAAAAATACGGTTAGCGAGCCTCGGGAAAGTTTTGGGTACAGCATTTGATTCTGTTTACACAAATAGCAAAATAAAATTTAAACAACAATTGACTAAAGATATGGATACGATACACCAAAAAGCACAAAAAATGGGATTGGAAAAAGGTTATTATCTATTACTAATGGCTATATTGGATTTACCTGTTGATGATAAGGAAAAATCGGAAAAGAAAAAATAAGGTTGCGTAGGCTACAGGACATTTTTTTTGAAAAGTAAAGCCTTTTTCAACTACATGAAAAAGGCTTTTAATCATATTTACATCAACAATTTTTCCTAAACTCCTCAGGACTCATTCCTTTATTTGCTTTAAAAAAAGTACTGAAATATGGTACATTTTCAAAACCGAGTTCAAAGGCAATTTCTTTTACCGTTTTAAAGGTATGATAAAGCAATCGCTCGGCCTCCAATAGTATCCGTCCGCGGATAATAGTGCCGCAGCTCGTCGATCTGTTTTTTCGACAAATCCGATTAAGATAGTTGATCGATATATTCAATTGCTCTGCGTAAAATGACGGATAACGCTGCTGTGCATAATGACTATCAACCAAAGATTCGAAACTCCGGATTTTATCGTCATCTTCCTCCTGCTTTGCAGCCACATGATCGACCACGATTTGCCGTCCCAAAATCTGGAGCAGCATGGTTAAATAGCGGCTCAATACACCGTGAGCACTCAATTTAACTGAATTATAAGCTGTTTCCATCAAACTTACTATATGTAGACAACTGATGATATCTTCTTTCGATAGCACAAAAGCGTGTTTACATCTACTCCTTAAAAAATGAAAGAAGTTTCTTACAGCAGTGTTCTGACTTTCCATGAGAAAGGATGCTGTAAATAAGACACTGTATCCTTCTACAGACGAACCTGCATGAAAACTACACACACAATTTGAATTTATGCTGATTATATCATGGGCAGCTATAATCTGTACGCTCTGATCCGCTACCATAGACAGTTCACCACTATTGATAAGCAAAAGGGTATAAAAAGACCTTAGGTGGAGCGTATTTTGATTTGCTTTAGCTTGTAAAAAAGCTGCTATAGGCATAATAACGATTCCCTGCGAAGTGGAATCAATATCTTCTAATTTTAGAAAATCTAGTTTCTCTTTTCGTATTACCATTTCTTTATGATTATTCTGTGAAAAAATATTTGTGGAATAATCAAATGATTGGCGGTCTAAAAACTTCAGGCAGTATACCTCCGAAGGTATCGGAGACAAAGTCTTTCGGATAGACAGTTTTCACATCAGGTACTATTGGAGAGTACAGCAAGACTCCCTTCACATACTGCACAAAGACCAATATTTCCATCCCCTTCATTTTGGCGAGCACATTGTTCACATCCTTTTGTTCAACCGTCTTTTCGCTAAGGAAACAGAAGCCTTTACAGCTCACTGCCGGTTCAAAACGATTGACACAGAGGTTTTGCTCGATATAGGTACGATTGCACTCAAATTCAATAAATGCCCACAACAGATTGGTTGCCTGCACACATATTGCCCAAGCCATTGTCATACAAAACCACCATCTACAGTGTTGAGACTTCATTGATCCGATCTATTTTGTAGTGCTATTACGTTCGCGCAAATATTCTAAAATGGCACGTGCCTCTTCTTGCTTCAAGCCCAAGCTAATCATTGGCGACCCATACTCCTTACTCAGTGCTTTCGCGTCGGCATCTTTCTCCAGCATGGTTGCCGGATCTAGCATCATGTTCATAATCCACTCCGGGGTACGACGTTTGATGACAGCGTCCAACGATGGACCTACCAATGTACGATCAAAACTATGGCACATTGCACATTTCGACACAAATAGTTCTACGCCCCTATTTGCAAGCTGCGCATCAAAAGGTTTGTGTTCGAAGGAAGAAATAGTTCCCACCCCTTTGGGCCCCTCGGTTTTATAATCGAGCATGGTCCCAGACTCCGCTGCGGAAGGTTGCTGGGCACTATTTTCCTTCTTGACTTTTGTCGCCTCATTTCCGCTACACGCCAGTATAACTACAAAACCGAAACAGCCTAGGATTACGTTGATTCTCTTTTTCATTTTTATTGTTTAAGTATATTGGTAAAATAAATTCTGTTTGTATTAAGTGACCTGCACTAGATATTTTATATCATCCTGATTTGATTTTTTGCCCGCTTTCCATAGTTCGACAATGACTTCCCAACGACCAGGCATAGAAAAATTAACAGTGCCTTCATAGTAACCATTACCTGTACTTTCAGCAGCAAAATTTTCCGAAGACCCCGTTTCCGTAGTAGGCCTATTGGTCTTTAGTTTAATGACATAATGATCTAATACCGGAAAATGATGACCATCCATTTTATTCATTAAAAATCGGATGGGATGCCTTCCCTGCTTTACGCTATCAGGCAATAGGCAGGAAATAAATACGCGGCTATCGTCTCTGGTTCCAGAGCTCATTGTTCGCATGGTTGCTGCTGCAGTAACCGGAATCTTGATGGCAAGTGTATCTTTTATGCGATTGTGACTACGTATCGTATGTAATTGCCAGCCCTTCCCCATCTGCGGGATATCCGCCATAATAAAAACCATTGGGCTGCTATACCAGCCTTCGCCGAGCGCGACGGGATGCTCAAAGGGGCCTCCATGCTTCATACGTCCCATACTCATTTCTGGATAGAAATCAAGGGATTTGTCATTGATCGGAATTCCCGAGGTATCTCTTAAACGCAGATAAATGGTATGGTATTTATTGTTGAGTTTGGCATCCGCATATATGGTATAATTGGTAACATCCCAAACAGTATCCGCTATACGGACCAGATCGGATTCCTTAGGCAAGATAAAATCCGTAGCTTTCTTACCGTTCTTTTTTGAATGATCGGCAGTACAGGATGAAGTTGAAAAAGCAACTGAAAATGCGAGTAGCAGTAAGATTACGCCCCCGACAGTCCCGACACGGGAATATAAATTCATATGTATTAATTTAAATCTTTTGAAAATAGACAGTACCTGCCATCAGTCAATATGCCGACAGCCCGTACGAAAAGCAAAATGACTTAAACCAAAGGTGGATGAAAAATAGTAAAGATTGGTCTATAGCTATAGTTTGCCTGATATGCTGGAAGTAAGGTCTCCGCAGCCGCTTCTTCAAAAAAAGCGATATCAAGGTTAAAACGTTGCTGATTATTGATAAATACAACGTCGATTATACGAGATTCCAGGTTCTTTTGTTCCTTCTCCTCATGTTCACGCATTTTCTTCATCAAGATACATTGTCCTCTACAGGAAAGTGCCTTTTCGTTGAATCGATTGATACACTCATTCTTAGCAATATAATCTCTGTTAAATTCAAAAACAGTCCATAGCCATACCGACGAGAAGCTCTGCAGGAGCATCAGCGGCAGTAGAATCCATATCAATTGTTTCGCTTTCATGTATCGCTAGTGCAGCAAATATACTAATTATTGACATACCAGCAACGAACTGCCTCTTTTCAAAACGCTCAAATGTTTTCTAAAACATCAAGAAGTTTTAGTACATTTAGCTAAAAATCACGCGCTTTGAACAAATGAAGTTTAATCCTCTTTTAGTCATTAAATTATTACTTGGGCTGTTTATCTGTATCGGAATAGCTTTGACAATATTCATGATGGTTCATGGCAGCAAAATTGTGGGGGCTTATGTCGTTTCTGTACTTTTCATACTATTCCCCGGTATTATCCTGTACGGTATGACCCTTGGATTTCGAGTATCCGAGAAAACCATAACACGACAGATTGCCCAACAGGAAAGTGTAACATCCGATCATAAAGGCATATCCTATCAAATCCCCTTGCTAAAAACAACCCAATTTATCTCCTGGGAAATTATCGAGACCATTATCTACAGCAACTACCACAGCGACGACCAGGCGCAGTTTAGCTTTTATCTGACACAACCGGCAATTCAAATCGCGTCAGAAAAGCCAGGATGGTTAGCGAAAGTTCTCCTACCCTTGATTAAAACAAGTAAAAAGGTCGTTATTTACGAAAATTGCATCAATTTTCGCGAAATCCCGAAAATGCTAGAAAAACATTTTTCCTCCATCAACCCTGTTGACATAAACGAAGTCCATGGAAAAGGTACACTACTGAGATCAAAGACCATCTTAAAGGAAAATACGATTCAGATCGAAGAATATTGGAAACCTAATCCAAATTTTGAACCTGAAAAAGTTATTTATGATCGATACAACCGGACGATTGATGAACTAAAACAATCAAAAAACAGCTAAAATTTGTTTTCCTGGGCAAATTCACACACGTCGTCGTGCAACATTCAATAGGTATTGCTTATTATTTAATATTACGTTTGTGGATTGGCTGGGTGATATTTATGTCCGCAGCTGAGGCAAGCAGAATAAAAATCCAAAATAAGCTGATCAGAGATATGACATAAATTCCAGCAATTGTTGCTGATAAAATGGATAAATTTGTACCTGTTAACACTATTGCGATGATTAAAAGAATAACAGCATATTGGAATGACCGTAGTAGCTCCTGGCGCAAGGAAAGGGATGAAGCTTGGTCCAGGCCGGAGACCGAACGCTGGCTAGCGTTTTTCAAGTCCGTCCGTAGCCAGGCTTCGGGCAATAAGGTACTTGAAGTCGGTACTGCTACGGGATATTTCGCCAACATTATGACCCTTGCGGGTTTTGAGGTTACTGCCGTTGACCTCTCCCCGCAGATGATTGAATATGCAAAACTCGTCAGCCAAGAACTAGAACTTCGCGTAGACTATCGGGTCATGGATGCGCAAGTACTACAGTTTGAAGCCAACACCTTTGACTTCGTCTTCACCAGGTTGATGACGTGGACCATCCCCGATCTCGAAAAATGCTACCGCGAGATGGAACGTGTGCTCAAGCCGGGCGGAAAAATGATCAACCTAGATGCCGATTTTGGGAAAACGGTCTTTAGTACCGAAAGGCACGATGAATGTCCATCGGGCGCTATAGATCAGATCAATGACATCAAATCGGCATTAGACATCAGTGCACATCAACGTCCTGCCAAAGACATCGAACTATTGGAAGCAGTTGGATTTGGTTCTATTAAAGTCGATATGGATGCCCAAAATCGTATTCTTGAACTCCCTTTCGAAACTGAAGGACTTTTTATGCTAGAAGCTCTCAAAAAGTAAAGCTTTTTTAAGACCTTTGAGGTGTTTTTCGTCTGGAAAAGCCGCAAAATGATTGATTTACGGATCTTTCATACCAACTGATCATTCATAAAAAACTAAGTTTGTCATTTAATTCTTCATAAAAAAAGCCCGATATAGATCGGGCTTTTATAGTAGATTGATTGTTATCAAGAGACAGCCTGATAAGCCTTCCGCGGAAACGAGATCCGAACAGAAACGCCTATACCATGCTGATTCTCGAACTGCATTTTTCCATCAATCCGTTTGATCAAATCCTTACAGAGGGAGATACCCAACCCTGCACCATTTTTGTTTTCAGATCTTTTACGGTCCCAGCTATTAACAAAATTTAAATTGTGGAGGACTTCCGATGAAAGTTCTTCCCCATCATTGCTAACGATAAGCTCCCATCGATCGCTTTGGTCATCGATCAATTGCAGCACGATGCTACCGCCGACTCGTCCATATTTAATGGCGTTGCTAATCACATTTCTTAGCACAAAAGCGAGAATTCCTTTATGTGTATCCGCGCAAAAATCCGGATTCACCGAATTTATGATCTGTATATTGAAACGTTGGATTTCTAGCGCATAGATTCCCAATACCGCATCAATTTGATCGCGAATATTACAGTTCTCGGTATTTTCAAGCTTATCTCGAAGTTGTGATTCTGTCCAAAGTAAGACCTCTTCCAACATCGTCCGCGATCTGGCCACCTGGCCTTTTAGATTTAAAAAAATGAGTTTAAGCTCCTCCTTATCAACGAGAGAAATATCATCAATCGCCAGCAAAATTTCGACCCATGCAAATGGTGCCCTGAGATCATGCGATGCAATGGATAGGACTTTAGTCTTGAAACTCTCAGCAATTTTTAACTCCTCATTATAATGATGAATACGAATTGCCTGTTCACTGAGAATACTGTTGGCAGTCGTTAATTTGAGCTGTTCGACCTTTAGCAACCGGTTCTTTCGTATTAAAAAGTAGATCAGTACACCTATCAGCGTTTTACTGATGACTATTCCAACAATAAGTAAAGTAATAATAGTTTGGCTTTGCACAATTTTTAGGTAATAAATTAATAATAATGACTAATGGATTATCAAAGCTAAACAATCACGTGCTAATTAAAAAATTTACCTTAAAACGAATCTCACTAATTTCGATCAATCGTTGACCTTATTCACAAAAACTTAATCATTTGAAAATATAGTATAAATAAACTTTGTTTAGTATTGCATAACTTATGTATTTTTATGCAAAATGAAACAACTAGCAACATATTACGTTTTTGATCAAGCTAATACGGCGCTCGCTAAAGTGAGCAAACCTATTCCACCTTTGAAAGATGGCGAAATTTTGGTCAACATACGCTATACCACTCTTTGTGGTAGTGATCTTCATACCTATTGTGGGTTGCGAAACGAACCATGTCCTACGATTTTAGGTCATGAGATTGTGGGCGTTATCGCAGCGATTTCTTCTGATCATAGCGGACTTGATGCACGAGGCAATCAGCTACAGATTGGCGACCTAATTACCTGGACTGTTTTTTCCAGTGATCCCAATAGTGCCAATTATCAGCCGGAGATTCCGCAGAAAAACGATAAGATCTACAAATATGGTCACCGTCAGATAACCGAAATGGATGACCTTCATGGTGGATTGGCAACCCATATCATCTTACGGCCAAATACCTGCATACGAGTACTTCCAAAAGATATCTCTCCTGCAGTAGCTGCCACCATCAATTGTGCTGTTGCTACTTCGGCAGGAGCCCTTCGCCTGGCAGAGACCATTACGAAAAAAAACATTCATGTTGCAGGCATTGGATTATTGGGACTGGTTAGCATTGCCATGTGCAAGGAAATGGGTGCTAAAAGTATCATCGCTTCTGACATTAATCCTGCACGTTTAGAACTCGCTAAAAAATTTGGCGCGACAGCTACAATAGATCTACGTGAAACCACATCCAGCACAGCATTAGAAGCTACAGTTATAGACCGATTTATCGACATGAGCGGCTCGCCAGAGGCGATGGAGCTTGGCATCGATACATTGGGGCTCCATGGGAATGCTGTTCTCGTAGGTGCCGTGTTTAAGCAGCGCGCTACTGGGATAGACGCCGAAAAAGTAATTCGAAAGATGCTCACGATCAAAGGACTGCATAATTACAACTATACCGATTTCTCTGTCGCTGTAGACTTTATCATTGAAAACTGGCAAAAGTATCCCTTTGAATCATTGATCGAACGTGAATTCCCACTTGCTGAAGTCAATGATGCAATAAGCTATGCGTTAACGCACAAACCAATACGAGCAGGTTTATTCGTCCACCCCTCAACGGAGCAGCTTTAATGGAAAGAAAATTTAGAAAAGATCAGTGGAAAATGTTGTCTGTAACCATGTTTTGTTACTTATTCTTTTACACAGGTCGACACAATTTTGGATGGGCAGCAAGAGGTATTGCCAAAGAGCTAGACATCAGTTTTCAGCAAGTAGGCTGGATCAGTTTTGCAATGTTAATGGGCTATGCGATCGGCCAGCTCATCAATGGAAATCTAGCCGATCGATGGAGTCCCAAAATTATGATTGTCGCTGGAGGAGGCTTGTCCATTCTCTGTAATCTCGCCATCAGTTTCGCTGGTTCTTATACAGCTATTTTGGTTCTTTGGACGCTGAACGGTTATTTCCAATCCATGGCATGGGGCTCAGGAGGTAAGCTTATTTCCAATTGGTGGAGCAGCTCCGAACGTGGCAAGGCTTTTGGCTTTTATACCATGGCTGCCGGAAGCTCCTCCGTTTTGACCTTTCTGATGGCTTTGGTACTCGTCCAACAGGAACAAAGCTGGCGCACCCTATTTCGCTATCCTATCCTATTTCTCGCTGGCGCATTATTGGTCTTTCTTTTTGTCGCATACAGCGACCCTAAAAAAAAAGGCTATACTCCTGCTGACGAAAAAGAAGGAATCGCGGAACCGGAAGACACACAAGAACAAGTTGCAGCATCCGAAAAACAAGAAAACTGGAAGCAGTCCTATCTGCATGTATTTCAGCATCGCAACTTTATGATCGCTTCGCTCGCCATTGGTTTTCAAAGTATGGCACGGTATGGCTTAATCTTTTGGGTACCGATCCACTTTTTAGGGAACAACTACAAAGAATCATCAGGCAATATGTGGTTAACCTTACTCATCCCCATTGGGATGGCCCTTGGTGCTGTTTCTTTCGGATACATTTCAGACCTCGTCTTTAACAAAAACAGAAGTAAATCGATCGCTGCGGGTATGATGATCAGCTGCATTATTGCCCTTCTCATTTATTTGGTACCTGTTCACAATCACCTCCTGATGGGCATACTCATGTTTACCTCAGGATTCTTTGTGTATGGTCCGCAAGCCAATTTCTGGACCCTGAGCCCAGATCTGCTTGGAACCAAACTTGTTGGAACAGGTATCGGCGTGATGAACATGTTTGCGTATGTATTTGCGGCCGTTGGTGAACCTTTGTTTGGTAAGCTGATAGATTACACAGGCAACACGGCCAATATATTTCTTTTTGTTGCATTGATATGTGCGATATGTGCAACAATCATTGGTTTTGTCCGAAGTCCAAAATCAATATCAAATAAAAAGCCATGATAAACCGAAAACAATTCTTAAAAACTTGCAAAAATGCGTACCGACTTTGACACAGCTCCAACCGAGAAGTTGATGCTAGACATCAGAACTTAAAATTCGGTGTTATCACCGATCTACATTACGATCTGATGCAGGATGGGAACCGTTGTACCCAACGCTTTATCGATGCAATGAACCACGAACAACCCGACTTTATTATTTCCTTAAGTGATTTTTGTGTTCCCAAAGGAGGACATTCTACCCCATTTCTTCAAAAGTTGACTCTCGTAAACTAATGTGCTGATTCGACCATCAGTCAATACCATGGTAAAATAATCTCCTGATCAACTTTAATGATTGGGTTTCACTTTTGTTTCGCTATTGGTCTGATTGAGGATTACCTGTTGAATCGGCAAAGCCATATCGATACCTTCATCAGCAAACGCGTTATAAATCTTGGTTAATAGTCCGCTCTTGACACTACCACCGTCTTTAGATATTCTGACCCAAAAATAGAGTTCGACCACCACTGCCTGTGAGTTTACCTGTGCAAACTGCACAGCAGTACCCCCAGAAGAGAGAATCTGCTCGTCCTCATCCATTATTTTTTTGAGCAACTGAGTTACCCTTTCAAGATCTACCCCATATTTTACCTCAAGCCGAATGCAGAGACGTTTTTTTGCCCCACCCTGACTCCAGTTCATCACATGCGCATTGAGCAGGTCCCCATTGGGCATAATCAGATCCGCGCCCTCGGCCGTCGCAATGACACTGCTGCGAAACCCTATCGATTTCACTTTTCCCGATCGCCCACCGATCTCAATTAGGTCGTCCACATTCACAGGCTTTTCAAAGGCAATAATCAAACCACTCACCAGATTGTTGACCAGCGTCTGCAGGCCAAAGCCTATTCCTACCCCCAATGCCCCTAAGATAATACCAATCTGTTGAACAGGGATCCCCAGTGCCGAAAAGGCCAGAAAAAATCCAATCACGATAATCGTGATCCGAACGAGTAAAATCCAGCTTCCCAGTCGAAATTTGTTCTGAGCTGCCCCATCCTTTTTCTCCCATTGGGAATCTGCTGCGAAATAGGAAACAATCTTTGAAAGCACCGTTGCACAGACCATAATGAATAGAAATACCAGGAGGTTATTGACGGAGAACTGATAGTTACCCAAGCGGTGTCCGGTTTCCAAAAAATCTCGCAAGGGGTCTGCGAGGAATCTGAATTCGTAGAAATTTCGGCCAAAGAGCACAAACCATCCAACAATCAATACCGCATAAAAAAAAGCTGGAGCTCTTTTGCCTACCCTATTATAATTAATATAAAATAGTCTTCTTTCCTGCTTCTGATAGACCGAAGAAGCCAATTGCAATCCCTCATTGACCAATCGAATCACCCACAAAAACAAAATAAAGACTACAGCATTTGTTAACCCTGCTACCAGAAGAACTTTACTGAGGTTAAAACGGCCGAAAAGATTCAGTATAATGGACGCAAATTCCAGGAAAACCATAAATGCGATCGGAAAAAGTATCCAACGTTCTTTTATCTCATCGCGACGTTTCTTATGACAGAGCGCAAGCAGACCCACCAGGCAGGCAAGGGCGGCAATGACAAGAATCAGCCAGCGTTCCAACCGTGAAGGTTGAAGCACCAGGTTATCCAATCCGGCAAAAATAAAAAGGGTTAAAATGGAAAGCCAAACCTTCATCCAGTACCCCGTTATTGCCGGTCTAAAAACAAGAGATAAAAAGATTGACGCAATCGTCAAAATTGTGATCGTGAACACAAAAGGTGGCGTCGGGAATATAAATTGCATAACACACAATCCAATCGTCAATCCGCTCAATAGCGGTCTATGCAGTAACAGACTTGCCTGAATCACATTTTCATCGTTGATCTTTCTACGCAAGACATGGACATAGATGACCACAATCAAAGTCCCCAAGAAAAAGAAAAACAGCTTTCCAAGATGCGCCCTTAAATAATAGAAGTAGAGCAATTTGGCTTTCACGAATGAGAAGTAAAGGATTTCATTCATGGGTCGTTCAAACTTACTAGGGACCCAAATATTGACAAAGTTGCGGCCTATCGTTCGGTTTGAGAGTCGGTTCTGGTAATATAATACCTCCTCCATATCCGATTCCAGCCGTGCTAGCTCTAAATTAATTTTATTTTGTAATTCATGCACACCGTTAATCCGTTCTGCCAATTTCAAGGTGATGGGTGCGATCTCCAAAGCAATCACCCGAATCCTGCCCAGATAACGGGCAAGGTTAGCAGAATCTTTGGAAATAACAAAAAGTGCAGGATCATTACTTAATGAATCAAGTTCCAGCTGATAGTTTGTGAGCCGATCCTGATAGCGGTCTATGTCACGTTTTAAGCTCCTTACTTCAATGGACAAAGCATTCAAAATATTAAATGTTACGGTAAGATTGCGCGAAGACTGTGCCGACCCTTTATTCTCAAAAACACCGTCCTTAGCTATATCGTGTAAGGCGACCAATTCTTTCAACCCTTGGTCCACACTCAACGAATCGAAACCTTTATGCAGGAAAGAGCGCGATTGACTCGCCAATAACTTAACATCTTCCAATACCCGATTCTGGCGGATGGCCGCACGATCCATCTCCAAATCCTGGACACTCTTTTTTGCCGATTCTTTAAAAAATCGGTCCATCTTGGCGACGAAACCCGATTGGACCGAATCTTGCGAATTGCCTAGAAGCATTTTCGAACACAGCATGATGAAAAAACACGCTAAAACTTTGCTGTTCATTACAATTGAAGTTTATTTTTTCCTTTAGGTATTTAAATTGTACGCTAAACATCTAAATGTACATATATTACTTCAAAAAACACGCGTTAGATTATGTGGAAATGTAGCACACCGCCATCGTTTTAAAACGCAATCAATAGCCTAAAAACTCGTCCAGGATCATTTAACCAGGCTTCTAAAGCGAATTGCGCATCTTCCGCCCGATAAATAGCTGTTATCAGATCTTCCAATGGACAGGTCTTCATTTCCAGGTAATTCATTACTGCGACAAAGTCTTTTGACGTAGCGTTGCGCGACCCCCTGATATCGAGCTCCTTTTTGACAAAAAACTGTGTATCAAAGGGAATAGCATCTTTTGCATAGCCTATATATAGCACTCTACCCGTATAGGCCGCTGCAGCAATAGCAGCTAAGTACGTTTCTTTTCGGCCAACGGCTTCGATCACGACATCAGCCCCCATGGCCTGGGTCAACATTGCCAACTTCGCATGCAGATCTTCTTCAACACTGTTAATTGTAAACTTTGCACCGAGTTTTCTTGCAAGAGCAAGCTTTTCAACACTGACGTCAACTGCAATGACTGTGGCCCCTCGTAATGCCGCCCGAATGATTGCCCCCACCCCGATCATACCGCATCCAAATACCAATACAACGTCGCTGTCCGTTACCGAAGCTCGATCAACAGCATGAAATCCCACACTCATAGGCTCCACCAAAGCCAATTGTTTGGATGATAGTTGTCCCCCAGCGATAACCTTTTCAATCGGTACAACAATATATTCCGCCATAGCACCATCGCGCTGCACCCCCATGGTCTCATTGTAACGGCAGGCATTAGGCCTATTATTTTTACAGGCCGTACAAACACCACAATTGGAATATGGATTGACGGTAACTTTTGTACCGATCGTAAGATCAGTCACCACATTAGCGCCCAATTCCGCCACCGTTGCCCCAATTTCATGCCCCGGTATCACCGGTAAATTGACCAATGGATTCAATCCCTTAAAAGTATTCAGATCCGAACCACAGAATCCAACATAATCAATTTTTAACAGGACATGTCCCTCTTTAACAGTGGGGCGTGGTATATCCGTGATTTCCACACTCCCCGCTTTAATAATTCTTATTGCTTTCATTTATAAATGGTATCAAGATTTAAACAGCAACTGCTATGGGTTATTGTGATACCAAAGATCATATCAGAATTCAGAAGGTTTCCTATTTCAAAATCTTTGCATTATCATATAGCCAAAAATAATTATATAGCATGGAGAAAGAAACTACATTAGCGATAAAAAATAATACGATATCGACCCATCTCCACTAAGCATCACAAAATGCTCCGTTTAAAAAACACAATTAATTTCCTAGAGATACATCGATTGCGCCAAAAAGAAACATTATCAATAATTGTACGTAAAAACGCTATTTTTTTTTAGAGAAAACGAGTATTATTGTATCTGGGATTAATATTGTATCTAATTATTTTCCGCTTCGCATAATGATAAATAACGAAAAGAATAAACTTGATTTTACACTATTGAATATTGGCTATGCGGAACATCAGGCAGATTGGAATTTTAAAGATATTAAGAGTCCTTTTGCCAGAATACACTATGTCTCTGAAGGAGAAGCAGCTATTATTGTAAATGACGAGGTCATTAAACTCCGACCTGGCCATCTCTATCTCACCCCAGCCTATATCCATCACAGCTATGACTGTTCCGATAAATTATCCCTCTATTATATCCATATTTATGAAAACCCCGAAATAAGATCAAGTATTTTCGACCGTTACACTTTTCCGAAGGAAATCAAATCGGATCAGCTATTGGAGACAGTTATCCAACATCTATATGCTATAAATCCAGGTCGTGAATTAAAAATATACGATCCAAAGGGCTACGATAATTCAACAGAGTTAATGAAAAACATGGCACTGCAGACGGCTTCACCTTTCGCCAGAGCTTCCGAAAACCAAGCGATCATTCATTTATTGATGAGCAGATTCCTTGCGGAAGCAACCAACAAGATACCACAAGTCGAAAAACGCCTTCTACGTGTACTCGATTACATAGACGAAAATATCCATCATCCGATTGCTATCGAACAACTCGCCAATCTAATTTTTATCTCCAAAGATCACCTGATCCGACTCTTTAAAAAGCATATAAATATCACGCCAGTGAATTACATCAACCAGAAGAAAATAGAAAAAGCACAACTAATGATGTTAGTTGATGAAGACAATATTCAACAACTGTGTTTTAGACTGGGCTTTGAAAATATATCTTACTTTAATAGACTATTTAAAAAACTAACAGGCGAGACACCGATGAGTTACAAACGTCGGATAAGCAGATGAAGTAATCCATTTATGAATAAGACCTTGAAGTTGCTAATTATGATGCCCCATCGGCAACTTGATTTTCTTTAGCTCCTCTAAATTATGTATTGGCCGCTCCAACTCATAAGGAATCGGCTGACGTGAAAAACACTGAAAGTACTGCAGACAAGCATCTTTCCACCAAACTGCATCTCTAGTTTGGATTCTAAGTTTAGCTTGAACAGCTGAAAAACGTGATCGATCAATATATCTTTCCATACGATCCCAAATTTTTTGAAACGCTCTCACTTTTTGGACACCGTGATCATAACGGAAACATAATTCGCTCCAAAGCGTATTTCCGCTATTCATTCGATGATTCCAGGAAACATGATGAAACCACAATAAAAGATTTTCCGGACAAGTGGCTCTATTTCCATATATTTCGTTCAATGGTGGATTGTACTGTGATACTGCATTACTTCCCTTGGCTGTTCGGTCAAAACCCAATCCCACGCTATCCGCATTATGGTAGTACCAGGGCATCCAGTCTGGACGCCCCCCCGGAATATCGCCCCAAGGTTCCGGACCGTAATGATGCTCAAAAGCAAAAAGGTGATGTAGACCTAATGGCATCATATAATCGACCGCTGCCTCCCGAGATTCCAACATCAGCTTCTTGACTGGCTCGAGAAACTCCTGCGCTCCCGTAAACGTCAACCGTATCCATTCATCCGCTATTTGTGCTGAAGACAGGCTATTGTTCCAGGCCAAACGGCCGAAAGCATACCAGTTGGCTTGCGCGAAGTGGTGCCCCGTCCAATTGGTATCCAAACCAATATTAGCTACTGCAGCGATTGCCGTTTTACGCCCCGAATGCCTACTACTGTCGGTCTGCTTTGCCACCGTTCCGCCCTTTCCAGTGGCATAGGTTTCACTATCCAATACTTCCTTAAACAAAGGTGCCAAATAGACCAAATGGTTGGAAAATCCCAGATACTCTTGTGTCAACTGAAATTCGAGCATCTTCGCTGTGTTTGGCATCGCCCCCAATAAAGGATTGAAAGGTTCCCGGGGTTGAAAATCTATCGGGCCATTTTTTACTTGAAGAATAACATTGTCACGAAACTGACCATCGAGTGGAACAAATTCTTGATAGGCTTGTTTGGCACGGTCATCTTTAGTCGGATGATAGACAAAAGCACGCCAAAACACGGTACCGCCATAGAGGCTGAGCGCATCGGCAAGCATATTGGCTCCGTCCGCATGGGTTCGTCCATAATCTTGGGGGCCTGGCTGTCCTTCAGAATTTGCTTTGACCAAAAATCCGCCGAAATCCGGAATTAACGCATAAATCTCCTTCACCTTGGATCTCCACCAGTGCTGAACATCCTTATTTAAGGGATCCGAGTTAGCTAAGCCATCTAAATTTTTCGGCGCAGAGAAATTGATCGACACATATATTTTTATACCATATTTACGGAAGACATCCGCCAGAGCTTTAACTTTTATCAGATACTCCTTCTTCAATAGATCCGAAGAAGCATTCACGTTATTCAACACGGTAGCATTAATTCCAATCGAAGCATTGGCCCGTCCATATTGTTCATATCGGGGTGAAAGTTTATTCGGCAATTCCTCCCAGTTCCATAGCGAATGCCCTGCATATCCACGTTCTATTGTCCCATCCAAATTATCCCAATGATTCAAGACCCTAATATCGTAAGACGGTATTTCAATGAATCCTGTAGGAGGTATCCCTGCTCCTGTCTTCTGAAGCCGCAATAAATGATAAACAGCATATAATATACCCGCTGATCGGCCGGCGACCACATAAACCCGATTTTCGCGTTGGCTTATTTGATAGCCATCTTTTAAATCCTTTCTTCTATGATCAAGTTTTAAAATGACATCCCCACCCTTCCAGTAATATTCCAGTTCCTGTTTTGCCAATGCCAATGTAACATCAGTTGATTTTCCTTTTATAATCTGGACGGTGCCTACTGGTTTCTCCTGTTTTGAAAACCGCAGCCATAACTGACTACCGTCCTCAGCTCGTAAAGCAGTGGGAACACAATACAGTATGATCACCAAATAGAAATGAAAACGCATGATATATCTCATCTTGAACTAAAATATATCATTACGAAGACAATCCATCAATCGGCTTAATATGACCATTTTCATCATAGCTCAACTCAATAACTTTCATGCTTCTAAGCCAGGTCTTTCCTCCAGAAGGTACCGAATCATGATAAAATAGGTACCACTTCCCCTTGAATTCGACAATGCTGTGGTGCGTGGTCCAGCCAACTACGGGCGATAGAATCACACCCTGATAGGTAAATGGTCCATATGGATTGTCTCCTATGGCGTAACAAATCAAATGGCTGTCGCCTGTAGAATAGGAAAAATAATACTTACCTTGGTATTTATGCATCCAGGAAGCTTCAAAAAATCGCTTTTCCGTATCCCCATGCGTTAATGGTTTGCCCTCTTTATCTAAAATAACAAGATCCCTTGGTTGTTCCGAAAACTCCATCATATCAGCAGACAGCTTGACAACCTTTGGAGACAATGCGGGTTCATCAGATGTTGGCAATTCATTGGGCGAAATAATTTTATTATTCCGATAAAATTGAAGTTGTCCACCCCATATACCACCAAAATATAAATAATAGGAACCGTCTGTATCTTTAAAAGCACATGGATCAATACTGTAACTTCCTTTGATAGGATGCTCCTGCGGAACAAATGGTCCATAAGGATGGCTTGCCACAGCAACACCGAGTTTAAAAATATCGTTTCTATCCTTCATGGAGAAATACATATAGTATTTTCCGTCTTTCTCAGTCACATCAGAATCCCAAAGCTGACGACCAGCCCAAGGAATATCTTTCACATCCAGTACCTTTCCATGGTTAACAATGTCCGCATTGATATCTTCAAGAGAAAACACGTGGTAATCCTGCATATCGAAATGGTCGCCGTTATCATTTTCGGGAATACCGCTCTCCCTGTCGTGAGAGGGATAAATATAAATTTTGTTTTCAAACACATGAGCTGAAGGATCAGCCATGTAATCTTCGGAATATAAATACCTACTTTTGCTCATATTTCTTATTTCTTTTTTTTTTGAGTCAACGCAATAATATCTTTTACAAATGGTTTGGGCTGGTAATTCCGATCAAATAACAACGGATAGTCTGTACGTCCCGGAATAGGCCAACCATTCTTCCATGAATCTCCATCGCCTACACCCCACAATGTCACACGCGATATTTTATCTCGATGTTTGAGATATAATTTAAAAAACGCTACATATCTCTTTCCTAGCTCGTCCATTTTCTCCGCTGGAAGCCCTTTTTCGTAGGGATTCATTGCTTTGCTGTAAGCATGACGTTCCCCAACTTCGGCTCCCATATTGGGGCGTACATGTGGCAGGACCGAAATATCCATTTCCGTTACCATTACCTTTGCTCCAAGGCCCGCAAATCCGAGTATAGTTTTTTCAACTTCTTCAATAGGTGGATTGTCCAGCGCATTATGTTCTTGCATGCCAATCCCACTGACCTGACCACCGGCAGCCTTTACCTGTTGCACCATGTGCATAATCCCCTTTCTTTTTTCGGGGATTGCTGTCGAATAATCGTTATAATATAATTCAGCTTTTGGGTCTGCTTCATGAGCAAATTTAAATGCTAATTCAATAAATTGCGGTCCAATAATCTGGTAGAATTTGCTTTTACGCCATTCACCATTATCCAGTATAGCCTCGTTCACCACATCCCAACCAAACACCCTTCCCTTATAGCGCGACACTACGGTTTGTATATGCTTCCGCATGCGTGCGATAAGTACTTCCCGGGTGACCTCTTTCCCGTTTTTATCAATAAAAAACCAAGCTGGAGTCTGCGAATGCCAAATCAGCGTGTGACCGATAATTTGCATTTTATTTTTTTCTCCAAACGCCACAAAACGGTCCGCATCCTTAAAATCGAACTCACCTTCCCTTGGTTGTAAAAACATACTTTTCATACAATTCTCGGCAACAATGGAATTGAACTGCTTTTTGACCACCGCTACCGCAGCCTCATCCCGCTCCCATATCTGATCAAGGTTTAATGCTGTTCCTATATAAAACTTACCTTCAAATGCATCTTTCAAGGTCAATGAATCCGGGGCTCGCTTCGGATTTTGCAAAGTGCCTGAAGCAGTAGGACCAAATAATAATGTTGATACAGCTACAACAATAGTTTTTAACATCTTCATGGTTTATTTTTGATTAATATGTATGTCTTGATTCTATATCCCGGTTAATTTTATCGATCGTTACATCATCCAGTTCATATCTGGAGATAACAACCATGGCGAGTACCAAAAGTACTGCAGGAATAACGGCCACCAACCATAAAATTCCTTTTTCAGCCAGTGCAGATTGTATTATGGCATTATCTTTATCAAATTCAACATAGGCGAGTACCAACCCGGGCACTACACCTCCCAGTGCCATGCCACCCTTATAAAAAATACCTGTCAGTGCATTGACAATCCCCGAAATACGCTTACCGGTTTTATACTCGCCATAGGATATGACTTCGGGCACAAGCGCCCACATATACCCCGTAGCAACGATTACGCCCGTTGATTTAATAAACTGAGCTGTCAATACCAATCCAATATTGCCCTTAAGTGTCTCGTTGGATGAAATCATATATAACATGAGCATTCCAAGGATAGCGACACCCAGAAAAACATAGAACATTTGCTTCTTACCTATTGCACGTTTGATAGCTGGCACCAATGGCATAAAGATGAAAGCAGGTAAAGACCCCAGTGCCATGAAATAAGGCAACATATCCGGAGCATGTACATTGTAGATCATGTAATAGGATCCTGCCGAATTACCAATGGCCATCATCGCAAATGCTGTAATGAAAAAAAAGGCCAAAATGCGTAAAGGCCGATTGTGCTTAAATTCTCGCCATAGATCAGATACACGCACATTATCAGTATCCTTTTCATCCATAATAACCCGCTCTTTTGTTTGTGAAAAACAAAAAATTAGAAGGGCCAATCCGACTAAAGCGTAAATCAGCATCGTTATAAACCAAGCTTCTGCCGAATCTTTTGAGTTTATCTTTCCATCCGGAGAGAAATACTGTACAACCAACGGAACGCCATACCCGACCGCAAGCCCACCAACGTTGGCCATGAACATACGCGTCGATGTTAGTTTCGTCACCTCGTCTGTATCCCTCGTCAAGGAAGCATTTAAAGCACCATAGGGGACATTCACCAGGGTATAAAGCATGGATAGCCCAACATAAGTGACATAGGCATAGACCAAAGAACCCGAAAATCCATTCCAAAAACACAGAATTGCAAAACCCGTCAACGGAATTCCTCCCAACACCAAATAAGATCTGTACTTTCCCATCCGTGGATTTCTTTTATCAACAAATGCGCCTACAATGGGATCCCACAGTACATCCACGATTCGGACAATAAGAAACATCACTCCTGCCGAAGCAGCAGAAATTCCATAAACATTGGTATAAAAAATCAGGAGGTACATCGAAACAGTCTGGTAAATAAGATTCTGGGCAAGATCACCAGCACCAAACCCCACCCGTTGTTTCATTGAAAGTTTGTAAAAACCTTTAATAGGCTTTACCTCGGTCATACTTTGATCCATATAATTGGTTATTCGATTAGTTGAATTACAAGGGTAAAAATACAAGTAGCTTTGGACCGGGAACCAATACAAATGTTTTATATTCCAATAAAAATGTTTAAAAAAGGCCGTCTATTTTTTAGACAGCCTTTTTCTACATGATTGGTAAAGCCACTTACCGGCTAAAGGTTCAATTCTTTACATACTTTACAAGATAGCTTTTGGTTTGTCCTCTGTAAACACAATCTATCTGTGCGTAACCGGTCAACGAACTGCCTTGTTTAACTTTGATTTTAACTTCAGCATTATTTGCCACAGCCTTCACTACTGGAATCTTCTTGTCGTTGCTTTCCATTGGAAAAGTAACTTCATAATAGTTGTAACCAACGATGCCATTCTCATCAGTCGATCGCACAGGAATCGAAGGCAACATTAGTTTTTTGCCATTCACTGTAATCGTAACCGAAGGTGGTACTGGACGTTCAATTTTTTTGTCTTTCGAACTAAATCCCAATCCTATAAAATCAAAAAGCGGCTTGCCTTCTTCACCCTCAGCGACCAGAAACAAGGCATGTTTGCCATCCAGTTGATCCACATAGTTAGAAACATCGACCGTAAATTGCTTTACTGTTGTCGCAGTATTTTCCGGAACGGTTATTTGGGCAATCCGCTTTCCTTTCCAGGTATCATTATCCCAAGGGCCATCCAGCCACACGTTGACCTTAAATGAAGTCTGTGTCTTTGGTGCAATAAACAGATTAAAAGCTGTGCGGTTTCCCTTTTTCGTTCCCTCAAAAGCCTTTAACCCAAACTTATCCTGTTTCAGACCACCGAATCCGAAATATTTAAAACCCGCGATAGTTCCATTTTTCATATTTGTCACAGGCATATGGTTATCCCATACATCCCATGAATCCTGTTGCAAACTGATATCTGAAAGGTAACAGGCATATCCAGCAGAATAGTACCGATAAGGGTCTAATCCATAAAAATGAAATCCTTCTGATGTTACCTCTGCACCTTTATATTCTTTTCCTTGTTTATCTTTGATGGTTAAATTTTCTTGAAAAGGGTCAAAAGCCCGGATAGAAACCATTCCCCCTTCTTTGACACTTTTTTCATCCCATGCAACTTTGATAGGTTCGACCACAGCCTGACGTGCAAAACCAAATCCGCGCGGTGGTCTATGGTAAAATACGTACCATTGTCCGTTAATCAGTTCGATACTCCCATGGGTATTATGCCCTGCATTACTGGTTTCGATAGCCGATCCGTCTTTATTTAATACTGGAGCACGGGAATCGACCAGGACACCGCCGCTCTTCCAAGGCCCCAAGGGTGAATCTGCGACCGCATACCGTAAGGTTGAATTTGAGCTCCCTACCCCATATTCTGGACCTGAATAGCCACTGTATACCGATACATATTTGTTGCCGACTTTACGAATTGACGACGCTTCAAAAAAATTAAAAGTTCCTAAATCCTCCCCTTCAAAAATATTAGGGTACGCAGTACCTTTTGGATCTCGCAATTCACCATATCGTGCACTTGCCGGCAATAGATAATTAATAATTTCGGTACCCGGTCGCAGCGAATACATCGTTTTCTGATCTAACTGTGCCGCCATCGAGCGTTGAAACCCCCAAAAACCGTATGCCCGGAATCCAATTTCGTAATCAGGATCTTTGGGATCCGTCACATATTCAATGTAAACGGCCGGATCAAATCCAAGGATACTTCCAGGCAGGGTACGCTTGCCATCTTCCGTGAGATTTATAGGTTTAAAGGGCCCATTCGGCCGATCGCCTTTGACTACCATTGCTTCACGTTTATCTCCTCTGCTGTGTGGAAACAAGTAGTATTCTTTTTTCCCACCTTTACGTTTGACCTCGACCAGATCTGGGGCATACATCACATCCCATTTTCCATCGATCGGATAGGTAAAAATAGCTCCCTCATCGCGCCAACTCGTTAAGTTTTCAATCGGCGCTGACCACATCCGAATGTCAGGCCCACAATAACTGGTAAAACGTAGATCATGGGAACCAATAATATAAGCGCGATATTTGCCGGGTTGGTCAGGATCTTCAAAAACACGGGGTTCACCATCAGGGAGATGCTCCCAAAGTGGTAGGTATGGATTACCGATAGACTGGTGCACAAACCCCTTACTGAGATCTTTCACCATATTTTGCTGCTGCCCCAGTATCCTTGTTGTTGATAAAATTCCCGTAACGGATAATAACAATACCATTGTCCGTTTTTTTAAGACAATATTTAGTCCCTTCATAAATTGATTAAATTAATTAAATTGCTGAATTATATTTTATGCTGTTCATTTGATTTCTTTGGCTTCAATTACGCATGCTTACCAATTATCGGTACGAAATGGTACCGCTAACATTCCTTCTTTATTGATTAAATTTGCATCTTCAGGATTGTTGCTCCACGCGTAGCGGACTGCCTTTGGATTGCTGATCTTTGGATGACTCAACACGACCTCATTCCCACGTATGACGGCATTCGCCCACAAGAATTTTTGATCTGAACCGGCAATTGCAAAATGCTGTAGTTTTTTTCCCTGACGGATTGCCAGCCCCTTTCCAATTTCGTCGAATGAAATAATAATCCGATCCCCATCAACCCGCATCTGCTTATACTGAGGACCTGAAGCAACGACTTGGTCTTTATACAACATCTTGCGTGCGCATACAAATAGTCGCTTGGCCATATCCTTTTTATTGAGCGGATGAATATCGTTCCACTCACCAAGATCATATGTTACCGCTAGTGCTGTAAATGGTATTTCTTTGCTGACCTGAAACTGAGCTTCTCTGATCCGTGCCCAATTGGATTCTGCTGGTACTGTATCCTTGACCATAAAATTCGGCAACTGTACCATCAGAAAGGGGAGCTGCGGTTGACCAAAATGCGCGCGCCAACTATGGACCAACGACGTAAGATACCGCTGATAACGTAATGGATTGGCGGTATTGGCCTCCCCTTGATACCAAATTACTCCCTTTAACCCGTAGTCATGCAACGGATAGATCATTCCATTATAGAGGCCTGAGCCAACCTGTCCCAAGTTCTGTAGGCGGCTTTTATAGCGATCAACTTTATCTTGGTCCACGGCAACTTGCCAATGCCATTCGCCTGTGAGATCAATGCGTACGTCGTCGAGCTTGATCTCATAGGATTTATCAGGTGTGAATCCACCATCCTTGTCGTCCATTCGCAGACGTACAGTTAAATTATTTCTTCCAGCGCGGAGTACCCCCGCTGGTATATCGTAAATCCGTGGTGGATACCGATAGGCCGTAGAACCGACAAAATGACCATTTACATAAACGGAATCACTATCAATCAACGTTCCCAAATACAACTTGGCATGCCGCCCCTCTTTAGCCGTCGGAACAGCAAAATCCTTCCGAAAATAACTGACACCTCTGTTTAATCGATGCGGTTTGCTCCAGTATTCGGGAACCGGCACTGTTGGCCAATGCAAATCATTATAATTTTCTGCGGTCCACAGATCTACCCCGTCAGCTTTTTCGGCCAACCTAAGGCTATCGATCGCATGTTGATCTAGCAACAGCTCTGGAAATTGCTTTAGAGACTTCTGGTCGACCCAGCGTTCTATTCCCGATCCACCAAGGCTAGATACGATCATTCCGACCGGAATACCGTTATGTTGGTAGGACTCCAATGCATAGAAATAGGCTAATGCCGTCCAATTCATCACATCTGAAGCTATGCCCGAATGCCAACGTTCACCAGGCGGTATCTCTTCCTTTACCTCAATGGGACTATTTTGTGTCGGAACCTTGAAATAACGGATCATATGATTATTAGATTCATTTATTTCAGGAAAACGTTCGACAAGACGCTTAATTGGCGTTTCCATATTAGACTGACCCGAACAAAGCCAGACATCGCCGATTAACACATCACGAATAACAATGTCATTAATCTCCATCGTATAGGGTCCCCCATAACGCTGTGGCGGGATCTGCACATTCCACTTGCCATCCTGTCCGGCTTCTGTATAATAGTATGCCCCTCTAAAACGAAGGGTAACCTTCTCACCTTTCGATGCCCATCCCCAAATATGGAGTTCGATATCCCGCTGTAGAACCATCTGGTCTCCCATGACTGCTGGCAGCCGTACACGGGCAGCGCATGGCAGCAGTCCGATAAGACAAACAAAAACCAGTGTTAGACGACTAAAAAAAGATGAAAAGCAAAAGAAATTTTCTATTCTAAAAAACATATTCTACCACTTTACCTTCCAAATTTCCAACAATCGAAAAACAGGATATTTGACGGAGCCTTGCCTTTAAAAACAAAGTATAAATCATGTACTCCCTTCACTTTATTGGCTAGTATAGTCTCCACTGTAGTCCAACGGTCATCGCCTCCTGTCATGGGAACTTGTATCGTAGCTAGTAAAGCCCCATCGATCGCTCCCGAACGTACCTCCATACTGACACCACCGTTATGTGTTGTTCCCACTCGCGCAAAAAAATTGCTTGCACCTCTCTCACCAAAGTCAACGTTTTTCACACAGGTATAGGCTCCATCTTTCTTTGCCTTTATAAAAACGCCTACTTTTTCATTCTGATAGGATTTAACATATTCGGACCACGCAATCATTTCGGCCTGATGGAGCTCGTAGGGATTCACCGCTGCTAGCGCACGAGTAATTCCAGCTGTCATTTTCATCGGCGGGATACTGCCATCTGGATTAAAGCTTAACTCCTGAACAGCAACAGAGCGCGTAAAACCTCCACCGCCGGGCAAAGCTCCATTGTGGTAAAAGAAGTAACTCTTTCCTTTAAAATCAACAACACCTGGATGGTTTGTGAATGCTTTTCCTTCCGCAGGCATGATTACTCCGCCATACTTCCAGGGACCTTCGACTTTTTCGCTGGTCGAATAACCGATAAATTCAGGTAGAGGACCTCCCGGCCAAAAGAGATAATACAAGCCGTTTCTTTTATACAACCAGGGACCCTCCTCATAGCTTGTCGGTCGTTTCGGGTCGCCCGCTCGTTTTCCGAAAGAAGCTGCCGTCATTGGAACCTCAACGATATCACCTGCATAGGAGATCATATCTTCATTCAGCTTGACATATTTCAATTGGGGATTACCCCAGTACATATGCGCCTGACCATCGTCGTCAATAAATACTGTCGGATCGATATCGCCCCATTCACTCTGCAGCAACGGTTTGCCCAAAGGATCATGAAATGGACCTAATGGGCTATCCCCGACAGCAACGCCGATCGCACCGCGGTTGTTCTGTTTAGAAATAACAGGCACGTATAGATAAAATTTACCGTTTTTTTCAACACATTGTGCCGCCCAGGCATCACCTTTTGCCCAATCAAAATCAGTATAAGAGAGAATCGCACCATGATCCGTCCAGTTCACCATGTCAATGGTTGAATATACCCGCCAATTATTCATAGTAAACCAGGTGGACTCTTCTTGATCCTGTGTGGTATAAAGATAAAGACGGTTATTATACACCATAGGCGCCGGATCCGCCGTATAGGCGGTCTGTACAATCGGATTTTGTGCCTTCAATGCACTTATCGTAACAAAAAACATGATCAGAAACCCGACCGGTAATAGCGTAAAAAATTGTTTTCTCATATCATTTTAATTGCTGGTCAAATGGAAGTAATCAAAGTCTACATAGCCGCCAGCTGCTTTACTCGCATAGTTAAAAAGTCCGAACCGATACCCCATAAAATGAGGAATGGTATAACTCATTTTTAACACGTTACCTATTCTGTTCCAATTGTGTCCATCCGCACTATAAAAAAATTGGGCCGTATCTTTTTTGTTTGAAAAATCACAGCTCGCTTTAAAAAATACACGTTGCTGTTTGAGGTCGATCTTGGCCAGTTCTTGTGGTGCCCCCGTCATCGCATTGATCATTACCAATGATTTTGTGTTTCCTTCCATCCGAACTCCTACTAAACCATAGTTTTTTTGCAATAGCGATAATCCGGCAAAATCACCATCTTTCATGTTAGAAACCTCTACAGCAATAGCGGCGCTGCAGCTCGGGCCGATGGTGCGTTGCGTCAATGTATTTTTAGCCGACAGAAAGTCATCAGTAAGGTCGCCGGTTCGCAGTCTCAAAAAGCCACTGCGTTCGGTCACTGACCATAGATCAACAGCTGGGTTATGGTTCCATTGCCATACTAGGGGAAGGGCGGGTTCGCCAGCTTTCCGCTCAAAATCATCTGAGCTAACAATTCCAGGGCTTAAGCTTTTATTTGCGGCAAGATCCAATGTGGTTGCTACCTTTCCATCAATTCCAAGCACAGGCCAGCCATCCTCCCAGTAGACCGGAACCAAAAACGGAATTCGGCCTACAGCACCATAATCCTGAAAAAGATAAGCATACCATTTTCCATTGGGCATATCGATCAGCCCTCCCTGTGCCACACCCTGATCCTGCAAAACCACTTTCCCCTCATACGGACCTTCCAATTGGCTGGCCCGATGTACAATTACTGTGCGCATCCCTCCCGCTGGCCATGAAATATTAAAAAGATAATACATACCATTGATCTTAAACATTTGGGATCCTTCAGCAGGTAAACCGGCTTTGCCTTCTTTAGGATTGGCGGGTAAAGAGGCATTCTCTATCAATACCCGTTGTGTTCCTGCTTTAACACCTGAAAAATCTGGCGATAATTCAGCAATATAGATGCGCCCCCCACCCCAGATCATATAAATTTTCCCCTCGTCAAAGAATAAGCTATGATCGTGCATCATCGGTTGAAATTCTTTCGAAGTCCAGGGTCCATGTTCAATATCTGCTGTCTGGTAAATATGCGTTTTTCCTGTATTGGCCGAAAATGTGCTGACATAGTAACGCCCCTCATGAAAGCGCAAACTGCTTGCCCAGGAGCCGTGCCCATACGCATTTTTATGGTTTGACAGATTGAGTTCATCCTGATCGCCAAGATGATCGTAAGCATAATTAATCATCGTCCAATTGACCAGATCTTTGGACTTCATAATCGGGACACCGGGGTTCATATGCATGGTCGTGCTGCTCATATAATAGGTATCACCGACGCGTATCATGGACATATCGGGCACGTCAGCAAAGATGATTGGATTATGGGCCTGTTGCGCTGTCGCTCCCAAAAACGTGATCATCAAGGAGAAGACAAAAGCGCTGATTTTCATTCTTAACATATTGACAGTTTTTATGAGTCGCATTAATTTAGTAAACCTTAAATGTATAGTATTTTCCAGGCAAGGTTCGTACATCGTATTCATAATAGCTTGGTAATTCAATTCCTTTCAGGTGTGAATCTGCCGAATGAATACTCGCTGGTGTTATTACAGGAGCTAAAAGGGCATTAGTCTGATCGCCTTTTGCTAGTTGAAGTTCAGGTCCTTTCAATGGCGAAGCCATTCGCAGCCGCAAATTACCGCCTAAAGATGAAAAGACCATAACTTCCTTTATCTTTCCTTTTTGCCATTGCATTTCAATTTCAAATCCACCGCGCGCCTTGATCCCCTTTACCCAGCCCTCTTTCCATTGATCGGGAATAGCTGGCAGTAAATGCACAGCACCATCGTAGCTTTGAATCAGCATCTCCGCAATTCCGGCCGTTAAGCCAAAATTACCATCAATCTGAAATGGAGGATGTGCCGTAAACAGATTGGGATAGGTACGTCCCTCGGGATGGTTTTCATCGGAAACCGTCAACATCTTTTTTATAATTTCGTAGGCATGGTTTCCGTCCAATAAACGGGCCCATAAATTTATTTTCCATCCAATTGACCATCCCGTCGCAAAATCACCTCGATAGATCAACGAATTACGTGCTGCCTCAAACAATTCAGGCGTGCGGAACGGTGAAATTTGACTACCTGGAAACAATCCATATAAATGGGATACATGCCGATGTTGATTGTGCGGATCATCCACGTCTTCCAGCCATTCTTGTAACTGATTATAACGACCTATATGCATTGGTGGAATCCGCCGTGCCGTTGCCAATAATGTGTCCCTATACATTGCATCAACACCGAGGGCTTCTGCCGCCAAAGCAGTACGTGTCAGCATGTCGTAGCATAGCTGATTATCCATGGTTACTCCTGCCGCAAGTGGCCCTTGCTCGGGCGAAATTGAAGGACTCAGAACGAGCCATTGTTTAGTCGGATAACCACGATGCTCGACAAGCACAGACAAAAGAAAGTCGCAAGCTCCCCGCATTACTGGGTAATATTGCCTTAAAAAGACCTTATCTCCCGTAAAAAGGTAATGTTCCCACAAATGTTGAGACAACCACAGCCCTCCACTCGGCCACATTCCGGCAGCCGCAAAATCAATCGGACTCGTCACGCGCCAGATATCGGTATTGTGATGCGCTACCCAGCCGCGCGCATGATACAATGTCTTCGCTGTCTCTTCTCCGCTTTCACTGAGCTCTTTAATCATCGAAAATAACGGCTGGAGCGTGCCAGAAAGGTTGGTAACCTCTGCTGGCCAATAGTTCATTTCGGTATTGATATTGATCGTATATTTACTGTCCCAGGCTGGTTGCATGGAGCGGTTCCAGATGCCTTGCAGATTAGCAGGTTGACCATCTGCCTGTGAAGAACAGATAAGCAAATAGCGGCCGAATTGAGCCAACAAAGTCACGAGCGCCGGGTCCTGTGTACGGGCAAAATTTGCGATACGCTTTGCAATAGGCTCCTGATGTTCACTGCTCAAACTGCCCAAATGGAGCTGGAAGCGGTTAAATTGTTTGCCATAAGAAGCGATGTGCTGCCGCAAAGCAAGCTGATAATCCTTATCCATCGCTTTTCGCAACCTTTGAGCGGCCACCTTATGGGGATCAGCCCCCAATTGCTTGTAATTTTGGAAATTGCTCGCTATGGAAATGTAAAGACAAATGGAACTTGCACCTTTTATATCAATCGATTGGTCTTTCACAACAAGCTGTCCATCGGTATGCTTTACTCCCGTATGAATCTGATAAACAACCTGCCCTTTAATACCCTCATGATCGGATCCTCGTCCTGCTAATATAAGTTTATCACCGTTTTTGTGAATAGTATGCTTCGACTCATTCTCATAAGTTAATGTGCAGTTGAGTTTCCCCTTCTTGCTCGACTTTATTTTCATGACAATGACATCATCAGCAAACGAAGTAAAAACTTCTCTGGTAAATGCTACCCCATCTACTGTATAACGGGACAGTGCTACCGCCCGTTCAATATCCAGTTCGCGATAATAATCCTGATACTGTTCGTGCCCAGGAAATCGCAGCAGTATATTTCCTGCGGTCTGATAGGGCATACCATGGGTTTTGGTGAAGAAGGTTTCATTCGCAAGTCTATCGGCTTCAGCTGATTTTCCATCGAATATATAATGCTGAATAGTTTTTAATGCAGCCCCACCTTTCTTATTATCGTTGCGATAAGGTCCACCCGCCCAAATAGTTTCCTCATTGAGCTGCATGCGTTCACAAGATGGAATTCCATAAACCATCGAGCCCAACCGACCATTTCCCAGTGGTAAAGCTTGTTCCCATACCCTTTCGTCTGCAGGCCGATCATACCATAGGGTCAATGCCGATCGCTTTTGGGCAAACAACAATGTCATATTCAGTGACAAGATCACAATGAATATACTTATGTACTTCCAAATAAAGTTTTCAATCATTTTTCTTGATACCATTTTTTGCAGTTTCGGGATTAATGCAGAGGACCAACAAACTCATTGTAAGATAGGCCAAGGCAAACCGTCGAATAGTTTATTGCTATGATCAACTTATTAAGGTCTTTTATTTCTTATCCTTAAATAACAATTGCGAAACATTATAGAGGTCATTTCTCCACACATTGAAGTCATGTCCTCCAGGCTCCAGATAATAAATATGAGGCACTCCGTGTTCTAAAAGGTACTCATGTGTACGCTTACTGATATTGAGCAAACCGTCCTGGTCACCACAGGAGATCCACAGCATTTTTAGGCTATCTTTAGCTTCTTTTGGAACAGGCAGTAATTCCTGTGGCATCTTGGTGTTGGGCGCAGAAGAAAAGCCCCCGACCCAGGAGAAGGTATCCATATGGCCCAGTCCAAAATTCAGCGCCTGGCCTCCTCCCATAGACAGCCCAAAAATCGCGCGGTGTTCACGATCCTTGATAACGGGAAACTGCTTTTCAACAAATGGAATCAGGTCATTGAGCAGATCTTTTTCAAAAGTTGAAAACGCCGCTACCCGATCCGGTGCCATCACATTTCCACCAGCACGGTCATCTTCCATGGCACGGCCATTAGGCATGATTACCAGCATGGGTTCCATTTTTTCTTCCGCATACAGGTTATCGAAAATAACCTGTGGATTTCCATGTCTGAACCATTCCCGTTCATCACCGCCGATTCCATGCAGCAGGTACAGTACAGGGTATTTTTTTGCGGTACTATATCCCGGCGGCGTATAGATTAAGGCTTTCCTATTAACCCCTACAGTTTTCGAAGGATAAACTACAGAGTCGATTTTTCCAGTGGACGCCAATTTTCGCTCCACATCGAATCCTTGTGGAGCAGCCTGCTGCGCCCGAGCGATTAAGCTGACAGAAAACACGCACAATAACGTGTAGATCATTTTTCTCATCATATAATTGGTTTAACAGTACATCAATTTTAGGTAAGCAACCGATAAAAGCAACAGCGCACATCCAATCTAGAAACAGTTGCCTAATTTCATAATAGAACAATAGCCCATGGCAATTAGGTCGCCACTTTCCTTTTTAGTACTCTTAACACCGCAGCTACAATAGCGTTGGCGTTTAGGCCATATTTATCCATCAGCGCACTTGGCGGTCCCGATTCACCGAAACTGTCGTTTACAGCCACATACTCTTGCGGAGTAGGCAATTGTTTTGCTAACAGTTGTGCGACACTATCTCCGAGTCCACCGATACGGTTATGTTCTTCGGCTGTAACAACGCAGCCCGTCTTAGCGACAGAAGTCAGTACCGCTTTCTCGTCTAGGGGTTTGATGGTATGGATATTAATGATTTCGGCATCAATACCCAATGTTTCCAATTCTTCCCCCGCACGTATAGCTTCCCAAACGAGATGCCCTGTTGCCAAAATGGTCACTGCATTACCCGGGTTGAGCATCACGGCTTCACCGATCACAAATTCCTGATCTTCCGGCGTGAAAACCGGTACTACAGGTCGTCCAAACCGCAGATAGACCGGCCCTTTGTGTTTGGCGGCAGCTAGGGTTGCAGCCTTCGTCTGATTATAATCGCAAGGGTTAATAACTGTCATGCCAGGAAGCATTTTCATCAATCCAATATCTTCCAATATCTGATGGGTCGCTCCATCTTCACCCAATGTAAGGCCGGCATGCGAAGCTGCGATTTTCACATTTTTATCTGAATAGGCGATAGACTGTCGGATCTGATCATATACCCGACCCGTTGAAAAATTGGCAAATGTACCTGTAAACGGTATTTTTCCACCAACGGTAAGTCCAGCCGCAATACCCATCATATTTGCTTCGGCAATGCCGATCTGAAAAAAACGCTCCGGAAAGGCCTTGATGAAATCGTTCATTTTGAGGGAACCGATCAGATCTGCACAGAGTGCAACCACATTTTCGTCTTCCTTTCCCGCTTCCAGCAAACCGGCACCAAATCCAGAACGTGTGTCTTTCGATTCTGTGTATGTATATTTTTTCATGTTAATCTATTTCAAAATCACCCAACGATTAGGCAATATAATCTCCCAATGTTTCTGCATTCTGGTTTAAGGCCAAACTTAGTTGCTCATCGCTGGGCGCTATGCCATGCCATTTATGCGAGCCCATCATAAAATCGACGCCATTACCCATTTCCGTATGGAGCAACACCATTACTGGCAAGCCAACTCCGGTTGAAGCCTGAGCCTTTTGAAGTCCTGAAATCACAGAACTAATATCATTACCACGCATAATCTCAATAACCTTCCAGCCAAATGCCATCCATTTGCGAGGTAGGTCGCCCAGCGAAAGGACATCGTTGGTAGCACCATCAATCTGCGCACCATTGTAATCTACAATAGCAATCAAATTGTCCATTTCGTTGTGGGCTGCATACATGGCCGCTTCCCATACCTGCCCTTCCTGCAATTCACCATCGCCCATCAGCACATAAACAAAGCGGTTATCTTTATTTAGTTTTTTTGCTTGAGCAGCACCAATAGCGACAGAAAGCCCTTGTCCCAAGGATCCCGAAGCGACCCGGATACCTGGCAGTCCTTCATGCGTTGTCGGATGTCCCTGCAACCGTGAGTTGAGTTTTCTGAAAGTAGCAAGTTCATCGATTGGAAAATACCCCGATCGCGCCAACACACTATAAAATACCGGAGAGATATGACCATTGGAAAGGAAAAACAGATCTTCCCCCATACCATTCAAGTCAAAATGATCGTTTCGCTGCATCAACTCGAAGTACAAAGAGACCAACAATTCAGTACAACCCAACGATCCTCCCGGATGCCCCGACTGGCAACCATGTACCATGCGGAGTATATCCCTTCGGACTTGCTTAACAATCGCTTCTAAATTATGTATACTATGTTTTGTCATGACCATCTCAATTGTTACTTTGTGCAGCAACGCGTTTATGATCAGCTAAAAATTGAGCGAGCCCACTGTCCGTCAGCGGATGTTTTAAGAGGGAGAAGATCGCCTGCAAAGGTCCCGTCATAACATCCGCACCAATCTTGGCACAACCTAGTATATGCGCACTATGACGTACCGAAGCCGCAAGAATTTGGGTTTCAAAAGCATAATTATCATAAATGGTCCGTATTTCACGGATCAGCGCCAATCCATCAACAGATATATCATCAAGCCTGCCCACGAAAGGCGACACATAAGTAGCTCCAGCTTTCGCGGCCAAGAGTGCCTGGCCTGCGGAAAATACCAACGTACAATTGGTTTTAATATGTTTCGTACTAAAATATTTGATCGCTTTAACGCCGTCTTCAGTCATCGGAACCTTAACAACAATCTTAGTGTCCAAGGCTGCCAGGAGCAAGCCCTCCTCAATCATTGCGTTATAATCTGTCGAAATTACTTCAGCACTGACATCACCCTCCACAATATCACAGATAGCTTTGTAATGGGCATGTACATGAGTTGTTCCTGTAATGCCCTCTTTGGCCATGAGCGAAGGATTGGTCGTCACTCCATCTAGGACACCTAAATTTTGAGCCATACGAATCTCAGTGAGACTTGCTGTATCGATAAAAAATTTCATTTTTTTAGTTGATTAGTTTTGTATTCGCTAGATCTCTAGCGATTGGTTATAAGGCAAAACTATAGTTTTCAACCAGATAGGATTGCAACAAATAAAAAAAAGAAGGGTAAAAATGTTTAAAACAGATTACCCTTCCAAAAAACTGATCTAAAACAACCTTTTTAAACAACAATTTTGTGCTTATTACACGGATGTGCTTTTTTGCAATTGGATATATTCACTTGGTGTCATTTGATATTTCGCTTTAAAGACTTTTGTAAAATAGTTTGGATTGGCAAATCCCGTCTCGTAAGCAATTTCAGAAATGGACTTATCACTTTTTTCAAGCAAGCCTGCAGCCTTTTCTAGTTTTACCGAGCGTATAAAATCTACGGGTGACATTCCCGTAAGTTCCAGCAACTTATTGTATAGGGAGGCTCGGCTCATCGATGTGTGGGCACTCAGCGCTTCTACCGAAAGTTGTGGATTATCGATATTATCGTGCACATATTTGAGCACTTTTTGTAAAAATTTATCTTTTTCGGATTTAATCGTCATTTCGGGAGCTACAATAGATACCTGTTTACTATAGACTTCCTTGAATGCTTGGTTCAGCTGGAGCAGGCTGTTAACCTTCGCCACCAGTACATCCATATCAAAGGGTTTGGTCAGGTAACCCACCGCCCCAGACTCAAGGCCACAGACAAGACCATTATCGACTTGCGAAGCCGTTAGCAAAACAACAGGGATATGTTTTGTCCGCTTATCCTGTGCAAGCTTCTGTGAAAATTCCATACCATTCATATACGGCATCTGTACATCGCTCACCACAAGGTCAGGATGATGGAAAAGTGCTTTTTGCCAGCCATCCTTCCCGTTGGTAGCCTCGATAACCTGATAATACTCTTTTAAAGACTCGCTGAGGTAATACCTAAAATCTTCATCATCTTCAATAATCAACACAAGTGGACATTGTCTAAGCTCGGCAGGTTGTGCCAAAGCGACCCCTTCTGGTTCAGGCACACCTTCGTAAACTGGATCAGCTTGATCCAACCATAGATCAAACTTAAAGACACTTCCGCTGTCAGGTTGACTGCTTACCGAAATCTCGCCATGATACATCTGAACAAATGATTGTGCAATTGACAGTCCGATTCCTGAACCTTGGCTCGCCACTTTACCCTCAGTATCATGCTGAAAAAAGCTCTCAAATATCGATTGTTGCAACTGCTCGGGAATTCCGATACCAGTATCCCGCACTTCAAAGTAAACATGCAGCTTTTTATTGACCATATTTACCGAAGATATACTTACGGCGATGTCCCCACCTTTTTTCGTGAATTTGAAAGCATTATAGATCAAATTAAACAAAATACGCTCAACCTTGTTACGGTCAAATCGACAATATAATTTCTCCTGGCAAGGGTAAAAAGAATAATCGATTCCTTTTTGCAAGGCCATGTCCTGAAAAGAGCGGTATACTTCCTGTACAAAAGATACCAATTCACCTTCTTCATCCTGCACTTTCAGTTCATGGTATTCCATTTTTCGAAAATCAAGTAACTGATTGACTAAATTCAACAGGCGGCGCGCGTTACGACTGATCAAATTAAGCTGTTCCCCCAGCTTACTATCTTTATTTTTAGCAACCAATGCATCTATAGGGCCCATGATCAAAGAGATTGGTGTGCGGAATTCATGACTTAAATTAGTTAAAAACCTAATCTTCATTGCATCCAATTGATGTTTGGTCTCTGCATCCCTTTTCTGTTGCTCAATAAGCTGCCGCGCCTGGATACGTTCCTGCTCAATCGCAAATTTTTGCTTTAACTTTTGAATGCCACGGTGCCTGATCCATAGAAGTACACCCAACACTGCAAGCACATAAAATAGATAGGCATAAATGGTACGCCAAAACGGCGGAGCAACGTGTATAGCAATTGATTTGATCTCCTTGTTCCAAATGCCATCATTATTGCTTGCGCGTACCTCAAAGACATAGTCTCCGGGATCCAAATTTGTATAATAGGCACTGTTTTCCTTGCCATTGCGAATCCAATTTTTGTCAAAACCGACAAGTCGGTACTCGTATTGGTTATCCTCAGGCACAGTTAGATTTAGAGCCGCAAAAGAAATAGAAAAATTTTGTTTGTACTTCAGGTTGATACGATCGGCAGTCAACAGAGACTGCTGAATTGGACCTTTCTCCGTGGGCTGCACGATCACATTGTCAATTTTTAAATCCGTCAGTGCGACCTTGGCAGGATTGCTATTTGTTTTTAAATGTGCCGGATAAAAATGGTTAAAGCCCTTCTGACCGCCAAAGTAAATTTCTCCATCGTCCGTTTTTAACGACGCACCCAGCATAAAAGCACCTTCTTGCAATCCCACGGCATTTGAATAGTTTTTAAACGTATGATGTGCCGGAGAATAACAGCTCAATCCTTTGTTTGTTGAAAACCAGACTCTTCCTTTGTCGTCTTCCACAATACTCTGGATAGCACCATTTACCAGTCCATCTTTCTCGGAAAGTGTTTCAAATAGTACTTTCCCTCTTCGTAGCAAGCCTACCCCATTGCCATTTGTTCCAACCCATAAATTCCCATTTTTATCCATATGTATGGCCAATACATAATTGCTTGGAAGCTTATTTTTCGCTTTATCATATTGTGTAGTCCGTTGTTTCAAAGGGTCATACATCACCAGACCCGAGCCGTACGTTCCTACCCACATATTGTGCTCCTGATCTTCCGTTAGCGCACGTATAAAATTCCCCGGCAGCTCGATCCCATCGTCTGAGTGTTCTTCCCGTTTGTATTTTTTGACAGTTCCACTTCCCTTTTGGATGATATTCACACCGCCTCCATTTGTCCCAACCCATGTATTTCCCTGAAAGTCGACTTTCAAACAAAAAATATCGTTATTATTCAAGTTGTCTGTTCTATTCCCAACGGTGTATCTTTTGAGATTTCCTGAAGTGAGATCGTAATTCATCACCCCTTGCTGATAAGTTCCGATCCAAAGTTGATCGAGTTTTCTTTCCAAGGTCAGCACCGTAAGATCTTTAGGCAGGCTCGCAGATAGTACAACAGGCGACAATCGATCCGTCGTTCGATCGTATTTCCAAATACCACCACCATCGACCCCCAGAAAGATCTTATTTTGATAGGCCGCAAACGAAGTCACTATAGCTGGGTCCCCAGTCATTCCTTCCAGGAAATCCAGGCTTTTCAAACTAAATTGACTTAAATTGGTATCGAACTTATTTAAGCCGCCCTGAAATGTACCTATCCAATAGATTCCACTTTTGTCCATAAAAATAGACCGTATCGATTTATGAGAAAGGCTATGTACATTACTTGGATCAGGCTTAAAGGTCCGAACTGTAAAATCGCTGGTATTAAGTACATCGAGACCATTATCCGTTCCGATCCATAAGTCCCGCTTTTGATTGTAACACAACGTATAAATGCGTGGGCTGCTCAAAGCACCTTTTCCTAATCCCGTACCAAATTTTTTGAACTGAACGTCGCCAGGACTCAAATATTTAAGTCCAAGCATAGACCCAATCCAGATTCTCCCCTCATCGTCTTCAACAATGGAGGTAACTTCAATCCCATTCCCATACCTCTCCTGCTCCGAAAGGACTTCAAAACGTTTAATAGTCTTTAAATCTGCTGAGATACGAAAAATTCCATTCTCTGAGGATACCCACATGTTACCTCGTCGATCACGAAAGACACAGCCCGTCACTTTACCCGCAAACGTTTCCACAATATGTCGATAGGTGGGATCCATCTTCTTTTGTAGATCATTCACATCCACGATAAACAAAGCACCATAGGAAGCGATCCAAATATTTCCGTTTGCGTCGTTATCAATTGCATTAATAGCGGTGCTGAGCCATTTACCGTCGGGAGTAAGATTATACGAGCGGATGCGGTCAGCTTCCCGATCATAATAACTTAATCCACCTCCATTAGTACCAATCCATATCCTTCCCTTTCTGTCTTCACTTAAGGCCGATATATGATTTGCCATTAAACTGTTTGCTTTATTGGCATCATAGCGATACACATTGTAATGACGTCCGTCGAAGCGGTTAAGTCCATCCTCTGTTCCTAACCAAAGAAAACCATAGCTATCGCGATAGATACTATAGATGGTATTCGAAGAAAGCCCGTCTTTTGAATAATAGCGTTGAAATGTTACAGGCTGGTTTTGCCCGTACGAAAAAAAGGTCAGCAATATCCAGCTTAATGCCAGTAAAATCCGTATCATATCTTTAGGTATATCATCTCACCATAAAAACTTGAAGTGAGCTGTCAACTAAATTATCAAATTAATCCCTACTAAACTAGTCTCCACTATCATTTACACCATGTAAGGGGTAATTTTTGACATTCTTATCCTTCATTTAAACATTCTTGCTATCCACTAAATTCTCCAATGGCTAGCTTTGATTTACAATTATAAACGGCTTTGAAAGGCGTTCCCAATATAGGGAAAACTATATGCAACCAATGCAACCGGTTGCTATGTCATTATAAAAGAAAATTTAACCAATTATTATACAGCATATGACAGTACCTGATGATCCATGACTGTCCCTTGATTTTTTATCAAAATAATCAAAGGGAATACGGATACAAACGTATCTAGCCAATTAGAGAAAATTTAACCACGAATTCTTCAACCTATTTATCAATCCAAAAATGCGATGATGATTACATGTACAATCACACGAGTAAGGTATTGGAAAAAGCTATGGGGTATAGCTAAGCCACTCACTTTACTGCTGTTCCTGCTTTATGTGGGACAGGCAACACTCTATGCTCAGGCCAAAAGGCAGATAAGGGGCATTGTCGTCGATAATAACCATAAAAAGGTGAGCGGCGCCTCCATCAGGGTAAAGGGCACCTCGCTAGCCACGGCTACCGATGACAATGGAGTTTTCACGATCCAAGTCCCTGCAGATAATAATTTATTGACCATCTCCAAACTAGGATATGGTCAACTCGAAGTGGATATCCGCAATAAGAACACGGTAGAAGTACAGTTAACCGATAAGTCTATCGAAATCGAGGAAACCGTTGTCGTCGGTTACGGTCGTCAGAAAAAAGAAACCGTTGTTGGCGCCATTGCGCAAACTTCCGGTAAAATCCTCGAGCGCGCAGGTGGTGTTTCTAGTGTAGGAGCGGCATTGACCGGTAACGTACCCGGGGTCATTACCACGGCAAGTACCGGTATGCCGGGGGAGGAAGACCCTCGTATTGTGATCCGCGGGCGCAGTACCTGGAATAATACCGACCCATTAGTCATGGTCGATGGGGTCGAACGACCATTATCCGCGGTTGATATCAGTTCCATCGAAACTGTTTCCGTCCTCAAAGACGCATCAGCAACCGCCGTGTATGGTGTCAGAGGAGCCAACGGCGTTATTTTAATCACCACCAAGCGGGGGAAAGAAGGGCAGATGCTGATACGCGGTACCGTCAACAACATTGTTAAGACCGTGTCCCAGCTTCCGGGCAAAATGGATTCATACGATGCATTGATGCTACGCAATAAAGTGATTGAGTATGAATTAGGCATTAACCCCGCAAGTTGGGCCGATTATTCACCACAGGATATTATCAATAAATACCGTTTCCCGGCCGACCAAACGGAACGGGAGCGCTATGTAAATACCGATTGGGCAAAAGAACTCTTTAAAAGCCAAGCATTTTCGCAAAATAGCAGTGTTAATATTGCCGGCGGTACACCATTTGTCAAATACTTTGCCAATGCAGATTATCTCTACGAAGGTGATATGTTCCGCCAGTTTGAAAACGCCAGAGGTTATAAAGCGGGTTATGGATTTAACCGACTCAATGTACGTTCGAATCTGGATTTCCAGCTTACGCCAACAACAAAATTTTCAACGAATCTAGCGGGCTCCCGTGGTGTCCGAAAAAGTCCATTTGGTGGCGGCAATAATTATTCCTATTGGATTGCAGCCTATACCGTAGCACCGGATGTTATTTACCCACGTTATTCCGATGGTACCTGGGGATTTAATGCGCCAAATCCGAATGCCGGAATAAACTCCGCGCGTGTACTGGCCATCAGTGGAACGGAATATACAACTACAAGTCGCATTACAAGCGATTTCACACTGGAACAGGATCTTAAGTTTTTAGCAAAAGGGCTTAATATACGTGGAACACTCTCGCTGGATAACACTTTTGTTGAAGCCAATCGTGGTATCAACGACGCGAATAATAACACACAGAGCAAGTGGATAGATCCCAAAACTGGACTTCCTACGTATCAGATCCCTTTCGATGGCACCAATAGATTTGATTTTGTGGAGGGTATTGACTGGACAACAGGAGCAGGATTTGTCGACGACAGAGCCACTTACAGAAGATTATTTTATCAGCTACAATTAAATTATGCAACAACCATTGCGCAACACCACAATATTTCGGCAATGGGACTTGTCAACCGAAATCAATACGGTAGGGGAAGCACCGTTCCCTCCTATCGCGAAGACTGGGTATTCCGCACGACCTACAACTATAAAAACAAATATATGCTGGAGTATAACGGCGCATATACAGGATCGGAGAAATTTGCCCCCGAAAACAGATTTGCCTTTTTTAATTCAGGTGGTATTGGCTGGTTAGTTTCGGAAGAAGAGTTTATGAAACCTTTATCCTTTTTGAACACCTTAAAGCTGCGTGGCTCTTATGGGGATATTGGCGACGATAGTGGTGGTGGACAGTTTCTTTATTTAACGCAATGGGCTTATGGCGGTACTTCAGGAATGGGGGTAGACGGCCGGTTTTCCTACTCGGATGGAAATACCAGTCCTTACATCTGGTATAAAGAAAATGTGCTTGGAAACCCCAATATCCGTTGGGAAAAAGTGAAGAAATTAAACTTCGGCGTGGATTTCGGACTGTTCAATGGACAGATTTCCGGAAAGGTAGACTTCTTTAAAGATCATCGGACGAATGTGCTTATCACAGGTGGCGGTCGGTCTATTCCATCCTATTTTGGGGTCGAGGCTCCAACGGCCAACCTTGGAGAGGTAGAAAATAAAGGTTATGAGGTCGAACTGAAATTCAATAAACAACTTAACCCCGATTGGCGGATATGGGCCGATGTCAATTTTACTCATGCCAAGGATAAAGTCATTAATGCCGATGCACCTGAGTTGCTACCCGAATATCAAAAACCGGATAACAAACAGGTGAGTCAAACCTATTCCTATGTTAGCTCCGGATATTATAATACCTGGGATGAACTGTATGGCAGCACCATACATGAAAGCAATGACCTTGCTAAGCTTCCCGGCAATTACCACATCCTGGACTATAACGGAGATGGTATTATCGATGCCAAAGACAATATTCCTTATGCCTTTCCCTCCGTTCCACAAAACACCTACAATTGTACAATTGGGTTTGACTGGAAGAATTTCAGTGTCATGACACAATGGTATGCCGTCAACAATGTGACGCGTCAGGTTGTCTTCAATAGTTTCTCGGGGCAACTAAATTTAGCCTACGATGAAGGTTCTTATTGGTCCAAGGACAATATCAATGCGGATGTACCACTCCCCCGGTGGTTATCCCAGTCAAGCAGCTACGCCCCTGGCAACAGATATATGTTTGACGGTTCATACATTCGATTAAAGACAGCAGAAATTGCTTACAATTTTAATCGCGAATCCGGCATAATCAAACGCCTAGGCCTTCAAAACCTCCGCCTATTCCTGAATGGCAACAACCTGGTCTTCTGGTCGAAAATGCCGGATGACCGAGAATCCAATTACGCCGGTACCGGTTGGGCTTCTCAAGGAGCCTATCCTACGGTAAAGCGTTTCAATCTAGGTGCAAACATTACTTTTTAAGCAATTAGACAGATGAAAAAATATTTTAAGGTAATCTTTATAACAGGTGTACTGTGGTCCACTGCCTCACTACTATCCTGCAATAAATATCTAGACAAAGAGGAACAGTCCAATGTATCATCCAAAGAAGCATTTAAAAACTTTATCAACTTTCAGGGTTATACTGAAGAACTGTACAACTGTGTAGTCAATTTCAGCAACAACTACTGGACCAACTCCTGGAACTGGGGTGAAGATGAAATAACCTCCACAGCGAACAACTTTCATTATGTAAACAAGATCGATCAAGGCAATTTTTGGGGTTGGCAAAGGGAATTCGACGGCTGGGGTGCTGGTTGGATGGATCAGGGCGATTTTACCACCAGAAACGACGATGTATTTGCCAACCGTGCCTTCCGAGATCTATGGAGTGCCTCCTGGTTTGGCCTTCGTAAAATAAGCCTTGGCCTAGAGAATATCGATAAACTGACCGAAGCTACGCAGGAGGAAAGAAACCTGATCAAAGGGCAATTGTTATTTTTCAGGGGTTGGTTTCACCACCGGTTGATGGAATACTTTGGCGGTATGCCGTACATCAATTATGTACTCCCAAGTGACGAAAAGCTCCGGTTGCCAAGACTTAGCTACCAGGCTTGTGCAGACCTTGCCGCGGCCGATTTTAGAGAAGCGGCCAACCTCTTGCCGATCGACTGGGACAATACAACCGCTGGAAAGCGTACACTCGGTAAAAACCAGTTGCGCATCAATAAAATCATGGCACTGGCCTATCTTGGCAAAAACTACCTTTGGGCAGGAAGTCCACTGATGAATTTTCAGTCCACCGGAAGTAAAACCTATCAGGCTGATTACTGCAAAAAAGCTGCCCAGGCCTTTGGCGAATTGCTGTCCCTTGTGGAGAGCGGCCAGACAAATTATGCACTGGTACCCCTGGCCAATATTCATTTAAACTTTTACACCACGGGACAAAACTGGGCCATGCCAGGTAGTACAGAGGCTATATTCAGAGGCCCTTATATTGACGCTTGGGTGTCTAACTGGGGAACAAGCAAACAATATATTCCACTGGAGGTTGGCGATGGCGACCTTAAGTTTAATCCAACGGCAAATTATGTCGATTACTATGGCATGAAAAGCGGCTTACCGATCAAGGACATTACCCAGTCCGATGCGGAGTCGGGATACAATGCCGAATACCCCTGGAAAGATCGCGACCCACGCTTTTATAAGGACATTATTTTTGACGGCACAAAAGTCGTACAGGGAAATATGTCGGCATCAGAAGAAAAAAACCGCTATGCCAATCTATTCACAGGCGGAAGCTATCGGGATACCCGTACCGGAAGTCAGACAGGCTACGTCTTACGCAAATTTATCCCTTTAACGTCCAATAAATATGATCAAGCCTACAGTTACGGTACCAATCTTCATATTTACGTCCCTTACATGCGTCTTGCTGATGTTTATCTGATGTATGCCGAGTCTGCCCTAATGGCTTCCAATTCGGCTACGGGCAAAGCAGACAATTACGGTAAAACAGCTGTCGATGCCATCAATATCGTACGCGATCGCGCCGGTGTGGGCCATGTAGACAGCAAATTTCTCAGCTCCGCGGCCGCCCTGCTTCCCGAGCTACGTCGCGAACGTGCTGTGGAACTTGCCTTCGAAGGTCACCGTTTTAATGATCTGCGCCGTTGGTTGTTATTGACCGAAGCGCCTTACACCTTAAAGAAGGCAGTTTCGTTTGATCGAGCAGGTATCTTTAACAACCAAGATCCGTCTCAAAATCGCGTAGTCAATATTCAAGAGAACGTTATTCTGGAACGCAAATTTACGAGCAAGCATTATTGGCTGCCACTAAAGGTCAGAGATGTCAATATGTATCCCGAGTTCTATCAGAACCCAGGCTGGTAACGAGTTTTTCATTTAATCATTTAAAAAATGAAGTACAAAAAATTAAGTATAGCACTATGTCTTGGATTAAGCTGGATCGCCACCACGGAAGGAATGGCCAAAGAATCGCTTAATCCAACCATTGGACAACATAAAAATACACATTCAACATGTTCGAAAACTGGTCTTCAGGATAGTATCGGCAAAGACAGTACAACACTTGTACAAGTTGCTTTCCGGAAAGTTCAGAAAAAAGACCTCATGGGCAATGTCCAGTCCATCAACATCCCACAATTGCTCGACAAGAGCTACAACACCTACAGTCTGGAAAATCTCGATGCCTTTATTTCCGGATATAACGGTAATATCTGGGGGATGAGCGGTTATCTGGTCTTAGTGGATGGATTTCCGCGCGACGCCAATAACGTTATGCCAACCGAGATCGATCAGATCAGTGTCCTAAAAGGAGTCAATGCCATTGCACTCTATGGTAGCCGTGCGGCAAAAGGTGTAATCAGCATTAACACCAAACGCGGAAAAGCTGGCGGTCAGCAGATAAAAATCAGGGCCAATAGCGGTATCAATACGGCGATCAGTTATCCGCAATACCTGGGCTCTGCCGAATATATGACGTTATACAACGAGGCCCGGCAAAATGACGGTCTCTCGGCACTCTACGGCGCCGAAACCATCTACCAACATGCAGCCGGAACAAACCCTTTCCGCTACCCAAATGTTGATTATTATTCCTCGGACTATATCAAGGATCATTATAATCGCTACGATGCCACCGCCGAAATCTCAGGCGGAAATCAGCGGGCACAATATTATACCAACTTTGGTTTTTGGTCCGAAGGGTCTATGCTCAATTTTGGACAGGCCAAGAAAAATGGGGGTGCCAATCGATTTAATATGCGTGGTAACATCGACGTCAAAGTCAATGAAATGATCTCGCTCAATGTGGACGCTTCGGCCAGCTTTTACATGTTAAAAGGAGTCAACGCAGATTATTGGGGAGCAGCCGCCATCGCTAGGCCGCATCGCTTCTCCCCACTCATCCCGATCGATATGATCGAAGAAGGTGACATCAATTCGATGGTGTATGTCAACAATAGTAATTTTCTCATCGATGGTAAATACCTTCTGGGGGGAAGTCAGCTGGATCAGACCAATGCCTTTGCTAACATTTATGCCGGTGGCACCAACCGCTATCTTAACCGCCAGTTTCAATTTAATACAGGTTTGAATTTTGACTTGAAAAATATCCTGGAAGGATTGGTTTTCAAAACCAACCTCGCCGTGGACTATCAGTCCAATTACAACCAGGCCTACAACAACAATTATGCAGTATATCAAGCTTCATGGAACAACTATGACGGAAAAGATCGAATCAGTAGCCTTACAAAATATGGGGATGACCGCATTTCGGGCTTGCAAAACATCAGCGGCAGCACCTATCGGCAGACCATCGGACTCAATGGATCCTTAAACTTTAATCGCACCTACGATAACAACCACCATGTTTCGGCAATCCTATTGGCCAATGCATTTCAGATCGCTGCCTCCGGCAGTTACCATAAACTCAGTAATGCCAACCTAGGGCTCCAGTTAGGCTATAACTATTCCGATAAATATTATGTTGATTTTAGTAGCGCCTATAGCCATTCGGCGAAATTACCGCAGGGGAACAGACAGGCCCTCTCCCCGACATTAGCCCTTGCCTGGCGCCTGTCAAAAGAAAACTTTCTTGTCAATAGCAAAGTTGTCAATGACCTAAGATTGTCCGCTTCGGCGGGGATCTTAAACACAGATCTGGACATTAGCGATTATTTCCTGTATCAAGGCTATTATACCTACAACAATGGGGCCTGGTATAGCTGGGCGGATGGCGCATTGGTGCACTCTTTCGACCGACGGAGAGGCGACAATCCAAACATGAAATTTCCAAAACGCAAGGAACTTAACATCAGCCTTGAAGGTGGACTTTACAATAATTTGATCACTTTCAATACATCCTACTTTTTTAACCGCATGAGCGGTGGTTTGGTGCAAGCGGCAACGCAATACCCGATGTATTTTACGACAGGTTGGCCTGTTTATTCGGATCTTCCCTTTATCAATTACAACAGTGACGAACGGCGGGGTGTAGACTTTGGAGTCAATCTGAACAAACAGTTAAACCAAACTTTTGTATCACTGGGACTCAATGGGATGTACTATACGACAAAGGCCGCAAAAAGGGACGAACTTTATCAATTTAGCTATCAAAATAAAGCCGGGAAACCGCTCGATGCATTATGGGGTTTACAGCATGATGGTTTTTATATGAGCCAGTCCGACATTGACAATTCGGCCTTCTCTTCATTTGGTGAAGTAAAACCGGGTGATATTAAGTATAAAGACCAAAACGGGGACGGCACGATTGATACGCGTGACGAAGTTTATCTGGGCAAAGGCGGATGGAGCGGAGCTCCACTTACATTAGGACTCAACCTGACGGTCAAATGGAACAACTTCACCCTTTTTGCTGCCGCTACAGGCCAGTTTGGTGCCAAGGCCATGAAAAACAGTTCTTACTTTTGGGTAGATGCGGAGGATAAATATTCCGTGGTCGTGCGCGACCGCTGGACAGAGTCGACCAAAGAAACCGCTACTTATCCACGCCTAACTACCTTCAACAGTGATAACAACTTTCGAAGCTCAGATTTTTGGCTTTATAAGACGGATCGCATCAACCTGTCCAAAGTGCAGCTTTCCTACGATTTCCCCAAACGTATACTCAGTTCCAAATTTATCCATGAATTAGGTATTTACGCCAACGGATCCAATCTGTTGATGATTGCAAAGGAAAAAGAAATCATGCAATTGAATATCGGACAAGCGCCTCAAACGCGATTTTTCAACGTCGGCCTAAAGGCTCTATTTTAATCATGAATATTTAAAATGAGAATGATGAAAAAACTATTAACGCTAGCCATCGCGAGCAGCCTGTTATTTTCTTCCTGCGAAGATATGTTTGAACCGGCTCTCGAGAATAATCTTGAAATTGAAACGGCCAATAGCCGCCCGTTATATGCTCAGGGATTGCTTTTAAACGGATACAACCGAATCCCAAGCAATAGCTACAGCTTTGATGACGTTGCGACCGACAATGCGGTGAGCAACGATAAGAACAATACATTTCTAAAAACGGCAACCGGCCAGTGGACAAGTATCAACAACCCCTTTGATCAATGGCGCAACAGCTATTCGGCCATACAATACCTGAACAATTTTCTGTCCTTAACAGACCAGGTTGAATGGGCCATGGAGCCAAAAGTTAGCGCCCTATTCAACGACCGGATGAAAGGCGAAGCCTATGGCCTCCGTGCACTGTTTATGTTCTATCTCCTACAGGCGCATGCCGGCAAGTCAGGCACAGGAGAGATATTGGGCGTTCCGATCCATTTGACTCCTGAGACCGTCAATTCGGATTTCAATCAACCCCGAGCCTCATTTGAAGCCTGTATGCAGCAATTGTACGACGACATCAACAAAGCAGAGGATCTATTGCCGATGGATTATGAAAATATAGCAAGCGATAGCCAGGTTCCAGTTAAATATGCAGGAACCGTAAACGCCAATGATTACAATCGCGTATTTGGCTCCACGTTTAAATTACGGATGACCAAGCGCATTGCACAGGCTATTCGTGCCAGGGCAGCGCTATTAGCAGCAAGTCCAGCATACAGTGAAGGGAGTAAAACGACCTGGGAGCAAGCCGCGATCTATGCGGGGCAGGTCATCCAAGCCAAAGGCGGTGTCAGTGGGATCGACCCTAAAGGATTTACCTGGTACAATAAAGAGGTGGTCGACGGTTTAACCTCCGGCTCCAATCCGGCCGAAATTCTTTGGCGTACAGACAAAGGAAATAGTAACAGTATGGAACAAGATCATTTTCCGCCAACATTATTCGGTAGAGGCCGGCTCAACCCTACGCAGAACCTGGTCGATGCCTTCCCTATGGAAAATGGCTATCCCATTGCCGATGCCAATTCGGCCTACAATAAAGCCAATCCTTACGATAAACGGGATCCACGATTGAAGACCTATATCATTGTCAATGGTGCGACAGCAGGTGTCAGCAATTCAGCGATCAATACGACAGCCAATAGTCCGACCAATGACGGCTTGAACAAAGTCGAAACATCTACACGAACCGGTTATTACCTGAAAAAGCTCCTGCGTCAGGATGTCAACCTCAACCCCTCATCTTCTACGCAACAAATGCACTTCAATGCGCGTATACGCATGACGGAAATGTATCTGGCCTATGCCGAGGCGGCCAATGAAGCTTGGGGACCTACAGGTATGGGTACCTTTACGTTCTCGGCCTACGACATCATCAAAGCTATTCGCCGGCGTGCAGGTGTAGGCACCAACAATGGCGACCCTTACCTGGAGCAAGTCAAAAACAATAAAGATCAAATGCGGCAGCTGATCCGAAACGAACGCCGACTGGAGCTTTGCTTTGAAGGATTCCGGTTTTGGGATCTTCGCCGTTGGAAAATGGATATCAATGTCGCCGCCAAGGGCATGAGTATCAACAACAACAGCTATACCGAAATACCTGTCGAGAATAGACTCTATGAAAACTATATGAATTACGGCCCAATCCCGTACAGCGAGGTACTTAAATACAGCAATCTTGTACAAAATATAGGTTGGAATTAAACTTAACATGCACACGATGAAAAAAATCAATATCCTGTACGCAATGGCTTTAGTAAGTTTGGCGTCCTGCAAAAATAACGACTGGGAGTTCCCTGACTTTGAATTTCAATCGGTATACTTCGCTTATCAGACACCGGTCAGAACAGTGACCCTGGGCGAAGACATCTTTGACAATAGCCTCGACAACCAACATAAGGTCAAAGTCATGGCAACTACAGGCGGCGTGTACAACAACAAAAAAGATATTCGTATCGACTTCGTTGTCGACAACAGTCTCACAAATGGGCTTCACTACCCAAATGGGCAGGCTGTTACCGCACTGCCTGACAATTATTATCAGCTTGCCAGCAACCAGATCAGCATTCCCAGCGGTAGCCTCACGGGCGGTGTGGAGGTACAGCTGACCGACGCGTTTTTTGCCGACCCCAAGTCGTTGGAAACCTATTACGTTTTACCGCTCCGGATGACAAAGGTTGTCAATGCCGATTCAATACTCTCCGGTAAAACCTCATTACAGACTGCCAATAGGGCAATTGCATCCGACTGGGACGCTGCACCGAAAGATTTTATCTTCTATGCCCTCAAATATATCAATCCCTGGCATGGCAATTACCTTCGCCGCGGTACCGATCAGATCGTTGGCAAAGGCGCCAACAGTAGCTTGACAAAAAGCGTTGTCAGGCATCAGGCCTACGTCGAAAAAGATGAAGTCAAAAACATCAGTACGGCAGCACTTAAGAAATCAGTCTTGCCCCTATCTTTTAAGGGAGCAGGTGATGTCAATATCAATGTCAATCTGAACCTATCTTTTGACGACGACAACAATTGCAGTGTTAGCTCGGCTAGTGCCGGCGTATCAGCTACCGGAAGTGGAAAATTCGTCAAACGGGGTGAAAAAAACAGCTGGGGCAATGCAGACCGAGACGCACTATATCTATCCTACACGATCGATATGGCACAAATGACCGCCACAAGCAAGGATACCCTCGTTATGCGGGACCGATCCGTAAAAATGGAAACTTTTACGCCCGTCAAAAAGTAGTATCAATTCAATAACGAACAACGATGAAAAAAATCAATAAAACTATCGTCATCCTACTTTCGCTCGGCACTGTCTGGAGTTCCTGCTCCAAATATCAACCCTTGGAATTTGCTGTTGATAAACCGCAGGAAGTGCTGGCGCAGGAAGATATAAATGCCTACAATCCCCTGAAAACTTATTTAGACAAACAGGCAAACCCCGCATTTAAACTTGGTGTCGCGCTCAATATGAACGATTATTTTAATAAAGGAGTACTCTACCGCTTGGCTAATCGTAATTTCGAAGAAATGGTGATGGGCTATGAAATGAAGCATGGTTCCATTGTGCAAGCCGACGGAAGCCTGAATCTATCTCGTGTAGAACAGCTGATCACAGCTGCACAGGAAAACAACATGGCACTTTATGGCCACACGTTGTGCTGGCATTCGGGACAGAATGCCGCCTATCTGAATAAGTTAATCGCTCCGGTGGTTATACCAGGTTCTGGAGGACCAGCTCTAGCGGGACATGCACTAAAAATGAGCAATCCCTCTGTTGTCAATGCCTGGGAAGCACAGACAGCCACAGACATTAACCCAACGGAAATAGGGAAAGAATATGTATTGAAGATTGTAGCCCGGGGCAGTAAAGCAGGCAACATTGGTATCGATCTGCAGAGCACCTCCAATTATACGGGCGACAATATGGGTTCATTGGCATTAACAACAAGCTACAAAGAATACGAGCTCAAAGTCACCGCAACTGCAGCGCGTAACCGTTTTATCATCAATTTTGGTCAATATGATGGAACTATTTTCATCGACAAAGTCGTGCTGACAAAAACAGGTAGTTCGGCAAGCCTTATTGCCAACAGTGATTTTGAAAACAATATTGATGGCTGGTTTGGCTGGGGAAACAATTCCTCCAGAGCGCAGTCCGCCAATGGCGAAGGTTATGGAAGCCCTGGGGGCAGCACGATCGAGAAAACCCCTGCCGAGAAAGAAGCCATTCTCGCGAAAGCGCTGGAGACATTTATTGCCGGCATGCTTGAGAAAACCAAAGGCTACATCAAGGCTTGGGACGTAGTCAACGAACCGATGTCCGACTGGCCCGACCAATATGCCCTAAAGACGGGAGTCGGCAAAACCGATCTGGCGGATGATGAATTCTACTGGCAGGATTATTTGGGTAAAGATTATGCCGTGAAAGCCTTCCAGTTTGCCCGCAAATATGGTAATGCCAATGATCTCCTTTTCATCAATGACTATGGCTTGGAAGGCAGTGGCAACAAATGCAAAGGGCTCATCGCCTATGTCGGCTACATCGAAGGCAAAGGGGCCAAAGTGGATGGAATTGGCACCCAGATGCACATCGATATCAATACCAGTAAAGACCAAATCGTCAGCATGTTCAATCTATTGGCCGCAACAGGCAAGCTGATTAAAGTGTCTGAGCTCGATATCGGCCTTGGAAACGGCATAAAGACCAGCAATGCAACAGCTGAAATGTATCAGAAACAGGCTGACTTATACAAGTTTGTCATTGAGAAATACCTCGAGATCATTCCCAAGGATAAACAGTACGGTATCACCCTATGGAGCCCGTTGGATAGTCCAGACCAAGAGGGTTCATTCTGGCGACGCGGAGAGCCCATCGGCTTATGGACCGAAGGATTTGTTCGAAAGCCAGCCTATCAGGCTGTTGCTGAGGCATTGTCAGCTAAAAAATAAGATCATTAATCACCCTTTAAATATGTAAATTATGAGAACAAACAACATGTGGTTATTGCTGATCTTTTTATTAGCTATTTTTTCCAGCTGCTCGCGGCTGGAAGAAAAAACATTGATCAGCGAATCCGAAAGAAGTCTTAAATCCAATGTTTCCGCGCAAGCCGTTACAAGCTGGCCGCGGCCAACCCCTACTCTGCATGTCGGTGGCAAGTACCTCAAAGATCCCTGTGACAATAATATTGTCCTGCACGGGGTAGCCATTACACCAAGCCCTTGGTTCAATGGCTGTCAGTATGGAGCCAACTCGGGCTACTGCACCTGGGACAATTACAATGTGCAGGGCGCACTCAATTACAACAAGGCGGTCATGGACAAGCTCAGCAGCGCCGCCGACGGTTGGTACCTCAATTATATCCGTCTGCATATTGATCCTTATTGGACCAATGATCCAGGTGCACCCATTCCCGAAGACGATATCTCAAGGTTCAACTACAATCGTCTGGTTACTTACACTGACCAGGTCATTGTCCCCTTAATCAATCATGCCCGCAGCCGCGGTATGTATGTCATCTTACGTCCTCCAGGTGTATGTCCGCACCGTATCGCCGTCAATGATGCTTATCATACCTATCTCAAGACCGTATGGACTTTTCTGTCGCAGCACACTGCCCTAAAAAATGCAGACAATGTGATGTTTGAATTGGCTAACGAACCTGTTGAAATCCTTGGGACGAACGGTACTTGGGGAATGACGGGAAATGAACATTTTGCCGCGCTGAAGAATTTCTTTCAGCCCTTAGTCAATATCATCCGTAACAACGGAGCCAACAACGTCTGCTGGATACCCGGTACCGGTTGGCAATCCCATTACCAAGGCTACGTCAATAACCAGATTACGGGTGGCAACATTGGCTATGCGGTACACATTTATCCCGGTTATTGGGGCGGTGTCAATACCTATCAAGCTTTCCAAAATGCCTGGAATACCAATGTCAAACCTATTGCTGACATTGCGCCAATCGCTATTACAGAGACCGACTGGGCTCCACAGGGATATGGTACTTTCGGCACAGGATCTACGGGCACCGCTGGTGGTAATGGTTTTGGTGCAAATTTGAAATATATCGTCGATCAGTCTGGCAATGTCAGCTGGAACCTCCTTGCTCCCGACGACCTGCTCCATAAAGGCGACCCCAATGCCGGCACCGCCTTTAATAACGATTGGGAGGCCTGCGCTGCACCGAGCAAACAATGGTTTCAGCAATATGCCGCCTCCAATTACCCCATGTCTAACTGCACCGTCACCAGCTTGGTGAACAATGGGATTTACGAAATTGAATTTCAGACCGATGCCAACAAAGTCCTTGATTTGAAATCAGGGGAAGATGCCAACGGTGCAGCACTCAGACCCTGGACCCGAAATGGTGCAAACGCACAGCGCTGGGTAGCCATCGATGCAGGCAATGGTTACTGGCGCTTTGTCTCCAAAGCAAGCGCAAGCAGTCGTTGCATCGATTTGACAAGTAACAGCAATGTACTCGGAACTGCCATCCGGCTCTGGCAGAACTATGGCAATGATGCGCAGGCCTGGAAGGTCACAGCTGTAGCTAATGGCTATTACAAAATTACCTCAAAGGTAGATGCCACACGCGGTTGGGATGTACCCAGCTGTACGATGGATGGCAACTCCAATCTGCAGCTTTGGGATTACTATGGTACATCCTGTCAGTTGTTTAAATTCAAATTTATAGCGATGAACTAAAGGTCATCTTTTATCGGTAAGCTATTCTTACCGCGAAATAGTTTATTTTAATCACATGAAAAACTTCACCATGCGACAAACACAATTTAAAATCCTGTTCATGATCTTCCTACTATGCGGTTTTTCAGGTACAGCAGCGTTCGCCCAAGACAAAAACTTCCATATTTACCTTTGCTTTGGACAATCCAATATGGAAGGGCACGGTAAATTCGAAGCACAGGATACCATGGCCATCGAACGGTTCAAGGTACTATCGGCAGTAGATTGCCCCGATTTAGGGCGGCAATATGGCCAATGGTCGCCGGCTCGGGCACCACTCACACGCTGCCACACCGGACTTACACCTGCAGATTATTTTGGCCGAACACTTGTAGAAAATCTTCCCAAAAATATTGAGGTCGGTGTCATCAACGTTTCAGTAGGTGGCTGTCATATTCAATTATTTGATCAGGACAGCACAGCAAGTTATGTTGCAAAGTCACCGGAATGGATGAAATCCATGCTTGCTGCCTATGACAACAATCCTTATCAGAGACTGGTAGCTCTAGCCAGGATGGCGCAGCAGAAAGGTGTTATCAAAGGTATTTTGCTTCATCAGGGTGAGTCCAACACTGGCGATCGGCAATGGCCCAATAAAGTAAAAAAAGTCTATGAAAGCCTCCTGCGCGATTTGCACCTGAGCGCCCAAGATGTCCCGCTGCTTGCCGGCGAACTCCTTTCGGCCGAAGCCGGCGGTAAATGCGCAAGCATGAACGCTATCATTCAGATACTGCCCGCTACCATCCCTACTGCCCATATCATCTCCTCCAAAGGCTGTGCAGGTATTGGCGACGGACTACATTTCAGTCCTGCGGGATACCGGCAGCTAGGCAAAAACTATGCGGCAAGCATGCTTAAATTGCTGAAAAAGCAATGAAATAAAAAAGCTAGGGAATCAATCCCTAGCCTTTACAGATAATCAGCCATAGTGATACACACCATGATCGATATGGCCATTCGTTCTAATAATAGTATCCTTTATGGCTTAAGGCAATAACAGTACATACTGTTGTCCTTTAATTTCCAAAAATTTTGGCTAATTCCTGGTGTAACAGTTCACCTTTGATATTGATAGCAACAATGTTCCCTTGAGGATCCACCAGATAATTTTGCGGTACGGCACGCACGCCATACAGCACTGCTGCCTCATTGCTCCAGCCCTTTAGATCGGCGACATGTATCCAAGGCAATCCATCATCCTTAATGGCCTTTAACCAGGCATTTTTTCCTTTTGTATCATCCAGCGAAACCGCGAGCACTTCCAGGCCCTTATTTTTATATTTGTTGTATGCCTTCAATAAGTTGGGGTTTTCAGCACGGCAGGGACTACACCAGCTTGCCCAAAAGTCGATCAGCACATACTGACCTTTAAAATCGGATACGTTGACCAATTTCCCTTCCGTATCTGGCTGGGAAAAATCAGGTGCCTTATTACCGATTTTCACACTTCTCTCCGCTAGAAAACGTGCTTCCAACTGTCGCGCATTTGTCATTTGACGCACCTCTTTGGAAAGCTTCAAAAACAAAGGTTCGATCTCACTGAGCTTGCGTTTATTGGCCGCATCAATAAGCGCGTCCACCGCAAAGATTGAATTGGGATTTTTGGCAGCAAATGCCAGCTCTTTAACCCGTCGCGCCTCAAATCGCGCCTCAAACTTCTCATGGATAGCCTTATACTGCTCATTGGCATCAGGAGCAACCTGCTTTACGGCCGAAAAGGCCTTGTTACCCGCATCAATAATATCCATAAAACCACCGCCAATCTCATTTAAATAAGCGACATAGGCGTTATGCAAGGGCGACCCCTTTATGGCAGCGGTACGCAGTGAATCTTTGATGGTCATGTTGTAAGTTTCATTACCCAAATAAAAATATAATCGATCGCCAATATTTTGTGCGATCAATTTACCCTTACCGTCCTGATCAAACACCATTCGGGAGTAAGCTGGCTCCTCTACCGTTCCTTTGAAACTAAACTTGCCATCCACAATAGCCGATGAATCCGAGGCTGGAAATCCATCTTTTGTGTAATCGAGATACACTTTTTTGCCATTGAAAGCTTGTGGTACAGTTCCTTTGATCTGAAAACCGGCTTGTTGCGCAAATAATGTCAAGGGCAAAAATGCCAGCGCTAAGGCAGCTATTTTTAAATTTTTCATGTTTATATAATTAGATTGTATATTGTTCTTTTTTTACTTACGCCAGGTCATATCCACGGGATTTCCGGGAAGACCGTCAATTGTTTTAAACAGCTCGCCGTTTTTCCCTACCCGGATATCTATATAATACAGCGCGCCTTCTGCCCCCGCAATCAATGTATTCTCATCATCATCATCCAGTTTGAGCAGGCTGACATCCGATTTGATGGCTGCCTTCAACAGTTCCACCTGCTGATTGAGTGGATTATAGCGAAACACCTGATTTTTGTAGGCCACATAGATGTACCCATTGCGGGTGGCCACCATCTTTGTTTCGGTATTTATCCATTCTTGTTTTATAAAGAGTCTCTTATGTATTGCCGTAATCATAAACGGTCCATTAAAATTTGCATTGAACTTCAGTTCATACAGTTGGCCGCTACCATCCTTCACATAAGCGTAGGTATCTGTGTTATTGATCTGTACCATTTTAATCAGATCCATACCCACCTTTGTCGGATCAAAAATTTCAGTATTTACGGGACTATACTGGGTACCAAAATACATCGGACTGCCATACATATTGATTCGGATAAACTGCTTTTTATTTTTTTCGAAAGCAATTACACTATAGTTGTTGTCGACGGTTGTCAATATAATCTCCGGTGCCAATTCATAGTCCCCATCCGCGTAAGTTCCAAACATACCATAGGTATTCGATTGATCCCAGGTATTCGTTGTTCCGCCATAAAATTTGCCGTTAATGACGCCCATCATTACTCCTTGCGGATGGGCGAGCAGATTTCCGACAGCAATCGTTGCGGGAGCTAGAAAAAAGTTATCGTGCAGCGTACCGGGCTTCACCGCTTCTTTAACCAAGTTATTGACATCGAGGCGCACACCTGCCTGTTTGGAAATAATCCAGTATCCTAATGGGGTATTTCCCGTGAACTGATTTTTGAGGTAATGGATATGCATCGGATCAGGTGGTAATGGTTCGCGATTGATCGCCTCATAAATATTGGCTTGTACGCTGTTGTCAGGTTTTATAAAGGACAGCTTACTGACCCCATTCTGGATGGATAACACAAGTGATCCTCGCGAAAAAGCAGTCGCTCCCTGGATTTTGAAATTATAGAAATATTTCATTCCATTTGCCGTATTGGTCACCGTAAGACGCGCCGTGTATCTTTTGGCCTGAAGCCCAAAAACGATGCGTAGGGTGGGCCCTTCGTAGTGGTTGGCTTCGGGGACAATTGCCTCCGGTACATCTATGCGCCAGTTACATTTCAGTGAAGCCGCATCGATGCCCGTAATTTTAGGTGCTATAATAAGACTATCACCAACCGAAGCTTCATACAAAGTATCCAATCCGGTAATCTGCGGTCCCTCAGGCATATCGACAGCATAATTCCCCTTGTCCTTATAACAGCTACCCAAAACCAATAAATTTAAAGCCGCAATGGCAAAAAATAGTATTGCTCTTGATCTCTTTACATTTCTTTTCATCTTATCTGACTTCCTTTCCTGATTCATCTATAAAATAATACTTACCCGAAGCGCTATTCTTTCTCAATAAGATGCTTCGGTTTGGATTGTCCACGTGATAGAACTGATAGGTCTGTCCGTCGTCTTTACTGCTCAGCACATAATTCTTTTCCGGGTGATCTTTCACCCATTTAAAGGGATCATTGAGCATCATCAGCAGGAGATTGACAAAGTAGAGATTCTTGGGTGCATCAAGTCCGACTGTAGAAAGCGAGCGCTGTTCAGTCACAATCAAGAAGAGCTGATGTTTTACCCGCGAATAATTATCAAGCCACATGGTCCACCAGGCCGGTTGCTCCAATCGGGCAGAAATTATGATGCGCGCGCGTATCAAGGCTGGATTTTCAACAGCAAAGTCATCGCTTGCCTTTAGTTTTATGAGCAGTGATACAGATTGATTTTCAAGTTCGCTGATATTGTGTACGATAATGGGCAACCGTGCCCGGCCTGCATCACTTTCTATGGTATAGGCCGATTTCAACTGTTCATAATGCAGATCAGCACGGGCCGTTGATGAATCCTTTTCCACGAAAACCTCGTATTGTCGCGCTTGCTGATCACGGTATCCCATCACTTTGACAGGAACAAAAATGGTATCCTGTGCCTTGGTCATATCATAGGCAAAGGTGTATACAATGCTATCCCGATCCGTGTCGCTCAGATCGAAATAAACATTAGCCGACCTATCGTAAGTCGTTAAAACCGCCTTTTTACAAGACCACAGTAGCATCAGCGGCAGTAGCAGAAGTAATAAAATATTTTTTTTCATTGTGGTTACTATTTACCGTTGTCCATAAATTATTTCATCATCAGGCAGCGGCCAAACATAAATTTGTTGACTGGCTGGAATTGTGGTGCCTTGCTGTCCGACAATTGGTACATTGAGCCGCTTATAGGCAAAAAACAATTGCCCTTCGGCAAACATTTCCTTACGGTATTCCTTAAGAAGTTCGTTTCGAAGTTTGGAATTGGTTGATATATCTACTTTCTGACCAATGCCGCGATGTTCACGTACCTCATCGAGCCATGCTGCAGCCTGAGCGGGAGATGTCTCGTAGCTACATTCAGCAGCGATATAATAGATTTCTGACAAGCGGATCGCAGGCGCAACCAAATAATGCAGATTGGCTGCAAAACTGTCGCCCAGTGTATTCCTTCGATATTTGTGAATAGATGATATAAAGGAATTCCCAACACTTACCGTTCCAAACCATTGCGTATAGCGCATGTCACCGCCACCGGCTCCTGCAACCTCGTAAATGGTTTTTGCTTCATCCTGATCTAGATAAATCGCGCTGTTGTTATCCTGGAACCAGTCGTTGTTATAGGTGCTGTTCATGCCTGGAATGTACCAGGCAAACAATAGCTCTTTATAGAAAACCCGATCTTTTTTATCCGCATCGACGGCAAGGAAATCCGTGGCATTGGTCCATGGAAATTTTTTGACATCGATCACTTCACGTGCGTTCAGCAATGCCTTTACTTTATCTCCACTATAGAGATAGGTACGCGCTAGCAGCCCACATACGGCATAATAGTTGAGCCGGTGCCTTCTGTTTTGTAAAAAGAGACTCTTATCCTGCAGTTCTGAATTTTTCAAGGTGTCTCCGACGGTAGGATAACCAATCACGTAGGATTTCAGGCGGATGGGATCAACCTTGAGCAATTCTTTAGCGTCTTCCAGATCTCGGATCACCGAATCCAGAAGTTGCGACACCGTGGACAGTTTAGTGGATTTATTGGAATAGGTCGTTACATAGGGAATGGCTTCAATTTTGTCATTCACAGCCGGAGCCGGACCAAATAGGCGTAAAGCATCAAAATGCAGGTAGGCTCTCAAAGCCAGCGACTCCCCTTTGATCAATTGATAGTTGCTTCCCGTAAATAACTGCTTTTTACGGTCAATTTCACCAAGTATCAGATTAGCATTGACAATACCATTGTATAAACCCTTCCAGATATTGTCCTTTCGACCAATAAAGTTGCCATCATTGTATTTAAACAATTTGGTCTGTTGATAACGCAAGGGATCATTACTTGACAGCGCATAGTTCTGCGCAAGCACTTCTGGCGTTCCGATGGTCAGCTCCTTGCCATAGAGATCATCTTTAGCACATCGCGTATATACGCCGATCAGGGCTTCCTTGAAACCGTCCTCGGTAGAAAAGAGGACCGACTTGTCGATTTCGCTTTCAGGTTGTATATCCAGCCACTTGGAGCAAGAAAGCGTACTCAGGGCTGTGAACAGTATTAAAACTATAGTTAACTTCTTCATCTGTACATATTTTTTCCATCCGTAGGATGATACTTACCATCTTTTATAATCCGGCCTGTAGGGTAAAAGTCACACTGCGGGCAAATGGATACGTAATTCCGCGTTCTACTTTTACCGAAGACCAACGAAAAATATCATTTGCAACAAGTCCAACACGCAGGCTCGACAGCGCCAATTTTTTCGACAGCGCTTTTCCAGCATCGTACGAAAGATTCAGTGACTGCAGGGCAAATAAATTGTCAGGCATGATAAAACGCGAGGATACCCGCGTTTGCCCCAGATCCTGTATGCTTTTGTAAAAGGTCACATCGCCAGGATTTTTCCATTTTTCCTCCAGGACTCTACTGTCTACATTATAGCGCGGGTCGGCATTTTCGACACGATCTACCAAGGTTTGATTATAGGTTTTACCTCCTATCCGCGTCTGGAAATAAGCGACCATCATAAACTGCTTATAGCGTAGTGTCCCGCCGAAAAATCCTTCCATTTTTGGTGTAGCCACCCCGACGACATCAATATCCCGTGCATCCCAGTCATACGACAATGTGCCATCTTTTTTGATATACACTTCCTTGCCGTTTTCCGGATCTATCCCCAAGGAAGGGACGGCATATATGGCGTCCAACGACTGACCTTCTTTATAGCGAAGCAAGGGTACGGCCATTAAATCACTCCCCTGCTGTGCTTCATCGACGCGTTCGTTGTAGCTCTTCAGTGCATTTGAAATACGTACGATTTTATTTCTGTTCCGTACCAAATTTGCCAATAGACTCAGCGTCCATTTTTCTTTTTTAAGGGCAATCCAATTGGCGTTGAGTTCAAATCCTTTGTTTTCAAGATCGCCCAGATTCTCTTTATAAGAGCTGAATCCCGTAGAAGGTGCCAAGTTGATATCGGCCAAAATATCTCGGGTAATCTTATGGTAGTAGCGAGGCGAAAGTGTCAGACGATCATGCCAAAGTCCAAGATCAAGACCGACATCGGTACTCTGGGTCTTCTGCCAGGTCAGATTTTCATTACCATAATTACGGACCGTACTTCCCAACCCTGAGGAATACCAATTGCTCTTATCATAACTATAGGTTGTCCGCGACATGTAAGGATCGAACTGTACAGACCCCGTCAGTCCTATCGTAGCACGGAGCCGCAACTGGCTGACCACATTGTTGGCAAACCATTTTTCCTTATGCATATTCCAGCCGATTCCTGTCGACCAAAAGGGAGCAGTACGCTTATTGGACCCAAATTTGGAGGAGCCATCAATACGGACGGTAGCATCCATCAGATAACGGTTATCATACGAATAATTAGCACTGAGAAAGGCACCAAATAGCCTGGAGGCACCCAAGCTACTCGAAGGACTCGCATTCTCAGCATATCCTTTGGCAAATCCCACACTGGTAAATCGGTCATTTGGAAAGCCTATCGCTTTGAAAGAACGCTCATCATAGCTTTCCGTCCGGATATTGGTTCCCCCGACCACATTGAAGCTATGTAGATCAATCGAACGCATCCAATTGAGCCGTATGTTTGCATCCCAATACAATTCATTATTTGTATAGCTGGTATAACTACCCTTTTCATCTGTTTGTGCTGTAGGATAGAAATAAAAATCATTGGCTAAGGGCGAGCGGAAATTATCATCGGTATTCAAGCGTTTCAACAAACTCACCTGTCCCCGCAGGCGCAGTCCATTGCTGAGGTCAAAATCACCGGAGAAATTGTTCAGTAATTCGGTATATCCCAGTTTATTGAAACTATTCAACGTCGCATTGTAAAGTGGATTCAAGACATATTCCCGTTGTGCACTTCCCGAATTTGCTACCCTTGTCCATACATCGGCCTCCTGTATTATATTTCCTTGATCATCTGTCATGCGGTAATAAGGATTCATTCTGACATAATCTGCAAAATTTCCATAGGGAGATTCACGTCCATCGACCACTGTTACGGCAAGCTCGTTCTGAAATCTAAATTTACCTTTGAGGTTATAGCTAAAGTTTAATCCGCCCGAATATTGATTTCTTCCCGATCCTTTCATCACACCGGGCCTGGTCTGATAACGCATGTCCACGCCATAACGAAACGTCTCCGAACCACCTTCCAGATAAAGGCCATGCTTTTGCCCAACCGCAGTCCGTACAGGCTGTGACAGCCAATAGGTATCCACACCGCCAAGGACATTGGCCAGCTTTTGATAATACAGTTCATCCAAGGCATCCTGTGGCTGCCGCTGAATCGTGGCATCATACAGCCCGGCCAGCTTCTCATAGGCCAATTTATCAGCAGCATGCAAAACATCATATCCGGTCAGGTCGGGCATATTCACATTGCTCTCATGCGTATAAGTCAACTGCAATTTACCATCCTTGGGCATTTTGGTCGTAATGACCATCACACCGTTGGCCGCTCTCGAACCATATATGGCGGTTGCAGCAGCATCTTTCAAGATCGTGACGCTTTCAATACGGGTCATATCCAGGTCGAGCACCTTCTGTACACTTACTTCAAAACCATTTAATATAAAGGCCGGCATATTGATTGTGGTCGTGATATTATCCCTTCGCAGCACTTCATTCCCTCCGGTGGGCAATGAAGAAGATCCACGCACATTGATATTTGGCAAAGCATTGGGATTGGATCCAGCAAGATTGTTGTCGAGCAATTTAAATGATGGATCGAACACTTGCATGGCCTGCAGCACATTCTGCGGATTGACCTGCCGTAGTTCATCACCACTTTTGGTAATAGCAGTTCCGGTATAGGAATCTTTTTTTAGTACCTGATAACCGGTAACAACGACCTGCTCTAGTGCATTCGCTTCTTCTTCCATCACTACACTATACTCATCTTTGTTTTCGACCAAGGCGAGCGTGTAGTTTTTATAGCCCACCCGACTTAATGTAAGCGGTTGCATTGTACCGACAAAAGAAAAACGTCCCTCTTTATCGGCCACTGCGATGGTATTGCCCAACTGTGAAATGTTCACGTCGGAAAGCGGCGTACGGTCTCTCCCAAGGACTTGTCCGCGAATCTGTTTTTGGGATGATTTTTCTACCGGGGGGAGGTTTTTGGGCTCGGATTTCCGTGGACTTATTTTTTTTTCCAGGAAAATCGTCTTCGATTCAATCGTATAGCCGATTTCCTGCGGACTTAAAATTTTATCAAGAAATAATTTAAGCGGCATTTTGTCCGCTTTAATTGAAATTGGCTTCGCCGACTCCAATATCTTTTTGGCTCCGAGCACTTCATAGTTCGTCTGAATTTTGACCACCTGCAGCACATCCATCAGTGGAACATTGCGCCCGGCATAGGTTACGGTTTGCCCATTTACCTTATGACCCAGCTGTAGCAAGACGGCCAAAATGAGCCATAAAAAGGGTCTGGTCGCTTGTGAAAAACAACTTAATTTCATTAATTCTAGTTAGTTTAGTTAGGTTAGATTGCAGGATCGATTGCATAGATGACAAGATCCACTGCCCAATTTGTTAATTCATATCGTTTGGTCAAGTATAATTTTACGTTCTTTACTGCCCTCCTTTCTGTGCTTTAGGATTATTTTTTTCAATGATGAGTTTCCCATCGTCCGTCAAATGATAGGACAGATCCTGGTCTTTTAATATTTTTAGGATCGTTGATAACTTGCTCGTTCTGAATGTTCCCCCGAAGAAGGAAACATCGGGTACATCGCCTTTATAAACCACATCAACCGCATACCATTGAGACAGTTCATCCATGACCTGCCGAAGTGATTTTCCGTCAAAGTTGAATTTGCCATATATCCAAGCCATTTCCTGCGCTATGTTGACCGGATGCTTGGTAAGCTCCGTTCCTTCATTGACCGACTGATCGCCGGGGAGCAAGGTTACTTTTTGGCCTTTGATCAATTCTTTTACCTGTACTTTTCCCTCCAGCAAGGTTGTTTTTATCTGTGCTGCTGTCGGATAGGCATTGATATTAAAATGCGTTCCAAGTACCTGCACCTGTTGATTTTTGGTGTGCACAATAAAGGGTTGATCTTTGCGTTTTGCAACTTCAAAATAGGCCTCGCCCTGGAGACTGACCTCGCGTCTGTCTTTCGCGAATACCGTCGGATAAGCAAGTGTAGTCCCAGCATTTAGCTTCACCTGAGTGCCATCGGGCAAAGTGACCTCGTAGGTACCACCACGCGGAGTTTCTATCCGGGCAGATACCGCTGCATCGATCGACGCCACTTCATGACCATCGTTATAACGTATACCTCCGCCATCGATCACGACTTGCTTTTCGCCCCTATTCAAAGCATATTGTCTACCATCTGAGAGTGTTATAATCGCCCGATGGGAAGCCGGAAGGCGGTCATTTACAGCCTCAAATTGGGTTTGAACCGGCCGGCTGTTATCCCGATTCCAATACCACACAACCGAAAGAGCTAACAGCACACTAGCGGCAGCAACATAAGGCCATAGACGCTGCAGCAGCCCAGACCTTTTGGTTGAAGAACGAAAGGAAAGCTTAGCTTTTATCGACTCAAAATTACGTTGCTTTTCAAAATGCTGTAGACTGGCATAAGCCTCACGCTGCTGCGCCTCATCCAGGCAACGCCAATAAATCTGTTTGTTCATCACGGATTCTTGCAGCCAGCGTTCCAAAAAAAGACGGTCTTCGCCGCTGAGCGTTCCCCGCATTTCACGGAGGACAAGCGAACTGATACGGATAAGTTTTTCTTCTTCTTTAGGGTCCATTTTACGCTATTTCATCTATAGATACCACGCCGATTTAAAAAAGTACCAAAGACAATTAAAAAAAATTAAATTTTTCCAAAAAGGACGATCAATGAGAGTAGATAATTAAAGGAATCGCGTTTTAAATGTTGGCGTAGCAGGCCTAGGGCACGTAACTTTTGATTTTTTACTGTTTGAATATTTAGTTGCAATAGATCCGCAACTTCCTGATTGCTGTTGCCTTCGAGGTAGCTCAGCTGTATAATTTCACGTGCTTTGGGTGGCAGCTTCTGAATGGCTTCGTAGAGTTCGGCCATGGCTTCGGTATACACAATTTCATGTAGATAAGATTTTTGATTCTGTTCCTGTTGTGCCACATAACTATCGACTCGATTCAATCTTCGCTGCCGAGCGGTCTGGTGATTAATGCCTACATGACGCGTAGCCTGATAAAGCGCCGCCTTCAGATGTGATAAACTTTCAAAACGCCGTCTGCTCTGCCATAAGCGGAGAAATCCCTCCTCGGCGATATCTTCAGCTTCTTTGCTTTCATCCACAAAGCTCGATGCGTATAAACAAATGCGACTAAAATAACGGTTATATACATGCGCACAAGCCTGCTCCTCCCCGTTGAGGAAATCTTCAAGCAGCTCTTTTTCGCTCGTATAGTTCATTGGTAGATCGGTTTAGCTAGCAGTTCATCTTTTCGTGGTTAAAGATAACTAAATTAATTTTCACCATTTACCTCATCAAGCCATAAATTTTTCAGCCAAGCACATAAAAAACAAGCTCAGGTCAGTAATTTATTCAGAACTGTTTCCCTACCCTTGTTTTTTCGTTGCCAAATGCCCTACCTTTGAGCTGTCGCTTTTTAAAGCAAAACCTAATCCAATAAATCAACCTATTTGCCCTATGACACCTTGCTCCAACAAAATTTCTGAAAGCACCTTTCTCCGACACCTCATTATCTGGACAATTTTGTGCTTGATCACAGGCTTCAATTACTGCTTAGCGCAGCATAAGCAGACCGCTGACCGCGAGATACCGAGATCTATTATTGACCGAGCGCTAGCGGCCTCCATAAAAATGTTCGGTATAGACAGTGTAAGCAGTCAACAAAACAGTGCGCCTTTCAGTGGAGTCATCGTGCGCTCGGATGGAACAATCCTTACGGTGGCGCATTCCACCAAGCCGGGCAATTTTTATCGGGTGATTTTTCCTGATGGCAAGCAGGGTATTGCCAAAGCGCTCGGACGACTGGTCGTCGATCAACAGAGCAACTTGCCCGATATTGCGATGATGAAGATGCAGGGCGAAGGCCCCTGGCCATTTGCGGAAATGGGCTGGTCGTCATCCATCGCCGAAAAGCAACCCTGCTTTGGACTATCCTATCCCGAAACCCTGCCCTTCAACATCCCCTTTCTCCGCACTGGGCGCATTCTAAAAAAAATGGACGACTATGGTTTTATTCAAAGTAGCAGTATTATGGAGCCCGGTGATTCCGGCGGTCCATTATTTGACGCCTTAGGCCGCGTAATTGGCCTACATAGTCGTATCGATGCTGCGGAGGGCATCAATTTTGAGGTACCTGTAAACAGCTATCGCAGCTATTGGCGCTCGCTGATCCATCCGGTTGCAATCAACAGTTATCCCACTGCTACTGATTCAATCGGTAGCGATCCCTTAGCGAAAGACCTCGTGGTATTGGGACGCAAAAAACCAGCACAAGATCCCAAAACAAATGTTCAGTCTATCCTTATCCACAGTAAATTGCAGGGAGATAGCACGTATATATTAGGCACCGCATTTAATCTGGCAAACAACAAGCAGGTGATCTTATCCAAGAGTAGCCAGATTGGCGCTGCGCCAATGGCCAAATTTCGCAACAGCACCTATGCTTTAAAGATCCTGCTCAGAGATGAAGAAAACGACCTGATCGCACTTATAAGTGATCATAAATTTCCGGCAATCACTGTATCGGCGAACACCGGACTAGCCATTCCTGATTCGTTACTCGGTATAAAGCTGTGGTCACTGCTTGCCGCCAATAACCGTAAAAGCGGTGTCCTCGGCATGCAGCCGCAAACCTTTCCACGCATACCGATTCCGGGCACGTTCGATGCGCAGATGCAGGAGATTGCAGGTCTTCCAACCTTAACAAAAGTGGACAGCATGGGTGCTGCAGGACGGGCTGGACTTCGTATTGGAGATCAAATCATGGCGTTAAACGACCAGGATGTTGCAAGTGCCCTCAAAATCAATGCGGCCATGCAACAATTTTCCGCAGGCGACACGCTACAGGTTCGATACCGACGCGGGTTGACGGCGCTACATACCCAGGTCATTCTGTCCAAATGGGCAGTGCAGCAAAACCCACATCCCGCCAATCACATTCCCAAAGGAAAATCAACGCGCAGGGATAATTTTCCACGTGTATTTCTCCACGATTCCCGCATTCATGCCGACGAATGCGGAAGTCCGATCATCGATAGCGAAGGCAATTTTATAGGACTCAATATTGCACGCTTTAGTCATACAGCTTGCCTTGCTATCCCTCGAGATACTATCCTGAACATTTTATCCAAAGCGCAACACCTCATTAGCAGCTCAAAAAGATGATGTTATCAGGTAATTTTCAATACTGTCGCAATATTGTTTTGAACGAAGTCGTCGGGTAGCGATACTTGCAGGGCATTGTCGAGTTGTCGAAAGGAAATCCGATCATCCGTTCCGAGCAGCTCTACCTGACTGACCTTTCGCGTATGGGCCGCCGAACGGCCCAATGACTTGATTGTAATCTGCGTTCCGGTCGTTGTTCCCATAATAAAGGCATACACTTTATTTTCCTTTGTCGTAAAACGGACATCATCGCCGGTAAAAGCTTTACCTTTTCCTTCATTGAAGCCCTGCACACTCAATGTAGGAGCTTCCTCTTGTGCAGGTCCCTCACCAAAAATGCGCCAAGGACGCGTTCCAATGATGGCTTCTTTGTGTATGGCCATCCAGCTTCCTATGCCCTGTACCACTTCCTTCGCCCTATCGTCTATAGAACCATCGCCGCGCAAGGGTACGCTCAATAGTAAATTACCATTTTTACTAACTACATCAATCAACATGTGAATGACAGTTTTGGCCGATTTATACTGATTATTTTCATAAATCCGGCGATCATAATGCCAGGAACCTATGCAAGTGCAGGTCTGCCAGGGCTGTGGTTCAATGGTATTGCTCTGTCCCCGTTCGATATCCCATACCAGGCATTTCCGTTGCTGTTCATTCAGGATTTTACCGTTAATGACCACATCGACCTTGCCTTTGTTTGCCAGCATACTTTTATTATAAAAGTCGGCCGCGATCTCCAGTCCAACATTGCTGATTGGATAAAGCGGCAGTACCGTATCGTCGAAGTAAACCATGTCGGGTTTGTAGTTATCGATCAGTTCCAGGGTGCGCGCTTTAAAATTTTCACAGTACGCTTTATGCGGTACGCTCACGCCGGAGGTGACATCCCAGTGCCACTGCCGATGAACCGTGTTGTCGTCTTTGCTATCCAAACTGGGTTCATGATCCTGAGCGTAGAGCTCCTGTGGATCGTAGTCTGCCCACCATTTTCCGACGCCATCTTTCTTTGTCAGCTTCCCATCGTATGCTACTCCGGCAAACTTTCCAGCTTTATCACTTCGTTGCGCTGTCTCATACCAGGTCCAGGCATGGGCTGCGTGAACGCTCACACCAAATTTGAGTCCTCGCTTTTTGGCAGCACCCTCCCAGCCGCCTACAATATCTTTTTTGGGGCCAACATTGACGCTATTCCATTGATGGTGGCTACTGCGGTAAAGATCCAGATTATCATGATGATTGGCTAGGGCCATGAAATACTGGGCACCGGCATTTTTATAGAGGTCCATCAGCTCTTCCGGATTCCAATTTTCGGCTTTCCATTGATGGATCACATCCTTGAAACCAAAAATGGAAGGATGTCCATATTTTTCGAGATGATACTGGTATTGATCGGATCCTTCCTGATACATACCGCGTGCATACCAGTCGCCCCTTTCCGGCTGACACTGTGGGCCCCAATGTGCCCATATACCAAATTTGGCATCCCTAAACCAATCAGGTACCTGATAATTTTCAAGTGAGCGCCAGTCGGGATGAAAAGGTACTCTTCCCAAATAGGTGTGTGCAGCGCTAAATTTGCCAAGGAAAAGCGTCGGAATAGTTGCACCGAGAAACTTAATTGCTGTTCTTCTGTCCATTTACAATGATCTTCGATCAGAATGCCTCGACACAAATAGCACGACAAAGGCATCCGGTTTATAATTTGTTATCTACTTGAATACCAAAAATACCTGTATTGGATCAGGAAAGAAACTACATAATCGATCAATACTAGTACAATATCGACACAGGATTCTTTTTGATCAGTTGAACAAAAAAAAGGTGCCCTAAAAAGGACACCTCCACCTAACACTAACTATGAATAAATAAAAACATCTATTTTCCCAAATCAATTGTTCATATCATTGCCTTTCAAATTTTTATTGTTGTCCAATTCCGACTGTGGAAAAGGATAGAACATTGCTTTGGTAGACCAGCCGCCTTTTTTTAAAGGTTCCAGCCAGCTTGGATTGGCCATCCCCCACCGTAACAGGTCAAAATAACGTTGATATTCACCCAAAAATTCAACAAATCGCTCATGCACGATAATATTTTTGATCGTATTTAAAGGAACGCCGTTTTTTACTAATCCCTGAGCGATCAATCCATCTACGTCAGGAATTGTTCCATTGGATTTTTGATACCATAGGTGTGGCTGCTCATCGGGAACGATATTATTGGCGCGCTTACGCACCAGGTTGATGTATTGTTTCGCTCCGGCGATATCGCCACGTTCATTGAGACATTCCGCATAAAGCAGCAGCACATCGCTATAGCGAAAAATACGATCATTGTTGCCATTATCAAAGTCAGCGATCTGAACATCCGGACAATATTTCCGGGTACCAAAGAAATCTTTATTGGTCGCCAGGTTTTTCATCCAGTCCGTATAGGTCGTGACCTTACCGTCGAGTTGCGTAAACTTTGCACCATTCTCGCACCAAAGCGTCATATATTTCCGGGGATCTCCTTCCTCAAATTCATCATGGGCCATTTTATTGGGCGCCAGATTCCACCAGGCACCACCCGTTCCGTCAAACATACCGATTTCCTGCCACCGCCATGAACTCGATATATCGTCCCCTAGCCAACCTGGGCCATTGTAAAGTTGCACCTCGAAAACCGATTCTTGATTATTCTCTTTCTTTTCCAAAAAATTATCGCTGTAAGCGGACATCAACTGATATTCCTTGCTATCAATAACGCTTTTCAATTGAATCTCGGCATTTGCAAAATCCGCAGCCTGTCCTTTTGCCAAGATCGGTTTGTACAGGTAGGTTTTAGCCAGGTAAGCCTGTGCTGCACCTTTGGTTGCCCGACCGATCATTTTACTGTCGGCATAGAGTGCTGCCCGCGTTGGCAATAATTCCGACGCCCTCTTAAAGTCATCCACGATTAGGGCATATACGGCTCCCGCCTGTGCATTGCCGGGATAGTAATCATCGTTGGTCTCGACAGGTTTATTGATCAGCGGAATGGTTTCGCCAAACAACATGCTCAGGTGCAAATAGTTCAGCGCTCTCAAAAAATACGCTTCCCCCAAGAGTCTATCCTTTCTATTTTGGTCTATTTCGCCTTCAAACTTCTGAATCCGATCGATGGCTAAATTAGCCGCAAACACCCCGTTCCAAAAATCTCTCCAGGTCTGGGCTGCCATCCCATCGCTCGCAGGGGTATTGTAGGTATCCTGATACATGGGTTCCCATTTGAAGGTATGATTATAATCATCCCCAGGAGCCAAGAGTTCGAAATACAAACTACGCGCATATCCCCCCTGCGTACGTCCGATCAGTGCCTGGTAGGCCGGTATGACCGAATTTTCCAATTGATCTGCTGTTTTATAATAGGTGTCTGTCGACAATTCCTGCGGGTTGGAGAGATCCAAATTCGGTTTGCAGCTTGAAAATTGTATCAGCAATGCAGCAGCTGCGAGTTTTATATATTTTCTATTCATGATGTCAATAAGGGATTAGAATGTAAATTGAATACCCATAAAATACTCTCTTGAATTTGGAAAGCTCAACCCCCAAGGCGTTTGCCCATCGATACCACGGCTTAGATTGGAGCGTGTATCGCCTGAGCCCACTTCAGGATCATAACCTGAATACTTGGTAAAGGTCAGTAGGTTTTTTGCGCCTACGTAAAACCGCAGTCGGTCGATCTTCCAACGTTCAAGTCTCGCACTTGAAAAACTGTAACCAATGTTGACGACTTTGAGCCGCAGATAAGAACCATCCTCCACAAACCTGTTGGATGCCCTTAAATTTTGATTCGGGTCGCCGAGTACTGCACGTGGAATATTGGTATCTGTATTTTTGGGATAGATGGTCGTTTCACCGGATACGGGATTTTTGAAGACAAGTTCTTCTGCGCGGTAGCGATCAAGTGTTGACGCAAAATTATTGTAGTAATGATACATCCCCTCGCCCCAGTATCGGCTATTGTTGTAGATATCGTTTCCCTGACTTCCTTGCCACATCATCGATAGGTCAAAGGTACCAATAGCACTGTTGTAGTTTACATCAGCATTGAAACCATAGCTAAAATCAGGTATCGGGCTTCCCAAGAAGTCCTTATCCTGATCATTTAAGACCTTGTCACCATTTCGGTCATTGAAGCGTACATCGCCCAATGCTGCATGGGGTGCAAAAGCTTTATCAGCATCCAATTGTGCCTGACTGGTATATAAACCGTTGGTGGTATAGCCCCAAAATTCCCCTACCGAACGACCAACTGCTGTTCTTGTGACGTTTTCACCCCCAGGAGAGATACTTCCCCATAAAATTTCATTATTGTTGCCCAGACTCAGCACGCGGTTTTTCACAAAAGAAATATTGGCGCCGATACGATAACCAAAATTACCGACCTGATCTTTGTAGGAAGCCAGGATATCCCAGCCCCGATTCCGTATGCTACCGGCATTCAGCACGGGAAAGTTGTTACCATAGCCTGCGGTAAACGAAATGGGTACATTGATCAGCATGTCCTCGGTCTTTTTATTATAGTAATCAACTGTCAAAGCCAATTTATGATCAAAAAGCTCCAGATCGAGACCAAGATCAGTTGAATACTGACTTTCCCATTTTACATTCGGATTCGAGGGAGTCTGTGGCAGGGCCCCCGTGACCATCACATTGTTCAGGTAATACCAGACATGGTCGAAACTAACCGTCCGTTGATACTGATATTGTGCAATATCCGAATTACCCAGAAGCCCGTAACTAGCCCGGAGCTTCAATTCGCTGATTGCAGGAAACGCTTTCATAAAGGACTCCTGGCTGATGCGCCAGCCTGCAGATACCGAAGGGAAGTTTCCATAGCGGTATTGATTACTGAAGTTGGCCGATCCATCCCGCCGCATGTTAAAGGTCAACAGGTAACGATTGTCATAATTATAGTTGATACGCCCCAGCATGGAATACATGGCAGACTGTCCCACACCTGACCCCACAAGACGGGAACTCGCCAGGGATGCCGAATTAAGGATCAAAACATCCGGACTTGGCAAACCGCGGGCCCCGGCATTGACAGCATTATACCGGGATTCTTCTGAAGTGATTCCCGCCAAAGCCGAAATCGCATGCTTACCAAAGTTATTTTCATAAGTCAGCGTGTTTTCAAATAACCAGCGGTTATTCTGACTGCTGGAAATATTAAGTTCATCCGGATTATGGTTCTGATATTGACCAACGGAGTAATTACCAATATAGCCTTCATTGCGTATGCGGCTAAGATCAATGCCCATGTTAAATTTATATACCAGTCCTTTGATGATCTCATAAGTAGCCCACGCATTGCCGTTTACCGAAAAGTTGTCATTGACGTTTTTATTGAGGTATGCATTTGCCAATGCACTCTGCACATCCGTTCCATTGCCAGCTCCGGCAAAACCAGTGCTGCTGTTGGCATCGTAGAGCGGTAATGTCGAGGACCACTTTTGCGCATCGATGATATTTTTGTCGCTCCAGTTGCGGCGGGTGTAACCTAAGGAAAGGGTTTCGCCTATCTTGAGTTTTCCTTTGGTAAAATCAGCGATAAATTGGGCGCCATAATACTTATTTTTATCTTGAATAATAATGGATTTGTCTGTCGCATAGATACCGCTAAGCCGAAAATTGGCGTTTTGAGATCCGCCGGAAACCGAGAGATTATGCCGTTGATAATTGCCCGTCTGCAGCAATTCGTCCATCATATTATACCCCTGCCCGATGTCGGAGGGTTTAGACAGCGCGGCCAGATAATCTTTGCGTGAAGGATCCTTATTGTACATTTCCTCATTAATCAATTCGGCCAGTTGCTGTCCGTTCAGCAGAGGTATATTATGGGAAATATTTTTGATGCCGGCGAAGGCATTATAATCGAGCTTCACCTCTCCGGCTTTACCCCGTTTTGTGGTGACCAAAATAACGCCATTGGCCCCACGGGAGCCATAGATGGCACTTGATGCGGCATCTTTCAAAACCTGAATGCTGGCAATGTTATTTTCATCCGGCATAGCTCCGCCGATCATCCCATCCACGACATAGAGCGGATCGGTTCCGTTAATGGATCCAACGCCACGGATACGGATAGCGCCATTGGTTACCTGCACTCCAGGCACGGCGCTCTGAAGCGTAGCAATTGTACCTCCAGGTACTTTCACCAGATCTTTGGTGTCCACAACAGCGATTGAAGAGGTCAGATCCACCTTTTTCTGTTTGCCATAGCCCACAACAACCACTTCATCCACCGCAATTTCTGCGGCAACAAGCGGGATACTAATTTCCGAAGAATTACCGATTACATATTCTGCCTGATTATAACCCACATTGGATACAATTAAGATTTCACCCGGATTGAGCTTGAGTACAAATTCGCCTTTCTCATTGGTTGAAGTACTGAGGGTTTTATTCTTTACTTTGATCGACGCCCCGATAATGGGTTTTCCTTGATCACCTATGATCTTTCCATGGATCACCTTTTCTTGAGCAGACAGTCGTCCAATGGACATTAACATGGAAGCCATTAACAACCACTTCACTTTCCTATTCCTTTCTTTAGGAAAACAAAAGAAAGAAGACACATAATTTCTGTTCATAATCTTTTTTGAGATAAATGTCTTTTTGCCCCGAGAGGCGAGTACTTGGTTATTTATTTATACAAATTGGTTATTCGTTATTCCCTTTGTCGGATCAGTCATTCGAATGAGCCAGCTATTCGCCAATTGGTTATAAAACAAAGCTAGAAGTTTCGGTAAGATCGCTTTGCAACGAATATTTAAAAGAAGGGTAAAAATGTTTAAAACCTGTTATCAAGGACATCTCCAATTGATTTTAGCTAAAGATTCAAAGCCAACCTCTCGAACGAAAACAGCAAATCTATGGGAAAAGTCTTTCGGGAAGGCTTATAAAAATGCAGCGATCAGCACGCTACGAAAAACAATTTAACGCAAAAAATAATTCCTCATAATTTTTCATCTTTTGAAGAAATATCAACTATATTTCACATCTTTGAATTGATTTATGCAATCGATTGAATTAACCATTTAACGCATATTTTGGGTAATCTTACCCAACCTTTTTTTTAAAGAAAAAAACGAACCAAACTTAATGGAATATTTTTCACTATTGAAACATCGTTCTGATGAAATCATTAAATTCATCGCTAATTGCGGTATATTTTCTTTACTTCTCAAAAATGGTCAGGTAATCCATTTTATACCGGACAATCCCGATCATTTTATGAAATGGTTGGGTAGCAAAGGCATCAAAGATATCAAAAGACAACAAACTAATCGGTTACAGGAAGAAGAGGCTGCTGTCTGATATTTTTCAGCGGTATAGCTCCGACACGGATAATATTTGTATTTTTATTCATCGTCTTTTTCTTTTATTTTCAATACGCAGATCAATAAAAAGTTGAGCATAAAAAATAAGACCACACGCACAATATTGAGATTGCGCCACTGCATGGCTTTCTCTTTCAGGATCAGGTCCACGGTATCACTGTAGGGCAATCGCTGAAATTCCATCAGGGTGGGCGCAAAGTAGATCAAGGTCCAAATCCGAACGCCAAGATGGGCCAAAAACACGGCGACCATCAAATTCCGGGGCTTTTTTATTTTCCAATTATAACATAAAGCGACGATAAAGATAATTTCATGTAGGCTGTGCATGACAATCCAGAAAACCTTAAAATCCATGGCATATGGCTCCTGAAAGACAATCAGGGAAGAAGGCGGCGCTACTGTCCACGCAGGCACCATCAGTGCTGTCTCCCAAAGCTGTGCGCCATTCATCAGAAAGTATGCACAGATTGAATAAAATAGCCAATGGGTAGCTTTGGAGAATGTAAAAGTATTTTGCATGTTGAGGAATTATCGTTAATTTTCTATACAAAACTACCTCGCTTCCATCGCATCAACTTGCAAAAAAAGGAGTAAAACTAGTAAATTAGGGAACCATGGGATTTGAATTCAAAACTGACGATAAACCATTTCACATGGCCTTTGATCACGATAACTTCGATGGTGAAGGCTTAAAAGAGCATGCCTTTAACATCAGGCTTCCGGATGGAGAGCTATCGTCAAAACAATGGATTTTTGATGGTATTAAAATCCTATACACCGAAGCCATTCTTGACCGGACAACGCATTTCGACTGGAAGGGAGATACCGAACTGATCAGCATGCATTTTAATTTGCAAGGTTGTACATCGATCCAACAGGATGGAATGGAAGCTGCTTTTGAATTGAAAAAAAATCAGCATAATCTAAGCTATGGCACACAGGCGCAGGGAAAAATGATGTTTGATGAATTAAAAATGAAGTCCTTAGTGATTCAATTTCAAAAGGAATCTTTTTTGAACATATCAAAAAATGGAAACGAATCTCTTAAACGATTTGCCGATAGCATTGTAGCAGGGAAGCCCATCCTATTTTCCAAATCCAATTTGAACATCGATCTATCCCAACTGAACTGCATTCATTCGATTTTGAACTGTAATTACGCTGCCGATCTCAAAAAGTTATTTTTTCTTTCGAAGACCATTGAATTACTTGTCCTGCAAGCAGAGTCCTTCAATACTATCCAGCATTCAAATTCTACCTACCTCAAATATGATCACGATAAAGAACGGATTATATTCGCACGCGATTATCTGGTCGACAATATCGAGTCGCCTCCCTCGCTGATTGAACTGGCAAAGATAGCCGGGATAAATGAATATAAGCTAAAGCGGGGATTTAAAGAATTATTTCATCAAACTGCATTTTCCTATCTATCCGACCTGCGTCTAGAGCTTGCTAAAAACCAGCTTCTCGAGGGTAAAAAACCGGTTACTGAAATCGCATTTGAAATGGGCTATTGTTCGCTGCAGCATTTCAGTACTGCATTTAAGAAAAAGTTTGCGGTCAGTCCCAGCCAGGTCAAGTAGCATACTATTCCTTTCGAAGACAGGATGCTTATCGACCAAAGATAGTACAATATCGACCAATAAAGGCTGCTAGATTATTTTCATTTGTAAATAAGATGAAGATCCGTTAGACTTGTACTTAGATAAATATGCGCGCGTCATAAATAGTTGCGTCATCATTTTTGATTTTTAGAATCTAATCTTACGCCACATGAAGCTGTCTAAAGAAAATCTGATTAATATAGCTGTTCACAATATAGATCTACCCCACTCCTCCATTTTCGATTTACCCGAAAAAGTGATTCAGTTTGGGACAGGTTCCCTTTTGAGAGGACTACCCGATGATTTTATCCATCGGGCGAATCAGGCAGGGCTATTTAATGGACGAATTTTGGTTGTAAAATCAACTACCCAAGGTGACAGTTCAGCTTTCAATACACAGGATGCGCTATATACCCTCTGCGTGCAGGGTTATTCAAATGGAAAGATTGTCGATCGTCAGCAAGTAAATGCCTCCATTTCCAGGGTATTGTCGGCACAGCAAAGCTGGTCAGAAATTTTGGAAACTGCTACAAATCCGCAGATGGAAATCCTGCTATCCAACACTACAGAAGCAGGTCTGGTCGAAGATCAAGGTGACATCGGAGATAATCCTCCGGCAAGCTTTGCAGCTAAAGTAACCGCTTATCTCTATACCAGATTCCGTCATTTCAACGGCGATCCAAGCAAAGGACTTATTATTATCCCGACGGAACTCGTTCCCGACAATGCACAGGTACTTAAAAAAATCATCCTCAAGATAGCTGAACGGCAAAATCTTAATCCCGAATTTGTCAGCTGGATTAAAGAGGCCAACCACTTTTGCAATTCACTCGTCGACCGTATCGTCCCAGGGAGTATCTCGAGCAGCAAGTTCCCCTATGAAGACCTACTCGCTATTATGGCCGAACCATATTGTCTCTGGGCAATAGAAACAGACAGTGAAACCGTAAAGAAACAACTTTCATTTGCTGCAATTGATCCTGCAGTTAAACTTGTAGCCAACATCGAGCAGTACAAAGAGATCAAACTACGTTTATTAAACGCTACCCATACCCTATGCTGCGGCATCGCGCTTTTGTCTTCTGTAGAATATGTGAAGGACTTTTTTCAGGTTCCTGCGTTTGACCGGTATATCCGCCATATTCTTTTCAACGAAATCGGCCCCACACTACAGCATTATGCCCATATTGAGCAAGCAGCATGGGAAGAGTTTGGCAGGGCGGTGATCGACCGTTTTAAAAATCCCTTTCTTGCCCACCGCTGGCATGCTATTGCTTTACAGTATACCACCAAGATGAAAATGCGTGTGTTTCCGCTGATCGCCCCATGGTATTCTTTTCAGGGCAAACCACCAGTGGGTCTAGCCATTGGTGTTGCGGCTTATCTGCTGGTCATTCGTGAAGCCGCCAGTGGAAGGCTTGTTTTTCAGGACGACCTCCAACCCAAGCTGAGCCAGTATATCAACGGTTTAAAGTCCACTCACGACTTACTGTCCGATAAGGATATCTGGGAGCTATCATTCGCGGACTATCCTGAATTTTCTAACCTGGTACAGGAATTAGTTGAATTTATCGAGGCCAACAGTATCGGGCAAGCAATTGAAAAATATCTAAAGATCAACGCCCACTAGGACCAAAATTAGATATGTGACTAGTCATTTCAGTAATGAAAGGACTTAACCTCATTCCAGTGTATGAATGGCCAGTATTAAACTTCGCATATCTTGCTGGATGGAACGAATGGTCGCCTGTAGTTCATTGTGCATATTGGCTAGATCATGTAGTTCCTCGGCTGAAAAAGTTCCACCATCCTTAAAATAAAGCTGCTGCAGGGGACTATCCGGTTCATCATCCAAACCATATTGCAACCAACGCTGCCGCATTGTTTCAATCAAAGAAAAATTTTCAGCGTTGCTAAATTTTTTCTCGGACAGAATTCCCCAAACTGAGCTTGGGTAGATCTGCTGCTTATTATTTTGATACCAAATACTTTCAAGCATATTTCGCTGCAGCTGCATCTTGATCCTTTTACCTTTGGGGTTTAGTGTCATAAATCCCAATACGGCGGTGCCGACCCCGCCAGCGATACTCAACCCATTGTTGAGACCATCATTTTTGACCGTGGTTGCAGTCACGGCTGTAACGGCTCCCAGTAGTATAGAAGCCACAGTCAGACGGGTCTGCGTTTTCGCATTCAGTTCGTCTATATAACCTGCGAGCTTATCGATACGCTCACCATTACAATCCAACTCTGCTGCGATGGCATTCAGCTCTGTCTCAAACAGCATGTACCTTTCAATCATCTTTTGCTTGGCCGCCAATTTCAGCGTAGCATTATTCGCAGTCCCCAAATACTGGATGATAGGTTCTGCCAGATTGAGATATCTGATCAGCACAAAATCATGGTAAGAAAAGATTTTCCTTAACTGAATACTGTCCGAGGCAGTGATTTCCTGTATTGGAATTGATCTATAGGCCACATTTGGCGCGCAGTAATTTGTTGTCAACGTATGTACCTGAACATTGTTGATCAAGGTCGAACAGGCTGTCAACAGCAATACGGACAAAAAGAGAAAGGATCTAAGCGTTAGAAGAATTATTTTCATTACCTGAGGTTATACCTTATTTTTTACAACAATAACCTTTTCATAATGTTTTTGATCGCCCTAATTTTACTTTAGAAGCGTATCACTCCATATTTTTTAATATATTTAAAATGAAAACAGGAAATCCATTGTAGACAGATACAATGAAGGTGCACAATATACGAGCCTAGCAACATCAAAAGACCACTTATGAAGAAGACCACTTTTCGGAACCTATTTGTCGTACTATCTTTTATTGCTATTCTATTGCCCATTTATCCTTCCATCCGGTCGTATTTCAGCAAAACCTGTATCACCGAAAAATATGGCGTTCATTACAATGAACAGCGTAAGAAACTGGGCCTGTATCCCATTCCCGATAGCTGGGGCAGAAGAAATCTCGATTCTTCCATCATCTGGTATAATCCCATCGGCAATTTAGGACATCGTTGGAAAAATGTTTATTTTAAAGGCTGCAATATCAAGGAAGAACTGGATCTTTTCGCTTTCGGGTACGATGCCGAAAAGAGGCAATATACCAAGGTCCTGAAAGTGATGACTCGCTATAATATACAAGCGAAAGTGGTGGATATCCGCTATAAATTGCAGACCATATCATCCACCAGGCTTGTCGGAAAGGCGGAGGCTGACTCATTAATCAGCACTTTAACGCCAAATGACTCCAAGTGATCCTTCTTACCGTTTTTCATCTACTCACTGTTTTTATTTCCAGATACGAAGTCTTTCAAATTCGCCATAGCCCAACTGGTTGTTACCGGCAATCTGGTAAAGGCCAACGCGCAGTCTTTTGCCGTTCAGATCGGGACGTAGAAACGGTGTTCCAGGCAGATCTTTCCAATCCACACCATCTATCGAGCAACGCAAAAAGAAATAACTACCGACCTTTTGGACCTGAAGGTAAGGCGAAAAATTAAGGCCCGTTCCTGTATTCTCTTCCTGAAAAATCTGTGGACCGATGCTCCGCGAAAGGTTGCCCAGGTTCCATCCCGTCAAAATACAATTGCTGATGTAGGCATCCTTACGATCCATGCTTTGAATCATGACACCAGCTTCACTTGATGTACGTACTTTACGGCCCAGGCCTACCACATCACTTACCTTAACCTCTAGCGTGAAATCGCCCTCCAGCTCTTTAAAAACAAACGGGGCTAGAAGATCTGCATCGCCCCATTTGGTATTTTTGGACTGGATTTTCCAGGTTCCAGCCAGGCAGGAAAGCGCTGTCTGTGTGCTATCGATTCTTTCACTGTATTGATAACCATCCCAGAAAGGAATTTTCTGATCCTTGGCTGAATAGCTATCATCCTGTGCTGGCTGCACCAATTTCGGCTTTTGCGCCGAAATCGCTTCCACTACCGGCTCACTGACATGGCCAAAGGCATCCTTCGCAAGAACTTCGATAGATTTTCCGGGTCCGGATGATTTAAAAAGGTGGTAAGACTGCTGCTTCCAGCCTGAGCTCTCACCATCAGAACGGAATAAATACCACATTCCTGGCTTTTTCTCTACCTGTGCAAATACCTGATCGGCATTGATCAGGTGCGGCGGAGAAAGCACCTGCGGAACATACCCGTCCAGTCCCTTGGCCAGGCCCGCTTTCCACTGACTGAACTTTGCGTCTACTTCATCCGATGTTACGGTACCAGCATAGGCGCGAAAGAAATGAAATGGATAAGCCAGTTCGAGGGTATTCTTACTTACCTGCAGCAGTTTGTCAGAAAACACGCGCTTTTCAATCTTCCCATTGCGATAAAAGCTCTTCTTTCCTTTATCATTGACAAGCACAGCATGCTGCCAGATACCATCGTCATACCAATCAAAATAAAGCGTATACCGCTGCTGCTGAAGAATCTCCCTTAGCGCCGCACTTTCAAAAGCTTTACCTTTCAGTGCCAGTCTATTTCCCCTTACCATGACCATCGCATCGTCAACCGTCACTAAAGTATCCTTTGCTGTTCCATGGTTCCGCAAGGTACTGAGCTTTCCGGGCTTTAAATCGTCAGTTTGCAGCGCAAAGAAATTCGATTTAGGCACTTCATTGGCCAACCTAACCACTTCCTCCTCATCCAAGCTCGTATTATATACCTGCAAACTGGATACATAGCCCGAAAAATGCTGGTCCAGTACATCCGAAGCTCCCAAGACAAAAACATCCCCGGGCTTGACAAACAGCATCCTATTTTCCCTGCGCTGCAGCTTTCCGTCCACATAAACAGACTCCTGATAGCCGTCAAAGGAAAATACAATATGATGCCACACATTTGAGTCCGGAACCGATGCATATCCCAAATCAGGCCAGGAGCCATGCGTGATGGCCCCACGTCCGGCATCAGTACCATAACCAAAAATCGCTTTACTGAGATCCTGCTGGCCCGACGACCAGGCAACCAGCTGTTCAAATCGGTCTATGTCCGGATTATTGACCCATAGTCCTATACTATAGGAGCCATTTGCAGCCAACGACTGTGGCACGGCGAATGTCGATCGCAGCACAGTCCCACCATCAAAGAAGAATGCCTTTTTACCCTGATAATTTTTAACAGCCAGAGCCTGTTCCGTGCTGAATATGCCCCCGAGTAGCCCTTTATTCTGGATACTTTTTACGTATTGTCCTTCCTGGTAATTGGCCGCATCGATATGGATCAAATTACCCACTGCGAATTCCTGCACAGGCATCTTTTGTGCTGCGGACCATAGCGTCTGTTGTGGAAGCTTTTGTGCATACACCTTCATGCTCCAAACGCCACAAGGAAGTCCATTCAATTGGCTGTTCAATACATTTAGCCTAACATATCTCGTCCTAGCTTTGCCATGTTCTACAATAGGACTCGCCCAGCGGTCGTTATCCGAGCGATCCACAAAATTTTCCCAGACGATACCATCCATAGAGGTTTCGAGTCGGTATCGATAGGCATACGTCGGGTATTCAAACTGAATAGATATGGTCTGTATATCCATTGTTTTACCTAAGTCGATAGCTACCCAGGCGGGTCCCTGATTATTTTTGGCCCGCCATAGCGTTCCATTGTTGTTGTCTACTAAAAAAGAAGGCCTAAAGTCGGTATTGTACCAGGAAGAGGCCGTCACGGTTTTACCAAAAGCCAAATCGACTGGCTCTGCTACTGCTGGAAACAAATCCGGTACACCAACATGTGTGGGCCGCACCGGCTCAATATCGCCGTCAGGCGTAAAGAATAGCTCGTCCATGGCAACCTGACGATGGAAGCCACCCCCAGCGTGTGGATTGTTGTGCCTGTGATAGACAATGAAATAACGATTATCCTGTTCAAGAATACTATGATGTCCTGGACCGTGTATACTGCCATCCTCGTTTGTAATCAATATTGGATTGGTCGATGGGTATTCAAAAGGCCCCATGGGACCGGTTTTACTTTTAACGTACTGAACACGATACGTACCATCTTCGCAATGCCCCGAGGAGTACATCAGGTAATAGATGCCCTTACGCTTAAACATATAAGGAGCCTCAAAAAAGTCCTTTGCCACCGTATTGGGTATCAATGTTGTCTTTTCGAACGTTTTCATATCCCTGTTGAGTATCCCCACCCCACATCCATGATCGGGGTAGATTCCCCAGGTTCCCCAAAATAGATAAATGCGGCCATCATCATCCCGAAAGGTTTGCCCGTCCAGGGTAATTACACCTGGAATCATATAATTAGGGATCATCGATTTGCCTTCGGCTACCAAAGGTTCCCAAGGTCCCGTTGGGCTGTCGGCCACTGCCCCAAAAATTTCTACAGGCTGACTATAATAGAGGTAATATCGCCCGTCGTATCCTTGCGTCATATCAGGCGCCCAGTACCAATGTGTATTGGGCCAGTTCATGGGTTGAATGGTCCAGTTCTTCAGATCCTTGGAGCTCCACACCTGCGAAGGGCCTGCGCCCCAACCGTTCCCATCCGTAGTCGCATAGATATAATACGTATCGGCAATTTTCTTGATGCTCGGGTCCGCAAAATATCCGGGCAGCAGTGGATTCAATACATTAGGCTGTTGGTACGGTTTCAATGGCTGAGCCACCAGCCCTGTTAACGACATAACCATTGCTGCCAAAATAGCGAAAGAAAAATGATGTTTCATGATAACACAGAGTTTACAGTACATAAGAGTTTACAGGTACATAAGAAACGATATTGCCATTTAACAGACTTTACAACAAATAAAATCTACAATAAATGTCTATTTAACATTAAATTTATAACTTCAGTCATCGCATTACAAATTTTGAGGGCTAACTGGTTAAAAATGGGCTATTGAAGGTTAAAATCTACCCATAAATACAGGGTACAATCCTTCATCTTTGTAAGAGCATTGACCTTAGCTGTCTTATAATGAGTATTAAAATATCTAAAATGAATCTTAAAAAATGCTATTGGATCCTATTTGCGCTCGTATGCACACAGTTGCCAAGCAGCGTATATAGCCAGCAGGACGAACACCCCGTATGGAAAGCAGTCAAAGCGCAGCAAGCCACCTTAGGCGTAGAAGAGGGCGCCAAAAGCTTTACCCTCAAAAACCTCAACGTAGCCATTCTCAATGCGTCGCAGACGCTATCTTCTTTTCGTCCCAACGGAAGCGAAAAAGACTTTGACTATACACCTGTCGAACTCCTTCACAAAAGAGACCGTAATCAATTTTTTCATTTCGGTGATATCACGATCAGTTTGCGTCGTCAGGGCGACAGCTCCTGGAGCGCCTATTCATCGGCTACAGCGCGTAAGCACGTAAAGGCGCTAAGTCCTACAAAAAACAACCTGGCCAGCGCGGATATTAGTCCTACGCTCAACAACATCCCCTTAAAGATCATCCGCAACTGGCAAGATGACCATGGCGACCTGATCCTTAGCTTTGAGATTTCAAATCCAACTGATTATACCATCGAAATTGGCGCGCTGGGCATTCCCCTTCCATTCAATAACAACATGGACTGGAAAAATCTCGATCAGGCGCATGCACAGAATGTGTTTTTCGATCCCTATATCGGCCAAGATGCGGGTTATCTACAGGTCAACCGTCTACATGGCAATGGACCGAGTCTATTAGTATTGCCCTATAAAAATGCAGGCTTTGAAGCCTACAATCCGCTCAATACCGACCCGACTCCCCGAAGTATTACCTTTGAGGGATTTCATGAATGGCTGATCCACAGTAAGGCCCATGCTGAGACTGACTGGAAAGGCGTAGAACAATGGAATACACCGACTTCTACCCTCTTGAAGCCACAGGAATCAAAGACCTTTGCCTTAAAATTCGTTCTCGCACCAAGTATCCGACAAATTGAATCGGAGTTACTGAAAAATAATAGGCCTGTTGCTGTTGGGCTTCCCGGATATGTTGTCCCCATGGACAATCCCGCCAAACTTTTTGTTAAGCATAGCAAAGCGGTCAAAAATGTCAGTGTTTATCCTGATGGTGCTTTGACCCTGACAAAAAAAGGAAATACAGCACAGCACTGGACGGAATACGAAGTGAAAGGCAATCGTTGGGGACGTGCGCGGCTTACCATCAACTACCAGGATGGCATTACACAGGCGATACACTATAAGGTAATCAAATCTGAAAAAGAAGTCGTCCAAGATCTGGGCCATTTCCTCACTACCAAGCAGTGGTATGAAAATGATAAAGATCTTTTTGACCGATCACCATCTGTTATATCCTACGACTATGAAGAACAGCAGCCCATCACCCAAAATAAGAGTGCCTGGTTTGCGGGTCTAAGCGATGAAGCCGGTGCCGCAAGCTGGCTTGCCGCCCTGATGAAACAGGTACTACAGCCCAATCAGCAGGAAATAGCCAAATTGAAACGTTTTGTCAATGAGACGCTATATGGCCATATCCAGCATAAAGAAGGCGACAAGAAATATGGCGTTGTCAAAAGCCTCTTTTATTATGAACCCGACTCGATGCCCGCAGGAACCTACCGCTCGGACATCAACTGGAAGACCTGGGCTGCTTGGCCTAAAAAAGAAGCCGACGACATTGGGCGGTCCTACAATTACCCACACGTGGCGGCAGCACACTGGGTGATGTACAGGCTTGCCCGCAACTACAACAATCTGGTCAACGAGGAAACCTGGGACAAGTACCTCGAACGGGCGTACCAGACCAGTATCGCCATGGTCGAAAAAGCGCCTTATTACGCGCAGTTCGGTCAAATGGAAGGCAGTATTTTCCTTATCGTCCTCAATGACCTCCGAAAGGAAGGATTAACCACCATGGCCGATAAGCTTGAAGCTGCCATGCGCAAACGAGCAGAGCATTGGAAAACCCTCAATTATCCATTCGGAAGCGAGATGCCCTGGGACTCTACCGGTCAGGAAGAGGTATACCTCTGGTCACGCTTTTTTGGTTTCGATGAAAAGGCTCAAGTCACCCTAAATGCCATCATCGCCTACATGCCAACCGTTCCGCACTGGGGTTACAATGGCAGTGCGCGCCGTTACTGGGATTTTGTCTATGGCGGCAAGCTCTCCCGTATCGAGCGGCAGCTGCATCATTATGGTTCGGCCCTCAATGCCATTCCCGTCCTGACTGCCTACCGCGACCATCCGGACGACTTCTACCTACTCCGTATCGGACATGCCGGCATGATGGGTGCATTGGCCAATGTCACCCAAGACGGCTTTGGCCCGGGAGCATTCCACTCTTACCCGTCCACACTGGCCAATGACGGTATCTCGGGTGATTATGGAACCGGTTTTTATGGCTATGCCGTCAATTCGGGAACCTATATTGTCGACCATCCCGAATTTGGCTGGCTGGCTTTCAGTGGTAATCTAAAAACCGAAAAACAGCTGGTCAAGGTTGCCCTGACTACAGCTTCCAAAGGGCGTGTCTTTCTGGCAAAAGAAAATCTTTGGCTGACCACCGACGCCGGAGAAATTGCCGAATTACAGTACGATCAAAAAGACCGAAGCGTCACCCTAATCTTCAATACGGATGGAAACCAATATAGCACGAATATGCTGCTCAATGTAAATCCAGAAAGCCATTATGAAGTGGAAGGAATAAACAAAGATGCGATGAATCGCTATGTAATACCCCTATCAACAAAAACGGTAAAATTGAAAAAGCTGAAGTAGCAAAAAATCCAGGCAACGATCGACTCAAACATGGGCTATATCTACGCTAGCATTCACGCTAGAAACAAAAGCGATCGTAAGACTCCAAAAAATCGGGCTTCCATTTAGATGGAAGCCCGATTCTTAATAACTCACTTTACCAGCATATTTCCTGATACCTTTCCTAATGTCTTCTCCATTCGAAAAATCCTGCGCTAACTCAATAGCTTTTGCTGAAAAGCGAAACGGATCAAATCTGCCGTATTTTTACTTTTTGTCTTATCCATCAAGTTCTGGCGATGCCCTTCAACGGTTCGTTTGCTTAGAAAAATTTTATCCGCAATCTCCATTGCCGTGAAACCCTGTGCAATGAGCTCCAGCACAGCAAACTCCCGATCGGAAATCTCATACTGTGCCAGGCGCGAACCTACATCGACCGTAGCACTGCTCTCAACGTTATAATCTTCCATAAAGCGCAAACCGAAATTGGTCATCAGATACTTGTGACCTTGCGCCAAGCGCAATAAGCCAAACAAGATCTCATCATAATCGCCACCCTTGGACAGATAGCCGTCCGCTCCGCTCCGAAAAGCTTCGGCAACGTCAGCTGGTTTCTCTATCATAGACAGTATGGCAAACTTAACATCCGGATAGATTTTTTTGGCCATACGGATAAAACTTATGCCATCCATCCCAAGCATATTCACATCAGTTAAAACCAGATCCGGCAATGTATTTTGTTCGAGGTAGATCAGTGCATCCTCCGCACTATCTACTTCAGCTACCACCGTAAGCTTGTCGTGGGTATCAATTATCAAGCGTATCCCATTGCGTACAAGCCGGTGGTCATCAACTAAAAGAATTTTAGTCATTTTTCCTCCAATCCTACTAAGATACTTTATTTTTTTTAATAAGTTAATTTTTTAATACTATCCAGTTAAAAAAAAAGTAGTCCATTCTACTTGACCTTGCGCCATATTTTTTCGTTTCCCACCTGATCATAGTTGGGTGCTAGCGCAGAGAAGCGCAGCGTCTCTTGACTGCCTAAGGCAAGGTAACCAAATGTCTCGAGGCTTTCATCAAAGAGCGATAATACCCTGCCCTGCAGCTCTGTGTCAAAATAGATCAGCACATTGCGACATAGAATCAGCTGAAAAGCATTAAAAGAAGCATCATTCACCAGATTATGCGAAGCGAATACAATTCGTTCCCGCAATGCGGGATTGAGTTTCACCCAGTTATAATTCGCGGTATAGTACGATGAAAAATCAGCTTTACCACCTGAAAGCTGATAATTTTCAACATAGGATTTTAGATTTGCCATCGGGATAACAGCCTTCTTTGCCTGCTCGAGCACTGAGGGATTGATATCGGTGCCGTAGATCAGCGATTTATGCAGCAGATTATGTTCCTGCAATAGAATGGCCAGTGAATACGCTTCTTCACCTGTTGCACAGCCAGCTATCCATATACGGATAAAGGCGTAGGTGCGCAATTTGGGTAGGATTTCCTGGCGAAGATGTGCAAAAAAGCTAGGGTCACGAAACATTTCGGTCACATTGACCGTCATCTTTTCGACAAATCGCTGCAGGTATTCCGGATCGTGGACAACACGGTAACGCAGTTCGGCAAAACTCGCAAAATTATCCAGCAGGCAAAGTTGGTTGATTCGCCGCGATAAGGAGGCTTTCGTATAATGGGTGAAATCGTAACCATAGAGACGCTCCACATCCTCCATCAGCATCATCACCTGCTCTTGGCTGACAATTTTTTTTCCCGTAATCATCCTTTTATTTCCCCTATTAGCTGTACCAGAAGTTCAATGTCTATCGGTTTCGAAATGTAGCCATTCGCCCCTGCAGCCAGACATTTTTCACGGTCGCCGGTCATGGCTTGTGCCGTCACCGCAATGATGGGCAATTCACAGGCATTCTTTGTTTTCCGAATCAGCTGAGTGGCTTCATAACCGTCAATCTCGGGCATCATCATATCCATGAGGACAAGGCCTATGCCGGCATGATCCCGTAACTGAGCAAGTCCCTCTTCAGCAGACAGGCAGCCTATCGCTTGAAAACCTCTTGACTTCAGGGCCAATTTCAATGCAAATATATTGTTCTGATCATCGTCAATAATCAATATGATTTTGTTCTTATCCATGCAGTTTTAGTATCCCCCTATTGTCTATATTTAACACCTTACTAATAATCAATCCATCCATCATCCTTATATACCTATTATCCATACATCCATACGCGAAGTAGGGACAAAAGCTGATCAATATCCACCGGTTTGGATATATAATCAGACGCTCCTGCGGCAATACATTTTTCCCTATCCCCCATCATTGATTTGGCTGTAACAGCAATAATGGGCATGTTTTCGTAGCGCTGATCTTGTCGGATCGAAGCTATCGTTTCGTAACCATCCATTTCGGGCATCATCATATCCATCAGGATCACCGCTACATCCGGATTATCTTCCAGCTGTTTCAGCGCATCTTTTCCATCTGTTGCCGGGACCACGGTCATCTGATATTTTTCGAGCGCCTTAGTGAGCGAGAAGATATTTCGGATGTCGTCATCCGCTACAAGCACCTTTTTACCCTGCAGAACATCCCGCAAAAAGCCAAGTCTACCCGGAGATTTGGTAGAAGGACCATTATTTTCCTCTACGAGATGTAAAAATAAGCCCACTTCGTCCAAAATACGCTGATAGGAATTAGCCGTTTTGACAATGATAGAATCCGCATACCGTTTTAATTTCATTTCCTCTACCTGCGAAAGGTTCTTACCGGTAAATACAATAATCGGCAGATTTTCAAGACCCTGATTTCGTTTTACAGCTTCCAATGTCTCGTAGCCAACACGGTCTGGAACCCCCATATCAAGTATCACACAGTCGGCAGTGTCTGAGCTCAGCGCCACAATGCTATCATCTACATTGCTCTTGATCTCCGAGGCAATGTCAAAACTTCCGAGGAAGAGCGACAGCGCTGCCGCATGTTTGGGATTTTCTTCAACAATAAGTACTTTTTTGGGATGCCGCGTGAGGGCATCTTCTATTTTACGGAACATATCACCCATCTGCTCCAATGCCATTGGTTTATTGATAAAGTCTATGGCGCCCTGCAGCAGACTTTCTCTCTTAACCTTTAAAGAAGACATAATATGCACCGGTATATGTCGAGTCTTGGGGTTTTCCTTGATCTCAGCCATTACCTGCCAGCCATCTTTGAGCGGAAGCTGAATATCCAGCAGAACAGCTAACGGCATATAACGGGCCACCATCTCAGCCGCGATATCACCACGGACGACCACGATACCCTTGTAGTTTTGCTGGCGCGTATATTTCAGCAGAATCTTTGCGAATTCAATATCATCCTCAACAATCAAAATAAAGCGGTCGCCTGCGACGATACTATCGCGATCATCAGGAATATCGGCTGGAATAGGTATCTCCAGTGTCTTTTCGGCAGGTAAGTTCACTGTTTCCGAAGTCTGCACTCCATCTGTAGATGCTCCTTCAGCGAAGTCTAGCTCTATCGGCAACAATTGCACCGTGCCGAAAGCAGCTGGCGCGGCATCCGAAGTCTTCGCTGGAAGGATCAGCCGGAATACACTGCCTTTGTTTTCTTCGCTATCCAGCAAGATTTCGCCTCCGAGCAGACGCGCCAGTTCCCGACTGATGGAGAGCCCCAGTCCAGTACCGCCAAATTTGCGGCGTGTAGAACCGTCTGCTTGTTGGAATGCTTCAAATATCAGATGCTGCTTGTCTTTCGGTATCCCGATTCCGGTATCGCGCACTTCAAATACGATACGGTTTCTCTGCGACTGTTCGCGGTCAATATGCAAGGTAACCTTACCCGAAGCTGTAAATTTGATGGCATTCGACAATAGGTTACGTAAAATCTGATCGAGGCGCTGCTTGTCTGTTTCGAGCTTCAGCGGCATTCCCTCCGCAACGCTCATTTCTAATCCGAGTTGCTTGTCGGCGGCGATTGGTGCGAACATCGCCGTCAGCCCGTTCACTATATCGGCAAAAAATACAGGCTGTACATCCAGATCCATTTTTCCAGATTCTATTTTGGAAAGATCTAGAATCTCGTCTATCAAGGTCAGCAGGCTCTTTCCCGAACTCTGGATCACAGCTGCCGATTCCATCTGTTCTTCATTCAGGTTGCCATCCGAATTTTCGGCCATCAAGCGTGAAAGTAATAGAATTGAGTTGAGCGGAGTACGCAGTTCATGCGACATATTGGCCAAAAATTCAGACTTATAGCGCGTACTCTGTTCAAGCTCCGCCGCCTTTTTCTGTATTTCCTGATTGCGTTCGGCAATCTCCACATTTTTATCCTCCAGCAATTTGGACCGCTCTTCCAATTCCCGGTTAGACTGCACCAATTCTTCCTGCTGTACGCGGAGTTCCTCTTCCGAAGCCTGCAGCTTATGGGTATGCATCTCGAGGCTCGAATTGAGCGATTCCAGTTCGGTATGCTGTGCCTGCAATTCTTCGGTCTGTGCCTGGGTTTCTTCCAATAAATTCTGTACCACCAGTCTGGCTTGGGCCGCCGCAAGTGTCGTACCCACCTTTTGCACAGCATCCCTAAAAAATGCCAGCTGAATGCTCGAAAAAGGTTGTAGTGAGCCCAACTCCAGTACACCGATACAGTCGTTACCATCAAAAACAGGCAGTATAAAAAGGTTGTTCACCAGTACCTTCCCAGCAGCAAAGCTGATGACATAATGGGTATCTTCGAGGTTTTCGAATAATTTTTCTTTCTTGTCTTTGAAGACCTGGCCGACCATACCCTCACCTGGGGCGAAGCGTTTACGTTCGGGATTTTCAAGTCCATAGGATCCCCTTAAGACAAGCTCACCCTGTTCCATCAGGTAGATGGCGCCGTTGACACAGTTGCCATATTTTGTTAGATGGCTCAGCGTGACAGCCGTGAGCTCTTCCTGCTGTTTATTACCCATCAACAGGTTGCCCAATTGGGTTAGTCCAGCTTGATGCCAGTTGTTATTATTGAGTTCTTCAAAAGATGTTTTGAGCGAACGCGCCATTTCATTGAGGGATCCCGTCAGGCTGCCCAGATCGTCCTGTTCGCCATCCTGTATCTGCATATCATAATGTCCGGCCGCTATCTCCCGAGCGATGCGCTGGGTAATGCTCAGCCGCCGCTGGATCTCTTCATCTTTACGTTTCAGGTCATTCTGCAGCTGCTCCCGCTGAAAGAAATCCGCTCGCAGGCGGAAGTAAAAGAAGAGGGTAATCAATAAGGACACAGCAGCGGCCAACAAAACAAAGATGGAGGTATAGCCCGAAGAGCGGCTCAGTTCTTCCGAACGCTTATTGAGCAAAAGTTCTTCACGATCGATAATTTTGCTGATCAGCAAACGGCAACTGTCCATATAGGTTTTGCCCTCCTCAAGCTGCGATACGGAGACCATTCCACCACGCTTTTTGATATTGACCAGGTTTTCAAGTTTTGCCAGTCGGGATTGTACCAGTGTGGATAGCGTATCGATTATCTGCTGCTGTTCGGGATTGTCGGACGTAAGGTCGTGCGCACGGCTCAGCGATTGGGGCAGCGACTGAAGGCCGGTTTTGTAAGGATCCAGAAATTTTTCCATACCTGTAAGCAGGAAGCCGCGCTGGCCAGTTTCGGCATTCTGCAGATCCTGCAGAATTTTGTTGACGCGGCTCATGACACGCCGGCTGTGGTCGACCATCGCACTATTATGGCTCTGCTTACGAATACTAATATAAGAAGCCGTTGAGCTCGCTAACAGGATCAACAAGGATATTCCGAAACCTATCTGCAGATTTCTTAAAATAGTTTTAGGCATGCTTTTTCATCAATTGAGTTAAGACTATGCCAACCAATGGTCTAGATGGCGGCCAAATATAGCAATAGGGCGTCTAAATTAAATCCTGCGCCGCCGGCCCTCAACCATCTTACCGTATTTTAACAAAAAGTTGCGTATTTATCCGCTCTCCGCAATCTTGCCGGCAATGATAGCCGATGTCGCAGCACAAAAATCAAGGCCTGAATAATCCGGATTGTAGCCCCCCATATAAGGTACGGCCATCATAAAAAGACGTTGGCTAGCTATACCACTGTGATCCACCAAGCGGAAGCTGTCATCTATCTTTACACCGGGTACCTGCAAAAAAATAGCGCCATCCGGTGCCACAAACATGTGGTCATTGCCTGCCAGCATTTGTTCCTTGGCCTGTTCCACGGAGCGAAACCGTAAGTAGGCTGGGCTGACATGGCCATTGTCGACCAAACTCTTGAATGGAAATTCTTCAAAGTTCAACGGTCGCTGTCCCACACAATCCACAAATGTCTTATAATGCGATTTTATTTCGATCCCTGATTCATCGGTATAAAAATAATTGGCGCCGCGATCGCTCGCTGGTTCAACCCGGCTTTCGTTGCCTACATTGACTACTTCCAGGCGGCCGGCATCGTACAGCGCAAGCAACTCACGACTGGAACTCTGCGGCACAAAAGCGATGACAATAGAAATCAGCGGCATGAGTACTTTTTTTAAACGCAGCATATCTTCGGCAGACATGTACTTGGCGGGATAATTTAAGGTGAAACTCAAGGCAGAAAGCACTTCCTTCCAATAGATGGATTGGCGCCTTTTAATAGATTTCAGCGCTTGTTCGTGCTCCTGGCGAAATCCCTCGAAGGCATCTTTCTGTTCCCTTAAATGGAGTACTGCCTCTACAAAGTCTTCCAGGCTGAGCTTTTCCACGATCGCATAAAAGTCGGGATCTCTTTCCTTGAACTGCGCTTTAAAATTGCGCTCAAACAGAAAATCCAGCGAGACGAAACCCTCATTCTCTAGCCTGTTAAGCATCAGCTCCTCTTCGGAGATCACCAGGTTATTGGCCAGGAAAGGTTCTTCCTGATGGAAGCGGATCGCAGGAAGCAGTCCACTACGGGTATGCATCAATACCTTAAAATTTTCGCTTCCCGGGTCGATCTCATACCTTAGCTCTCCTGTTTCCAAGGCTTCAAAAGAACCATTGTGGCGAGCCAGCGTACGGATAGCGTCGATTGCGGTGAGCGAAGCACCGCGTATCCCGACGGCGTGATTGGTTTTTAAGGCCAACTTGGACGGTGGATAGGGCGATTCGAAATAATGTTCAACATTGCCCTCATACTTGGTTGGCCACTTATGTCCGGTGCAGATGACTACCTTGTCTACGATATAGGTATCGGTGCTGCCCACCGTGATTTTAACCTGCGCCTGGCCTTCGAGGTCAATAATATCAGTAACCTGGCTAGCGAGGTGAACCTGTGTTTCAATGCCCTGTTCATCCGCCATCCGCTTCAATAACATAAACTGCTCCGACAGGTAGCGGCCCAGAAGCAACCGTGGAACCACCTTGTAGCGATTAAAATCGTCCACATCGATTCCATAAGTACGGAGCGTAGCCTCCGATAGGGATTGAACATAATCCTCAATCGTCGTGACCAGTGCCGGGATTTCATGATCCGATACATTCGTCAAGTGCTCCGGTGTGGCACCTTCGTAGCTATAAGGCATTCCTGCCCCCAATTGTTTTCGGGATTCGAAAATAGATACCTTGAGACCGGCGATATTCTTTTCGATCAATCTTTTGTACATAAACAGGCCACTGGGTCCACCCCCGATAATGGCTACATGAATGTTTTGTTGCATAGTTTTCGTTGCCTGCCTAATGGACAGTATTCGGTTTTAAGAACAAGGGCAAATTGCAGAAAGTTTTAGACAGATTTATTCCCGTGCAATAAAAAATGGGATAAATACGGGCTACGATTTAAATACCTGAATATCGGATTCTGCAAACGATCATGCAATGCCTGCTGTTTTTCGAATAAACAAAAATGATAACAAATAACAATATTATGGAAAACAACATCAACAATCCGGAGATCATCAACGACATTATCAAAATCAACAACGACCGCATCGAGGGTTATAAAAAAGCAATTGATCTGGCAACCAGCCACGGCTTGGATAGACTAGTCCCAACATTTCAAAAATTTATCGGACAGTCGGAAGAATTTATTGCCGAATTGACACCTTATGTTGAACTTGAAGGCAAAGAACCGACAGATAGCACCATGCTGAGCGGTAAGCTTTTCCGAGCCTGGATGGGAATAAAAGTAAATATCACGGGAGATGACGAAAGAAGTCTGCTTGAAACCTGTGAGCAGGGTGAAGATGCATTCAAATCGACCTATCAAACCGCTTTGGCTGATGGTTCGGAAGAGCTTTCGCAAAATGTGCACAGTTTGATCAACACGCAGCTCAGCAAGCAGCTTGAAGCGCACAATATCATTAAGATGCTGCGTGACAGCAAAACCATCTAACTTTAAATTGTAATTTTCTTTTTCACAAAAAATACCGAAGGATAAATCCCTTCGGTATTTTTTTGAAGTTATATTTTCAGATTGACTTTTTCACCCGCCGGTAGTTCAAGCTCGAGCAATTTCCCCGCATACTTCACCCGACATTTCTGTTTCTTTTTGGCTTTTGCTGCAGCGCTTACCAATTGGCCATTTGTCCATTTCAGATCAATTTCGATCGCTCCCCTGGCTACCAGGCCCTTTATCTCGCCATCTTTCCAACTGGCCGGAAGCGCCGGAAGCAGCTCAATAAAATCTTCATGGCTTTGCAGGAGCATTTCCGCAATCCCGGCAATCACGCCAAAGTTGCCCTCGATCTGAAATGGAGGGCATGCATCAAACATATTGTAATAAGTACCGCCACCGCCGTCATATTTGGTATCCATATCCGATGTAGGACGCAGTTGTTTATTGAGCAATTTCAATGCCCGATCGCCCTGCTGCAATCGTGCCCAAAGCGCAATCTTCCAGGCGTAGGTCCACCCCACCCCATCATCTCCCCGTCTTTCCAACGACTGCTGCACAGCTTTTGCCAATGCGGGCGTACGATCCAACGTGATTTCATTACCCGGGTATAGCGCAAACAGATGGGACAGATGACGATGAGCAGGTTCTACCTCTTCAAACTCTTCGGCCCATTCCATCAGGCGCCCATCGCTACCAATTTTCGGACGGGCCAGCTTGTCTTTTGCGGCCTGCAAGCCCTTTAAGAAATCGTCTTCTTTTACGCCTAGTATTTCCGACGCAGCCAGGGTGTGCTCAAATAGATTGAAAATAACCTGCTGGTCATGCGATGGCCCCATACTGATCTGCGCAATAGAGCCATCGGGCGCTTTAAAGGAATTTTCTGGCGAAGGTGAAGGCCCCGAAACCAACAGTCCTGTTTTAGGATCCGTTGTCAGCCAATCCTGGTAAAAAGTCGAAGCCTCTTTTAGAATCGGATAAGCCTTTCTCAAAAAGTCTTTATCCTGTGTAAAAGCATAATGCTCCCAGATATGTTGGGCAATCCAGGCTCCCGCACCGATATGCATCCCCCAACTTGCACTTTCCCCCGGAGAAGTGTAGCCCCAAACATTCGTTATCGGATGCAGTGCCCATCCCCGCATCCCATATTGTATCTGGGCTGTTTTACTTCCTGGAGCCACAAGCGATGCGATCAGGTCCATCAAAGGAAGATGTGATTCGGATAGATTGGCCACCTCCGCAGGCCAATAGTTCATTTGTACATTGATATCGGTATGATAGTCGCCATTCCATGGTGTCTGTATCTTATTGGCCCAGATTCCCTGCAAATTGGCAGGAAGGCCACCTGCTCTCGAGGAAGAAAGTAAGAGGTATCTTCCGTACTGAAAATACAGCGGATATAAGGCCTGTTCATTTCCGCTACGCAGATTATTGGCCATCAACACATTGGTAGGCATATTATTGGTACTATTTCCCAGCTGAAAACTCACCCGTCCCATAAACGAAGAAAAGTCTTTGATATGGCGATCCCGGAGCGTCTGGTACGATTTGCCCGTAGCTGCTTTCCGTATTTCGAGATGTTCTTTTTGATAATTGGCATTAATATAGTCTGGATAATGCTGTTTATAATTTGTTTTTGCAGTTACGATAAGCGTCAACGCATTGGCACCTGTAACCTGAATACCGGTTTTGGTCTGGCTACTGATTTTCCCGCCCTCCAGGACCGGTGTCACCTCAGCTTCATACTGCATACCATTTCCACCCCGGCCATTATCGAGCACGCCAAACATACGCAGTCCGTGCTTTGCTGTAACTTCGGTCGCAAACCTTTCCGGCCGATCCAAACTGAAGAACACATTGATCGCCCCGGCTTTGTCTGCCGTGAGCCGGATAATGATCGCCTGGTCGGGATGACTAGCGAAAACTTCCCGTGTAAACTTGACGCCATTTTGGACAAAAGAACTGGAAGCAATTCCTTTCATCAGATCCAGTTCACGGCGATAATTCTGATAAGCGGCATCCGTGCCGAAGTCAAGCCGTAAATCGCCCAAGGTCTGGAAGCAGCCAAAGGGAACATTGGCACCATTACCACTCCCCGATCCTTTTCCCTTTGTAATCTGCGTTTTATTGGTCAGTTCGGTTGCTTCTTTATAGTTGCCCTGAAACAGCAATTCACGAATCTTTTGCAGGGACTGTGAAGCCGCAGGATTGTCACCTGCGTCGAAGCTTCCACTCCATAACGTCATTTCGTTCAGCTGAATCCGCTCGTGGTTGACATCGCCAAAAACCATAGCCCCAAGGTTTCCATTACCAATGGGTAAGGCTTTCAACCACTCGGGATCACTCTCCCAGCCGTTTTTGGAATCTACGGCTAAGGCATTTGCAGGTTGTTCAAACCAGATACAGTTTTCTTTCTTGGTTCCAGTCTGCGCAACAGTAATTTCCACCGACAGGAGAAAACAGAGCGCAAGACCAGTACATATACGGTTTAGCATTGATGTGTTCAATTTCATTGAGGTTTACGATTCGATTTAGGGATGCAATGCCAACTGTTCGCAATAGAAAAGCACTGAATCCTCGCCATATCATCAAAAATAAGGATAGCTATTGGCAAACACATACACTTTATTGCTCTTTTTAGATACCCTATTAACACATTGTGTTCCTTCCGTATAAAAAAGTTCAGGATTCTGTGGGGATGTTAAACTTTTGCTCTTATGCGGCTCAATGTAGATTGCGTTATCCCCAAATACGAGGCGACGATACCCAATGGTGTGCGTTTTAAAATCTCAGGATAACGTTCAACAAGATTTCTATACCGGTCCACCGCGGGCAACATCCGCAGCTCATTGGCTTTCTCTTCACTTTTGATATAATAACGTTCGGTCAATACCCTACCGATAAAATTAAATTCGGGGAATTTATGGTAAAGCTCATACAGTTTCTCGTAGCTCAGAACCAATAGACGGCAGGGCTCCAGTGTTTCGATGGCTTCGAAGCTCGGTTTTTGACTAAAAAAGCTATAGACCGCAATAGCAAGCTCCCCTTCATACAGCAGCCAAGAGCTGATCTTATTACCGGCGGGATCAATATAATAAGAATGTACACCGCCCTGGAGAATGAAGTAGATCTGCTTTTGCACCTGTCCGATATCAATCAGGCGAACCCCAGCTTTCACATCGATCACATAGCTATGCGTTTCGATCAGCTGTTTTAAATCGTTCGACAGCGGATGAATGCTTTCAAACAGCTTTACAATAAGATCTGTGGCCGATTGGCTATATCTATTGGTCTTTTTTTGCATACAATGAATTTATCACAATAATGGCGCGCCAACAATATCCTAAATATACACGATAAGCATGCTATATTTTTTGCTTTTTGGCAAAAAATACTTTCGACAAATTGCCAAACTTTGGTTATGAAAGGTAAGCGATAAATCCGCTGTGCTTTTGGCGCTGGCGGTATTATTTAACTGTCAGCAGACATTTCATCTATAGGAACTGGGATGAAATCAAAAAAAAACAGGTCTACGCCACGCGCCCTGAACAGTAGGTGGCAAAAATTTTAACGATATGAAATACATCAAATACAGTTTGATCGCCATCCGGCGAACTGGAAAAAAGTAATATTTTACATGATTTTAAGCGTTTAATACATGCCTTTTAACCGTTAAAAAACGTTTTTTGAGTGATTACTTTCAATCGATTATGAAGATTGGTATACGTTCCCATTTATTTCATTAAAAATGTTAAGAATCTATGCGGCCAATTTACGCGAAAGCACTATCAAATTCAGGAAACAGGATTTTTGAAATCCGACACGAAAATTGTCCCAAACTTCTTTCCGAGTACCATTTTCACCGTGAATGTCAGCTTACGTACATCATTAAGGGTAAAGGCCAAAGCTGCATAGGAGATCAGCTGGAAGACTATGAAAGCGATGAGCTGATTTTTATTGGTCCTGGTTTGCCACACGTCTGGCACAACTCGCCTACAGAAACCGACCAGGAGCAAAATGTACAATTCATCACCTTGTATTTCGACCCGGAAGCTCTGCTGTCATTTTGTTCCTTATTATTTGAAACAAGCCAGCTAAAAGATTTTCTTGAGCGATCGAGACAGGGAATGCTGTTTTATGGAGAAGCAAAAAATCAACTCAAAAAAATACTGCACAAGATGCTCGCTATTTCTGAAGTACAAAAAACAGCCTATCTCTTCGAGTCTTTAGGGATTCTGTTGGATACTCAGGAATACAGTAAACTATCCGATAAGCCCTATATTGATGGCCTGGCGGGCAAGGATGGAGAAATTATCTTCAGTATTTACACGTATGTTTTTGAAAATTTCAGTGATGACATTTCCCTGGACGAGGCAGCCAAATTGGCCAACTTGACCAAGCCGTCTTTTTGTCGTTTTTTTAAAGCACGTACACGGAAAACATTTTCAAAATTCGTCAATGAAGTCCGAATCAATGAAGCCTGCAGGCTTTTGGTTCAGGAAGAAAACCCAATAACCAATATCGCTTACGCCTGCGGTTTCAAGTCCTTGCCTAACTTCAACAAATTCTTTAAATCGATTAAAGGGATTACTCCGACCGATTATAAAAATAAGCTGCTATCCACTAAAAGCTCATAAATAATAACAAGTTAGTTTATTATTCAGCATCGGTAAACGATGGCACCATAGATTCACTTCGGTGTGGCTTTTTGATTAGCTAAAGACAGCGGTAACTCTCGTCTCTATTTGCTATTTGCTCTCAGTATAAAATCTATAATCGGGCTAGGGTCTACCAGACAATGCGGATGATGTCCGACCTCGGGTTTATGGATGATTTCGATATGACCACCTGCGCGACGAATCTCCTCCGCAAATGGCATGGTGTTTTCGGCGATAGGCACGACATCGTCCTTATCGCCGACAACATGGAGCAATGGTATTTTGAAACCGGCGATGATTTTTGCTTTATCAATAGGTGCCTCCGTAAATGCCCAAGCCTCCGTTTCGGTCAATCCGTAGTCTTTCTTAAAAGTCTCCCAATCCGGTTTGCTTCCTTTTCCTGTTGTTCTGCCACCGGGCCAACTTTTAAAATCCAGCACGGGAGCATCGGCATAGATGGCATTTACCCGATCAGGATAACGCAGGCACCAGTTGTAGATATAAACACCGCCCCTGCTCATTCCCTCCATAGCCGATTTCTTATTGAGCCCACCTTCCTGTAATTTTCGGTAAAACCCATCCCAGATTTTTAGCGCTTCCTCATTGCCAAAAAGTTCGGCGACATCACAATATACCACATGGTAACCGTGCTCAAGTAGACCAATATCTACCTGCGGTTCATGTCCCCAAAAGCGGGCGCGCCATATCCAGGGATGCCCTACCGCTATTACTTTTGGACGGATAATCTTGGCCTCACGCCCCTGAAACAAAAATCTATAGCCCTCGAATCCGTGAAAATCTAAGTTTGAAGCACCCAATTTCATATTTTGGGCCAGGTTAAAATCACTAGCTCCATTTTTCTCCAAAGTGATCCCGTCGGTACTCGATTTGCGCTGTCCCATACTTGGCCCAACGATAGTTGATAATAAGACAAATAAGCCGTATCTTACAGTACGGCTTAGGTAAGGAATTTTATATTTTACTGCTTTTTTCATGCTTGTTTTAGGTTCCTAAAAAGTTCAATACCATTGATATCCTAAATTTAATCAAAATTGAGCGTTATCGGTGAATATCTTACAGGAGCTTTGCTGTTCAAAAATCTGTGGAAATTTATGAACATCGATTTATCCCAAATTTAATTTTAATGAGACAAATGTCGCTCTGAAATGCGCCAATATTTACTACATTTAAGGTATACTTTACACCGCAATCAAACACAACATGAAAACACTCGTAACACTTATTTTGGTCCTTTGTTCCTTTGCAGGATATAGCCAGACCGCCAAAGAACTTATTGGGAAATGGAAATTGGTTAAACAGACAAACGTCGATGGCGTTGTGTCTACACCTAAGGACACTTACCAGGTGTTTATGGAGGATGGAAAATTTCAGGGTATCCACAATGGTGATTCCCGTAATGGAAAATGGAAACTTTCCGAAGACAATAAAACACTTACCGTTAAAATAAGCATCATCTCCATCAAATTTAAGGTAGAATCGTTTGACAACAAGAAACGTGTCATCAGCAGCGACAAAACCGGTACGTTGGAATATGAAAAAGTGCAGGAATAACAGCTTAAAATAATTCCTATCAGGAGCAATGAATCTAAAAGCCCGGCATGGATTTCCATGACCGGGCTTTTGTCTGCTTTATCCTGAGCCATCATCCATTCAGCTCCAGCTGTATAGGTATGATGGCTATTTTTTTGCACCCTAAATCAGAGCATCACCCTAGTTCCAAGGCAATTGATTCGACAATTATGGTGTAAAAAAATCAAGCTCTGCTATGGCCAGTGACTGCGACTTCCCGGCAATGACCGTCGATTCCACCTTGACAAAACGTGCATTTTTTACATTTTTTAAGCGGTAGGTACGCGTCGAGGGATCATTAATTAAATTGCCAAACTCAAAGCTGCCCGCATCTTCCCAATGCGTACCATCCAGACTTACAGAAAGCTTACCTGATTGCATCATGCCTTCTGCATTTTTACGCTGTGGGGTGTAGCTGAATGCAGCGATTGAATACGCCGTCCCCAGATCGATGACCAGCTCCTGCACTGGGCCAGTGGCTTTCGATTGCCAGTATGAATCGGCCCGCTCGTCAAAGGCTTCACGCCCATTTTTTCCATCGAGATTGCTGCTTGCAGCAACCAGATTCCAGCCTTGTTTAGGAATTCCCAATTCATCCTTTAAGGCCTCATACTGCTTGTCTGTCGGTATAATATGAACTGCCTTGGCAATAATGTCTTTCTTACTATCCTGTGCGTCAATAGCGTAAGTATTCTTAAATACCAGTGCTTCGGATTTCATTTGTTTCTGCGCATAGATGGGTGTAAAAAAACTACTCACACATAACGCAAACATCAATTTTCCTTTCATATTCGTTATTTATTCTAAAAAAGTTTACTCTAAAATGGGCAGTACCTCTCCGCAAAACACTTCATTAAATATGACTAATTTCGAGAAAGCACCACTTGTTTAATATAAATAAACTTTTGTTTACTCATCTACAAATTGGTACAAAAATATAAGATTCTAAAAAATTTAAAAAGAAGATTATCGACCAATCATTGCACATTATCGACACCCATCATTAATAAATAACGGAGTCCAGTGGTCCTCCAAATCCCTTATCATTCTACTATATTTTATCCATAGCGTTTCATGATGAAATATAGTAAAAATAAACTTTGTTTAGTATTACAAAACTTATGTATATTTATAAAAATGAAAAAACGTCATCTTTATCTGTCCATTTATTTCTTTAAAATTGATCACCTAGCTTATAGCAATACTTGACAGAGCGGAACAGTTATTTTTTAGCTTAATTATATAACCATGATAAATCGAAAAAAATTTCTAGAAATAAGCACCGTCGGAATAACCGGTCTTTTCGTCAGTCCATCTTTGGCCGCCTCAAAACAAACAGATTCAGACAAATTTGAAATCAAGCAGCAGCCAATAAAATTTGGTATCATCACAGACCTCCACTATGATCTGATGCATGATAGTGATAGGCGCGCACAGCTTTTTATCGATGCAATGAATAAGGAGCAGCCAGACTTTATTATTTCTTTAGGTGATTTTTGTGTGCCCAAGCCAAGCAACAAAAATTTGATCGAAATTTGGAAGAAATTTAATGGAAAGAAACATTATCTACTGGGCAACCACGATACCGATGGTGGATTTACGAAAGAACAAGCTTTAGCCTTTTGGGGTGCCGAAAAGCCTTATTATTCTTTTGATAATCAAGGTTTTCATTTTGTCATACTTGACGGAAACGAAAAAGATCCGCAAAAGAAGCTATCCGGTTATCCCCGTACCATTGGAAAAGAGCAACTTAAATGGCTCAAAGAAGATCTACTTAACACAACATTACGCACCATTATTTTTTGCCACCAAGGTCTTGAAAATACCATCAACGGCTTGGACAATGGCATGGAAGTGCGTTATTTATTTGAACAGATCAACAAGGAAGCTGGATACAATAAAGTAATACTTGTACTTACAGGACATCACCACCTCAACTATCACAATCAAATTAACGACATTCATTATGTTCAGATAAACAGTGCCTCCTACTATTGGGCGGGTGAAGATTTCGAAAGTAAAGCATTTGGCGAAGAATTTTACAAAAAACACGGCATTCTAAAACGGACACTCGTTTATAAAGATCCAATATGGGCTATGGTATCGCTAGATAAAAAACATATCAAGATTGAGGGCACCGAAACAGTAATGGCCGGCGTTTCACTTGAGCAATCGGGAATTGATGTCTATAAAGATGTATATCCAATCTCATCCAAAATTGATTCAAGGAAGTTAACTTATTAAACCGAAGGGACAAAAAGGCCTGATCACGATGACCCGGCCTTCAAAGTAATTGCCCCACAGCGGTTATGCCTGCTGCCGTAAAGTTTTGATCACTGCCGCAAACTCTTCTTGTTCATAGCCTGCAGCCTTTGCCCGCTGCAGCCAGTTTACAGCAAACTCTGGGAACTCGGTATTGATACCGCTTAATTTTGCTGTGGCAAGAATCCGTTCCGTTGCTTCGACTGAAATGGACAGTGGACTCTGGGAGATACCAAAATCACCACTGCTGATCACCCTCCCTTCATGTTTGAGAAATTCGCCCATCCCAGGAGCAATCTCCGCAATAATATTACCGTATTCCTTGACATCAAAATTCTCCGATTCGGCTATAAGCGCGCCATGCAAAAAACCGGCAGCAGCACCATAGATATAGGAGAGCGTAGCCGTATCCATGGCCGCAGCGGCCCCAATTTTCTCGCCAAGATATTTGAGGTTACCGCCCAAGACTGCCAATCGATCCAGCATTTCCTGATATTTATCAGCATTGCCAGCGAACAAAATGGTCGTATCGGGCTGTGCCATCTGCTCTGGAGCAACCTGTATGGCTCCATCGATATAATCGGCATTTCTTTCCTTGAACCAAGTTTCGCTCAGACGCGCCTCCTGTGCCGTACCCGTAGTCAACTGCACGATGGTTTTGCCCGATAGTACCGCATCATTTCCGATCGACGAAAATAGCTCGTTCGATACACTGTAATTATGGACGATTACCATACTTACAGGACTTGCCGCAATGGCTTCGCTAACGCTTGTTGCGAGCTTTGCTCCCTGTTGGACCAACAGATCTGCTTTAGCGCGGGTTCGATTAAATACGGTTACCTGAAAACCTTGTTGCAGATAAAGCGTTGCTATTTTAATGCCCATGGGGCCTAATCCGATGATGCTGATTTGATTTTTTAATGTTTCCATGTATCTCCTTAAATTTGTTTATAGGACAAATATGAATACATCTCCGTATTGTCACAATAAGGGAAAAAGGATTCATCCAGGGAAAAATCATTCCCTATCAAAGGCTAAAATTCTGTAGATTTATTTTAAAATTTAAAGTTATGTATAGCAGAAAGATCCCCGAAGACCTCGACTGTGGTATCGTTGTTACGATGAAAATCCTGGGCGGAAAATGGAAGGCTTGTATATTGGATGGTATCCATAAAGGAATAAAACGTCCGAGCGAACTGCATCGCGCTATCAGCGATGCAAGCCCGAGGGTGATCAATATGCAGCTGCGCGAACTTGAAATGGCGGGTGTTATCAGCAAAAATATTTACCCCGGACTTCCCCTTAAAGTAGAATACAACCTGACCGAATTGGGCACCAGCCTATTACCTGTCATCGCAGTCATCGACCGATGGGGCATTGAAAACCATCAGCTGATCGAAAATTTAAGCGAGATAGCTCTTGGATGATTAGACTATAGCCGACAACAGAAAAAGGCTAGGTCAACCACGAACCTAGCCTTTACAAAAAACAATCCTTTAACCTCTGTTTATTTAACTAATTAATACATTTCCGAGCAAAGAACAGTGTCAGCGGAAAATCGTTTGAATTATTTTTCTTTTTTGATATAGGGCGACCAAAAGCTGTGAAAGGAGTCCGGCCATTCACCGCCCATTCATCCCGCATGAACGCTGCTCCTCGTGCTTGTTAGGCTCTACCGAAGCCCTCGCCGTGGTCATGGCCGTTTCCGCCCTTAGCTATTTCCTTGTAATGTTGGTATGCAATCCCCGAAAACAGAAAAACAAGAACCACTATGAGGAAAATGTCTGAAAAATTTTTCAAACGAAGCCATTCAGTGGTTGTTCTTTTTAAAAAAAGAATTTATGGCACATTTAGAAGTAAAACCTAGAAACGGAGCGCCCAAGTGGCTGTGGATCCTGCTTTCACTGATTGCATTGGGATTGGTCGTGTATTTTGTAAACCGCTACAACAGCGACGACAGGCTACCTGAATCTACGCCCGACACAAGCATCAATAGTACAGCACCGCAACGGGATACCCTTTAAATCACTGTCACACCTACGAATTGATAACGCAAAACATTTGAAAACATGGCATTAGAAGAAAAAAACTATAATCATTTGATTGAACTCGGTGGAAGCGATTTTGAAATTGTCGATGGCGAACCTGATATCCGCGGCTGGAAAGTAAAAAATGAGGCCGGTCAGCTGATCGGCAAGGTCGATGATCTGCTCTTTGATCCAGAAAGCCAACAGGTCCGTTATATCATCGTTGATCTCAATGATGCCGAATTTGTAGTAGAAGACGATAAGAAAGTACTTGTACCAATTGGCCTTGCGTCGCTCTACGACGGCACAAAGATTCAGGCGAGCAATGATGAAGCCTATCCCGCCCCGCCAGTCGAACCTATCAATCATAGCGTGATCTTTACCGTAGATGAAATTCCTACGGAAGAGCCCGCTACAGATTATCTGTATAATCCTGCCGATGATGGCGAAGTGGTGGTCATCTCCATTAGCGAAGACCAGGCCATCCGACTGCCTGCTTACCTAACTGATCAGCTCGCCCCAGAAACAGAACTTAGCGTCCGGCATGTGTTTGAAGGTACCGGCGATGTGGGCTTTATCGTGAGCGCCAACAACTACGATCCTACCGAATTTTACAAGCATTATCACTTTAGTGAAGATACGTTCTACAGCCGGGGACAACAGACCGAAACTCTTCCTTCGGATCAAACGCAGCGAACACGAAGAGTAGCCGCGCGCTATGACCAAAACACGGGACATGAACCCGGCACAATCGACAACAACGAACTGTAGACAACAGTCCTATAGGAAAGATATCGAAGATAACACGCATGCCGAACGAAGCAATCAGGCTTAGCTATTCAAGCTAAGCCTGATTATTGAATACGGTAGCCTTGTATTAACCTGTAGCTCTTTCCGAAAACGCGTGACTCTTTCCGAAAAATGGCAACTCTCTTTCCGAAATATCGCAAGCCTTTCCGAAAAATGGAAATCCTGTCCGTAAAATGCCAACATTTTTCCGAAAGCAACGACAGGTACTCGACAAATATCTTTCCCGAACGTATTTGGCAAAGTATCGTGTTAGAAATACCCCTTTAGCCTGTATTTTATAACCAATAGTACCACATAAACTACCTAAATTCGCTTGCCTGCGCCTAAAACTGCATTAAAATTGCATGTTCTTCCATGACATCAATATAAATCGGTTATGAAAACAAGCTATAAAATCGTCATTGAAAAGAACAGACAGACCATCCGGAAGTATTATGAAAAATATAGCTGGTATAAGCTAGACCGCGAAGAGCTGACACAGGAGCTGCTTATCCGGGGTGGTTTTCTGGCCATTCTGACCTGGCTGCTGTGGTAAGCTAATCCCATTCGAGCAGGGATTTCGCTGCATATAGCCAAACTATTTGCTGTCAGGTGTTGTCCTTAATGGAAACTTAAATCGAAAAACACCTTGAACAGATTTACACGAATTGCTTTAAAAACAATACTGTGGATTATTGGCGGCATCATTGCGCTTTTTATGCTGATCCTTTTTTTATTGCACCTGCCCAGTATACAGAATTATATCGCCGGAAAAGTAACGCATTATGTCGAAGGCAAGATCGGCACACCAGTTAGCATTGGTTACATTAATATTGATTTCCCAAAAAAATTGGTCCTCGAAAACATTTACCTCGAAGATCAAAGTAAGGATACCCTGGTTGCGGGAAAAAGCATTGCCGTCGATATCAATATGCTCAAGCTATTGAAAAATACGGTAGAGATCCAAAGCCTGGAAGCCCATGGAATTACCGCCAAAATACGACGTACTCTTCCCGACAGCGCCTTTAACTTTGATTATATCGTTAAGGCCTTTGCTTCTGAAAAAGAAAGTGAACCTGCTGCTGACACCACTTCTGCCCTGCTGTTTAACCTCGATAAAATACAGTTTGAAAAAATACATGTGGTTTATGCCGATGCTGTGATCGGTACCAGTGCCGACGTCTATCTTGGTCGTTTAAATACGAACATAAAGAAATTTGACCTGACCAAAAACATGGCCTTTGAGCTACCTAAAATCAACATCGACGGACTTAATGCCACGGTCAAGCAGTGGAAACCCGCCGTAGAAGGCGCAGGCCCATCGGTAGAAGATTTTGGTATCACTGATAAAACGGCACAGACGACTTCCCTCCTTCCTGACGTGGGGATACAGGTGGCCGACCTCAATAATATTTTGGTCCGCTATGAGGACCAGTCCAGTGCACTGAAGTCGCAATTTGTTCTAAAAAAATTCCATGCCGATATCAATAAGATCGATCTAAACAAACAGGTTGTCGACATCAATAAGCTCGATCTCGACGGCTCGGACAACAATGTCCTGGTCGGAAAAATTCAACAGGCTACTGCCAAGGTGACAAAAACCAACGCAACGACAGGGAACACAGCAGCAGTGGATGCGGCAACAACCAACGCAAAAAATAAGGCAGCAAAAACTGAGAATTCAAACATCCAGGCAGAAAAGAACGACACTGCCAAAACAGATACCAGTTCGGCCACAAAAATGAATTGGGTCGTCTCAGCCAAAGACATCATCATCAACAATACCAGTATCCGTTTTAAAGACGACAACCAGCCGCGCATCAAAGGCTTCGATTATTTTAATATCCAAATGCCCGGTCTTAAAACCAGGTTAACCGATCTGTACTACAGCGCCGACTCCATGAGCGGATCCTTGAAAGAGCTCATGGCAGCCGACCACTCCGGCTTTGTCATCAAGCAATTAAAGGCCGATTTTAAGTATACCAATACCGGTGCCGAAATCAAAAATCTCTATGCGGAAACACCACGCACCCTGATTCGCGATTATGTTAAGCTAAGTTATCCTTCCCTTGATATCATCGCCAAAAAACCAGAACTGATCACGGTCAATGCCAACATCACAAAAAGCCATATTGATATGCGCGATATCCGATTTCTCGCGCCCTTTCTTGACACCATGCAGGTGATGAAGCCCCTGCTCGACAAGAAATTTTATATCGACACCCGCGTGACCGGCCGTCTCGATGACCTGCATATTCCGAATATCGATTTCCGGACACTTTCCAATACCCGATTGATTGCCAGCCTGCATCTGAAAGGACTACCTGATATGAATAAATTGTCGGTAGACCTCAACCTGAAAAAACTGACGACCGGCCGTTCGGATATCGAAAAACTGGTTTCTAAATCTATGCTGCCTGCCGGAATCGAATTACCCAATACCATCGGTCTGAGCGGAACTTTTAAAGGTGGAATGACTGCCTTCAAGACCAACCTCGCATTGGTGACCGAAAAAGGTACCGCCAAAGTCGATGTAACGGTCCAAATGACCAAGCGCGATACCCTATACGATGCGGCAGTCAAAGTTCGTGACCTCAATATCGGTCAAATCATGAAAATGGACAGCACCCTGGGCATCCTTTCTTTCGAAGGGAAAATCAAAGGCAGGGGTACCGACCCTAAAAAACTGATGGCCAATTTTGACGGTAAAGTGAATCGGCTGGATGCGATGGGCTACCGCTACCATGATATCGACATGGATATATCGGCCGATAAAGGTGCGATGAAGGCATCCATTCTGAGCCCAGATCCTAATATCAACCTTAAGCTGAATGCCAGCGCCGATATGAAATCGACTTATCCCAAAGTAGCATTCGAACTGCTGGTCGACAGCATCAATCTGCAAAAGTTACACCTGATGCAGGATGCGCTCAGCTACCGGGGTAAACTGAGCGGTAACTTCAGCACGGCAGATCCGAACTTTTTGAATGGTGAAGCGCATATTACCAATTCGTTGATCCGATATAACTCCGATCGTTACGCACTGGATACTGTCTCGCTCTTGGCCAAAGCCGATACCAGCCGCAATCAGCTGGTACTACGTTCTGATTTTCTGAATGCCCACCTGGTCGGCAAATACAAAATTCTGGAGCTGCAAAGTGCCGTCCAAGATTTGCTTCAGGTTTATTACAAACCCGAAAAGCCGGTCAAGATTCCGGCCTACTCACCGCAGATCATCGAATTTTCGGCACAGCTGACCCGCAATAGACTGATTCAGGATTTTCTGCCACAGCTGACAGAAATGAAAGCTATTACCTTGGACGGTCTCTTCAATAGTACCTCCAAAAACCTCTCGGCCAAACTGGATGCCCCACATATTGTGTATGCGGGTACAGCGATTGACAATGTGACCCTGGATATCAACAGTCTGGATAGCGCCCTCTATTATTCGGCCTTAATCAACAAAGTTAAAATGAGCAGCATTGAGCTGACCAATACGGTTTTCAGTGGTAAGGTTGCTCAGAACATCGTCAACATGGGGCTTTGGATCAAAGATAAGCAGGATAAAGAACAGTACCATCTGGGTGCCAACATGGAGGCCAAAAATGGCCTATTTGAATTCAGCCTGCTGCAGGACGGCCTCATGCTCAACTACGATAAGTGGGATGTGGCGCCCAACAACACCTTAAAATTTGGCAGCGCAGGACTGCTGGCCAACAATTTTGTTCTCAGCAACAAGGGACAGGAACTGCGCATCGCTTCGAAGGACAGCATCCTGAACTCACCGCTTGATGTGGCGTTTAAAAACTTCCGCATCGAGACCCTGAGCAAGATGATTATGAGTGACAGCCTGGATGTTGGCGGCGGCATCAACGGACAAACCACGCTCTCCCGCTTGGAAAGCAGTCCTATTTTTGTTGCCGATCTTGTCGTCGACAAGTTTTACTTCGGAAAAGATACCGTGGGCAATGTCAATATCAAAGTCAATAATGAACGAGAAAACACCTACAATGCCAACGTGAGCATTACTGAAAACGGAAATAACCTCGTCCTGAGCGGTGATTTTATCAATCCGCCACAAGGAGACGCAACACTGGACTTCACCCTGGATATTGCGCCACTTACGATGAAGACCGTACAGGCCTTCAGCATGGGCAACCTCAAAGACGCGAAGGGCAACCTCGAAGGTCAGCTAAAAATAAATGGGTCTCCTTCGAAACCACAGATCAGGGGCGACCTCAATTTCAGGGAAGCCGAATTTAATGTAGCCATGCTCAATGCCCTGTTCAAAGCAAAAGACGAACAGATCCGTTTTGACCAAAATGGAATATCGTTCCCCAAATTTGAACTCGAAGATAGCAAAGGTAATCGGGCGCAGGTGAGCGGTGCCGTCCATACACAGACCTACACCGCCTTTGATTTTGACCTCGATATTGCGATGGACAATTTTGAAGTACTCAATTCCACACAGGCCGATAACGACTTATTTTATGGAAAAATGTTTCTGGGTACCGATCTGCATGTAGGCGGTAATCTGGACAAGCCTGTTGTGGACGGTACCATCAAAGTACTAGACAGTACCGATTTTACAATGGTAATGCCCAACAATGATCCCGGTATGGCCGATCGGAAAGGTGTGGTCGAATTTGTGGACAAACGCGATACGGCAACCGCAAATGCCCTTGCCCGATTAGATTCCATGACCGTCACCAAACTGACGGGCATAGATGTCGACCTGAACCTGCAGACCGATAAGGATGCTAAGTTTAAGATTCTGCTTGATGCAGGCTCGCAGGATGCCCTAAACATTCAGGGCGAGGCCGAATTAAATGCCGGCGTAGATGCCAGCGGTAAAATAACCATGTCGGGCACTTTTACCGTGGAGCGGGGAAGTTATTCGTTCAGTTTTGGACCCGTCAGCAGAGACTTCAAATTTCAGAAAGGAAGTACAATTACCTGGAATGGCGATCCATTGGACGCGCAGTTAAATATTACGGCAGTATATACCTTAAAAGCCCCTACGCTAGAACTTGTAGCGCCACAGCTTGGCACTCAGAACGCCAACTTGTACAAGCAAAAGATACCTTTTGACGTGTTGCTGAAAATTTCAGACCAACTGTTTCAGCCACAGCTCAATTTTGATATCGACCTGAATGCCAACAATGCCATCGTATCGCAGGATGTGATCAGTAAGGTAGACAATGCCCTGACGACCTTACGCGATAATCCTTCCGACCTCAATAAACAAGTCTTTTCACTGATAGTGCTGGGGCGTTTTATGTCGGCCAATCCATTTGAAAGCCTTTCTGGTGGCGGGGGTACAGAAGCACTGGTACGCAATAGCGTCAGTTCGTTTTTGAGTTCGCAGCTCAACCGCCTGGCCTCCGATTTAATTACGGGAGTTGAACTTGATTTCAACCTGACCTCAGCAGACGATTACAGCACCGGAACTGCCCAGACGCGTACCGACCTGAACATCGGTGTCTCCAAAATGCTGCTCAACGACCGCCTGAAAGTCAATATCGGATCTAACTTTGAAGTAGAGGGAAATTCACGCCCTGGTGAGGCGGCCAATAATATTGCCGGTGATATACAGCTGGATTATCAGCTTTCCCAAGATGGGCGCTACTTTGCGCGATTCTACCGCAAAAATCAATACCAGGTCACTTTGCAGGGACAGTTTGTTGAAACGGGTATCGGTTTTATCATTACTATGGATTACAACCGGTTTAAGGAGATCTTTATGCGCTCCAAAAAACTCAAGGAATATTACAATACAGGCAGCAAGAAGTTTAGGAAACGTTTTGATGTCGAGCGTATGGAACAGGATTCGGCTTATAGGGACAGCGTACGCACCGTCATCCGCGACAGCCTGATGCTCCATAGCCCCGAATACCGCAAACGCATGGAAGAACAGGAAAAAGAACAGCAGCGCCGCCAACAGCTGGACAGCACGGCAAACAGCGCAGGGAAAAAGAGTACGCCGAAGCAGTTAGACACGATCAAAACCACAGCAATTAAAAATGAAGACGAAGAAAGGGCTTACCATGCAAATTAAACTACAGGGGCTGATTGGCCTATTTATAATAAGCGGCATCATTGCGGCCTGTTCGTCGACCAAAAACCTACCCGAAGGCGAGAGCCTGTATGTGAAGGGGAATGTGAACATCGCATCCGATACCATTTCGAAGAAAAACAAGGAGAAACTGGCGACCTACCTGGCCGAATCGCTGCGGCCCAAACCCAACAAGCGGGTGCTGGGCATGCCCTATAAGCTTTATTTTAACAATATGGCCGGCGATACCGCCAACAGCAACTTTATAAAACGTTTCCTCAAAAAAATTGGCGAGGAACCTGTACTGCTGAGCGATGTAAACCGGGAGTACAATGAAAATCTGCTGCGCAACCGACTGGAGAATATCGGATTTTTCAATGCCGAAATAACCTCCGATACCACCGTTGAAAACAAGAAAGCAACGGTAGACTATACGGCCAAGCCCAACCTGATCTACCGCATTAAATCGGTCACCTTTGATGTCGACAGCACCACCCAGCTCGGCCGCGATATTCAGGGGACTTCCGGCGAGAGCCTGCTCCGGCCAAACAACAACTACAGCTTGGATGTGGTACTCAACGAACGGGACCGGATAGACAATGTCCTTAAAAATAAGGGTTATTATTATTTTAGCCCAGACTATATCCTGGTGCAGGTCGATAGCACCATCGGCAACCATAAAGTCAATCTGTATGTCACAGTAAAAAAAGAAACACCCGAGCAGGCCCGGGTACCGTCCAAAATCAACAAGATTTATATCTACCCCAACTATACGGAGACGGGGGCAGGCTACCAGCGGTCGGCCCGGAATGCCGAACCCTTTGATAGCAGTTATTACTTTATCGATCCAAAACACAGCTTTCGCAAACCTGTTATTGCCAATCACATCTTTTTCAAGCAGGGCGACCTCTACAACCGCGATGCCCACAACCGGACCATCAGCCATCTGGTGAACCTAAACAGCTGGAAATTTGTCAAAAATAACTTTGTGGACAGCAAGGAAGTGCCCAACGCACTGGATGTGTACTATTACCTTACGCCCTTGCCCAAGAAATCCATCCGGGTAGAGCTGCTGGGCAAGATGGCTTCCGTCTACAACGGGACCGAGGTCAATGTCAACTGGACCCTGCGAAATGCTTTTAAAGGAGCCGAAAAGCTCAATATCAATGTATTTGGCGGCTACGAACTGCAGACGGGTGGCAATGCCGACCTCAATTCCAGTTATTTCCGGTACGGTACCGAGGCCACCTTAACCTTTCCGAGGATATTGACGCCATTTGGTACCATCAATCCTTCGCGCCAATTTATTCCGAACACCTATATCAAGGCACGCTATGAATTTTTAAACCGGCGAAAAGCCTATACCCTCAATTCCATGGCGCTGAGCTACGGTTATAGCTGGCAAGAGAACGAAGAGAAACAGCATGATCTGGCGTTGATAGAAATCACCTATGTACAGCCGAGAGGCATTTCGGAAAGTTATAAAATGCAGATGGATACCATTCCGGCGTTGCGGCATGTGATCGATCCCCAATTTACGATTGGGCCCAATTATAATTTCACCTTTCAGAATACCATGAAAAAGCACCTGCAGAATACCTTTTATTTTAAGGGCAATCTGGACCTTTCGGGCAATATTCTGGGACTGGTCAAAGGTGCAGATTTTAACAAGGGGAAGACCTTTAAACTTTTTGACGCCTACTTCTCACAGTATATCAAAGCCAGTGTCGACGGCAGGCATTATTTCAAACTCAGCGAAAATTCACAACTAGCTTCCCGGGTAAGCATCGGGATGAGCTACTCGTACGGCAATTCGCGTTCCCTCCCCTACCTGAAGCAATATTATGTGGGTGGTCCGAATAGCATCCGTGCCTTTGGCGCACGTGCGATCGGGCCGGGTACAGTGGCACCCGAGCGACTCGGAAATGGACTTTTTTATGCCGATCAGACGGGCGATATCAAGCTGGAGCTGAATACCGAATACCGAGCCAAACTAGCGGGTCCCGTCCATTGGGCTGCCTTTATTGATGCTGGCAATGTTTGGCTGCAACGTGAGGATGAGAATAAGCCCGGGGGCAAATTCAGCAAAGATTTCCTCAAGGAACTTGCCGTGGGCGGTGGCCTGGGGCTACGCTTTGACTTTACCTTTCTGATCCTGCGTACCGACTTTTCCATCCCGTTCCGCATTCCTTATTTACCAGAAGGCGAACGCTGGGTACTGAAAGATATTGACTTTGGAAGTTCAAGATGGCGGAAAGACAATTTGATGTTTAATCTTGCGATCGGTTATCCATTTTAGTCGATTTGAGCAAAATCATGATACAATTAAACAGCTATTTCTCTTATGATCAACGAAAACTTATTGGGAATTATCGCGGGGATCTTGACCTCCATTTCGATGCTGCCACAGCTGATCAAGGTATTGAAAGAAAAGAATGTGGATGACCTTTCTCCTGTTATGCTGTTAACCTTAATCATAGGACTTGCCCTATGGGTGTGGTACGGGGTAATGAAAAGCGAGGTGCCCATTATCTATTCAAACAGCTTTGCTGTTCTCGTAAACCTGTGTCTCCTGGGCAGCTATCTGATTTACAGAAAAAAGGCATAAAAAAAGGCGGATAACATTGCTGCTATCCGCCTTTAACCTGAAAACACTATTCTACAAACCGTTCAACCAGCTATTCACCTCATCTTGTGTTTTACCTGTTTTCTTTTGAAGTTTACCTACCAGCTCATCTTCTTTGCCTTCTGCATATAGTAAATCATCATCTGTAAGGTCAGCGTATTGCTGTTTTACCTTACCTTTAATTTCGTTCCAACGACCTTTCCATGTTAATTCACTCATATTATTTTCCTTTCTTTTTTTATAGATAGAACAGCCTGCAGCTGGAATCGTTTAAAAAAAATTGTTATCAAATGTTAAAAAATGTTCACGGCAATTTTACTCAGTCGTATCAATGGTGGTTTCCTCGGGATCCAGTGGTGCCGGCGGTATTTCATCGACATTCCGCTCAATTTCCTGCGTTTCCACATGGACTGCGAATTCAGAAGGTTCGATCGGTATGGCCATTTCTGTCGCGTACTCCCGTGTAAAAATCGCACCGAAATAGAGAATCGCTGCAGTATAATATACCCACAGCAAGATGAGCACAAATGAGCCTGCCGCACCGTAGGTATCCTGCGTGGCCGAACGTTCTAAATAGATGCCGATCAGGTAACGGCCGATAACAAATAATATAGCCGTAAATAGGGCCCCGGCACGAACGGTCTTCCATTGGATATTGACATCGGGTAAGGTTTTAAAGATCACGCTAAAGAGGATGACAATAACCACAAAGGAAATGACAAAATTAATGACGTTCAACAGCACGACCGTTATTTCCGGAAAATAGCGCTGTAGCTGTCCGGTCAGGGCCAAAATAATACCGTTGACGATCAAGGTGACCACCAACAGGAAGCCCAGTCCAATAACAAGCGATGACGATAGCAACCGGTCCTGAATTAGTTTTAACCAACCTTTTTTTGGTTTTGGGCGTACATGCCATATTTTATTGATGGAGTTTTGCATATCGCCAAAAACCGTGGTTGCTCCAATAATCAGCGTCACTATACTGATCACCAGGGCCATATTGGATTTGCCCGACAGCTGGAGGTTCTGAATGACCTCTTCAATCTGTTTGGCGGCGCTATTGCCCACTAAACCGTTCAGTTCGGTAAAAACCTTTCCCTGAATGGCTTCGGCACCATAAAATATTCCGGCCAATGCGATCATTAAAACTAAAATGGGGCCAATGGAAAAAACGGTATAATAGGATAATGAAGCACTGTATTTCATGGAGTCTTCATTCATAAATCCCGATACCGTATTTTTCAGTATGGTCCAATAGGTTTGTAGCTTGCTTGTCTTTTCCTTTTTTACGTCCATTGCGCTTGTGTTTTTTAATCTTTATTATTCAAAATCTGACTTGTTTTCTAAGAAAGAAACTCTTAAATAGGACAGAACGTTTGTTTTTTTAGGAAAATATAGTCTACGTTATACATTTTCCGTCTGCGTAGTAGCATAGCTTATGCGAGGAAACACGAAATAAGTCCGCTCAAAATCAAGCAGTAAGCTGCCACAAATTATCATAAAAGAAATAAAGACAAACTAATGATTAATCTTCCTTGTTCCTCTACAAACAGCATATAAGATTAAACAGCACACAAGATTAAAAATAGTATAACGAAAAGATGAAAAGTAATCAGAACGACCCGAATATTTTAAATGACCTTATTAAAATCAATAATGACCGCATCGAAGGATACAAGCTGGCTGTTGATCTGGCCAACGAGCAGGGCGAAGGTGCCCGGGAGGCTGTTTTTAATCAGCTCGCTGCGCAGTCTGAAAAATTTATTGCTGAACTCAGTCCGCTGGTTGAGCTCGCCGGTCAATACGCCACCGACCGGACAAAACTGAGCGGCGAACTTTTCCGGTTGTGGATGGTGATCAAATCAAAATTAACGGGCGGTAAGATGCAGTCTTTGTTGGAGCAATGTGAACGGGGTGAGGCAGCTTTCAGTGAAGTTTATGAGAAAGCACTTGCGGAGGAAAACAAGCTATCGATTGGGGCCAAAAACCTGATCCAAATTCAGCTCAGCCAGCAGCGCGAAGCGCACGAAAATATTAAAATCCTGTGCGGCATTTAAATTCTGAATTGATGAGTTAATTTCGAAGAAACTAAGAAAAAAAAAATAGGCTAGGAAACTAAAACCTAGCCTATAAAACACGATAATCTAACTTGCCTAAGGTATCCAAAAAACCAATGTCAGCGTAAGAATGTTTTAAAAAATTTTCGAAATTTCCAGGCAATAGCAACTGCTAGAAAAACAAATCCGATGAGCCAAAGATCAGGAACTGCCCATGCGCTCCTTTTCTCCGTGCTAAGCTTATGTTGCGTCTGCAGGAAGCTTTCGCTGCTCTTTGTAGAAAGCTCATTTTTTGCACTTGTATTTACCTTCGATTCCAGCATCGCCAGTTGACCACTTTGTGCAATCAAACCACTATCCGGATGAAAGCGAAAATTGCTGTCCGTCCAAAAAAGCCAATACCGTGATTGGCTGTCTTTCAGCCTACTGTACAGGACATCCGCTTGCTGATTGTAACTAGACCGAATTCTCTCTTCCCGCCGATCTTCCTTCTTCCTGCTTTGATAAAGCTTACAGGAACAGAGAAACAAAAAGACTGTAAAAAAAAGTAATCGCTTGTATATATACCTTACCATATCCTCTCCTTTCAGTCCAGCCAATTTGAAAAGGCATAAATGGTAGCCAAGGGACGCCGCTTACACAATACACGATTATTCACATTCCCTTCCACGGTTACGATCCAATTGTCCTCCTTTTTGCGCACAATCCCCACGTGGTTGATACGTTGGAGACTGGAGCTATAGATGGCGAAGAGATCTGCCTGCCGCACAGTACGCTGGTTGATCTGCTGGGCCGTATACCGACGGGCCATCGGAAACAGTGCCGGACTCCAGGCATTCCGCGGAGCTCCAAGGCCCGCCTGGCCATAACACCAGGAGACAAAAGCGGCACACCAGGCATGGCCCTTTCCAAGACCAGTATATGCTAGGTATTCTTCGACCCGCTTGCCATCGTTGTGGCCTGTGGCTTCCCTAACTCCAATCTCCGCTATAGCAATATCCACAATGTTTTTGCGATTTTTTTCTATTCGATCCTCCTGCCTGGGTATGGCCCCTTTAAGCAGAGATCTGTGCTGATTTCCTGTTATATGTCGCTCTAAAGCACGATGGCCAAAACCGCCAAGAAAGATAACAGCGACAGAAAGAAAACCGAAAAATAAATAATGCATTGTTGCCATGATGTCAATTGATTAAAGTGAACACTAAATTGCTGACGAAAGAGCTTAAAAGGCTGCCATAGTATTTCTTGCAACCAGTAGCAGCAGTAGATGACCAATAGGGTCGCCAATACGGCAAAGAGCAATACCGAAACAATACCGATATCCACGACCGCTGCCGTGGGATCTACCGCTTGTAGCAGAATGCCTGCGGCAATAAAAAATACGAGCAGACTAGCAAGCACAATTCCGAGCAGCTGCCTATTTGTTAAAGGCCAATAGATATCCTCGATATCGGAGACCATTTGTTTTTGTGATGTTATCATTGAATTTATTATAAATAATCTGATCCAAGATTATTCAAATAGTCCTAAGTACTGACTATCCGAAAAATTAGCTTTGTCTCTATCATGCACAATCAAGTAGAGGTGTACGGGCAGCACTTCCATGCCTTCCGGCAGCCGCAGCTGCAACTTACCATCCTGCCGCAGGGTTGCTTCTTCATTGATTGCAGCCAATTCTTGTGCAACAGCATAAGCACATAGGATGATCCCATCATCCCATTCATTGCGTCTTATCCGGTCCGCCATCGGATCCCAAGTGAGCGTGATACCTGCTCCTTTTCGCTCTATTGAATTTACGTTCAACGCGGACTTCATGCCTGCGCTCAGTTTTGCTTTGGCGGGGTCAACCTCGATATTGGGATAAGTACCCACCATAGCATGCTGCAGTATGGCAGACATTGCCCGCCCGATAGCCGACTTTCTATTTTTACGTGAGGCATAGCCCATCTGCAGAATATAATTCACCGGATTGAGAAACTTCCGCGCTTTGGTGAATTTCATGCGGACCGTTTCTGTTCCGTTAACCACAAAAGATTTTCTATCTTTTTGTTTCGACAATATTTTCATTTTATTTACTATTAAACCCATCTATATGGGGGTAAACACCTTATAATTTATAATATGACCGGCACTATGTACCGGCCATATTACTCATTCATTATACCAGATCAAACTCACCTAGATAGTTTGTCCGACTGATTCGCTTGTTCTTACGATCGGCAAAGAAGAGCCATAGCTGTCCCTTGCCGCCCAGAAAGTGTTCGGGCAGTTCAATATCTGCCGCTCCCAATCCCCTTGTCGGGGTTTCTGGTGCTGTCATAAATTCATCCAACTCAGGATGATATAGCAAAATATAGACACGATCGTCAAGATTACCATTCTGTATTTCAATGGCTTTATTTGTCCAGCTGACCATTAATATGCCTGCGCCGACTTCCGCTTTAACCGTTCCACCGGGCTGCAAACTTCCCTGGGAAATCTGTACCTTTGCATAGTCAAGCGTAAAATTGGGGTAAGTCCCTACAACAGCTGTTTTAATATTGGCCTGCAGCGCCGCATTTGTCGGCGTCATCGTATTCGCATTGACCTGCGAATAGCCTACCTGCACAAAAGGTGCGATTGGCATAATAAACTTGGCAATGGTGTAAAACCGTGCTTGCTGTATCAGTTGCTCTTCCGTTGCGGGCTTATTGCTCTTTTTTGAAAGCCCACGGATATAATCAATGCTTTTCCAGCTCGCTCCTATTACTGATCCAGCTTTACCGCTGAATCCACCATTTGCACCTTTTCTAATTGTTCCCATGATATTATTTTTTAAAATTTAACACTGTAAAAGCTTGATTTATACCGGCATACCACGCTTTACACCAACAAACATAAAATCAATAAAATGGAATATCAAGGTCCGAAAAGGGATAGTCCGGTCGCTGTCCGGGCTCTTTTTTCTCATCAATCAACTAGGCTAATAAATGTCCATTTGCTGACCACATGAGCTCGGACTTTGTAACCTTCATCATCCATAATCGTAGGCAAATTGCTCTTGATCTGTTCGGGACTTGTCCATATCTGATTCGACATCCGCCTACTGTTTCTCTACCTATTCCCTACAATTTCCCTACGCTATTAGTAGGCGAACAGTGGAGCATCTGTAGGCGAATACAATTAGCATTACGAACGAGATACGAATCGTTGGCGAAGAAGATTTAAAGAAGGGGCGAAGAAATAGAAAGCTGATGGTAGAAAGTAAGGCTTGGCTTTGGAGCGCCAAAAATCAAAACTAAACGAAAGAAGAAAACAGAAAGTTAGGATCTCAAGGAATTAATCCGGAAGGTGGTGGTATTTCTTTTTAAAGTCTACCATATCTGCATGCAAAAAATATTTGCCTGTATGGTCTTTTTTGAATGGGAGGATCAGTCCCTGTTTTTCGCAACGGTATAGTGTCTTTGACACAATGCCTACATAGCGGCATACTTCTTTGCTGTGGACAAGCTGCAGGGGTGGATCGGGTAGTTTTCGGAGAATCAACGTTTTGATCTGCTCAGAGGAATCGGTGATCTTGTCAACAAGATACCTGAGTGCGTCATGCAAACAGGGCTGGCGACATTCTTTTGGTTTCGCAGAAATGTCAAAACAGCCCTCACAATGTATGTATTTATTCATAGACTGGGATTTAGGATCAATCGTCCTCCCCCTCCATTGTTGGAAAACCAATTGATCGGATTCATACTAAGTAAAGATTTTAACGGACACAAGTTGCATGATCACATTTGTTCATGAATTTTAAGGATTTTATTTCGGTATAGCAAAGCCTGTTCAGAAAGTAAATTGATAAAACTACTTTTTAGCCTACTTGAGCTTTTGACCATCAGATTGGATCTTCTTAAAATTGCATGGAATGCAAGTTCCAGAAAAGACAGTATTTCCGGATGTGTGGTGCTGACATTTTGCAGCATAAATAAGGTAAAAAATGCTTTTGCAGGCTTATTCCCCACTCCCATCAGTGTAATTCCTTCCCTAATGACCGATTCAAAATCATAGAGTTCGATCGATGCTCCCTTTATTTTTTTGCCTCCCTGAATAAGCGGGTTGAGGTATTTCACGAGTTTATCAACCTCGTCCAGCAGTCCTTCAACAGTCTCCTGCTGCTCAAACTTACCGTATACATGACATTCATCAATGAGCCGGAGCAGCTTTTCAAAGGTGTGTCTATCCCATATTTCTTCACTGTCAATAGCGGCATAGCTTTCAAATATGGTACGAAAGCGTGATGGCAAGTCCAAGTGTTTTACTTTTCTCAGAAACTCTTCAAAGGTAATTCCTTCGTCCACAATATGATGATAGTACATAAAGATCTTAAAAAAGGCCAGTTGCTCAAATCCTGCCAGATGAAACAGTGGTACCTCGGAGCATACCATTTTCATCCAGGCACTTTCCCTACGGACTAGGCTTTCCATCTCCTCACAGAGGGCTTCGATATATTGTTGAAGATCTGTAAATTCAAGGTGCAACAAGGGTCTATAGTTAGAGTCGATTGACAATATATTCTGTGCTATCAAGCCTTGAGATTTTTGCGGTTTGGTTGCTTCTATCCGCTTCTCCAATTGTCCTTCAATATCGTACATACGAATATCGAAATGACGAGTAAGCCTGTAAAATTCTGGACCGGTCAGATATGTAGTCCCCCTTTGTCGATTGCGTAGGGAACGTTTTTCAATGCAAAGCAATTCCATCATTTCAGCGGTTGCTCGTTCAGGATCTTTTATTTTTTCATCGATAATCTGAAACAAGGCAAGTTGTATTTCAATATCAGGTGGCATAAACTAAATAAAGCTAAAGTTAATTATTTAAAATAATAAACTTTAAATATAATACGAATCAAAATTGATTAAAAATAAAACTTTATGTGAAACTATTATTTTACCAAGCGATTTATCTACCGGTAAAAATTTTACCAACAGGTAGCTAAAAATAAAATATTAATTTTTTGCTAATCCATTTTGAATCTACTTTTTATTTTAGCTACCAACGTAGGCTCTATCTGGTAATAGCCTCCGGGCTTATGAAGACAACGGTAAGAATAAAGTTTATTTTGAACGCTTTTTTTGTTGATCTTTTCAAACAGCGCTTCAAGTACAGGAGATATAATAATATAGTTCTTTTCCAGATCAAATAACATAATATGGTCAGCACGAATATACAGCGTGCTGTTGATATGTATAAAAATTCCATCAAAGCTCGTATCAAGCGCTTCGTCGTCATCGGCTAAAAAAGGGATGGCATGACCTTCGTTAATGATAACATAATCAAAACCTTCCCCATGTATAAACGCGAAAAACTCCACATCTAACGCCTCACTATCTGGATCAGTAGATTTAAAGTTCTCTGCATCGACAAATGTATTGGCAAGCTTTTGTGCTTCTTCTATTAACCTCTTGTCTTCAATATCTTTTGAGCTTGTTTTTTTAGGTAGATTTTTAGACTCAGTACTCAAAATTGCAAACATTCGCTTTCGATATCCTTTGAAGCAGATCAATACAAAATAGCCAAATATTACTGCGGATAAGTAATATTTTAAATCAACCTGTTGATAAAAAGCCAAAATTTCTGATTCACCCCCATAAGGAGAAACTACATCTAAAGCTTCGTCCATTACGCTACTATTTCGCCGCTGATTGAAGATGGCATATCCGAAAAGTAAGTTGTTTAATATGTAAGGCAGGATCGACCATAATATCAGATAATGGGGAGGTCTATATTTAAAATCTGATTGCACGACGACCATAACAACACAAAACCAAAATACATACAAAGTCGTTGCCGACAATAGAGACCAGATAATCCGGTCTACCATCATTTCATCATAATGAGGCTGGGGTAAAGAGCGGAGCGCGGGAACATAGGCCGCAAAATTACAGATAGCGACCACAAAAATACCGACAACAATGCAAATAAAATAATCATACCACCTAGGGTTACTTTTCGTTTTGATCATATTTGGCAAATAATTGACTGTAAATATATCAATTAAACAGGCGCAACATAGGTAATATATTTACCTAAATGCAGACTCTCAAGTAAAACAATTACCTTTTGAATAAACTTCTTAGCATTTAAATTTACTTTATTCGAAATTCATTTCTAATTGAATACAGAAAACATATATAAACCTTGTGAGCAATAGCCTATTATTGAATATGCTATGCCATATTATAATAACGATTTAACCAAATGGGAACATACTATTCACAAGACAATTCGCTTGCGATATTTTACAGCTATTGGGAAAAATTACATCCCGGCCTTGAAGATTTTCATAAGCGCTGGCTATTGAAAAATGGAGAGATTATACCGATGAAAAGAGGTGATACCCTGTCGGAAATGCCGCATATGCAATCCGCACTCTACATTGTATTAGTAGGCATATTGGCCAAAGAGCGTTATTGCCCTGATCGGGATGAACAACTGATTATGACCGTAGCCCTACCCAATATGGGATTTTTTACGACGATGCATTTTTTTAGCAAAAGTCCTGCTTTGGGTGATATTGTCTGTTTAAGATCAGGATTAGTCTTAAAGATTCCCTACAAAGCAATAGCGCCCTATCGTAACCAAGAAAAGGCGATTGATACGTTGATTGATCTATTGGTCAATAAGAAAAAATACCAGCTTGACCATCTCCGGGTAATGGATTCATTGCTTATATCCACAGATCGTTACTTCTATTTTGCAGATCATTTGCCGCAGCTTTGTCACGCACTTACACAAACCCAGCAGGCCCGGCTATTACATATGTCGGTGCGAACTATTCGGCGGGCTAAACGACTACATGTACGACGAAAGTAAATTTTAGGCCAACTGTTGTCCTCGTTTTAGCCAAAAACTCAACGATATCTTTGAATTAACGAAAGAAGAAAAATTAAAAGATTAAGGACATGGGGAAAAACAAGAAATGGTTTCGGAATAAATTTGCGGTATTTCCCGCAGGGGTACAGCCATAATAAAATGCTGATTGCGGACTCAAGATTTGAGGCAGCACAGCCGTTCCAAGAATGGGGCGTTACCAATTTGGAGTAAATTATGATATTTTATTACTAAAAGAACGGAGGTCAATATGGCATGGTTTTCTTTTACAGGCTCAGATCCAGCTGATCCAGCCGACTACACATTATCGAGTTCACAACCATCATGTACTGGGACACCACAACAACTGTGTGCGATCCAAGCTACCAATGATGGTGGTCACCCCGATTTGGATACAAATATCCTTTCGGAGATGGTGCAAGCACTGAACAATCAGGCAAACACCACTAATGTGAAATTAAAAGTTCGTCCCGCTTAATTAAGAGGATAGCAGTATAATGCTCATTATAGAAGGATCTGGCGCACCAGATCCTTCTTTTTATATTTAACTATTGATAGATTGAAACTTCTGTAATCTATTTGTTTTCCTCTATGACCAATACATCCATTTCTTCTACAGCAATTTCAGCTTTTATACCATAGTAGATCAGTTGACGGTTTAATTGCTCAAGTGTATCAAACGGGTTCAATTCTATTATTCCCTTATAATTCACCTTATCTTTGGCAGGTGGAAACTTTTCTGAATAATCCAGGGAAAGAACCAAGGCTTCACTTGTATTTATTCGGGTGATTTTCGCCCCCATTACCCTTGCGTCTTTTGCCGGTGAGCATGGTTTGAGTACCAATGTCTTGATCTTACGTTTTGCCTCGAAGACATATATACCAAAGAAGTTTTTAAAATCCTCCAAAATTATCCTTGCCTGAGCAGAGTCTGACCGTTTAAATTGATCGTACCGTTCATAACAAAATCCATTTTTAACAAGCCATGTCTCAAAGCCCTTTCTTTCGAAATCATCATAAATGCTCGTATCCTTAACATTTAATATGATTCTTTCTTTTCTGGGCATATAGATACTGGTATTGATCATTGCCTTACTAGCGAGCGCCCTTAATGCGGCTAAAAGTGAATTATTATAGGTTGAACTTTTATACTGCCCGGTTACGGTATCCTGTACAAATTCCCAAGCCTGAAAGGGAACACCATTTTGATATCCTGAAATCATTACACCAGCTTTTAACTTTTCTGTATTTAGATCTGTCTTATGGAAAAGATCGGCTTTCCCATAGTCATCTTTAAGGGGAAGATCAATTTCCCCTACATTATAGAGCTGCAATAGATTTTGCTGTGTGATAAATTCACTTGAAGTAATGGCCTGCACCTTACCTTTATATAAAAGTACTTCATGCGGCACTCCTTGATGAGGAAAAAGCTGCTTTAAATAACTGTCACTATAAATCACTGGAAGATTTACCTGATGTTCTTTAAGATAGGCATTGGTTTCAAATAACTTTTTCATCGTTTGTCTATCTTGCCAGGTCACCGTGATCACCTTTATTTTATCACCATATTGCTCCTGTAGTTTCTGTAGCTTGGGCATGATCTTAATACAGCTTGCACAAAAGGAGTCAAAAAAATCGATTAAGATAACTTTATCTTCCAATTTTTTCCAGTCGATGGCTTTGCCATCACCTCGCATGGACAAGACAGCCTTAGGTGCAATGAAAGTGTCACCCACTTTCAAACTTTTCGCCAAATCTGATTTAAAATTCGGCTGTGCGCAAAGGGTAGCGCAGCATAACAACAGTATAAAGGCTAAAATATTTTTGTTCGTTGTTTTCATGTTAATTATCGTTTATTTTGGTCCAATCCACCGATGATGATCACCGGCTCCGCAAGTCTATAAGCATATCCAGTGCTATTTGGATCAAGTTTGTATACTTCATTTCCAATTCTCCGTTCCAGCGTCTTTTGAAATCTGGGGTCTAGATTCAATCTTTTTAGATCCGCCCATCTCCTTCCCCGGAATACGAGCTCACGCCTTCGCTCCTCCAAAATTATTTTCAGCAACTTATCTGGATCCGACTCCTTGACCTCTACTGGTACATTTTTTTTCCATCGCATCTTCAATAAGGTATTTAATGCAGACAACGCCTCAGTTACCCTCCCTATCCGACAGGCCGCCTCTGCTTTAACCAGGTAAATCTCACTTGTCGTAATCCCCACAAACATGGTGGCTGCATTCTTGTCGTAACTTCCTTTAAAATAAAAGGATCCTGATGGGTTGGCATTGCTTCTGAAAAATATAGCTTTTCGCAAATCATTCGCATCATAGGACTGATACAGTGACGTATCGATCAGTGCATTTGTCGTCCCCAGTATCCCAAGGTTTACACTTAAAGCGGGGAACAGTACTTCTACATTAAATCGCGGAATTGGCAATGCATCTGTGGTTTTGAGCGAGTTGTAATCCAATAGTTCCGGACTCAAGCTAAGACAGGAATCTGCAAATAGATAAGCCTTAGCAAAATCTCCCATATCAAGATTCACCCTTGCAAGCGCAGCATAGGCTGCTGCTTTTGAAGGTCGTCCTTTCACCGCTTCCACTTCAGGGAGGTTGGCAGCAGCCTTTGAGAAATCAGCGATAATCCGAGCATAGTTCTCCTGTAGGGATGATCGTTTGGATACTTCATCCAGATTTGGGCTGGAACGCAGTGGAAGCCCCTGCTCATTTACCGCTTGCGCCTTTACATAAGCTGGGCAATGGACCGCCGCCAGTTGCTGTAAGGCAAATGCCCGATAGAAAAAAGCACCACCTGTCAGGCGCTTGTATTCTTTGGTATTTTCTGCCGGATTGAGTTTAGAAAGAACATCCAGCACCTGATTGGCAATGTACACCGTCTTGTAAGGGCGCTGCCATTGCACGACATCCAGATAAGGCTCATCAGCCCACAGGTAGGCATTTCGCTGCTCGACATTGGATGCCGATTCCCACCGTTCTTTAGTGAGGTAATAGTCGTCAGTTCCAATTTCGCCCCATATGGGATAGCCACCATTTAGATTGGTATAATCATTTAGCAATAAATTGGCATCTTCCAAGGTATTGGGTATGGCCATTTTAATATCTGGTTTTAGATCCAGGTATTTATTGCAGGAAAGGATTGACATAGCCAGTACTGCTAGGATAAAAATTCTTTTCATCATCATAACGGTTTAAAGATTAAAATTAAGACCAAAGGAGAGCATCATCGGATCCGGGATCCACTTGCCATACTCAGGATCTATCCCTTTTTTGTTGCCACGCCATAGTGTCGCTACATGCTGTATGTAGCCATAAATCCGCATATTTTTAAAACCATATTTGGCCAATTGGGGCAGCTGCAAGCTACATTGGATATCACGCAGTTTAATCTGTCCGGCATTCTCCACCAATGCAGAGGAGCTCACGTAAATATTGCTTGCCGCCGAATTACTTGGATAGATAAAAGCAGGGACATCCGTATGTTGTTCATCGCCCGGAGTTTGCCAACGGTAGGCGTAGTCAGCATGACCGGCGCCAACATTTAAAAAGGAATAATTGTTAAACGTAGTTCGGATAAACTTGTGTCCCAACTGATAGGATATATTCCAGGAAAGCTCCACATTTTTAAAACGAATGCTATTTCTGAACGAACCAAAATACAAGGGCATCTGCGAACCATGATTTTCTAAGCTGGATACTTTGGCATTTAGTATAGCAATGTAATCTTTTGACACTTCTCCATTTAAGTAAGCTCTGACAGCACCATCTTCCGGATCCAGCCCTGCCCATTTATACGTTAAGAGACTATACAGATCCATCTCCTCAATAGGTGTCTTTTGAAAAGAAAGTGCCTTGCTCACATTATACTGCGCATTATCATTTGAAAGAAATGCTTTGACCACTTTTGTACGGTTATAGGCGAATACCAAATTGCTGTTCCATTCCCATTCCCCTGTGACAAAAGGCCTTCCGTTAAGTGAAATATCCCAGCCCTTCGTGTCCAAGTTTGCAACATTCATCATAAGCGATGCGAATCCAACTGTCGGATCCACCTGACCGTCGGCGATCAGATCCTTTGGTGTTTTGTGATAATACTCGACACTTCCGTTCAACCTGTTCCCTTTCAGTCCAAAATCCATTCCCAGATTGAGAATACCCACACGTTCCCATCTCAATTTGGGATTTGGCGGTATATTGATCTGTGCATAATTTTGCCCTGTCGTACCATTTGGAATGGTCTCTACCTTCATGACCGGATAGGCCGATATGGTATTATTCACATTGCCGTTGTACCCAAATGTGGAGCGCAGTTTTAGTAGTGAAAATGGGCTATCTTTCAAAAAATCCTCTTCCGTAGCGATCCAAGCAAGACCCAGTGACCAGAACGGCTGCCCCTTATTATTGCTTTTCACACCAAACAGATTGGAAGCATCCTTGCGGAAACTGCCACTCAGAATATATCTTTTCAGATAACTATACGATCCGTTCCCGTAATAGGAGACAAAGCGATTTCGAAGCTGGTCAAAGACATTACGGTCAGGCAGGTTGTTCACGCCGAGCAGCCCATTCATCATCTGTATTTCGCGTCCCAGTTGCATAGGCTGAAATGTCCCGTCCTCAGGGTCAAAGCCAAAATATTGGGAAGCACGCATATCCTGCCCCACCTCACGGATATCAAATCCCGTCAACAAAGACACTTGATACCCTTTGCCCCAAGACTTGTTAAAGTCTGCTGTCAACCTTCCCTGATGGGAAAAACTCGACGCATTCAGTTCATATCGATAATCTCCCACAGGCATATTCCAATACACCTGCTTATCATCCCAGGTAGCGAAATTGTTGATTTCGAAACGCTGCTGAAACGTATTTATTCCCTTCCAATCGATAATGGGATTTATATTGCGCTGTAAGGCATATAACCCCTGAATGCTGAGTCCAAATGGAAACGCATATTGCACGGAAAGATTGGACATGATTTCTCTGTTGATCTGTTCTGATCTAGAATCATACAGTTCTTTCAGGGGTTTATAGCTCCAGTCAAGCAGCCTACCGCCGGCGACAGTGTCTTGAAAAGTAGGATTAAATGCAGGGATGTATACCTCCAAAGGATTTCCATTATCGTCCGCAAGCCGCATATAGGGGGCATTGGCTATACCATTGGCCAATGCATTGTATCCGACACCATAAAAGCTATCATTCTTCTTCGACTCAGAGTAGGTAAGCCCAAGATTGATCAACAGATTTTGCAGGGGTTTAAACTGCATATTGCCCTGCAGATTCATCCGATTATAGCTTGAGGTCACCAGCTCATTCAAATTCTTGTCATATCCTACCCCTATTGAAGCATTGACTTTGTCACCACCTGCATTAATCCGCACACTGTATTGCTGATTGATAGCCTTTCGATAGATATATTTGAGAAAGTCGTCGCGCATATCGTAGCCCCTTAATTGATCCAGCTCAGCCTTTAGCTGTTCTTCTGAAATTTTTCCATCTTTCTGGTCTTTCATGCGCTGTACGATCGGCTCCACATTATTACCCCAGTACCCGAGCGTCGCATTATATCGGCCACGGTTAAACAGGTCGCCAATCAGATCAATATAGTCCGAAGTTCCTATCTGTGGATAATAATAGAGATCAGGCTTGTCTTTTATGCTGACGTTCATATTAAATTCAATAGTGGTCTTTTCATTGAACTTGCCTTTTTTTGTAGTGATAACAATGACACCATTACCAGCACGGGCACCCCAGATGGATGCAGCGGCGGCATCCTTTAATACGGTGACATTTTCGATATCATTGGGATTGATATTATTAAAATTTGCTAATCCATAGGCGGCAAACTTACTTTCATAGGGGATCCCATCGATGACCAGCAGGGGGAACTTGTCTGGTGACAAGGTACTCTCGCCCCTGACATTGATATTTAAGTAATTCCCTCTTAGGTCAGGTGACATCTTAGCACTGGAAAGCCCAGGCACCACATCCTCTAGCCGGCTAACAAAATCGGTAGATACCTTGCGATTGAGCAATTTATTATCGACGAATTCGAAGCTACCTGTCGCCCTTTCCTTGGGAATCTTTTGGTAGCCTGTGGAGACTACTTCAACCTCTTCCAATTGATTCTCTAGCGGTATCATCTTTATCTTTAATGATACTCCTAAGGAGTATTCAACTTCAAGAGGCTTGTAGCCTATGTATGTAAATTTTACTACCCCATTTCTATGTTTGACTGGCAGTATAAAACTCCCATCCTCGCTGGATGATGTCCGCTGCTTCTGAGCCTCTACACGTACAGATACACCCTGCAAGGGCTTTCCATCTGTAGCTGAAACTACAGTACCTTGCAGTACGAAACTATTTAGCCCATCTACCCCGCTGTTCTTGCGGGGCGTCTGAGCTGATAAACTAAACATAGAAACAGTAACATTTAAAATCACAAATACTGTGATCTTGAGTATTTGAATATATAGCAGTGTGCTGCTATTGGATTGTAATTTTAATTTTTTCATCATTTTAGGAATTGGTATTGGATTGGGATATGCGATTAAAGAAATCGGAGATTTCCTTGGTGCCTTTAACTCTTCTTTGCTTGTTTCGAAAACTCCCGAAAGAGATAGTGGAGTCAAATCCAAATTGCTTAAATGTGCCTTTAGATAAGCAACAAGAGCTTTCAATACGTCTAGTGAGAATCCAGAGAGCGCTTCTGAATTTACTTTTGATTGAAGTTCAATAAGATTGTCTCTGATCAGACCAATTGGATATTGCTTCCAAAAAGCTTCAATGTCCTTTAACGGGCTATAATCAGATTCATGAACGTCATAAAGCGTTCTTTCTAAAGCGAGAATGTAATTGCATTTGGGTTTCATTTTTTAAGCTTTTAGGGCATAACTTTAAGCAAAATGATCCCATTACGTTATACTAACGCATATAGTGGTCCCTTTGAGAAAAGTTACGCGAGTGAAATAAAATGGCGTCTCAAATGCGGTTATAAAACAATTACACGGAGATTAATAGAAACGATACCGCACCAGTTTAAGAAGTTCAGACTTTTTGTAGACTGATTTATTCCTTTCCAAATATGAATTCGACAAGGAAGAATTACCTAACAACTATTCTGGAGGACATTTTTTAAGATCCAAAGGATTCTTAAATGCTATTGTCCCTATATACAAATAGAAGAGAAACCTCCCCTGCTCAAAGGTTGAGCGTGAGAAACTACGCGACCCTATTATCAAATATATAAGGGAGGTTCTCTCTACGAATTTTTTGTATTTTTTTAAGTTTATAATTCTCATTCATCTTTGGTTTTCAGTTTCTCACGCTGTTACCAATGAATGATGATACAAATATAAGAAAAACAAATTTATTATTCCAAATTTGGTATAATAAATTTGTTATTTTAAAGGTCTATTTGTTTATGGCTGAACAGTACATAGACAAGGAAAATTTAAAAATTATCAGGGAAAGACTTTGGGCTATTTCAAATAAAAAAGAAATTACCCTTGAGGATATCCAAGATCGCACTGGATTTAGTTATAGCCAAGTTTATCGAATCGTACGCGGAAGTAACAATATGTCAGTCAGTGGCTTTATCGCAGTATGTAAAGCACTAGAAATTCAACCCACGGAAATATTTGACTTCAAGATCAAAATTCCCAAACATTTACCATTGAGAAAAGACCGAAAATCCTAGATCTTTAAAGTTGCGAAATACGCTCTTCACAAAGTCTAGTCACCACATCTTCTAGTTTATCAACTCTACTAATTAATTTTTTCAAATCAACGGGATCAATAAAGTAATCATCTTTATATCGAGCGTCGATGTAAGCATTATTAAGGATTTTAAACAACCTATTTTCTTCGCTATCTGTTCGTGGGTATCTAAAAACATTATAAAGGTCTTGTGATATGTGTTTGGCATATTTACGATATGCTCTAATCCGGTGAGTCTTGGGTTTATATCCTGTATACACTAATAAAACTCCCCCGTAAAATTTTTCCGCGGTTTGATTTAGAATGAAAACAACCTCGTTTAAGGGGAGTTTGTCTGCTAGAAATTCTTCATATAATAATTTCGTGGCCTTTAAAAACCTTGAGCCACTTTTAACCCATTTGTTAAAATCTTCAATAGCAAGTTGTTTCAGCTGTTCGTTAGTCAAAGGCTTACTTTCAACAAATGTATATTCTCCACTATTATAGAGCGTGATCCCCTCTTTGACAATATCGCTAAAAAAGTATTGACCTCTCTCTAAACCACTGTTGATATAGGAAATTGAATGTACAATCGCGCTTACCTCGTTTTTAAATTTCCCTGTACGGTTATCAATCTTACTCGCAATCTCAACTTCCTCGCCTTTTTCATTATCAGATAGAACCACCAAAATATCGTAATCGCTAATATAGGTATAGGTCGTTCCTTTATCGACATACTCATCCTCTACCCACTTACCAGTGGCGTGACTCCCAAACAAAATTATCTTAGCCGGATTCGTTATCTCACAGATAATTCCAACGATTTCAGCTAATTCGCCCTGTTTATGTTGGGGTAAATGGGAAAGTTGATTCATAAGGTAAATTTATGAAAATTACTTTCAATCAAAAAAGCATTACTTTAACAAATCATTGTAAAGAACTTTAAATACGGGATTCCGTAAAATATTAATTTGTCGATTTCTTTTTTTTGCATTAAATTAAATAACCATTAAGCCATATAAAAAACATCAAAAGTATGTCACATTTATCCGTATTTTTTACGGTTTGAATTGTGCCACTTTAAAAAGATCAAGAAAGAATTACCTTATCGCTTTAAATACAGCGATATGGCACGATGAAAAAAAACAGAACTTAATATCCAATACTTCTAAACTAAAAACGATCTCCACAGATTTCTCTCCAATACCAATTTTAAGGATATAATAAATGCAAAAGAAAGGAGGTAAGTACTTTGTTATTGGGAAAGTAAAATATTATCGCTGAGAAAGAAGCAAAGATAAAACTAAACTACTCGCTTGTGCTTGGTTGTGATAATGTAATATTGTTTATTGATAGTTTCGGGCCAAATTAAATTTACTATATTCAAGTAGATAATTGGAATCTTCCCAGCTTTAACCTTAATAGTATTTCAAATACTTAAAGAGAGATAAAAGTCAGAGAAAACTTCAAGACACTTAGAACACTTTTTTGAAAAAAATCGGAATATTTTTTTTTAAACCATGTCGCTAGAAACATTTACCATACCGGGATATAAGGATATTTTTATAGGTAGCCATGAAAGTTATGAAGAACTTGTTAAAGATCTCAACTCTGAAACGATTATAACTCTATGCGCAATATTGAACGGAGAATTAACGTGTCCTGAACCATTAGCGCAAATCCAAAAACGTTTAATATTTTTAATTTCTAAAAACTTTACATTTGATCAAAAACAGCAATTAAAAGATTCATTCCGTTATTTCCACAAAACAGCATCTGGAATTTTTGAAGGGGGGATAATTTTTAGAAGGTATCTTTTGGCAATGATATTGAAAGAACTGAACAATTACCGGTCTGTTCAATCTACAAAGTCTGATCAGGAGAAAGAATACCTTTTTTTTAAAGCATATCTTAAGATTATTGATGAAGTTAATGACTCAGATTTGTTAAAAATAGATTTTTCAGAAATAGAGAAAAGTAATCCATTATACATATTTTGGTTGTGCTGGAAGCCTGTCCTAGGTCAATTTGAATTAATGGAAAAAGGAAATATGGTCTTTGAAATGTTAAAATCGGCATGCCTTTTAGAATATGCAAAAAATAACTTATTAGTATATCTAAAAGACTATCTAAACCAATTTGGATTCAAAAGCCCAGGTCATTTGCTTGCGAGCTTTAATAGTATTTATAAAGCAACAGAATCCTATAGGCCTAAGGAACATTTTCGAAAATATACACTATTGAATGTAAGAAAAAATAATAGTGCAAAGCATATAAAAAGTCAGTGTATTAATTCTGAAATCAAGGGCACCTTAGAACTTAGAGACCTCAAAAAGTCTCCATTATTATTTCACCAGAAAAAACATAGCTACATTATATTAGATTATTATTTCGCTCGAAAAAAAACATTTAGAAGTATTTATTTCGAATTATTCCACCAAACTAGTTTAAAACCTGAAGACAAAATATTACAACAAAAAGCTTTCAATAAATACAGCCAAGAAATAGGAGATTTATTAGAAGCTAAATGTCTTAAACCTATTATTACCTTATTAGCAGGCAATGATTTTGACAAAATTCATTTTGATGATAAATCAGAAGGCATACCTGACGGTTATGTACGAAAAGGTAGAAAGATATTTTTGTTCGAATACAAAGCATACTTTTTCCCAGAAAGTCTTGTGCATGAGTCAGATTTCAATAAAACACTTAAATATTTCAATGACAGATTTATCGTTAAAAAAGGAATTGGACAGATTAAAGAACAAATTACCAAAATTTATAATTTAAAATTTGACTTCGATAAGGAGTTAAAAAATTTAGTAGAAACTGGTAGCGTTACAATCTATCCAATAATCACATTTAATGAATATCACTTCGGTTTAACAGGGCTCAGTCAATATTTAGAAGGCGAATTTAAAAAGATAATTCCGCAAAAATACCGTGAGAAGTTTTCGATTATGCCCCTTGCCTTAATTAACCTAGAGACAATCTTGGACATGGTCTTAACTGATCAAGACATAAATGACTTAAAAACACACCTAAATTCTTATCAAACATTTACATCTAACACTCAGTATCGTTTCTTCAAGAATCCTGACAATGCTACTTTAAATTCTGCCTTCGTTGGATTTGACAATTATTATTATTCGGCAATTGCACCACGCCCTGTTTCAATGGAAAAGACACAAAATATTTTAACTAGTTTATTAAAACTTACTGGTATCTCATTAGATGAATTAAATCGAAAAATATAATTTAATTATGATTTATCATTGTTAACAAGATTCCCTGAAAAAAGAATTTTTAGCGAATAATTTAATGATTCAATACACTATGAAAGCACATAATACAGGCTTATTAAAAGCTAATATAAAACTCATAAAGGAGACAGAAAGTAACTTAGAAACAATGAAAGAAAAGTTTAATGAGCTAAAACTCCTTTCTACACAAGTTGGCAATAATGAAGACTTCCATAAAGCCTATAGTTGTTTTTTGTATTTATTTTCCTATATCCCGGTAATGGGGACAAAATTAGATGTTGGTATTTCCCTTTTCCGGTCTAGACAACATATTAAAAAGAACGAGACATTTACTAAGATTTCTGAAATTTCATTCAATCAAAATTTACATCTTATTAAACAAGGGCGATTTAATCGGGAGGGGGAGCCAATGTTCTATGCTACTCTTCCTGTTAATGATAACTTGATCGAATCTACTCTTGTAGCTTGCTTAGAAACCTGTAAAAGATTAACTGAGCTGCCTGCTATTTCAATTAAGGATTTTACAATCGGTAAATGGGAAATTAAACAGCCATTCTATGTTGTTAATTTTTGCATGGACGGAGAGCATTTAAAAACAAATTTTGGTATCAAAATCCAGATAGATGATTATGTAGATCTAATCAAAACAAATTATAATCATTTTACAAGTGATTTTATTTTGGAGTTTTATCAGTACTTTTCAGAATTAAGCAGTAAGCGAGCAGAAAATAATAACAATTACTTCATACTCATGGCTCTATTTTTATCCCTGAGAGAGTATTATAAAAATAACCCAAATTATAAGGTTATGGGTCTTATATATCCAAGTGCTATGAGTGAAAGAAAAGGATTGAATATTGTACTCATACCAGAGGTCGCAAAGAATTTAATCTATTGTGAGAAAGTTGGAATGTATCGTTTTAAAGGTTCAGAAAAATCATATAGAGCTGCCCCATGTTGTGATGTCAGTATTCCTTCGGAAGAAGGATATTTTCAAATTCAAGGACATAATACTATTAGAGACGAAGAACACTATGAACCTGAATGTTAATTAATATAGAGGGTGAATACAAAAATTAGTAAGCCAAAATTTTTATTACTTTTAGCCTTATAAAGCAAGCATATTATCGTTCTTAATCTATTATAACATGGAAAATTCTTTACAGAATGTTTTAAATGAAATTCCCATTCAATTGGACACCTATATTAACATGGAACAGCCAAATGAAACATTACCAATTTACCACGGAGAATTCGTAATTACCAATGGTACTGAAGAAAGTTTGGTAAATGGGAGTATAGAATTCACTTGGTTTCCAAACCCTTGCGTCAAATTCAATGGAACATTTTCTGATGGAGAATTAATGTTTTTTGAAATGAAAAACTTAATACTCAAAATTAACAATGAGAATATAGGAGTTGTAAATCTTTCAGAAGTTTCACTAGGTGAAAGGGGACAATGCCGTGGTTATGTTAACCGTTTTATTGAAGGTGACTCTTCTATCGCAGTACAAGAAATTATGTTTTGTATTCCTAATTTGAGAGGTTACATTGGTGATCGTGTTAGGCATTCTGAAAATAGACAGAAGATTTCTAGTAATAGGATCGAGTTAATTGATAGGTACTTTCGAATTATTTTGGATAAATTCTCAGATTTTACTGACAGAAAGAAAAAACTACAAAACAATGGTGGATATCTGCTCACTTATGTTGGAAAAGTTTCTAAAATTAATGGACAACCAATTCGGCTAAAAGAAATTCACGAGTGGCATCAACAACTACAAAATTTCTTATTTTTCATTAATGGATTAAGGGCTTCTCCATTATTTTATAGAGGAATTCATGATGGTAGGGAAATTTTTACGGATTATTCATTTTACAATTCAGATCCGTACAAATTTGTGCATAGTTGGTCGAATATTTCAGAAAATATTGATTTTAATAAACTATGGAAAGAATATATTAGGCTTTGGAAAAATGAAAACAATAGAGATTTTTTATTAACTGCTGTTCATTGGTATGTAGAAGCCAATTCAAATGCAGGAAAGGTCGAAGGTTCGATAATATTAATTCAAACTGCGCTTGAATTAATATACAATTGGTTAATAGTTGAAAATGAAAAGATCATTATAGGGAATGAGGCCGAAGGAGTATCTGCTGCTAATAAAATACGGTTACTAATTTTTCAATTGAAAATTAGTAGGTGCATTCCCGACAGTTTCGAAGATCTTATTAGTGTTGCAAAAGAAAGCGATGGTCCAGAAATATTTGTTAAAATTAGAAATGCGTTGGTCCATGGTCAGGAAACAAAACGTAATGAATTACAAAAAATTCCAGACAGAGCTAAATTCCAAGCACTTCAATTAGGAATTTGGTATGTCGAATTAGCTTTATTATATATTTTAAAATATAAGGGAAGATATAATAACAGAACAGATGGGAAAATTTGGGAAGGTGAAGGTGAAATCGTACCGTGGGCAAATTCCAAAAAATTTAAAATCGGTCCACCCAGTGAATTTAAAGAAACCGAAATCGAATCATTCTTAGATCTTTTACAGACCCAAGCTAAGGTCAAAAACCCTTCATTGGATCGGATCAGAAATTGTAAATTGATAGCAATAGGATATGATTGGAACACTCCAATTTCTATTGGTGCAATCAAACCTAAAACAAAATCGGATTTCACAGAAAATAAGGCTAATTTATTAGAAGAGGCCGATAAGTATGAGTGGGAAATTGGTTATTTCTTTACAGATCCTGAATTTCAGGGTAAGGGCTACAGCTCTCAAATATTAAAAGAATTATTAAACAAATATGGAAAAGGAAATCTAATGGCCACCACTGAAATGCGTGAAAATAATGCGATGATTTATCTCTTAGAAAAACATGGCTTCTTAAGAAAAGGTAACCCATGGAAGAGTGCAATCAGCGGTAAAGATCTAAATTTATATTTAAGAAATTTCGAAAATAAAACATCTAAAAATCAAGCTTAGACATGTTATTGAATAAAATAATAGATCTCATAAATTCAAAAAGTGAAGGTGAATATTGGGACTTTAAAGAGAAGCCTTATGAAAATAATGCTGCACTTTTGCACGATATATTATGCCTTTCAAATTGTCTCTATGAAGGAGAAAGATATTTGATTATTGGATTAACAGATCCTTCAAGCGGGTGTCAATTAATTGGGTTGGAAAAAAATCAAGCTAACCGTAAAAATCAAGTTTCTTATATAGACTTTTTAAGATCAATAAAATTTGCGGGAGACAATAGGCCTGTATTGGAATTAAAAACTTTAAATCTAAATGGTTCAGAAATTGACGTTTTAGTGATACAGAATTTACCTTTAAAGCCTTATTATATTACTACATCATACCGAGATAAAGACAAAGAAGTCAAAGCGAACCATATTTATTCAAGAACCCAAGATACAAATACGCCGATAGATAAATCTGCCGACATAAATCAAATTGAAAAAATGTGGTATCAAAGATTTGGTTTAGATCTTACTCCTGTTGTAAAGATGCAGCGTTATTTGTTAGATCCAAATCAGTGGACAAAAAACATAGGTAATAGCAGATTAATCTTTCATAATACTTTTCCAGAATACACTATCGAACTGAGTGAAGTCGAGAAATTTTGGGAAGTATATAGTTATTTCTTTACGAATGAGAAATCGTTTTTAGGAACGGCAAAGTTCAAATGCCATCAGACAGAATTATTTGAGCTAGAATATATGTATTGCGATGAGATGAGGATAATTTTGCCAGTTCCACAATCAGCATATCTGCGCGTTGATGGTGAGGACAATTGGTATTACTATTATGATAGGAGCTCCAACGACGGCCTATTTTTGCATTTTCTTACTGATGGAAATTATAATCTTGTGTCCCGCGGTACGGGTGCGCCATTCCTATTGTTTAACGACCAGGATGCCAGAAACGATTTCAACCAGTATGTATTAGACAACTCTACGGGACTCGAAAATATAGAACCTACATTTTGGGGCCAACACGCATTAAAAAGAATGACACAGACGGGAAACGAATCTGTGATCGACCCATTGTTCTTAGACCGGATATATCAGCTTTATCAGGCCTGGATACTCAAAAACATTTAAAGGATGATTTTTAACTCAGATATAACATTCAGTAACGAGGCAAAACAAGTACAGGAGACCTCATATAAATTTTTGGAAAGATCTTCATGGAACCGCTGCAAATTAGCGAGGACCCTCATATCAATGTGGATTAAAGATTTGACCGATGATTTAGAATTTATTAGCCAGATCAGATCTAAAAGCGACAAGCAACATGATGCAGCTATTTTCGAACTCATTGTTTATACATTTCTAAGCAAACAGGGCTTGACAGTAGACAAACATCCGATCCTTTCAAAGGCGACTACGCCTGACTTTACAGCTAAAAGTGATACGGTAGCTTTGATGCTCCTTGAATGTACGCTTTCGTCAAACTCATTTGATTCGACGGAGGAGGAGAGACGAAAAGAAGCTGTCGAAGATATTATCATGCAAATTCACTATTACCCATATTTCATCAACCTTGGTTTCAAAAGAATATCAAAAATCAGTGTCACGCCAAAAAAGCTAAAAAGATTTATTGAACAAATAAGAATATCAAGTGAAGGCTTTGAAAATGAACAGTTATTTCATCGTAAATTCTTATACAAAGAAAATGAATGGGAAATTGAAATCAGTCTGCTAAAAAAGTCAAATAACGAAATAAAGACCAGCTTGGGTGCTGTATTTCAGGATGCAAAAATCATCGATAGCAAAAAAGCTATTCTAACAGCGCTTAATGATAAGAGACCGTCTAAATACGGTATCAGCGATACTCCTTATGTAATCTGCATTTGCGTTAATGATATGTTTTTTCATACTGATGAAATGTATAGTGTATTATTCGGAAATGACTGCGGCACCCATATTAACCTGACATTTCCCGGAAGCAGTGGCTTCCTTTATCACAACAAACCAGTAAATACTTCTGTATCTGCCGTAATTCTGTTTAAAAATACAGACATCTTAACATTAGGAAGTGCAGAATGGAGCGTTTGGCACAACCCATTTGCTAAAAACCCATTAGAGTTAAAGTCTCTACCTATTGATGAATATCATTTTACAATAGAGGGCAATAGGCTCTTAAAAAGAGTAATAAATAAAAAGGCTAATGTTTTCGAATTATTACACGTCGACGAGCTTGCCTATAACACTGATCCAAAGGGCACGGATGAATCCTGTTAACAAAAAAAGTCAACTGACAGCTCGGCGGGTTGAGGCATTTTTCTTTTTAAGACAAGCCTTGACAAAGGTAACCTCTTCAAAGGGAAAAACTTCCCCAATCTTCATTCATGGACGTACATCAATCTGCAAATCGATAAATGCAGGAGAAGCGCGATAGACGAGACGAAATAGTATGTAACTGCCTTTTTTAAAATCTTACTTGTTTTTTAAATTATTTTTTTACTTTCGGCTAAGGAGTCGAGTGCCTCAGTTGTGAGTGACTGAAACGCGAGGTTAATCAATAATTGACAAGTCAAACAGCATTTTTTTGTTAAACCGCTGGCATGGTTGTCTTTAAACACTCACGAAAACCAAAAAAGTCCAGCAAAAAACAAAATTGCTATGAAGCTTGAAATTACAAAAGCTTGCGCGGATTCTTTACGCGTCTTTACCCAAAACAATTACGGTATCCCACTAAAATCGTCCCATGCACATGAACTTGTGGCGGCTTATTTTGGCTATTCTTCGCGTGCCGCCATGCTCTCGGACGATGAACGTCCTATTTGTAATCTGACGAATGCGGAACTGATTATCTTAAACCATCCAACGCAGCGGATAGAACAGCGCCTAAAAACCTTGGCAAACCTGCCATTAGGACTTCCTTCCAGCGATATTCTTGCTGCGACAATTGACAAGACAATTGTCACCAATGAAAAATTACCAGGGAAGGTCTGGACAGATTTCAAAGAGATAGCAATAGCCTATGCCGAAGACAGGGTATTTCATAATGAGAAAATGATGAGAATGATTGGGATAGACGGCGGATTTGATCAAAGGGAGCTGGACTGGCTTATCCAGGTCAATATCAAGACAGAAGATACCAATGTGCTGATGACCGTCACGTACGATTACCCTGCAAAGGCAAAAAAGCCGATGAGACATGCCTCTGTGGCGGTAACGCTTCCACGTATTTCGGGAAATATTGGTTATGGTGAACCCCAAGTGCTGCCAACTTTTTATAACGGCCACATGAGCGATCCTGACTTCAGGTTAAAACACGGAATTGACTGATTATTGGACAAAAAAACATTATAGTTTCTTAAGCGATCCAAAGCTTCAACTGTTATTCAAATTTAACATGGGAATAAATCAAGTTATTGACCCCGCTGGAATAGAGTGGGGTCTTTTATCTGCACAATGAATCACTTAATTTTGTGTGAACAATACGTCCGTGGGATTGTAAACCCGTCCCGATCCCACCTCCGCCATTCAACGTAATAACTGCCGATGTTATTTATACATTTTACCAATCAGTAGGTTCAATACGTTCCAATTTTATCATAACCTTTTGCCTCAATCTTGGTGACGAGAAAAAGAGGCTTCTTTTTTCGACTACTTTGAAGTAACATCCGTCGTCGTTCATATTTTCATTCTCACATTGTAAATATATTTCCTCCCCATTATCTGGTATATTAGGAAGCACATCGAATGACTTTACATCAATAGCGTCACCCTTATAATAAAATTCTAATTCAAACGGTTTAGTCATCTTCTAATTTTTAAAGCTTTAGTAAATATAAGAATATTCATTTGTACATGAGTATGAAAAAAGGCTCAACGATCCTCCCCCCTTAAAAAGCCGTAACGAATACATAACGGAGCAAAATTTTGTGGTTTCAAAAAAAGTGCTTAAATCGCTTCTGTAAGTCACAAACGACATTTTTTGACCCAATCCGGATGGATAGAGTGGAAGACTCATAATCTTTTAGTCACTGAGTTGGGGCCAAGTGGAAATGAAGTTTAAGTTTAATTACAATAGATTTTTAATCTCTTGAATTTGTAACTTTCCAAAAGTATATCACCCCCCCCCCGAACGCTATAGCAAATCCAACCCAGGGGTTTTCATACCTAAGGTAGCAAACAAACCAATTGTCGCAATAATGCCAGTAACAAAAAACAGAATTATATTTCTCATAACATTAAGATTTAGATAAACGAAAACAGGCAAATAGAACTACATGGGCTAATCCCATATAATTCTATTTGCCTGTTTTTATCTTCTTAATAAACTCTAATAAAGGCGTTAAAGGTTCTATTGAACTCTCGTGGGCTCCACTTAATGGATATTGAAAAATTATCCCGTCTCTTTGTATTTCATAGATATTGGTTCGATCCAAATAGTTGCTAAATTTTTCCAATCTATCGTCTTGTCTAAATGTAGCAGAGTCAACTATGCCATAATATGGTGGATGGACACTGCCAACAAATCGATGTTCTAATTTAATTGCCTGTACCTGGACAATGCTACCCCCATCATCAGGGTTGACAGTATTGGACAGAAAATATTTAATTGGACATGGGGTATCTCCTTTCTCATAATATCTCAATAATTCGATCCCTGGATAGCATCCACTTTCCAATGCTACAATTTCACATACAGATAGATTGCGCATATACAAAAATAGGCTGGCTTGCGCCGCGATCTGAGGAAAAGAAGTAGTATGTAAGCGTTAGTGAAGCGATACTGAAAAGTATGAATATTTGCCATACTAATGAATTTGACGATAGTTGAATAGGACACTATTCCCCCATCTGACAACGTGCATAAGCTATACAATATTGATTTATCCAAAAAGGTAGAAGGAATTGCGGCGCTCCAGCAAAAGTAGGTTAACGGGCAAGCGTATTCGGAAAATCCCTACATGTAGGATGGATTGATTCTTGCATTCATGATAAAAGGTTCCATGATATTTGCGCTATTTGACGCTGCACTAGAAAAGTTTTTGTGTACTTTTAGTATGGAGAATGGTACAGGAGATAAGCAATTTATTCAAAAAATGGGTTATAGAAGTTATTTATATTTAAGAAAAAACAACAGAAATTTATACATCTTTGAGGCAAACAATTCTTTGCCTTTTTTTTGGATTGCACTTATAAATAAAACAATATTAAAAAAATACTTTCATGATTGGCAAAAGTATCTAGAGGATCAAGAAGCCCGCAATCAACAAAAATTTGAACAATTTTCAGAATACAATCCCGAAAGTATTACTATAAGCGAGCAGGCTTTAAATATAAACTCGTCGAAAAGCAGGATATTTTTACAAAAGCATTTTCCAGAAACAATTCCATTATTTGATGATTTTATCACTTATATCAAAACGCAATTTGAAACCGATGACAAGCTTGAAATTGACATTAGTCAATTGTCCGCATTTTACAATTCGCTAAACAATTTCTATCACATATTAGAAAATGAATTGAACGCAATAGAAACAGATAATCCCGCCGACATAAATTTTTTGGCAACTGAAGATTTAATAGGACAAGGAACGGGATTTGTGATGAGTGACAACAAAGAATTTTCATCATTTCCGTCTTATCAGAAAGAACTCAAAAACAGAAAAACCGCGGTCATTGTAGAAAAACAAAAATTCAACAAGAAATCTCTGATAACTGCCGTTATCTTATTTCTGTTATGCCCTGTTTTTTCAGTAATTGCATACAAAATGTATAAAGACGAAGGGCTTACAGGAATGATCGCATTAATAGGAATTTTAAATTTAGGGTTTTATGGTTTTTCGATTTGGTCTCTAAAAAAAGAACTCAATAACTTTCTTGGAAAAAGGACTTGACTTCGCCAAATCATGATTGACCATAGCGGGAGTAGACATCAGCATTAAGATCTATTCTTTCAGTTTGCTAAATAGCTGTATTGCGGTTTTCAAATCCAGTGCCTCCATATCCACAAGCTTTAATGCTTTGACCATATGGAGCGTGCCGGTCTTGTACTTTTGAAAATGTTCGGTTTTCAAATGGGACTGATAGGCTTGCTGATCTTTGTACATTTCCAGTATTCTTACCTGTGTTGGATTATCTTTTTGGAACATGGGGAAGATGGCAATTACACCCGGTTCAAGCCTTACGGATGCTTCCGCTTCTTCTTTCAGTATGATCTTGTAGTGTTCTACATGCTGGGGATGTATTTCGATTTCTGAAATGCGCACCATCATTGCCTGCTGCTGGGCATGAGTATTGTTGGTCATGCAAAAAATTATTGCTGTTGCCAGTATAACCTGCAACGAAAATCTAACCCAAACAGGGTACTCAAAAATATTTTTATACATATTATAAATGTTTAATAATTCTTACTTTTCTATTGTAGAAATAACAGTTCTTGCGGTTTCGCCTCGCTCCTTGCCTACCGTTTTTTCAATAACTTGGAACAGGGTCTTTATCTGTCCTGCTGTAATGCCTGTGTTCGACCCTATTATATTCTCCGTTCCCAATGCAGCGGGCAAAGCTGCTACACAGAACGGAAATCCACCCTCGCATTGTCAAAAAGCATCTTCTCATATCTTTTAATTTAAATATTCCCTAAAGAATGTTTCCAACTTACCGAAAGGAATTACGTCAGTCTTGTCGTATAAATCAACATGGACAGCATTCGGTATAATGATTAGTTCCTTTGGTTCAGATGCCGCTTTAAAAGCATCTTCGCTAAAATAACGGGAGTGCGCTTTTGCACCAGCAATGATCAAAAGCGGCCTTGGCGATATCTCTTTGATATAGGTTAATATGGGCATATTCATAAACGATAATGCGTTAGTTGCATTCCATGCTCCGGTTGAATTAAGTGAGCGTTCATGAAACCCTCTTGCTGTGCGATAGTAATCGTAATAATCTTTCACAAACTGTGGCTCATCGCCTTTCAGTTTTTCGGGATTTAATAGTGGTCCGGAGTGAAAGCTTCCTGCTTCCGCATCTTTCCAGCGTTGCTCGCCCAATCGTTCTAATGTTTTTGTACGATCTTCTAGTGTAACAGCATCATTATAACCTTTCGACATGACTCTTGTCATATCGTACATACTTGTCGTCGCTACGGCTTTTACCCTTTTGTCTATTGCAGTCGCATTTAACGCGAAGCCACCAAAGCCACAGATCCCAATGACCCCAATTTTGCTTCGATCAATATTTTTCTGGATCCCGAGGAAATCTACTGCCGCACTGAAATCTTCCGTGTTGATATCGGGCGAAGCAACAGCACGAGGCTCCCCGCCACTCTCTCCTGTATAAGAGGGGTCAAATGCCAACGCTGCAAAGCCACGTTCTGCCATTTGGTTCGCATATAATCCTGAAGACTGCTCTTTTACCGCTCCGAATGGGCCGCTAATGGCAATTGCGGCTAATGGCTCAATCCCCTGTTTTTTGGGAAGGTAAAGATCTCCGCTCAATATAATCCCGTAACGGTTTTTAAAACTCACTTTCTGACGGACTACTTTATTACTTAACTCAAAGGTATAGTGTTCTGTTGCTGCGTTCATTTTGCTCAATTTATTAACTGATTTGGTCTGGCAGAATGCCTGTGTAAAAACGACCATGATCATAAGTATAGTTAGGGTTCTCTTTTTCATTTATCTTCGATTGATTTAATAATTTTTGCCGGTACGCCTCCCACAATCGTATTATCAGGAACATCTTTTGCTACGACCGCTGCTGCTGCAACTATCGCATTTACGCCGATGGTGACGCCCGGCAGAATACTTGCATTTGCACCGATCCATGCATTCTTTTTGATATGGACATGCCCGGGGACCAGAGACTGCCGATCCGCTGCGGCTATAGGGTGCCCTTCTGATAAGATACTGACTTTCGGGGCAATGAGTACATTATCTTCAATTGTAATGCCTCCTAAATCCAGTAACGTACAGTCAAAATTGATAAACACATTTTTTCCTATACGGGTATTTTTACCATAGTTGATATAAACCGGAGTAAAAACAGTAACACTTTCGTCGATCTCGCGGCCTGTTATCTGGCTTAGAAAACTTCTAACTTCCGTAGGGTCAGCACTGTTGTTCATCTGAACGAGGAGCTCTTTTGTCGCGTGCGCGGCTTCACGCATCTTATAGGCTTGCGGATCATTGGACGATATCATCTCTCCATTTCGTAACCGCTGAAAAATGTCTGTGGGGTTTGATTCCATATATTAAAGTAATTTTAAGAAACATCATCATATGGAGTATAGTTTACCTCCACCATGGTTATACAAATTTCTTCTTTTAACCAGGTTGATTGTTTATACAGGATACGGATTTATTTACCAGTTTTACAGATTATGCCCGAGCATGGGAAAAAACAAATTGAGGTTTAGTAGATTTGAATTCAAATTTGTTAAGTTATGGAGCAGGTCGAAAGATATGATACGGTCAAGCAGTACAATGACAGCATGGGAGTAGACACCTTGCACCCCCTAGTCAGTGTAGTCAATTTCAATGAAATACCAACTGTTCAGAATTTTCGGCGTTATATGGGCATTTATGCTGTATTTCTGAAAAATATTAAATGTGGCGATATGCGGTATGGGTGTCAGCCCTATGACTATGAGGATGGAACATTGGTATTCGTATCGCCCGGACAGATTTATGGAATTGACAGTAAAGGTGTTGCCATAAAGCCATCCGGGCATGGACTTGTCTTTCATCCCGACTTTATAAAAGGAACCAACCTGGGAAAGCATATAAAAGACTATACCTTTCTTTCCTATGAGGTGAACGAAGCACTGCATTTATCCAAAAAGGAGCGCAAAACCATTGTGCATTGCTTTGAAAAAATAGCAGAAGAAATTGATCAGAATATCGACAAGCATAGCAAAACATTGATCGTATCCAATATTGAGCTTTTGCTAAATTATTGCCAGCGTTTTTATGACCGGCAGTTTATAACAAGAAGCAATGTCAATAGTGATATTCTGTTACGGTTTGAGAAGTTGTTGAATGACTATTTCAATTCAGACAAAACACTTTTACTGGGACTTCCCTCCGTCAGTTATTGCGCTGATCAACTACATCTTTCTCCGAATTACTTCGGAGACCTTATCAAAAAGGAAACAGGAAGCACAGCATTGGATTACATACAAGCTAAATTGATCGATGAAGCGAAAGAAAGAATCTTTGATCATTCCAAAAGCATTAACGAAATCGCCAGTGAACTAGGCTTTAAATATCAGCAGCATTTTACCCGCCTTTTTAAACAAAAAACGGGAGTTACACCGAATGAGTATAGGAATTTAAATTGATAAATCTTACTGCACATACTGTAAAATGCACAGCAGGAAAGGTGGTCATTCTACGTCGACGAAAAAAGGGCTCATTTATTTCCTTATAAATAAGCCCTTATAATCTATTCGAACTTTCGTTTCCTGTACACTGTTTGATATTAAAATCAGCGCTATTCTATTATTGCCTCAACACTTACTCCACTAAATTATTAGAAATATCTAAGCTTTCACCAACAGTATATAACCTGTAAGTCGGATCTTCAATATTCCGGATGATATTGTCGGTAATCTTTCCAAAAATATTATTGCTGCTTTGTAGTCCGCGCTTAAGTTTTACCGTTGGGGAGCCAATCAAAATATTATCCGAAACAAGCAAATTTTCATTTGCATCGACACGTATACCAGAACCGCCAGCTACCATAGTTACGGTATCATTCGAGACGTTATTCCCCGTACATTTCAACACATTGATGGCCGAGAGATAAATATAATAGAGTTGACAATTGTTGATCCTATTATCAGTGATAGCTATCCTGTCAAATCCTGTACCTGTCGATTTAAAAGTGTTGATACCGGTTTTAAATCCGCTTTTGATCTGATTTCCACTCACATTGATATCAGATGATCTGCGTGTCGAAGAAGATTGAATATCGATACCGGCCTCATTGGAACCATTCCCCTCGATAATATTCCCTTGTACCGAACAGTTGTTGACCGTATATAATGAGATGCCTGTTTTCTCAATACCCAAAACTACATTGTTGGCTATGATTGTCCCGCGGCTCCCAGTGACTGAATTTGTAACACCGATGCCATCTATTCTTGATTTTTCGATCAGGTTACCAGTACAAGTTACTTCCCGAGACCCATTGATCGAAATTGCTGCCGGGCTTAGCTGTCTATTGACAGTGAGCGTATCTCTTCCAATTAGGGTATTTCTAACGATATTATCACTGATAACTGCTTTCTCTACCGTTTGTAAATAGATGCCCATTCCTTTGGCGTCGGTACCTGTACCATCTGAGATATTCTCTACCAGATTGTTGGAGATGACAATATTGTCAATGACTTGCAATGGATCTAAATCGGTTCCCAGATGGTAGAAAACAATTCCGTATTCGCTCTTATCTGAAATACGATTGCCTGTAATTATGTAATTGCTCCCTCCTCCCATACAGTGAATACCGTAACTGTTGCTACCCACGAAACTAGAATTTGTGCAGGTAAATCCAATGTTCCTAGCGGTTGTAGTAACTGAATATCCAAAAGAAACATCAAACATACTGCGATTCTGATAAAAGTGGCTGCCATCAACCGAGAGATTGTTTGTCTTTATACTGAGGATACCACCACGTATGGCATTGTAGATTTCACAGTTGCTGAATGCGATTTCATTACAATCTGAAATGTACACATTGTGATAATATATGCCACTTTCGCCCTGCGGAACCTCAAATTGGCCAAAGCCTTTTAGTTTAAGCCCTTCGATTGTAATCTTGGAAGAATTGGTCAAAGAGATAAAATTCCTTCCGGCTTCGGACTGGCTCAACCCGCCATTGTTGGAATAAAACTTAATATTATTGGCCTGATCAATGACAAGGCTCTTTACACCGTAAACCCCATCTAAGTAAACATTTAACCCTTTGAGGATAGCCAGATTCACGAGCTTCTGAAGCTGGATGGTATTGTCGGCAATAGTAGTACTTACACCAAAATAGCGAGCGTCAATGTAATCTACAAATTCGTGCTGCAGCTTGCTGTTCTGGACTGCAATAATGCTTCCGCCATCGTCTGTTCCTGGATCGGGACTGGCTGGAGCTAAGTAATAAATAATCGGTGCCGCTGTATCACCTTTTTCATAATACCCCAATAACTGTACGCCGTCGTAAGTTCCATTCTGTAAAGCGGTAATTTCACCTGCAGATAATGCTCGCATATCTGCCATCGTGTTCTTTACTAAAAATTGATTTGCCATATTTCTTTTCTTTTTAAGTGTATAGCAAAAGTAGGCTGGCTCGCGCCGCAACCTGAGGAAAAGAATGACTACGTTAGCGGTAGCGCGGAGATACCGAAAAGTCGGGGTTTGTCCATCATAATACTATAAGGGAAACAGCGAAATTTGCAGAATACTCCTAATAAGATCTGCCCCAAATAATTTGGTATGATGAACTATTACAGCTATATTAGTATAACCGGTTAAATAAATAGCATTTAGCCAAGCGTCCTAATTTAATTGGGGCGCTTTATTGTTTTTTAGCCCCTGTATAAATTCAAGACCATAAATATCTAAGCCTGTTCGCCGATCATTTTTAGATTTTTGAAGAAAAGGGCAGTCTTATCGGATTAAAATAGAATTGAATCGATATGGATCATTTAGAATCGATACCATTATGGACATTAGTAGCTAACATCAAACAGGAAATTAGCTATGGTCAAGGGAAACTGCAAACTCGCTATGGCACGAAACAGTTTAGCCCGGGCACCAAAGTGTATATTATCGATTGGTATGCTGGGATGTGCCAAGATATTACCGTAATCGGCTTGTCCAGAGATACGAAAAAATTAGTTACCATTGTTATACGGGCCGAATGGATCGAAAACCTCCGCGTCAGGTTGTGCCACAATCCTAAAGTCTGCTCAAAAATAAAAGCCTACTTTGATAAGAAGGACGCTGGAATGCAGCGGTATAACGAAAAATTCATCAATGATATGTTTATCGGTATACCTCAATGGAATGAACCCCGGCCTTAGCACTGGTTTATTCTTTCACCTGAGATACCCATTTCGGAGCACGATCAATAGTCTGTCTAAGGTATAAATTCAATTGTGCAACGTGATGCTGAATATGCCGCATATTATACAATAGAATCTCAAGGAAAGAAAAGTTTTTAGATTCGTTGATCCAACGTGCATTCATTCTGCTAGGAGTGAGTTTTTCTATATGCGTTCTAGCTTTTTGTCTGCAGTACTCCAAATACGCAAGAATTTCTGACCTGGTATATGTCCGGTCCGGTTTTTTGCCCGTCGGATCAAATTCTGAAAATGTAAACGGTTTTGGTGGTTCAAATTTATTGGGTTCTACAGATAAATAATAATCTGTCCAAAAGATACAGTGGAAAGACAGGTACCAAAAATCTAATGCTGTATCCCAATGTTCATCGGGACACATATGGATCGCATTTTCAAGCATGTCTAAACTAGCGCCAAACTGGCTCCAAAGTGCGTCTTTTATCATAATTGAATCTTGCATATTTGATTTTTTACTCAGCGCCGCGATGTTTCTTATTTGTTCAAAAAATTCTTTACCTCATCATTAACTGGAGAATTATTGTAATTATCTATAGCAGTATAGGCCCCACCTAAATCCTGTCCTAACCGTTTTTTTAAATGGGGGTTTTCGGAAAAATCCAATTTACCCAAAAAACTTAGATAAATGGCATTTTGAACTCGTTTATCAACTAAAGGCAAATTCTTAGTTAAAAAATCCACCATAACATCAAACTTATTCAGATCATTTTTAACTATAGCTTGCTGTATAAACCGTTTAAAACGACCCATTTGAAAGATAATAGAAGCCCTGTAATCTTCATCTAAAAGTTCTTCTTTCAAACTCGGAAACAATTGAATCAACTCTTTAATAAACAAATCTTGGTCTTTCATCATTATTATATTGGAACAACTTCCTTACTTTCTTCCCTCCTTAAATCAATAGCTCTTGAATACGATGATAAAATTAGCGTTTAATATAATCCCTATATTCTTCCTGAATCATTCCCGTGGAAATATATCTATGAGAAGATGCTTTGTAGCTGAATGTGGCAAATTCTAACGCATCAACGATTGAAGGAAAAGTATGAATTACGCCAAAAGGTTCATCAGGATCAATCAATGAAAACGCATAGATATCCATGAAATCTTCATTCCCCTCATCAAAGCATTCAAAATAGGCTACAGAAAAACTTTCGTCGTTTTCCTTATCAATACTTAACCATTTAAGAATAGTATAATCATCTTCCTGGACATCATCCAGCCACTGCTCTACAGATTTTCCCAGTCTAAGCCTTGTTCTGATTTGATCGTCTGTTAAATACTGTATCATAAATAGAAACGTGATGTATGAATTTAGTAAATTGTCCTATGGAAAAGAAATCATTTCGGCATCATCTTTTAATCCATTTGATTGATTTATGAAAGTATGCTTTTTAATCCCATTTTTATTTTTCATCATAGCGTGTCAAAGCAAATGATCAAAAACAGGTACCAGACAAAATCCAAAAACAAGCATTTGTATCGTTAGGTTACGTATGTGGGGACTTTGCGGTCAGGGTTATGATTTTATCCTAGAAAAAATAAATGGGAAATGGAAGGTGATAAAACGCGACTATACTTGGATAGCTTAAAAAGATAGTGTTCATTGAGTTTCTCTCCTATTTTATCCACCAAAAGCTGTTTGCTTTTCCTTTTTATTATATTTACTCAAAAGAGTTCGCAACCTTGGCTAAATTTCGGTCGGTTTAGAGCACGACATCCAATAGACACACAATGACACTAGAATTAATACCTGTAATAGAAATTGGATATAACATTCAGGGCATTCCAACACCAGACAAATATCCTTATTGGGACTACCCTATGTTATGGGATAAATATAATGCTGAAAGCTACAAAAAAGCAGGTTTTAAAGACGATTTAAACCCATATTTAGCCGGATCATCATTTTACAGACTTTCTGAAATCACAGACAGCAATTTAACGAAACTAGTAATTGACCATACACACGAAATGAGGGCAGGAACATACGAACGAGAACAAGCAAGTGCGTTTTTTGGAGGTTATGTTCTTCGAATTGACCAGCAGGACAAATATTTTCCACAATGTTGTGGCGATCTTTCAGACATCCATTATTGGGAAAAACTTGCAAATGGAAAAGATGGCTATTATGCAGGACATCCGCAACCAAAAGTAAAAGTGGACACGAACATAATTACGTTTGATTTTACAGTAGAAGAGTTTGACGAACACTTTGCCCCCACACCAAAAGATGTATTGGTTTCATTTGAAATCTCATCTCTAAAGTCAGCAATTGAAAATGTAAAACAGGAGCTCGAAAATTTTGAAGTAAGACTGGAGAGAATAAATCGGGACAACAATTTAAACATTGAAAGAATATGCGAACTGTTGATATGGAATGATGAAGACTATTAATAAAGAAAACGGAATGACTACATTATAGCCAATTTTAGAACAACCGAAACATCTGACAAATGAACGAATTTACCGAACAGTGTAAACTGATGAAGACTCTGCTATTTTCTACAAGCTGATACTGATACTGAGTTATGTTCAGTCGTACATATCAAGTACAAAATTCACATTGTCGTTATTCAAATCCTGCAATTTCTTTAAAGCCATATTAGCCTTCTCAGAATCGATGATTTTTAATGCGTGAACACATTTTCGTAACGTTGGCTCCAGCTCATCATCATACCATCTGTATATTTCTTGGTTTAAGGCGATATTTAAAATGGGGTCTACAAACCTATCGTCAACCAATCTTTTTAACCAAATTAAACTGACTAGATCCTCGTGCCTACTATGCCAAGTGCCTATAAGGGCTTTCTCAAGAAGATCATAATCATCGGCACCAATTTTCTGCTTTTGCCTAAAATCCAAGCTTTCTATCAAAATTTTTTCATTCTCATTTTCAATAGCTATTTTTAATTTGTTTTTTGCCTTTAATAGATGACTCAGGATAAAAAAAGTAAGTACAAACATAATTGCCTGAATGATAAACACGGGGTAAAGTAGATCCCCTTCGGCATAACGATATCCAAAACTTACAATCGTTACCGGAAATGTAAATACAAGCCCCACAAGAAACCATTCGTTATAAAACGGATCGTCAGGATAAATCGAACATACAGATAAAGTACCTATACTGACATAGGTCAAAGCAATAAAAAATGATAATTTTCTTTCTTTTGTGTACCACATATTGTATATCTACTCATACATAAGTCCCTAAAATAGCATGACAAGATTCAACTTTGATCATACTTTGTATTGACGTCATTTCTGACCATAGCCAATTAAAATACTGAATCACCTGTCGAGCTGGGATCATCGGCCTATCGGCGGTGGTATGTCCATCAGCAACTACAGTAATAGAATAGTCCTTTGTCAAGGCCGATTTTATTGTAGCATCCACACAAAAATCTGTGGCACATCCGGTCAAGACCAATTCTGTCACGCCGTTGCTGGTTAATAATGATTGAAGTTCTGTTTGATAAAACGAATCATTGGCTGTTTTAGAGACAGATATGTCTGCGGGTCCTCTGATCAGCTCTGGTAATAACGACCAATCTTCTGTCCCCGGCAGAAAACAGTTTTCCTTTGTCCCATCATGCTGTATAAAAATGACCAGCTCTCCGTTCTTTCTAAACACCTCGGAAAGTCTGTTTATCCGATCAATAACAGCAAAGGTATCATGCCTCAGCTCATAGGGTCTAAAACTTCCCCGTTGCATATCTATAATTAGTAAGGCTCTCATTTGTGAACTAGCTTCTGTATTATTGATAAATATAATGAATGTTCATTATTGAACATCAATTATTCGATATCAGATAACCAATAAACAAGCATGTGCTGTTTTGATGTATTAAACATCTTGTAATAAACAGGCGAAAGGTAAGAGATTTTAAGATTTTCTTAAAGTTTTTATTCTAAATCTTTATATACACCGGCTTATAAATTGCTATTTTTTTTAGTATATTTACTCCTGTAAAATAAAACTGTAATAGCCAATTATTCCGTCTAGTTTTCTCAAGCTGATGGGAAAGAACTTATCAAATCTAAAAACATGAATAAGAATAAAAAAATTAATGTACAAGGAGTAGATATTCTCCTGTATCAAGAACATCAAAATGATTACATATCACTCACCGATATTGCCAGACACAAAGATTCGGCACATACTGACGATTTAATTAAAAACTGGATGAGAAATCGCAATACAATTGAACTCTTAGGTTTTTGGGAAAGTATATATAACCCCAATTTTAAACCCGTCGAATTCGACGGGTTTAGAAAACAAGCTGGTCTCAATAGTTTTGTGATGACTCCCAAACGCTGGATTGAAAATATCAACGCAATTGGTATAGTTTCTAAAGCTGGAAGATACGGGGGAACTTTTGCTCATAAGGACATAGCACTAGAATTCGCTTCCTGGATTTCAATCGAGTTTAAACTTTATATAATAAAGGAGTTTCAACGTTTAAAAGACGATGAAAACAATCGTTTAAAATTAAATTGGGATTTACATAGAACTTTAGCCAAGGTGAATTACCAAATCCATACTGATGCAATAAAGGAAAACCTCATTCCAGCAGAAATTACCAAGCAGCAAGAGAATTCCGTTTATGCCAGCGAAGCCGATATACTGAATGTCGCACTATTTGGTATGACAGCCAAACAATGGAGAGATACTAATCCTGACAAAAAGGGCAATATTCGAGACTACGCAATTATAGAACAGTTGGTCGTGCTAAGCAACATGGAAAGTATAAATGCGTTGCTGATCCAACAAGGCCTACCACAAAATGAAAGACTTATACAACTGAACAAAGTAGCGGTAACCCAAATGAAGTCGCTCGTAGAAAATAATGCTGTTAAAAAATTGAAATAGAAAATCACACGTATTTTTAGAGAAAGTTTCTACAATTATTAAAACTTGTCCATACCTTAAAAAAAAAAGCATCATGCCCCAAGTAAGCAAACATACCTATAGCAATTCTGACGATTCATATAAACAGAGTAGAGCTAACGTCGAAAAATTTGGTCTTGAAGTGATCAATGTGGCAGCGACAAACTATCTACCTTCCTTCTCTTATAGCATTGGTCTGACACAGACTTATCAGCACCCCGAGATAATCTGTATAGGGTCATCTACGAAGTTGGCACATTTCATTATAAATGATTTCGCTGATCTAATCAAACATGGCCAAGGAATAGAAAGTAACAAGGTATTCAGCTAAACTTTTAGATTTGAATCCCCCTCTTCGATCCCTCCTTTTCGTGAACGCTAAACTATAATAAAGTTAGTAAAACTATATGTTGCATTTAAGGTACGATCTTCAAAATAATGAACCTTTGCAGCATCCGACTTTCGCTTTATGGAGATCAAAAAACCTTTTTCATCATAACGCATTTCCAGCTCGCTTACTTTTCCTGCATTCCAGACATCTTCCATCAGTTTTAGGTTTCGGTTTTGGTCATAGACATACTTTTCGGTTTTGGGATCAAGGGAAGAAGGTGTATCGATGAGTTGTAATAAAAGTCCTTCCTTGAATTGGTACGGTTCAGATGGTGTTGGAGCACTTTGCGGTCAGGGTTATGATTTTATCCTGGAAAAAATTAATGGAAAGTGGAAGGTGATAAAACGCGACTATACATGGATATCTTAGGTAGTCAACCCTGTGCGTATACCGAACAAATAAAAATAGTATTTTCCAATAAATAAAGACCTTCTGGTAAATGAGAGTTAAATATGTATATTTAATTATGAAAAATATTCTTTTCGCTTCCACACTGGCTCTGTCTATACTTTCCTGCCAAGAAAATAAGCAACAGAACCCACCTATTGTAGAGAATGCAGTGGATAATGCTGAATCGGCTGCTTCAGGTTCTTTTAAGAGTTATCGTGGAAACAATATAACTGTAGACAATATCTATTCCGAATTGATAAAAGATGATAAAAACCTTACAGCTCTCAATTCCATGATTGTGAAGACATTAGAGGAAACAGAAAAAGTTTTAGCTGTATATAACAGTGTACTCGAAACCACTAATTCTTATTATCAGGATGCCAATGAAGGAACGAAAGCCATTACAGATTCACTTGTAAAACAACAGGTAGAAAAAGAAATTAGCGCCAGTGCTGATCGATACGATCTTAAAGTAAAAGATATAACAGATCATATAAGTCAAATAACTAAAAATAATGAAAAGCTCGTTAGCACCTATACTGCTTTTAAAATCAGAAAAACACTACCTGAAATTGAAAAATATCAAAATGCGCATCCTCTAAAAATAGATAGCCTGAATACTTTCATTTCCAAACAGAATAAATTGCTGGAAGAATTAAAGAAATTTAAATAAATGATATCAAGAGAAGAAATAGTGAGTCAACTTGGGTGATCAGAAAAATAACCATAACTGATATATTTAAAACGAATTGCTTTGGATAGAACAACACATACAATCACTATTAAATCAATTGACCAAATTCCGACAGTCGATGAAATTAAATCAATTTCAAGAGAAGTGGCCTTAACGCTTATTTTTGAAGGAAAGACGAATAAACAGCGAGAACAAATCGGACAATATCTCGAATATGCACTTTCTGGTTTTCAGGTCTTGATCCATACTATCGACCCTGAACTTAACGTTGTAAAACTAATTACCGATAAAGAAATTGAAGATCATCAAGACTTTTTTGAGCAATGTGCAAAAGATTACGGGCATCTAGGTGGACAACTAGTGTTTATGTTGGTTGACAAACTTGATTTAAATTTAAATAAGGATTTTCCACTAGATACGTTTAACGAGTTAAAACAAGACGATCGACAGATAGGAACAGTTGGTGAATGGAGGTATTTCGTCCATGGTTTTCACTGCGGTTTTCAACATTTGACAACGAAACAATGTATTGAGGTTCCTCTTACCTTCGGACTCGAGTTTGGAGATTTAGATCCATATTTTTTCATGAAGTTTATCCTGTCTTCACCGGGCTACAGGCCTCTGCCAATTCCCCTATTTGATGAATATGCCGACGGATTAAGAATAATAAAAAAAATGACCGCATTAGGAAAATTTGAAGAGATTCCTTCTAATGTCCCTGGCCACACTGGCATTGCCGTCACAGATAGAGAGAAAGTTGAGATTAAATCCGACTTGGATTTAGAAAAAATATTCGTAAAACATATAAATATCTTAAATTGGATAAAGTGAGAAGACTGACTTAAAAAACAAGTATATTTAGTATAAAAATGGAAGATCATTGGAACAAGTAGAACCCCTAGAAAAAGCGTTGGCAATGCTTATCGACAATTTCAAACAATTTTTTCCGCTTAATAAGGAGGAACAGGAAGCACTGAGGCGTCTTTTTACGCTGAGAATCGTAAAGAAAAAAGGATTTCTGCTTCAAGAAGGGGAAGTTTGCCGGCACTATTTCTTTGTTGTTATGGGCTGCTTTAAGATGTTTGCCGTAGACAGTAATTTTAGGGAACATAATATACAGTTTGCTGCGGAAGGTGATTGGATCGCAGATTTCCAAAGTTTTTATAATGAAGAGCCGAGCAGGTTATACATCGAAGCGGTAGAACTGGCTATCGTCCTACAGATCCAACACAAAGATCTTTTGTATCTATATACTAATTACCATAAATTTGACCGCAACTTTAGGATCATCATCGAACGGAAGCTAATGGAATACCAAAACCGTATTCTATTGAATATTAGCACCAACGCAGATGAACGCTATGTTGCCTTTCAGAAACAATACCCTCACTTGATCAATCGACTTCCGAACACACAGATCGCTTCCTACTTGGGTATCACTTCCGAATTTCTGAGCAAAATCCGAAAAAAGGCGCTGGGTAAAAAACAGTGAGCACGATTTAAATTAACCCTTAAACTAGTTCAAGGATGTTTCTTAAGATTGTTCATGCATCCTAAAGGACTAAGTTGGGTAACTTTGTACGAGTTTTTAATCAAAGAATAATATATGAAGAAGGTTAAGCTTTACAAAATGCGTTACGCGCGATTTTATTCAATCGTTCTATTAATAGGGTTAATTGTAAATACAGTATCTGCACAGACAATAAAACTGGAAGAAAAGCGGCTTACTCCCGTGCAAACTTCCATGTCAATGACACGTATCAATGGAAAAAGAGCTGTTAGCGTAATCAAATCGCCCAAAGTACTTGCTGATGATGAAGCAACCTATGTTAGGATCAATGATCTGGACTTTAAAGATGGTGTGATAGAGGTAAAAGTTTTGTCACAACTGCTGCCCGATGCGCCGGCTCATGCCAGAGGTTTTATCGGTCTCGCTTTTCGGATCAATGAAGATAATTCCCGATTTGAAAGCATCTACGTACGTCCAACAAATAGCATCGCCAATGACCAGCTGAGAAGAAACCGGACTGTTCAATACTTTTCTTATCCGAATTTTAAATTTACGGATTCACGTGCCACCGCTCCAGGTCAATACGAGTCCTACGCGCCTATTGTGCCCAATCAGTGGATCAAATTAAAAATCGAGGTAAAGGGCCAAACAGCCAAGTTATTTATCAATGATGCCAAAGAGCCCAACCTTATTGTCAATGATCTCAAAATGGGTGCCGATAAAACTGGGGCTATAGGTCTTTTTGTTGATATCGGAACCGAAGGTTTTTTTAGGGATTTGAAAGTGACAAGCAAATAATTAGGACTCGAAAGCTAATGTCACTTTGTAATACCGCATCTTCCATTTGGACAAACGAATGGCCCAGAAAACCCGAAGTGAGTAATGATTTTGAAAGCTATATAGAACTTCACTGCTGTAACACGTTTCAATTCATCAAGAATATCACTTAGAATTTCAATTCTTGCCTTTCCAAAATCAGGATTTTTATCAGATGACTGGATACAATTTGAAAAATAATAAATATTGTCTTTAGTTGTGACGTAACCAACATACCAACCCACATATTGTTGATCTTGTCTGCCAGATCCAGTCTTCGCCCTTACGACAGAACCCAGTGTATCCTTAACAATCAAAGCTGGGTACCCTTTGTACTCGAAATAAAGAAAATATTATCCAGATCAAAGGGTGAAAAGTTTGGTATTTCCATTGGGATTAAAGTCGTTAAATGTTAAACGAAACTTGCTTATAATTTGTTTTTAAATAATTGTTCGCTGCTCATTTGATTGACAATGCAAGTATCACGAAATTTTAAAAGGTTTGAGACCAAATACGATATTAAGATTCACTTTCATAAACAAATCTCCGTATATAGTTTTCCAAGTCGGTAAGATCAAAAGGTTTAGCTAAAAATCCGTCGGCTCCACATTCTACTGAAATACTCCGTCCATCGATATGACCTGAGATCATAATTACAGGCAGCTTATCATGTTTAGATGAACTCCTGAGATCACGCATTACTTGATCTCCGTTACGTCCAGACATATGAATATCCAAAAAGAGTATATCAGCATCTATACTATCCAATACTTCCAACAGAAATAAGCTGTTCGCCACCGTTATAACTATCGTATCTTGATCCTCCAATACTATAGAAAATGCATTCAGTATTTCTATATCGTCATCACACACCACAATTTTCTTTTTCATCTTGAGTTTTTTTAAATTCTATCGATCAGAGATACATTTTCAGAGATCATCATTTATAAAAAATGGATCTTACAGACGTAAGATCCATCCATTTTTTTATTTAGTAACTCTTATTTAGCTTTTGTATTGAGGTTGGTATCCGCCAAGGCAGTTAAATCAGAATCACATTTTTTTTCTTCTGCAAGAGTCTCACGCAAAAGCTGAATGATCTCATTGTACTTCAAGACTTTAGCAAATGCCGCGAGGGTACCATATGTGGCAATTTCGTAGTGCTCAATCTTTTGGGCAGCAGCGATAATACCTGCATCTCTAACGGTTCCTTCTTCGGTTTCCTCGATAATATGTTCACCTTCTTCGATCAACCCAGCCATTGCAGCACATCGCTCTGCTTTAGGCTTCAGCTCCAAAATCTCAAAGCACTGTTCCAAGCGTTTCACATGATCTTCAGTTTCCAAAAGGTGTTTGGAAATAGCTTTTTTTAATTTCTCCGCGGTAGCGTTTTTTTCCATTTTGGGCAATGCTTTTATCAAAGCTTTTTCCGCCCAATAAATATCTTTAAGCCCGTCTTCAAATAGCTCGGCCAAATCTTTTGCCGCATCGGATCCTGAACGCTTTTTCGTATTGTCTGTGGATTGTTTCGTCATCGTTCCATTTCCAGAATTTTCACTTGCGTTACTTTTAGTTGTTGTTTCCATTTTTTGAAAGTTTATTGCCCTAGAGCTTTTGAATTTGAACATCCATCGAACAGTATTAGTTCTATTAGCAGAGCAATCACCTGTATTTCACGTGTATATTCCGACGAAGACGTATAAAAACGTCTTTTTGTATTGAAAATCAAGGTCTTTTTAAACGGAATAATAAGTGCCTCCAATTGGGATTCGCCCCTCTCTGCCAAGATTAGATTCTAAAAAAACATTAAATTATGCTTATATTTAGACATAAGGTCCGCTAACACAAGATTCGAACAGAAAATCAAACATCTTATTCGCCAATTTGTAATTATATAGTCATTCCTTACAAAGTGATATATTTTAGTCATTGATATTGACTTCGATTTTACTAACAGCGACAGATATGAAAGAAAATAATGATGCCATCTCCCATTTACTCATGCGGATCGAAGATATTCCTGCAGTAAAGAATATATTGAACACCATATGTCTATATACGGGAATGGATCTAGGGCTGGTGACCTCTCACAATGGCCATCAATGGATAGCCTGTGCTGTACGGGATTCGCTCGGAGTCGGGGTAACAGCAGGGCAGCAGCTCGAATTACATTACACCTTAGGAGATGAGGCACATGATAAACATGCACCTATTATTATCCCCAATATTGACCACTGTGAAAATGAAGATTGGAAAAAGAAATTGCATGCAAAAGGTTTTAAAAGTTATATCGCATTTCCGATCGTTGACAATGACGGATTGTTCTTTGGAACGAGTGTACCCCAAAAGAAAAGTACATACAAATCTCGGAGCAAAAACTCCAGTAAAATGTGATCATGAGCGTATGGCACAGGTGTTTTCAAATCTCATAGGAAACTCATTCCGGCATGGTTTGGAAGAAAATACTATCGTTATAAACTCTTCTATTGAAAGTGACAGATTTATCTTCCAAATAGAAAATGATGGCCATAAGATAGCAAGGCGTATATTCAATAACCTATTTAAGCCCTTCGTAGGAAGAAAAAACCAGAAAGAAGGCGGACTGGGATTGGGTCTTTATATTTCCAAACAGATAATCACAGCTCACAGGGGTGATATCCATGTCAAATGCTTTGATGAAAAGGTGGTTTTTACCCTCTGGATACCAATATGATAGATGCTTTATTCATTATACGATACTCAAATTCAGTTTTGTTAAAGAAAAAAGCGAGCAAAAGGCTGGTCTAATAATCCAGCCTTTGTGCAAGTGCAAACAATAAGCTATCTTTTCATCAATCGCCTATTTCTTTTTTTTTACGGAAAACATTCTCCGTTAAGTCTTTCGAAACAGAATCTTTTTCTTTTTGATAAGAAGATTGCGTTTTCTCTTTTGTGCTTTTTTCCTTTTTAATGTCTTTACTCATGATGTATGGATTTTATAGCTGATCAATGTGTACTTCAGCAGAAGTTCAATATCTCCAATCATAAATCTTTTCATATACTACTTGTTAAAAAAGAACAACTGTAGTTTCAGCTGCAGGAGTAAAGTTAACAACCTTTATCATACACTGTTATCTACAAATTATCTACACCATTGCTTTTTTTTAGTCAAATTTAGTAGTTGAAGCTAAAGTTCTACTCTAATCCAGTGCCCGCTTGTCTAGCTATTTTTAGCATTATGGAGTAACACCCTCTTATTTTATCAACCAACTTAATCCTAATCTTGATAAAACAACAAAGGAAACTTGACTGTCTGAACAACAGGGAGGAGGTCACAATCACCGAATTCTCTACTTTTAAATGCTCCAGTTTTTTGGGGAGAGGTCACTCTTAGGGATTTATTTACTTTTTATAAGTTAATATCGGAATTTTTCTCAAGCGAGATAGTTCGTGTGTCGTTGAAGCATAAAATATTGGGTTTAAATAATGTTTAGATTTATTTATAAAAAAAACAACTAGAGACGGTCTTATTTTTCTAACCGCAAGATCAATATCTTCAATTAAAGTGTTCGTCGAGGTTCTAAGAGCATATTTAACCTTAACCGCAACTCCTATTCTTTTGAACAACCGCGCTTCTAAAAGCGTAGCTTTAAGCATAATTTCTCGTGGAGAGACAATATGCAATAATTTAATTTCAAAATTAAGTGTTTTTACAAACTCTACAATCTTCTTGATTTCCTTTTGATAATTAGTCATATCTGAAGCGTAACAAATACTGTCTATAGTTTTTGTCTTATAAAAACTAGGCACACTAATCACGGGAACTGGAGATTTCGCAATTAATTTGTTAGCTGAGGCACCAATCGTCTTTTTTAATCTCCCTCCCCCCTGAATACCATGGCATATACAGGTACATTTATGCTTGGACACGCATCTCAAAATAGTGGTCACTGTATTTGGATTCATCTGAAGGTCGATCTCAAAATTGACGGCAGGCCCTTCTATGTTACTAAAAATTCGATCTAATAACTTGTTTAACTTAGTTAATATAAAATCTCTTCTGACTTGACAGTAATTTTCAAACCTATGAGGTCTCCAGCTTTTGGGTTTCAAAAGATGATAAACATGCACAATAATCAAAGTAGCACCTTTTAACTGTGACAATTTATAGGCAAAATGAATAGCTGAAGTAGAACTAGCCGAAAGATCTGTAGCTACCAGAATTTTTTCCATACATCCTCATCATTTTTCGTTAAAATTACTTTTAGAATAGTACAGACACAATGATGGCTATCAGTTAAAACACTGATCGTTAGCGTAAAATATGCTTCACAGATAATTTGATGATATACATTTTTCAAGATTTGGAGAGAACACCTTATACAGGCATTTTAGGGAAGGTAATTATAATTGTTCTGATGAAAACAGGGCTGTAAACCGTTTGTTTAGCTTTTCATCTTTATTAAACCGCCAAGATCCATAATATAGATCTGACTTCCATTTCTTTCTATTAATCCTCTTTCTCTAAAATCGGTAAGTATTCTACTAACCGTTTCTGTAGCGATACCAGCAAGTCCAGCAAGCTCGTCCCTACAAATATCTATTTGGTCTATTGGGACTGCATTCTTATTTAACCTAACTAATACTTGTGTAAGTCTTTTTCTCACAGACTCATAAGCAAGCTCTACGAGTTGATCTTTTTTTTCGCGTAAATTGGCTGATAATATTTTAATAAAGTGTTGATTAAGTCCAACATGTTCGTTTAACAAGTCAATAATTGCACTTTTCGATATAAGATAAAGAGATGAATCCTGAGTAGCTTCGGCACTTTCAAGCCAAGGATCATCTAGCAACAAAGTATCCAAACCAATAAAACTGTTTGGTTTATACAACCCTGTAATCATTTGTCGACCATCGTCTGTTAGTTTCAAAGTTTTAATACAACCTTCGATCAATAGATAAAGCCATTGCGAATGATCGCTTTCGTAATACAACGTTTGTTTCTTTTTGATATGTCGTATTTTGCATTGAGAAATAAGATCGAACAGTTTTTCCCAGCCTGTACCATTATGGGGATGATTGTTAGTCGCTTCGCTAATCGGCAATGATGTCTGATTCTTATTCTTGTTAATTCGACCTTCTACAGATCTAACAAGCTGATCGCTCTGAAATGGCTTAGTGACAAAATCATCAGCGCCACATGCTATCCCTTTTTTTACAATATCTGGAGTTGATAAAGCATTTAAAAAGACGAAGGGTATTTTAGTAGTTGATGGATTTTTTGACAATATAGATAATACACCAAAACCATCTATATTTGACAGCACAGTATTGCATAATATTAAACTAGGAAGTTTACTTAATGCTAGATTAATCCCTATTTCGCTATTAAATGCCGCTGTTACTTCATACCCTGAATTTTTTAATACATCCGAATATTTACCCAGTAAATCCAGATCATTTTCGATAATTAAAATATTATTCATTTTTGTCAATACCTGTATAAGATAATTCATAAATCTACTTCTAATTCTGCTTTGCGACAATTTTTTCTTAAAAAACATAACGTTTCAGCGACAAAACCGATCAAAATATGTGACCATCGTCACTATAAACCCTGACAAGCATCATTTCACGTAAAGAGCATTTGAAAGAAATTTACAAGAAAGCTAATTATGGCCTAAAAATTAAGAGAATTATGAACGCTATCATATCGGGTAAGGATTTTTTTAAAGTTGGTTTAAATCCCGAAAGCAGCAGAGCTGCCTTAAAAGATTCTTCGCAAAAACATGCAGGTAATATTGTAGAATCCATTATTAGAAAGCAAGGTCATAATATAAGTAAGCTGGCCAAATATATGAAGATTAGCAGGTGTACATTATACAAATGGTTTGAGCATGATACTTTACCTTTTGATATATTAGTTAGAATTGGCTCTTATACTAATTATGATTTTTCTTCTGATTTTCCTGAAGTTTTTCGCTCAAGTTCAGACGCTGAAATAGAACAGCATCCTTTACAAAACCCATCCAAAGAAAATGAGAAGATTGACTATTGGATAAGAAAGTATATCCTTCTGTTAGAAAAATATAACGAGTGTCTAATAAATCAAAATCACTCTCAACACCCCAAATAACTTTCTTAATTCGCTATCTTCTTAAAAAAACATCCCTTTTATCTTTTCCGTTAGCTTATATGTATTAAGGTCATGACGGGCTCCTCCCCCATTATATCTGCTATATGCATTTTTCTTTTGGTTATCTGTGGTTTAAAACTGTAAAGAAATCAAAATGTTTAAACTGAGAAATGCAAATCTCCTGTTTTACTACTTTTCTCAAATTGATATGCAACAAAAATTACATTCATCAAACATTAAATACAACCAAGTATTATACATATAGTAATTCACTTTTTTTACAACTCCTGGTAAATCTGTTGAACAAAACCGTAAACTATTGTAAAATCGGTATACCATTTATACACTTTAAATACAAAGTAATCTGCCGCATAAATTATTGATAGTTTTCTATATACCTTAGTTGTCAAGAAGTTTTGCACATTTTAAGATATAAAATCATGAAAACAAAACACCTGTTAATTATTATATATATACTCACTTTTAGCTCATGTGCGCAAAAAAGAGAGTTGGCTTATTTCAGCAATTTAGCTCCTCAAACCGCCGAGAAAACGATACGAGACGAATCAATAAAAATACAACAAAACGATCTTTTGAAGATAAATATAAATAGTCTTAACCCGGAATCAAACACGCTATTTACGGTTAACCGCCAAAATGCATCAGGAGCTACCTATGAAGGACCGGCAGGTTACAGAGTAGCTAAAGACGGAACGATTACTCTCCCCGTAATAGGCAATATTAAAGTGGAAGGTTTGACTATTACACAAACCCAGGATGCATTAATAGAAAAACTAGCTAAATATGTCAAAGAACCAATGGTTGAAGTACAACTTTTAAATTTTAAGATTACCGTAATCGGAGAAGTAAATAAACCCTCGAGCTTTATCATACCTGGCGATCATATTAATTTATTAGAGGCGCTTGGTATGGCAGGTGATATGACGGTTTATGGTAAACGAGAAAACGTATTAGTCATTAGAGAGCAAAATGGGAAAAGAATAATGAAAAGGTTGAATTTAAACCAAGAAGATGTGCTTAATGATCGCTTTTTTAATCTGATGCAAAACGATATAGTTTATGTGGAGCCGGATAAATCTAAAGCTATAGAGTATAGCCCTAGCACGAGAATTATGCCTATTGTTATTGCCTCTATATCGGCAGTTGCTGTCCTGATTTCATCCATTTTAAGAAATTAATTACTTAAGGAATAAGATCATGTTTGCAGAAAAGAACTTAAACGGCCCTAAAGATGTTGCAGAAGCTTTGAAAAGTTTTACCAAAAACTGGCCCTATTTTTTAATTAGCATTACGACAGCAATAGCTTTCGTTTATGGCTTCTTGTTCATAACACCTCCTGTTTATAAAATTAGTAGCACATTGTTAGTACAAGACGATAAAGAAGGTGCTTCTATGTCTAACGGCACTGCTTTTAGCGATTTGAACATGTTCCAAACCACTAAAACAGTTGAAAATGAAACTGAAATTTTCAGATCAAGAGATTTGATATCTAAAGTTTTAAAAGATTTGAATCTTGAGACATCATACTTTCAGAAAGTAGGTTTTAAAACAAAAGAGTTATACGGTAATACATTACCTATTAAAGTAGAAGTACAGGAATTGGAAAAAGGAGCTTATTCCAGAGCTATAGAAATTACATCTATTAACAACAACCAATTTCGTTTAACAGTTGGTAATATTAATATGATTGCAAACTATAATCAACCTATCAAAAATAAAAACTATACAATACGAATAAAGAAAGGGCCTGCTTTTAAACCTGAATATGGAAAAATAAATATTCAATTTCAAGATCTGTATAAACTGACAGAGTCATATAGCTTAGCTAGGTTGAATATAGTTCCTGTAGTTAAAGATGCTAATACTATTACAATTAGTTTGAACGATAATATTCCGCAACGGGGATTAGATATTTTAACAAATCTTATTGAAAACTATAATACTAATAATGTAAACAATAAAAATATTATCGCTCAAAATACAATTAAGTTTATAGATAACAGATTAAAATATTTAATAAATGACCTCGCTGGAGCGGAACAAGATGTAGAGAACTTCAAACAACAAAATCAAGTGACCGATTTCGGTATAGATGCACAATTAAATGCAACAAGATCGGTTGAATACAATCAATTGTTAGCGGAATCAGTTGTAAAGCTCGGCCTAGTAAAATCTATAGAAGGTTATTTTCAAAGCAATCAGGCACAAGGCAGTTTAGCGCCAAGCGCCATGGGAATAGAAGATCCTATACTAAATGTAATGATTGGAAAGTTTAATGATTTACAGTTAGAAAGAAACAGAATGCTTCGTACAGCTAATGCTGAAAATCCTCTTGTTTTAAATTTGAATGAGCAATTATCAAGTTTAAAAAGCAACATTCTGGAAAACTTAAAGTCAATTAAAAGTGGGTTTAATATTCAGAACAAAAATTTACAAAAAAATTATTCACAATTCTATAGTAAAAGTAAATCTGTCCCTACAATAGAAAGAGGACTTTTAGAAAGAAGTAGAGATCAAAGTGTGAAAACGGGGTTATACCATTACTTGTTGCAAAAACGTGAAGAAACAGCATTATCATTGTCTACAACTGTAGCTACATCACAAGTTATAGATAGACCAGCTTATAATACGACACCTATTGCTCCAAAAGCACAAATGCTTTATTTATGTGGTTTAGTCTTCGGATGCTTAATACCAGCAGGGTCTATTTATGTTAGGGGATTTTTTAACAATAAAGTGAGGGATGCCAGAACAATTGAGCTTACAGGTGCAAAATTGCTAGGTGAACTTTCCCACAATCTAGATAAAAGTACCAATGTTTTTCAAACAGACCATCGCTCCACTATTTCCGAGCTATTTAGGTACATACGCATGAATTTAAGCTTTATGACAAATCAACGTCATAAAATGATATTGGTTACATCAAGTATGAAAGGGGAAGGAAAGACATTTTTTAGCATCAATTTGGCAACTACATTAGGAATGCTTAATAAAAAAGTTGTTATTGTAGAACTTGATTTAAGGAGCCCCGTACTATTAAAAAAGTTAAAATTATCATCAACGCTAGGAGTTACAGATTATCTTGATGATGAGTGTATTTCTGTAGATGATATTATCCAACCCAGTCTATTATCAGATAATGTCAGTGTAATTGGGTGTTCAGAAATTCCAAAAAAACCAGCAGAAATGATAATGAGCTCCAGAGTTGATGAACTCCTAAGTGAATTAAGAAAACGCTTTGACTATATAATTGTAGATACATCCCCTGTTGGACAAGTAGCTGATGCTTTCAGTTTAGCGCCTTATGTAGATGTAAGCATTTACCTGGTAAGATATAATTACACGAATAACTATCAATTAGGTATCCTGAAAGATATTAACGACGAAAATAAGCTTAAAAATCTAATGGTAGTATTTAACGACGCTAAAAGAGGAAAGAACCAAAAGTATGGTTATGGTGGCTACGGATATGCCATGCCTAACTAACACGCTTCTTAAAAGAAAAAAATAGATCTATTACAATATTTAAAGCAATAACTATTATAAAAACAAACTTACGCTGCACCTGATTTGAAATAACTGATCTTTAAATAATTATTTTAGCCGCCTCCAATTTACCCTTTATCTAATTACTTCACAAAACACACGCTCATCACTGTAAGTGATATGGCGAAGCCTTGCAACCCAAAGTAGCAAACCAGTATTTACACAATGTCCGGAAAACTCTATTGGGTCTAATAAAACAACACATTTTTTTACTTCTTCTTAACGAATCTGACAATGGAAATGGCATTAAATTACAAAAGAAAACTAAAAAAAAACTGGCTGGTTATTTATGTACGTCCTCGTTGGGAAAAAAAGGTTGATAGGTTGTTGCAGGAACAAGGGATTGATACTTTCTGCCCCTTAAGAACTACAGAAAACCAATGGGCGGATAGAAAAAAGATGGTAAGTGTACCACTTTTTACTGGTTATGTTTTTGTTAAAATAGATGATAGAGAGCTTACAAAGGTCAGATATACGCTTGGAGTAGTTAACTATATCTATTTTATGGGGAAGCCAGCTGTGATAAGGGAGTCAGAAATTGAACAGCTTAAGGAACTGATGAAAACATACAATAACCTTGAAATAATTAACCTAAAAGATCTTTCGCCTGGTGATAGAGTAAGAATTAAAAGTGGCTTATTCTACAATCATGAAGGTAAAATAATCAAAGTACAAGGAAAAACAGTCCTGATGTCGCTTGACCATATAGAATGCGCATTGGTAACCTGTATCGAGATTAATCATCTTATAAAAGCTTCACCTTTAGACACAGCATTATGCACAAGATAGAACCCGTAAGAATAGCCATAATCGGTCTTGGGTATGTTGGACTTCCACTCGCAGTAGAGTTTGCCAAAAAGCATAAAGTCATTGGTTTTGACATTCTTCAACGAAGGGTGGATGAACTTAACGATGGCAAAGATTGTACTTTAGAGGTAAGTGAAGAAGAACTCAAAAAAGTGCTAACTTTTTACCGTACAGTTCAAAATGGACTGTATTGCACGAGCGAAAAAGACAAATTAAATTCTTGTGAAGTTTTTATCGTCACTGTTCCGACACCTGTTGATAAAAATAATAGACCAGATTTAACGCCATTAATAAAGGCTAGCACTCTAGTAGCAAGTGTTTTAAAAAAAGGAGATATTGTTGTTTATGAATCGACTGTATATCCTGGTGTGACAGAAGATGAGTGTGTTCCTATTTTAGCAGAAAAATCAGGACTAGTTTATAACGAAGATTTTTTCGTAGGATATTCGCCAGAACGGATCAACCCTGGTGATAAGGAACATACAGTTGCCAATATATTAAAAATAACTTCGGGCTCTACACCTGAAACGGCCACTAAAATTGACAATCTTTATAGATCTGTAATTGGGGCAGGCACCCACAAAGCTTCATCAATAAAAGTCGCAGAAGCAGCAAAGATTATAGAAAATGCACAAAGAGACATCAATATTGCCTTTGTTAATGAATTAGCGATGATTTTTAACAGGCTGGGTATAGATACCACTGAAGTGCTTACTGCTGCAGGTACAAAGTGGAATTTTCTGAATTTCAGACCAGGTCTGGTAGGTGGGCATTGTATAGGTGTTGATCCGTATTACCTTGCACAGAAAGCACAAGAAGTTGGTTATCATCCTGAAATTATTTTGGCTGGGCGTCGCGTAAACGATGGAATGGGAGCTTATGTAGCAGATCAGCTTATTAAACAAATGATCTATAACTGCACGCATATCATAGATGCAGAAGTGTTGGTGTTAGGATTTACTTTTAAGGAAAATTGCCCCGATGTAAGGAATACAAAGGTAATCGACATAGTTAGGAGGTTAGAAGAATATAAAGTAAAGGTCTACATTCACGATCCTTGGGCCAATTCAGATCAAGTTAAACAAGAGTATGGCGTGATTTGTCAGAACGGGGAATCGAAAAAGAGACAATACGATGCAATTTTAATAGCCGTTGCTCATCAGGAATTTAAACACCTCGACCTTACAAAGCTCTGCAAAGAAAATACAGTCGTTTACGACATCAAATCAGTCTTGCCAAATACCATGGTAAGTGCACGCTTATAACAAATGACTTTAAAGGAAAAGACCATCTCTGGCCTAATATGGGCAGTAGGTCAGCAATTTGGTTCTAAACTAATTAGTTTTTTTATAACCATAGTGCTTGCCCGCATTTTAACCCCGGCAGAATTTGGGTTAATAGCTATGTTATCGGTATTTATATCCATCGGAAATACATTACTAGACAGTGGCCTTACTTCTTCACTTATACGAACGGCCGATGCAGATCAAAAAGATTTTTCTACCGTTTTTTATTTTAATTTGATAGGGAGCACAATACTTTATTTTATATTATTTTTTTGCGCCCCTCTTATTTCATCGTTTTACCATCAGCAAGTCCTTACAACTATCATTCGTGTTTATAGTCTGATATTTATTTTAAATGCTTTCTTTGGTGTACAAAACACCTGTCTTGTAAAAGAGATGAGGTTTAAAACACAAACAAACATACAAATTCCTTCATCTTTAGCAGGGGGAATTTTAGGAATTATTTTGGCTGAAACCGGATATGGCGTTTGGAGTCTGGTATGGATGAGTTTATTTACTACATTTTTATCTACCATACTTCATTGGATATATTCAGACTGGCGTCCTGCTTTGATATTTGATAAAACAAGTTTTAAGCGTCATTTTGAGTTTGGTTATAAAATGACCCTATCGGGAATACTTGACACCCTTTACCAGAATATATACACACTGATTATAGGTAAATTTTACTCTGCTACTCAACTAGGATATTATTCCCGGGCCGATTCTATCAGTCAGCTACCAACAGCAAATATTTCAGCAGCTGTCAATAAAGTTACCTATCCGATGTTTTCAGAAATATCCCATAATAATGTGCAATTGAAAAGGGTAAACAAAAAAGTGATGCAGCAGGTTATTTTTTGGAATGCTCCCATATTGATTTTTATGAGTGTAGCAGCCCAGCCTCTTTTTAGTTTTTTATTAACCGATAAATGGTTGCCAGCAGTACCTTATTTTCGAATACTTTGCATTGCAGGTGTAATGCAGCCCCTTCATGCGTATAATTTAAATATTTTAAAGGTAAAAGGCCGGAGCGATTTGTTTTTAAAACTGGAGGTTATAAAAAAAGCACTAAGTGTAATAGGCATTTTGAGTGTAATACCATTTGGTATTTATGGTCTGTTATATTTTCAATTATCCTTTAATTTTATTGGATTTTACATCAACACAATCTATAGTGGAAAGATGATTAACTATCCGATCAAAGAACAGATATTCGACATTTTACCCACCATAATCTTAGCTGTCTTTATTGGTATTTCAACTTATCTTCTTGATTCTTTCTTAGTGGATTCTTTTAATATTAATAATTTGACACGGATTATCATAAGTGCTTTGTTTTACGCTCTTTCTTATTTAAGTATCAGCAATCTTATAAACCTTACAGCAATAATAGATTTTAAACAATTAATACTAAAAAGATGATACCAGTAACTAAGCCATTTCTTCCTAAAATAGAGGAATTTGAAAACTATGTAAAAAGCATTTGGGACCGCCAATGGTTAACCAATAATGGTCCTCTAGTTAATGATTTGGAACTTAAACTCAAGCAGTACCTAAATGTGGATTATTTATTATATGTATCCAATGGTACTATTGCTCTCCAGATGGCTATCAGAGCATTGGAATTGAAGGGAGAAATTATTACAACCCCATTCTCTTTTGTTGCTACAACGAATAGTATTGTATGGCAGGGCTGCAAACCAGTATATGTGGATATCGATCCGGATACGTTCAATATTGATCCAGGTAAAATCGAAGCAGCAATTACCCCTAGAACTTCCGCGATTTTGGCAACCCATGTGTATGGCAACCCATGTAATATTGATGCAATACAAAATATTGCTGATAAATATGGTTTAAAGGTGATATATGATGCTGCCCATTGTTTCGGAACAAAATATAAGAACAGGTCAGTCTTTGCGTACGGAGATATTAGTATCACAAGCTTTCACGCAACTAAATTGTTTCATACTATAGAAGGAGGAGCTGTTTTCACTAAAAAACCAGAGTTGTTAGAGAAAATGGCATTTATACGTAATTTCGGATATAGCGGCCCGGACACCATTGCGCTGGCAGGCATTAATGCGAAAAACTCAGAATTTCATGCAGCAATGGGGTTGTGTAACCTAGGACATATTGATGCCATTCTGGAAAAGAGAAGATCTTTGTCTCTGCATTACCGAGAGAACCTGAAAAAGTTAAAAGTTAAATTTCAGTTCATTGATTCTGCTCCCGATTACAATTACGCCTACTGTCCGATTCTGTTTGATTCAGAAGAACTGATGCATGATTGTATTGTCAAACTTGAATTGGCAGGTGTATATTGCAGAAGGTATTTTTTTCCTTCCTTGGCTACTTTACCGTTTGTAAGCCGTAAAAGAATGCCCGTATGCGATTCTGTGGTAAAGAGAATTGTTTGCCTGCCCCTGTATGATACACTCACCATCCCCGATCTGGATATGATTTCACGTATATTATTGAGAGCACAGAAATATCCTGTGAAAACCATCAATACACAAAAAGGCTTTGGAGAGTTGATTGCCAATCGAATAGAAAAAGTCATAAATGGTCATGAAAAAAAGTAAACCAGCTATGAAAAGTATAGAAACTGAAGTGATGGTTAGCATCTGCTGTGTAACTTACAATCATGAGAAGTATATAGCACAGGCTATTGAGGGCTACTTGATGCAGCAAACTTCTTTTAAATTTGAGATTCTTATCGGGGAAGATTATTCTACCGATAATACCAGAAAAATTGTAGAGGAATATGTGCTAAAACATCCTGATAAAATAAAATTAATTACTTCAGAATCTAACGTGGGTGCCCACAAGAACGCGGTAAGACTGAACAAAGAGGTAAAAGGTAAATATTTGACCCAATGCGATGGAGATGATTATTGGACAGACCCTTTAAAACTGCAAAAACAAGTTGATTTTTTAGAACAAAATCAAGAGTATATCATGTGTTGTCATTATTCAAAAAGGATTAAAGAAAATAATGAAATATATTATATGAATTTAAATCCAAAACCAATAATCTATTCGTTTGAGGATATATTATTCGATAATGATTTTGAAACAGTACTCAATACAATTCTTTTCAGAAATACGCCCGAAATTAGAGAAATTTACTCAACAGATTGGTTCTTTAAATTTAATGCCCCAGACAGATTTCTTAAACTTTATTTAACATTTACTTCCGGAAAGAAAATCTATGTTTTACCCGAAATAATGTGCTGCTATAGAAAACATCCAGGAGGCATCTGGAGCATGTTAAAAGCAAAAAGTTTAAAACAAAAAACACTTGACGATTTGTACTTGATTATTGAAATTTTCAAATATTCCCGCGTTCAAAAAATCAAGTTGCTTCTCTATTATCTTAAAAAATATTTCCTATTTGAAGTTAGAGATCACAGTCTACAAAATGCTTTTAGTACAATAAGAACCATATTGTAAGCGGTTAGAAAATATAATTATACATTAAATAATTTCCGATATGAAATATCTTAAGATTATTATTTTATTCTTAGTTTTCTGCAATCTTCCAAGTTATTTCTTGGTTAAAGCTAATGCCGCAATTGGTCAGCTTTTAAGCTACAGCACCTTCCTTCTCCTAATCGTTTACTATTTTTTAAGTGAGAATAAGAAGCCAATAGTTCCATTTATCGTATTCGGTCTTTTATTCTTTTTGATATCGATAATAGTCAGTGCACAAAATGACGATGGTTATTTAGTAACGCTTATTAAATATTTTATCGTCATAGTTATGGGAGCAAGTGTTGTAAGCGATACCACAAAGGAAGATATATATATAATGCTTTTACTAGGATGTTTAAGTATAATTTTTGAATCTATTTTTATTGAAGGTATTGGTGGCAGATATAGAGGGTATTATATTAACCCTAATGCAGCTGGCTATGCTTGTATATTAGGTTATTCTCTAAGTTTTTCAATAAATAACAAAAAATTAAAAATCATTGGCCAATTACTATTTTCAATGGCCGGCTTTCTTACTTTCTCCAGGACTTTCTTATTTATCTGGATATTAGTCAATTTGATATCTTTGCTAATCAATTATAAAAATGTATATAAAATACTAGTAGGTATTGTTTTATTTGGTCTGTTTCTTTCATTTGGAGATAAACTGGATTTAAGTACGAAAAGAATGCATGCATTTTCAGGAATACTTGAAGGTAAAGTAAATGATGATTTAAAAGAAGAATCGAGAACAGAAACCTGGTCCCATTATTATAATCAAATTTTAAACAATCCAATCTTGGGTAATGGATACCATTCCTTTAGCGGAGAAATTTTTGGACCTGAATACAATACTTACACCGTAAAAAATGGTGTACACAACACTTTTTTAATGGTTATTGGTGAAGCTGGCTTTTTTGTCCTTCTCTATTTTCTATGGATATATGGGTCTTTTTTAATTAATGGCATAAGAATGTTTCATGATAATCCGGTAATTTTTCTGGTTTCATTTTCTTTAGTAATGTACATGCTTACCAATCATAATTATTTTGAAAATAACCTCGTATTATTTGTTTCGATGTGGCTGTATATTCAAATAGATCTGGGTAAGAAAGTATCTGAAAAGAAACATTTAGATCTTCACCAAGTCAAGAACTATCCGGTTGAGTATCTAAATATAAATGCATTTTAGTATGTGTGGAATTTATTTAACCAATATTCCTATTGAAGAGGAGGCCGTAAAATTAAAACTGGAATCTATACAATTCCGTGGACCGGACTATTTAGGGATTCAAAAAGTATTTGATTTGACTTTTGGACATTTACGACTATCCATTTTAGATTTAAATGTTCGCTCACATCAACCTATGACATTTGAAGACCTTGTTATAGTGTTCAATGGTGAAATTTATAACTTTCAGGAGATAAAAACAGATTTAATAGCTCTAGGGTATACTTTTGATACAACCAGCGATACGGAGGTGTTATTAAAAGGTTATAAAGAATGGGGAGCTGCTTTAGTGCCGAAACTAAACGGAATGTTCGCTTTTGCTATATATGATGCCACATCAAGAAAAATATTTTGTTCACGCGACCGCTTAGGTGTAAAACCCTTTTATTATTCATGGAAGGACGGTGAATTTGAAATTTGCAGCCAGTTATGTCCAATAAGCCAACACAAACAAATAAACGATGAAGCTATATCGATGTATTTGGACTGCGGTTATATCCCCAGCCCATACACGATCTATCAAAATGTCTATAAATTACCTCCCGGAAATAATCTGGAGATTGATTTGGACAGACAAAAATACGATGTTAAAGAGTACTGGAATCTGAAGGAGGTCGCCGAAGTGGGCTTATCTTATAATGAGGCCAAAGAGAAGTTGCACAATCTGTTAAAAGATGCCGTAAAAATAAGATTGCAAGCAGATGTGCCTTTTGGATCATTTCTCTCCGGAGGAATAGATTCTGCTCTAGTATCCAGTATTGCTTCAACGTTTTCAAAGCATCCTATCAAAACATTTTCGATAGGCTTTGAGGATCCGGAATATGATGAAAGCAAGATCGCTGCAGAATATGCAAAAATTATAGGTTCTGAACATACAGAAACGATTTGTAAAGCAACAGATATTTTAGAAATGATTCCCCAATTAGTAAAAGTGTTCGATGAACCTTTTGCAGATAGCTCTGCATTGCCTTCTTTACTGTTGAATAAAATAACGAAGCAATCTGTTACCATGGTCTTGTCTGGAGATGGGGGGGATGAAAGTTTCTTTGGATACAACCATTTTAGATTAGTGCCTTACGCAGATAAAATTACGTTTGTACCCTATTTTTTGAGAAAAATGGCCGCCAGCCTATTAAGTTTTAATTTCCTGGGTGCCCGAGCACTTTCCTATAAAGGAATACTCAATGCTGCTTCAAAATATGATTTCATTGCAGGTATATTTGTTGGATATGACTCTCTTCTAAAGAAGAGAAACTTTAATTGGTTGTCCCACTATAATGGCTATAAAATATGGTCGAAAGATTTGTTACAGGCAACAGCTGATTTAAATATTAAATTGTGGTTAGAAAACGATAGTAATGTAAAAGTAGATCGTGCCAGTATGGCTCATTCAGTAGAAGTAAGAAGCCCATTTCTTGACTATAATATCATTGAGTTTGCAAGAACACTTCCTATATCATTTCGTTACGAAAAAGGCCGAAGAAAAAAAATATTAAAGGATATTCTGAAAGAATACATTCCTGAAGAAGTATTTGACCAACCCAAAAGAGGATTTGCTGTGCCTTTAGCCGGCTGGATAAGAAATGAACTGCGTAGTGAATTTGAAGAAAATCTAACAGACGATTTTTTACGTCAGATTCCTATCTTAAATGTACCCAGGTTTAAAGATATTTTTAAAAAGCATTTAGAAGGAAAGCATGACTATTCATCTTTTATTTGGAGAATATATATATTGTCAAAGTGGTATCAAGAATTTGGATTTTATAAAAAATTTGGTACCCAATAAATACCTTTAGCACCGAATAATAATACCCTTTACTTCTTCTTTAACTAAAAAGAAAAGCATTGTTTTAAGCATGTATGGCTTTTTTTAATGCTTTTAATCGTTGGTATTGCCCCATTAAATATTTTGATCATTGAAGTTTTCCAGATACTTGTCAACTATGAAACACTCATGGTTAGCAAAGCCCGCGTGTGTATTCCATTCCGGTAACTCGGAACAAGTTAATGACAAATAAAAGACAGATTAAACACATATGAAAAATAAGTTATTTTTTGTTATTAATAACCTTCATAGTGGAGGGGCAGAAAGAGTGTTATCTATATTGGCAAATGAATTTAGTAAACAAGGATTGAGCGTTTTTGTTGTTTGTCTCAATGAAGCCGAACCAGGTTATCAAATTTCATCTCATGTCAAGATGATTAATTTATTAGAAAAGAGGGAGAAGGAAAATATTTTTAACCGTATTAAATATGCATTATTAATATTTCTACGATTGTCTAATTTACTTATTAAAGAAAAGCCAACTTGTGTTATTTCTTTTATGACCACAGCAAATTTATGGACCGGTTTGGCTTGCTCTTTAATTAAAACACCCTTTATAGTTTCGGAACGAACTACCCCTGATCATACGATTAATTCATTCAACTTCTTTTTAAAAAGAATTTCCTATATCATATATAAAAAATCTAAGGCTATAGTTATACCAGCCAAAGGAATAGAGGACTGCATTAGAAATCATAAATCTTTTAAAAGATTAAATAATTTTAAAATTATCCGAAATCCTTTAAATGTATTTAAATCGCCCTCTGTTAAACCGGTAAACACCAAGAAGTTCATCTTAGGAGTTGGTCGTCTTTCCTATATTAAGGGATTTGACCAACTAATTGAAGCCTATAGTAAAATTAAAGCTGATGACGTTGATTTATTAATTGTTGGTGGCGGAAGTGAATATGAAAACCTATCCAACCAAATTGAAAAATTGGGTATGCAAAAACGGGCTAAATTAATTGGACCAAAAGATAATCTGCAGGATTATTATAATCAAGCCGAATTGTTTGTTCTACCATCCAGAAATGAAGGATACCCAAATGCTTTAATAGAAGCGATGAGTTTTGGCTGTCCTTGTATTGCAATGGATTGTGAGTTTGGCCCATCAGAAATAATAGAAAATGAAGCAAATGGAATTTTAATAGAGGCAAATAATACTGGTAAACTTACTTCCGCAATGGATAATTTATTAGCCGATGAAAGCCTTAGAGTAAAAGTTGCTAGCAATGCGCAGTTAATAACTCAAATAAATTCTATAGAAAACATTCTGCCAAAATGGAAAGATTTGATATTGCATAATGCATAGTCAATGTCCTTTCTTTTACTGAAACAGATATTTAACCACCTTAAATTTTAGAATTATGAATATTCCATTTTCACCTCCGTTTATTGATCAATCGGTTATTGACCAAGTAGCACAAACACTTCAAGATAAGTGGATTACAACCGGACCTAAAGTTAAATCTTTCGAGCAAGAAATAGTTAAACTTACCAATTCTGATGCAGCAGTTTGTGTGAATTCCTGGACATCCGGAGCAATACTGATGTTAAAATGGTTTGGGATTAAAGAGGGAGATGAAGTAATTATACCAGCTTACACTTATTGTGCAACCGCTTTAAGTGTTTTGCATTGTGGTGCTATTCCTGTAATGGTAGATATCAACGATGATTTTTGTATAGATCCTGAAAAAGTCAGAAAAGCCATAACTGCGAAAACAAAAGCTATTATAGCTGTAGACATTGCAGGATGGCCATGTAATTATGTTGAACTAAAAGCTATTATTCTGGAATCGGAGGTGAATAGTATGTTTACAGCAGAGTCTGATAAACAACAACTTTTAGGACGTATCTTATTGATCGCAGATGCAGCACATTCTATCGGTGCAACGTATAACGGTTTGTCTTCGGCTAAAATGAGCGATATAGCTATATTTTCATTTCATGCAGTAAAAAATATCACTACAGCTGAAGGGGGCTGTATTTGTTTAAATCTTCCTCGCAGTTTTAATGCAATGACAGAATATGAATATCTAAAGATATATACACTTAATGGACAAAACAAAGATGCCTTGACTAAATCAAAAGGTGGTGGTTGGCGTTATGATATATTATTTCAAGGGTTAAAAATTAATATGCCAGATATATGTGCTGCTATTGGTTTGGCACAAATAAAAAAATACACTAATGAGTTATTGCCTAAGCGTAAAGAAATAGCTTCAAAATATTGTAAGGGCTTGGAGCAAATGGATTGGTTTATAAAGCCCCCTTTGCAGGATGATGAGAGAGAATCTTCCTACCATTTGTTTCCACTACGAATAATGGGTATTACCGAAGCACAGCGGGATCGGATAATAGATGATTTGGCCCAACTAGGTGTAGCCGCCAACGTACATTTTATACCGATGCCTATGCTTACTTATTTTAAAAACCTTGGGTATCATATAGAAGATTATCCTGTCGCCTATAAGCAATACTCATGTGAAATTTCTTTGCCTATTTACCCTCAGCTTTCAGATGCCGAAATACAATTTATTATTGAATCGGTAATTGCCACCGTACAAATTCAAGTAAACAAACCAGCACAGGCAGAGGCTAAAGATAAAAATAAGAAAACAAGAAAAGCAATCGTTTCAACAAGAATTTTTGGACATGGACACCAAACGCATATTTGATATTTTATTAGCCTCATTTGGCCTAATTGTACTTAGTCCGGTTTTTGTAGTAATTGCTATACTAATACTTCTAGATTCGAATGGAGGAATATTCTATCGTCAGATCAGGGTGGGAAAGAACGTGGAAGATTTTCCGCTGTTCAAATTCAGAACAATGTATGTGCATCCGAAAGACCAGCAACTACTTACCATAGGTAATCACGATACTCGTATCACAAAAATTGGATATTGGTTAAGAAAATATAAACTGGATGAATTACCTCAGTTATTAAATATATTAAAAGGCCATATGAGTTTTGTTGGTCCCCGCCCTGAGGTTCGTAAATATGTAAATCTTTATAACGAGGAGCAAATTAGGGTACTCTCCGTTAAACCGGGAATTACCGATTGGGCATCTATTGAATTTTCTGACGAATGCGAACTTTTGGAAAAATCCAATGATCCGGAGCATTTCTATATAGAAGAAATAATCCCATTAAAAATCACACAAAATCTGAAATACATCAATAATCATGATTTATGGATTGATCTGAAAATCATATTTCTGACTTTAAGAAAAATTGCGATTGGATAAAGCAGTCAATTAATACGATTCTAACTCATCAACAAAATGAAAATAGTTCACATTATAGGCGCACTTAGAAGAGGTGGAGCAGAGCGCTTTGTTGTCGACTTATGTAATGAGTTGGTAAAGAATGATCAGTATCAAATATATTTAATTTCTCTTTGTGATAATGATGCTGATACAACTTTCCTTAATGAAATCAGTGGGAAGATAAGTTATTTATCCCTACACAAGGGCAAAGGTCTAAATTTCCGGGTACTTTTTAAATTGACCAGTTGGCTGGTTAAGCAAAAAGCGGATGTAGTTCACACGCACTTAAATGCTTTTGAGTATTTGCTTTTGTATAGATTTATGAGTGGTAATTGCAAGTTTTTTCACACCATCCATTCAACAGCCGAATCCGAATGTCCGAATTTTTTAATTAAGGCATTTCGTAAAACTCTTTACAAGAAGAATAAGGTAATTCCTGTCGCAGTTTCAAATGATGGGGGCAAATCATTTAAGAAATATTATGGTTTGGATAATGTTATTGTAATTGAAAATGGTCGTCCATTTTTAACTCTGACTGATGAATATCCTGTACTTATTAAAAGATATAAAGAAAATATAAACTCTTTCCTTTTAATTCATGTGGGAAGGATTATGAAAGTGAAAAACCAGCAGCTATTAATTGAAGCTGTACAAAAGTTTAATGCAAATGAAGAGAAAAAATGCAAACTATTAATAATCGGTGATGTTCGTGATGAATCCTTATATCATCATCTTTATTCAATGATAAAAGACGACCCTTACGTTGAGTTTCTTGGAGGAAAAGAAAATATCGCTGATTTTCTAAGTATGGCAGACTTTTTCTGCTTATCAAGCTTTTATGAAGGGATGCCTATATCCTTAATTGAGGCATTATCAGTTGGATGTATATCGATTTGTACTAAGGCCGGTGGTGTTAAAGATATGATTAAGAATGAGGACACCGGCTTCTTGAGCAATGATAATAGTGTGGATTCATATTATCAAACGATAAAAAGAGCCGTTTTATATCCAGATAAACAAAAGATAAAAGAAAATAGCCTGAATTCATTTAAACAGCACTACCATATAGGAACTTCGTGTAAGAAACATGTAGATGCATACCTTGTGATCTAAACATAAATACTAAATAAACAGAACCTTTTAAGAATTTGCATAATCAGGTTTGGATATTGAAATTCTTGTTATTTAATCTTGATGAAAACATGAATAACGTAATTGACAGGTATTTTGGTGCAGACAAATGGAATATAGGATTTGTTAAACAATCTGCTGCAGATTTAATCCGGAGAAAAAGATTTAATGGAAAAGTAGTATGGCTGGAGGAGGATGAAGCCCATTATTCGGCAGACCCCTTTGTTGTCAAAATTAATTCCAGTCTTTTCATCTACTATGAGGAGCTTAACTTTTGGAAAATTAAAGGCAAAATTTCAAGAATTAAAAATTTTAATTTTAGCACTAAACAAAGGATATCTGGCCTTACACCAAAAGGGATACACTTTTCATACCCATACATTTTTGAAGAAAAGTCAAATTTTTATTGCATTCCAGAAACAGCAGATGCAGGTGAAGTAAGTCTGTATCAGCTGGATCATGAAAACTCGACCGAGTTAAAGAAGAAAAGGGTTTTGCTAGTGGGGCCACGCTATGTAGATACTTCGATTATCTACTACAAGGGAAAACATTGGCTATTTACCAATATAGATGGCATGTTAAATAATCTATACATATACTATTCAGATTCATTAGAGGAGGAATTTAAACCACATGCATTAAACCCCATTCCGGTAAGTTCAAAAAATTGCAGGAGTGCCGGAAACTTATTTATAGTAAACGGGCAACTTTACCGCCCAACTCAGAATCTGGAAATCCGTTACGGAGGATCCATCATTATTAATAAGATTTCTGAACTTTCTGAACATTCATTTAAATCAGATCCTGATTTTGAATTATTACCGGAAGCCCCTTATTTGGAAGGTATGCATAATATCAGCTTTGGAGACAATTTGATTGTTGTAGATGGAAAGAGAAGAACACATTCTCCCATTACTCCCGTACATAGATTATTAAAAAAAGTTCTTTACTAAAATATATGCCCTTATTGGCGCATAATGTTAGCTGAAAATGTGATTATTTTCAAAGGATGGATACGATTTCAAATAGATTATTATTTTTATCAATGTCTGATACTGCAGGTGGAGCAGAAAATATCCTGCGTATGGCAGCAGGTGTAACAAACAGTCCATTAATATTTCTGAAGCATGTATTTGATTCTCGCCTTTTCATACCAAAAAAACAGGAGGTAAAGTATTTAACTAAAGGGGCGCTGTTGATCGGCTTTTTAAAACTTGTTAAAGAGCTGTACCCTTACAGAAAAGATTACACGATCATAAGCACACATCCTTACCTAAATTCATATTTAGGCCTGCTCAAACGCGTTGGGTACCTAAAATCAAACCTGATTGTCCGTGAATGTACTTCGGTATTTACCCGTTATACAGGTCTCAAAAAATTAAGCTATCAGATAGCTTATAAATTAGGTTATCCAGCCGTTAATTTAATCGTCTGCCAAACGGGAATTATGCGTAATCAGCTATTAGCCCAAAATAAATTTATCCCAAACGATAAGGCTGTAATAATAGAAAATCCGATTGACCTAAATCATATATTAAGAAAAGCAGAAGCCTCTATAGATGAAAGTCTGACAGATTCAGAATTTATTTGCTCAGCCGGCAGGTTAATTCCTGAAAAGGGCTTTTCAATACTAATCCATGCATTTGAAAAAATTGCACAACAGCATGAGAACCTAAAGTTATTGATATTAGGAGAAGGCAAAGAAAGGAAAAATCTCAATACTTTAATAAAAGACACCGGTCTACAAGATCGAGTAATCCTAATGGGGCATGTTGATAATCCAATACCATATTATAAAAACGCAAAACTATGTGTTGTCTCATCTATTAAAGAAGGATTTCCAAATGTTTTGCTTGAAATGATGGCCGTAAATGACTCCGTTGTTTCAACCCTTTGCGCCGGCGGCATTGAAAAAATACCTTCTATTCTTAAAGTTGAACCCAATAATATCAACTCTTTAACATCAGCTATAGGGTTTGCGCTCGCTGATTATCCCAGCCAGAAAAACGATAGCAGGCAAGACTACCTCAAAGATCGCAGTCCTGAGCTATTTATTAGTTCCATTCTGGAAGAGATGCACCGGGTAAATAGCTTATAACTTTTAATAAAAAGACTCAAACAATCTATAATTCATCTATAAACTTATATCTTATGAAAATTTTAGTCACAGGCACGGCCGGATTTATTGGCTTCCATTTAGCCAAACGTTTGTTAGAAAGAGGAGATACAGTAGTAGGTATAGATAACATCAATGATTACTATGATGTCAACTTAAAACACGATAGACTTATAGAAACAGGAATAGATGTGACAGAACTAGAATATGGTATAAGTAGGATAAGTACCAAATATCCAAGCTATACTTTTATTAAATTGGATATTTGTGATAGTGAAAGTTTAGTGACTTGTTTTGAAACTTTTCAGTTTGATGCTGTTTGCAACCTTGCTGCACAAGCAGGTGTAAGATACAGTATCACAAATCCTGAAGTTTATGTAGAGACTAATATAAAAGGTTTTTTGAATGTTTTAGAGTGCTGTAGAAATTTTAAAATTAAACACTTACTTTATGCCAGCTCATCAAGTGTGTATGGATTAAATAAGGTAATGCCTTTTTCTACACATGAAAGCGTAAATCATCCCGTTTCACTATATGCTGCATCTAAGAAAAGTAATGAATTAATGGCTCATGCCTATAGCTATTTGTTCAATTTGCCAACGACAGGTTTAAGATTTTTTACAGTTTACGGTCCTTGGGGTAGACCAGACATGGCTTTGTATATTTTTACTAAAGCAATAATGGAAGGTGAAGAAATAGAAGTTTTCAATAGCGGTAAGATGAGTAGAGATTTTACTTATATTGACGATATTGTCGAAGGCATAGTTCGAGTAATTGATACTCCCGCACAAGCAAATCCAAATTGGAATGCGAAAAGCCCTGATCCTGCCACTTCAAAAGTACCTTACGTTGTTTATAACATTGGAAGAGGAGAACCGATAAGTTTGCTAAATTTTATTAATGAAATCGAAAAACATACTGGAATTAAAGCCAATAAAGCTTTTTTGCCTATGCAAGCCGGAGATGTTGCCGAAACTTCTGCTGACATTAATGATTTAACCAATAAGCTTCATTATCAACCAATAACAAGTGTGGGAACAGGGGTGAAAAATTTTGTAAAATGGTACAACAACTATTATACAGCGTCTTATCAAAATCAGACAAAAATTATACAAACCACAAATGGTTTGTCATAATACTGTAACATAAGGTTTTTTAACAACTTGAATAATTTTACTTGAAAACAAAAATTTAAAAAACCACAACTAACTAAATATCAATACTTAATGAAAAAACATTCAAAATTAAGTTAGATAACTACTTCATTATCTGCATTGTGTTTTAATTTACAAATCCTTTAGGTTTGCGCCCAAGATGTAAATTTAAAACACAAATTCATGCAGAAGAAATCAAAATTAATTACAAAAGTGCTAGTATTTAGCTCACTACTGTTTACAATTTTCACCTTTAGTCAATGTCAAAAAGAAGGGGTAGAAAATCTAACAATTGATGCGCCTAACGATGTGGATTTACAAAGTGTTGTTTCAACAACTTCAACTTCTGTATTCACGGTAAATATTTCAAAAGGTATTTCCGATGGCGGATTTTCGGTACGAATTCCGATGGACGCCAATTTAATAAGCGACACAAACGATAAGCCAACTGCATCAACCGTAAGAGTATTTGAAAATGGTGTTGAAATAGGCCCTTCGCACTCTGTACACCAGGAAATCAGAAACTTAGGTAAAGGTCGTTTCAGTCATAAATCGGGCTTCTTGTTTCTTTCGGCTTCTGATAACTCAGATCCGAGAACCAATCGTAAGAAATACACCTATACTGTAGGCGATCAAAGCATTACAATACCTCCAGTAGTTCCGCCAACCGGTACCACAGATCCTCCAGTATCTACTAATGAACCTATCGGATATGCTTCTGTAAATGGTAAAACAACAGGAGGTGCAGGCGGTCAGACGATAACTGTGTCAACTTTTTCAGCGCTTCAAAGTGCTGTTTCATCCTCGTCCCCATTAATTATACAAGTTTCTGGTACAATTACAGGATCTGGATTACTTAGAGTACAATCTAATAAAACAATTCTGGGCCTTAACGGATCTAAACTGATTGGTGCAAGTTTGTTTATATACGGGAAGAGCAATATCATTATCCGGAATATGACAATCAGCAAAGTTAAAACATATTCAAATATAATTATCAAAGGTGGTGCACACCACGTATGGGTAGATCACTGTGACCTTTCATCAGAACGGGTAAGCGACTGGGATTACTATGATGGATTGTTGGACGTAGGAACTGGTGCTGATTACGTCACACTATCATGGAATAAGCTGTACGACAACCATAAAGCTATGCTGATCGGTTTTAGTTACAACGAACCTGAATCTGTTGGTAAACTTCGTGTTACTGTACATAACAACTATTTCTATAATGTTTCAGAACGTTGTCCGAATGTAAGATATGGAACTGTTCATACTTTCAATAACTATTATGACAATGCAGGATTTGTTAGCTCTTTTATGGGGGCAATTGTGAGAGTGGAAAATAGTTATTTCAAAAACACTACGCTTCCGATCAGAACAGAACTTAGTCCTGTAGCAGGTGTTATCAGCGGTGAAAATACCAATATATTTGATAACTCTGGAAAAAACAAAATTACTACGGCCCCTTCAAATTGGGTACCTACTTACGAATATAAATCAGTACTTAGTGCTGCAGCAAATGTTCCATCTATTGTGATGAAAGGTGCTGGCGCAACTTTATAATCAACAGAAGTAAGTTAAAACATTTAATTGCAAGGCCATCTGACTGTAAGTCAGGTGGCCTTTTGGTTCATGTATAATTCTTTTTAATTCCACTATTATGGCAGAAAATAGAAAAAAAGTATTGATAGCGTGCGATTCTCCGCGTACATTACTTGATTTTAGGGGTAAACTCATTGAAGAACTTATCAAGAAGAATGAGGTGTTTGTTTATACCCCAAAAATTTCACAACAGCATGTTCAAGAAAAGCTAAAGAATCTTGGAGTAACTGTTTTTGAAAATCATCTGAACGGAAGTAATGTATCGATCCTCTCCGATCTTACATACATGATTCAATTATACAAGGTTATCAGGAAACTAAGACCGGATATTTTCTTTCCCTACACATTTAAACCTGTAATCTATGGAACTATTATAGCAAAGCTTTGTGGAATAGATTGTATAACTCCGATGTTAACCGGACTGGGGTATAATTTCACCGATAATGGTTCTAAAAAAAGTGTAGTGAGCCTGATAACCAAAACACTGCTTAAGTTCAGCCTGATGGAAAACCGGAGGGTCAGAATCATTTTTCAGAACCGAGATGATTTTAATAAATTAATAGAATCAGGTATAATCGGAATTAAACATCAGGCATTTGTAGTAAATGGTTCTGGTGTGGATTTGGGCCATTATGATTATTCTGAACCAGAAACTACTAATATCAGCTTTCTAATGATAGCTCGCCTTATCAATGCAAAAGGTGTAAATGAGTTTTTTGAAGCCGCGAAAACCATCAGATCCAAATACCCGGATATAAAATTCAGGCTTATTGGTTCTTTTGATGATAACATTGACTCCATTAACAAAGAACTGTATTTCAAAATCCAATCTGGAGATACCTTGGAATATATTGGGCAAGTGGATGACGTAAGACCGTATATAAAAAATTCATCCATCGTTGTACTCCCTTCGTATTATGGAGAAGGTGTACCCAGATGTATCCTAGAAGGCATGGCCATGGGAAGGGCCATCATTACCAGCGATTCTGTTGGATGTCGTGAAACTGTAAATGTTTCACCTTCCTGTATTAATGGTTTTTTGGTTCCGGTAAAAAATATTCCAGCGCTTGCTTCCAAAATGGAGCACTACATAAATAATACCCGAGATATTATCTCATATGGTATCAATGGTCGAAAATTCGCCAAAGAGAAATTTGATGTGAACCTTGTCAATGCAGAAATGCTGAAAATCATGAACGTTGGCTAGCTTGTACATCTAAAAACCTATAGTTCTTTAAAAATATTATAAGTCATGGCATATCGCTTGATCAATTTTCAACAATCGGAAGAATGGACAGCATATGTCCATAATTCTGTAAACTATGATTTTTATCATACCTGGTACTATCATTCACTAGAGAAAAACGGGGATCCATTTCTTTTCGTTTACGAAGAATCGGATGTGTTTATTGCGCTACCTCTGCTAAAAAGAGAAATTGAAAATTCAGGTTTATATGACCTGACTTCTGTATATGGTTATTCAGGGCCGATTTCCAACAGAAAATTTGCAGACATAAGTGACCAGATACTTGAAAATTTCAAGTATTTTTTCTTAAACTTCATGAACACTGGAAGATATATCTGTGTTTTCTGTAGACTTAATCCTTTTATTGACCAGAAAGTGTTGATTGAAAAAATAGGGGGTATTTCCAACAATGGTAAAACTGTATACATGGACTTATCCATTTCTATTGAAGAGCAAAGAATAGGTTATGAAAAAAGGATGGGCAGACAAATCAGACACTTGAGAAAGATGCCTTACATTATTAAAGAAGCTAAAATCGGAAATGAAATAAGTTTATTTACGGCCATGTACAATGAGAACATGCACCGGCTGAAAGCAGAAAAAAGCTATTTTTTCAACGAAGATTATTTTGCAGCAATCATTAAAGAGGATAGTTGCAAGTTAATCGTGATGTATGATGGAATTAAAATGATTTGCGGCGCAATTATTATGTGTTGTGGAGGCATAATCCGAAACCATCTGTCTGCCACAGCAGTCGATTATGTTAATCAATCGCCCAGTAAGTTACTCACGGACGAAATAAGTATAATAGGCAGGCAGCTGGGAATGAAGTATTTTCACCTGGGCGGTGGTTTGGGAGGTCGGGAAGACTCCTTATTTAAATTCAAATCATCCTTTTCAAATCTGTTTCTCGAAGATTCTACCTGGAAATTTGTATCGGATACAGTCGTATACAATGATCTGATCAAAGAAAGAAAGAGCGATTTAAATATAAATTATTTCCCCTTGTACCGTTACCCTGAAATGGCCATTAAATAAAAGAAATCCGATTTCAAAATACCGGGTTTTCAAAAAAAATAAATTTTTAACCATTAAATCTGTATGCTTTGAAAAATATATTTAATTATTCTGGAGCTACTATTAGTGACTTTGAGAATGCAATTGATCAGTTTGGTTGGGTTATATATGAAAACGCTCTTAATGAAGGGCTGATTACTCAAATTATTAATGACCTGGAACCGGCTTATTTGCAAAGAAGAGAAATCCAAACCCAAAACGGTATTGAAACAAATATGGAGGGAACCCTTCATCATTTATTGGAATGTGACAATTTTAGTTTACATTTTTTAGAACAAATGTTTTGTGATAAGGAAATACGCTTCTTTTTAGGTGGAAACTATATTTTAAATGGGTTTAGCGCGGTTATTAACATGAAAAATGATAGGCCGTATGTTCAAAATATTCATCGGGATTTGAGAAGTTTTACCGGAAATATGAAAATGATGATCCAAATGATTGTTTTGCTTGATCATTTTACAGAAGAGAATGGTGCTACTTATTTACTTTCCGGCTCACACAAAGAAGATATTAAACCAAGTGAGGAATATTTTTACAAACACGCTGACCGGGCGATAGCAAAAAAAGGCAGTATTATCTTGTTTGATTCTAACTTATGGCATGCTGCCGGTAAAAATTATACTGAAAATGCTAGAAAAGTATTAACATTAAGTTTCACCAAACCATTCTTTAAGCCGATGTTTGATTTTCCAAGATATTTAGGTTATGAATTTGGAGAATCTTTAAGTGAAAGCTTAAGGCAAGTTGTTGGTTACAACGCCAGAATTCCAGCAGATTTGTACGAGTTTTATCAACCTCCTCATAAAAGAATGTATTTATCGAATCAAGGTTAATAGTTTTTTTGAGAAAATTTAACTTCCCATTTTTATGAAAGATCAAAAAGAACTTCAGAAAACCATTGGAGGCTTTTTTCAGTTACAACTCTCAAATGGCGAAGAATACTATCCTTCACTCATAAAATTAAATACAACCAGAAATGCATTGGAATATATATTGAAGGTTAAGGGGTATACTAAAATTTATATACCCTATTTTACGTGTGATACGATATTGGAACCTATGTTAAAATTGGCAGTTCCATATGAGTTTTATACACTGGACAAACAGTTAGACCCTATAGTTGATTTTGAAATTGGATATACTGAATGCTTTTTGTATACCAACTATTTCGGCATAAAACAGCATACGGTAGAAAAATTAAGCAAAAACGTTAAAAATTTAATTGTTGATAATTCGCAGGCCTTCTTTTCAAAACCAATAGATAAGATCGATACAATATATTCATGCAGAAAGTTTTTTGGCGTCTCTGATGGTGCTTACTTGCAACTTAATAGTAGTCTCCGATTGAACATAGAAACGGACATATCTTTTGATAGATTGTTACATCTTATAAAGAGTATCGATGTTGGGAGTGAAAATTCATATGGGGATTTTGTTGAAAACGATAAAAGTCTTGAAAACAACGATATAAAAAAGATGTCTGTTCTAACGCAGAAAATTCTTTCTGGAATTAATTATCAAAACAGTGAAAAAATAAGAAAACAAAACTATAATTATCTGCAGGAAAATTTGGCTCTAATGAATGAACTTGATATTGAAATACCTTTAGATGCTGTTCCTATGGTATACCCTCTTCTTATTTCAAATGATAAAGTTAAAACTAAACTTATAGCGAATAAAATATTTGTTCCTACCTATTGGCCTAATGTTTTTAAGTGGACAAACGAACAGATGTTTGAAAATCATCTGGCAAAACACCTTGTCCCACTACCAATAGATCATCGGTATACTATAAAAGATATGGAACGAATAGTTTGTGTGTTGAAAAATATAATACATGAACTAGCATCCTAATTCTATTTACTAGCCACTTTATTTTTTGATTCACATTATGAATTTACTTTAAATCTTAAAAAAAATAGGATGGATAATTTAGTTTATATAAGACCATTGGTTTTAAGCGATGCAAATGTCTCTTATCAGTGGAGAAATGATTCTGACATCTGGAAATATACTGAATTTAAACCTGATAGATACATTTCTTTAGAAACTGAACAGGAATGGATAAAAGGCAAATTAGAGAATAAGAATGAACGACGGTTTGCAATTTGTCTTAAAGAAAACAATCAATACATAGGAAATATTCAGTTATTAACTATAAATAATGGACTGGCATCCTTTCATATATTCATAGGTGAAAAAAGCTTATGGGGAAACGGAATAGGCAAGCAAGCTACAAAGCTTATATTAAAGTATGCTTTTTTCGAACTAGGTTTAAAATGTGTCTTATTAGAGGTAAATCCATTAAATATTTCTGCTTATAAAACTTACGAAAGAATGGGTTTTGTTGCAGTAGGCTCCAATGAAGCAAATGGATTTATTAAAATGAAATTAAATAAAAAAGAGTTTCCCATCCAACCTTAGTTCACTTACTATCATGAGAAAATTAATTACTCTTTTTCACAAAGAGCAATGGAAAGCCTACGTATGGCGCCAATGAGAAAATATATAATTCCTTAGTTGATCGTATAGGAATCGATCCTAATAATAAGATTGAGTATTTCCCCTTATACAGATGCGACTTTATGCCGTTAAATAATGTAATACTCCAATATTAGCTGATATATGTTAGTATTTGATTAACCTCTTGGTCTTGTGTCCACCTAAAAATGTATCCCATGATTAAATTACTTACCCTTAACGAAAGAAGCGAATGGAATTCCTACATTAAACGCTCTTTTGTACACGATTTTTATCATACCTGGCATTATCATTCTTTAGACAATAGTGGTGATCCTATACTCTTCATTTATGAAGAAGGTGAAAATTTCATAGCCTTTCCGTTCCTCAAAAGAGTTATCCCTGATTCGCCATTTTTTGATTTAAGCTCTGTGTATGGATATCCTGGACCAATTGCAAGTAAAAAATTCGAACACCTGGATGAAGGATTAATCGATAATTTTAAAAAGTCATTTTTAAAATTTCTGAAAAACGAACAGATAGTCTCCGTATTCTCCCGATTGAACCCTTTTTTTGATCAGTATATTTTGATGAAAGAATTTGAGGGGGTTCATGAAAATGGACTTACTGTTGCACTCGATCTGAATTTACCTTTAGATGTTCAGCGTAAAAAGTACGATCGGTCTGCCACTAGAGCGATCAAAAGGTGCCGGAATAAAGGATACTTCGTAAAGGAATCAAAACGACAGGAAGATATTGATACATTCATTGATATCTATACAGAAAACATGCGTCGAATCGGCTCAACTGAATACTATTTATTTGATAAACAATACTTTACAAACCTAATTCATTCAAAAGAGTTTGACTGCAGATTATTATTGGTTTATTTAGGTGATGAAATAACATGTGCAATGATCATCTCTTTTTCTCACGGCATTATTCAGGCACATTTGGTTGCTACTAAAGCATCATATTTAAATCAATCTCCTGCAAAATTTCTAGTTGATGAAATTACCATTATTGGACGGGAAAGGGGAATGAAGTTTTTTCATCTAGGTGGGGGGCTCGGCTTTAAAGAAGATTCCCTATTCCGATGGAAATCGGCTTTTTCAGATCTATTCTTAAACTATAAAAGTTTCCGGTTCATTGCAAACCGCAAAGCATACAACTATTTGCTTGATAAGCGAGGAATTGATAAAAAAATAGCAATCGACTATTTCCCTTTATACAGAGCTTTCATTACCTTATTTTCCTCTCTATTATTTATCTATAATTACTCTTATTATGAAAAAGTTATTATTTAGTAATAAAGTACATTCAAGATGGCTGATATTATTGATCGATCAGTTAATCGTAATCTGGACACTCTTTATGTCTTTATTGCTGACAAAAAAAATTGAATCTGCTGAATTGTTTTACACCAGCGATATCCTATATATAGGACTTTACAGTGTGATCTCTATTTACGTGTTTATCAACATGAGAATTCATACAGGAATCATAAGATATTCCAATACAGAAGATATCTTCCGCGTATTCATGGCGGTGCTAATAAGCAGTATTGGTTTTATGCTTATCAGTAATTTGTTGGTTGCTCCATATTTTAAACTTCCGTGGAAATGGTTTGACGAAGTACTGTTATTGAACTTTTTTATTTCTTCATCCTTGTTAATTATTTTGAGAATATCCGTCAAACACATTTTTGGATATTTAAAAGATTTACAACCCGGAAATAAAAAGGATAATATTTTAATTTATGGAACTGACAACACCTCAATTCTGGTGAAACAAGCATTGGATACCTGTCAGGAAACACCTATAAATGTGTTTGGTTTTATTGATGATGATCAGGATAAAATAAACAAACATATAGAACAAAAAAATGTATATCCGTCATTTTGCATAGAAACACTTAAGAAAAAATATGCTATCAATAAAGTTTTATTAGTTGGGAACGATCTAAATAGTAATGGAAAAAAGAAAGCAATTGAAAAATGTATAGAACTGGGTATTAAAGTGGTTACAGTGCCGTCTTCTGATAAATGGCTATATGGTAAATTAAGTCCTAATCAGATACAGGACTTGAAAATTGAAGATCTTTTACAGCGGGAACCTATTATCCTCAAAAAGAATAATGTATCAAAAGAGATAAACGGAAAGAGAGTTTTGATTACCGGAGCAGCAGGCTCAATAGGCTCCGAAATTGTACGTCAGGTTTTAAACTATAACCCAGAGTATATCATCCTCTGCGATCAGGCAGAAACACCTTTACACGAACTTCAGCTTGAAATTCAAGATTATTATCCCGAAGGTAAAATCAAAATATTCATGGCCAACATTCAGAACAAAAGCCGAATGAAAACACTGTTTGAAGAATTTAAACCACAGATTGTTTTTCACGCAGCGGCTTATAAACATGTTCCGATGATGGAAAATAATCCTGCAGAAGCTATATTAACCAACGTATTGGGTACGAAAAACATATCCGAGCTTTCGATAGATCATGAGGTAGAAAAGTTTATTATGATTTCTACAGACAAAGCTGTAAAACCTACTAATATTATGGGAGCTTCTAAACGTCTTGCAGAAATGTATATCCAATCGCTAAATAACAATAATATATTATCAGCTTCGGAGAACGTTAGAGCAAATTTTAAGAGTTTACTTAAACCAAAAACCAAATTTATTACGACCCGTTTCGGGAATGTTATGGGGTCAAACGGATCTGTCATTCCGAGATTTAAAGCTCAGATAGAAAAGGGTGGCCCAATAACAGTTACCCATCCCGAAATAACCAGATATTTTATGACTATTCCTGAATCTGTACAATTGGTATTGGAAGCTGCAGCAATGGGAAATGGAGGTGAAATCTTTATTTTTGATATGGGAGACCCGGTTAAGATTGTTGATCTGGCAAAGAACATGATCAAACTTGCCGGCATGGCGCCTGATAAGGATATCAAAATTGTTTTTACCGGACTACGCCCCGGAGAAAAGTTATATGAGGAGTTACTCCTTTTGGAAGAAGAAACTATTCCGACCCATCATCAAAAGATTAAAATATCTAAAATTATTGATTATAGCTTTAATTATGTTCATCAGGTTACAGAGGAATTATTGTGCTTAAATAGCTTGAACAATGACTATGAAATGGTAAAAAAAATGAAAGAAATTCTACCAGATTTCATCAGTAATAATTCCAAATATGAAGAGCTAGACTTGTGTGAGACTAATTAGATCAACTTTTACATTTTTTTATTATGGGCATACACGTAGGAAATATTCTAAAACAGGTTCTTCGAATGGAACGTATTGGGATTAGCGAATTATCCCGAAAGCTTAAAGTAAGTAGAAGAACAATATATAATTGGTTTGAACAAGAAAATTTGAATCTTCAAATTCTCTTAGAAGTTGGTAATATAATTGGACACGATTTCACGGCCGAACTACCTGAAACGTTAGTAAAAAACCATCGTCACGTGCTTAGTGCACAAGATGCTTCTTCTGTAAAAAATACAGATGCCGATGATAATTCTGTTTATTTCTGGATGAATAAATATATTGGCTTGTTAGAAAAATATAATGATCTATTAAATCTCATTTCCGAGAACTCACCTTCAAATAAGAATTCAACAGGCAAAAATGGTTATTTTTTATTGTAAAGATGACCTGAAGCCTACCCTCCTATTGTAATCTCACCCTAACTAGCTATATCCAAAACTAAATAATTCCAATAGTATATCGTATCAATAATATTAATGCTTGACGGAGAAAGTTCTTTGATAAAACTTCCATTATCTTTTGCAACCTTGATAGGGGTCTGAGGAGGATAATAAGTGTAAATAAATTTACCACCTGGAAGAATCAATATTGATATCAAAACATAAATGGCAGTTATTGTACCGGTTACTTTTAGAAATATCTTAACACCTTTTTTGAGAGTCAACTTTCTCATTTAGTTTTTTGTTTTGTTTTGATAGGCTCCAAAGAAGCCTTATAATCCTTAGGATTGAATATAATCCCAATATGCGCTAGATAAAATTCATGTAGTAATAATCCCTTTTTTGAAATCATCTGGGGTTTGGCCGGTGAACCTCTTGAAAAATCTAGTAAAATATCCTCTATCCTCAAAATTCAGTTCATAAGCGATCTCTTTAATTGTGTGATCACTTTTAATTAGCTTACGTTTCGCCTCTACAATTAATCTGATATGTAGTAATTGAGTTAATGACTTATTCATTTTCTCCTTTAATATTTGATTTAGCCTTTTTTCTCCAAGTCCCAATTTACCACTATAGAAAGATGCTCGACGTTCAGTTTTATAGTATTGTTCCATTAATACTATGAATTCATAAACACGTTTTTGATTGACATCCTGTATAAGAAAGGCTTTCTGGTTCAATCTTATCAGGTTCAGTAAGAACACCTTTAAAAGAGATTTTAATACCAAATAAGTTCCCTTGGGATTCTGATACTCATCAATTAGAAGGGAATAAAGGTGCTTAAATCGTACAGTTACTTCAGCATCAAGCGGAATAATAGAATATTGTCCCTGCATATTGAAGAGTTTGAATACGTCCAACGCATATTCTTTGTCATCTTCTTCCAAGTACTCACGCTTAAATGATATGATATAGCCATTCTTGTCTTTCATATCCACTTGAATTGAGCGAAAGGGGGGAACGAGATAAATGTACTGTTTATCCGTAATTTGATCTTCAAACGCTAACTCCTTGTAGCTAAACCAAATCATTTCAAAGTATTCTTCCCTATCGACACTTCGAAAATATTGCTCGGGGCATAAATGAAGATCATATACTATTAATTTATCGAAATCAATTGGGTGGCTTAATTTCATTCATTCAGAAGTTAATAGAAACACAAAGGCTACCTTTAGTGTTTAAAGATAGCTTTTTAATAATAATTAAACAATTACATGACGTCTCCAAGAGAATGTATTTTTACTTTCTGTCCTGTTTCCCGCTCGTATAATTCAGGAAGAAATATTCCAAAATTGCTCATCTCTTCATGACAATGCGTACACAGTCCAGCTCCTACCTCATCCGGATATATCTTCATCCTGGTCTCATAATCATTTGCTAGATCATTACCTTCAAATAAGCCCAACCAAAACCTACTTCTCATTTCACATCCATAGGCTGTATCTCTTATAAAGTGAACCATTTTAGCGGCATATCCGGGTAACCCATCAATTCCTAAACGGGCATGAATTGCTGTAAAGCCTAATTCATCAAATTTTGAGGTATCAAGAATATTGACAGGATCTTGGAAATTTATCTTCAGTTTGTGTACCTCTTCACCCCCAAGTCTCTCATGGGCAATATGGGTTCCCCCGATATACTTCCCGGTTCCTCTTTCTCCGATCCAATCACTGAAAATGTGGTCTTTCTTATGCCACCAAGAGTATTGTTCGGTAGTTTGGATATAGCCAAACCACCATTCAATCATTTTGCCGGTAATATTGGGTAGACTTGAACGTGCTGCAACAACAGTAAGTCCATCATCATAGCGATGATACCCAGCTTCAAATGGTAAAATAGCCAGGTTTTAACAAGTCATTAGCTTCTTCGATTCTCATAATATTTGATATTTGTTATTTCTCTCACAAAGATGCCATAGGCAGCCTGCAAATTCGTGTACTTTTTGCCAGTGATGTTGAACTATTTGGAATCTCAAATAATTTTCACAATGTATTTAGAAAAATTTTATTAATTATTTACTCTGTCATGTACATAATGACCCTAAATTCTATGACGAGGTAGCACTAGCTGGTGTCAAGTAAACCACCAGTCAAACGTTTCAGAAGTTAGGCGTAGTTTATTAATGTGGAGGCTATTATTGAATCGCCACTTCTATTTTAGGAGGTTTATTATAAAATAATGTTATGCAAACAATCAAAGCTAAGAAAGCGGAAACGCGAAATACCGCTCGGTGATTTGATGATAGCATCCCCAAAAAAGAAGAGAGAAATTGTCCGCCAAAAATACCAATGGAATAGTAACTTAAATTTCGGCCTCTATTTGTTGCATCACTATGCTCAACAATCAGGTGATTTAATAAAGGTACAGTGAATCCAAAGCCTGCTCCCATCGCCAAAGCCGCGAGAAATAAAACTAAAGTAGTCTCAGCAAAAGAGAAAAAAAATAGTCCTAAGCCAAAGAGTAAAAATCCTAACGAAACGGTGTTATTTGAGCCTATCCATTTTGACATTTTTGGCATTTGCCCTACAAATACAACTGCAACAAGAGAAATAAATGCCATGAAATAGCCAGTATTAGATTCACTAAAATTAAAAGCTTTTGGCAAGTATTGAGGTAGTCCAACAAAGACAACAAAAAATAAGGTCATAGAAAGCGTAGAACAGACACAAAAAGTTAGGACCTCTTTTGAATTAATGTATTTTCCATTGTTAAATGATGGATTGGCTCCAGATCTGACTGACTTTTTAGCTTTTTCAGAATCAAAACGAGGAATGTACAATATAATCAGAATTGCACATATAACGCCTAAAAGATAAATCAAGAAGGGAAGATGCCAATCTATTTCACCTAAAACTCCTCCTATGCTTAAGAAGACCACCCCGCCAATTTCAATTGACATGCCTTGCCTTGCCATCATTTTTATCCTTTTCTCACCATCAAAAAACTCTGCGATTAAACTGGAACTGGAAGACTGTATGGCAGCTGTCGCGGCACCTAATAATAACCTACCAGCTACCACCACATAAAAATTACTTAATACCGCACCTAGTACCCCTAACAGGGCATATGGAATCAGCCCCCAGTAGATCATTACATATGGTCCTTTTTTGTCAATTAGCTTGCCAATGATAGGAGCAAATAATACTAAGCCAAGCGAGGGCAGCGTAATTAGCCAACCCGGGCTTTCAACAAATCCTAAGTGTTTTGAAATTTCTGTTAAAGATGGCGCCAATACAGTGCCCACCATGATCGTAAGGCTACTTGTCAGTAGAATAGCAAAGGTTCCTAATTTCGATAATTCTTTCATGTCTTTCACCAATTATATGATTAAGATTAACATCTCAAAGATCCGCACGTATAGGCCTTTGATTCGTGTATTATTATCTAATCATATTGAACTATTTGGAATTACAAATGCGGTAAAAACCAAGATTATCTTTAATTATATAACTGCTAAAGATGATATCTAAAGACAATAGCTTTAAAATATTATTTTATATGGCCAGCTGTCCTCCGACTGCCAGCTACAAATTGTCTATTCAGCGCGCAACCTGTCAACTGGATTGGTTCTTGCGGCCCTATAAACCCTCATTCCGACAATTAATCCACAACACAATACAACGGTAAATAATGTACTGATATATGGCATAAGACCAGGACTTGAATGATAGTAATAGATAACCTGAAAAATAAATTTACCGGTGAACAAATAGCCTAATACAGAACCTATCACAAATGCTATGAGAAGAATGCGTATAAATTCTTTACTGATCAATTGGATAATCTGTAATATTGAAGCGCCCAACACTTTACGAACACCGATTTCCCTATTTCTTCTATCTATATTTAAGGAAATCTGGGCAAATAAACCGGATGCGGATAAGAGCAACGTCGTAATGGCCAGAAAAAATGCGATAGATTTAAAAGCTTCCGTCATGCGAATCTCTTTTTCAATTACATCAGACTGGAAGTAGGCACGGTATGGCATATTGGGTAGCAGCCGGTTCCACGTCGACTGTAGATACCTGTTTACCGCTACCAATTTATCCTTATCTGCCCGAATGACCATAGACTTATACTCATCCGGTCGGGCCAAATGCAATACACAGGGAGGTACAAGTCCATGAAGTCCATACTCTTTATAATCTTTCACAACACCAACAATGGTATAGTTAGTACTATCCAAGGTGACCTGCTGCCCAATAGCCTGTTTCAGCTGCGATCGCTGCAAAAATGTTTCATTGACTATAATAGATTTGTCTGCGTCAGTCCCTATATTAAAAAAATGACGGCCTTGGACTAAACGGATTCCCATACTATTCAGATACTCCTCTCCCCCAATACGTGCTACCTGCGCCTGTATATTCTCTTTTCCAACCTGGGCATTTTGCGTATAAGAACTTTCGCCGATCTGTTCCGTTGTTCCTGCTACATTTTTGATAGCTGGATTCTCTTTGACGGCAGCGCTGAACAAGGCATATTCTTGTGGGTTATTGATAGTGATAACCGCTACTTCATTGATAGCATAACCAAAATCGGCTTTCTGCTGGAATTTTGCATTGTTGGCCATAACAATCCCCACAACCAGCGCAAAGCATGATAAGCTGAATTGGGAAATCAGTAAAAAACGTGTAAATCTATTGGAAGCCCCCAAAGCTGTTTTCCCCTTTAGGATTGACACTGGCTGGAAGGAAGTAATATACATAGCAGGGTACAAACCTGAAAGCATCGCACAGATAGCCGGGATACATAGCAAGAAAAGCCAGAAGCCAAAATCCCGTCCATAATCGGGCGAAAGCGCAAGGCCGGTAAGTTGGTTGATAGTCGGTAGCAGTAATTGGACAAAAACCAGAGCCAATATAGCTGCTGATAGGCAGAGTATCATATTCTCCGTTAAGAATTGCCAAACCAATTGTCGTCTTACCCCTCCTATTACTTTTCGAATACCGATTTCTTTCAATCGGCTACTGGCAAAGGCTATAGAGACATTGGTAAAGTTAAAACAGGTAATCAACAATAGCAACAGTGACATAATCGCGGGTATAATCACCAATACTCCACGTGGATTCGTGACCAGCTGACTACCATAAATATAACCGGGCATATCAATATCAGAACTGGTCGCCAGTTCTGAAAAAGGCTGTAATGTAAATCCTTCTATTCGCTGACCTGTATGATGCTGATTGTTTAACGCAACATAGCGATTTAGATTAGCTATAACGGAGGTAGCCTTATTGCTGTCATCCAATTCCACAAATGTGGTGATGCTCTTTGAATGCGTCCAATTATCTGAGTTGGTAAAACCAAAGTTCCCCCCATTGTTAAACGATGTAATGATATCAAACTGAATACTTGAGTTGGCAGGAATCCGTTTTGTCACCGCAGCAATTGTGTAAACACGAAGTTGACCGTCTGCACCGATAAGCGTAACGGACTGACCTACTGGAACCTGTTTTGGGAAATATTTATCAGCGAGTGTTTCACTGATGACTATTTGATTGGGTTGATCAAAACCTGATAAATTTCCGTCACGTAGGGGAAAGTTAAATAAATCAAAGAGCGGTCTATCGGCAAAATGGATGTGTTCATCAAAAGTATAATCACCGATCTTTACAACCACAGCTGCATTACCTAAACGGGCGATCTGTTTAGCTCCGGCATTCTCTTTCACCATTGCATCTGCCATCGGTCCGGGCACAGTCCCCCAGAACTGCTTATTGCCGTCTACCATACGGATACTATTCAAGCGGAAAACATGTTTATCACTTGTATGATTTTGGTCAAAGCTTGATCTATAGTTGTAATTGAGATATGATAATATACAGCAAGCAATGGCAAACCCAAGACCTATCGTATTTAGAATCACATAAACTTTGTTGCGCCAAAGTATACGGAGAGCAATCTTGAGATAGTTAGAGAACATAGGATCAGTTTTATCAGCAGCATGCCAAATACCATACCAGTTGTCGCGACAAGCTCACTTATGCCATCTGAAAGCTATCACGGCCTATTCAGGTTTTTACTTGGAAAAAGAGAAATGTACGAATATGAACAGTTTATAAACAGATTGTTCACGCGCGTACACCAATTATTATCAAAATTGCTAACTTTACCGACTAAAACTATATCCTGCTGGATGTAGCTTTAAAATTTATTTGGGCATATTGTTGGATCGGATAGACTGACCATGCGATTCCGTCTCAAATTGACCGTTTAAATTGAAGTTCGAACTAATAGATTTAAAATCTATAGATATATTATTTTAACGGTTAGTAAAAACTATATGTTGCCTTTAAAGTACGGTCTTCAAAATAATGACCCTTTGCAGTATCCGACTTTCGCTGTATGGAGATCAAAAAACCTTTTTCATCGTAACGCATTCCCAGCTCGCTTACTTTGCGTCCATTCCAAATATCTTTCATCAGTTTCAGGTTTCGATTTTGGTCATAGACATACTTTTCAGTTTTGGGATCAAGGGAAGACGGCGCATCGGTGAGTTGTAATAAAAGTCCTTCCTTGAATTGGTACAGTTCCGATGGTGCTTTCTCGACGGCACAGCCATTATGTAGAAACAACATTGCCGGATGTCCTTTAAAATAGTAATATGTCTTTTTTTGATAACAGGTATCCAGATTGCCGATATTTTTACTAAAATTGAAATATTCGGTACGTTCTTCTGCCTCGAATTCGTTTTCGTTATTATATCGTATGCTAGTCATACTTAGGATCATGCCATCGGGGTTAAAACCGTAAATATATTTCATCCCAATCTTCTCTTCACCCTGAAGCAGAATACGCTTTACATTATTGTTTTTTCATAAAATTGAGATTAAATGAAAAAACAGTTTTTGTAAAATAATCATCGTCCTCCAAGGGTGTAACGTTATAGAATGGTAGTGCTTGAGCCTTTCCCACAGCCACAAAACCTTTATGGTTCCAATGAAGTCTGCACTCAAAGATAGGCACTTCTCTATTAAGGCCAACACAAATGTATTTGGTGATTGGATTTCTTAACAATGCTTACTTTGGAAGTTTAATCGAAACTCACAGAGGGCACTAAGCTAAAATAAGCAAATTTTATTCTTCACGGCAATCCAAGCTTTCCATTTCATCGTAAATGATCATATAAAACTTTTAAATAACAGATAAAAAATAAAGATCATGAAAATTAAATCAATCTTATGGGTGGCTGCCACTGCAGCAACATTATTGGGAAGCACTTATATGGGTAAGGCTCAAACAAAGGAAAAAACTGTTATGGTAGGTGGTGCACCGATGTATCCTTCCAAAAACATTATTGAGAATGCAGTCAATTCCAAGGATCATACTACCTTGGTTGCTGCAGTAAAAGCTGCTGGCCTTGTAGAAACCTTACAGGGAGCTGGTCCTTTTACTGTTTTGGCCCCTACCAATAACGCCTTTTCTAAAGTACCCAAAGAGGCCCTAAATAATTTAATGCTTCCAGAAAATAAGGCTCAATTAGCCTCAATATTGACCTACCACGTGATTCCTGGAAAATGGAGTGCCGCGCAGATCGCCAAAGCAATCAAAGATGGTAAAGGAACTTACGTAGCCAAATCAGTGCAAGGTGGCAACCTTACTTTTTGGATGAAAGGGAACGATGTATATGTAAAAGACGCAAAAGGCAACAGCGCAAAGGTAACGGTCGCTGACGTCAATCAATCCAATGGGGTAATCCATGTGGTTGATGCTGTATTGATGCCCTAAATATTGTTACCATAGAATCAACTATCTATTGTCAGCATAGATTCAATGATGTTTTCTTATCACATCAAAGTGCTGTCAATAATGATAAAACGAGCAATATTAACATTGCTCGTTTTATTCTTTCCTCCCATCCGAACGGTTTTCAATAAGGAATTCGTTCATTAAATTTAGTATACTTCGTTTTTCTCAAACCAAAATAGCGCTCCGAATGTTGATTAGAATACCAATATATGTTTTGAAGCCTGTTTTTAGGTGTTTTCGAAAAGTGGAATTCTGTTTGTGCCGATTTGAGAAATTTCTTCAGATTGCTGCCCTTAATGTCATCATATTTGTTTTTATATTCGACATCGTTTAAATAAATATCTTTCCCAATTGTCAAACAAAACCTGAAATATATTTTTTTTCCATTCATCAGCACCTAGATGCAACCTATTTTTCAGGAAAACACACAACCTAATAATCACTAGCTTACTTCATAAAGCAGATTATCCAAAGATCCATTTTGATGCCCGGGGAATCATATTATAAAAACAAGCGACAAAACCCCAGGAGACCAAGAAAACAATAGCTGCAGTGACAGGGATCTTTAACGATATCGGAATAGCAAGTATGTTAGCCAGCCAATAACCAAAACCTACAACAAAATAATGTATCAGATAAATTCCAAAACCGCATTTTGTAATATTTGAAAACAGCTTTCTCCATTTTGGTGACTTCAACTTAATGGTTCGAACCAACAAAAAAATGGCTAATGTCATCATTAATACCTGTGGCGAACAATATAAGAAAAACAGTTCGATCTGGTCCTCACTAGAGTTGGGATCGGCTACCATCCATTTAAAACCACTAAATGTGATTCCATACCCAATACCAAATAAGGGTATACTAACCAAAAGTGTTTTGCGAAAGGACCATACTTTGAAGCGATGTGTCAATATATACCCAAGCAGTAAATACCCATTAAATCCAGCAAAATAATAAAATGTACCAAAACTGTTCCAAGCACTGAGACCAAATAGCTCTTTGGAATAAAATGAATAGGCATAAGGCAAAAAAAGCGTGCACATCCAAATTCCCAAAAAAACTTTTTGCTGACCTGGAGTTGACTTATCTACCCAAGCAGAGAAGAAAGGCATATAAAGGTAAACGCCAATTAACATATAGATATACCACATAGGCACGGTATACACATTAAATTTAACTGGAATTAAAGAAATTTGAATAAGCGCACTCTCCAAAGTTTGGGCAGCGTCTTTCGGAGCATAGGCAAACACTTCTGATATGATCGTTGAGGGAAGACCGAGTACACCCGTAATCCAAGGAAAGAGGTTGTACAATACAGACCACAATAAAAAAGGAACTGTAATGCGCAGAAGACGCTTTCTATAAAAGTCACCCATATTCATCTTGACAGGAAGCAAAAGCAACCCGGTAATCATAACAAAAATCGGTACGCAGGCCCGGAGAAGTGAGCCGTATATAGCACCCCAGTAGTTAAAATCCGGATTTGATCGCGCTTCGGGCGACACATTAAATGGATCGGAACAGTGAATGGCAATCACCATAATTATAGCGATAAAACGCAATACATCAACCCAGACAATTCTTTGCTGATCAAAATTAGAAGTAGAGGTTTGCATGTTCAACGTAGTTTGGTTAAGATGCAAAAATAGACAATCTACCGCTGAACAATTTTTAAGTAGTTAAAGAAATAGCACTATTTCCGCAAGGAACAAAGTGTCACATGAGATATGCCAAGATAGGACGCTATATAGCCCAGATTTACCCTTTGGATTAATTTTGAGTGATTTGCCATAAAATCTTCGTAACGTTTTTCGGCCGAAAGATAAAATCGATTGATTAACCTGCGCTCCATCTCCAAAAAGGCTTTTTGATGTACATACCGCATCCAGTTCGCAATATCGATATGACTACGACAAAGTACTTCCAGCTGATCAATTGGCATAAAATATAACACCGAATCCTCCAGAATCTGTACTGATTCACTCTCATAACCCGATACGGGTCCGTGGAAACTATTTGTTGAATAAAGTAGATCCCCTTCTTTGCTAAACCAGGAAGTAACTTCTTTTCCATCGCGTACCGTGTAGGCGCGGGCAATTCCGTTTTCTACAAAATAAATATTCCGATCACTTCTGTCTGGTTGTATCAATATGGCCTTTTTGGGCACACTCAGTTCTTTTAAATTGCTAAGCAAAATTTCTAAAGACTCTTCTTTTATATCAAAATGCCTACGTATAGATGCGATGATATTATCCATGAAAGGTTATTTTCAATTTTTGGTAAACGACAAAGCTAAAGAAAAGAAATTTATAAAGCCGCACCACTTCTGCATTCAAGGCTGTCTTACTGTTTAATTTTTGACTATAAAAGAATGAAGGTATACGTCAATTTCAGTGGAAATAAATAAAAAGATAGCTACCAAGTCAACCTACTTAAATAAAGAATGACTTACTGCAATTGTTTAGTGATCTTGCAATGGTATCATAATTAAATTTAAATCCTCTGTTCCTAATTTTTTCGGCACTTATAGGAGAACCATTTAATAGCATAGCAGCCATATCACCATACAATAGTTTAATAACGAAACCAGGCACATTCGGCAAAAAGCTGCTCCTACCAAATGACCTGAGCAGCACATACGCAAAATCATTCATCGTGATATGTTGTGGAGCAACAGCATTATACACACCCCGAATATCCGTCCGATAAAGTATAAATTCGTACAAGCGTACGACATCATGTATGTCTATCCATGGAATATATTGTTTTCCATCGCCCAGAGAAACATTAATACCAAGTTTTGCCAAAGGAGCAAGCTTGGCATACATTCCCCCATCTCGGCCCAAGACAATACCTTTCCGTAAAATAATGGTTTTGACCCCCAAGCTTTCAAACTGCCATGCAGCCTTTTCCCATACCTTACAAATATGAGCCAAAAAGTCATTTCCACTACTAGAATCTTCAGAAAGGATGGTATCAGAAGTATATGCTCCATAATAACCTACCGCAGATGATGAAATGATTTTATCAATCTTAAGCTCGTGGCGTTTGACGTATTCAAATAGTAAATTCAATGACAATACACGACTTTCGATAAGCTCAAGGCGACGCGAGGAAGTCCATCGACCTGCACTTATATTTTCACCAGTGAGGTTAATGATTGTATCGACCCCATCGAAGGCATTGATATCTATGAAGCTTTTTTTCAGATCCCACTCAAAATATCTTATGCCACTTGCAGATTGGTCTTTGGGTGTCCGCGTAAGGAGATGTAACTCATAACCAATTTTCCTAAGGTGTGCAGTAATATAACCACCTACAAAACCAGTCCCCCCAGCAATTAAGATCCTTTTCATATATAAGCTTTTTTAATCTTTTCTACAACATTGTGAAACAGCGTGCTGCGCTGTTTTATAAATAAGCAATTTTGTAACGCAAATAGCTCTTAAGGGCAACAAGCGCTTTATGGGGGTTCGATATGCGAATCCTATGCTCTAAAATTTCTTTTGAAGATTTTTTACGGATCTTCGCGAATAGTGAAAGGTAATATTTGTAAGCAAGATAAACCCCAAACTTTGCTGAACCTGGGAGCTTTTTGATTCCCAATAGCGCCTCCCTAAATTCTGTATGAATTTCATTTTCGATCTGACTTTTGATCGTATTATTAAAGACAGTCATATCCAAATTGGGGAAGTAGGTTCTTCCAAGCGTATGGTAATCCTGTTTGAGATCCCGTAAAAAATTTATTTTTTGAAACGCTGATCCCAATTTCATTGCAAAAGGCTTAAGCTCCTCGTACCGCTTTCGATCTCCCTCTGTAAACACTTGTAAGCACATAAGCCCTACTACTTCAGCCGAACCATAAATATATTCCTTATAACTTTCGGAATTGTAGTCAACCTTATTCAGATCCATTTCCATGCTATGAAGAAACTGGCTGATCAGCCTGACGTCGATCTTATACTTGTGCACAGTTTCCTGAAAGGACTGCAAAATTGGATTTAAGGAAATTCTTTCTTCTAAAGCACAGTTGGTATCCAAATACAATCGTCCCAAAAGGCGCTTCCTATCATACCCATGAAAACTATCAACAATTTCATCAGCAAGTCGCACATAGCCATAAATCGCATAGATGCTATTACGAATACGTGGTTTTAGCGCCAAAATACCGAGCGAAAAACTTGTGCTATATTTTTCGGTCGTTCTTTTGCTTACTTCATATGCGAGTTCATCAAATAGTCTCTTCATAGTCCTATAGATTATCTTCCGATTCTACGTTTATTTTATTTTAGCTAGCTACCTCTATATGTTGCATATCCGAATGGGCTAACAGTGATCGGAACATGATAATGCTTATCATCTTTGATTTCAAAAACGACTTCGATAAATGGGTAAAATGTTTCGGTTTTTTGAGAACGAAAATAGCTTTCCGTATAAAACTTAAGTTTATATACTCCCTTATTGTCTACTTTACCAGTATCCAGGAAATTACCGATGCGACCATTGTTATCCGTTTTTTCACTGGCCACAGTTACCCATTGCTTGTTTGGCATCAATTTCTCCAGATCCACTTTAACATTGGGTGCAGGGCTTCCCTTTGAAATATCCAGAATGTGACTTGACAATTGATATTTACTGTTCTGGCTATATGCCGTCAATCCAACCATCATACATAACAACATGATCATGTACTTTTTTGTATGCATCATCGCTATATTCATCTTTATTTCGTTAAATAATTCATTTACTTATGATCAGCTTTTTTCAAATTTGCCTTTTTTGTTCGCGCGCTCATTCACAGTCATCACTATAATTTTCTCCTCAAGTTGTTTACCAACTGTCCACTTGTGGTTTAGTCTCCTAAAGACCATCACAGTTCGTTAATTAGAATATATTTATTCTAAATACATATTGTTAAAGACTATTTTAAGTATAAAAATAAACCAAAAACACAACTTATCCAAGCCCGTCTCATTATAATTTCTCCATATATTCCTGCGTTTTGAAAAGATATGTCCCTGAAGACGCTACCGAAAAATACCCTAACGCGCCATTAGATATATTTGAGCTTGGATTTCCCGGCGCTGCCCCACCGGGATTTGCTGCTTGAAACTCATTCCAAAATTTGTAGACGCTGGCATCAACACAGTACCGGATTATCTTAACTTCGTCATTGAGCTCCAAATCTATTGTACAATCAGAGATTTCATGTGTAATATATTTTCCATCGTTGAACTTATCGTTGTAAGTTGAAGCAAAGCGCATAGGAGAATTATTGACAGCGATTTCGTACAGATAATAATTGTTTACTTGTGCAGGATCGTAAAATTTAAAGGTTGGATAGTAACGTTCTTCTGTAAAAATCTTTTCTTTTGTGGCGCCCAAAGAATCTATAGCTACATACGGAGGCATAGCGACCGAAGACCGGTAATATTCGCCATCTACCACTACCTCAAGGTTATATTTTAATCCTGGACGAACTTGAAAGTTTTGCGCCCGGTAGTAACCATCAGTTTCATAGACAAAGTTCATTTCCTCATTCGCAGAAGAACGCACCATCACCGATGCACCGAGTACTGGTTCACTTTTTCTATCTGTATCAAAATTGACGGTCTTAGTAATTCTAATGAGCTGATCTACGTCTAAATCATTCAAGTTACCTTCAATCACAATGCGCGCTTCGCTATTTTCCAGATCTAGATCAATCACCTTTTCACAGGAGGTAAATAAAGATGCCAGAAGTAAGCATACTATAAGTAGTTGTTTTTTCATATCATTAAAACTTAAAATTCCAGGTAATAGATGGTATAATACCAAATAATGCAATCTGATAGGCTTCTGTTATATTGGGATTGACCTCATTTTCCCTAAAGTCCACAATATAGGCGTTGCGTCGGTTGTAGGCATTATATAGCCCAAATGTCCAACTGGAAGTAAAACGTTTGTTTGATTTTTGAGGTTCATACGTTGCAGACAGATCCAAACGATGGTAAATTGGCGACCTATGGCTATTTCGCTCTGTATAATAAAATAACGTGGTGTTATTTAAGTCATATTTCCCTGCTGGATAAGTTACTGCATTACCACTGTTAAAAATAAAATTTGCGCCCAAAGACCATTTGTCCGACAACTTATACATCGTCACCACGGAAAGATCACGGGTACGATCCTGCCTTGCATTAAACCAGGCTCCCTGGTTAATTCCATTAAACTTTCGCTCACTCTTCGATAAAGTGTAACCTATCCATCCACTTAGTTTACCACTATTTTTCCGTAGCAATAATTCAAGACCATATGCACGCCCCTTACCAAAAAGAAGTTCTCCTTCAAGCAATTCGTTAGTCTGTAGATCTGCGCCGGTACGAAAATCGATCTGATTGGCCATGGACTTATAATAGGACTCCACTGAAAATTCATAAGCGCTACCATTGAAATTTCGAAAGTATCCGAAAGCGATCTGATCAGCTCTTCAGTACAAATGAAGGGTTTTTATGGCAAAAAAAAAACAAAAGGCTTTCCTGCCGTTTTTGTAATAATGAAGCAGTTGAAACCACTTGTTTGAAGAAAGGTGTAATAGAACAAGTTAGGCATTTTCATTGCAGTCATATGATCCGCAGAAATATCAATCGATCTTATCTTGATCTGGAATAATATAGATTTTCTACATTTAATTCCTTCAAAATCGAAATATAATCAATAGGAAAATTGAAGCCGAGATCCTTCTGTACCTGATTGATCAACTCGGCAGATACCGGTGAACCTTTGGTAAAATTACCCAAATGGCTAGCACAACGAATTTCCCCTAAGTTTTGAAATAAATATTGTGATAAATATACTGCGCAAGTACCCTGCGTACCTTTAGAATATATTTGTTTAGTTTTTTCTGTGTTATATTCTATAGCGAAAAAATTAAACAACAGTAATTGATAATTAACAATCATAACATATGACACTCGAAGAATTAACACTTGAAATTTATGGAGAAAGGGCATTGACGTATTTTGACAGTAAACACCTGGTTGTCTGGGCCGTCAATGTTTTAGCATTAGGCTATGAGAGTGACAACCTGTATATTTTGGCTGGTTTGGATAACGCTTTTACGGAAGAACGCGAAAGCTATTTTTGGAAATCAATTGCTGACCTAAAACTAGATATAGAGAAAAGCGAAGAGGATTTAATGGAAAACTATGCCTTAACAATCGCAAAAAAAGCGATCAGAAAAGAGGTCGGTATAGACTATGCTTTCAGTCAAATGCGGAAAATTGTGTCTGCAAGTGGATACAACTACAGGTATATCGCCTTTTATGAAATTGACGAGGATCTGGACTATTTGAAGTATGACAATTCAACCCTTTATAATAAAGGACTTACGTTAGAAAATTCAAAAGAATTCATCTTGGAGGAAATGAAAATATTCGTCGAAATGGAAAACTTAAATATTCCCCGCGAACAACGTGAAAAATGCTATTGTGAGACTTGTAAAAACCTTAATGACCCGATAACGAAAAATAAATTTCAGCTTAAAAAACCATTTAAATATACAGTTTTAGCTTGTGGTATATGTGGTTCCGATAAACTCAAACACAACAGTAACCATGATGTTAAGTGGAGAATAATAGAACAATCAAAAAGAGATAATTAGGAGTGGATATCGACATTACATACATTGGCCGGAATGGATCTACATCGTCAGATCCGTCGGCATATGCTGAGTTCACAGATAATAAATTGTGCCTTCAATACAAGGATTTATTTTATTTTTACCTTTCTAATGAACGTACATGATCAGCAAAACAATCTTAGTAAAAGATAAGCTCGAGCCCAAGAAATTGTTAAAGATTGCAGCATTTGACAATTCAAAAGCTGTAACCAAACCGCATAGGCACAATGGATACCTGGAACTTGTATTTTTATCGTCTACATCAGGGCGCCATGTAATTGATGGCCATGAAAGCCCTATCAAAACGCCCTGCGTACTGATCATTCGGAAGGAATCTGTACACCATTGGGAGCTGACTACCCCAATCGAAGGTTTTGTGCTCTTGGTAAAAAAATCGTTTATAGACCTGAGCTTAGATCTTCAAATCGCTAGAATGATCGATGAGATCAGTAAATTAGACACCATATATCTTAAAGAAAACGGGATCATACCCACACTCCTCAGGCTATTAGCACAAGAAGAAAACAAAATATGCCAAGAGGGCCTGTTTAGATCATTATTGGCTAAGGTACTCGAAAATACAGACAAAACCGAGCACCCCACATCGCTATCCAACGACCTATATGTCAGATTTATTGAACTATTAAATACGGATTCAAAAATAATCAATAATGTTGCCTACTATGCGAATCTGCTCCATACAAGTCCTCAAAATCTGACTGCTGCCTGCAAAAAAGACACAAATAACACGGCTTCCCAGATACTGGCAACCTATATTATCAAAGAGGCAAAGAGACTTGTTTTCTATACCAACAAGTCAACCGCCGAAATTGCTTTTTCATTGGGTTTCACCGATAAATCAAACTTCTCAAAATATTTCAAAAGATTTACTGGCTTTACACCTTCAGAATTCAAGAAACAATATGACTAAAACTCCTTCTCACCAAACTCACTCTTAGGTAGCTTTGAGGATTGACTTAACTTGTGAATATTAAAATTAAGGTTGAGCATCACTATATTTTTTTCATAAATATAGTTGGTAGTTGTAAAAAAATCATTGGAGGATGTCGTAATACGTTGTTCATTGACTCCCCAATTGCCAAGTTCAATGAACTGCCATTGGAGCTGTGCTTTGATCGCCCCTTGCAAAAAAGCCTTACTCAGATTAAAGTGAGGGGTAAAAAATCTAGAATCTCTTCCTTGTACCGTAGGCCTTGCAGAGAGGTAATTAACCTGTAGACCCGTACTCCAATCCTTAGCGAAATCTGCTTGAACCCCAGCATTCATGGAATAGACCCAATCACTATTGCTATTTATCATTTTATAAGTCAATACCTGTCCTGAAATTTTATAACGATATAGGTTCACTCCACCATTCACTCTTAACCAAGGAAGGATCTTCCCCTCCCCTCCTATTTCTGCTCCCCATCGGGTAGCATAATCTGCATTGGTAAATACCCGATTGAGTATGGTATCTGCATAGACAGAATTAACGCGTTGGACTGGATTTTGCGTGTGTTGGTAGTATGTATTTAAGAATATACTTCCCTTTTTTAACTTCTTTACGACACCTGTCTCAATATTCGTTGTAAACTCTGGCAACAAGGTGGGATCCCCTTGTTCTAAGGTCTCTGAGTGTTCACGTTCGGGTATAGGATTAAGCTCAAAATTGTTATTGCGTTGAACCCGCCGCGCAGCAGCAAACTTCCAGGACCAATCGTCGCTTAGGCTGTGGATCAAACTGAAAGAAGGATACAATTGGTGGACAGCGTATGGATATTCTACCCCAGTATGAACTAAAAGTACATCACGTTGATAATATTCATAACGAAGTCCAAGTGAAAACTGTGTCCTTTCACGTTTATGATCATATTGGCTAAAAATAGCATGTACCCTATTCGTTGCATTTAATTTCCCTGTAAATTCAGGAATAATTTTCATGGCCTCACCAGGCTTTTCAGTGGCGAAATATTCAAAATTACCGCTCTGCCTATCGTTTCTAAATTGGTAACCACTTAAAAGCTCACCATGTGGTAATTTCCATTGATGTTGGACAGATATCCTTAATCCGCGTAAAGGATTGGTGTAATTGTTATTTGTCCATTGGACAGTATCAATCCCGCGTTCGATATTCGCATTCTTGGTCGATCCATAGATATTGGCATATTCATAAATTGCAGCTGCTTGCAAGGCATGTGCTTCACTGAATTTATACTGATAATTGAAATCAATAAGATAGAACTCCCCCTGTTTATTCTGGAGATTAGAGTTAAAATAATTTGTTGTTGAGAGTTCAGCTCCTGTTGAAGGTTGGATCGTTCGATTTGTATAATAGATATCTGCTAATCGGTCCTGGAATTTCCTTGATGCCAGCAAACCAAGATTAAATTGCTGTTTCTTGGACAGCTCATATGCACCGTTCAGTCTGACCCCAAAATTGTATTTGTCAAAACTACGTTCGCCTTTAGACGGGAAGAAAGTCTGCCTATCCCCAATGATGGTATATACGTCGCCTTCTCGAAAACCGGCGTTGTCATTGCGCAGATAATTGGCCGAACCATTCAGTTCAAGTTTATTTTTTTTGAGCTGGAAAGAAATATCTCCGCCAAATCGCTTTTGGCTTTTGTGATTCCCATAATTGTCTATACTGGGGAATCCCCCTTGAAGATTGATTATCCAGCTAAATCCATCCGATACAGCTTTTTTTGTCTTTAGATTGATTATCCCTTCTTTGCCGTCAGGGTCAAATTGTGCCGATGGGCTTGTAATATATTCGACATCGGTCACATCGTTCGCTGCAATCTGGCTTAAAATTGTTGCTGGATCTAAAAACGAAGGCTTACCATTGACAAGAACAATAATACCTGTATTCCCCCGCATACTTATATTACCGTTTCCATCCACAGCAGCGGATGGTAGATTTTTTACAATATCCAAAGCTGTACCACCGACGGCATTTTTATACTGGCTAGTTTGATAAAGTTGTCTATCAGCTGAATGCTTCTGCGCAGCAAGCTCTCCATTAATCTTGACTTCGGTCAAGCGCTGTTCTGTACCCACCAGTGGTACTTCTGCAAGAGCGACCGGACTTTTTCCATCAAAATCCACAACGTGTTTTTTCTGACGATAACCGATAAATTTAAAAACAATAGTGTATTGTCCTTTTTTCAGTTTGAAGAAACGGAAACCACCTACTGAGTCTGCTACCGTCCCATCGACAACATGACCGCGCATATCGAGGACAGCTATACTGGCAAAAGCGATTGGCGAATTTGTAATAGAATCCTTGACACTTCCAAAAAGTACGGCTTTTTGTGCAAGCGCTGTTGTTATCGTCAATAAAAGGCAAAGTAGGGTAATGAGTCTTTTCACTGATGTTTAAGTTTCCCCAAAAATAGAAAAGTTAATAACCATGCAACAATTACTTGAAAATTATACCACAGTATTTTCAAATCGACCCCAATAATGATGCAGTTCTATTTCTTATCCTATGCCAAGTCGATCAAATAACAAATCTCATAAATTTGTTAGACTGCAAATGATCAAAATCCAAATTGAATGAAATAGCGGCGTATCAATTGTAGGCTATACTGAAAAAGAAAAAATAACCCAAAAATATAAAGCTATGCAAAAGATTATTCCAAACCTTTGGTTTGACAGCAACGCGAAGGAAGCCGCAGAATATTACCTATCGGTTTTCAAAGATGGAAAAATAATCAATATTACGTATTACCCGAATTCAGAAGCCGAAGGACTGGCTGATTTCCAGAAAGACTTTGCTGGAAAAGTGCTTACCGTTGAGTTTGAGATTCTGGGAATGCGTCTTATCGGAATCAATGCCGGACCGATATTCAAATTTAACGAGGCTATCTCGCTGATGATCCCCTGCAAAGATCAGGGTGAAATAGACTACTATTGGGAAGCACTTACATCGGATGGAGGACAGGAGAGCGTTTGTGGGTGGCTGAAAGACAAATATGGATTGAGTTGGCAGGTTTGTCCTGAAAATTGGGAGGAACTCAACAAAAGACCCGGCGCATTCAAAAAAATGATGGGAATGAAAAAAATCATTATTGCTGATTTTTAAAACTAATTAACGACAAAGCCATGTTCCAGCACGTCCTAGCCATACTGCATAACGCAAAGGGTGATCGGATGACCACGCCATGCTAAACGAGGAATGGGATTTTCATTTTTTTGTATTTCGGGCAGGTTAAACAAATTAAATATACAATATATTTATAACATATTCAAAATCAATTACTTTGTGCTAAATTTTAGATAATGGTCTTTCATCGGTATCCCATCTGCGGTCCGGAATGCTTTTCCTGTCATGATAATTTCATAGGTCTTGTTCGGTTCCAATTCCCAATCAATGATAACAGACTTCTTATCTGGGGAATAGCGTTGTCCTTTTATCACCGGAAAACTTTCTTTGGAGATTCCCCTAAATGACCGTCCCTGTCCTAATAGCGGCTTGTCAAAATTTATCTTCAGCTCCCCTAACGTACTGCTGACATTCATTTGTCCATCCTGAATTCCCTCAAAAGATATGATTTTTGGTCTTTTTTCTTCAAAGGTCTTATCTAAAGAAGAAATATCTGTAGCATATGATTGATAAGCCTTGGCAAGTACAGGCATATAGCTCTCTAAACTAGGATATCTGTTTCGTTGATGGTCAAAGTTTTCAAGTTCATCAACAAGTTTTTCAATCCAAAGAAATCCCCTATCTAGCTGTTCATTGGTTTCTTTTGAGATTTCTTCGGAGCTGAAATTATGATCTTTTTGATATTTGATAACCGCAGCTCGAACCAATGCCTCGTTCAACATCGTTTGCCAGCTACCATAGGCCTGCCCGTTCATTTTTTCCTTCACGATGCTATATAATTTTACACCGCTGTCTCTAAAAATTGTCGTGTCTTTTTCTAGTAAATAATTAACAAAGGAGTGGTTAAACTCGTGAAGTAATGTAGGGAAATAGCTCTGTAACGGAAATTGCGCCATGCCAAGACTATCCATATTCCATGTGCCCATAATAGCATAGACTTCCTTATGACCCTGTGGATTTTTAATAGCTACCCCATAGTTACCGCCACCATTCCCCAAACCATTCACAATCAAAAACTTTTCGGATGGTTTCTTACCATAGAATTTAGGATACCAGTCCAATTCAATATGTTCATAAATTGGAAGAAAACGCTTTTGTACCTCATTGTACAATGCCTGGTTATCCTGAAAAAATCCTTTACTATTACTGTCTTTGTAAAACTTCTTTAACAGTGTTGCGAATTGAAGAGCGTTAGCTCTACTCCACCTTTTGTCTAGGGTTTCGTCGATATTTTTTTGCTTAATATTGAATTTATCATCTAGATGTATAGCCATACTCATCACGGCATCGTAACCTATGCCATTTTCATTTTTAATCTTATTGACAAAGGTGATCAATTCGTGTTCTTTAAAAGGACCGTAGTGTTGATTGATCCGATCAACATAGCGCTTAAAAATAGTTGAGCTATACTCTTGATTGCCGGCAAGTCTAAATACAATACTTAGAATCTCGATACGCTCATCAACTTTTGGCTTATCCATAATTTGATTACGCTGCCCATAGGTAAGCATAAATGATAAACTGAATAGGATAATCAATACATATTTAGAAGTTTTTTCGAACATATTGGAAATAGGTTTTACTATCTTTTATTTATTTTGTACTTGTATGGGGATTCCAAATAGTTTGCCAATAAATATAATACGCTATTTGCCAACACACTATGACTGAATTCCTTTTTTAATACTGACCGTTATTGAACACTAGCCGTTCAGTATTGAACAGGCTGTCAGCCGTCTTCTGTAGTCTTTCTATTCACTAATACATATTACAGGAAATTAAAAAGGAAAGATCCCGATGTTAAATCTCAGCTAGAATATTAAAAAATATTGAACCCCATAAATTTCGACGAGTTGATAAAACATCTTTATCTCTTAAAAGTAATGAATGTACAGCGTTATATAATTGGCAGATGCTTTCCGTTAGATCAAATTTGTTTTCGACAGGTATGTTGTTATTTTTTTAATACCCAAACTTGATTTTTTCCATCATAGCTTCCAGAAAGGTTATTTTGTTTTATATCTATTAGTTTATAATTCTTACAGGGCGACTTTTCATCAACTTTTGAAGAATAGCTAATTTTATCTAAAATCTTTGGAATTAAGTTGGATGTAGAATTCCCCGGATTCAACTTTATCCAAAATAATCGTAATAAATTTCCCTTCCTTATTGATGCTATATGTCAGAGGCACACCCAGGTCATTCATGATTATCTTATAAATCTTTATCTGGTCTACTGGATATTGCACTTGGTCACCAAAAAGCAATTCTTTCCCATTTGCTATCAGCGTTAAAATAGGTCCGTCAAATTATATCAGGGTCAGTTCATATTGGAAGACATTTATATCATCGGAATTATTGATCAACATCTAGTAAGTAAGTAAGTAAGTAAGTAAGTTAAAAGTTAATGAAACCTATTGATCGCTAGATCGAACTAACCTCTTATTTTCGTTACCGTCATTTGGAGAAGCATTTTCCCACTTCATTTCCTTCGTATTCAATTTTTTTATAAGATACTGTTCTGTATATATTTTACGTTCATCGTAGAGCGTCACCAAAGTCTTATCATTGCTCAATACATAGGTCCGGGAAATAGTCGTGTCTCGATTTGAAAGCGCGTCGTAGATATTCTTAACACAGGTCATATCTGAATTGAATTTGTACGTAACGGAACCATCGACCGCCATTCTAGGATCATCATTTGCCACGGTCCATTTACCGATCAGGTTATCAATGGCTATCTTTTCATCTTTTTTACAAGAGCTAAGAATGACAATGATGATGGCTGGAAGTAGGATTTTGTAATTTCTTTTCATAACTTCTTGATTATTTATTATTGATATATTTACAATACGAGTGAATATGAGAATCTGCTACAGTGTGCTTATAATCTTAATCCCATCGTTAATGAGTTATATATTTTGCCTTTTTACCTCCTGTTTTGTAAATTCAAAAACCATTAAAGCCATATTATGAAGCTAGTTGTAAAAATATCTCAGATCTGTATTATTATATTACTACTATTGGGATATAAAAACGGAACCTTGGCACAAGCTGCTGCAATATCACGGTCAACAGATTCATTAATCGTACTGCATTTTCAAACGAATGACTCGCTGGTTTACAGTCGGGAGGATTTTGACAATATTTTAAGTAATCATCCTGAATTTCTATTTGAAGAGGCATTTGATCCTACATTGAGCTATCACCTCCAACACGATGTGGAGTTCACCAGCGAGGCTGGACACGATAATTATTGTATGCTCTATTCCTACTTCTTAATGCAGGTAAATGGTGAGCAGAAATATACTACACAGCGCAAAAGATTATTTCAGCTATTTTCAAAAATAAATGAATTATTTGCATTAATTGAACAAGGAGGTACGTACTTTGGCCATCAGCATAAAAGACTACTCGCGGAAGTAGAATATTCAATTTACCTAATGCCAAAAGATAAGAGCGGGCTTCGGAAAACATATGCTATCAACAAACAAAAACAGCTGTATATTCAGGGCCTACGGCAGCTTGTAGCTGATGAAACAGCGAATAATGGGGGAACTGAACCTAAGCGGAAATTAAATCAAATCAAACGGCTTAACGCAATAATAGAAAACATAAATCAACTCATTACGGATAATTCCGCTCTAAGGAGGGCGCAATATTTTCAAAGCAATTATTACGAATATTACTAAACAGCAGGCAAGTGTCGTATAAACTATCAAAAAACTTGCAGATGAATTCAGTTACTACGTGGAATGTGAAAAGGTGTGGAAATTTCTTTTTGTCAAATGATTTTCCAATTGGTTTTAAATAGCCGTCGGAAAACAAGACTATCGAATTTGAGAAAATTTACTGCACATTTACTGCTTCTGAAATTGGGGGGGTATTTAGGAAAAGTTATTCTTACCTAGTCTTCTATAACAAAATCGATCGATTTATTAAATTCTTCCTTTTCCGATCCTGACAGTTGATCACGCATGGCTCGGATCGTATAACCTCCACGTAATATTCCCTTATCTAAATACATCCAATCTGATATATTCTGTTTATCAATCACCACGGTATCGCCAAGAGCGACCTCTTTTGTAGAGACCGGACTGTTAGAGACAACGCCGGTAAATTGACCATTTTGATAGCTGATATTGCCGACCCAAATATGCTCTAAACTTTTATCAGGAGTATTATATGCTATTTTAAGTGCAAATGCTTCATACCCTTCTTGCGGTTTTTCAACAGCCTGTACAAACTGGTTGAGTGAGTTTTTTGCCTTTACTATAGCTGCATTCATTGCCTCATCATCAGAACGGAAACCGATAACCTCATCATTTTCAATTTTATCTTTTATGGACGGAGACTGGCATGCCAGCAGCAGCGCACTACTGACGACACCAAATAAAATAGGCCTAAAAATCTTTGATCTCATCTTTTAATATTTTGCATATACAATCTTTACCGAGCGATTTAAATAGCGCAAAAGAATTCGGCTTTAGCATTTCGAATTTCGTCGACAACGTTTACCTTCTTTTAAAGGGCATTTTTTTAAACAGCATATCCTAAAAATAGGAAAAATTGTGGTATTCGGAGATGGCGCACTTTTTTCGGCACAACATCATCCCCAGAGCAGTTTTGTGTTTCGCGATAATCTGAAGAAATACCGAATTGTCCCTCATTCAAAGATCCTTCCCAATCTATATCAATTTTCACGGTACTATGTGCGCGAAAACAGTTTATATTCAACAATTTTTTGCTATGTTTAGTTGTCAAACCTTTTATGATGAGCATACACAGTATAAATAGAGATTCAGGACATTACAGTATTTCAACAGGTTTTGAAGAGGCAGATTTAAAGGCTCTTGCAAAGGATATCAATACAAAATCCATCCAATTTTCCGATCCTTTATCGAATAAGGAAATAGATTTATTGGAAAGGATCTTCTTCTCCCAAAGGCCAGATATTGCATTACGGATTTTTGGACATTATGCTACAGCTTGTGACTTAACTTTTCTGAAGCGTATCCCTTCTCTAAGAAGGGTTTCAATAGATTGTCTGATCGACGCTACAGGAATTAATACTATCGCCCAGCTCAAAAACTTAGAAATGCTAGCTGTGGGTATTTTAAATTTGGATAATTTTGATTTTTTAGAAAAGATCAATCCCCATCTAAAAGAATTATCCTTATATCGCACCAGATCAAAGAAACCGCAAATTGACTGTATTGAAAGATTCAAAAACCTAGAATACCTCTATCTTGAAGGACACCAAAAGGGAATCAATGCAATCAACAAACTAAAGGACCTCAAAAAAATTGTTCTCCGCTCGATCTCGACTCCCAACATTGATTATCTTAATGGCTTAAAATACCTGTGGTCCGTCGATATTAAGTTGGGGGGAATAAAAAGCTTTGAGGCACTAAAAACCTTATCATCGATTAAATACCTGGAACTTTGGCAAGTACGTGGACTTTCGGATCTATCATTCATTTCAGCGTTACCCACACTCCAAAATCTGTTTATCCAATCGCTGAAACAGGTAACTATCTTCCCAGATCTATCTAGCAATAAATCACTGAGACGGATTTCACTCGAAGATATGAAAGGATTATCTGACCTATCTTCCTTAAAAAATGCTCCAAATCTACAAGAATTCATTATTTGGAACGGAAATCAAAATGCCGAAAATTTCATACCTGTATTTGAAAATACTAATATAAAAAGTGTCGGCGGCTTTTTGGGCAGTGATAAAAGAAATAACCGCTTTGCCGAACTAGCTCGGCAGTATCATAAAGAGACTTTTAAGTATGATGATTTTGTTTACGAATAACCTCAAAAAAAATCTGCTCAAAACGCTTGGCATTCGAGATGAATGACCGTATTTTCTCAACAAGGTGAATAGCAACAATCATGGAAAAACGAATAAAAAATAGCCATAACTGATCGATTTAAAACGAATTGCATTGGACAGAACAACAGATATAATCACGATTAAGTCAATTGACCAAATTCCGACAGTAGATGAAATTAAATCCATTTCAAGGGAAATAGCTATAAAGATTATTTTTGAAGGAAAGACGAATAAACAACGGGAACAAGTCGGACAATACCTCGAACATGCACTTTCAGGTTTCCAAGTTTTGACCCATACGGTCGAACCTGAACTAAACATTGTAAAGCTTATTACAGATCAAGAGATTGAAGACCAACAGGACTTTTTCGAACAATGTGCGAAAGATTACAGGAAAATAGGTGAGCAATTAGTATTTACATTGGTCGACAAACTTGAATTAAACTTAAACAAGGATTTTCCACTTGATTCATTTAACGAGTTAAAACGAGACGATCGACAGATAGGAACAGTTGCTAAATGGAGATATTTCATCCATGGTTTTCACTGCGGTTTTCAACATTTGACAACGGGACAATGTATTGAGGTTCCTCTTGCCTTCGGACTCGAGTTTGGCGATTTAGATCCATATTTTTTCATGAAATTTATCCTGTCGTCTCCAGACTATAGGCCTCTTCCAATTCCCCTATTTGTAGAATACGCCGACGGTTTAAGAATAATAAATAAAATGACCGAACTAGGAAAATTTGAAGAGATCCCTTCTACTGTTCCTGGCCACACTGGCATTGTTGTCGCAGATAGAGAGAAAGTTGAGATTAAATACGACTTGGATTTAGAAAAAATATTCGGAAAGAATATTGAGGCAATTAAGAAGAAATCCAAATTCAACCTTTGGAAGTTTCTTGGTGATAGAATAAACCAACGCAATCGATAAAGTTGCTAAAGCTGGGATATATGGTGAAACTTGTGCTCAAAAGGACGTAGCGCTAGAATTTGCTTTCTGAATTTCAATCGAGTTTAAGCTAAAAAATACTACTTCAACAGATGAGCAGTTTTTTTATAGAGTATTAATCCAACTTTTGATTATTGTGCGAGAAATCATCTACTTGCTTTTCGCCGATGACGACGTCACCACGAATGGATCTTAAGTAGCCTTCAAAAGCGATATTCAATCCCTCAATAATCACGTTATCATATGCATCAATATCGCCCAATATTTTCGTATCGTCATAGCTATCGCCAACGATTGCCAAAACGCAGTTCGTGCTTTGCTTTGGAAAAAGTCCAACACCTATTATTTCCTCGCCAAATTTCACAAACCAGGTTTCTTCGTGATGATCGTCCGTCGTGTTTGGTATATGTATGGCCTGGCCGAGGTCTTCGCACTTAATCATATCAAAATTCATTGTGCCCTGTTTATCTTACATAACTAAGACAGCACTAAAAGGAATATTGTTTTTAGAAACTTCATCACGATTTCACCTTTTCCTTTGAGTGCAAACGCCGGGATCATAAATGGAAGTTCTTCGGAGCTCCGGAAGATGCTTGCTAAATTTCGGCTGTCTTGGTAAATAATCCTGGATAATCGACCACTAAACCCAAATGATCTACTTCAAGGTCGGCCTCAAAATCTTTCGGAACATTCTTGTATTGAAAGGTTAACATGTTCGTTTTCGAATAGTTCTGATGAACTGGTTTTATGCCGTCGTTTAGAATATCAAAATAGAGCACTTTGATATCCATACTCTCACCGACTTCGAGATTCAAACTATTGATCGGAAGTGTATTGGTAAATGGTGTGAGGGAGATATCAATATAATCAATACCCTGAAAATCGTCTTTAATCGATCCATTTATTTCCCAGTCATTTTTAACTTTATTTCCTTTTATTCTTTTATTAACGCCATTCACTTCATATTCCAAATCAAGACGTTGAACATTCCAATGCTCGTCAATCTTCAAATGATATTCGAGGGTATAGATTTTATCTTCATAATACCCAATAATGTTGGAATCGACTAAAAAAAAGCCTCCCTGTTGTGTCAGTTTAAAATATTCGAGGGAATTGTAGACAATGCCCTTCCAAATTAATGTTTTCATCTTTAAAATTTATTTATCGCTCATTTTTGCAGAGACTTTATCAAAATTGGGATGCATTAAGGAATTTTTCAAAGCACTTTTTATTGGGCAAAGTATCAAAGAGCTTTTCAGCAATAACAACATAGCCACTTTCTTTGAAAGATCGCATCAGAATTTCATGCGCCGCGGATCTAGCGTAACTATAATGAGCCGAGTTTTTTATTGCAAATTTTTTTTAAAATTTTATTCAATTCAATTACGTTTTCTTTATATCTTGGATATTTTCGAATATTTCGAACACTATGATTTTGATTGTTTACTGTACCCACTTCATCAAGCTCAAAAAAGACCTCGTCAATTAAAAGTCCGTTTAAAATACATTTAGAAATATATTCCGCACTTTGTTCAAACTGTGGTACTGTCTTTAAATGGCTATAAATAATCTGCTTCGCATGGTCTCTTTGCTCTCTTTCAATTGCTGTCATTGGTAACATAAGCAGAAATAATTGTTCAAACTGTTGAAATGATAACAGTTCATCCCAAGTTAGAAACCAAGCTTCAAAATGCCCACCCAAGTTCCCAAAGTAAATGTCGTTAAGAAAAAATCTAATTTCATGATCTTGAAATTCAATTAAGAAGGTCGTATCTCCATCTAATTTTCCTTCGATAAATTTTGAAACTTCTCCAAAGTCATCTAGCGAAAAAAATTGTTCTTCCCATTCCGCTAATTTTTCTTTGTCAATGCCGATAACTTCTAATGCTTCGTCAATGTTGATCTCGTTTATGTCGTCGTATCCATTGAACCATTTAATATAGCTATACCAAAAGAATGTATTGTCTTTTATGTTGTTTTGTGTAATTTGTCTATTCATATTTAGATACTGTTATTCAAATTCGATACGGCAAGCCAATTTATTTAAGGTACGATTTTAAATGCTATGCTTTTGGTACGGGAGCATTTGCCGCAATTAATTTTTCATGTTTTAATTCTTCCCAAAAATCGGCGGAAATTTTAGTCTTGAAAGATTCCGCATTTTGAATGGCCTGCTTTACGGTATGTGCTCCGGGAATCACCCCTGAAACCTCGTCTGGTGCTGCAGCGAATTGCAATGCAGCTGTCCGCAGGTCTACAGCATGATCGTTCGCCACCCTTTGTAAAGCATTCAACTTTTCTTTAACCCCAGCAGGAAACGTTCCATCATACAGATAGCGGTCCCTGCCTGACAGAAATCCAGCACACAGGGGTGCGCCTACAACAATCGACAACCCTCTCTCAGCGATCTTTGGGAAAACCTTATTCAAATCGTCATCATGTTTAATCAATGAATATTGGCAGGCTGAAAGAAAAATATCGGGATCTGCCACGTCTAATGTTTGCAAAATTGGTTCGATGGTATTGACACCTAGCCCCCATCCTTTTATTATGCCTTCTTCTCTCATTTTAGTCAGCTCGGGCATCGCTCCTTTCGCCGCTTGCTCAAAGTAACTTCCATAGCTGTCTTTCATATCACCATTGTCGGGTGAAAGATCATGAATATATACGATATCTATAGATGATAAGCCCATGCGCTGTAAGCTATCCTCTACGCTTTTTCTCACACCGGCAGCACTGTAATCATATTGATAACGAAAATTCATTTTACCCTTCCATAACAACTGTTCCATGGTAAAGTCCTCTTTAGGTTCCAAGACTCGTCCTACTTTAGTGGAAAGGGTAAAGCTGTCGCGTGGCTGATCTTTTAAAAACAGGCCCATTCTGCGTTCGCTGATGCCCAATCCGTACCAAGGGGAAGTATCAAATAATCGTATCCCAGCATTCCAAGCTGCTTCTACTGCTTGGAGACATTCTAGATCTGCGTTTTGCTGAAAGCCATTCCCTAATGCCACGCCACCAAATCCTGCTTTATTATTGGAGCGAAAACGTCTGTGTTTGCTTAAATTATCAGGTTTTACCATATTATGTTCTTTAATTGTTCTTACCAAAATATTAGGTGCCGCTGCGCTAAAGATTAAGCCCGATCCTGCAAGGCCTGTTTGCACTATAAATTTTCTTCTTTTCATACGCGACACCTTATCTAAATTCCCCTGACTATTCTATTTATTTGCAATGGCCAAATTCAATATGCATATAGCAATCAGGATTCTTCCTAAAAAAACCATTCTCAGGCCTGCTTTGTTTTAGAAGATCATCACTATAGCAGACCATCGCTATCGCATGAAGGACGATGGCATACTATTAGTGACCACACCAAGAAATAGATTGGTATGATCCAGCACAATTAAAAAAATTAGAAATAGTTGATCCCCGGCAATACGTTTTAGACCTTTTCCAATAATTGTACTCCCGAATTGACAAAACGGAAATCAAAATTAAGAATTTTTAAAAACGATCTTCTTCTGACTCATGTCCATCTCTAAAAAGAATTATGGCAAAATCGAATCAAAATCAGCAACAAATGCCAAACGAGCATTTACATGAGTTATTTGTAGACGAATTAAAAGATATTTTAGGCGCGGAGAAACAGCTCTTAAAAGGTTTAAAGAAAATGAGCAAAGCCGCAGAAGACGAACAATTAAAACAAGCATTTGAGGAGCACCACAGCCAAACTGAAGGACAGATCGAGCGGCTTAAAGAAGTATTTGGAGCGTTGGGCATTGCTGCCCGCGGGAAAAAATGTAAAGCTATGGAAGGCCTGCTGGAGGAAGCTGATGAAATCATCGAAAACTTTGAAGGCGATCCAGCACTAGATGCGGCACTCATTTCTGCAGCCCAAAAAGTTGAACATTATGAAATCGCCAGCTATGGTTGCCTTGTCACATTTGCAAAATTAATGAACCATACTGAAGCCGAGCAATTGCTTCAACAAACACTTGATGAGGAAAAGCAAACCGATACATTACTCACAGAAATAGCCGTCTCGTCAGTAAACGAGTCAGCGTCATAAGTTAATAAATGCCCGGCAATCCGGGCATTTATTATACCTGTGTAATCGTCCATTGAGTTATCTTTGGCAAAACACATCCTATCCCTAGCCACAATCACTTTATTTTCTTCAAACCTTAGTTATTCCTTTCATCAGCCTAATTGAAAAACAGAACAAACACGTTTTCACCGTAGTTGTACCATAAACATCAATTGTTAAAACGATTGTTACCTTGCTCCTCTTCTTATAAGGAGACAAGCACATTATACAGTTAAGAAATTAGCATGATGATAAATCCCGTCACTCCTTGGACAGCAACGGTCCAGGCTGATATAGCAGATTCTACGTCTATTTTTGAAATAGACCTAAAAACATACAGACTCAAAATTCATAATGCAAGCGATTCGATTTGGCTCGTGGTTATTTGGCCAACGGGCGCTAGCATAGCCTTTAGACTGGCCTTTGGGATGAATAGCAGCTTTGAAAAGGTGACGATCTCCGAAGCTCCCGATGAGATCCTTATCACTGCTTCTACTAGGTTAGCCTATTATCGAATCATTGTCTTCTTTCCCGAAAGTCTGCGCGCCACCTTTCGTTATACCACGACCTTGCGAACGAAATTACCGCTTCTTATCCCGTTTTGGCCCCGCGATATTGTTTCCCTGACTAAAGATGGTAGTACTGAAAACACAGCAGGAAAAATACATGCCAAACAGGTAGGATCCCGGTCAGGTCAGCTCTATTTTAGTATGACAAAGCCAAAAGCCGGTTCTGTTTTTTATTTTCAGAATCTCACAGCCATGTCTCCCTATTGCCAGGAAACAGAAGTATCACTCCGGGAAACAGTCGGCGGTGAATGGCCAGAACTGGGGTTCCAGTTTCCTGTAAACGCTGAAAAACCATTGCCGGCCAATAAAGAATATATTATTTCGGATGCTTTTGTACAGCTCGATGAAAAGATTCCCGAAAGTGACGTCGAGGTCGTTGAAAGTTACCTCGATTCACTGGCATCAATATACCTCCTCCTTCCTAAGCCTGAAGCCAGCCAACATAATTGGCTGCAGTCGGCTGAAAAGATCCTGGATAATATTTCGAACAACAAAGGTTGCTGGACACAAACAGACGGCAATCCTTATCTGAATGCTTATGTGGGCGACTACAAAACGCCTGCAGAAATCATGGTACAGCTTGCCGTCATACTCCCATTGCATGAGTATCTTACCTGGACCGGAGAACAGCACCCTTTGTTGCAGGAACTCTCTGATGGACTCACCTCATTTTATGATAAGTCTATAAAGAGTTTAGTCAGGTGGCACCCTTCGTTAAAAGATGACTTGGATCATTCCGAAGAGCAAAAGAGTGAGATGGTAATGGACTCCTGGTATCTACATCACCCCTTATTAAACCTCGCCAGGCTTGCATTGCGGGGCGACAAGATGGCTGAAAAACTATTTTTGGATTCGATAGATTATGCGATAAAGGTTGCCAAGCATTTTAACTATCAATGGCCTGTCTTCTATAAGATGACCACCTTGGAGGTATTAAAAGCCGAAACGGCTCCGGGTAAAGGCGGTGAAAAAGATGTCCCAGGATCATATGCACACGTTATGCTCCTGGCCTGGCAGCTGACAAAAGAAAAACGATTTTTTCTGGAAGCAAGCAGGGCACTTAAAAGTTTAGACGGTCTGGCCTTTGATATATTTTATCAGGCCAACAATACGGCATTTGCTGCAGGGGCCTTTTTGGAGATGTATAAGGTGACCGACGATGAGCATTACCTAAAACTCAGCTATTGCTGCCTTGCCGGCATATTTAAAAACTGTCAATTGTGGGACTGCAATTACGGTTACGGAAAAAATTTCCCTTATTTCTTTTCTGTTTTTCCCTTGAAAGATGCCCCCTATACCGCGGCATACGAAGAGCTGGAGGTATTTGCCGCCCTGCATCATTATCTTGAGGTGGCAGCAGGAATGGCTATTCTTCCATCGCTAAAAATATTGATCCCTGAATTTATCAAGTATGCTGCGGGCCGACTCGCCTACTATTACCCTCCGCTACTCCCAACAGAAATGATTGCCGAAAAAACCAAAACGGGTGAGATACAAAAAGACCTATGGATTCCACTTGAAGACATACATGATGGCTGGGAGAAAAGCGGTGAAGTCGGCCAGGAAGTATATGGCGCCGGACTGGCCTTTGGTATCATACCACGACAGTATTTTAAAGTGGGCAATTGGGGTGGAACCGTTTTTATAAATTACCCAATTTCAAACTTTCGAGCCGGCAAAGATTCAATTACTTTCCGATTGGAGGGCAGTGATCTGCTCTTGGCACAAATGAGGCTTTTAGGCTTTTCCAGGGAAGTATTAACCAAAATAAGTGTAGAACAAAAAGTTAAATCATCATATAAACCTGTGCATTCAAGTCGTACTGGTTTTTACGAATTAACCGGAGCTGGGATGGTTAGAATAACAAGAAAATAGATGAACAAAAAAGTTGATAGCATATCCGACCAAGATCACTTCCGCCCTCCCAAGATGTTAATATAGCTGAAATTAACTTCTTGGAAAAAGGACTTTATCGAACCAAGGAATAAGCATCAACGATTTCCATTTTCCATTCATCTATCGTTTCTGCCGCTGCACGGTCGGCACAGTCAAAGAATAAATGGCACTTCACATCGAAGCCACAATAGGTATAGATACCTCTATCGGAGGTCAGTATTAGCGCCTTATCCATTCCTATTTCCTGATATTCAGCCTTGGATTTTCCATGTGAATTGATAATGTAGGCAGTCTTACCGGCCAACAGTCCTTTTTGTACTCCATTATCGTACCTATAGGCAAATCCGTAGCTGAATACCCTATCGATATACCCTTTCATCATAGCCGGCATACCTGTCCACCATATCGGATAAATAAAGGTAACAGCTTCAGCCCATGCAATATGTTGCTGTTCCTCTCTAATTGCTTCGCTTACGATGCCCCTGTGTTGTCCGTCAATATCTTCAAGGGACAGCACAGGTTCGAAATTAAGCTGATACAGATCCCTGACTACAACTTCGTTCTTTTGTTGCAGGAGTGTTTCTTCAATGGTTTGCTTGAATAAGTGATTTAAACTTGCTGTATTTGGATGGGCATAAATAATAAGATGTTTCATTTTTTTTGTTTTAAGTAATTGAATAAAACAAAAGTAGCCTGAAAGCAAACGGAAAAATTGTAAGAAAACGAAAAGGCTATTCTCCTGAAGCCCGGCAGATATCTTGCTGAAACCGCACAAAATTTCTTGGAGAAAGATTGATAAAATGCTTAAAATCCCGGATAAGCTGGCTTTGGTCGTAATATCCACATTCGGCTATAATTTCAAACCAGTCCACTTTTTTCGATGATAAAAGAACATGCTGTATCAGTTCAATTGCTTTTACAAAACGCTGGTATCGACTAAGCTCTTTGGAGCTATAGCCAAAATGCTTTTTTTGCGTCAATTGCACATTTCTTTCAGTTTGCCCGGTTTCTTCGGCAATGGCCTTGACTGGATTGCGTGTGCTGTCTTTAAAATTAGCCAATAAAGCCGCGGTGCTGTGCTGTGATTTTAAATAAGGTCTGCAAAAATCGAGAATGCAGTTTACTCGGTCTGATACACTTGTCATACCGTTCAACTGATGCCACAGGTAGCTAAAACAATTTTCACCCATAACTTCATCTGGATTTATTGGCAAATGGTCTGAAAGAAATGCCTTTCCAAAAAAACGATAAAACACATCGCCCCTGAAATTAACCACTAAAATTTGTGATCCGGGGAGAAGTGTATATTCAAAGGCAGATTTTAAGGGACCTAGTACGATGCATTTGTCCACCTCGATTTCATTTTTGGCATCAGAAACCAATCGGACTATTGTACCAAAGTTGAACACCATAATAGTCTGAAAAGACGGCAACAATGTTTTCGTTAGGGCATTTGCTGAATTGTTCTCTGCAAAATAAAAATGAGAAAACACCGTTTCAAATTCGCTTGCAATGGAAAGCCTGTAACTACGATATGTCTGTTCGTCTGCTTTCATGATTTGTGGCATCCATATTAAAACTGTTGATCTTTTGCTACTGCTATTTTGGTGTTTCTCCTCTAATCTACGAACAAATTCAACATGATCAATTAAATCAATCATTTCCGAAGCTCAAACCTAATCTTGCTTCAAAAAGATCTTTATTTCTGTTCCTTGCCCAGGCTCACTTATTAAGTCAATCTTCCCACCAACTTGTGTCACAATCGTATTGACCAAATATAGACCTACGCCAGATCCATCGACCATTTTGGTTGCGCGTTTAAATTTCTCAAAAATCGTCTGCTGCACTTCTAGCCCCATGCCTATCCCATTATCCTTTACAGAAATAACGACATAGCCATCTTCCTTGAAAGATTGCACTAGAATTTCTGGAGACTGTGACTCTGGTGTATATTTAATCGCATTATTCATCAGATTATAGAGCACACTACGCAACTTACGTCGTACGAAAGTAAATTCCGAAACCTTTAGATCCTGTCGGATGATTGCATCGGTTTCTATCAGCTGCGGTGCTAAACTCAACCGCACGTCTTCTAGAATATTTGGAAGATCGATCAGTTCAGTTGATGCCTGATGTTTCTGCTTTTCCCAACGACTTTCGGTCAGATCATCTATTATTTTTTTTATTTCGACCAAACTTTTCTCATGATTTTGCATTAAGGGCAAGAATTTCGCTGAATTTTTATCCTTAAATTCCTTCATTAACCCAAATGTAAGTTTGAGCACCAATAATGGATTTTTGATATCATGGGCTATTGTATCGAGCAGCAACTCATGTTCTAGAACAAGCCGTTCTTGTTCTTTAAGATCCTTTACTCTTGGCGTAATATCCACAAATGTAATAATGACTCCATTCGTCCGGTTCTCATTACGGACATGATAAGGGAGTATATTCATCTGGTACCACTTAAAATCTGTAGTCTGTATTTCTTTCTCCAAGATTTTACCTGTCGCTATCACCGTGTTTATATTACTGATAAAGGTCGGAAATCTAAAATTTTCTCTTATATCCTCTAGCGGCATTCCTATGAATTCGGATTTAAGATCAAACTGCTTCATCGCTGGTGGAGTGAACTTTCTTAAAATTAAGTTCGCATCAACGAATAACTGCGGGATAATGGTATTGCTAAAATAGTTTTCCAGGTCTTCGTTGAGTTGAGTTAAGTCACTAATTTTCTTGTTTTTATTCATAGAATATCAAATGTCTTATGAATAAAAACAAGAAAAAAACAGATATTGTTTTGCGGTATTAAAGCTCAAAACCGTAATTTGGGTCCATCTAAAAATTTTTAAATTCATTTTAAACAGCAATAGGCTCGAGGGGAGATTTACATCCATTATAGAAATGCAACCATTGCATCAGTAAAAACTGTAGGTTACCTTTAAAGTGCGATCTTCAAAATAATCAGCCTTTGCGGCATCCGATTTCCGCTGTATGGAGATCAAAAAACCTTTTTCATCGTAGACCATTCCCAGCTCGCTTACTTTTCGTCCATTCCAAATATCTTCCATCAGTTTCAGGTTTCGGTTTTGGTCATAAACATACTCTTCGGTTTTTGGATCAACGGCAGCCGGTGCATCGCTGAGTTGTAATAAAAGTCCGTCCTTGAATTGATATAATTCCGATGGTGTTTTCTTGACCGCACAGCCATGATGTAGAAACAACACTGCCGGATGTCCTTTTAAATAGTAATATGTCTTTTTTTGATAACAAGTATCTGAATTACCACTATTTTTACTAAAATTGAAATATTCGGTACGTTCTTCCGCCTCGAATTCATTTTCGGTATAGTAACGATATTGCAAAGATGAAAAATCATTATTCGCCGTCATTTTCTTCCAAAGGCTTTCGTCCGGGAACGTACCCTTTAAAATCATGTTGTCCACTCCACGAACCTGCTCTCCCTGCCAGTCATTGTTGTGTGACCTATTTGGCATTTGGGCATTCAATGTGAAGGTTCGGATGATATCAACTTTGTTATTCTTATTGTATTGATAACTACTGACTTTTACAATGCCATTGGAATAATCTATTCTTGCTTTTTTATCGGTGAGACCATGTAAATTATAAGAGTATCTGGTATAGAAAGCGGTATCAACGTTTTCGTTATTATATCGTATGCTTGTCATACTTACGATCATACCTTCCGGATTAAAATTGTAAATATATTTCATCCCAATCTTCTCTTCGCTCTGAAGCAGAATACGCATTACTTTATTGCTTTTCATAAAAGTAGGATTGAATGAAAAAACAGTTTTTGTAAAATAATCATCCTCCTCCAAGGGTGCAACGTTATAGAATGGTAGTACCTGAGCCTTTCCTACAGTCCCAATACCCATAAACAACATAAGGGTTAAGCAATAGCAAAGATTATGTTTCGTGTATATCATAAAGAAGAATTTTTGTTCCTTTAAAATCGGAGGGGCGGAAAGATGTCTTTTCCGACCACAGCCAATCCCAAACTAGTTCATCAATTTTATTTATTACTTAAGTTAGTCAATCAATTCATCATTTTTTGAAAACCGAGTTTTTTCTCCTCTCAGCCAAATATATAGACCATCATCAAAGGGGAAAGAACTTGGGAATCTTTCCAGATTTGCCCAGCAAGCTTCAATTGGTACCGATGTTCTAATATAGCAGCAGAATATTCATATTAAAAAACTAACCTCTGAATTTTGTCAACGAAATAATTGAATAAAATTAATTATATTCAATTATTCAAACGACACTAAAAAAAAGACCTTATTCCATTTTTCGTTAGTAACAGTTAAGCCTATTCAAGAACTTATGAAACGATTGGATATAGACAAGCGACATCCCGTATCAAAAACGGAGAATATCAATAGACAAAACATCTTAAGAACTGATTTTGAAACTCTTACTAAGTTCTATGAGATCTGTAAAAAGAAAAAAATATCTGAACGAGAAGTTTCGTTCTTAATGGGTAAGACCGACAAATATTTCCAAGGGTGCCTCAACCTGTTTTTTAAAAGTGCTATTAAACCTGAATTTCTAGCTATTCTTCCTGCCATTACTTCAAAAGACATTCAAAAAATTATATCAAATGACATCGCCCTAAAAGAAACGATCGATATTCATGGTGCTTATAAACAACAGAAAAACGAATTTTCGGTCTCCGATTATTATAAATTCACTGTAACTTATCAAGATGGAACCACTAAAAACTATCGGTGGAAAATAGAAATTACGAGGGGATCAAGGTCTAAAGTAAATCCAGAACTATTTGAGATATTGAAAAAATTAATCTCGCGCCATTACTTTCACAAGCCAAAATTTGCATTCAATATCTATATGACACTCAAATCGAGGTTTAAAAATGCTTTCAGTACATTAGAGCTACAAATTGCGCTTTCGAAATTAACCAATAAAAGGACCAATCCAGCATTTTCTTTGCAAGAGGGTATCGATAATACGAGGACTACCTATAGCAAGATATTGACCCAAAGCGAAAAGTTTCTGGAACATTGTCAAGACTACATGATCTGGATTTTGAGCTATGTGCCATTAGATTCAACCTCGAGCAAATATTTCATCTGGTATGAAGATACCGACGAAAATGATAAGCTGCTAACCTCGCAGGATGGAAAAGTGCTACTCTCCTCTTCTATAGAAGAATTGCTGACTTTGTTGAAGAGTAATGAAGATAGCTTTAAAGCACCTGCTAATTTAGAAGCATGGTTGTCCGGTATGGAAGACTTACCTCCTATCAAGTCGACCACATATTCTCCCAAGGAAATTATTGACGGCTTTGAGGTAGATGCTGTTTCTGTAGATACGCTCGGTTATTTTGTAGACTTTTACAATTTAGCTGGTGATCTGGGCTATCAAGATGAACGATTCGACGCTCTTCTCGAATTTCGGAAGGTTGGAGAACTTACAAAAGTCTGGGATTATTTTTGCAACAACCACCTTTTCAAGGCCAGGAGACATAAGGAACTCTTTTTCGATAAGGCAAAGTTTATTGTTGATTTTAAGAAATTGGTGGGAAAATTTGAGAGATTACTGCTTGGATAAAAGATTGTGCAACTACAGGCAGGCTTCATACTCACTTAGCTTCTTTTTAACATCAGACCAAAACTCTTACAATGCTTTTAAATCCTTATCAGGTCAGAATCATAGATATATTCTTCTAAAAATTTCGAAAATGTATTACCTATGATTTTATAGTCCCCTCCACAGAATACGTAGACCTCGTTTTCTTTTTTTAATTCCGTATAAAGTCTTATTGCATAAACATATAAGTTAAACTGATAATTTGCAAAAACATACAACTCTCCTGGAGAAGAAATTATATTTAATAGTTCTCTATAATTTGGTATTCCCTTCCAGTTCTCAAATTCTTCATTTATAGTTTTAACCTTATTCAATTCATAAAATTCATAAAGGGTATCCGTATATTCAGATCCAGTTCCATTTAAAACATTAAAGTATTTAATCAAGTCAGGCGGTAGTACAATATTATTGGTCTTCTGAAAGGATATCAATTCGTTATTCCTAACTGGTATAAATGTTTTTATACCTTCTCTTTTCCATTTATTTTGTAATAATTCGAGCAACATCGTTATTTTTCTAACACTTTATTAATTAATGCACCAAACTAATATTTCTTACTATTGAAAATATAGACGTCAGACTGGAGGAACTTCGGGCAGTTTGATCAATAGCGAAAAATCCCCTTTGAAAATATCCAGTTCATAAAAATTATCATCGGTATCTAGTATAACTGAGATAAGAAGATACATACCTGAAGGCTTCCCATACCACTATCATCCATTTTCTCAACAAATATATCTTCTAAGGTAGTTATAATCTTTTCACCCTCGGGTGTATCCCGCACCAGAAATGAAATCAGATTGATTTCAGCGAGGTTTTTACTACCTGATGGGCTTGGAAAGTATTCGAATTAAATTTGAAAAGGAAATATGGGCAGCCTGTTGCATTTTTCTATATTTGAAGTAAATGGAACTCTTATCTTATCTACTTAGACACATAAAATTGAACAGCGCCGAATGCGATGCTATCGACAGAGCTTTTAGTAAACAAATTTTTGCGAAAGGTACTGTACTGGCACATCCAGACAACCACCATCAAAATGTTTATTTTATTGAAAAAGGATTATTACGCGCTTTTTATAATTTAGATGGAAAGGATATCACTCATTATTTTTTCGACGAGAATAATTTCCTGGTATCTTTTGAAAGTGTTTTTTTTGACCGCCCCCACCCCTATGGTAAACAGGTATTGGAAGAAGCTTGTTTGCGTGTTATCCCCTATAGCAAACTCGACGAACTCTGTAATAGCATCCCTGCTTTTAAGGACTTCCGGCTGCAGGTATCGCTGCAAGTGATTAGTATGCTATCCGAAAAAACTCTTGCATTACAATTTCAAACTGCCGAGCAACGCTATAAAAATATGCTCGACAAATTTCCTGGCATATTGCTAAGAGCCTCCTTGGGACATATTGCCTCCTATCTGGGTATTACCCAACAAACACTAAGCGTGATACGCGCGTGCAGGTAAGCCCGTAAAATTTTCTTGTCCCCGCCCCAAAAACCGACAGCTCTCCTTAAGTGCATCAGGTATTCCTTGTAATTTCATATGCAGTAAAATTTAACGACATACATACTAATTGCTGTCCGTTGACGGATCATTTCGAAATACGTTAGTGATAACATAAGTTAAATCAAGAATCAGCTAAACAGTTATGGAAACAAAAAAGTTTTAAATAAAAAAATATTTAATTATCTGATAATATACACACCGAATTAGTTGCCAAAATAAAATAAATTATTTATTTTCAAGTACTTTATAATTAACAAAATCATTTTTTGAAACAATTATAACTAATATTAAGCTTTGGCCATGAAGAATTATGGAATCGTCATCCCCTGCTATAACGAAGAAAAAAGATTACCTTATCAGGAATTTGTAGACTTCGCGCAAAATCACCCAGAGGTATTATTGTGTTTTGTAAACGATGGTAGTAAGGACAATACACTCGCGCTGTTAAAAACATTGAAAACTGCTCAGCCCGAAGGCATAGATGTACTTGACCTAGAACAGAATGGAGGAAAAGCTGAAGCTGTACGACAAGGAATGCTTCATGTCTTCAGAAATTCAAATGCTAAATTAATAGGTTTTTTGGACGCAGATCTCGCCACCTCTGCCGAAGAGTGGCTTGAAATGGCAGAATACAAAGAAAAATTTCCACAATATGGTGCAATAGTTGGAAGCAGGATACAACGATTAGGAGCTAGTATTTTACGGGATGATAACCGGTCTATGTTTAGCAAAATGGTCAAGACCTTTATCCGTGTTATTTTAAAAACACCTTTTCAAGACACTCAATGCGGCGCAAAGATATTCGCGCGGGATTTAGTTCCTTTCTTATTTAAAACACCCTTTATGACTCCCTGGCTTTTTGATATTGAGATTTTTCTCAGACTTCAGAAAAAATTCGGGAAAACTACACTACAGAAAGGTGTACTCGAATATCCGCTCATGAACTGGAAAGAAGTAGGCGACTCAAAATTGAAAATGAAACATGCTGTAAAAATCCCGATGCAATTGGCCAAGCTCTATTATCAATATCATTTAAACGGAGAGAAAAAAATTTAAAGTATTTATTATCACAATCTGTAGCAATGACATTGGATAGAACTATCTGGGATGATTTCAGAGGTAAAAAACTCTTACTCTCCGCAATGTCACTTGCGCTGCTTACCCATGGGATAATCATTTATTACACATTACCCCAGACTTACGATGCTTTTGTACATATATTTTTTGCCGACCACTATAGTAGATTTTGGTTTGAACCCTGGGACTACCGCTGGTACACAGGATTTCCAACCATTAGTTATCCGCCACTGGTCCATCAGCTGATTGCCCTAATCAGTAAAATTTTCCCCCTAAAAGTTGCATTTTGTATTTATGCCATTTTAATATTGGAAATTTTATTGGTAGGGGTATATCGCTTTAGTAAATTGTTTTTCGATAAGACTACAGCAGGTGTCGCTGCTCTTCTTACCGTGGTATTAAGCTCTATTGCAGAAACTCTCCATGTGTTTGGGCAAATGCCTACGCTCACAGGCCTTGCATTTTTACTGAATGCACTCCCATTTCTCTATATGTATCTAGTCAAGAGCCGCCCTATATTTTTAATCATGTCACTCGGATTCTTTGCAGTGGTCATCAGCTCCCATCATGTCACAGCAATTTTTGGAATGGTCTTTTTTGTCGCCCCTACAGTGTTCATGGCACTTACAGATATATTACCCGCAAAAAAATCCAAAACTAATTTTTTCTATTTTATCATTAACATTGCACAAGCAGCCTTAAAAAAATACAAAAGCCTTATACTTTTTGGAGCTTGTATACTGATATTAGCGATAGGACTGATCTTCCCTTATTGGTATTGGAGCAAAACTGATCCTATAACGCAGGTATCCATACCCCATGGCTCAAGGGATAATTTTTTTAAAAAAACATCTTCAGGGCTCGTCTTTTACATCATCCCCTTAACATTAATTTTTGCTTTTCTGCCTGCTATTACGTATTCCTTATTGCGAAATAAAAGGTTTCTGGGATGGCTAGTATCCTTCTTTCTCTGCTTATTATTGGGAAGCGGTGGAACCACCCCTCTTCCGAAAATGATATTAGGTAAAAACGCATTTGAAATACTTACATTAGATCGCTTCGGTTTTTGGGCATCAATTATTGCCATACCTTTTGTAGCACGCTATATCTATTCTTTTATGATCGGAAGATCAAGATTATGGTGGATTGATCGGTTTGGATCGAGTACCCATTTCGTACTTGCAGGCATCACGGGATTTACCTACTTTTTATTTCTGATATTTATTTTTCATCTCGCCAGTTTTAGACCCTTACAGCCACAGACAATTGCGATAGATCCGATCAAAAACTTTTTAAATAGGGACGAACATATGCGATGGCGGTATTTAACATTGGGTTTTGGTGACCAAATGGCATGGCTAAGTGCCAATTCATTGGCGGCGACGGTAGACGGAAACTACCACTCTGCAAGGCGGCTACCAGAATTGACAAGCCGCCCGGTGGAACGGCTAGAAAATGCAAAATTTTCCGGTGGGTTTGGAATTGCATCCCTCGAAGATTTTCTAACCGAAGCCCCTAAATATAGCTTAAAATATATCTTCTGCAACGACAGGTATTATGACCCACTCTTATATTACACAGGTTGGAACAGAACAATCAGGCTTGAAAATGGGATAATGGTATGGGAAAAAGGTAATATCCCGACCATTAAAATGACGCCACATAAGGAGCTCTCCAAAAAGTTGAAGTATATGTGGGGAACAGTACCCATATGCAGTCTGATAATTACCTTTATCCTTACACTTAGGTACCTCCGAAAACACAAAGAAGCAGATTACTTTGTCTTAAAAACAGAGACGGCTGATTATTATCCCAATTCAATTATTTTTATAACGGCCGTACTTCCCTTCTCTTTCTTTTCGTTTTACATGATTAAACAAGTATCAGAGCTCCTGTTTGTCAACGAACAGGGTACTCCAGAAGCGACAGTATTGAATTATTACAATCACCTGGATTTTCAACAATTCGAAGCGGCACATCGACTTTTTTTGCCAAGCCCCACCTATTCTCTGGATCAGTATTTACTGGAAAAATCAGTAAATGACGGCGGACTTTTACCTTCTTACGCGAAACTGGATAGCATTTCCATAGAAAGGGAACACGCTACTTCTGATCGTGGAAAATACAATGTCAATACACGATGGATGACTTCTCTTGGCTACCAATATAAATCTGAAAAACTTCATGTGGTCAAAAAAGATCGAAACTGGTATATCGAGCCTCGCCCGGCAAGACTAACAATTTCTGAAACTCAACTCTATGAACACAACTACCTGCTCTTTAAAAAGGCCGGTAAGAGGTTAATCACGAGTTTCCCTTCCATACGAGAGGATCGCATGGCAAAACCCTTGGTTAATGTAAATCAAATCAATGTAATCAAATCATCTCAAAAAACTTTTCTGACTGGAGAACTCATGAATATAGATGATGTACCTGCCAATGTATCATTAAAACTAACTGTAAAATATAACAACGGGATCGAAAAAATATATTTTCCAAAGGAACTTTTTCAATATAATTTAGCACCAAAAGCTTCAAGCCCATTTCAGATTGACCTGGAGAAAAACAAAAGCATGGATTCTTTGGTATTGCAATCTGTAGTGCTAAATGTAGAAACGGATGTGAGTGAAAAAGGGTATATACACGGCGGCGAGCTTTCTTATGAAGTCAAAGAAATCGATTCGAATAACATTGAGCTAGAAACGCGTTACCAAAATAACCTAACTACACCACTGACTATCCCTGGTTTTTTAGTGGTGGAAAAGGACAAAAATGGTCTTATTTGGCAGACTCAACTGATTACACACCCAACGGCTTTACGCAGTGGAAATGAAGTATTCATCAGTACCAATATTCGAAAATTGCAGCATATGGCAAAAAAAATTGACGTAAAAGTAATTTCAGTCCATATAAATGGTAAACAACAGATCAACTTTTTGCCACAGATTGCAACAGATTATAGGATTAATAAGGGAATACAAGCCATTCCACACAGTTTTATTGCCGAAGAATTTTATTTGCAATGAGAAAATTTAGCCCATACATCGTATTGTTTTCTCTTTTTTCCGCTTGTACAAAAGAAATTAGCGCACCACAGTGGCCTTTAAATAATTACGACTTGGTACTGCCTGCAAATGATATATCGTTTGACTGGAGTCCGAACGAAAATTATCGTGCTATATTGTATTCCTTTTCTCAGCCCATTGAATTATCAACTGCTATTGAAAATGGAAAACTCAATGTTAGCCTGCATCAAGTTACCGGTGTCACCGAAGGACCTGCTGAATTGTTGCTTTTGGGAAAGAATGTGTATCATTTTCCCCTAAGCATAAAGAATAAGGGACATAATCAACCTAACGCCAAGACATTCTATTCCCCGCGGACATTTAATCCAGATTCTAGTTTAATCCAACAACGCTTATCTATACTTATTGACAAAGACAGAAATTTACATCCGATCAGTTCCACTGAATTCTTTGGCGAACAGAGTTATACGGTATCGGCAAAAGCCGGAATCTATTGTCCAGAGCAAAACAATCCGCTCTCCTGTTATTACGTCAATCCTGGCACCTGTTCATCCATACCAATCAACATCAACAGGGTATCAGATAGCTTGCTTCAAGTGGAGGCGGGGCCACTTGTTGATCAGTTTAATAACCTTATCGCGAATGGAACCTTAGCGCAATTTATTTTGACGGAAGAAGAAAAAACCACCATTAGCGAAGTTTTGGTGCAGAAAGGTTATGCCAAAATAAAACTTACAAGTGGGAACAAGGGTAGCAAAAAATTGCGTGTAAAAATTGGAGACCGCAGCTCAAAAGCAGCAGAAATAAAATCAACTTTATGAAACTGGCATTTTATCTGATTGTAGTAATCATAGCAGTATTTGCTTACCTGCAAATAAGAGTTGCTCCTAAGGCTGAAATTCTCCCCAGTTTTATGACTAAAGACGATGTTGTTGAAAACCGGAATAAACCGACCATAAACATGATAATTCGATCTCGGATCGCACCACCAAAAGCTTCACTGAGCAAGTTAGCATTAGATTACAGCAAAATATGGGCTCATCTAAATTATCTTTTTGAAACAAACGACGTGACAACGGGAAAAGAATTTTATACCGAAGATTGGTTTAAGTTTCTTTCAAGACGCCATCCCCCCCTGTCTAAAAGCGTGCTATCAAGAGAAGACCTTAGTCACAACCTTATTATAAGTAGTTGGTCGAACGACAATCTGATCTGTATAGCGACAGACAGCGCAGTGCTGCTAAACTATCATATAGAAGAAAACAAGGTAAAATCCGAACTCGTCACTGTGGCTGTCGTCCTTTTGTTTCAAGGTGACAACTGGCGCCTTGATGGGCTAAAAGTAATTGAAAGCAAAATAGTTAATCCCAAAATAGTTTTATGAATATAGCCTTTATATCACCTTATCCTCCAAGTCAAGTAACGCTTAACGAATATGGTTATCACTTGATCAGAAGCTTTATTGGAAAATTCCCAGTAGAGAAAATTTACGTTCTGACGGATCATCTGGAAAATGACCGCGATTATCAACGTTATAAAACGGAAGGAATTGACATTATACCATGTTGGAAATTTAACAGCTTGTTATCATCCTGGCATATCTATAAGCGGCTGAAATCATTAAAAGTTGACGCGATCATTTTCAACATGCAATTTATGACTTTCGGCGACCGTAAAATTCCAGCAGCACTTGGACTTTTCACACCCTGGCTATGTAGAAAACTTCAAATTCCTTCGATTGTACTGCTTCATAATATAACAGAGACCGTAAAGCTTGATACGATAGGGATGGCCAAGGCCAAATGGAAAGAAAATATCTTACTGAAAATTGGAGAAATGCTTACCAAAATTATATTAAAGGCTGACCTTGTGGGTGTAACGATATCACAGTATGTGGATATTCTAAGAAAAAAATATCATGCTGACCACGTCGTCCTTCTTCCACATGGTAATTTCGAACTTCCGGAAAGAACCTATTTAAATGAACCTCTAAGGGTCATAAACTTAATGGCCTTTGGTAAATTTGGCACTTACAAGAAAGTGGAAGTGCTTATTGAGGCTACACAAATACTTCGAGCAAAATATCCTGAATACAAATTTGTGGCGACCATTGCGGGGACCGACAATCCCAATGTGAAAGGATATTTAAACGCTGTACAGCAAAAATACAATGAGGTCGAAGATCTTGTGTTTACAGGGTACATCGCCGAAGAAGACGTAGCTAAAATTTTTCAAGATAGCACTTTTATTATTTTTCCATACACAACAACAACCGGCAGTTCGGGAATACTTCATCAGGCTGGGAGCTATGCGCGAGCCTGTATATTACCCAAAATCGATGACCTCGAACGCGTAGTTGAAGAAGAAGGCTACAGCGGCGCATTCTTTGAAACTGATAATGCTGCTAGCATGGCTGAAGCTGTTGCCTATCTACTCCAGAACCCAGAAGAACGTCGAAAAATTGAAGATCAAAATTATGCAGCAGCCAAAGGCTTACCGATGAATGAACTTGCCGAATGGTATATTTCCCATTTACAAGTATTGATAACGAAAAAAAGGAATTGATCATGGCTAAAATTATCACGTTGTTTTTAAATCTTTTCTATAGACTGTTCAAAAAGTTTATTCCTTATCAGTTATACGCTTATCTGGCTGTAGGTGCCTTAAACACTATTTTAAATATCCTGATTTTTGTACTAAGCTATCATTTTATACTGCCAAAAGCTGGTCTCGCAGTCGCTGGTGTCCATTTTGAGTCTTATACAATCAGCTTAGTTATCGCCTTTTTAATAACCGTTCCAACTGGTTTTTGGCTTGCGCGGACCTTTGCATTTGAGGCGGGGATTACAGAAAAAACAGAGGGTGCAAAAAAACTTATTAAATATTTCATAGTTGTCTTACAAGGCCTAGGAACAGATTACCTAATCATGAAAACGCTCATCGTCGTATTTCGGGCCGAACCTACTCTAGCAAAAATTATATCGACTGCGATTACATTATCAATCAATTATATATTGCAAAAATATTTCACGTTTGTGAAAAAGAAATAAGCTACCATCGCCAGGCAAGTCGCAAAGTAAACCAATTAAAACGATATCCTGTTCCGGTACTGGAAGCAACGTTGCTTGTCTGATATTTGAAAGAAGATTCGAAATGACGTAAGCGGAATCCAATCTCTGGCTGTACCCGGAAAGCACTTTCCCAGGACTGCTTTTCTATCTGTTGCATGCCGGCAGCTCCCTGAACTTGAAAGTAGAAACTTGATATAAGTGGCAAAGGGGTTGTATAGTCCAAAAACACTTCCGTACTTAAATATCTATTGGGCGAAAAATAGTATTGAATACTGTTATCTTTAAAATGCAGTGCCGAAAAGTTAATACCGGCTTTAAAAGTAGGTTCAGTTCTGAAAAGGTGATAGAACGAGCCAAAGAACTGTTGACTCGTATTATCATCCGTCAAGAAACCAATGTTGCCTTGCGAATAAAAGCCATATTTACCTCCTAACATGATATGGGCGACATAACCAAGATTTGTACTTCTGATTTTTTGTCCAAGCAACGAAGCCGTGTAATTTAAAATATCTGATCCAATAAACAAACCGATCATTCTGCGGTCATGCGGTTGATATTGTATGGTTTGTTTTCCTGTGATGCCGAAGTATCGTTCGCGGCCAGCTGGATCGATCCATTGTAAGTGCACATCGGTAGTCCCTGACCAAGCTTTACTCCATCTTTCAATCATATTGAGATGTGCAAATTGTAGTTTGGTCTTTTCTACATTTGGCGATTCGACGGATCCCAAGCCTGCTCGCAGGCTTAACCTGTAAGTGCGCCCTTCACCTTGTTGCCACCACACAGAATTTTCTAACCTTATATTATCCCCTACATCCTTAAAGTAACTAAATTCAGTACCTGCATTCTGCCTACGCCATGCATGATATTTATCCATAAATTCCTGAAGCTCCTTTGGCGAAAACTTCGTTGTGTCACGTCTCATATAGTGAAGTGCTTCCTTGAATTCTTTTTTACCTAAAAGTACCTCTGCATATTCTTTGATATAGTATTTATTTGGAAATTTTACGGAGAGCGAATCGTAATATGCTAAGCCGTTTCTATAGTCACCCGACGTCGTTAACAGGCGGGCCCGGAGCAGCAACTGCTGTTCTGGATTGAGTTTTGTTTGCTGTTCCGCAAGAAAGGCAGCTGCTTGCTTCGTCCGAATATTCCATAACATGGCATTAAAGTAATTGACAATCGCATTTTGGTTGTCTTTATCCAACTCCCAGGCCATCTTTGCATACTTGATAGCTTTTGCAGGATGATGTTGCATAAATAGTGCATAGGAAAGATTAATTCGGGTGGTAATGGGCTCATAATTTAATTCCAATAATGACTCAAATGTTTTCACGGCATCACCAAAAGCTCTTTTTTGTAATTGCATATCACCTTTAAGAAGCAGCGCGCCGGCATCTTTGGGCTGTACGGCAAGGATACTATCCACCACACGAATAGCCACCTCAAACGCTTCGTTTTTTCTAAAAATCAATGCACGTTGTATATACCCTTCGCGCTGTTCATTGCTTAATTCAGTAGTCGTCACTACATTTTGGGCAATAGACAATCTTGTAGAGCTAAGCAAAAACAAAACAAAGAGTAGCAGATTTTTCATAATTGTTTATTAACTTAATAAAAAATAAGGCAATGGACAATAACACAATTCTTACAACTAATTCAAATGCAGAATCATGCTTAATTGTGCTGGATAACCGATTTACATCATTCGAGACCTCGGCATTGCGGTCTAAAATTTTGGAAATATTAAATTCATCCATACCATTAGTTCATATTGATGCTTCCAATGTTAGCGAAATAGATTTATCGGGTGTCAATGAAATTATTCATTCAAATTATGCCCTTTCACTTGTCTCCAAAAAGATGAATCTGATTTATCACAAGACTTCACCTTTACAAAACTGGGCTAGCATCACAGGTTTTTCACGATTTATCAGCAGTACGATAACGATCTGATTTTTTGTATCCCCCGAGTATCGATACCAAGATCATTGCGTAAATCAAACTGCCCATAAGCCCCATAAAGAGATCCCAAAAGGTGTTATAATGCGATAAGATTAATGATCTCATCACAAAAAACAATAGTGTAAACAATGCTATCAAAGACCAGTATTTAATATAACCTTCAGCCATTTGATTTTCATCTTTTGGTATTTTCCTGATACAATTGCATACAACAACTAAACCGAAAAGACTAAAAATAACCTGCAGAATTGCGTAGACGGGGAATTTAGCATTTAAAAAAAATATTGTGGCATTAAGAACATGAAAACGTTCGACGAAAAATCCATCGTCGTGTGTAAACGCGTCCCAGAACACATGTGTTGCGATACCCAACGTAACAGAAAACAGCACCACAAATGGGTTCTCCACAGCATAATTCCCCCATTTAAATGAAGCATATTTTTTCAGACGTTTTTGCAAAAAAAGGGGTACATTGGAATACAGAGGTCCTTTGACAAACTCGTGAAAAATAAAACATAAGATTAAAGCCAACGGTATATCGAGAAAAAAGAATCCAGGGAAATGATGACCAATATTAGGTCCTGTCCTCATTTTAAAGAAGAATTCAAAATCAGGGACCATACTTCCCACAACTAAACCTGTAAATGAAAGATAACGACGATTTATTTTTCGAAAAGGTAAAATCAAAGCCGGATGTGCAAATGTAAATGGCATAATATCCCTTTCTTTTTAATCTATTTCAGCTAAAATCTTCTGAATTTCCTTTTTCGTAATATTTCTTTTCAGTAAAAATTCAACGGATCCTTGCGCAATGGATTGCATAGCTACGCTGAGGTCTTCCAATGCGGTGGTGAAAATAACAGCACTTTCTGATGTGATTTTTCTTAATTCCTGCAATACTTCCAAACCATTCATTTTTTCCATTTGATAATCCAAAAAGATAATGTCTGGTTTTTGATCAAGTTGATTTAGACAAGATTCGCCGTTCGTAAAAACAGCAATATCACTAAATTCAAGATCCCTTAAAATCTTGGATAACATCGCTGTTACCACAGGATCATCATCTACAATAAATATTTTTTTCATACTAGGTATTTAGGTTAAGAAACTCTATTAACAGCTTTTTGTTTTAATAAATTTAATGATTTTAACATAAAAAAAATCACTAAATTAAAATTGAAATTAAAAAAAATGGATCTAATTAACTTTAATGCATGGTTAGTCAACACATCTTCAGTTATTTTTCAAACAATTTGATCGAAGTGGGAACTGCTGCGCTTGCCGAGTTTTAGAATACGATCATCGAATGTTCAAGTAATATAATCGACAACAGAATGTCTATTTATTGAAAAAGAATTATTACGCGACCTTTATAATTTAACCTCCTTGGGACATATTGCCTCCTATCTGGGTATTACCCAACAAACACTAAGCGTGATACGCGCGGGCAGGTAACTGATTTCATTTTTTAAGATATATTAAAAACACTGCAGATTATTTTAATTTGCTTTGCAGTATGAAATCATTACATATGAAAAAAATACTGTCATCCCTTGTCATCATCTTCATGGCGATAATGAGTGTTGCTCAATCCTCCAATGATAATTTTGCAGGTAAATGGAAAACCGAGGAAGGCTTCATTATCACCATCACTTACAGCAACGGAAAATTTTCTGGTCTCGATCCCAAAGGACGTCCAACCCTCTACAATGTGCGTTTTGAAAAAAATGAATGGAAGGGGACTGTGGAAAACCATGATACTGGCCAAAAAGGTAATTGCGAAATGTACCTCCAGGGAAAAAAGTTGAAAATTGTGGCCCATAAAGGCATCTTTTCAAAAACTTTTTATTGGGTAAAACAATAAGCAAAAAATTTAATTTACGTATTTTGTGTTGCTAATTTTAAAATTGAAAAATGGAACAGTTACTAATAGCTGGTGCTGCAGCACTAAGGAAAGCTGCATTAAATGAAGATGCCAAAGCGTATGTTTTGAATAATGAGGTACTTTATCGATTCATGAAGAAAGCCGCCGAACGTTATATCGGCGGTGAAAACCTTACCGAAACCGTAGAAAAGGTACGAATTTCAACGAATGAAGGTTTTAAGTGTTCGATGGAGTATATGGGGGAAAGTACGCGATCTATTGAGGAAGCGGATAAAGCCACAGATGAATTTCTAAAGATCTGTCATGTAATAAATCAAAAGGACCTCAATTCAACAGTCTCGCTCGACCTTTCACATATTGGACTAGAGATCTCAGAAGGCTTATGTTATGAAAACCTTTCCAAAATATGCGAAATAGCAAAGGGAAAGGAAGTAATCATCAGTGCCGAAGGGACAGAAAGAACAGATAGAATCTTAAAACTCTATCAGAAAGCGTCAAAAGAATTCTCCAATCTTTCCATTACGCTACAGGCATATCTCTATCGAACGGCAGATGACTTTGAGGCCATGTGCAAAGAAAGGGGGCGTATTAGGATAGTAAAAGGAGCTTTTGAAACAGCCAAAGGTTTATCCATACCACGGGGAGAGGAGCTTAATGAACAGTATCTATATTATGTTGAAAGGTTATTTTCGAAAGGCCACTTATGTTCCATTGCAACACACCATCATGAAATTCAGCAGGAAGTAAAAAAACTAATTGAACAACTAAATCCTAAAAAGGAATCTTATGAGTTTGAAAGTTTATTTGGCATCCAAACAGAGCAGTTGGTCAAATTAAAAGCTGAGGGTTATCCTACGAAGCTGTATTTTGTATATGGTCATGAATGGTATCTCTACCTTTGCAACAGATTAGCCGAATATCCATTAAATTTATTTAGAGCCTTACACGATATTGTTGATTCAAAGTGAGAGTCGATAAAGTAAATAATAAAGCAGCGGATTTCTGAGCTTATTTGAGCTGTCCAAATGCATCCACTTTATAGATTGGATTTTAGGGGCATACTTTGAAACTTTTTGAAAAAGTAAAGAACCCACAAAAACTGAGTGTATCCGTACACTGCATCTTCAACCGGAATCGTAAGTACCCTGATCCCCATAAATTCCATTGGATTGTAATTGACAATAGGGGACTCCAATCCTGTTCCGGTAAGTATGCCGTTGACAGGTAAAAAGCCCAGCATCAGCAAAGTGAAGACTAAAGAGGCCTGCGTAATCCATTGTATCCGAAATACAAAGTGAAAAAGCACCAATGTCGCCATAGTCACAGCAGCGGTAACTACGGTATAGATTCTGTCAGCATATCGAAGAGCAACAACAGCACATATAATGACACTTACAAAGACAACAATATTATTGAAGGCCGATAGCGATTGTAATCTAAAAAATTTATCGATGCAGAAATAGGTAAAAATACATGAAAAAGGGATGAAGATAAAGAATAACCATTCTTCCAATGGCAATCCTGCTATAGCCAGTCCCAAGGTATATCTTGTGTCAAACCACCATACTCCCTTACTGGTAAACCAGACATCCCAAGCTATAAAAAATACAGCAACAAGCGCTGATGCCTTTAAAAATGGGATGAACTCACGATCGAATCGAAGCCGCTTGTCGAAGGATGCGACAAAACAGATTATGACCGTAAAAAATAAGATAAGCGAATAAGTATATTGCATCATATTTTTTCATTGTTAGTATACATTTTAAAGTATTTCATTGGAACATATAAAAAGCCAAAACACTCGCCCTCCTCTTTGCCTAAATGTTTATGATGTTGTTTATGGGCACGACGAAGCGCTAAAAAGTAACGGTTATTCGTTTTACTCAACCATTTGAAACGTTGATGGATAAATATATCATGCACAAAGAAATATGCCATACCGTAGAGCATAATTCCCAATCCAATATAAAACAGATAATTGTACCCCTTTAACGACCCGAAATACATCAACGCGATCGTGGGAAGGGCAAAAATGATAAAAAAGTAATCATTCTTTTCCAGAAACCCCGCATTGCTGTGATCATGGTGATCGCGATGTAATATCCAGAGAAAGCCGTGCATAATGTATTTATGGATAAGCCAGGTGGCGCCCTCCATAGCAATAAAAGTGACCAATACTGTAATAAAATTCATAACTCTATTTTATAAGTAAGCAGCTTTGTAACGTAGATAACTTTTAAAAGCAACATAGGCTTTTTGTGCATTAGGTATTCTAATCCTACTTTCCAAAATTTCTTTGGAGGATTTTTTCCGAATCTTCGCAAATAGTGAAAGATAATACTTATAAGCCAGATAAACGCCAAATTTTGCCGATGCAGGCAATTTTTTGATTCCCAAAAGCGCTTCCTTAAATTCGCTGTGTATCTCATCCTCAATCTGGCTTTTGAGTGCATTGTCAAACACCGCCATATCCAGGTTTGGAAAATAGGTACGTCCAAGCACCTGATAATCGTCCTTGAGGTCACGCAAGAAGTTTATTTTTTGAAATGCAGAACCCAGTTTCATGGCGTAAGGTTTTAACTCCTCATAGCGCTCTCTATTACCTTCTGTAAAAACCTGTAAACACATCAGCCCCACCACTTCAGCCGAACCATAAATATATTCTTTATAACGTTCGGAATTATAGTCGACCTTATTCAGATCCATTTCCATGCTATGCAGAAATTGTCGGATCAGCTCGATGTCGATAGCATACTTATGCACCGTCTCCTGAAAAGACTGTAATATCGGATTTAATGAGATACCTTCCTCTAAAGCGCAGTTAGTCTCGAGGTATAACCGCGCCAAAAGTCGCTGCTTATCATAACCATGAAAACTATCGACTATTTCATCAGCCAACCTTACGTAGCCATAGATTGCATAAATACTAGCCCTAATGCTTGGCTTGAGGGCCAATATACCAAGCGAGAAACTTGTACTATACTTTTCAGTTGTTTTTTTGCTTACTTCATAAGCGAGTTCATCAAATAGCTTTTTCATGGTCTTATGTTTTACGATATAAATCAATGGCTTCTTTGGCAACAATTTTCCCCGATAAGATGGATGGAGGTACTCCGGGACCAGGAACTGTCAGCTGACCTGAATAAAAAAGATTATGGACTTTCTTATTTCTAATCTTGGGTTTCCATACCGCTGTCTGTTTTAATGTATTTGCTAGCCCATAAGCATTTCCAGCGTAAGCATTGTAATCGCTGATAAAGTCGCTTACGCAGTAACTTCTCTTGTATGTAATCTGCTCGTATAGGTTTTTTGTACCAGTATGCTTTCCCAAACGCTCTAACATCTTAATTAGGTATTTTTCACGTGTTTCATCATCGTCTGAGATAGCTGTCGCCAATGGCATCAACAAGAAGAGGTTCTCACTGCCTGCAGGAGCCACATGAGGATCCGTTTTGGATGGACAACATACATAGAACAGTGGATTTTGGGGCCATTTTTTTTCACCATATATACAGTCAATATGATCGTCCAACGGATGCTCAAAGAACAGTGTATGGTGTGTTAGATTTGGAATGGACGATTTCATCCCCAGATAATATATCAAACTCGAAGGGGCAAAGGTCCTACTCTTCCAATAATCTTCATCATAGTTTCTCAACTCCTTGGTAAGTAGTGTTTCGATATGATGATAATCAGCGGATGCAACCACAAGATCAAATGCGTAATCTACGCCATTAACACCTAATGAAGTGATCTTATTCTTTTCAATTTTTAATGTATCAACATTATGATCGAAATGAAAAGTGACACCTTGCCTCTCCGCTACTTGCTGCATCGCCAGTACTAATTGAAAAAAACCTCCTTTCGGATAATGAGTGCCAAGTGCGTAACCGCCGTAGTTCATCAGGCTATATAATGCCGGAATATCCTTGGGTGAGGCGCCCAGAAATATGACCGGAAATTCCATTAATGTCCGCAATCGTTGGTCCTTAAAATATTTGGCAACATAGGATCGGAAATTGGAAAGCAAATCTAGCTTAAAAGCGCTAAGTGCAATTTTTGGAGAGAGAAATTCGCCCCAATTGTGACAGGGTTTATTGACGAAATCCCGCATCCCCACTTCATACTTAAATTTTGCAGCTTCCATAAATCGATCTAACTGCGTACCCGCCCCAGGTTCGATCTGTTCAAATAATAGTTTTAATTGCTGATAGGATTCCGGAACACGAACTTGTCCGGAGTCAAATATCATTTCAAATTGAGGATTGAGCGATACAAGCTCAAAAAAATCAGCTGTGCTGCATCCAAAATCCGAAAAAAAGGACTCAATGATATCGGGCATCCAGTACCAGCTCGGTCCCATATCAAATTTAAATCCTTCTGTCGTACTGAATTGTCTCGCCCTTCCACCGGGCTGCGTATGTTTCTCAAAAACATGCACATCGTACCCTGCTTTAGCAAGATACGCTGCCGCTGAAAGACCCGAAAAACCTGCGCCAATAACGGCTACCTTCTTTTTCATTTGTTTTTTTAGCTAAACTACTTGGGCAATTCCCAATCGACTTATTGGCACCGCAACTAGTAATGTACACATCCTATTGCCTTTTGTCATTTCTATCGCATCCCGATGTGGATTATAACTTCACTTGCTCCAGCAAATTTTCCGGTGCAATATTTCTATCATAGATTAATTGATGAAATTTGCTCAGTTTATCCAATAAACTTATCAATGTTATTTTTTCGTGGTAGGTCAAATCACCTGAAACAATGTGCGTCGCATGGCGTATTTTTCCCATTTGCCGGTCCAATGCCGACAAGCCATTTTCTGTGATATAGAGCAACTTACTCCGGCGGTCCAGTTTTGAATCGTGTTGACGTATCCAACCTTGTTTGATCAAACGGTTTATAACGGCCATGCCGGCTGGCTTTTCATGAATATTCCTTCTGATCAATTCCATTTTTGTCATCTCACCAAAGGACCGTAGTGTAATAAGATAGATAAACTCCTCTTGTGTGGAAAAATCAGATTCCCAAATAGCAGCCTTTGAATAACTTTTTGCGAACCTATTCATATGCACTATTAACGTGCTGATGACACTTTCCGGACTACGCCCATTTTCCTTACCGTCCCAATTGGGTTCTTCGAGAACATCGGTTTCCTTTGTTACTATCCAACGTTTAAATCCATTTGCGTCAGTGCTATAGATTCCGTCTACGTTTTCCTGTTCAAACTCTTCAACTAATCCAATGATTTCTTTTAAAAGCTGATATTTCATATACTTTATTTAGAACATAAATATACCATATTTGTTTTAATTATTTCAAAAATAATATTTTTTAGAATAAAAATAAACCAACATCATAGCCTTAATAGTGGCAAACTGTAACCCATCGAGGCAGAGGCTTTCTTTAACTATGACAAGCCTTAAGTGTCAAATTTGTGTTCGTTTTATTATTACACGTGCAACATTTTTTCCGTAAGCTCGACTAACCTATAGTCACTAACTGCAAACAATTGTCATCAAGCTTTGCACAAGAACCTTAAATACATGAAAGAGTTAAAAAAAATTGCCCTAGTTCTCCCATACCTGTTGTTTTTCGCTATATCTCATGCTTCGTCTAACACGACGATCATTTCATTCATCGATTCAACCTTTACTGTTACGGGCAAAGTAGTTGATTCTATTACTAACGAACCTGCTCATTTAGTTTCCATATCCTTACTGGATCATCAAAGTGGCAGTAATCCTGTCAGAATAGTGGTGACAAATGAAAGTGGGGACTTCCAATTGACCCATAGTCAGCGTTCATTTTACCTAAAAATCAATCATATGGGCTTTCAGTCTCAGATAAAAAGAATTGTAATACCCAACGGGAGCAATATAGATATGGGTACTATAAAGCTTCATAAGATTGACAATAAGCTTGAGGAGGTTGCAGTTTCTTCCAGAAAACCTCCCCTAGAACTTATTACCGGTGGGTATAGATTTAATGCGGAAAACAATATACTAGGCAATAGTACAAATATAGCAGAATTGCTCAAGCAGGTTCCGGGATTAACAGTTGATGAAATGGAAGGCAAATTACAATTGCTTGGAAAAGGAGCTACTGTATTGATCAATGGTCGGAAAGTCAATTTGGGTGGTCAAGATTTATTGAACTACCTGAAATCTCTACCGAGCAATGAGGTCTCGTCCGTTAACGTGCTTACAAGTCCGGGTGCGGCATATGATTCCGCCGGAGATGGAGGTGTGCTCGATATCAGACTTAAGAAAAATTCCAATTTGGGCTTCTTTGGGTCGGCAAGTACAAGTGTTTCCACCCTTTGGGGGACGGACCAATCGCTCAATTTAAATCTTAAAAAAAGTAAGTTTGAAATTTCAGTGGGCTATAATTTTTCATATAGTGAAAACCTACATAAACGAAACGATCTAATAAAAAACTATTACTTACCCGATTCTAGTTATCTCTATAGACAAGAACAGGCCAGCGAAAGATCCCAAAGAACACATTCCATGAAAACCAATACACTTTATAATATTGATTCGACGAGCACACTCTCTTTTAATTATTGGTACGCCAGCTTTTATGGCAAATTTCCTAATGAAAGAGACGCTACGATCTATAATCGGGAGGATCAATTTCAAAGGCAGCTTAAACAGCAGGACTTCATGTTTTTGGACAATAATTTTCATATCGCCGATTTCATTTATGATAAAGATTTTAAAACGAAAAGCAAGCTTTCGATCGGTTTGAATTACGCGAAATACTCGAATGAAAATAACACTTCATTCTGGAGAAAGGCATATGATTTTTCTAACACGGAAATAAATTCCTCAGAAAATGATAGCAGAAATTTTATTACTTCCAGACTATATGAAATCTGGACATTCAATACCGATTACAAAACAAACATTGGAAAGGGTATTGATCTAAAATTCGGTGCAAAATATACCCGTGCAAATACAGAAAGCTTCTTTAAGAATCTAGCCACAGATGGAATTATCGATGCAGGAGAATTAAATAGTGAAAATAAGGTTCAATACGACGAAAATATACTTGCAGCCTATTCTTCTCTGAATGGTAAATTGAAACACTTCTCCTTCGATTTAGGCTTGCGATTAGAATCGTTCGACTATAAATTACGAGCCGTTTTAACTGACGAACAAATTAAAAACAACTATCTTAATTTATTTCCCAACTTTAATATACGTTATGATTTCAAAGACCTTAAAAACAGCATTGCTTTATCAGGGAACAGAAGAATCGAACGTCCCGGATATAGTATGCTCAATCCATTTGCGGTGAACAATAATCCTATCTATTTCACCAACGGTAACACACATTTGAAGCCATATTTTGCGAATAGGCTAGATCTGCAATATTCACATAAGTGGAATAGCAACCATTCACTGATCTTTTCTTTATATGGAAACTCCTCGAAGAATATGTTTACATATATCTCCAGATATAATGAGGAGGTTGGGAGTCCAGAGTTTAATTATTATAATGATTACAATCTAAACCAAATCGGAGGTTATGTCATGTCGGAAAACAAGTTTGGAAGCAGCGTGAATGTCAGTACATATTTATCAGCACAACGCCCAACTTTCAGATCGAACAATACAGAAGATATTTTGTTACCTGGGATTGTCAACTTTAGTGGGTCGATCAATACTTTCATCTATATTCTGCCAAAGACTACTGTTCAAATACTCGGCTTTTATGCATCGAAAAGAAATAGTTTTCAAATGCACTATGGGTCGACGGGATATATCACGACGGGTTTACAGCAAAAAGTGCTTCAGGACAAGTTAAATATATCCCTCACGATTGAGGATATTTTCAACTTACAAAAAGCGCCTATTTCCAGTTTAGGCAATGTGATTAGCATTGAAACAGTGAATAAATTGAAGTCACGCTATGCAAAATTGAGTTTCAGCTACAATTTTGGAAAAACCTTTTCAGCAAAACAGACCAAAAAGCTCGAAAAGGATTCGAGGATAGATTAACCCATCAATACTTTGATCATCACAGATGATTCGTGGAGGCATAGCGCTGGATATAATTGAGTTTAGAAAATAGTTTAAATACAGATAGACATTAAAATACCGCGAATTTAAAACGATTCACCACGAATTGGAATTCCCTTGAAAATTTGAGGAAAGTTATTCTAATTTAGTCCTATAAATACATAGAAGAAAAAGTGAATTATGAATGAGACTATCATAGAATTTGATAATAAAAAGCGCCTGAAATTAGCGCTGTTTGGTTTTCTGATGACGATAGCGGCTTTGGCATTTGCCTACTATATCTTCTTTGTCGCCGAAAAAATAAGAATTTTCTCTGGGGCACTGATGTTGACCTTAGGAGGCTTAGGGTGTTATTGTCTGATTGGTGGTATAAAGGCCCTATTTAATAAAGATCGAACCGGCCTCCTATTAAACGCAAATGGTATTCGATATAACGGTACACCAGTAGGAATAAAGGTTGGGACTGTAAAATGGACTGCGATTCAATCCGTCTCAACAGGGATGGCCCATGGTGTCCATTTTGTTTTTTTGAAGCTGCACAATCCCGAAAATTATATCCAGCAGTTCGCTCCACAAGTACAACAACATCTGCTCGAAAATGGAATAGCCATTTCGGTCGATCAGTTGTCGCTTGACTTCAATGAGCTCAAAAAATTGATAGAAGAGTATTATCAGCGGTATCATTAACAGTAAAAAGAAAAAGATTGATTCCCCAACATCGTTCAAAACCTGTACAAGTCAATTGAATGAGTTGTTCGCCTTATATTTTTCATTTGATCTTTTAAACAAAGTAAGTTAGGACGTCTAAACAAAACCATGCGTCAAAATCCCTCCTACCTTTGTCTTAACAAAATCAAATTTTTAAAATGAAAGCAAACAATTATCAAGGAGCATTACAGAAACCAATCGGTTCTGGCTTCACAGCAAAATCTACTTCAGAGGACGTCATTAAAGGAATTGATCTAAGCAATAAAATCGCAATTGTAACGGGAGGTAATACGGGAATCGGACTTGAAACTACCAAAACGCTCGCTTCTGCCGGTGCAACTGTTATCGTTCTTGCAAGAAACGTTGAAAAAGCAAAAGTAAATTTAGCAGGTATAGTAAATATCGAAATCGAAGAAGTGGATATGATTGAACCGGCTTCTATTGACAGATTTGCTAGAAAATTCATTTTATCAGGCAGACCACTTCATTTACTAATCAACAATGCCGGTATTATGTGGGTCCCTTTGCAGCGTGACCAACGTGGAATTGAATCGCAACTAGCGACAAATTATTTAGGGCAATTTCATCTTACAGCTAGACTGTGGCCCGCATTAAAACAGGCGGGTGCTGCACGAGTTGTCAATGTATCTTCTCTTGGACATCATAATTCTTCCTTCAATTTTGAAGATCCAAATTTTGAAAATCGCGAATATGAAACTCTTCAGGCTTATGGTCAATCAAAAACGGCAAGCAATCTTTTCACTTTAGAGCTAGATAACCGGGCCAAAGATTTTAATATAAGGGCGTATTCTTTACATCCAGGCTCGATCGGAGGTACAGAATTAGGGCGGGATGCAGACCCGGAACAATGGAGGAAGTTAGGATTTTTAGATGAAAATGGAAATATACACCCAGCGATAATGGCTACATTGAAGACCATTCCACAAGGTGCTGCGACTACGGTTTTTGCAGCGACCAGTCCGTTATTAGATGAAATAGGCGGTGTATATCTGGAAGATAACGATATCGCAGAGTTGCTACCAACAGATCCTTTAATCCCAACCCATACAAAACTGCATCAGAACGGTGTCCAACAATATTCATTGGATAAAGATTCAGCAAAACGCCTTTGGCACCTTAGTGAAGAAATGATCGGAGTAAAGTTCAATATAGACTAATATCCAAACGGCTTACGATAAAAGATTTAGCTATTAATTTTTTATATTTATGTCATCACAATGCCTTTAAAGCCGAACAGAAAATTCGAATCATGGAGTATAAAGCGAAATATATAACAGATGATATTAAGCTATCCTGTTATGAGGATAAGTTCTTCAAATCGGATATCAGTTTCGAGTGCCATATGTTAATCTGGTTTATTTCCGGTGAAACAAAAATTGTACAAGCCGATGCTACTTACCTGTTTAAAAAAGGCGATATTTTTCTAATACCAAGAAATCAGTTAGCAACAATTATCAACTACCCAAAAGATGGACAGCCTCACAAAACGGTCGTGATGCACTTAACGAGTGAGAAGCTAAAAAATTTCTATGCAAATCTGACCATAAAGCCTTCTGCTCGAAAATCGGAAAAGATATACAGCTTTAACAATCATCCTTTACTGGAAAGCTGTCTTTCCTCATTGATTCCTTATTTTGAACTACAGAAACTGCCCGAGAACATTGCCTCCCTGAAAATCACGGAAGCAATCAGTATCCTCCGGGCGATAGATAAAGAAATAGATCCTATTTTGGCTAACTTTGAAGAACCCGGCAAAATTGACCTTGCAGGCTATATGGAAAAGAACTTTATGTTCAATTTATCGCTGGAAAAATTCGGTTATCTGACAGGACGAAGTTTAACCACCTTCAAAAGGGATTTTAGCAAGATTTTCAACCTCACACCGCAGCGATGGTTAACAAAAAAACGATTGGAGCTAGCACACTATCAATTTGTTGAAAAAAGAATGAAACCAATCGAAGTTTGTTACGCGGTAGGATTCGAAAATCTTTCACATTTCTCCTATGCGTTTAAAAAGCATTTTGGTTACACGCCTACCGATCTGCTAGCATCGCGACTTTGAAAAAATGTTGAATAGGTCTAATAGCGAATTTCATTCCGGATACATATTAAGCATTTGAAAACGTTGAATACAAATCATAGCGAGCGCAAGCTTATCTCAAAGGCCACCTATCATCGTGCAGACTTCCAATACATCCGCCGCGAGCCCATGCAATGGCAGAATGACTCAACGGAAGATGTATTGTTTTATCGACTGTATGTTAAATCCCTGCTTAGTAATAGGATTTCAGGTATCGTTCTGTTTCCTCTTTATTGTGGCTCATACGTATGCGCCAAATCAATTCCTGGACGTTGACGGTCTCGAAATCTATTCCCAAATGGTTTCGCATAAGTTTTGCCGCCGAAGCTCCGTCCAACTCTCCATTCGTATTTTCCGCGATAGGATCTGCCCCTTTGCCTATATCTCTAAACTTACTCCATGCGTGCACCCCGATTACGGAGAACTTATTTTCGGTGTCTGCTGTAAGTTTTTGGGCAATATAAGCTGGGGTCCCCTCCCGTTCATGGTTAACATTTCCAAAATTCCAAAGCGTATAGCGAATGCTAATGACCGGAATCTCATACCCTTGTTTATTTTTCAACCAAATAATATCTCCCTTTCCGCCTGCATAAGGACTGTATTGTAAGACAACAAGTCCCTCGAGCTGATCATTAGCATCAATAAATGCTTGATACCCTTCTTTGGCAGCTGCCGACTTCACATCTTTAGCCATCAGTCCAAGCACTTTAATGCGATGTTGCCGCATATGCTGTGCAACATCTTTGGCCAAATTGGCCAGACGTGTGGTACGGTTATCTTCGATCCCAAAATTATCAACATATTGATAACCACCTCCAAGGGCTTCAATCAAAGTATAATCACGATGCTGCTTATTAAAGACGTTACTAAATTGACTTGGTGCCATTTGCAAAAGATTGCTCGCAGAAATACCAAACCCCATTTTCATGTTCGTGGCATCGCTGTTTTGATAGTAATCAGAAACAAAATCGTTCATCATCCACTGTACATTGTCACCATCCGAAAGATAATAAGCAACGAATTTCTTATCCTTCGACCAGTCGATAAACTGCGGATTGACAACCTTAGCCAATACACCTGTCTGACGCTGTTTGTATGTCAATGAAGTCAATGGAATATTATACGTCCAATCGCTAGGGACCCAGACATGCCCCTTGGCAGATGCCCTGCTTACGAATACCGACTCATCCACGCCTTGCTCCCATCCATAGATTGGGGCGCCAGGCGCCAGCCACGATAATATTTCCTCATACACCTGTAAATTCTGGCCGGCAGTTGCGTTCTCTTTTTGCTTATTAATGTTGAGGACAAATAAGTTGTTGGCAATTGCGAAGTCGCGCAATTCTCCAGTCTGTACGGGCATAACCACCAACGCTTTGTTGCTAACTTTCGTTTTAAATTCTTTCCAGGCATCTGCCGTGGATTTATTACGCGCATCATATTTCATCGCATATCCGGCCGCATCATATTTGGCCTTGTCGCGGACATCAACAATCAACGCATTGTACACGGAAGAAGCCACTGAAGCCACGATATTACTTTCTGGATTATTTGTTACATCCGTGAGTACATAACCGTCGAATAGATCTTTTATCTGCAACTTGATCCCATCGGACGGGCCATAATTATTCCGCGCCAGCTCAATGGCACTTTGCATCCCTTGTTCGCTAACCCCAAGATCACCCAACGCCTGCTTAGACAGGCTGTAGGATTCCCGCCCCGCATGATCATGCAACCAGACAGCGATCTGGCTCTTTCCCTGCTGTACAGCACGGTTGGTCAACCCCGCGAGCGATTGCGCCAATAAATGATACTGTAAGCCTCGTATTTCATTGCTTTCACCAATATTGTTTCTAGAACCAACGTTAAGGACCTCCACGACAGACCAGTATCGTTTGGGTTTTACCGTCATCTCTAATAAATTATACTGCCCGTTATCTTTAATGGGCTCGTAAAGCTCTTCATATAGTTGTGGAACGGTATCATTCATACCTTGATTGATATCGGGACTTTTATATTTTGAGCAGCTCAAAAATAGACTGCATAGGGCAAGCATTATTCCAGTAATCATAGCGTATTTCATAAAGCATTCAATTTAATTATAACCATTATTTTGGGTCAATCCTTCGGTTTTATTGATTTCATCCTGTGGAATAGGCCTCAATAGGTGAATGGGGTTTAGGTTGTTGTATTTTTGAACCAATGGATTGTTGGCCTTCGCCCGCACAATAAGTTTACCGGTCCGTTTTAGATCAAACCAGCGATCGTGCTCGCCCATAAGTTCGCGTGCTCTTTCATCGAGCAGTACATCCAAGCTAAGAGCCGACAGTTTGAGCTGATCGTTGAAAGCAGTCTCGGATAGCGCAGCGCGTTTGCGGAGCTCATTGACAAGATGGAGTGCTTCTTGATTTTGATGCATGCCCAAATAGGCCTCTGCTGCTAATAAATATGCATCCGATAGACGGTATATAACATCTTCTCGTGTACCTGCCCCACCCCAGGGCATTTTGGTATCTTTGAATTTTTGGATAATGGGCATCCGGTCTATCGCATTGGTCAGTACAGGCAATGCAGTAGACTGCGGATACCAATTGTAGTCATTTCCATTTTTAAAGGGGTAAAAACGTAACGCTCCAACAACATTCCCCGAATGGTCATTCCAGCGTGGAAAATAGATCCCCAATTTGCCAAAATCTTTACTTGCTGGATTATTCACTATAAATGAACGTTTGAAGGTTACGTCGTAACGTGTATCCACATCGGGATTGTCAAAATATTCATGAACACGCGGTATAACCCAATATTGCCTACTCATAGCGCTATAGTCAGCTTGATTACGAACAAAAAGGTCAGGCTCCAATGCAGTTATGTTAAAGCCAAATAGCTGCTGCTGTGGATTCCCCCCACCGACATAGTTCTTGTCCGTGCCATATTGCATCGCCCAGATTACTTCGCTATTATTTTGATTATTTTCGTCATACACACTCGCATATGATCCCAATAAGCGATATTGACCCGATTGGCTGATACTCATAAAATTTTGTGCCGCATCTTTAAAATCTGTCGTCACCGCATATGATTTATATGCCCGCGTTAGATAAAGCTTCCCCAACAAAAATCGAATTGCAGCGTCATTTACTTCTCCTAGCTCAGCATTTCCGAATGGAAGGGTCCCTTTTGCACTTTCCAGATCTTCAATCAATTGTTTATAGATCTGCGTTTCGGAGGCACGGTGCACACTTTTCAGCACCTCTTTCTGTTCTTCCAGATAAAGTGGGACGTCCCCGAATGTTTCCACTAAATAATAATATGCAAGGGCACGGAAGAATTTACCTTTCGCTACCATTTTTGGATAGTCTGTTCCAGCAATGTCTGCAGTTGTTCGAGTTAGCAGAATGTTGGACTCTTGTACAATCTTATATAAATTGTTCCAATATCCGCCTACAACTGGCGCTGTACCATTGAAGGTCTTATCATAACCGTTGAACATCCGCTCCGATTCACCTTCGGTAATTGCCATGTAGAGGTCCGTTCCGAAATATTGCATTTCACCTGTATTAAAAACAGCTCTACTCTTCACATATAAGTCAACTAGCAACTTTTGCTGACCTTCTTTGCTATCGTAAAATTTATCGGTTACTACAGAAGGCGAATCGACATCGAGAAAGCTGGAACAACCGACCATACCAACCATCAGCGAAACGCCCAGCACGAAAAGGTTTATTTGATTTTTAAATATATTCTTCATGTCGTAATAATTAAAATGAAACATTCACCCCAACATTAAATATGCGAGGATAGATGGAAAGTTGAGTGTAAAGATTTTCGCCGATAATCTCTGGATCGGGCCCCAGGTACTTTGTAAATGTAAATGGATTAATAACGGATGCATAGGCCCTAAAAGATTTACTTTTTAACCGTTTAGCCAACGCGGCAGGCAATGTGTACCCTAAGGTAATATTCTGTACTTTTACAAAAGTGCCGCTCACTTTTCCCAATACTTGGGTATAATAGGACTGTGCCCCGATCTGTGGATAGCTGTTACTTCTGTTTTCCGGTGTCCAATAGGCAACATTCAATTTATTCCAGTGCTCGTTGTCCCAAGCGGTGAATGTATAGGTGAAATCATCGTTATATAAACCTCCAATTCGTCCATACACATAGGCTGTAAGATCAAAATTTTTGTAGCTAAAGGTATTGGTCAAGCCAAAGGTATAGTCAGGAGAAGGCGTGCCGAGGACCTTGTAGTCACGCTCGTCCAAAACACCGTCGCCATTGAGATCCGCAACTTTGATATGCCCCGGGGCCTGCCCGTATTTTGTTGCCATGTCCTTTTCTTCTTCTTGCCAGATTCCCAAACGTTCGAAATCGTAGATAACCCGAATAGGTTGACCAATAAACCACCTATTCGCCAGGTCATCTTTACCGTCGCCAAAAATATCCTTGATACGGTTCCTATTCAGCGAAAAAACTGCGTTTGTTTTCCAGGAGAAATTGCCATGTTGTACGTTGATACTTTTCAGATTGAGTTCTATTCCACGGTTACCCGTTGTTCCGACATTACGAAGAATAGAAGTAAAACCATTGAGACCAGCCACGGATTGTCTGAAAATTAAATCTTTGGTCGTCCGGTCATAGATATCTATTGTCCCAGACAGACGGTTGTTCAATAGCGCAAAATCCAATCCAAGGTTCCATTCTGAAGTCATCTCCCAAGTGAGAGCAGGATTACCCTTTGTCCCGCCGATGCCATAACCATTTTGTCCTTTACCATTGATCACATATTTAGAAAGATCCAATACGCTATTGACCACATTGTAGTCCATATTATTGTTACCACTCTTACCCCAGCTCAGCCGTAGTTTTAGATCGTTAAAAAGGTGTTGTCTTTTCATAAACTCTTCGTTGGATATACGCCAAGCTATCGCGGCGGAAGGCATAAATCCCCACCTATTCTGCGGTGCTAACCGTGAGGTTCCATCCCTACGCCCTGTCAGTGTCAAGAGGTAACGATCTTTATACCCGTAATTAAAGCGCATCATATAGGATAACATGGCTGCCTCCCAATAGTAGCTCGAAACATCGGTAATTTCGTCTGCTGATTGGATTGCATGCCAATCTGAATCAAAAGGCATACCTACACCACGCATCTGTGATCCCTGATGAGTTTCTTTCTGCATACTAAATAAACCGACGACGTTAATTTTATGTATATCAGCCCAGTTTTTATCATAGGTTAAGGTATTATCCCAAACATAATTTAGATTTTTGCTTTCCCGACGGAAGGCATCCGGTGCATTGACACCGCTTTTAGCCTGCGTATATCGACCAATCCATTCCCCATATGTATCATTATCCAGCTGGATCGCAAATTGCGATTTGAAGGTGAGCTCCTGTAAAGGTTTGAATTCCGTAAATCCAGCTAGATTGATAAAGTTCGCTTCTGTAACTTTCTTATTGTTCTCTATTTGAACAAAAGGGTTTATTTTACTTGATGTGGGCTGTACTTCGAATGCATAGTTCCCATCTTTGTCATATGGACTTGCAATCGGCGGGATGAAATAAGCATTGATAAGTGCATCATCAGCCCCATGATTGGTTCTATTAAACGAAAAATAGTTGTTCATCCCGACTTTGAAGCGTTCTGAAATACGATGCTGCAGCCCCATATTGACCGTGTAACGCTTAAAATTTTCGCTACCGACCAGTCCTTCGTCATTATTATACCCTGCAGAAAAAGCATAATTGCTCTTTTCGGATTGTCCGTTGGCACTGAGGTATTGTGTATTTCCTAAGCTATTTGAGGTCACTTCGCGTAGCCAATCATAATATTCACCATATTTAATACGACGTTTTTCATCAGTGGTTAGGAAATCAGAGCGGCCTAATGAGCTTTCACCATATTTCTTTTTCCAAAGCGCAATTTTATAATTTACGTATTCAAGTCCGTTACCCATATTGCCGATCATATCAGGAATACGAGTTGGTGTTTTAAGATTGAGCGAGCCCGCGTATTCTAATTGAAAACCCTGTTTTTTTCCCGCTGCCTTCGTCGTAATAATCACCACTCCATTAGCTCCTCTGGAACCGTAAATAGCAGATGAAGATGCATCCTTTAAAATATCGATAGACTCAATATCTGCGGCATTTAAGTGTCTCATCCCTGAATAAGATGGAATACCATCAATGACATAAAGAGGTTCGTTGGAATAATTGAATGAATTCGTTCCCCTGATTTGAACACTCATATCGGCTCCAGGTCTATTGTTGGTTTTGGTAACCAAAACTCCACTTACCCTACCATTTAGCGCTTCGGTTACATTGGTGGCTTGCGCTTGAACCAACTCCGAATTTTGAATATTGGCAATTGAGCCTGTCAAATCCTTTTTTTGCACTTTTCCATAACCATAAACAACGACTTCATCGAGGTTTTCGTCCTTACTCATCATCGTTACTTCTAGACTTCCGCTGGCAGGAACAGTCGTAATAACCGATTCATATCCCAATAAAGTAAATGTCAACGAATTGCCCACTTGAAGGTTCAAATCAAAGGTTCCATCAGACTTACTTGAAGCCAGCGATCTTGAATTAGTTGAAATAGATACTCCCGTCAAAGGAGTGCCAGACTTGTCTTTCACCCGACCTTTCACTTGACGCTGCTGTCCAATAACAACAATGGAAAACAGCAAAAGCACTGCCATAGTGAAAATAGATTTATAATAAATTTTCATCCTTATCTTTTATAAATTGATACTATATTGATCTCCTTATTTGATTTTGTGCCATTTATGCTGGCCTACAATTTTTGCATGGAACTTATTGGTTTTATCTGGGATCGATTGGCTGTTTTCGGGTACCTTCACGAAATCCCAAGCGCATATCAAATCCGATTCCGTTCCAGACACTTCAGCAGTCATCAACTGGTCTATTTCTACAGCTGATTTAGCGCTACTCCATAATCGAAATTTCTTTATATATCCCGTCATACCACGATTATTGTCCTCGGGCTCTACAAAAGCCCACATCTTAAGATTGCGGCTATTCGGCTGATATTTTTGTAATACACCCGCTGGATCCTTGATATCGTTAGATTTGGAGAATAATAATTTACCATTGATATACATCTTTAACTGATCCGAGGCCAAGGATTCGTCATAAACAGCTACAAGATGATTCCATTGCCCATAATTGGTTGGATAGGCTGCGCCCCACTCCAATACACGGTCTTGCTGAGGTCCCATCCCAAGCGTCGTACGGAGGTTACTTCCCATAAAATTAACCATCCAACCTTGTTTTACACCTTTACCATCATGACTAAAAGTGGCGACAAAATCTCCAATGGCAAACTCAAAAAAACCAGGGTCATATTTGATCCAGGATTCTACGGTAAATTGTCTGGAAGAGCTGAACAAATTAGACTCACCAAAATCGATGTATCCCTTTTTATCAATCCCAAATACCTGTAAATCACCAACAGTACCAGACGATAATGTTTCCTGATAGGAATTTCGAAATGTTTGAATGGCTTTACTAGCGTCGATACAAAAGCTATTCACCTCAAAAGGTAATACAAAATAGCCGGCCTTTGCTTTGGAAATCCCCTCTTTGAGATGGCCTAATGCCTGTTCTAATTCAATGGCATTCGCTTTAGGATAAGTTCCATCGACTTCACCTATTTTGGCCGTATCCAAAAGAATTTGCATGGTATCCAGATAATTGTTCAGGCAGGAAAGATCAAGCTCCATTGGCCCCTGCTTTTCCTGAACACAGGCGGTAAACAATAACGTACCGCAAAAAATAAGAAGCAGTTTGTTTTTAATCCATTTCATAATCAGATTGGTTATTTTAATATCATTAGAATATGCACATTGCTAAATTGATTTACTGGATTTAGCTTAATTGGCTTTATTCGAAAACAATATTAATGCAAGCTGATTAATTTAGGGGTTAATCAAAGGGTTAATCATTAGAAAAACGCACTAATCCTGATCTAAAAGGGATTCGAAAGATATACTGTAATTAACCTCCATCCATTTATGATATCTCTTTTGAAATTTTTGATATGCCTTTTTAGCTTTGGCCATATCCCCGATTCTCTTCCAAATGTTAATTTCGATCCTCAGTGCTTCAGTGGAAGTTGGATCCGTTTCATAAAGGAAATGGATGAGCTGCAACGCCATCCTCAATTCATTTATAACAATGGCATGTTGAATCTGACGCATTAGAAAATCGCAAATATCTTGTTCCATTTGAGATTTAAGCATATCTAATCCATCAGCACTTTCCTTGGACAGAAATTGTCCACGGCTCAAGATTGTCCACAATTCATTGCTTATTGAATTGCTCTCCATAATGGATTTAAAGTGATAACTATCGATATAAGTTCCGTCTAATTCTACTTTATAATAGGATTTAGCATATACCAATTTAATTCCATTCAGATATTCTAAAGATTTGCGAAGGTGGTTTAGCGTAACGCCTCGAATATTTTTGGCAGCACCATGTTCCTTCTCAGGCCAAAGCAAGCTGCTCAATAGTTCAGATTTGATTCCTTTTTGGGGGTTGTGTAAAAGGAGCAATATCAATAAATGCTTTATTTTTCCTTTGAAAAGATGTGTAATATCCACTCCTTTCGCATCAATAACCTGAAAATCGCCAAAGAGATGGATGCAATTTACTGATGGAAACAGAAAATCATTGGTCAAAAGCAATTCGGCTGAATGCGGTTTATTGGCTGGACGGTCAATGGGTATTTGATAGGATGACAAGGGTGTTAAAACAGCCTTATTACCTATTTTTCTCTTCCACTTCCAATATAATCCTCCTAGAATAAGAATCACACAACCTATTATCCAAGGGAGAAAGGATATCCGTTTTGATTCTTGTTCACTATTCCAATCACTCGCTGTTAAAACAGGAAGTCTTAATCTATAGATTGTGATCTCTGACCTCACTTCTTCATTATCATAGACCTCAGTCACAGCGTAAAATCTATTCAATGGTTCAAATTGAAAAAGGTTTGCATTGGTTTTTATTTTATCGGACCTAATCGGAATAGAATCGCCCAAAGGCTGATAGGCCGGTTTATCCAATGAAAATTGGTACAACTGGAGAGAAGAACTGGATTCGTATTCGGAATACATCAGGCTGTAGAAGTTCCGTTTGCCATCATAAACCAGTTGTCGTACAGGGATCTTGTTTCTCTCTTCCCATTGAAGCTGCCAGATTTTTTTAACCGACTGCTGGTTGACATCAAATTGATACAGATCATAATAATAGCTACGCCCAAGATTATTATCTCCTTGTGGATTTCCCATTCCGCCAAAAATGTATAAATGATCGGAACTATCGAGAAAAGAAGAAGTAAAATAGCGGGGATGAATTTTATCACCTTTAACCGACAGCGTGTCCCATGTTCCATTTTGGATATTTAACTTTAGAAAATTTCCATTATAACGTTCGTTTCCAAAACCTCCAAAAATAAGGTAATCTTTTTGCGACAGGAGCTGCCCCGTATGGTGGTGGAGCTGCATCGGTAACTGCCTTTTGCTTACGCAAACAAGCTGTGGGTTATCCAGATCTATGCGTACAATGGAACAGCTATCTTGAGGCAAATTATTGACTTCATAGATGTAAAGCTTATTATCGTGAAGGAAGCTATTTCCTAACTGAATCCGAAGTGGAAGATTATGCGGCATTGGATGGACTGATTCCTTGCCAGAATACAGGTCAATAGTGCGAAGGCTGTCCTGTGAAAAAACAATTAGCCGGCCACCACGCTGATCAATTTGATAACCTCCAATAGATTTGAGTTTTATCGTCTTCCATTTTTCCCAGAAAAAGGATTCCGTTGCCATCCAGTTCGGATTCAGCACTTTTCCAATGGCATTGCCACGGCTATCATGAATAATATCTCCCTGCCGTTCCTTCAATGGGATACTGCAATGTACATCTCCACCAGATAAATAAATATCTTTAATGGTATAATCGGCTACATCTATTGCATAGCCATTCTTTCCGAAGATTAGCTGGCGGGGACCTGCATTGGCTTTCAAACCCGTGATTTCAGAGAGGACGATGCTTTGATCCAACACTTTCCACAATAATTTTTTCCTAGACAGGTCGATATGCAAGTTTACTGAAAACCACTGTTGAATTTTAAGCTGATTTTTATCAAAGACAAGGTGTCCCAAACTACTTGAACCTTCCAAATTAAGGCTAAATTCAATCTTATCGCCACGAATACTTCGGAGATTCATTGAAATGGCCTGTTCTGAATTGACAAAATTCAATTTAAATATTCCACCTTGATTTGATTTTTCATCAAGCGCCAGGTTAAAAGACAGCTGAAAAGTCCCTTTATTAAATGATTCCAATCCTTTGATTTGGCCGAAAGATATCGCTGCAGCTGATCGATTGTTAATCGGATATGCGTTTCCTTTTATTCTCAGTCCATTTCCCCATGTCTCCGTAAAAAGAAGCGCGAAACAAATCGCTAAAATATAGTTGAAAAATCCATGGTCTATAATCCTTGAAAAACACCCTTTCATGTGGCAAATGGTCAGAGAAATTAATATTAATATCGAAATCGATAATTCAGTTATGCTAATCTAATAACAAAAACTGAAAACTCATATATATCACCTAACACAGATGAATCCAATTCTTATACGTCTAATGGGAGCAGCTTATAATACCTTCGAATCAATTCTATTTTTTGAATTTTATTCCAGTTGCAATATAGAAATTACGATAAATAATTACAGATCCAATTGAATACCTAAATTTGCTATTGTCCCGCTTCCTTTTACATAATAACGGCCTTCATTGGTGGCTCCTCTCACCTCCGCGTGCAGCGGGAAGTAATCATTATTTAGGATATTATTAACTGAAAAAATGAAAGCTAGATTCTTTAATTTATAGCGCGTTTGGAAATCCATCAGCCCATAGCCCGAAATCGGGTATTTGCCATAATTATATTCAGAAGGTTGAAAAACATCGCGTTTACCCAAATGTAAATATTGGAGATAGACGTTCCACCGATCTGTCAATTTGAAATCGGCATTAATATTTATTTTAAAAGGCGAAATAATGGAGTTGTCCAATTTATCCTTATACTTTCCCTCGTTTTTCAAATCTTGCCTACCATCCATGTACCCGAGTATAGTACCAAACTTGAACCAGTCAACAGGAGTAATATCGACAACAAATTCCAAACCGTAAATACGTTGCGGCACTTGAATCAATTCATAATTACCAGGTGTTGACGTTTCTGCGAACGTACTGCCTTTTTTGGAGGAGCTATAATACCCTGTCAATTGGTAGCTCAACATAGAATAGGTCCCATTTAGCCCCAACTCCACGTTATTGACAACTACTGGCTTCGGATCGATCTGACTCAAAGGTACTCCATTTCGCAATACAAGCCCCACATCGCCGATAGAATATCCTTGCGAAAATGAAGCAAAGGGCTGTAGGTATTTCAATTTATTATACTTTCCTGCCAAATTGAATACAAATGCATTTGAATTGCTCTTGTCTCCCGGAGTGACTTTCCCTGCTTTTGTCAGATCCCCTACCTTAAAATCCAAGTTTTCGTAACGCACACCACCTTTCACTATCCAGTAATCGGCGAGATTAAATTTACTTTGAAGATATAAAGCCCCACTTTTCATATTCATATCGGGTGTCACTAATCCATCGCTCAACGTTTTTTGAACCGTGTGATCTTTTAAAAGATCTACTCCATAAATTAAGGTTACTTTATTGTTGTTGGATAGATCAAAGGGCGTACTGAAATTTAGTCTAGCTCCCTTATGATCTGAATAGGTTTGGTTGTAGGTTTCAAATACCGTGTTCATATCTTCATAATACAGACTCATATTTGCTGAAGTCCGACCAAAGTTGCCATCATACTTTACATGAAAAGCTTTATTGTAAGGTGTTCCGCCATTAATCACTGTATCTGAAGGGATCCCAATAGCGGGTTTACTTCCAAACTCCCCCTTAGTGCCGACGTATTTACTATCCTGAACACTTCTATAATAGTTACCCATCAATTCAATGCGATGATTATCGTTAATCTGATAACCGATCTTCGCCAAGGTATTATAACTTTTTGTCTCGCCCAGACCATAGAATGGACTTACAATGGTACCATCAGAGCTGCGGACCACGCCGGTTCGCGCAATCTTTCCTTGCACGACATAATCAAACTTGTTTTGCGATCCCGAAAATACTTGTGCCAAATTATACCCATATGTTTCACTTGGCTTGACCAAGCTTAGGGAATTATTTAAAGAGGTTGACGAATGAAAACTCTTGTCTGTCTTTGGCTTCTTTGTAATGTAATTAATTATACCACCGGCGGCACCATTTCCATACATTGCAGAGGCACCGTTGATGACTTCGATATGGTCAATTGCGCTAGCATCAATCGTCTTCATATCTCTTCCGCCATTTCTTAAAGGAGTAGATTGAGGAATCCCATCGATAAGTACCAAAAAATTCCGACCACGTATTTTAGCGATGAAGTTGTTTTGGCTTTCCTCACTTGGGGAGATACTTGGCACTTTCTGCATTAAGATATTAGGTAAGTTGTCATTTATCAGACGCTGATCTTCTAAGATCTTACCTCCGATATAGGTAATTGACGATGGTACTTCGTCGATGCTTTCAGCCAATCTGCTCGCCGTCACGACAACTTCATTCAAATGATTACTTGTTTGTTCCATGACAAAGTCCGGAAGCTCCAGAATTTCCCCTTCCAGTGCGATCTGCGATCTGATTTCTTGAAAACCAATATGCTTTACGGTCATGGAGTGAATTCCTTTAGGAATCTTTGAAAAAATAAAATTCCCCTCATTATCAGTCTTGGTACTATTTATCCCGTCAATATTGATATACACATTGGACAAACCTTTCCCCACTGAATTTTTCACTTTGCCCTTAATTATCCCTGGTTCTTGACCATGACCATTTTTCTTAACAGTCATCGGTTTTTCCATGGAAAAACTTATTGCTGGAATTATAGAAAAACTTAAAACCAATAGACTACTAGCCAATATTGTCTTCTGGGTAATAAACCAAGATCTTGTTGTTTTTTTCACGTATTTAAGGTGTTTAAAAAATCATTTGCCCTGTCTGCATATTGATGTCTTTCTATTTCCAAACCTTGCTATCCTGGAAATACTGCTCTGCAAAAAGACACAATTACTATTTAGACTAATTATTATTAGCGGCAAATATAGTAAAGTTGGGAAATACTTAAAGCTAAAAATTTAGAATAATAAGCGATCGAATAACTCCATCGATTATTCCTTTAGGATGCAGAATGATAATAGCAGCAATAAATCTTAATGTACATTATGTTTTATGCTTGTTGTACTCCATTTTTTGCTGCTTCAACAGTCCCTAACTTTATCAAACAAAAGAAAACAGGTTCCTCTAGGTCAGATTTCATGAATACCGGAACCATTGACATTATAAAAAATTAGTATTAACATTTTAAATCTTAAAGTCATGGCACTTACAACAAGAATCAACGCGGACGATGTAGCATTTTTATTGATCGATCACCAAAGTGGTCTATTCCAGACAGTAAAAGATATTGAAGTACCTACATTGAGAAGTAATGTAGTCGCTCTTTCACAGGTCGCCGCTATTGAAAACATTCCTGTTATTACAACTGCTTCAGAACCAAAGGGTCCGAATGGTCCATTGATGCCAGAAATCCACGAAAATGCCCCACATGCACAATATGTCGGACGTACTGGTGAAGTAAATGCATGGGACACTCCTGCATTTGTTGAAGCTGTTAAAGCTACTGGTAAGAAAAAATTGGTTATTGCAGGTGTATTAACAAGTGTTTGTGTGGCGTTTCCTGCCATTTCAGCAATTTCGGAAGGTTATGAAGTTTTTGCGGTCATTGATGCTTCAGGCGATATGAGTCCATTATCAACACAAGTAACAATTTCTCGATTACAGTTGGCAGGCGTTATTCCCATTACGACCACAGCTGTAATTAGCGAAATATTAAAAAGTTGGAAACATACGGACGCTGCGAAATATGCACATGCACTTTCCTTGGTGATGCCTAATTATCAAGCTTTAATAGAAAGCTATTATAAAGCACAGGAAGTCGCACTAGAAAGCAAATAAGTATTTTTATTTTGTTTAACCATCTGCGGGATCGCTTTTACATAAGCTTATCCCGTAGATTACCTTCCGTTTAAAAAAAGCGTATCATCCGTTTTCATCACTTTTACCCTTTTCCTAAAGGAATAAAGGTCTTTTCCGTTTGGCAGTCTGGATAAGAAAATAAAAAAGTACCAATTTCTCAAAAAGGGACTTTCTTAGTATATATTCAAATTACTTTTTTGTTTTTGACACTTGAGTTATCAGTGTATATTGCTGAGATGAACCATCAGCAGGAGGATTTCTAACCTCTTCGACCTTTACTTTGATCACATATTCATATCCTGATTCGTAGTTAAATCCCTGGATATTGCCATAAAAATATTCCTAGTTATCTGATTCTTTCGCCTTGACCTGCATGCACTTCATTGGGCTTACACCTTCGCAATCAACCAACTGCGGTCCCACAATCATTATTCTCTCATTGTTTTCAGCAGAATTTTTACTACACTGGATAAAAAAGAATAAAGTGAAGACGGCAAGAAGCCCCTTGAGTAATTGGTTTATACGTTTCATACAAGAAATTTTAATAATAACTAATATAACAATTAAATACATTCTTTTACTATATCTATTTTAGGCGCATCAGGATTGGATATAACAAAGATATCCAATATCTTACTAAAGCCTGATGAGGTCGAAATGCCATTATGATACTTTCCATAAATAATAAAAAAACGATGGGTGAATTACTTACAAGATATTATTATCATATTTGCAGCTAATATTTAGCCAGCATATTATCTAATGAATTTTCATACTTGGATCAACCAACTTACGAAATTAAGAGTACTAACATGTATTTGTAACCTCCTTGGATTATTATTATTTTCCTGTGCAAAGGATGTTATTATAATCCCACCAGATACAAATCCGACAGAAGTCGTTCTTTTAGCACCCTTTAGCAATACCGGCAATAATTTGACTTTATCCGCAGAAGTAAGGTATTTGAATAATAGCGATACTATCCTCTCCCATGGTTTTATGGTCGACGGAAGAAGTGGAGATACTTATATTAAAAGAGAATATCCTATTGCTACGATTTTAAACTCTGGCCCATTTACGTACAAAATTCCCGATCCAGAAATTTACAAAGAAGGCTACTATTACAGTTACAAATATTTTGTAAAGACAGAAAAAGAGACGTATCTAAGTAAATCTGATCAGTTTAGCATCAGTAATATTAAAGTCATTGCCAAAGAAAATCTTAAAATAGCTGCAGGCGAAACTATTACGATAGCAGGTGAGTTTGCCAACATTGAAAAAGATTATGATCTCTACTACTCCTTTCAAGAGGAGAAAAAAATGCCTTTTGAAATTATCAATTCAGGTAAAGCCATTCGTTTCAAGGTTCCCGAAGGTGTAAAACAAGGCTATAATGTCACTTTTAGATTGATCAGCAAAAACCAGGAGAAACCGCATCTAGCTGCTATTATTGCTAAGGCTTTTATTGTTGGGACATTAGCCCCACCGGCTTCTTATTCTTACTATTACGATGATATTCTTCGTCTCCCTTATCCTACAGATTATTCAGAAAAACCGGGGCTAGAAGTATTTGTAGGGAATATCTTTTTAAGACATAGCGATGAGATGGATCTTCGCTATCTTATTGATAACCAAAAAGGAAAAAAATTCCCTATTGGTTATACGAATGGACGTGACACCATAACCTTTCCTCAACTGTTGCAACTTATTGAGCCAGATCCGAACGAATTCAAGGTAATACCAGCTTATGTACACCCAGGAACAAAATTTGAAGTATTTGGAAGTGGCCCGGACAGATTCAATTTTGGCGGGCATGTATCTGTAGGAAATCAGCATGTCATTTATAACCAAGTAGACAGAAACGCAAAAAAAGGGGAATTAACAATAAGTGATCTCCCTGAAGGTGATTATCCGATGATCATGAACAATAATCACTTTACCTATAAAAGTACCAATACAATTAAGGTCAAAAAAATGAATATTGCTTCAAGTAGCCATAGTGAAGGCTATGCCGGAGATAAAATAACGTTAAAGGGTATATTTATAAAAGGGCAATCCTATACGCTTGAAATAGATAAAGCTAATACAAGCTCAACAACCTGCACAACGACCGGTGAAGTAAATTTTGAAATCCCCCAATTTATGACGGCTGGGAAGTATCAAATCAGATTGAGTTATAAAAGCGATATGGACTATCAACGATCCTATTATTCCAATAGCATTCCCTTGGAAATTAAAGCGACAACGATCACTGCCATATATCCTTTAAAAGCCTCTGCAGGTGATTTGATTACGATTGAGGGACATGGACTGAAAGGTTATCAAGCCCAAATTGCAACTTTGGAAGCGCGACATACCTTATCCCAGAACAATAAAATTCAATTTGAAATTCCAGCTAACCTACCCAAAGGTAAGTATCGAATCAACGTTAGTTTTTCCAATTTCGACAAAAACAATACTGTTACAGCAACAGACTACCTTGAAATCAACTAACCGGTAACGATAATTTATTATGAAGACAAAATTTGTACATAACGCCACGTTCTTCCTATTTTTAATATCCATGGCAAGTTTGGGTATTTTTATTGGATGTAAAAAAAATGAAGTTACGCAGGCTGTCGATTATAGCCCTGTATCGTTAAAGGCAGGCTCATTTAGCAACCTGGAGGGGAAAACCGTTACTCTACATGGTCGCATAGAAAGGTTAAATGGGATGCCGGTAGAAGATCATGGGTTTATCATCGAAAAAATAGAAAACAATAAGGATAGTGAAAAGGAAATCTTAATCAGTCTGGGCAACAAAGTAACCCCTGGTGAGGTTTCTTTTAAATATCAATACAGCCGTGATTTTGAAGTTGGAGACCGTTTTCGTTATACCTTATACGTCAAAACAAAAAACGGATTTTATCGCAGTGAAAGTAGTATTTTTGAAGCAGATGGACTTCAGATCAATTATCTGGAAGACATGCTTGTACCCAATAACAATAAAATAACAGTTACTGGCGATTTCAAGTTTATATCCGAAAATGTAAAATTATACTACGACGGTTTAGATCAGAAGGAATATATTGTACCTTATCAACTCACAAGTGACCGAAAGAGTCTAATCTTTACTTTTCCAAAATCAGGTAGTTTCAATCATGGAAATAAGGTATTCTTTTTTCTCCGTTATAAAGACAAATCCGGTCAGGAAATCAGTAGAGGCATCGCCCGCATCCAGATACTGGGAACCGTAAATCCACCAACAAAAACTCAGCTATACCTCAGCAATTATCTACCAATAGAAGGAACAGGATTAGATCCGGAACGGATTTGGATGGATCCTCCCTTGTACATATTGATCAATGGCAAAAAAATTAAATACAAAAACTACATCTATCTACTTGATATAGAAAACCTCAAAGGAACTAGATTTCAACTGGGATACCACAATGGAAAGGATTCTGTTGTGTTCAAAGACTCTATCGAACTAATCAAACCTATCGGCAGTAATATCCATTTTGAAAAGAAGATTATTCACTCTCCTTACTTAATGAAAATGACTGGAATCGATTTCTATTCCTACATTACGGTATCTGAAAAAGCAAAATATTATCTCGGCAAGAATGACATAGCGCATATTCCTTACAGTACACAAGGAAATACAGAATCTTTTGCTGTGCGCAATATTCCGAATGGCCTGTACAATTTCAGTTATAGCAATCCTTTCTATACGGCAACAACTACCGAGCAGGTTGAAGTCAGAAACTTGACCTGGGTTACTCCCCCAATTACATCGAGATTTGTTGGAGAAGCTTTTACAATTACGGGTAATTTTATTGATGATCAGGAATACCTGGTATCAGGAGATGGAATTTACGAACATCCTATAGCACAAGATGGTAAAATAAATTTTACTCTGCCATCAAACATAATCGGGCAAACAGAAATTCAAATTGGATACCGTGTAAACATCAATTATGATGAATCTTTTTACGCACCTAAAAAACAGTCCCTGTATATAAACGATTTTCAAGTGAGCGATATTACACCTTTAAAGGGTTATCCTGGAGATGTTATAACGATCAATGGAAAAGGCCTTGGCTCCATACAGATAACTGTTGGCGGCACTTATGCCACAAGTGTCTATCGAGGCTCAGAAGAACACCGTTTTATCATCCCGGCATTTGCACCTAAAGGTAAATCAGCTCTTGTAATGACATTAAACGGTACGACGATTAAATATAAAGAGCTTTTTGAGGTTTTGTAAACTCAAATTTAATAAATGTTATGTGTGTCAATATTATCTCCATTGATATGTACGTAAAAAGCAACATGACAAAACAAACTGGATCGTTAGTATAATTAAAAGACAAAGCTTCTTTTTTGTGGAAAAAAGAAGCTTTGATCATCATCTTTCAAAAGATCCGTTTTTTCAAGACTGTTTTTTTAACCATAAAGTGAATTTTTTGAAAAAATAAACCTAGTTTTAGAACGATTTTAACTTATTTTGCAACTCAAATAAAAACCATAAATTAATCTATATGCGTCGTAAGCACCTATTATGTATTTTAAAATTATACATGTGTTTCAATTTTTTATGTCTTGTTTCCTGTAAATACAACAGTGAAGACCTTAATTTTCATGAAATTAAACCACCGGATAAAGAGGCCAAGGTATCTATGAATCTAGCAGACGTACCAAATGGTCAAACTGTTTATATTTATGCTCCAACTGATTTATCGTATGTAATCAATGCCACATCAGGCTCTATCGCTAAACAAGAATTTTATCTCAATAATAAACTTGTGGGCAGTGAAAAGGCAGTATTACGGATAAAGCCTTCCGATCTTGCAGGAGGAACGTCGGATATATTGAAAGTAAAAGTAGAACTCTCTTCAGGAACAGGAAGTTTAGCTGAGGTTTTAGGACAGGAGAAATCTGCTTTTGAATTTACCTATCCAATAAAATACATAAACCCCCAGGTAAATTTGAATATTGACCAGCGGATTAATTCTTCAAAAAAACTAGAGATTTTTTGGACAAAGCCAACTATAGAAGGCGCTGAAATTGAGGGTTATGAGATATATAATTTCAGTAATTTGGATCAGATTCTCATCGATCGAATTTCAGATCCCGATAAAAATAGCTTTGTCGATGATGATTATTCCTATGGAGCTAAAACATATAAAATAATTACAAAATACAAGGGCAACAAGGTTCCACCAAAAGAAGATTATTATTCTGTAAAGTATAAGGTTTTCACCAGCGATTATTTCAAAACGAAAACCTTAAAAAATCTAAATCTGAACATACAGTGGACCCACCCAGATGGTATTGCTAACAAATATATTTTTGTTTGGAAAGGAAATAGACAATCAATCCCCTTAGGTAAAAATAATGCTGAGGTCTACAGGCCTTCATTCCCTTTTCAAGAAGAACAGTATTATGAATTGTATATCCTGCCCGAAAAGGCGAACGAATGGGACTATGCAAAATATCCGAAGATCATCAACTATTTTAAAGAACAAAAATACGATGATGAAATAGATTATGCGCATATGATCATGACTGAAGGAGATATTAAAAACAATTTAATCCTTTCCATGCGAGGTATTAAAAATGGTTTTGGACTTCGAAGTTATGGAATTAACGACCTCGTTATGAAGAGTAGAAATGACGACCATATTCAATATCCTTTTTATATCAATTCTTTTCAAACTGCTCCAACCACTGGAAAGGTTGCTGTTCACATAAGAAGCGACATCTATGAGAACAAGCCGAAAATCGAGGTATATACAGATTATACGCTCAGTAAAAAACTTGGGACCTATGAGACCGATGATTTTCCAGTTTATTTTTTGACTGATGACGATAAAATCCTTATCCGTAATAATAATCAATCTTATCAATTTAGAATATACGATGTAAATTCAGGGAAATTATTAAGCGAGAAAACAGAAAATGGTCAACAATTTCGTCCCTCAATCTCTCCGAATGGGAAATACATTGTATCGGCAGTGGGAGCAGCAACAGGCTGGTATAAATTGTATAAATACGAAAATAACGAATATACACTATTAACTGAAAAAACGGAAAGCCGGATCGTTAATGCATTTTACTTTCATCCAACCATTCAGAACCAGGTCATTATTCAATCAATCGATAACTATTTCTCGATTTGTGAATTACCAACTTTAAAAGTAATTAAAAAAGTGCCTGGGGAATTTCTTTCTTATGATAGTTTCACTGGAAATATCCTTTTTAAGGACGAATATTTTTCCTCTAATTCTGTCGTCAATGTCTTAGATAAAACATATAGTGATATCCTTTTTAGTATGACAACGGGCAATTACTTCCAACCTTATCAAGCACGACTTCTAAACAACAATATTATTCTTTACAACAATTATGTCAATATCGTCCAATAGCCTAAAAATCATGAGAAAACTACTATTAAGTATCCCCTTGTTATTCATTACCATAACTTCAATGGCTCAAATTGGATTCGGATATCGATTTGGCATAGGCAGCTATAAAATGTCCGAAATGAGTTCATTTTTGAATGTTATTCAAAGCGGAATTAAGTTGGACTATCCTGTTCCTATTTCAGTTACTGATAATTTCCCAAATCATTATACCAATTACGGGGAAATTACATACTCCGTAAAAAAGAATGACTATGGTGTCAATTTCACTTATCTATCCACTGGGGGCCGATTGGCCTATTCGGATTATTCCGGTGCTATTGCCTATAACTTGAATGCGAACGCCTATCGCATCGGAGCGGTATATCGTAATTTTTTCTTCCAGACAAATGAAGGACAGGATAAGAATTTATCGCTTTTTGCGGAGATTTCTCCTGCGATAACTATCAATAATATTACGTCAGATGGTTATTATCAAACTCCATCTGGTCGCAATGAAATCGACGAAAAGCATATTGTTGAATCTAAATCCACAGGTTTTTCAATCACGCCTTACGTTGGTATTCAGTGGAATATTGTTAAATCCATGGGGATCAACCTAGGTTTAGGATATAATGCTGAAATACCTGGCAAAAGTAGTGAAATGAGAGATACCAAGACTGATTGGTCCGGGCTACGCGTTGGATTAGGGCTGAATTATAAACTGACCCCATAATAATTAGTTTCATATTTGAAAAATTAAGCCTGTTCAGACCTCAGTCGTAGCAATTCAAAAAAAGTCGTTGTACTAATGTAAAACGGCTTTTTTTGTAAGTTTTCTTATCAAGTTACAAAATTACGAAACGATTCTATTTAGATATTGTTCTTCAATAAAGAATAATATTATATGGAAGACCTATTATATTCGGTAGCTGTTAGCGTAATGATTGTTTGGGCGGTGACTTTTTTGGGAGGGTTCATAACAGAAGATTTTATTCATATTCTTTTAATTATTGCAGCTATAGCATTTATATTTCGCGCAATGAAGGGTTTTAGCAATTCTAAGGTGCATCAACCTCAACAGTAAGTCAAAGCTATTAATAAACCAATCGACCGGCAGTAAAAATGACGATCCCAAGCCAATTAAATCAAAATCAATGGTACGATATGCATACACAGAAGAGCGACTTCGACTCTTGTCAAAGAATTTTGGAGGCTTTATGTGGCCACACGAAAATGAGATATGGCATGATACGCAAGAAAGATGGCCGGAAATGGGGAAATTGGTGTGTTTATGATTATCATTCTCAGAAGATCGTCAATAAAAATAGTGAACACTACGTTAAAATATATCAGGAAATAAGGAAAGGTTTCTCCCCTATTTACATTGACGATACCGAGCAGTGTTCTGTCGGCGAATGGACACAAGTTCTTCATGAGTTCGGTTTAAAAAGCTATATCTCTTACCCAATTATTAACAAAAATAATTCTATTGTTGGACACTTGAGTTTCATGAACGCTGAACCAGTACGCTTCGACCCAATTAAATTAGAGACGCTGCTACCTGTTTGCAGTGATTTGATTGCAATAGATTTCAAAACCATTATTGAACGTAGAAATACGAGGAAAAAATTGGAGCAGGAACTTAATTATTCCAAAAACAGAGAACTTGTTTTATCGTCCTTGGCTCACGACTTAAATAATCCCGCCAGCATCGTAAAAGTGATATCACAATATCTTGGCGAAAACATTAAAGATGAAAGCCAAAAAAACTTAATAAAGAAAATACAAGAGGCTTCATCACGCGTCAAAGGAGTGATAGATGATATTTTAGATTTCAGTAGTATCCGTCTTCAAGACCGGCTAATTAGAATTAATGATCATTATCGCATGGATGCATTGATCAAGCAAATTTTATCTGAATTCGAAGTATTATATAACAGAGCACTAATCGCCAACATCAACCTTCCGGTTGATGTACCTTGTGATCATCAGAAAATGGGGCGTGCATTCACTAATTTAATTGGAAATGCTATAAAACATGGTAATCCTTTTCAAAATATCGAAATAAATGCATTCATTCAGAAAGAAAATTTCATTTTTAGTGTTACAAATGAGGTCACCTATCCCCAATATTCAGATCTTAAAGATCTATTTAAGCCTTTTGTAAAAGGAGTCAATAGTAATGGGCTCGGGTTAGGATTGTTTATTGTGAGTGAAATAGTAAAAATTCATGAGGGAAAAATAGCCGTAAATTTAAAGGACAATAAAATAACTTTTAACCTGATGATCCCAATAGATTCAACTACAGTTGTTCAATAGTAAAGTATAAACCAAGATTTCGTATTAAATTTTCGGCTGTTTCCATCGTATATTCTTTTATTACTACCTATTATTTTTGTTCGCCTGTCTCCATTGCTGCAAGTTCATCATGTGCAGTAAGATCAAGACGTAAAGGCGTAATAGAAACCAAATTGTGTTCTACTGCCCAGCGATCAGTACCTTTTTCAGCAGGTTCTAATGGCACCACTGTGATCCAATAGTTTTTCCTTCCCATAGGATCCTCTCCGGGCACCACACGGCCATCATATAAACGTACTGATTGTCTTGTCCAGGATAGCCCCTCCGGGTTGGCTGGAAAATTCACATTATAGAGAGCAGGGCCTTTATTTTTCAGTAAAATCTTCAGCACATCGCTTGTCCACGGATACAATCCTTCAAAGTCCGGCTCGGTCTTTCCTACGGGTGTGCTCAATGCGATACCTGTAATACCGAGCAGTGTCGCCTGCTTTGCCGCAGCCAAAGTTCCGGAATGCCACATGGAATTGCCTAAATTTGGTCCCATGTTAATACCCGAAAGTACAACCTGCGTATCGGGAAACATATGTAGACCCAACGCCACACAGTCTGCTGGAGTGCCATTTACCCTAAACGCTTCAATATCCTCAAAAGTTATCGGTGCACGTCGGTAGCTTAGGGGCCGGGAATGCGTAATAGCATGTCCCATAGAAGATTGCTCCACATCGGGCGCAACAATCTTTACCGTCCCAAACTCTTTTGCCGCATTTGCCAGTGCCGCAATCCCCGGTGAATAAATGCCATCATCATTGGTAATAAGTATATTCATAACTGTCCTTTTCTATGAAAACCAATCTCAAGCAGGCTTTGTTCAGCTTTTATGAAAGAACATGGCAAAAACATAAGGTTAGTACATAATCCTGCTGCTGGGGATGACTCAAACGGAGACAAAGATGAACTATGCCAATTGATTGAAGATCTTGGCCACAATTGCATTGTAGTAACCAAAAAAGATGCTGTCAAAAAAATCGATCCGCAGACAGACATCATTGCCCTTGCTGGCGGTGATGGGACTATAAGAATGGTAATTATGGCGCTATTGGAAAAAAAACTACGATTTAAAAGGCCAATCGCCATACTCCCACAAGGCACTGCAAACAATATTGCTATTTCTCTTGGTATTCCTTTGAACATTGAAAAAGCTATCGATCTCTGGAAAAATTGCCAACTTAAAAAATTCGATGTAGGAATGGTTATAGGGCTAGAAAGAAAGCCGTTGTATTTTATTGAATCCATTGGCTTTGGTGTATTTCCTTTACTGATGAAGAAAATGGATAAAAAAAATACAGAAGAGCTGAGCGCAGAAGATGAAATCAAAACCGCACTAAGACAGCTTCGCAAACTGGTAGAAACATTCCGAGCTACCACACTAAGACTCACAGTGGCTGGAAATAACTATGAAAAAGATTGCATACTTGTTGAGATCATGAATATATCAAGTATGGGACCGCGGCTAGTTCTTGCTGCTGACGCTGACCCTGGAGATGGACAATTTGATATCATCATTGTCACTGTTGATCAACGCCAGGAACTTATTAGCTATATCGATGGACTATTGAATGGAACCAACGTCGAATTTAAAATAAAACCTATCCGGGCTAGTCGATTGGCGATGGAATGGGAAGGCAACGAAATACACATCGATGATGAGCACAAGAGTTACTTCGGCCAACAATTGAAGCTTACCTCGCTCGAAGGTATAGTTGAAATTGTCACTGGCAATAAATAAAATATGATTTGAACCAACGATAATGGATCAAAAAATGTTCTTTTTTAAAAAACTCGTTAAAATGAAGAGATCTAAAAACACCAAAGAAACGCATGTTGGCATGCTTGTTCTTATCATCGCAGCCATTCCAAACCCAGATCCACGGGAGCCAAGCCCAGACTTATCCGAAGCTCAACAAGAGGGCACTTCCAAAGAAGATAGAGATCCCAATACCAATCAATCGGGTATTAAAGATGATCGTACCCATGACAGGGAGGAAGCGCAAGCCGAGCAGAAAGAAAAAGATGATGAAGATAAACCTGATCTTTCGGGTGATATCAATGTCTAGATAGGGCCACATCTTCTGCTAGCTGTATAGGTGTTGCGCCGACCTTAAAATAGCAAGATTGCTCAGCTAACACTGGAAGAAGCTTCCCATTTTTAATTTTTTTGTGGTGGAAAGAAAAATAGTTTTGGATTTATTTTGAAATAGATCCAAACCGCCTTTCCCATTTTAATCAATTCTTTTGATGGAAGGTTCCTCGAGCGAAACGCTAACAGTAAGGAAAGGGAAAAGCTGACCATAAAATTAAAGAATCCTATGATACCAATCCCTAAAATGCCCCAAATCCATATATCAGTAGATAGCTCCATCCCATGACCAAATAGTCCCAATGCCAGATTCCCACTGGCGAATGTAATGTGCCTTATATCCAGATTTAAACCTAAAAAAAGTCCAACGGAAGCTGTCGTTCCCATAAAGATCCCAAACCAAATATTGGATACGATACCAGCCCATTTTTTTTCATAAAACGAAGCTATTTTGTTTGTTTTTGCCTGGCCGAATATTTTTTTCAATAGGGGATGTTCTTGAATGCGGTAGTACACGGAGTTGTGTTTGTCTCGGTTTGAAATACTGCCGGCAATAATCCCGGAAAGAAATAGAAAAATACCGGCGATAGACGCATGCAAGATCAGCGGTGTTTTTATTGGATTAAGATCATTGACCAGATGTAACCACTTGGCGCTCGCAATATTGACCTGAAACAATTGTTGAATTACCCAGACAAGAAAAAGGCTCATCGGAAAAGCCATCACAACATTACCAATAAAGGCAATAAACTGAGACCGAAATAATCGGGCAAACAATTCAGCAAATTTCCAATAACGATGTTTGCTGTCCTCCTGTTCGGAAATCCCTTGCTCAATAGCGTTCACCAATGCAGAAGCTGTCATCGCAGGCTGTTTGGTTGCCAAAGTTGCACCAAGAAGATAAATAAGCGTAAAGCCAATCGCATAATTCATGCTATAAAGAAATGCGTGACCAAATTCACTGCTGTGTATCTTACCTAACAATAATTTAACGATGCACATAACGCCGACAATGAGGCCTCCTCCACAGGCTGAACGGAACATTTTCCAATATTCCTGTTTACTTGAGGTAATATAATGCTCACCGGTCTGCGCAGTATGATGCGTAATTTCGTAGGCCAAGAGCTGTGTACTCTGTCCAACCAATTTGCGAATATTGCTTTTCCGGGAATTATAACCAATAAGTGTAGTGCCCAGCGCAATCGTCTTTTGCCTCTTTTCATCTGCATGATCGATGACTAAAAACGACAAGATTTCTCGGATCCTTTCCAGTTGTTGCCGCATACGTAAGAGCGATTGATTCACTTTGATGGAAATTCCAAAACGATGTGAATTATCGAAAGCCGTTTCAATATACGATTCGCATTGCTTATGAAGTACCAAGATTTGTTTATAAGAAAGATCATCCGAGGAAATAAACTTATATTCTGATTGTAAAATACGATCATTCAATTCGGTAAACTCCCGCATAATAGCAATAAATGGGCTATCAAAATTTTGAAACTCGGGTACCATCTTGTTTACGTCTGTTTCCATTGCACGCCCAGTAATACGTTGAACCAACAATTCCAACCCATACAATATTTCGGTCATTCCAAAACCCGTTTTGTCATCGTAAATCGTTTCAAATTGAGATACACGAAACAGCTCATCGAACTGATGTTGCGGAATCGCGGCAACCCAGTCCGCATCCCCAGGTCTATAAAAAACCTGATTTAACAGATATTGTAAAGTAGACTTTGGTGGTTGAAAAGGCAAATACCGCTCGGTGATTCTTTTTTTTAGTTCATAAAAAAAATCTGCATAACTAATTATACCAGTATCAGAAATCAATTGATCAAAATCTTTTTCAGCCAAGATTCTTTTGAGATAAAGCTGAAAGCCTTCCAACTCCTGCGGTGCGGCATTGAGATAATCCAGTAAAAATTGAATATCGACCTGATAAAGTATATGAACATGCTTTGGTCGGATGATGTCCACGAGTAAAACCAAAAAATCAACGTTTACATAAGCAGGATCCCTTAATTCACCTTTAAATCGTCCAAACAAACTTTTTACCTGCTGCTCTTTATCCTGTTCTTTTCTCATAAATTATAAAATCCCTACTCTAGATACCAAATTTGCATACATTTTGTTTTCCTACTCACAAAGATTGGCTCGCTGAATTGTGTCAAATAGCCACTTGAATCAATGATTTTGGTCATTTAGCTTCCACTTGAAGTTTTATACTTTTACAGGTAAGAAATTATAAATCAACGATTAACTTGATATAAGAGACGAAAATGAAAAATAACAATAAAATGAAGCCTGCAAAATTATGTTACGAACATATCGGCGGAAAACTCGGCCAACTTTTACTAGAGGCTCTGATTGTAAAAGGCTGGTTAGCAAAAGCAGATCCTAGTGATAAAAATTTCTATATCACTGAATTTGGAGCATCTCAATTGACGGCATTTGGTATTGACCTATCGCAAATTAAATCCTGAACAAAATGAGTTTAATATTGAATTACGACAATTTCTTTCTACCCGTAGAAAATCTCGAGAAGGCAAAGGAATTTTATGGAAATCTACTTGGCCTAGAAACTAAATTCGATTTTTCGGATAAGGGAATGACGGCTTTCAAGATAGGTGACAATGAACCTGCAATCATTCTTAGTACAGTACAACATACCAAACCGACGATTTGGTTTACCGTTGCCGATGTCAAGACAACATATGAACGGCTTAAGGAAAAAGGGATCGTATTTTTAAGCGAGCCATTTGAGATCATGACAGGTTTAGCAGTTGAATTTAACGATCCATCCGGAAACAAACTTGGAATAACAGATTATTCCAAATCAAATAAAGTGTAAAGTTCGGAGGTACCCGCTGAAGCAATGTGTAGTTTAGTGTAATATATCGTATCTTGCTATCCAATTTTAAACCAAACATCAATGTTATGCGAAGAATCCTTTACTCCATATTAGCTACCGGCCTTATTTTTGCAGGATGCGCAGGAATGAAAAGCCAGGGAGATAATACTGGCTGGAAATCATTATTTGACGGAAAAGACATCAATGATTGGTTTGTTAAAATTCATCATCATGATGTCGGTGTGAACTACGGAAATACGTTTAGAGTCGAAGATGGAATAATTAAGGTCAGATATGATCAGTATGATGATTTTAATGATCAATTTGGCCATTTATATTATAAAACACCCTTTTCTTATTATCATTTAAAGTTTGAATATCGATTTGTAGGCGCGCTCCATAAAGGTGCCCCCTCCTATACGCTTCGTAACAGCGGCGTGATGTTTCATTCGCAGGACCCCAGAACAATGTTGAAAGAACAGGACTGGCCTATTTCTGTCGAAATGCAACTTTTAGGAGGATTGAGCGATGGTCAACCCCGTCCTACAGGAAATATGTGTTCCCCTGGAACCAATGTGGTCTATCAGGGCAAAATAGCTTCCTCACATTGTTTAAATTCTACTTCGAAGACCTATGATGGTGATCAATGGGTTAAAGGGGAATTGATTGTATTGGGAGATTCGTTAATCAAACACATCATTAACGGAGATACCGTACTAGAATATTCAAAACCTCAGATTGGAGGTGGAACGGCCAATGGGTATGACCCCAAAATGAAGATCGATGGTAAGTTGCTCAGCAGTGGATTTATCGCTTTACAGAGTGAAGGTCAACCCGTAGATTTTAAGAATATATGGATTAAGGAGCTGCCTAAACCAAAGAAGTAAAAAGAGGCTAACGTAAGGAAAAAAGTACAACAATAGCGTTTTTGAAGAGAAAACGACGGTGTATATTATTTCAATTGCTGAAAAAGCTTGAGTGAACAAGTAAGATCATTCAGAAAATTTCTGAACGACCTTACCTATTCATTTATTCAAGTGTATTTGCAATAGCGACCGACAGACCTACCGTTTTGTAGATATCATATCCTTAGATTTTTTCTTCATGCTATTCACCGGATTCCGACGGGCCACCTTACCACTAGGTAGCTTTACATAGTAAGAAGTATTATAACCATTTCCAGGTCGAAAAAAATCTGTTGAAATGATCTGAGCTCCACTGCTGAAAGCAGCATTAGCCCTACTGTAATCATTGATTTTTGCTTCAAAGGTTTCAATATCAGACCTACTACGTACGATATACCCCTCCCTCACCAAACGTCGAATTTCTTCCTGACGAACCAAAGCATTGTCCAATAGTATAAATGAAGCAAAACTATCATTGGGTTCCGACTGGACAAACATGATACGCTTCTCAAGATTAGGCCTATCTTTAACATACGCTGATTCAAGGTTCATTCCTGCTGTTGCCGGCAACAGCAGGAAGATAAATTTACCACGAGCGGATTTAACAGTGGGCCAATGACCAGAACGTATTGCCTCACGTAAAGTGCTGTAGTTTCCACGTACATCGTCAGGTGTAACAAGCTTTTCTCTTCCCAATACCGCAACAACTTCAGCATCCAACTGATCAAAAGCCTTATCATCAAATGGAAGTACTTCAGCACTATTAGGAAAAATCGGAATCCCTTTGTCTTTGGCCTCGACCATAATAAAAATAGGGAGATGTCCGGGATGCTTTTCAGACCATTCCCGTAGCGCTGTAAGACCAGCACGGAATGTCGTATAATGTGATCGAAAATCAAAATCAGCAATATGAAGCATCTTGAAACCAGGCTTTTCCAAATCCTCTTTTTGATACGGAGCAAGATCCGAAACCCCCATTTTATTGAGGAGCTCATAGCCCGCAGGTTTATCAAAGCGATGTCCAGTAGGGTCATAATATACATCCATTTCTAAACTACGGATTCCACTATCAAGTTGCACATCGAAAGGTGGATGGTCGTACTTTAATCCTTCACTCATGGACATCGCATTAGGGTGAAACTCCTTAAAGGAATTAAGTTTATCTGGAGGGAATAGCGTTGACATCTTTTCCATCATCTTTGAAAAAATAGGATCTGCATAAGCCGAAAGACGAGGATCCACGGGTTTAGCGTAGCTATTGTGTGTCCCAAGGACTTGAATCTGGTTGATCTTTAGTTGGTCCAGCTCTGCCAGTTCGGTTTGTTGGCCAAAGCTCGTTCCAATACCCATTATAAGCAGGGATATTGCGGTTAAAGTGATTTGTTTCAATTTCATCATTGTTGTCATTTTAAAAAAGTTTTGCACTGATACCAATTTGACCACGGACAGAATACCATTCAGCCTGCTCAGCACGATCGTATACACCATGGTAATAGCGTACCGGGGCACCAGTAATATTGTTTAACTCGGCAAATAGCCTAAACTTGGCGTTAATAGCGTAAGAAGAAGAAAAGTCAACTGAAAAATTACTCGAATACCATCGGTAATGTTCAGGTCCGGCGATTTGACGAATAGCATCAAGATATTTCCCTTTATAATTTCCGGCAATACGAGCCATAAATTTGCTATTTTCATAGATTAGAGAAACGTTGAAAAGATGTTTGGCCTGTTTAGGAATCGTACTCTTATCTTCCATTAATTTTCCATTGTCGAAGCGCGGAACTGTAGCTTTTGAATCTGTAAACGTATAATTCGCATCGATTCCAAATCCTTTCCATATTCCGGGCAATTCGGTAAACCTCTTTGATATGCCGGCTTCGAAGCCTGCGAGCCACGCATTTTTGAGGTTATCCGGTTCATTGACATTGAACATGATACCATTGATATTTTGCGTAGACTGATTGGAATAAATCAGGTTAGAAAGCTTTTTATAAAAAGCGCCTGCTGAAACCATGCCTATTCCACCGAAATAATGTTCGACCATTAGATCAAAGTTGCTGGCAAAAGTGGGTTTCAAATTAGGATTTCCGCGTGTGATCACACGATTGATATCATCCTGGACCGTACCTGGATTGAGATTTCCAAAATCAGGGCGCGCAAAACTTCGTGTGAATGCAAGTCTAATAATATCGTTTTTTGTTGCATTGATCTTTACATGTACCATAGGCAGAAAGGCATTGTAGCTATTGTCCTGATTGATAGCTTCAACATGCGTAGATTTATCGGCAAGCGTTGATACTTTGTTACCCGAAAAAGTGACTTTGTTATATTCGTTTCGTAAACCAGCAATAAGGGTAAACTGCTCAGTCAGTTTGTACTCCGCGGAGCCATAAATAGCGTAGACATTTTCCCTTCCGCTGTAATAGTTGGCCGCTCCGGAGGCATTTGTAGCGGAATCGACTCGGAAGGGGTACAACTTGTTATCTGCAATTCCTGCTGGTGAAGCAAGCTGCTTTACGGATTCCATGGAAATCTGGTCAATGAGTACATTGTTATAAGGTGATCCTATTTCCGTCAAAAAACCGCCACGATACGGATAGGATTCAGTCCCTAAACGAGCTAAGCTCGGAGCAGGTCCCGAGACACCGGCCACATAAATACTATACGGATTCTCTACCTTCTTGTCTTTGTGAATAAATTTGCCACCAAATTTAACGGTCAATGAATTGCTCGGTGTATATTTTAAATTGACGCCAGCACGTTTGTTGCTCTCCTCGTTTTTACTTCTAATATTGACGACTTGTGTCAACTTCATAGCCTCTGCACTAATTGGAGAGGAAGGTGAAAGATATGGCAGAATTCGATCAATATTGTCCCCTACTCCGTCGGGTGAATCCATCGCCAAGTATTTCTTTCCATCTGTAGCCATGCCTTCGTAGGACACCTTCTGGGAGAAAGTAGCCATCGGGTAGTAGTCGGGATCCTTAAATTTAAATGAAGATTGATCGACACTAAGTGCCCAGTCCAAGCCTAATTTTTCTGAAAAAACAGACTGCCCGCTCAGCTCTCCGGAATACAGATTGGTATGATAATCTGCCGTCCTTGTTGTAATCGTTGCTGTCTTAGTATTAAAATAGAAATAGTTTTCCCGCACACGCTGAGCATCTAGATATTCACTATATAGGCCCTTGACCATAATTTTGTGTTTCTCGTTGAAGGCATATTCCAGCCCTCCATTAAGCCCAACAGTACGCCTATGGGCAATATAATCGCGCAGTTGAAGATCTGTAATGGAAAAAGCTTGGCGTTTATCGCTGTTTCCAAAATCATAGTTTAGATTGTATCGATCTTGGGCAGCTGTTCGGTCCCAGATTACTGCAGAAAGAATGTACCCTAATTTACCTTTGGCAATACGATCTCCAAAAAGGACAGAACCATTGTATGAACCTCGTTGAGATTGCCCATTATATCCACTAGCGGCATTGATGTTGAGTGTATGTTTAAGAGGGGCCGCTTTGGTAATAAAATTGATGGATCCACCAATAGCATCTCCTTCCATATCGGGAGTAATAGCTTTTGACAATTGTACATATTGAATCATTTCCGATGGGAAAATATCCATCTGAATTCTCCTATCAGCATAATCAAGACTAGCTGAAGGAAGTCTATTTCCATTTAACAACGAAGCGCTCCACTGGATTGGTGTACCCCGTACGGAAACATAGCGTCCTTCTCCTTGATCTCGCTCAATGGAGACTCCTTGAATACGTTGTACAGCTTCGGCGGCATTTCGATCGGGCAATTTACCAATGGCATCTGCCGCTAACACTTCCATAATGGCATTTGCCCCTTTCTTGATGTTCAATGCTTTGACTTGAGAGCCCGCAGAAGAACCAACAACAACAACTTCACCGAGACTATTATTGGAAGGCACCAATTTAATATTCCCTAAATGGATCCCTTCTTGGGAAACTACTGTATCAAGTGTGAACACCTGATAGCCCGTGTAGAAAATAGAAAGCCTAATATGTCCCTTTTCTTTTAAAATCAATGTAAATCTACCATCTAAATTGGTTTGTGCCGCCAGCTTTCCAACTTGTACTGTTGCTCCGGGCAATACTTCATCAATAGTTGAAGTAACAGTTCCCGTAATTTGTTGTGCCTGTATAAAAAAAGGCATCAACACAATCAAAAAGAGTAACATCCTTTTCATATCATGTAATCAATTTTTGTTATTTGATACGAAATTGATGTTTCATAAACTACAGATCGTCTTCCTCGATAAAGAAGTACCTATCGCTTACGACAAACAACACAACAAACTGTATATATGTTATTTACAAAAATTAATTTTGTATTAAGCTTAGGTTATCGATAAATTAGCACCGGGTTAACGACGTAGAAATACGCCTTTTCCATAGAGAAAATTAAACGTAACTCGGAAATGCTGCAGTAAGCCATTAGGCCTTGAGTAGATTGAAATGCGCTGCGTCCTTGAGATAGGCCGATGGGGTGCAACCCTGGACTCTTTTAAAATATTGATTAAATGAAGATTTGGAATGGAAGCCGGCCTGAAATGCTAACGAGAGAATATGAATACTTTCGCCTTTCTTTCTGCACTTATCCATCAGCATCACCACCTCCTTAATCCTATATTCATTGATATACTGATAAAAAGACTTTTCTTTGTATTGATTTAAGGTTTCTGAAAGGTGATGGCGCGATACATCCGCTTTTGCCGCTAGACTTTCCAATGTCAGATCGGGATCCAAAAAAACTTTATGATTGGACATCAAATACTCTACCTTAGCCAAAATACCTGCATAGTCCAAGCTGCTATTCTTTTCATTTTCCTCCACAGGAAAAGAGCGCTGTTTTTTACTTTCGACACCGATCGGTTCTTTCTCATTATTGACAGATAGCTGTTCCTTGGCTTCCTCCAGCTGATAAACATGGACATAGAGGAAAGAGCTTATTTTTACATAAATAATCGAGATACAGATAATCGATAATATCAAATAGATAACGACGCGAAGCCACAAATGGATAAAAGAAAAATAAGGGGTTACATCATACAGCTGAGTCCAGATCGTGATGATAAGAAATGCAAGACCTATTAGTAAGAGTAAAAATGCAGCCAACCTAACCATCCCTTTTTCCAATTTCCAGAACACCGATATCGACTTTATCTGAGCCAAAATCTTTAAAGGGTAAGCAATATATAATATCGTATATGCATAACCTGACGTCGAATTGTATTTTCTTATAAATGGCGGTAGCTCCCCAGCATTCTTAATTACATAAGCAGCAATCCAAAAATAACCGATTGAAGCACCTATAGACGGAAGCATAGCAAGGAGAACATCAATGGGTTTCCCGCGATGTTCGAGATAGCGCACATAACACCATAGTAACCCTGGATAAGCTAAAGCAATAAATGTGTTAAACTGTTGGTGGATTTTTGAATGGGGCCAAAAAACATTAAGAGCAAAACTGATTGCCAAATGCAAAAATATGGAGGCTAATAAATAAGAAAGAATATTATCATGCTGTCCATTATTTTTTCTATTCTTTAATAAAACACCCAATGCCAATAATGCCTGGGTTGCCCCTACAATAATAATATAATTCACGTCCTTAATCTGACTAAGCTGTTTCGCGAAGTTAAGAATCAGGTATTATCAAATTGTTAAATATGCTATCCGCTACCTATTCAATATTTGACATAACAAAGTATTAAGTAAGTTTATTACTATCGCGCAAATATTTTCTTAGCCAGATGATGACTGTCCTCCTATCCTGTACATTATATTTTTCCATGGCTTCTTCAAGCCACAACTCGCCATTAACAATTGCATTGATGACGTCCGTCTTCACTTCTTTTGTAAATCGAGGTCTAGCTTTATTATTTTCATTCATTAAACTGGTTTTTATAACTGGCTATTCATTACGCTCATATCGCGTACACAATCGGGCTTTTTTAATTAAAGATAGGGGAACATAATAACAGGTCACTATGATTGTAAAAAGCAACCTGTTAAACAGGTTGCTTTTATCGCTATTTAAACGAAAATCCAAAATTCTAATTAAATAGCTCATTAATCATCATAAGAACGCGATGTTAATTCCTTACACAACGCACATTTTTCATCTGTGTCTCAATCAAATCTATACCAATGACAGATATGTTGAGTAGATTTGCTGTCAGATCTGCACTATTATTCCCGAAGATTCCTTTTTCACCGTGGTAATACCAGGCACCCAACCCAAGTAGTCCTCCAATTTTAATACCCGAGGAACCGGTCCAGATTTCTGCGCGTGTTCCAAAATTGCCCAGATTGATCTGTACAAGACCATTCACCACAGCGAAAGAGGTACTACCTCCATTGAAGTTAAAGTGAAGTTTGTTATTTGGATATGGTGCAGCTGTTCCACTTGCGTTATATTCAAAATAACCTCTACCGCTACTTGTCCCGTATGTAGGACTCTGACCACCGATTCCCAAAAAGCCGGTCAGCTTCCGAAAATCGCTTTCACTGGCTTGGCGCCACACACCTTTTGGGTAAACTTCGTTACAAGGATCACTATTGACCCCGAATCGATCTGGCACTAGCCCTTTGAATGAAAAGTAGGTATTTCTGGCATTTGAATGCGCATAGGTATGGTGAAAACGATAGGGATTATGTCCTGCCTGATAATAAATATTCTGTCTCGCCCATCTTACCCCGTCGACAGTTAAAGGTGATTCTAACAAATTGACCAATAAACGATGGCTGTTTCCTAATACTGGTGTAATATTGAACGCAAAATTCGCTGGAGTCGATGAGAATTGGCGCGTTGAATTATCATCTATTTTCAAAGCCAAGTTTGAAACATTTACTTTTATCCCACCAGACACCGCTGCCGGGTCCGCAGTATACACATAAGCGATTTTTGCATCTTGGTAAGCCGGGTCAATATCCGCAAAACTTGAAAAGGCTATTTCTTGATCGGCAGAAATTAAGTTTGAAAGTGTACCGTTAACAACATCGATTGTGGCAGTTTTTATTCCTGCGATCTCTACCTTAGCGCCCGTCATATTAGCGAACATCCCCATCGAATTTAGTTCTACCCCCAAACGGGCAAATTTATGTTTAAATAGAATGTTGATCGGAACATTCACATTTGCACTCCCCGTGGGTACAGCAACCTCACCCATTGCATACAACACATCTTTTCCCGCTGGAAGCGCAATGGTTGTAGTGCCCGTATTTATGTTAGGGATATCTTCACCATTATTGTAAGATAAAGCTACCCATTTGTAGGTTTGGCCTTGCGTTACATCAATTGCTCCTTGGCTACCTGTTGTAAATTGGGTAGATGATATCAATTGGCTGCCGTCTTGTGAAAACAAGAATAAACGATAAGTAATGCCATTGTCCATCGCGGCGGCACGTGCCCCTTGTGCAGATGCTGCTGCGGCCTTGGTTGTAAACTGGGCCGCCTTAAATGGAATATTATTATCTACTTCAATCAATGCGTCAAATTCTGGAAACTCCAATAGTTTTGGACCATTCAAATTAGTCGAATTTGTACTGGCTTTACCTTTGATAGATGCTGTCTGCTGTGTCTCATCTATGCCCGATACTTTGAGAACCAGCTTCGTACCATCCAGTTTTGTCCCTTCCTCAGTCTGATCAATACGACCGTCTTCCTTAGAACATCCAAAGAATGTAACTGTACTTCCCAACAATAAGGCAATAGATGTAACGCTCCAACTTAAACGCTTTAAACGTGATATTTTCATAAAATTGTTAATTTAAATAAATAGATGTTAGTTTATAAATCACCATTTCCTTCGCCTCCAGAACCATTTCCCCAATCGCCAACACCAGGATTTGGAGTTCCCGTACCGCCCGAACCGGCAGCAATCCCTTGTTCCAGCTCAATTGTTTGCACCTCCATAGTAGGTGCTTCGTAGATTTTCTTTTCTTTTTTCATTTTTTTTTAAAATTTGGTTTAATTAAGTCGATACTTAATTGAGTTAAGCCTAAAAATGACCTAAACAACATTACCAACAACATTTACGCAAACTTATACACGAAATAAGAAAATTATTTAAAAACAAAGATTACATTTTGACCACAAACATGACTACAATTTGACCACACAATACGCAACAACCTAATAGTCAACTAAATAAAAACAGAAGAATACGGTATAATGCGATACAAACGTAGTCCACCTCAGAATATAACAAACTATAAAACAAATAGATAAAAACGTAAAGAAAAATACAAAACATAAAATCAAACAAATTAACCCAAATAAACAACCTATCGGCTTCAGCGGAAAGCAATAAAAAATGTGCCCTAAAAAATAAATCACAGCTTATCATCTCGGTCTAAACTAGACTTTGCAAATAGGCTTCGAGATCCACCTGTTTTTCTAATTTCAGCTTTTGTTTTATTCGATACTTCGTCACACGAACACTTTTGGGTTCAATATGAAATGCAGTCGCAATATCAAGTGTACTGTGCTGCAGGTACATGTATGCGCAATGCTTTAATTCGAGTGCAGTGATCCTGTTTTCAGACAGCATTCTTAGCTTTAGAAAAAAATCAGGGTTGATGGTTTGAAATTCGCGAATAGGTTGTCCCGTTACTTCATCAAATCGCAGTTCATCTTTTATCATCCGTTCAAATACACCAGCATGTTCATTGCCCTCAGTTTCTACGAGTACGACCTTCAAATGATCAAGGAGTTTATTTTTGCGTTCGATCTGCAATGCATCAAAAAGAGCAGCCTTTTGCATCTGTTCATTTTGTGATTGTAGTACTTGTATTTGAGAAAGCAATTTCATCCGATCGTCTTTTTGATAGTCAAGCTCAGCATTTAGTCGGTTTTCTAAATCATCATTCCGTATTCTTAGTTTTATACATTCATCTGTCTGAGCTTTATATTTTATTCTGAAGAAGAAACTTAACGTAAGAATCATAAGAAATAGGATGACACTCATGCTTCCCCAAAATATACTATGATATTGTCGATGTTTAAGATCTCTTTCAATTGTGTTCAACACTTCAACAATTTCAGTTCCCTGTCCATTATGACTTAATTGAATATCCTTGGCGCCACTTCCTAACAATCCTTTCGTTCTCCATTGGTAGGTCACATGCAATAACGGCGTAACATACCCTTTACTTAAATATGTCTTTTCCAACGAATAAAAGAGTTTTTTTTTCATCTTTATGGCATATACTGGAATATATCCTGACCTTGTAATATCTCTAGAAATTTTTTGATTAAAAAATAAACCCTTTACCATGATAAGACCTTTAATTATTAGTTTCTTGATTTCAAATAAGATTCATATAACAGCTTTTGATCAATGTAAACGACCGATAAGTGGTGTACAACAACTAATTGAGCATCTGTATCTTGTTACTTTTCGGCAGGAACCTTTCATTGGAAGTTGATTTATGGCTGAAATCTTTCTCAAACAAATAAGCCAAAAATTCAAAACTTAATCAAGGGTTAAAAGGCTTCAATTTGACCACAAAAACACACTAGAATGACAACAAATCGACTACAACATGCTACAAATTCGTAACTCAAAATATAAAACAATCCATTGTAACGTAACACACGCGCTGTAAAAGAACATCATAAATTAAAATATTTTCGACCCTACCTTCAATAAAACTCTCCCATTATCCAAAAATTTCGAAGACAGAAATAATGCCATAACCAATCACCCTTGTAGCTAGACAGCTACAACTATATCCCCTGAAAATTATATTACTGCAACCGACACGAGAAGCATGAACCAGTAACCTTTTTTTTTTTTGCCGCTTTTCTCCGTATAGTACTAACAGCGTGCAGACTATGAAAATATCTGGCTAAAAAGCTACCTACACCAAATAAATAAGGAGCTAAAAGAAGGTGTAATTAATTATCTCAAATTGTCATAAGGAACTTAAACAGTTACTGTTCTCGTGGAACATAGCGCGCAAAAAAGAAATTGTCAAATGGCGAAAGCTCAACAATGATTTAGTATTTTTAAAATAATAAACACTTAAAACAAAGATGGTAATCATCAGATTTAACTATGGACAAAATAACAAAAGAAGATATTGTCGAAGCTGAGAACCAGCTTTTTGCGGCTCAGCTAGCAAGTGATGTAGATGCTCTTGACCTCCTTCTGTACGATAGCCTGGTAGCAATTGCGCCAGATGGCCAAATGCTAACAAAAGAAATGGATCTAAATGCGCATAGGTCAAAGGCAATGATTATTGAACAAGCCACAACAGAAATCAATGCGATCAAGCTCGTGGGAGATACCGCACTTTCAGTCGTTACGATGACGGCCAAAGGTCAGGTTATGGGGGCACCACTCGAAGGAAAATTCCGGTATTTTAGAACCTGGAAACGCATTGACAACTCATTAAAGGTTATTGGGGCAAGTTTTATGCAATTACCCTCATAAATAATTGGTAATAACTAATTAAAAAAAGAATATGTTAGCACATATCTGCATTACAAAAATTATAAAACTTGCTTTTTTTGTAGCTTGTATTTTTTCTTGTTTTCTTATCTCTTGTCGAAATATTGGCCAACCCGTCAATAAACAAAAATCGGGTTCCTATTTTATTGATTCGAAAGGGCAGATCGCTTATTGTCAGAATGGAAATTGGTTTAGCTTGGGTATTTCACAAATGCAGGCTGACGCCAAATCGTTTGAAGTCCTGTCAGAAGATATCGCCAAAGACAAAAATGCGGTCTATTTTCGTGGGATGCCCCAAAAACTTGTGGACAAAAGTTCCTTTTATGTTGACCAGCAGATTCCAAAAGATCGTTTTCACGTTTATTATATCGATCAGGTCCTGGGCTTCCATATTATCGAAGGCGCAGATCCGAAGACATATGAAGCGGTTGCGGGTCATATAAACTGGGCACGCGACAAGGATCATTACTTCTATTCGAATGATCCCATAAAAGTCGACAGGAACACCTTTTCTTTCATCAACGATTACTTTCTAAAGGATAAAGACTCCGTATATATTTCACCTAATATCGGTACTTTTAAGGCAATTTTAGCCAATACTGGAAACGTTGAAGCGATTAACAAATATTACATAAAAATTTATGACACGATTTATTATCCGCCATTTCAACAGGGGTTAGCTATTGTAAAGAGGCCATTTAACACCATTCACAAAATTCGTGTGCTTGATCAGGACCATATCAATATCGACAATAAAACTATCCTATTCAGAGGAAAAGATTTTAAATATGCGCATGTTGATGCCCCCTCTTTTAAATTATATCCTATTGATGAAGAAATTGACTCTTACGGAAGCAACTCCTATTCAAAAGACAAAAGTCACGTGTTCTATAATCAGGAAATAATCCCAGGTGCCGATGTAAAAACATTTATACCCTTGGGCAATGATTTTGGAAAAGACACAAAAAATGTGTTTTATAAAAACCAGTTGCTTGAAGAAGTAGATGCAAGAAGCTTTAAGAAGGAAGGCGATTTTTATAAGGACAAACTTGGCAATAAGTTTAGTAGCCTTACAGGAAATAAGGTATAAAATCCATCATGGAAGCAATTAGTCAGACTTTAAGCGCTATACATCAAACAACATTCTCTTCCTTCCTTGGGTTCGCCACAATCCGACCAATATAACAATTTCTTTTTCCATTACTTACAAATTTGTTAGTAACACACAAATAGCTGCTTGACACCCAGAAGCAAGTATTTGCCTTTACATTTGCTCGTATAATTAATCATACACAACAGTTTTTATTTATGAAAAAATACGCATATATAGGCGCTTTGGGTTTTCTCGCAGTAATCACAACAGAGTTTGGCATTATTGGCATCTTACCGCAACTAGCCGATCATTATCATATCAGTATCGATAAAGCAGGTTATTTATTGAGTGCTTTTGCTTTGATCATTGCGATAACTGGGCCATTTATGACATTACTCGCTTCGGGATTCGACCGCAAGAAAGTCATGTTAACTGCCATCGCTATTTTCTTAGTCACAGCGATTGTCTCTTCATTATCCCCTCCTTTTTGGTTACTGCTTATTGTAAGAATTCTTCCGGCCTTTCTCCAACCTGTCTATATTGCAACAGCATTGTCTGTCGCCATTTTAAAAGGGGGGAAACAAAATGAAAATGAGCTTATGAGTATTGTTTTCAGTGGTGTTGCGATAGCCATGGTAACAACCGTCCCCTTCGCCACCTACATTGCCAGTCTCTCTTCCTGGACATATTCTTTCACAATACAGGCAGTTGTCAGTATAATCGCGCTATTGGCGATCTATCTTGCCATTCCTCCGTTGCCCGTGAAAGAAAAAAAAACCTATGGAAGTCAAATGAAAATATTAACCAAGCCCATCTTTTTGGTCAGCACCGCCATGAATTTCTTTATGGTATCAGCTTGGTTTTCTACCTATAGTTACTTCGCCGAGTATTTAAACAAAGCAAAGAATATGGACAGTACCATGGTTAGTTATATGTTATTTGTATTTGGTATTATCGGAGTCATTGCTAACTGGGTTGCAGGGAAAATGCTCAACCGAAATATTACGTTTACCACGGCCTTTTTCTTATCGGGTACACTTATTATCCCCTTACTACTGTATTTTTCCGATGGCAATCTATTCGCCACGGTCTGTACGATTGCCTTGTGGGGATTTCTTTATTCTCCTAGCTTCTTAAACGCATCTACCTATATGATTTCCTCTGCACCCGAGGCGCTAGAATTTGCCAATAGTCTAGCGACTTCATTTGGCAATCTTGGGGTAACCTTGGGAACTACCGTAGGTGGCTGGATTATCGTTTCGAAAGGTGTAGAATTTTCGCCATGGCTTACGATGGGCTTTGGTTTTCTTGCTTTTTTGATGATCGCCCTACGACAGTTTCTAGAAAAACGTAGCGCAATAAAGCAAATAACGGTCGCGCAGTGTACATCGCAATAATATATTTTGCCCGTATCGTAAATAGCGAATGCACGGTCAATTTAGATCTAGTTAGCGTGAATAATCATTCCAGCGCGAACTAGATCTAACGCTTTCTCCTTAAAGACCATCGATAAGATACCAGCTCAGAATAATACCTATGACAAAAATTAACACAGCCACAATCGTGATGCTATTTGAAGTTTGAGTAAAGTTTTCCGCTTCAATTTGTTTGTTCGTTTTACGATATTTAAAGAAAGCGACAATAACTGTCAATGCACCTATGACTACAATGGAAACGCCAACAGCGCCAGAATGTTCATGCTGTGTGCCTGCAACTACATCTTTTTTTAAAATGAGCTCAATCTGACGAATAAATAATGAAAATTTAACAACTACAAAACCGAATCCCATAATCCCTAGGCTCGTCCGGATCCAAGCAAGGAAAGTTCGTTCATTAGCAAGATGGTCATTTACCTTTTGTGGGGTATTTTTAGTCATTCGAAATAAATTTTGATCAACAAATACGCTAAAAGAATTATAAAATTTATACCTAGCCTTAAGCAACCTGTTATGGCTGTGACTATGCTTTAGCACATATCGTTCACAGGTTAGTCAATTTTTTAAGGTTCAGCAATCATTTTGTTTGTTTTTCAATAAAACGCGCAGAACGTTGAAAAGTTTGATTAATATTTTAATGATATTTTTTATAGCTTTGTTTAGGATGAAAAAGCTGCTGGCTATATGCTTCTTGACGATTTACATCGCGTCGGCAACCGAAATTTCACAATTATTGAGATTTCCGTTGTTGATTGAGCATTATTTTGAGCACAAAGTAAAAAATCCAAGCCTCTCTGTCGTCGATTTTCTGAACGTACACTACAGTGGGTACCACCTAGAGAATCACCCACATGACGATGACTATGAGAAAGATCAAAAACTTCCTTTTATGATGCATACAACCTCATACAACGCTGTTTTTGTGTGCCCCCAAATTGCTGCTATCAAAATTAAAAATAGATCCTTACCCGAAAAAAATAACAATACCGCTGTTTGGAATGATCAGTTTATAGAGGATACATTCATAACTTCCATTTGGCAGCCGCCCAAATTCTGTTAATACATCATACTTCTTATTATTTCGGTTGAAGACTTCCACCCGACCATAACTTTCACGTCAGTAAAAGTTTAAGTTTTGTCATGTCACAATTGCATCCTTTTTTATCGCTGCGATTCTATGCTTGGCTGAAGTCTTCCGCTATTATTTTACGATTTAACAGAATCTATTTATTATGCTTACGAAAATCATTGAGTTCTCTGTAAAGAACAAACTCATTGTAGCACTACTGATGTTGGCATTAATCGGGATAGGCACATATCAGGTGACCAAACTTCCTATTGATGCTGTACCTGATATTACCAACAATCAGGTGCAGGTCATCACTATTGCCCCTTCTTTTGGTGCAACGGATATTGAACGATTAATCACCTTTCCAATCGAACAGGTCAACAGTAATATTTCTGGATTACAGGAAATCCGGAGTTTTTCGCGATTTGGGCTATCCCTTGTAACCATTGTCTTCGATGACAACATTGATGTCTATTGGGCCCGGCAACAAGTCGCTGAACGTCTGCAACAGGTACAGCAAGAAATTCCTCCAGGCATAGGTTCTCCCCAGCTGGGCCCTATTTCTACAGGTCTTGGAGAAATTTATCAATATGTCGTTCGACCCCAGCCGGGATACGAGCACAAGTATAATGTAACCGAACTGCGTACTATCCAAGATTGGATTGTCAGAAGGCAGCTGCTAGGCGTCAAAGGCGTAGCTGAAGTCAGTAGTTTCGGAGGAAAGCTGAAACAATATGAGATCGCTGTCAGCCCTGACAGACTCAATGCCTATGGGATTACAATCAACGATGTCTTTGACGCACTAAATGCCAATAACCAAAACACCGGCGGCGCATACATTGAGAAAGGACCAACAGTCCTTTATATCCGAAGCGAAGGACTGGTCGGCAACATTGACGACATCCAAAATATTGCGATTGCGGGTAAGCAAAACGACCTACCGATTTTCATTCGGGACATTGCTCAAGTACAACCTGGCCATGCAACCCGCTATGGCGCAATGACCTACAACGACAATGGTGAAGTTGCTGGAGCCGTCGTGATGATGCTGAAAGGCGCCAATAGCAGCCAAGTCATTGCAGATGTAAAGGCCAAAGTAGAGGAAATCCGAAAAACATTGCCTAAAGGTGTCCTTATTGAACCTTTTCTTGATCGTACCAAAATGGTCAATAATGCCATCAGTACGGTACAGACAAATCTCTTGGAAGGAGCATTAATTGTCGTCTTTGTACTAGTGCTCTTCCTAGGCAATATACGGGCTGGATTGCTCGTGGCCTCCGTCATTCCTTTAGCCATGCTATTTGCAATCTGCATGATGAACCTCTTTGGAGTGAGTGGTAACCTGATGAGTCTCGGTGCACTCGATTTCGGATTAATCATTGATGGGGCTGTCATTATTGTCGAGTCTGTGATGCATCAGCTTATGCAGCAGCAACGATTCAAAGAATTGCTCAAGGTGCCCGCTTCTGAAATGGACGATATGGTGACAGTATCTGCCGGTCGTATGATGAACAGTGCTGTTTTTGGACAGATCATTATCCTGATCGTTTACCTCCCCATCTTAACATTGGAAGGAATCGAAGGTAAAATGTTCAAACCCATGGCAGAAACAGTCGCGTTTGCTTTATTAGGCGCGTTCCTGTTATCGCTCACCTATATACCGATGATGAGTTCAATATTACTCCGTGCGAGAAATAGCAAACCTTCGCTTTCGGATCGGCTGATGAAAAGACTTGAAAAATTTTATGTCCATGTATTACTCAAAGTACTCCGACTTCCAAAGACTATTCTTGCATTGGTTATCTCGCTTTTTATACTTGCCGTAGTTACACTAAGTCACCTCGGCGGGGAATTTATTCCTTCACTAGAGGAAGGAGATTTTGCGGTCGACACGCGGGTTCTTCCGGGCAGTAACCTGACTACGACTATTGAAAGCACTCAAAAGGCTGCCCATATTCTGAAGAGCAGATTTCCTGAGGTCGAAAAAGTAGTCACCAAAATTGGCAGCGGCGAGGTGCCAACCGATCCTATGCCAATGGAAGCATCAGACATGATGGTTATCCTAAAAGACAAAAAAGAATGGACTTCGGCCCATACATTTCCAGAACTTGCTTCAAAAATGAGTATGGCCTTGACGGATGTACCCGGTATTACGGCCGGCTTTCAGTACCCCGTCCAAATGCGGTTCAACGAACTGATGACGGGGGCGCGGCAGGATGTTGTCCTCAAAATATTTGGAGACAACCTCGATTCTCTGGCCTTACATGCTCAGCAAATAGGTAAAATCATTGAAACGGTCCAAGGAGCCCAAAATCTTTACGTCGAACCTATTGGCGGACTTCCACAAGTCGTCATAACCTATAACCGTCCAATGATCGCCCAGCATCGACTCTCCATTGCTGACGTAAATAGAACCATAAATGCTGCTTTTGCTGGACAGAGTACAGGTCTGGTATTCGAAGGAGAGAAACGCTTTGACATGGTCGTCCGCCTAGCCGCCAAGGACCGAAAGAATATTACCGATATCCGTAACCTCTTAATCCCCACGCCTACGGGCAACCAAATTCCACTTTCCCAATTGGCACGTGTGGCCATTGAGCAAGGGCCAAATCAGATCCAACGTGAAAACGCACAACGCCGGATTGTCGTCGGATTTAATATCAAAGACCGCGACGTACAAAGTATCGTCCATGAACTACAAGCTAAAATTGATAAGGAAATCAAACTTCCAACAGGATACTCCATCAAATATGGCGGTTCTTTTGAAAATCTCAATAATGCCAAACAACGCCTCCTGATTGCTGTCCCTATTGCTTTAGCCTTAATCTTTATACTTCTATTCCTTGCGTTTAAATCTGTTAAAGAAAGTTTATTGATCTATAGTGCTATCCCATTATCGATTATAGGTGGGGTTTTCCTGTTGGCACTAAGGGGAATGCCTTTTAGTATCAGTGCCGGGGTTGGATTTATAGCCTTATTTGGCGTGGCTGTCCTCAATGGTATCGTATTGATCTCCGAATTTAACAGGCTTCAAAAAAGTGGCATCCGCAATATTGTACGCATTGTTGTCGATGGCGGAGAAAATCGTTTGCGCCCCGTTTTGATGACCGCATCGGTTGCCTCACTGGGCTTTATCCCCATGGCACTGAGCAATGGCGCTGGAGCTGAGGTACAACGCCCATTGGCAACTGTTGTCATTGGTGGCCTGCTTATAGCAACGTTATTAACATTATTCGTTCTCCCTTTGCTTTATGTAACTATAGAACGGGGATTTAAACTCAATAAATTAAAAGGACGACATGTTGCACCTCTTTTGATTGCATTTATTTTTTTAACAACAAACAATTCAACAGCACAGACTGTGGTTACTTTGGATCAATCTATTGAACTCGCTCTCCAAAACAACCGTAACATAAAAATTGAAAAACTAAGAGCTGCCTATGCCAAAGCGCTAATAGGGTCATCCACTGCCGATATTCCGCAGATGGATATCAGTTTGGATTATGGCCAGATCAATAGCGCCTATCAGGATACAAAGGTCAGTATCAGTCAACGTTTTGGTTTTCCTGCGGTCTACAAAAGGCAACGGGCCCGCTATACCGAAGAATGGAAAAGAAGTCAACTACAAGTCTCTCTCAAAGAGTTTGAGCTTAAAAAGGCTGTCAGTCTTACCTATTACAACATACTGTATTGGCAACAAAAGGAACAGCTTTTGACTAAAGCACTGTCATTGTATAGCAGCTTTCTCGACAAAACCATTCTACGTCAAAAAGCAGGTGAAAGTGATGCCCTTGAAAGTGTAACCGCGAAGAATCAAAAAGCAGCTATCACGATCCAATTGAGACAGGTACGTGATGAGATAAAGGGACTTCAATTGCAATTCCAGTGGCTGCTAAATACGGAAGAGACCTACACCCTAAGTTCTATGGAAAAGATCGAATTCCCTCGGTTATCGCTAACCGATCATCCTTTGCTCAAGGTATTGGAACAAGAAAAAATAGTCTCGGAACAAGCAACAAGGGTTGAAAAATCTAAATTGCTCCCCGAGTTGCTATTAGGCTATAATCTAAATAGTTTTAAAGGTACCGGTCCAGATAACAGGACCTACGACGCAAGTCCGCGATTCCATTCTGTACAGTTAGGTGTTGCCGTACCGGTATTTTCCAAAGGACAGAGAGCTCGGATCGAGACTGCACGTCTAGCGGAAACCATCGCCAGCGACGAATTGCAAAATGCACAATTTGAGCTTAAAAAAAGAGTACAAGAGCTTTCTCAACGCTATCAGACTAGTCTCGATATTGTTGATCAATATGAAACCGAAGGACTCAAGAATGCTGAAATCGTCTTTGAAACCGTACAGAAAAAATTCTCAAACGGCGCCATAGATTATCTCGAATTTGTCACTTTGGTCAACCAAGCAATCCTACTGAAAAGTAATTATACGGATGCGTTGTGGCAGCTCAATGAAAATGCCATTCTGCTTCATTACACTATGATAAATCGATAAAAATGAAAACGAAAAATCTTTTATCCCACTATATGGTTTATGTGTTGGCTATCGTCTGTATTTCCTGCCATCGAAATACGGAAAATGCAGCCTCCAAGCCACCAGGCCCCAAAGACGAAAACCTGGTTTCGCTAACAGATGCCCAGTTGCGAAATGTGCATTTAGAAATAGTAACGCTTGCGGATGAACCGATAACCAACATCTTAAAAGTCAATGGAAAAATAGATGTCCCGCCTCAAAACTTCGTGTCGGTAAGTATTCCTTTAGGAGGATACTTAAAAAGTACCAAGCTGCTTCCTGGTATGAAGGTTTCAAAAGGAGATGTTATAGCAGTTGTGGAAAATCCACAGTTTGTGCAGCTTCAGCAAGATTATCTCTCGGCCCAATCAAAGTTACATTTTGCCCAGCTTGACTTCAGACGTCAAAAGGAACTCAACCAGAATCAGGCGAGTAGCGATAAAGTAATGCAGCAAGCTCAGGCCGAAATGAACAGTCAACAGATTATAATGAATGCCATTGCAAAACAGCTAGAGCTTATACATATTCAGCCCAGTACAGTTTCTGCTGGAAATATTCGAAAAAGTGCTCCAGTATACAGCACTATAGATGGGTATGTGAGCAAGGTTAATGTCAACATCGGGAAATATGTGAATCCTTCAGATATCCTCTTCGAATTGATCAATCCAACGGATATCCATCTGAACCTCAAAGTCTATGAAAAGGATCTTGAACAGCTTCGCCCTGGACAGCTTCTATTGGCGTACTCCAATGCTAACCCAAGTAAAAAGTACAATGGAAAAATCCATTTGATCGGCAAAGATGTCGATCCCTCCGGCATGACAGATGTGCATTGTCATTTGGACAAATATGATCAGAATATGATACCTGGTGTATACATGAATGCTGAAATACAAACAACGGCTACATTGGGGCACGCTCTGCCTGAAGAAAGTATCGTAGACTTTGAAGGAAAAAATTATGTATTCATATCGGAAGGAAACAGCAATTATCGCCTGGCGGAAATAGCAGTTGAGGAGCCTCAAAAAGGACTAGTGAAGGTATTGAATTACCGCGATTTTGAAGGGAAGAAAATCGTTAGCAAAAATGCCTACACGCTCCTAATGCAACTAAAGAACACATCAGAAGAATAAAACATACGTCATTGGAGAAAGACCTTTCCTGCATTTAGGAAAGGTCATAACCTTCCCCTCTGCTCCTACTCTATTTTTTATACTGGATCTTAAAGCAAAGGATCGAGAGATTCTTCTATAGTACGTTCTAGGTCCACCCCAGATCCTCCGGTTTCTATGATAAGACCATTTCGATCAATGATATAAACCTTTGGTAATCCCTGCACCCGATAGTTAATTGCTGTTTTGCTATTCAGCGCTTGCTGATCGCCCACATTGGTCCAGGATATGCCGTCTTCGACCGCTGCCTTCTTCCAAATCTCCCTATTTGTGTCTAAGTTAAAAGATAGGATCTCTAGACCTCGTTTTTTATATTTAGCATACAACATCGGTAGCTTCTTATTACTTTTTCTACAAGGCACACACCAAGCAGCCCAAAAATCGAGAACAACAATCTTTCCCCGAAAATCAGTCAAATTCACATCATTATTATTAAGGTCTTTGACAATAAAAGCTGGAGCCAGATCCCCTCTTCTAAGTTCCTTTGCTTGGAGAAATTCCTTTAAGAACCGTCCTGTTCTACTTTTTTTCATATTCTGAGGGAACCTATCAAAAGCCAACTGCAAGGAATCTCTTGTCAATGATGTCCTTAAGAAATAGAGTTCCTGCATAAGTGGATAAGACGGTGTTTTATCAAAAATATTGTGGACTCTCAACTGTCTGATGGACCGATAATAATGGTCCGATGCTATTTTCAACTCCACCAGTTGGACCGAATCGGTTTCAATTTCAATTTTTCGGTCAAGCTCAGCTGCTCCTTTCCACATGGGATCCAGTTGCCTATTGATTGGGATGGCATCAGCCTGTGATCTGGAATTCAGCACCGCTATATCCGAAAAATGTAAACTATCGCCTAATATCTTCATGCGAGCCGGTTCAATCCAGATGACTGCCCTCAAATTGGGCTTTGCCGTTAGTACATATAATGAAGGCTCCTCTAGAGTTCCTTTTATGGCACATTTTCCATCCTTAAGTATGACGTCATAGGACCGACCACCTTCCTGGAAGCTATTCAATTGAAGCTTTGCGCCATTGGAAAGTCCCGAGATATCAAATTGTATTTCGAAAGGCTTTCCTTTTTCTTGCTGAGCCAAGCAAGCTAGCGGTAAGAAAAATAAAAAAGGAAATATCTTTTTTAGTATCATCATATGCATAATTGGTTTACCTATCAAAAACTAATATCCTTCCTCTCCGCCCCACTTAAACGGGTATTTCTAACAAAACCTGCCCCTTTAAAACGATATTGCAGACCAACTATTTCAGTTGGTGCATTTTTAATCATCGTAGTGTATGTAGGTTTATCATTGATCCAAAATTTAACCTGCTGATTTTTACAAACTATTTTAAGCTTGGTCCACTTGGAAAGATCGCAGCCAAATCCACTGAGGTCATCTTGTTTGCTATCCGTATAAAAGCCACCAGCTGTAAGAGCTATGTCACCGATACAGGCTGTATTTACTAAAGGTACAATGATGATATCGTTTTTAGCCTGTAAGAGTACTTCCACACGCTGGCAATTATTACCATTATTGCTCGCTCCTGTTTTGATGTCTGTTTCAAAACTAAAGTTGTCGGTCATAACTCCTGTCATATCCTTTTGATTGTAAAGTCTTACCAGTGGAGCATCAGGAAGGAGGTCGACATTATAGCTATTCAACAATTCCTGAGTAATGGCAGTTTCATGGGGTAACACGATTTCAGTTTTTTTGAAATACAAAGGCTCCTTTCCCGAGGCTGCTTCTACTAATCCTAGCCAGCCATTGGTTTTAATCTGTATATCATGTTCTCGAACAATTTTATTCCCAATAATCAGTTTAGCTCTAAAGTAACCTGGATAATAATAAATCGCAGAATGGTGTTTGCCCTTTCTATCCACCTGTATCTTACGGCTGGTGTCCCAACTTTGTGCAATAAATACCGAATCGTTTTCATTTGCAGCAGAAGCATCGTAATTAAAAACGACCGAATTTGGCAAGCCTTCTGTTAGCATTGTCTTGGACGAGAAGTGGAAGGCACTATTATTAATAGGCTTCTTATTTGGAATAAACCTATTACCGAAAAGTCCGACCAAGACAAGGACGAAAACAGATGAAATAGCGATAATAAATATAGGACCGTGCTGTTTTCTTTTCTTCACCTTTGGTTCAAAAGCGGATTTATGCAATACCTGCTCCTGCGGTATATATTTCTGTGCATAAGCATTCCGAAAAGCCCGCCAGTCCTCATGATCAACGTAGCGCGCCAATGTATTTAATGTCGTGAGGGCTGGTTTGCTCTGGTAATCAATCCTACCAAAAATCCGCTTCAACGTAGAAACACTAAGTATTACTCCCGTTTTCTCCTGTATCTTTTCCGAAAGTTTTTCAAAATCAGCTGTACTCCAATGAGCGGTTTCACCCCATTCAAGTTGATTTTCAATGGAATTCTTAAGATGCAGAAACAATTCGGGATCACTCAACTTAACCATAATTTATTATATATCAACATTTTAAAAACAAACAATCTGCTTGAACAAACTTGAATAAACTTGCCGCAAGGTTGAGCGAGTTGAAATAAGGTCTATCCGTTAAATTTATCAAAAATTTAATTAACATGAAAAAGATATTTTTGACACTAGCCTTCATATGGGTCATTCTATTACAAAGTTATACTCAAGAAAAAAATAGCAAAGCATCAATAAGCAAGAGCATTCCATTAAACGCAGAACAATGGTCCTTCCAGCACGGAAAAGTTGATTTTCTAAACTTTAAAGGTCGTAAAGCAATGAAAATCGCTCCAGCATCTGGTCCGGTCGTGATTAAAGACTTAATTTTTAAAGACGGAACCATCGAGTATGATGTGATACCTTCAAAAACAGAGTTCGCCAGCGCCATTTATTTTCATCGAAAAAATGAAAAAGAACAGGAGATTGTCTATCTCCGAGTTCCTAAAATGGCTCATCCATTCGCTAATGAAGGCATTCAGTACTGTCCCATCTTAGACGGTGTCAACATGTGGGACATCTATCCCCAATATCAGGCACCTGCGGCTGCTAAAACAGAAGAATGGAATCATATTAGACTCGTCATATCAGGTGTGCAAATGCAGGTTTTTGTCAATAACAGCTTGAGATTGACCGTACCAAAACTAGAGGGACGAGAAAATACTGGAAGCATTGCCTTCGACGGCGATGCATACATCAGTAATATCGAGATTAAACCTAATGAAATTGAGAACCTACCGCAAGCCGAAGGTGTGGACCTGACCCGACATGAGGCCAATTATATCCGAAGTTGGTCGATAACCCAACCCACGACTTTGGAAGAAGGGCGAGAACCAACTACTTTTCGTGACCTGCCGAAAGACGAAGCCTTCACGGAAAAAATAGCAACCGAGCGGTATGGATTGGTAAACCTTACAAGACGCTTCGGTAGTGCCGAAAAGCGTCGGATAATATGGCTAAAAACTATTATTACAGCACAAGAACCTACATTAGCTAATCTCCAGCTCGGATTCTCAGATGAAATATGGCTTTACCTAAATGATCAGATTACCTACACAGACAAAAATATCTTTAGGCAGAATATGAAAAGGTATCCCGACGGAAGGATATCGGTACAGAACGGGAATACCCGCTTAAAACTTAAAAAAGGTGAAAACCAATTGCTCATTGGGGTATCCAATGATTTTTATGGCTGGGGATTGATGGCACGTTTAGAAAATATGGAAAATATTACCGCCATAGAACCTTATGAGGTAAAAAAACGGGCTATCGAACACATCGAGCGCTATTTGGGCACCTATGCTGCCGAGATATCGCCCGCATTTAAGCTCACCTTTGTACAGAAAGACAGTATGCTTATTTTAGAGGCCCCCAGTCAAGAAAATGTAGCGCTCGATTATCTTGGAAATGATCTCTTCAAAATGGGGCTTGGAATAGAACTTCAATTTACGCCTGACCTGAAACAAGTCGTAAGAAAAGAGAATGGGTTTGAGATGAAATTCATTAAAGAACAATAGTATAAAAAGTGTTAGAATATGGCCCTTAAAACTTTAAAAATAACAGGGACCTTATAGGGACTTCATACGGACCTTATAGGGACCTCATTCGGGTGAATAGCTATAAACTCCCTTTAAATTCCGTATCACTTTATGGTAAAATAAGCATTAATCGTGATGCCTTTGCTTATTAATATTATAACTTCCAGCAAGCTATTTCATCCTTCTCGAATTGCTTGATACATCTTAAGGATATGTTAAACTTTTAACATTAACACTTTTTAACCATGGAATATGATACCTTTAGCAAAAATTATAATTTATATCAACCACAAATGCCCTTTTTAGACCATGTTCTGCAAGTTCCAACCTACGGATGGAAAGACGCCGATGGAAATCTCGTAAAGCCAAGCAAAAAAGAAATTTTCACTGAATTCTTCAAACGCCTTAATATTTTTAAGGATAAACGAAATTGGTTACCCTTTTTTAGCTGGTTAAAAGTAGCTTGCCTCATCCCCTTTTTTATCATCTTTTTGGTTTACCATTTCAGTTGGTGGACTGTGTTAGCCGCGTTCCTGTACAGTATGATCGTTATGGGGACCCATGGAACGATATGGCATCATCGATTTGCGACACACGGCGCATTTAAATTCCGCAACGGTTTCTGGCGTTTTTTCACGCAGAATTTGACCATCAATGTAATTCCCGAAGAAATATATGTTATTTCACATCATGTTCACCACGCAAAATCCGATAAACCGGGTGATCCCTATAATGCCCAAGCTGGCTTTCTATACTGTTTTTTAGCCGATGTAAATCACCAGCCTATTGCTAAGAACCTTACGGAAAATTCCTATAACCGCGTCAAATTGCTTATGCGACACACGGGTGTAACAGCTAATAGTTATGCGCAATATCAAAAGTGGGGGTCGTACGTCAATCCTTCACATGCAATAGGATCCTGGATATTAAACTGGGCTTTTTGGTATGCCGCTTTTTATTTAATCGGTGGTCACGCACTTGCCTGTACACTCTTTGGAGCCGCCGGCTTTTGGGCAGTCGGTGTGCGCACATTCAACTATGAAGGGCATGCAAAAGGTGAAGACAAACAACGTGAAGGTATCGATTTCAATGAGAGAGACAAATCCATAAACCAGTTATGGCCTGGCATTGTAGCAGGCGAATGGCACAACAACCACCATTTATATCCAAAGAGTGCGCGGAGTGGCTTTAAGCCTTATCAGATAGATCTCGCATGGTGCTATATTAAAATGATGCATAAATTTGGAGCCGTCAGCAGCTATCGGGATGACAAGAAAAGATTTGATGAACAATATCGTATCCCATACCTAAAATCAAAAGAATAGTCAATCGTTGCATTTCGAAGCGATCTTGGTCCTTTTCCATTTAATGTAATAAAGTTTCAAATTTTATTTGGATCCGAATTGTAAAATCGACTTTGGAGACAGCGTCTTCTTTGATCGTCAGCATACTGTTCGGCGCTACTCATAAACATCGATAGCGCCGAACAATAGTGAACATCTAATTTTCTTGATGATAGAGATCAGAAAATATTTTTGATAATTTCGCAGGCTCTTCTCGCCATGCGGCATACATACCTTGTCCCATTTCATCCGGGACTATATCGAGGTTTCCGGCTGCGACACTTTCTACTATCTTTATTGCGATACGATCTGGATCTGGCATATCCCAATCACTTCCCTTGTTCATATCGGTATCAATTGCTCCCGGATTAACAGCATATACTGTCACATCCTTTTTAGCCAGTTCAATTCGAACAGATTGTGTAGCAGAATAAAGTGCTGCTTTGGAAGCAGCGTACCCAGCAATAGAAGGTAAAGGCGAATAGGCGGCAATCGAAACAATGTTGATCATGATAGATGGCCTATTCTTTATCAGAATTGGAGCAAATGCACGCATCATGTTTATTGTTCCAAAATAATTTACCTTCAGATCATTTTCCATCGCCAATACTTCTCCTTGTAGCATATTCCCTGGATTTAAGGTTCCTGCATTGTTAATCAGAATCTCAGTATCTGGGGCTGCTAGCGCACTCATTTCTACTTGTTTAACATCGGTAATATCTAGTTGCAGCGGTACGATTCGATGATCGTTGAATGCTGGCATATTTTTTAAATCCCGGCAGGTTGCATATATCTTCCCTGCACCGTTATTGAGCAATGCACTTACCAGTGACTTTCCTATCCCTCTATTAGCCCCTGTAATCAGGATGACTTTATCTTTAAAAATTTGCATGGTGTTTTATTTATTATCCAACACAAAGCTATCCAGAAAGATAATGCTGTAAAATCCGAAACTTGCGATAATAAACATGCTCTTGATACGCTAGAAATCAAAAAAATCATATTCAAAGGAAATCAGACACTTCATCATCGCCCTATCAAGAGAACCTATTAACTGTGCATAAATGGATAACTTAGGTCGTAAATACGGCTCATGCAACTTTGAGAGCTTACTTCAAACTAAGAAACGTTCACCTTTACTAAAGCTGTATACAGCTCCTCCGGCGTAAAGGGTTTGACTAACCATCTACTTATGGCCACGGAATGACATAGCTGTTCTATATCCTGCTGATTCGAACTAAAAATAGGAATAATGGTCGGCTCAGTATTGTTATCGAAATTTTTTTCACGAATATTCTGTATCGTTTCAATACCGCTGATGATAGGCAATTGATGATCGATCAAAATTGCATCAAAATGATGTCCCTTTTTTAATATCTGTAATACCTCAAATCCAGTTTTTGCATGCACGGTATTAATCTTCTTTAACGATAACATCCGATCCAAATCATTTCGCTCCGACTCTTCCTCTGCAACAATTAGTACATCCTTTATTTTTTTTAATCCATCCCACGCATTAATTTCCCAAACGGCGGGAACATTAATAGTGAAAAAGAAACGACTACCGGCACCAAAGGTACTCTCCAATTTCAATTCACTGCCCATCATTTTAAGCAATTTATTCGATATTGTTAGTCCAAGGCCAGTTCCCCCATAACGTTTAGTCATCGAGTTATCTTCCTGTGTGAATGCATCAAATATCCGTTCCACATTGTCCTCTTTAATACCTATGCCTGTATCTTTGACGCTAAAGCACAGAACAGCCTGGGTGGCATCATGTGATTCTACTGTAATGCTGAGTTCAATAGTTCCCTTCTCGGTAAATTTTGTGGCGTTGCTCAATAAATTCATCAATACTTGCTTGATACGGAGGGCATCAACCCAAATATAATGTGGCACATCGGCCGCGATATTCAGATAAAACTCTAAATTTTTGGCTTTGATCTGCATATTGAGAAAGTTTGTCAGTTGAATAACCAAGTCCTGAAGATCCGTCTGTTCAACGTCCAGTTGTAGTTTGCCAGCCTCAATTATAGAGAAATCTAGAATGTCGTTTACAATTCCAAGCAATAAATTGGCTGATTGATCAACGATACTCAGATATTCCCGTTGAGTATCTTCAAGTGCTGTCCCAAGCAACAAATCGGTAAAGCCAACAATCCCATTCAAAGGTGTACGAAGCTCATGGCTCATATTTGCCAAAAATTGTGATTTTGCTGCACTTGCCTGTTCAGCTACTAATTTCGCCTTTTCCAGCTCTTCCCGTTGATGAATAATCCTGCTAATATCAGTTGCAATCGCAAGATAACCGATAACATTTTCGTTAATATCCCGAATAAATGTAACGGCTAAGGAAACATACAATCTAGATCCATCTTTTCGACAATAGGTCCACTCTCGCTGTTCAGCACCATGCAGCTCTGCCATATCTACAAAGAAACGAAGTTTATCTACCGAACGTCCTAATTCAACTTCCAGTTCCTTAGCTCTCAACACGAGCTCCTCTTTCAAATGAAAATGTTCAAGCCCCAATTTCCCAATGACCTCTTCACTGCGGTATCCCAAAAGGTTTTCCGCTCCTGTATTAAACAATGTGACTACACCAGTCGTATCGGTCGCGATAATAGCTACAGCGGAGGTTGCATCCAATACTTCTGAAAGCAGTTTTTTTGAATTCGAAGACTCTGCTTCGATGCGTTTACGCTTATCAATATCCTGAAAGGTACCGTATAAACGAACGCAATGGCCATTTTCAAAATCAGCATTTCCCAATGCACGTATCCACAGTTCATGACCAGCGAAGGTGACAATCTCAAGCTCCAAATCCCAAGCTTCTCCCGAAGCGAGTGCATGTTCAATGGCAGTCCGTATTTTATTCCTACTTGATCCCGCTTTATAGAACTGTAACGCAGTTGTTAGCTCTGGTTCATAGTCTTCGGGTACTTCATGAATTTCTCGCGTAATTTCGGACCAAACAATCTTCCCATCAGCAGGCGTATATTCCCAGCCTCCAATTCTAGCTACCCTTCCAGTCCGCATCAATGTTGCTTGGGCATGCTTCAGTTCCTTTTCTAGAAAATGCTGTTCCGTAATATCCACGGCATTGCCAATCACATAGGGTATTTTGTTCCCATTGGTCTGCAAAATGTTATTAAACATCCAGATACGCGTCTCACCCGAGCGTGTCAAGGTTCGCATTTCTCCTTTGATTGTTCCGCGTTGAACAATTGCGCCCAGATAGTCCTGTAAATTCTTGTGCCCCTCCGATGGGACAATATCAAAAAGTGATCGTAACTGAATCTCCTCCCGTGTATAGCCCAAAGTCTTGGCTCCAGCTTCATTGACGGCTATAAAATTGCCCATCAGATCATGCGTACACATAAGTCCCTGAGAGTTATCGAAAAATGCTTTCAGTTTTTGTTCACTTTCTTTATACTTTTCTTTTTCTTTTCTGTTGACAATAAGCGCGACAACCTCATCCCGAAGAAGGGTTAGGATCTCTTTTTGATGCTGATCGAGCTGCCTTGGAACACGATCAATAACACATAAGGCCCCTAAGGCATATCCGTTGGGATCGATTAATGGTAATCCAGCATAATAACGAATGTTTGGTTCTAAGGTAACGAGTTCATTCGATTTGAAGCGATCGTCTTTTTTGGCGTCCTCAACTTCCATCAGCTGATCTTCTTCCAGCGTATATTGGCAAAAAGAAACATCGCGCGTTGTTTCGTCTATCTCCAAGCCAACCCGCGATTTAAACCACTGCATATCCTTATCCACTAGTGAAATCAATGAGATGGGTGTACCGCACACTAGTGATGCAATTTTCGTAATGCGGTCAAACTCTTCCTCGGCTGCTGTGTTTAAAATTTCGTATTCATGCAACACGCGTATCCGATCTGATTCATTCTTTGGCGATAATTTAGCGTTCATTCAAAAGCCTGTATTGTTAATAATTTTATCTTCGAAGTCTTTATAGGTCCAAATGTATAGCATGCGCTAACGTACAAATAATATTTCACTAATCTTTAACGATTGATTTGAATCATTCCAATGCCCAATTAATATCGATTTGGTTTTAACTTTTCTTAGTCTATCGTAAAAAGTAGAAAACCAGCGGTAATAGCATGATAAAATATAATCATGAACACCGCTGTGTTAAAATAGTTTTAAATAAAAAACAAACTATTAGATTAAAAGATCACCGATAATAAGCGCCGTGCTGCCTTCGGTTCCCAAAAGGGAGAAGATTATATCGGTTTTTCAATGCCAAAAATATATTTTAAAAAAAAAAGAATTTATGAAATCCAAGCTTTCCAAAAAGTCGTAAATGGGTATAAGTACAGAAAAAAATTATAAACTAAAAGACTTTTGTTATGGAAAAGATAACCTCCCACAACGAAACACTATTGAACTCCAATAGTGACATGGACAAAAGAGATCTCAGACGAAGAGATTTTTTAAAATATGCAGGAGCCAGTGCTGCTACATTAGCCATCCTGGGTATGTCGAGTTGCAAAAAAGACCACGATGATGGCATGGATAACGGTGGTAAGGGCATGTACTTTGGTAGCGGCGACATTGCCATCCTAAATTATGCCTATGCACTTGAACAACTTGAAGCTGCATTTTATATCCAGCTAGTCAACAACCCCTATAGTGGCATGACGGACATGGAAAAAACTTTTTTTACGGATATCCGTGATCATGAAATTGCTCATCGTGAGTTTTTCAAGGTAGCCCTAGGGGCCAAAGCCATTTCAAGTCTTGAATTTAATTTAGGCGGTATCAATTTCAGCAGTCGCGAAACGGTACTGGCAACAGCAAAAACATTTGAAGATCTTGGCGTTTCGGCCTACAATGGTGCTGGATGGTTAATAAAAGATGTCAATTATTTACTGTTGGCTGGCAAGATCGTGTCTGTTGAAGCTAGACATGCCGCCTGGGTCAGGGATATGATCGACAATGGTAGCTTTGCCAATCAGGAAGTAGTGGATTCAAATGGTCTTGATGTCGCAAAGAGTCCAAGCGTTGTCCTTAGTGCCGCAGCGCCATTTATTAAATCCAAGATTGATGTGAGCGATCTACCAACTTATTAATTCACCTAAAAACTGATTATCATGAATCTCTTAAACGTTTTTGAACAAATAAATGCTGTAGATCCTGAATTCAGCGATCGCATCAGCCCTCGTCGCGAAGCAATTAAAAGTTTGGCTTCAATGAGCAAAAAAATAACTTTGGCTGCCCTGCCCTTTATGATAGGTGAGCTCTTTAAAAAAGCTTATGGTGCTACGGCTCCCACAGATGTCAATGGAGTACTCAACTATGCGTTGACTTTGGAATATCTCGAAGCAGAATACTACACTATGGCTGTTGCCAAAGCAGGTCTTATCCCCACAGGTAAACCACTCGGTGCGATAACCACCATTCGTGACCATGAAATTGCACATGTGAATTTTCTTAAACAGGTATTAGGCAATAAAGCTGTTTCAAAGCCAACCTTTGATTTCACCGCTGGGGGGACTTTCGGCAATGTTTTCAGTGACTACGACACATTTTTAGCTATCGCACAAGCATTTGAAGACACCGGGGTAAGAGCTTATAAAGGGCAAGCGGGAATTTTACTCGGCAATCGTGTTGTACTGACTGCGGCGCTTCAGATCCATTCTGTTGAGGCACGACATGCCTCTCATATCCGCCAAATGCGTCGTGCTCGCGGAGGTGGAGCTGCCAATCAAAAACCTTGGATTACAGGAAGTAATGACAGTGGTATTGGCGCAGTTGTCGATCCGGTATATGCAGGCGAAAATAATATAACACAAGCGGGAGTGGATATTACAACATTGGCAGGTGCCATGGGGAAAATTTCGACCAATGCAGCAACCCAGTCTTTCGATGAACCTCTAACTGCAGAAGCTGTACTTAATATTGCAGGTCTTTTTATAAAATCCTAACAAAAGACGTAGTTTACCTGTTTTTAGCATGTCCTGATCGGTTTATCCCATCAGGGCATTGTTTTTTATATACTCCCCATTACACATAATGCTGTGAGTGTCGGTACATCTTTGCCGCCTTCATCTTCGAGGGTAATAGCAAAAGCCTGGGCCTTTGGAATATCCAGCATCTTACTTGCTGTATCTCCTTTTAAGTCAAGTGGAAAAACACCGGCATTAACAGGTTTACCATCGACCATTGCCCACAGTTGATATTGCTTACCTTTGGGTGCAACAGGCATGTGCTCAATACTCAGATAAACCGTCTTTGATACTTGATCCCAGAATACCAAAGCAAGGTAATCGGGTTTAGTTTCTACCCCCTTCAGAGGGATTGTTTTTATTGCTGGATTTTGAACGAGAGCCCATTTATCCTGTAGGGTAGCAAGTTTTGCCTGCTCAGCATCAAGTAAGGACGTCGTCTGATTTAGCCTATTCGCTGTATCTTGTTTACGTTGATATAGGAAGATATTAGCACCAATACTAACGGCTAACAATAGGCTTGCAGCAATAGTCCACTTGTATGATCGAGCAACAAGCGTTTTCTTTTCGGTATCCATAACAATTACGTCGTTATGGTCCGTAGAAGAAGGCACTAATGTTTCATCAATTTTATGATCTTCGTTTGGTACTAGATTTTCTGCAATGAGTTTATTCCATATATCCTGTTTTAATTGCATAGGCATCTCTATCGCTTGGCTATCGGCCAAATCTTCGAGTGCAATCTCTGCTTCGATGATGGCTTGTTCCACTTCGCTATTATTTTTTCGAATACAATTCAAGATGCTCACTTCCTCTTCAGAAGCAAGTCCCAAAACGTACGATTCAATAATCCCCGACGATATGTATGCTCTAATATCCAAAACTAGCGGTACTCTTTTAGTAATTGTTGTAATTGTATAAAAGCTGCCCTGGTACGTGTTTTTACTGTTCCTAACGGCACATCAAGCTGTTCAGCAATTTCTTGTTGTGTATATCCTTCATAGTAGGCCATCTCAATCAAGATTCGCCATTCCGGCTTCAATTTATCTAAAATATTTTTAAATCCAATAAAATCTGCTTTCGTGTGTTGTTCGCCCTGACTTAGATCTTGTTCTTCCTCCCTATTTACGATATTTGAGAGCGGTTGGTTTTTCTGCTCGTTTACGATAGCTTTTGATTTTCGATGATCGAGGGCTGTATTGCGGGCAATGTTAATCATCCAGGTATAAAGGCGGCCTTTTTCTGCATCGAAAACATCGATATATCGCCAAATTTTGACGAATACATCTTGGATGACTTCTTCCGCATGCTCCGTTGAGACCACGATACGACAAACCACACCAAAGAGTGCATCGGCATAGTGATCATAAAGATAACTAAAAGCCTGTTGATTCTTTTTTTTCAATAAAAGAATCAATGTTTCTTCAGAAAGGTTGTTTAATGGACTCAAATTTTACGTTTATAATACGCTAAAGATGAAAATTAAAAATTTAAAAAAAAAGCAGCAAAGACAAAACAAGTTAAAGTACCTATAAAACAGGTTAAAATACCTAATATAAGTTAGCCTATTTTCTGTTAATCCTCATTATTATTTATATTTTAATACGCAATGCATGATTTGCTTCCACCATATCGTACTAATTTACTCTTTTTTGTATTTCTAATTTTCAATGCTAGTTTTTCATGATTTGATTCCACCTGGGAGGACGAATCACATTTAAATCTATTAAAATCTGTCTAAAGCTTTATTTTGTCGGACGAATTTTCCTTGGAAATTGGATTTATCGACAGCATTTCACATGTAGCCAAGTAAAATTCGTCAATTAGCTGAATAATCAAGTCATTCTTTACGTTATGTACAGCTATACCCACCCAATTTTTGGAGGGAAGATACTTACTCCGAGTCCATTGAACAGGCTGCACTATTTGTTTTTCTGAACGCAACCATTCTAATCCACTATCATTGAAATATATCTTTTCATTTGACAAATCCATCACGATGAAAGGTCTTTTCTTAAAATAGAAAATACTCATATCAAGATCTGCAATTACATTCATTCGAATATGTTTTTTGAGATGCATATATGCATTTATACGGGTTAGTGTTGACATCTATTTATCTTATTGGCTATAATAAAATCATCATAAATTTCCATGAACATTCAAAGCAGGCGAAGTGTTCATCAGACGAGAATCAAAGATATTCGAACCAGCGGTCTAAGTAGGGGTATATTTTGTTCTAATAGGTGGAAAAAAATGTTAATGTAAGTTGAAAATACGACGGATAAAACCACTAATTTACCAAGCGAAAGAATATGTGTTAGTTTGCCCCATTACAGGTTTCGGCGAATCGTAAAATGCCTGCACGGATTGTAAATACCACCATTGAACCAGTATTGCAATGGTTTAAATTTGATAAATAACAAAAGATATGCGGAAAGAAAGTAAAAGCACGTCATTCATTAAAAAAATTCTAGGCTTAATTAGTCTTATCCTTATGGTAACAAATAGTAAAGCACAGCAAGTCACGCACTATTTTCCAAACGGAAAAGATAAGGCAAAGACCATCAGTGGACAGTATGGTGGTAATAGCGGGATTTGTCTTTTTGAAGATGGCAGATTTCTGTTATATGGTTATGCTACATCTGTTTTCGGCTCCTATGTTTTTGAAAAAGACTACCTGCTTTTCTATCCAGATGAAGCCCCTTTATTTCAACTGTATGGGCGTCACAAGCCTAATTTCACAGACAGTACTTGTATCAATTTGGCAGGTTTTGAAGAAGGTAAAACCTATGTACAATTTGATAATGACAGTACACATCGGGTTTTCAATGACAAGGCAAACTGTTTCAGCCCCCCTTTTGTTCATCAGGAATCCAAACCGGTTCAATCGCTTAAATTTATTGTACAAAACCAGTTTATGGAACATGACAGTACTTATCAAGTCTTTCAGTATAGCAATGAAGAAAAATTCAATGATTTTATAGCTGTTTATAACAGACCCCAACGTGCACGTCAACATTTCAGCGCTTTCCTATATTTGGCTGAAGGGAATAAATTAGCCATCAGACTCTCCAATTACGGTGGAGAAAGAGGTTTTTTAAGAGAAAATCAAGACGGTTCAAATCAAGAACACTGGCACGAAATATTGACCATGAAGAAGGATTATGATCGGGCAAATTATATTGACCCCCTAGCAATATTTAGTAACGCATATTATACCCTATTTTATCCTGACCTCGAACAGTACGTCTTGGATACTGTCACCAATAGATATGTAAGTAAGTTTGCATCGGAAAATGAGGCCTATTTTGCTGGCAATCCTGAGCAAGACGATCGATACTTAAATAAATACATCCGTCAGAATCTGTTGCTTCTAAAAGACGAACAATTCGATCCATCAAAACTGTCAATTACCAGTCTATTTTTTTCACGCTGTGAAGAATCTGAAAAGCCAGATCATGATGAAAATGGATCACAGCAATAATCGCTCAAAAGCCATAGCAATGATTCAAGTGGGAGCTTAGCGCTATTAAGAGTCGAAAGATTAGCACGTTTTCTTAAATATGGCTTAATTTTGGTAGTAATGACTAGATAACTGGATAACATTTATACTAGTTTTATTTCGGTAAAGATGATGAATTATAAAACGCTTATTATTGGGCTAGGATTCTGTTCGCTAGCGGGTTGTGCAACACAAAAGGAAAATATTGGAAATAGAACAGAGAGAGAAAGTGTATCCTTAGCTGAGGGACAAAGAAAATCATTGCGAGAATATCCGATCAAGATCAAATTTAATGGTATTTCAGAAGATAGCCGTTGCCCTGAAGGCGTCAACTGTATTTGGTCTGGAGTTGCAGTAGCAGAAATTGAGATCGCAGAAAAAGCAACTAAACCCACGACAATAAAGCTCGCAACAATAGACCTACAGGATAGAGGTTACCGAAGAACTGCCAACACCAACGGATATACCATTTCATTACAGGATATCGCCCCTTATCCGAACAAGGAACAAGGGACACAAACGCTACGGGGTAACTACAAAATCGCTGTTATTGTACAAAAAACTGTAAAATAAGCCCGCAGCGGTTCACTGTGCGCCAACAATCGTCCTATGGAAATAGTCATTGAAAAATGACCCAATTCTATTAAAGAATGACCCAATTTTTAAAAACACCAATACATATATTTTAATTATATGCATGGATACTTATTGGTTCATTCCTTGAAAAATAATACCTTTGCCAAAACCTCATTTATGAAAAAGTTTTTTAAATTTATTAAGATTACATTTTTTTCTATACTGGCTATTATTGGGCTATTATTTCTCTATTTTTTCATTTCCAATCGGATATTTATAGGAAATACCAACGCGGAAAATATAGCGTACCTCAAGCTTCATAAAACGGAGATTAAGGATCGTATTGTAGATTCTCTATTCGATAATAGCTTCTATAATTCGGATATTTTCTTACTTGGGGAAATTCATGGCTACGCAGACAATCAAAAGTTGGACAAAGAGCTGTTATTTTATTTGAACAAAAAGCTTGGTGTTAAATATTACATTGCTGAGATGGATAGTACAAATGCCAACAAACTAAACAGCTTTTTATCCAAGCCGCTAAAAGATAACGCCCTACTGAAAGATGTAGTTAGCTCCATTCGCAAACGTATCCCGCAACAGTCTAGTTTAGAGCTATATCAAAAATGGGTCGAAATTTATGATTATAACCGCCACCTTGCCGATTCGGCAAAAATCACTGTTATTGGCATAGACAAAAGCTTTACAGCGGATAAATCTGACGTATCCAGGGATTCAGCTATGCTGTTAAATTTGGAAAATTATATTAAAAATCACCATATTGATGGTCAAAAACTATATGGACTATTTGGTTTTTTTCATGTTTTACAAAAAGGAAAGGATGCAACCAATGATCCTTTTGCTACACGCTTGAAAAATAGCGGCTATAAAGTATCTAGCTTTGTTAGTTATACCATTGCTAGTGAAATGTATCTTCCAAAGAATCCTCAATTTCCAACCCCTGAAGATGAAAAAGTAGATTGGGTAAATGCAGATGGCCCACTTATGCTCGTGAAAGGCATCCAGGATCTAAAAGAATTAAGTCGACCAAATAGTATATCGTTATTTAAACTCAATGCAGCACATTCACCTTATGCTACTTCTCAAGATTTAATAACTGTAAAATCACGGCTTTTTGGCGAAAATATCATACCTGCTGAAACGAATCATACAACAGACTTCTTTCAATATGTATTTTTGTTACGAAATTCAAAGGCCTTAACAAAACTTGATTAGGACAGCAAGCATTTCATCAAAAAATTGGATAAACAAGCCGTCTGCTGATCACATGATTAAAGAAACAAGAATCCTATTGAAAAATATTCCATTCATAAACAGGATGATCCGTATTTAGGAGGAGGATTCTCGCTTATCGATTTGCAAGATATCACTTTGGTTTTTATATTTGCGACATCATAAGAAATCCTAATGCGGAAGTGGCGTAATTGGTAGCCGCACCAGACTTAGGATCTGGCGCCGCAAGGCGTGGGGGTTCGAGTCCCTTCTTCCGCACTTATCAATATCCCAAGCTTTCAGCTTGGGATATTTTTTTCCAGTACTTTTTGACGCTAAGTTATCACCATTGAGGGTATAATTTCTTGAAGCAAACAGAATAGATTAGCGATAATATGTCGCGTCAAGAATTTAAGCCGCCCAGTCAAATGGTTTTGTACAAGGGTCACACTCATATTTCAACACTTTTCCTAAGCTTTTCGCTTTTTTACCTTTTTTTACGAACACATAAGCCAAGTCTACATATTCCTCTACTTCGGCCCCACTTTCATCCCGTCCTTTTACAACCACAGAATAATATTTTCCATCCGGATATGCCTTGAAATATACTTCTTGAACAGTAATCTTTTTGGGTATTTGATTATCACAACAGCTACACCATAAAATAACGATGGGTTCTTTTTTAAGGTATGCAACGGCCGTTTCGGCTTGCTTTTGTGTCAAGGCCTGAAGTTGATCTGCTTTTGAGAATAAAGCTGTACACAGCAACAGAAGGAGAAAAATGGTCTTTTTCATTTGGAATAGTGTTAAGTTTAAAACAACTTATTAGCAAAGACTATGCCTTTAGCTTCTCAAAAAAAGATAACAGTCGCTATGATAAATTAAATGGTCAGTTATTTCTCCTTAAATCCCCGACAACAGATCATATGTATTCTGTGAAAGTGCCGTTGTACTTTAGCGATTTAGCCAAGTTGTTCTCAAAACACAACAGTCCCGATAAGCGGTAATTCTGCCTTGAGAACAAACCAATATATTATTTTTCCCAGACCAATGCGCTTGCACCAAGAATAGCAGCATCAGCCTCTTCCAATTCACTAAAGACCAGTTTCACTTTGTTTCTAAACAAAGGAAAAAGGTTTCTTTCCATATGGAGTTTCGCGGGTTTTAAGATAAAATCACCGGCCTTAATTACTCCGCCAAAAAGTAGAATTGCTTCAGGAGAAGAAAACATCACAAAATTTGCTAATGCTTCACCTAGTTTCTGCCCAGTATACCTAAATACCTCAATGGCTATCGCATCCCCTTTGAGCGCACATTCATGAACTGTCTTCGAATTGATCGCGTCCTCAGGGAATTGATTCAACATCGATTCCGGAAATTCGGCCCGCATTTTCTTGGCTGTAATAGTGATCCCCGTAGCAGATGCATAAGCCTCTAAACTTCCTTCAGAACCCGTACTCCAATGTTTTCGTCCTCCTGGTTTGACAATGGTATGGCCCAATTCGCCAGCAAAGCCATCGTGTCCATAAATAAGCTTCCCTCCGGCCACTATGCCGCTTCCTACTCCCGTGCCTAAGGTAATCATAATAAAATCTTTCATGCCGCGTGCCGCACCAAAAAGCATTTCACCATAAGCAGCGGCATTTGCATCATTGGTAATGGTGCAGGGAATCTTAAATTTGGCCGTCATTAAATCACTAAATCGAATCACACCTTTCCAAGGGAGATTGGGAGCGTGGTCTATTGTCCCAGTGTAATAATTAGCATCAGGCGCGCCGACACCAATCCCATCAAAGCTTTGTTCACCACCAAATGCTTCAATTAAGGGATAAGCTTTCTCGTACAACGCATCAATAAACTCTTCCACCGTTTGATAAGCATCTGTTTTTATGCTTCCTTTTTCAAGTACTTCGCCCCGATGATTGACCACACCAAATTTTGTATTGGTTCCACCGATATCTATTCCCAACGCCACGCGTTTTGATAAATCTATTAATGACATTTCTCTTCCGTGTTTCTAAGTTCTAAAATTACTAAAAGATAATATTTTATAAGGAATCAACAAAATCTTCTTCACAATTATCCATAAATAGCATGCTAATCCCCTTTGAAAAGCCGATCTACCGACCACCAGATCAACCTAACTTAAAAAATTTAAATGTGCTAAATACCCGATAAATATGAGGTAAAATAAAGTATCAGCAACCTAAAGCAGACAACGATATCTGCCGGTCACCCGGGATTTCAGCCAAATGAAAAATAGATTTCACGTTATTAACGAGTGTTTTTGTCCGTAAAGACTTTGTATAGCAGAATTGCGACAAAAGACTAAAATCGGCATAATTTTAGCGTCTTAATAATTGCTGAGCCACTATATTAATACGCTAATGAATAAAATATTGAGATTTTTCGATCTACATCAGGGAGAAGACCTAAAGGAGACTGTTCTAGAAAATGTTGTGAGCAATATCTCTTTTCGCGGTGCTAATGCATGGATTCTAGCATGCGCAATTGTGGTTGCATCTGTAGGGCTAAATGTAAATTCTACAGCGGTAATTATCGGTGCTATGCTTATATCCCCATTAATGGGCCCGATTGTTGGAGCTGGATTTGCGTTGGGGACCTTTGATTTTCCCCTCTTAAAAAAATCATTAAAAAATCTATTGATAGCAACTTTAATAAGCTTAGTTGTTTCTTTTATTTATTTTCTTTTAAGCCCCTTCAAGGAAGCGCAATCCGAATTATTAGCGCGTACATCCCCCAATATTTATGACGTAATGATTGCACTATTTGGTGGTTTAGTAGGGGTTATCGCGATTACTAGGGTAGACAAAGGTAATCCTATTCCTGGCGTTGCCATAGCAACAGCCTTGATGCCCCCACTTTGTACTGCAGGCTACGGATTAGCTATCGGTAATCTCAGTTATTTTGCGGGTGCTTTATTTCTATACATCATCAATTGTGTTTTTATCTGCATTGCTACATTTATCATTGTCAAATATTTGCGTTACCCCAAAACTCATTATATCGATAAAAAACGCGAAAAAAGAATTACTCAAAGTATTACCATCATCACGATTATTCTTGTATTGCCAAGTGTCTATTTTGCATACAATCTACTGCAAGAAAAAAAATACACCAGCAAGGTAAACCAATTTGTTCAACAGGAACTCAGCAACAAAGGTTACACCGTTATCTATGAAAAGCTGGAGATGAATAGTAATCCAAAGAAACTTGAACTTGCCTTTTTATCAAAAAAATTCAGTGACAAAGAGGTTGAATCTTTACAGCGTGTAATGGAATCATTTGGTATTACCAATACTAACCTTGTCATTCATCAGGATAGTTTAGATTTAAAATCGAGTATTCTAAGCGAAATAGACAGACGTACAGCAGCTGTAAGTGAAAAGGACCTCACGATACGCGCCCTAAACAATGAATTAGCGAAATACCAGTTGGCCAGTCCGCAACTCGATCGCGATATCGCTGTATTATTCCCCGAATTGAATTCCTATAGCATTGGTGTCCAACAACATTATGCAAAGGCCGATAGCGTTGCCAGTATAGTGGCATTTATATACGCTACCAAAACCCCACTTCCACCAGCACAACACGAAAAATTACAACAATGGTTACAAAATCATTTCCCTAAAGATAGTGTAGCGATCATTAGTCAATAGCAGGCAATCCATCGGAAAATATATTTTTAATAGCATCTGCTCAACAAGCAAGTAATGGAAAAATTAAAAGATCAGGACCAGCCATTCGTGTTTTTTAACGATTTAAGGAAAATATAACACAATACTGGAAAGCCTACATAATAAATAACGACAACAAACAACGGAAATATTCCTTCAGGTCTAACCGGATCGACGGCATGAGCTTTTATTAAAAGTTGCAGTCCAATATTTTTTTCCTTTGAGAATACGACCATTGTTGTGAAATTATAAGCAAAATGCAAAGCAATTGGAAATATTATTTTACCCGTTTTTATACATATACGTGCTAGTAAATAACCAAATACTCCCGTCGAAATAAAGACTTTTAACATTTCAAAAGAATGTCCGATTATGCCATATGAAAACCAGTGATAAACTCCAAAAGCTATGGCTGTTATGAATGCAGCTTTTGTCTTCCCATAGCGACTGACCAGAATATACAATAGAGCTCCTCTAAAGATCAATTCTTCAAATATAACTGCTTTCGATACATAATAAAGACTTCGAAAAAAATCCCCAAGTGTATACTCTGGGTTAAACTTATAAGGATTTTCTACCAAATAGGCTATTCCTAAATAGAGGATAACCAAATAAAACATTGGTACAACCAAACTTAAAAATAACGGTTTGCCTTTCGCATAAAAGCCCAATACCTTAAGGTCCTGGTGACAGAAGTGTTTTAGTAAAAACCAAGAAACCAACAATTCAATAACAATAGCAATCATACTTTTTTTCTTCAAAGCTATAGTCTTAAATCATTTAATTTTACGACATTTGAATACGCCGCAAAATGCCGTAAGATGACCAATAAATCAAGTAAAGAAAAAATTGCACTTCTGATCAAAAATGCACGTATAAACCGAGGCTACTCACAACAGCAACTTGCTGATCTGGTCAAGCTTAATCTGCGATCCGTACAGCGTATTGAAAATGCTGAAGTCCTTCCAAGGGCCTATAACCTAAATCTTATAGCAAGGGAACTTGAGCTGGATATAGCAGTACTGAAAGAGGAAAGCAATATTTCAGATACAGCAGAACCTGACCAAATCAATAATACATTTAATAAACCTCGAAAACTCATACTAAGTATCGGTATCGGATTGATTGGTATTTTATTAATAGCCGCCTTTCTATCACAATCAAGTGGTTTCCCGGAAACGAGCTTTGAACTGTTTTTGTTGCTTGCTTTGGTTGTTGTGGTTTATGGGATCATACTTTGGACCATTTGGCGTAGTTAACAATCTACTACTTTACGATAGATGCATCTTGTATAAAAATTTCAACCCGAGTCCTGTCTTTTTCGTTAAGCTTGACATATCCTTTTAAAGTAATAGTGTTCTCCTTCAACCAAATTTTATCGTTGTTAGCCAACGTAATCTCTACCATCGGTGGAATTCCATTTTGCCCACAAAACATGCATTGTAAAACAGGTAAAACGGACAATAGGAACCTGTTATGTCGGAGACCTGCCTTGAGCGGCACCATATACCCCTGAAGTTCCACCTTCATGCCATCCATTTTTGCAAGCTTACTGGGAAAAAATGGCGTGTATATCGTTTTCCCATTTTTCTTGTTCACTTTATACAACATGGTATCAAAGGTTTTCCAAACTTCATTCATGAGTGGCTTATGGTCTGCTAGATGCTGAGATTCCAACCCCGTTTGTGCCAAGACTGAATAACACTCTCCACCTAAAAAAATGAGTAAAAAAACAAGAGTAAATTTCTTAAACATAGCCTATTAAAGATGTGACAATCAAATATAGTGAAAAAACATTATATGCAACTAAATTGCATTTACTGCTTTTTCACTATATTTATAAAAATAAGTTAACAACTCCTAATTGCAGGAGTCTTCGTATATCTAATTAGTGTACACTAACAAAACAATTATTTATGAACACATCATTAAAAAGAGACATCTCCTCCCCTATCGAAAATCTAGGCGATCTTCATATCATGACTTCGATTGATACACCTATGCGACACGATGCATTTACACGAACCGACAGCGAGAAAATTAAAAAGATCGCGCAGCTTTTTCAGGATATCATGCATGAATTAGGCCTTGACCTCCAGGATGATAGTCTCAGTGGACCCCCCTATCGTGTGGCTAAAATGTATATCAATGAATTGTTCTATGGCCTCAATCCAGCCAATAAGCCCCAACTTTCCACATTCGAAAATCGATATGGTTACAACAAACTATTGGTTGAGAAAAATATACGTGTAAATTCAGCCTGCGAGCATCATTTTCTACCAATTGTGGGGCGAGCGCACATTGGTTATGTAGCAAAGAAAAAAGTAATCGGATTATCAAAGATAAATCGTGTAGTAGATTATTACGCACACCGCCCACAGGTACAGGAACGGCTTACGTTACAGATTTTTAATGAACTTAAATCGACCTTAGAAACGGATGATATTATTGTGCTCATTGACGCAGATCATCTCTGTGTATCAGCACGGGGAGTTAAAGATACGACCAGTAGTACAACTACCATGGAGTATAGTGGGATATTCGCATCGGAAAGTCAAAGAAATGACTTTTTTAATTTATTGAAATAAGATACCATATGGAATAATTTTCCATGTACTTCTGATAATTATAGATCGCATATTTAATCATAAAAAATGAATAAAAGTCATGCTCGCCCTGTCACGATACTGACAGGCTTTTTAGGTGCCGGAAAGACTACTTATCTAAACGCCCTAATGAAATCATATCCGAACAAACGTTTTGCTATTATCGAAAATGAAATCGGCCAACTCAACGTTGACAGCATGTTACTGACTGAAAATTACGGACAACTTGTTCCACTTCAGGAAGGCTGTCTCTGCTGTACGCTAAATGACGAGCTCTATAGTTCGCTTGAATTACTTTATAAAAAACAAGATAGTTTTGACGAGTTGGTTATCGAATGTACTGGTTTAGCCATACCGACTGCAATTATAGAGCCCTTTACGACGCACCCGATATTCCATAACTACTTCCCTTTAAAAAAAATTATTTGTCTCGTAGATGCCACTCTTGTCGAAGATCAGATCAAGGAAAGAGATGAAGTACTCAGACAAATTATGGCGGCTGACGCCATCATCATTAATAAAACCAACGATGTACACCCAACTTATCTAGATTCGCTGTACAATTATTTAGCGAACCTAAATCCACTTGCAAAAACTTTATATTCGAAAGGAACAATGGAATTTCCTTTTGAAATAATTGAAGATATAGTGTACACAAAGAAAATAGAAACGTTTTCTTTTCTCAAAAACCTGTCCCCCAATAAGACGACAATATTAGGTCAATCGAGTTTCGGAAAATCACATCTCAATGATATTTCGACACGAATCTACACCTTTGCAGAAGAGTTTAATTTCGTCAATTTATTCCTTGGCTTGAGCAAGCTTGTCGGAAAATATACAAACAGAATCTATAGGGTAAAAGGAATCGCATTTAAAAAAGATAGCGACAAAAAAATCATTATTCAAGCTGTAGGTTCTCGTATCGAAATGAGTTATGGCAGCCAATGGAAACAGGAGGATAAAAAGTTGAATACGATGGTTTTTATCGGGAAAGAACTGGACAGTCTGTATATAGAGCGCCTTCTCACAAGACTACTGGAAAATCATTCCAATTAATAAGAGGTAAATACCATCATCGATGTACGATGTCTTAGAATTGCTGCGCTCGATAGTGAATTCGCGCACGGCTTTTCTAAATTCCACTGTGGAAGCTTTAAGGTGATTAATTAATCTATCAATTTATGCAGATTTATATTTCAGCCGCGCTCCAAAGAAATGCAATCATTTCCTGCCGAACCAGCATACGATACTTGCATTCGGAAAGAAATTTGGATTCTATTGAGGTAGCAGTTAACAGATCGCATTAAAAATCATAGGTCAATGTATAATAAAATTATAGATTATGCACAGATTTACTTGTTGCTGAATTAGAATTTTCCGTCATTTGTGTAAATGATTTTTTTAGCTTAAAAAAAATCACCGCTAATTATTGACATGGCTGATACAAATCGAATTACACGGAGCAAATAACATGACCTATTTTACTCCTAATTTGTGCGTACTCCAGATTGAATTATTGAAAATCATACAACATTAAAACAAGAATGAAAAAATTAACACTTGCCCTAATTTTCTTGGCTGGAGTTTACACTCAGCATGCAGAAGCACAGATAGCAGGTACAGGGTCCGACAAAGGACTTGATCTGAGCTTAATGGACAAATCTGTACGTCCCCAGGATGACTTTTACAACTACGTGAGCGGAACCTGGATGAAAACCGCCAAAATACCTTCTGATAAACCTACTTGGGGAAGCTTCAATAAATTGGCAGAAGATACGGACAACAACTCGATGAAAATTCTGAGCTCTCTTCTAAAAGATAAATTTCCAGAAGGAAGCGAAGGAAAAAAAATACAGGACTTGTACGCCTCCTATATGAACTTGCAGAAGAGAAATGCCGATGGGATTAAGCCCATCCAAGGAAATCTAAGCAAAATCGATGCGATAAAGAACCTAAAAGATCTTCAGAATTATTTAACTTCCGTAACCAAAGAAGGTGAGAATAATTTCTACGGCTGGGGGGTCGGTGCTGATTTAAAAGACTCTAAAATGAACGCGGTTTATTTAGGAGAAGCGTCCTTAGGTTTGGGAAGAGATTATTATCAAAAAGAAAATGAAAAAAATACCGAAGCAATTGCGGAATACCAAAAGTATGTAGCTTCCATGTTAAAGGAGTTGGGGTATAAAAATGCTGAAACTGCTGCAAAAGGGATTGTTGACTACGAAAAAAGCATTGCAAAAACCTACCTGACCAATGAACAAAGCCGGGATAATACATTACAATACAACCCGCAGACTATGGCTGAGCTATCTGCTCTAGTCAAAAATGTAAATCTACCTGAGTACCTCAAAAAAGTTGGCGTCAATACAGAAAAAGTAATCATCGGAGAATTAGGTTATTATAAGAACTTTGACAAATTGATCAGCAACCAGAACCTTCCTGTCATTAAAGATTACCTTAAGTTTCATCTTATTAATGGGAGTGCCTCTTATTTGAGTGAAGAACTGGGAGATATGCGATTTGCTTTTTATGGGAAATATTTAAGAGGCCAGCAAGAGCAAAGAGCACTAAACAAAAGAGGATTTGAACTGATCAACTCCACTTTAGGTGAAGCTTTTGGGAAGTTATATGTTGAAAAATATTTTCCCGCAGAAGCCAAAGCGCAAATGGTGGAATTAATTGACTATTTAAAGAAAAGTTTCGCACTTCATATCAATGATTTAACATGGATGTCCTCTGTCACCAAAGTTAAAGCGCTTGAAAAACTAAATAAATTTACCGTAAAAGTTGCCTATCCTGACAAATGGAAGGACTATTCTAAATTAAATATTCTATCGGAAAGCAAAGGTGGAAACCTGTATGCTAACTTGCAAAGTATCACTACATGGCGATATGAAAGAGATTTGGCGAAAATCGGAAAAGCAGTAGACAAATCAGAATGGGGAATGACTCCACAAACAGTAAATGCCTATTACAATCCTGTAAACAATGAGATCGTGTTTCCAGCAGCAATTCTCCAACCTCCATTTTTCAATCCACAAGCTGATGCCGCGGTTAATTTCGGTGGTATAGGTGCTGTAATTGGCCACGAAATGAGCCATGGATTTGACGATTCCGGAGCGCAATTTGATGCGGATGGAAACTTGGTCGACTGGTGGACACCAGAAGACAAAGCCAATTTTGAAAAAGCAACAAAAACACTCGCAGCTCAATACGATAAATATGAACCTGTAAAAGGCACTTTCGTCAACGGAACATTTACAAACGGTGAAAATATCGCGGATTTAGGAGGTGTAAACATTGCTTATGATGCACTTCAACTATATTTAAAAGATAAGGTAAACCCAGGTGAAATAAGTGGATACACACAAGACCAACGTTTTTTCCTAAGCTGGGCAACGGTATGGAGAACCCTATCCAGTGAAAAATATATGGTCAACCAAGTTAAAACTGATCCACACTCTCCAGGATATTTCAGAAGTTTTGGTCCATTGATCAATGTTGACGCTTTTTATAAAGCTTTCGATGTTAAGCAAGGTGACAAACTTTACAAAAGTCCAGAAGAGAGAATTAAAATCTGGTAATAAGCATTATACGGGAGCTGTCTCAAAAAAGGCAGCTCCTGTTATTTTCTTTAATCCAATATCTATTTCTTTTGTGAACCAACCAACCAACCAACCAACCAACCAACCAACCAACCAACCAACCAACCCCAATATCGAAAGCACCACTGGTAACATTTCGTTTATAATTCACTAAATCATTTTAGTATACTTATATTCATATTCTGAAAAACCAAGAAGTATACCATGATAAAAACCAAAACCTCAATTTTTGTGCTGGCACTATCGCTCTTCGGTTGGCTTAATGCTTTGGCACAACAGCCACAGCTTTCAACCCCATGGACAGCAATAGCCAAGCAAACAGAAATCCCACTTTCCGAATATCCACGTCCCCAAATGGAAAGGAATGAATGGCTATGTCTCAACGGTAAATGGGATTATATAGGTGGAAAGGATGCTCCGAACGCACTAAATCCTGCTGTCCCCATTTCCTTTGACCACAGCCGAGAAAGCATTCTTGTCCCCTATTGTCCAGAGTCCTATTTATCCGGAATACAACGCAAACAAGAAATTAATCTGTGGTATCGTAAAAATTTCGAGCTACCTAATCATTGGAAAGGGAAAGATATTATACTCCATTTTGGTGCAGTGGATCACGATGCAACTATATTTGTAAATGGTAGAAAAGCTGGTACTCATTCAGGTGGCTACGACTCCTTCTGGATCAACATCACTGAGTTTTTAAAGGCCGGTCCAAATAACATTGTCGTCGCAGTGCATGACAAGAACGACGGTAAGTATCCTTCGGGCAAAAATGGACCTCGAGGCGACTATACATTTTCTTCTGGCATATGGCAAACTGTGTGGATGGAACCAGTAAGCAAAAACCATGTACAGGGAATCAAATTGTTGCCTCAAGTAGCAGAAAAACAACTAAAAATACAGGTCACTAGCACAGCGAAGGCAAAAGTTACGGCCATCGTTTCTTCAGAGGGAAAAGAAATTTCAAAAACGGTAATTCAGTCGGGCATGGAATTTAATATCCCGGTAGAAAATCCAAAACTTTGGTCTCCTGACTCCCCCTTTTTATACGATTTAAAATTAAGTATACATGGGAAGAATGGAGAAATCATTGACGAGGTTAAGAGCTATTTTGGTATGCGTGATATTAAACTTGGTAAGGTAAACGGAATTGTAAGGCCGCTCTTGAATGACAAATTTGTGATGCAGCTCGGTCTCCTGGATCAGGGGTATTGGCCCGATGGTATTCTAACAGCACCTACGGAAGAAGCTCTCAAATATGATATCGAGTTTACCAAAAATGCTGGTTATAACCTTATTCGTAAGCATATGAAAACCGAACCCCAACGGTTCTATTATTGGGCAGATAAAATGGGACTGCTTGTGTGGCAAGATATGCCCTGCCTTTGGTATCCCGAAGAAGATACTACGATTTATCGAAAAGCATTTCGTGATGAATACAAGGCCATCGTTGACGACCACTACAACTCGCCATCCATTATCGCCTGGGTTCCTTTTAACGAAAATTGGGGCGCATTCGATGTACGCAATATTACCGACTGGACCAAACAATATGACCCTTCACGTTTAGTGAACGGTAATTCGGGATTTAACAACAATCCATCTTACCAAAAAGCTTATGGTGACCCCGGAAATGGAGATTTTGTTGACACCCATATCTATGTTGGCCCCAAGGGTGCCTCAGAACCTGATTCGAAAAGGGCAGCTTCCCTCGGAGAGTTTGGTGGCGTAGGCTTATTTGTCCGCGGTCACATGTGGCCTGTCGAAAACAATGCCTATGCCTACGAACCCACTATAGAGGCACTCACAGACCGTTATATATTCCTAATGGACAATGTCGAACAATTGCTCCGATACAAAGGACTGAGTGTTGCTATTTATACGCAAACTACCGATGTGGAACATGAAGTCAATGGCCTATTGACTTACGACCGTAAAATACAAAAAATGGATCTTGAAAGAATAAAAGCAGTCAACCAAGCCGTGATTAAAGCTGGAAATGAATTGAATTAGCGGATACAGATGTTCGCTATTTCGCTCTCAAAGAATTTTCAAACGATTCAACTGAAACAGCTGTTCTTTTTGCAGAAGTGTTTAATAACAGATCAACGGGTAACACTATTATGGCAAAATATTCAGAAAAAGCATCTGAGAAAGTTGAAAAGACGATGCACGAAATGAAAGAAGGAAAATTAAAATCTGGTAGCGGGAAAAAGGTAACATCACGAAAACAGGCGATTGCTATCGGCCTCTCCGAAGCAAAAAAAGAAGGTGCCAAAGTACCCAAAAAAAAATCCTAGCAAGTAAACTTGCTAGGATTTTCTCTTTAGCCCAAATTATGCTTTTTCATGCGGCAATCTACAGTAGGGATTTTTTCTTGTCTGTACCATCATAAGGATCTGACAAAACATTTTGACTATCCTCGACATCTATAAAATTTTGATTTACATCTACGGGTGTATAAATATGAACACTGCTTCCATTTCTTTTTTTGAGATAATATTGAATCTTTGTTGTATCAATATTGGTCACATCTGAAGCTGTCCATATCATTTTATGACCTGCACCATCAATCGTTATTACTGTATCATTGCCACGAGCGATGATACGCTGCAGTCCCAATTCTCCTTTTCGATCACCTTCTCTTGTCAACAAATGTGTGTTACCATCTTTATCAATCATCCTGATCTGTTGATTATTGTTGCATCCAACTAAAAGGCTGAAACTAAACAGAAGAAATGGAAGGGTCGTTCGTATTATTTTCATATCGTTCGTGGTATAACTCAATATAGTTTAACGACGAGACACAAAGATGCTGCCAAAATACAGCTGGCATGAAAGATACCTTCCAAAAGTTGGTGGATTTACCCCGAGTAGTGATCGCCTCCAGCAAACAACCTGCTGCTAATTCACATACAAAAACTATCTGTCTCTATTTTATATTCGTTTTTTTTATCAGACGGCTGGCACTTTCTGCTGCAATGATCAATTGCTGCTGCAAGCATAATTACATCTTTCAGGACTAATCTACCGGCCGCGGATAAATAAGGAAAACCATAATTAGGTGACGGGAAATCTCCATCTAGCTTTGGCACAAACGCCTCTGGAGTTGTTATAAGGAAAGAAAGTGTAACCAATGACATAAGCACGGTACACAATGCCCCAAAAATTCCGATTTTAGGATACCAGATACCTAAAAATATCATCAGACCAATTGAAACAATTACAAAGCCAAGTATATAAGAAAAAATATAAGTTCCATTTTCTTGGTGCCATGCAATATTTTTCTTTACGACACGACCCTCCGGATTTTTAAACAACTGGTATTCCGGTATTAGCTCTCCGTTTTTATCCAACACCCGTTTTTCCGTATTATGATAAAAAAAACGCATTGCCGGACTATTAATAACAAAAGGAACTATACCATCAGCTTCATATTGAAATGCTTTTAATCCTCCAATCCATGCCATCACAATAAAAATTGAAATTCTAGCAAAGTTTGTAAAGATATATTGTGACTTTGCCAATAGCTTTATTATTTTCTCCATAACGTAGTTTGTTTAATACCATGCAAAACTAAACAATGGCTTAAATCCACAACATGGACAAATAGATCTATAACATAGCCTTTTCGGCAACAATTGATAAACCGACCCGCTTCCGAAATACCTTAGGAGATACGCCTACCATCTTCTTAAAAAATCTACTGAAATAAAACTCGTCTTTGTACTGCAAATTGGCTGCTATTTCTTTAATACTTTTGGCCGTCAAATGGAGCTGTCTTTTACTTTCCAATACGAGGCGTTCCTGGATCAACTTTGAAGGGGATTTTCCCCATTTCAATTTTATTTTTTTCGTAAAAACGGCTGGACTTAAACCATAGTTCGCTGCATAAAAGGTAACTTCTTTATGCGCTTTATAATTCTTTTCCAAAAAATGCTCAAAGTCATCAATAATATCTCTATGAGCCAATACGGTTTTTGTACGTCGTTAAAAAGTAGCTTTTGTCTACTCGCCAGCGCTAAAATCAGCTGTAAATAGGTTCTGCTCAATGACTGATCATAGGATTCCGACGACATTTTGAGCTGATCTATTTTTTCCATGATAGTTGATATCTCATGATAAATAGCTGCTGAGAGCAACACATGAGGTTGCTGGTAGATGTTGTTGAATAGAATTCCATTACAGGCAACTTCATCTTTATGATATTCTATACAATAGAAATCGCCGTGAAATTTTAGCACACTAAAGGTACTTTTCTGCACCACATCCATCGTAAACAACTGATAGGGAAACAAAAACAAAACACTTTTAGGATCCGCATGGTATGTCACCAAATCAACCGAAAAACTCGTCGCTTTCTCAAATAAAAGAATGCAGTACAATGGTTCACTAATGTTGAATCTACCGGCAGATAATACTAATTTTTCAAACAGGATATGGGAATAGTTCATGTTATTAAGCTAAAATATGAATTTAATCGAACCTATTCATCCGGTCTTAAGCTTCGCTTCAAATGATAAAACTTAAGTAGAATATGGTCATACCATAAGGCAAATAAAAGCATACTAGCCGGTAACAATAATGTTTTCAGTTTAAAATATTGAAACATAAAACCGCCTATAACTCCCCCAATAAAAAAGCCTCCAATAATCATCAACTTAAGAAAAATACTTTTGTGTAATTTCACTTTTTCAGCAATTTCTCTATAAAAAAGTAACTGCGAGATTTCAATACCAAGATCAGTAAACAATCCCGTCAAATGCGTCGTTCTGACAACTGATTGTGACACCTTCGTTACCAGGGCATTCTGAAGTCCCATAGCAAAAAGCAGGGCAAATGAAATTATTGTTGGTAACGTTGGCCCTGCTTTAAATAAAGCTGGGAGCAGTCCTACATTAATTAAGATAATAGACTCCATACAAATTGGAATGATATAAGCGTTATGTGATTTCTTTTTTGAAGCTAATTCTACAATAAAACCTGACACGGTAGCTCCCATTAAAAAGAAAGCAATGTATAACAGATAAATCAAAGCCATCTTATAATTCATTAAAATCAACTGTTCTGAAAAAAAAGCGAAGTGACCTGTGACATTCGTTGTTAAAGTGCTAACGGCAAGAACACCTGTAATATTGACCAAACCCGCAACACAAGATAAAATAGAGGCTAACTTTAAATTATGAATATAATTCCTTCCTCTCCCTTGATGCCTAAACATTTGAATTAATCTTTATAAATTAGAGAAAATAGATGAAAACAAGATTCATTTAAGGTTTCAGTAAATCATATACCCTGACATAATCCACCTCCATCTCTGCAGGAAATGCGCTGCTATCGACGCCTTGCACACCGCCCCAATCTCCACCAACGGCCAGATTCAATAGTAAATGAAATCTTTTATCAAATGGCCACACGCCATTGCCTTTTCCTTCATTTGGAAAACTGTAGATCTGTACATCATCCACGAAACCACGAATATATTCGGGGGTCCAGTCTATCCGATAATTATGAAACTCCGATGTTGCCTGATCAATTCGTTTCATCACTCCTTTTTGAGTTCCGATAGAATGATTATAATCCTTTGTATGAACGGTAATATGTATTGCATTCTCGTCATAACCGACATGCTCCATGATATCTATTTCTCCCGAATGTGGCCATCCTCCGTAAACCCAATCTGTCGGTAACATCCAAGCGGCTGCCCACGTACCTTTCCCTTTCGGCACCTTGGCTCGGACTACAAATCGACCATATAGAAAATCGCCCTTGTTTTTACTCATCAGCCTGGCAGAAGTATAGTTCAACCCTTCATATTGTTCTTTTATTGCAGTAAGACGTAAAACACCATTTGCCACACTTGCATTTTTTCTGTTTGCATCTGTATAGTATTGAAGTTCATGATTTCCCCAACCATTATGCAAGGAGCCTACATCATATCCCCATTTTTTTGCGTCCGGAAGACCATTGTAATCGAACTCATCACTCCAACTGGGCATTTCAGCAAACTTATATTCTCCTACATGTGTACTATCGGGACTTGCGGAAAGTATTGCGATCAAAGGAAGTATCCAAAGGCTCATTATGTTTATATTTTATACAATTATTGATAAAGCTAATGAAAAATATGAATAGATTACCTCACATCGGAGACGCAATTTAAAGCTCAGTTAGTAATTATAAAACCGCGGCTACTAACTTTAGTTTAATCATTTTCACTTTACTAAAACGTGCACTATCAACCAATGGAAAGTGATAAGCAGGAGGAGATTACCCGCAATTAATATAAATTACGCTTAAAAAAGGTAGGTACAGTCAGGTTGCGATAAATTGCTTTCGTAAGATTTCGGGAAAATATACTTTTGAAAAAACTTTTAGCACTGTACGACACAAGTAAAAGATCAATAGCTTCGATTTCCACCATGTAGTCGATACAACGTGGTATAGGCATATTGTAATCTAAACGATTGACCGCATTTTTTTCCACATAATCAATATTATTAAACGAAAATTGGGCGGATAGCTTTTGTTTCCAGTCTTCAATATCTTCTTGTTTTGGAGAGATATACTTTTGTGTTACGTGCAACAGGCTGAGATTAAATTTCTCCGGTACACGTAAGGTGAAACTGTCGAGTAGATCATATTCGGACGCTTTAAAATTGCTCAGTAATCCGATATTTTGCAACCTAAATTTTTGGAAAGTGATGGGTACTGCCAAGACACCGATTGGACTCTTTTTTATCAGGGCGAAGGTATTGCTTCCCAAGACAGCTTTCTGTATCATACCTTTACCTTTAGCTCCCATGACGATAAAATGATATTCCTTTTCTTGTAGTAAGTTTAGTACCGTTTTTTCCAAGTTGCCGGCCAAACTTGCGGTTTTACAGCGGAGATCAGGAAATTCATCGTCGATACGTATCTGCCAGTCCTTGAGCATGCTTTCAGCCTCTTCCTTCTGAGGCTTCAAAAACATATTCTCCATTTTCGCATGGACACTGTCTTTTATTGGGATGGTATAAGTATGCAGAAGTTCTACTGTCCAATTAAATTTTTTAGCCAGATTCGCCGCATATCGAATAGCAGTCCATGAGTTTTCAGAAAAATCGGTGAGTACGAGAATTGTTTTGTCCATAAATATTTTGCAGATAAATCAGCGCGGATTATTAGTATTACAACAGTAAAGAAGGCAGAAGGTTTTTAATAATCAATCAAAAGAGAGACTTTAAAAAAAAGGTTTTCAAACGGGGAGAATGAAAACCTTAAATAACCAATTATAAACCTAAATTATGATACAACAAAGATAAACATCAAAAAGATAAAAACCAAAATAAACTACCAAAAAGATAGACTTTTTTTTTTACTAAGGAATCAGTACAGCCCTTCCTTTGATCTTACCGTTGCGCATTCGATCATAAACTTCGTTAGCCTGATCAAGCTTAAACTGCTCAACTTCAATATGAATCTTCCTTTGCCTAGCCAAACCTACAACTTCCATAAGCTCAACCCGCGAGCCCCAATATGGGTTTGTCATACTCACACCAAAAGGAAGCCCCGACATATTGTACTGGTAGTGTCCCCCACCTAATCCAACAATTGTCAGGTCACCATCCAAACCAACAACCTTTGTTCCTAGATCTATAGTCGATGTCGCGCCTACAAAGTCAATCACTACTTTAGCTTTTTTAATGCCCGTAATCTTATTGATTTGTTCGGCTGCATTTGCATCCTTCGAATTAACCACATAGGCTGCGCCCAGTTCTTTAGCAAAGGCTAGTTTTTCTTCGGTGACATCACAGGCAATAATTGAACTCGCACTTACTTCATTTAGTATTTGTAAGGCAACATGGCCCAAACCTCCAACTCCGATCACAACCACATACTCATCCGCTGTCAATTTGCCTATCGAACGTTTTATCGCCGAATAAGGAGTAAGTGCCGCATCCGTTAATGGCGCAGCAATGACTGGATCTAAGTCATAAATTGGGACCAGTAAACGCGAAGAAGGGACAAGCATATATTCCGCCATCCCACCATCAAGGCCTAGCCCACCACCATAGGCCATTTCAGACTGGTGATCACAATAATTTTCCTTTGATTGCTGACAGGGCTTACAGTGCCCACAACCCCAAGGGCCATAGACCAGTACCGCGTCTCCTTTTTTATAGTCTTTTACATCCGATCCAACTTCTTCAATCCAGCCCGCATTTTCGTGTCCCAAGGTAAATACCGTACCTACAACGGTCCCCTCATCTATAATGTGGAGATCAGAATGACAAACACCTGCACCACCAATTTTTAGTAATACTTCATCGCCCTTAGGAACGGGCTTCACAAGATCATTCACAACGCGGACATCTTTATGCCCAAAAAAACGTACTGCTTTCATATTGATTTTTTTTTGTTGACTAATAGAAGAACAAATAAGAACGATATATGTTTCAACACATATAAAGACAGCGGCAACATGTAAGTCTTATTTCAAGAAAAAGTATTGCAATCCCCTGATCGTATTATGCTTTTTTTGAAACACTCTCCAAATCATACAAACAGGGATATTGTGATTGGGTAGGCTCAGCTAAACAGGAACAAACTAGAAAAACAAGGGCAGAAAAAGCAATTCAGATGCTAAGAAATAATCAAAAAACGCTTAAAACCGTTTAAAAAAGAGGCATTAACTCCTAGAAAAGAGTTATAAATTAACGGCAAGAATAAATTTGATAGGCAAAGGTATTCAGAATAACATCGTAGACCTTTTACATTTCAGCAATGTCAATTTTCAATAATTGTAACAATACTAGATAAACTTTAAAATTTCGATACCCAAATCACTTGTATCATTTTTAAAGTTTAATTACATTTGCTTTCAAGGATGCAAGGAAAATTCCATCAATATCTATTCGGCGTAGTTTGCGCAATACTTATCAGTTTTGGCTGGTATCATGTGCCAACACCAAATAATATCCCCTCCTGCAATCTTCACGCTGTCAATCACTTCAACAAGCAAGTAAAAAGCGAAGATTATGATACCAAAGTTATTCGCAAAACTAAACGTCCTCGGCATGAAAAATTAAGGGCATATTTTTCAGAAAATGACAATGAAAATGATGACGCGGGAAGTGATTCCAATAGCCCTAACTTATTTGCACTTACCGGGGATGATTTTGGGAATATAATATCGTATATCCATCCTCAATTTCAAAATACACGCACAGCAGTTTCGCTTGCAAATTCCAACCAGCTTACTTCTAGAAAAAACGCTCTCTATATTCATTACAGTGTATTCAGGCTGTGATTTTTTAATAATTTCTTAAAAAAACATCAAAATAGCTTTCAAAATCACTTGGAAGCAGGTCACACTATTGTTCAATTTTTCGAAAATTATTAAAAAACTATTATCATGGTCATGAGAAGCTTTATGTATATAAGCCTATGCCTTATTATTCTATCTACAAGCTGTCAGTCAGAAAAAAAAGACAAAAAAGAAGCTGCAGTTTTCAATGTCACTACTCCTTTGGTCAAGGATACAATCGTCAATAAAGACTATGTCGCCCAAATCCGTTCGATGAACCATATTGAATTACGCGCGCAGGAAAAAGGCTACATTCAATCGATATTTGTCGATGAAGGTCAATTTGTACAAAAAGGACAACCCCTCTTTAAAATCATGCCCAACCTCTATGAGTCCGATGTTAATCGCGCTAAAGCAGAGGTAAAATATGCTGAAATCGAATATCAGAACAGCAAAAATCTGTCCGAAAAAGATATTGTCGCTCCGCAGGAAACTGAAATGGCAAAAGCAAAATATGAAAAAGCCAAAGCTGAGCTAGCCGCGATGAATACTCATCTCAAATTTACGGACATCGTAGCACCGTTTTCCGGAATCGTTGGTAAGCTTCACGTACGTAAAGGAAGTCTTGTCGACGAAGGCGAGTTGATCACAGAGCTGTCCGATAACAGTAAAATGTGGGTTTACTTCAATGTACCCGAAGTGGAATACCTCAATCAAATGGACGAAAAACAAGACAATGGCCCGCTGCATGTACGGTTAAACATGGCTAATGGAAAAGAATTCGGTCATGAGGGTATAGTTGAAACAATTGAATCAGACTTCAATAATGAAACTGGAAATATTGCCTACAGAGCGACTTTTCCGAATCCAAAGGGATTACTGCGTTATGGTGAGACAGGCAATATCGTCATTACATCACCCTATTACAATGCGCTTATGATACCGCAGAAAGCAACATTTGAGGAGCTTGAAAAAAAATATGTTTACGTTATTACAAAAGATAATAAAGTAAAAGCAAGAGAAATAAAAGTTGCTGCCGAACTGCCGCATATCTATGTTGTTTCTTCCGGATTGGGCAAGGATGAAAAGATTCTGCTCAATGGACTTCGCATGGTACAGGAAAACCAGACCATTGAATCCAAATATCAGACTCCGGAGAAAGTCATGTCAAACTTAGATTTATATGCGGAGTAATTAAAAAAGCAACATTATGTTTAAAAAAGTAATACATCGACCGGTATTTGCTATTGTCATATCGGTTGTCATCCTATTTATCGGAGGTTTGGCCATAAAGCAGCTTCCTACAGAGCAATTTCCAAAAATCGCACCGACTACAGTGGCGGTCTCCATTGCCTATCCTGGTGCAAGTGCCGATGTACTTGTAAAATCCTCACTGATTACACTGGAGAATGCAATCAATGGTGTACAAGGAATGCGCTATATCGCTACCGACGCAACCAGCGCCGGTGAAGCGACCGTAAACGTCGTATTTGACCCCGGAACGGATCCCAACGATGCCGTAGTACTGGTCAAAACCCGGGTGGATCAAGTCATGCCACTATTGCCTGAACTTGTTCAAAAGGAAGGAGTCGTCGTCAATCCCATTCAGCCCAGTATGCTGATGTACGTGAATCTTTACAGTACAAATAAAAGCATGGATGAAAAGTTCTTGTACAACTATGCAACGGTAAACATCATTCCTGAAATCAATCGTATTCATGGTATCGCCAAATCACAAATCTTAGGTAGCCGTAGATATGCCATGCGCGTCTGGTTAAATCCCGATCGTATGCGTGCCTATAGCTTATCAGTTGATGAAGTGATGAAAGCGATAGGAGAACAAAGTATCATCGGCCGTCCCGGTCGACTGGGACAAAGCTCGGGTATTGCAGCGCAATCCCTCGAATATGTCCTAACTTATAAAGGACAATACAATACACCTGAAGAATACGACAATATTATCGTTCGCGCAAACGGCGACGGTGAAAACATCAAGTTAAAAGACGTGGCTAAAGTCGAACTGGGAAGTGAATTCTTTGACATCTATTCCAATTTAGACGGGCATCCCTCGGCTTCAATTGTGTTAAAACAGAATTATGGTAGTAATGCCAATGACGTTATTAAAGATGTGAAGGCAAAACTTGCTGAGATGAAAGGTAACTTTCCTCCAGGTATAGACTATAAAATCAGTTATGACGTATCCCAATTCTTGGATGCTTCTATCGAACAGGTGATGCACACCCTACGCGATGCTTTTATTTTAGTTGCCATTGTTGTGTTTATTTTCCTCGGCGATTGGCGTTCGACTTTGATTCCAATCATCGCCGTGCCCGTTTCGCTGATAGGTACATTCTTCGTCATCCAATGGTTCGGTATGTCGATCAACTTAGTGACCTTGTTTGCATTGGTGCTTGCCATCGGGATTGTCGTAGACAATGCCATTGTGGTTATTGAAGCAGTACATGCCAAAATGGAAGAAAGTGCTATATCGCCGTACAGTGCTGTAAAAGAAGTCATGGCCGAAATCGCAGGTGCTATTATCGCTATTACAGCTGTTATGGTGGCCGTTTTTATCCCCATTTCATTTATGACAGGCCCTGTGGGAACATTTTACCGTCAGTTTTCAATTACTATGGCGAGTTCCATCGTGATATCTGCAGTAGTCGCATTAACCCTTACTCCTGTGCTTGCCGCGATGCTCCTTAAAAATAACCATGGTAAACCAAAAAAATCAAACGTATTCACTAAATCGCTCGACCTTTTTAACCGTACTTTTGACAAAATAACGGGCAAATATGCCTCCTTACTTCGTAAAATTGCCAGCCGAAGAGTGATTACATGGGGTATCTTAATAGCATTCTGTGTCGGAATTTTCGTCATTAACAAAACGCTTCCAGGAGGTTTTATACCGAGTGAGGACCAAGGTACAATATATGCCATTATTCAGACTCCTCCAGGATCAACATTGGAACAGACCAATAAGCTTTCCAGAGAGCTCCAAAAGATCTGTCAAGGGGTAGATGGGGTTGAATCCGTCTCATCACTGGCAGGTTATGAAATCATGACCGAAGGCCGTGGATCGAATGCCGGAACCTGTCTTATCAACCTCAAAACCTGGGGTGAACGTGAACACTCCGTTAAAGAGATCATGGAAGAACTTGAAGAAAAATCAAAAAATCTAGGTGCAACAGTTGAATTCTTCGAACCTCCGGCTGTTCCGGGTTTTGGTTCTTCAGGAGGTTTCTCCATGCGCCTGCTGGACCTCAATAGGACAACCGATTACCAAGATTTCGATAAAGTCAATAAAGCTTTTATTGCTGTTCTCAAAAAGCGCAAAGAGTTAACTGGTGTATTCACTTTCTTCGCTGCCAATTACCCGCAATACGAATTGGTATTTGACAATAACGCCGCCATGCAAAAAGGCGTTTCCATTGGTAAAGCCATGGACAACCTCAATATCCTTATCGGTAGTACCTATGAGCAGGGTTTTATCCGTTTCGGTCAATTCTTCAAGGTCTATGTACAATCTTCACCAGAATTTAGAAGGCTACCTTCCGATATCATGAATCTTTACGTCAAAAACGATCATGACCAGATGGTTCCTTATTCGGCCTTTATGACCTTAAAAAAAACACAGGGACCAAATGAAATCACGCGCTACAACATGTACAATTCGGCCGCCATCCGTGGACTTCCGGCAAATGGGTATACAACAGCCGACGCTATTCAGGCAATCAACGAAACCGCAGTTCAAACATTACCACACGGCTATAAAGTTGCCTGGGAGGGCTTGTCCTATGATGAGGCTCAACGCGGAAACGAAGCCGTTTATGTCTTTTTGGTTGTCTTAGTCTTCGTATATCTTGTACTTGCTGCGCAGTACGAAAGCTTCATTATTCCATTTGCGGTATTGTTGTCGCTACCCGTGGGTGTATTTGGATCATTCTTTTTATTAAAGGCAATGGGTCTTGAAAATGACATCTACGCACAGGTCGGGCTGATCATGATTATTGGTTTATTGGGTAAAAATGCGGTGCTTATCGTAGAATTTGCCGTGAAAAGGCGCCAAGCTGGCGATAGCATATTAGAAGCAGCTATTGAGGGCTCAAGAGCGCGTTTCAGACCAATTCTCATGACCTCATTTGCATTTATCGCGGGACTTGTACCACTTGTCTTTGCCAGCGGCGCGGGAGCTATCGGTAACCACACCATAGGTGCCTCAGCACTGGGCGGTATGCTTGTCGGAACAATCTTTGGCGTTATTGTCATTCCCGGACTTTACTACATTTTTGCAAAATTGGCTGACGGAAGAAAAATGATCCAAGCCGAAGAGGAATCACCATTAAGCGAAGACATGATACATTATGAATAAGAATAGATTATATCACTATACAGGTTTTGCACTTTTCTTGCTCAGTCTCGCAGCCTGCAAACCACTGGAAATAAAACAACGTGCCGAAAATAGAACCGTTCCTTATAAATATGGCGATGCCGACAGCGACACCGCGAATACAGGAAAAATAAAATGGAACAGCTATTTCAGCGATCCCAATTTACAAGGACTGATCGGTCAGGCGCTAGCAAACAACCAGGAGCTACATATTATGCTTCAGGAAATTGAAATAGCCAAAAATGAGGTAAGCGCCAAAAAAGGTGAATATCTACCTTCCGTAGGCGTAAAAGTTGGCGCGGGGGTCGACAAAGTAAGTCGCTACACAAACATTGGAGCGATGGAAAAGAATACAGAAATCGAACCCGGACGTGAAATGCCTGAACCGCTATTTGATTTTGGAGTTGGTGTACAGGCACAATGGGAAACAGATATCTGGGGTAAACTTCACAATGCGACCAAAGCGCAGCTGCAACGGTATTTTGCCAGCGTGGAAGGCAAAAACTTTATGGTAACTCACCTAATATCCGAAATTGCAGATTCTTATTATGAACTCCTGGCGCTGGACAACGAACTCCTGGTTATCAATGAGAATGTAAAGATTCAAAACGACGCCCTTGTCGTCGTGAATGACCTGAAGAAAAATGCGCGATCCAATAAATTAGCGGTCAAAAGATTCGAAGCCCAGATATTGAAAACCCAAGGTATGCAATATGATATCAAGCAGAAGATCACAGAAACAGAAAATAGAATAAACTACCTTGTTGGAAGATTCCCGCAGCCGGTTCAAAGAGACCAAGCCTCTTTTGACAAGCTTGTTCCTCAAACCGTCTACACAGGTATTCCCTCGGAGCTATTAGAAAACAGACCCGATATTAAGCAGGCGGAGTATGAACTTGCAGCTTCCAAACTGGATATAAAATCGGCTAAAGCCCGCTTTTACCCATCCTTGGATATTGCTGCTGGTGTAGGGTTTCAGGCCTTTGATCCAACTTATCTCGTTAAGCCGGAATCATTTCTGGCTTCGCTCGTTGGAGAACTTACTGCGCCCCTGATTAACAAACGAGCGATCAAGGCGGCTTACTATAATGCCAATGCACGACAGGTTCAGGCTGTTTACCATTATGAACAGACCATATTGGCTGCATATATTGAAGTTGCAAACCAGCTCTCCAAAATTAAAAATCTGGAGAATGGCCTACAAATTAAGACCAAGGAAGTCGATGCATTAAATGAGTCTATCGGTATTTCCAACGACCTCTTTAAATACGCTCGCGCAGATTATATGGAAGTTCTGCTAACGCAACGCGATGCCCTGGAATCTAAATTTGAGCTCGTTGAGAAGAAGGTCAACCAACTCAAAGCAAGCGTAGCGATATACAGATCCCTAGGAGGCGGATGGGATCATTAATAGCGCACTTTTAATTTTAGTTTTTATATGTTGGGGACTTATCATGTGATAAGTCCCTTTTTATTTTAACAATACACTTACTCCACCACGATTTCTTTCATTTTCTCGTTTCCATAGTATGTCGGGAAATACATTAATTCAGCCTTCGCGGGGTTGACAGTATAAGTCCCGGTATAACGAGGTAAAAGTTCGATCTCAAAGGTATGTGTACCTTTCCCCAGTTTGTTGCAAAAAATGACAACACGATCTTTGAAATGCTCTCGGTGCACCTCGATTCTATAGTATCCATTGTTTTTTGTTTCATAAGAACATCCCGCCGGTATCGGAACTTCAATCTGCACATACTCAGCTTCACCAGTTAATGTTACGCTTGCTTCAAGTTTTACAGGCTTCCCTTCCTTGAGTGCCGCTACCGTAGCACCATTGTCCTTAAATCGCGTTGCCACGGCAAAGCCCTTTTCTTTTTCTACAGCTGGATTGGGATTCCAAAAATTTTGATAAGCCGTCACAAAAGCCGGCCCCGCCCCTTCTTTCCTCACTTTAATCTGCTCATCCGACTTAAAGCTTTGCGTATACGGAAATGCAGTGACGCGTTTGCCATTGATGACCATTACCGGTGCCTGGAAAGATTCACCCTCTTTCAGTACATCAGGAAGAATACTTCGTATGATACGGGAAGATTCGTAGATATTATACCATTGGTTTTGCTGCCGCTGCGAGAAAAAGTAATTACGGATATTTTCTAAATCTGAATCATGACCACCAATTGATTTTAAGACACCATAAGCCAACAATGTATTCTCGGTATTGGTTTCCGTTGGGCGCATAAAAAATCCGCCTTTCTGATCTGTTGTAGTTCCAGAAGTCCAATAGAGCCCACCTAAGACAGCCTTTGACGCGTATTTAAGAACGGTATCTGCAGCATGTGAATCCTTAAGACCCAGTTTTGAAATCAACAGATATTTCAACAGTTTATCCTTGATGGTTTTACTTTTCAGTTTTGTGTCGATTTCGAAGAAATAATCTTTGTAATCAGCTTTAGGATCCAACCGGAGTAGATATATCAAGGAGCTAAACAAATTCTCCTTGGCCCCGTGAAGCTTATCTTTATCCAATAGAACATCCAGCGAAGCCAAGCTGCTTTTCAACATGGTCTTTTCACGTTCTGCATAAATCTCCGTATCGATCTCAACCTGGTAGCCGGCTTCTCGGGCATCCAACAGTACCCCGATCACATAGTTGCTGATCCAGGTCACAGTTTCACTTTTGTTCCACCAACCCCAGCCCTGATTGGAATTTTTGTTTTTCTGTAACTCCTTCAAAAGATCCTTTATTTTCTTATCCTCTGTAAAGGGCTTTCCGATCAATTTTGTCAGCTCTTTTTTGGAAAGTAATGCGCTCAATTTGGAAGCCATCTGTTCATTGCATAGAAATTTATAACGATCGATCGATTCAATTTCCCGTTGTAAAAATTCCAGCGAATTTGCTTCGGCATGCAAGGTGATTTCGCCTAGTGCTGGAGAAGTTTTTAGTAAATATTCTGCGGTACTGTTGAGTACTTTAAAATCTCCTTCATGTTGTTCAAGCCCCTTTTCAAAAATCGGAATGCTACGTTTTTCACCATCAAAATATCCATTTGACAATTCGATCGAATAAGCAAGTTGGACGCTGTCCCCCTGAGCGGCAATAACTGATATAGGATCCCGATAGGACTTCGCAATTTTCAACGTTGCCTCCTGCGTTGTCAGCCCATTGTTGATGGTACGAAAGAGCTGCAAGCTGTCGCTAAGATAATTAACAACCCTTCCCATGGCTGTAAACTGATCACTTCTGATGGCAAATCGGGGAGTCGCCAAATGTGCCGAAACAGCTTTAAAGGATTTGACATTTAGCTCTTTTATGTCGGCGAAATTTTTACTTCCTTTAGCGATAAAGAATGTTCGCCAATTGGTAATATCATCCGGATAGGTCGCTTCAAAATTAACTTTTCCCTGAGCATCGGTAGTTAGCTTTGGCTGCCAGAATGCATCATCGCGGAAGTTCACGCGCATCGTATTTCCAGATTCCAAATAGGGCATATCCACAGCACCTGTCGATGTCGCAGATGCTCCAGCTTTCATCTGAACCATCACCACGCCATTGGCGGCCCGCGCACCGTACAATCCCAGCATAGATTGATCTTTAATCACATTCAATGACGCGATAGTCGATGGATCAAGACTTGAAATATCACCTTCAAAAGGGACCCCGTCCACTAAAATCAATGGTTTTTCATTGGGGGCCGGACTAGCAGCGCCACGAATACGAATCCCTGCTACAGCCCCCTGCAGCATAGCTGAAGTCACCCCATCCATCCTAGCATTGATCGATTTCACTGCCGCAGTCAATGATTGCCTTTTTTGGACGCCATACCCCACAACAACCACTTCATCCAATTGATTTTCGCTTGGCTTTAATTGCACGAAATAATCTTTGCCACTGGAGACTTTGACCGTAGCGGTATTGTACCCTAAAGCAGCAATCTCAAGTACCGTATTTTTGTCATCGGAGAGCTCAAGTTCCACACTACCATCAAAGCTTGTGAAATATCGTTTTTTGGTATCCGGAACACTCACCTTAGCCCCAATTAATGGCGTATCCCCATCATAAACTAAGACCCTGGCGACCTTATTATTCTTTCTCTTCGTTCTAAAATCTTCCCGGTCTATTTTTAAGAGCTGCGGAACAATCTCGTGCTCATGGCTTATAGAATCCCGCAATGGATTTTCTACGGTACGCACAATAATTTCATCACGTACAAGTTTGTAAGCCAATCTTGCCGCTTGGGATGCATTGCTCCATTGAATAGAATCCAGCCGGAGATAATTCTCCCCATTGGCTTTGAGTTTGATTGGCAAACTAAAAGAAGTTGAATCATCCTTTACAATATGCAAAGTAACATCGCCGACTGGAAGATCTCCAAAAGTTCGATGTCCACCGTAAAACAGTCGAAAATACATTCTCTCTTCGACATTCGTCGGTTCAATAAAGATCAATGTAGGCCGAATGCCTTTCTGTTCAACATCATTGCCCAAAGTTAAATTCAATTTAAAAATAGCCTCATTTTTTCCTTTCTTCACCGTAGCAAATTGTGCTAGTCCCGTGCTATTTTGCATGATCTCTTTGAAAGTACGTTCTACGTTTGACTTGATATCCTCCAATGACCATATCTTCTCCTGAAAATCTAAATTTGGCTTGAAATCATACAGATCAATCCGCATAGGATTGCCATCCCAGCTTTTTTGCTTTTGATAATTTTTATAGATGCTATATTGATAGCCCCCCTCAATTTCAAAACGTCCAATTTTCGCTGTGTCAACCATGAGCGTACCTATTTTGGACACACCATTATACATTTCTGTCCTTGGAAATGGTCCCACCATCAGTGGTACAGGAACCTGTGTACGCAAACGACTATCGTAAACGGTTTTTCTTACGGGATTGAGGTAATAGAGATCTCCAGCTGTCTGGATATATGCTGGTCTCTCAATCAACACATTATTATTGGGTAATTGCCAGGCTCCAAAATTGTTGGTTACTGTAATCAACTGGCGCTTCAATTCAGTCAATTCATTAGTGTAGAGCTTACCACGTTCTTCTTTAGGTAATTGGTAAACCAAAATCTGGCCTTTACTGAATGCTTTTTCGGGGTAGGTAAAACCAATCGTATCCTGTGAGGCATTAAAGGAAACAATGATCTTTTTTCCCTTTTCAATATAAAAGCCACTTACACGAATGTCGCGATCCTTGGTCCTAAATCTAAAATCATGCTGACCCGGAGCAACTTCAAAAATACTGCTGTTGTTTTGCTGCTCTTGCTTAGCATAAGTCAGCACGCCGTCTATCCATACCAAATGTATCCCCTGCACCACACCATTTACAACGACATAAGGGGAAATCTGGCTCTTGACAGCATCTAAAGGAAGAGACTCCTGATAATAATCTTTGGGATATAAAAACCGATAAAAAGCCATCGTATCCAACTGCATGTCTTTAGACCATTTTGCCCAATTTTGAAGAGCTCCCTGATGTGCCTTCTCATCATCATCCAAACTAAAATTAAGATTTTGTGAGACTTTTGCCCTTCGCATCAGACCACCCATAGTAATATTTGGAGCGGTTGCTGACCTAAATTTTGAGGTAAAACCATAGGCCGTAATATCAACATCCTTCAAAGGTTTACCATTCTTATCCGTAACCGAAAGTTCCACGTCAGCCTTCTGCCCCGGATAAACTGTCGTCGCCGTGTTGACTGCCAAATTTAAATTCTTCTCCACATAGGGTAATTCTTCCTGGATAACTTTTGATTTTCCTCCAAAAAGATAGGTGATTTCCATGCTATACCCGTCTTTTCCACGGGCTAAAAATTTACTATTTAACGTGGTATGATAACCCGAAGCAATCGTACGACCAGCACGATGGACACGATACCAAAATGGAATCATAGCGGGATTATTGACATGCAATATCACCGAATCCGCAGTTCGATAAAACCGATAATTCAGTTGTGCCTGTTCTTGATCCTCTAAATATACACTTTTACTCAATCCATTCGACTTGACAACAATTTCTTCAGCCTGCCAGGGTATAGAAACCAAATTAGGTAAACTCAAATTTTCAGTCTTCAGCATTTCGCGATGTTCACCTAATATCATTAGCTGAGCAGTTGTTGGCATCGCAACACCTTTTTCGAAATACTTCAGCTCTGCATGCCCGTCTTTTACAGCAATACGAATTTCTTTTTCGCTGTTGAGTATATTGAGATCGAGACTTCGTTCAATTCTTTCATTATCTGAACTTAGATAAGTGCCAATAGCCCGAAATGTAAGACCAATGTCAGCCGGAAAAATTGAATCGGGTAATACAATTTCCTTTTCCGCCACATCTGCGAGAGAAACGCTCGTTTGCCATAAAGTATCTGGAATAAAATTAACCTTATTGGCTTTTACATCAAGCGTATAAAGTGGACTTGTCACAACACGCAAATCTACTTTCCCATCATATATGGGCATTTCATTTTCATTTAAAGCTTTTAGTTTCAGTCGCACACTGTCCCCTTTAGCATATTTCGTCTTTTCGGACGTCATATTAAAACTTAGGCTTTTTAACTCATAATCTTCATATCGGAAAGACTGTTGATGCAAGACGACTTTGGTTTTTGTAGATTCCAAAGAGATCCCATAATCTTTATCAAGGATAAGGCCAAGCCCCTTCAAATTAAATTCAAAGGTGTACATTCCCGGACGATAGGGAGCAAGTCGGGTCAAAACGGTATCTTTGGCATACCCATATCCACCTGTCAGACGTACGGCAATAGAATCACGGTAAGGTTTCCATTTTTCTTCCTCAAGATAAGCTTTAAATTTAACCTGCTCATTTGGCTTATACATTGGCTTGTTAAAAACCATAAAGCTTTCTGTCTGTTCAGTTTCCTGTTTATGAAAGAACCTCTTAATCTTAAACTTTGTTCTAAGCAAGCTATTTTTGATCCCTTTCCATAATGGAACCCTGTCTTTGTAAGGCCAACTCCGCTCTACACTCAGGTAATGATAGACACCCTTATGTTCAATACTGACAATATCGTCATTATTTGCATTGGCAACTTTATAGTAATGAAACTTCTTATCGAATGACATGCGACGTCCCTTCACTTTTACTTGTGCATCTTTTATAATCGTTCCCAGCGAATCGTATAGACAAATCGCAAAAGTTTCTGCTGGGATAATCTTGACATATAGGTTATCACTAATCAATTCCTGATAGATGAGATCAGCTCCACTGGCGCGGACCTGGACATAATTACCAGGAGGTAAAGTCGGCTGTGGACTTCCGGCCTTATACTTAAGAAAAAAATCGCTGAGCATAGTTTCATCGAATTTCTTCTCTCCCAAGTGAATTTTTCTTAGAACTTCTGGGCTCAGTTTATAAATATAATAGTCAGAAGATCCACGCGGACTATTGAATAAGGTCGATTGCCCACAAAGGACCACGGAATACAGAACAGCTAAAAAGCATACAACAATTGATTTCCATTTCATGTTTAAGATACTGGCTAAATTCTTTTAAAATAGATAAATTTACCTAAAGCCAAGTACTAGATTCTTTCATCCGGCACTTCAACTTTCGTGCAGGGATGCGAAGAATATCAAAATTCCATAAACGAAGAAAAAAAAATTATAACTTCAACCTACTTTTGACCGAATTTACAACTTCTGTATCCGAGGGGAAGTCACCAGCTCCCGAACCGGAGGAACGATTCACCAAAGGCGGCTCCTCACCATATAGAGTATCGCGGGCAATGACTACCTTCTTGTCGAGATCTACATAGCTAATGATATAATTGCGCTGATAAGCTTTATCTCTTTGGCCGATTTTATTAACATACTCACCTTTTTCCTGCATGTCCATCGCTATCATAACAATGCCTTTGACAGCATCACCGGGATAATTATCTATTGTTCCCAATGCCTCGTTCCATTTTTCCTTATAAGTTATTCCCAAATCACCGGCACCGCCATTTTCAAGAATTAGACAGCTCTTCCCCCAGTCTACTGTGGACAATTGTACTGGATATTTATAAATAGCGGTATGATCGCCAAAACCTGCTAAAATTCGGGAAGATAATTGTTCTGATTTTTCCTGATCCGCCTCCATATTTCCCAAAAGACGGTAAGCCCATATACCGATACCAATTGCTGCAACCAATACCAGGCCTACAAAAGTGAATATTGCTTTCTTATTTCCCATAGTTCTATTTTATTTAATTAATTACCAATCAAATATACTTAGTCTATATGCTCATTTTCACCCTTTTTACAATTCGCTTGACCTGCTTTATTATTTGCTGCGCTTGCGTAAATAAACGTTATAAAAAAAACAAATACTCGAACCTTTGCAGTCCAAGTTTTCAACAACATGAGATAATAAGAACTGCCACTATTTTATTTTTATCATAAATCGATAATTCATACTGACACATAGCTGTCACCCTGTGATTATATCTTTGTTTAACCTTAGTAGGAAAAGAAAAATATTAAACGAAAAAACAATTCCAGTGCGAAGGCTATTAGTAGGATAACTAATCGAATTTTAAATTATTACAGTAAAAAACATGGAAACATTACCACAATTAAAAGAAGAATTAGCGAATGAATATCAAATTACAAAAAACTTTATCGCACTTTTTCCTGAAGGCAAGAATGAATATGTCCCACATGAAAAAAGCATGAAAATGATGCGTCTGGCAACCCACTTAGTCGAAGTTTTCGAATGGCCAAGTACCATTTTAAAGACTTCAGAACTTGACTTTGCCAAAAGTGCTTATGTGCCAACAAGTCTATTGACCCGGGATGATCTCTTAAAAAAATTAGACGAAGATTACGAAGCCGGAAAAAAGGCTTTAGAAACAGCTAAGGAGGAAGACTTAATTCCAAGCTGGACCATTAAAAATGACGGCCATGAACTGGCAAGCTGGAGCAAATACGGTGCTATTCGTCACTCATTAAACCAGATTACACATCACAGGGCACAATTAGGTGTTTACTATAGACTCAATGATATTCCCCTTCCAGCAAGTTATGGCCCCTCTGCCGATTCACTGAATTTCTAAAAAGCTAGCTGCTGAAATGAACATACGACATCTAGATGTCGTATGTTCATTCACGCCGGACAATAGGTATGTGCGACAACACCACCTGGAAAAACCTGCGCGTGCATAAGCTTTAGTTCACAGGGTTTGGAAAGACCGTCAAAGATGGGCAGCCCAGTACCCAATGCAATTGGATGTGTGATCAAATGATACTCGTCAATTAATCCGGTTTCAATTAAACTTCGCATAAATTCAGCTCCGCCATGCGCCAATATTGGCTTCCCAGATTCTGCTTTTAGTGCTTTAATTCCTTCAATGAGACCTGCATCAAAAACCCGGGCATTCATCCAAGAGGAATTCGCAGGAAGCTTTGTATTGTTTGCGAAATCTTTTGTTTTGGGATGATAGCCCTCTTTTGTAAAGACAGCTTTAGGGATTTCATTCATTGCTGCCGCAAAAGGATTTGTCGAAGCAGGCCAATAGGAAGCCATTACTTCAAAGGTCTTTCGACCCATTAGATGAATGCCGGCAGATTCACAAATATTTAAAACCCATGCGCTAGAATGATCGTCGCCACTTTTAAACATCCAATCAAGTTCACCGTGGATGCCCGCAACAAATCCATCGATGGAAATAGACATTTTCATTATTAATTTCCGCATAACAAAAACTTTAGTTTTCAATAAAACAAATCCAATTTAAAATTGGGTTACTGTCTCTCAAAATTAAACCATTTCATTCGACGTACAGCGGGGACAAACCGTCAATATAGAAGGGCAATTACGACAGTCCTTTTTTCTGCCCCTTACCCTCCTCAAGGGTAAGCATAAAATCTAAATAGTGCTTTTTCTTCGCGAAATGCTGATCATCCAATAACTTTTTATAGACCGAGATGGCATTAAAAAGAATTTGAAGATTATCCTCATTGTAACGATCTACATTAAAATATATTAATTCCCTATTGATATATGTGTCCAATGACGTAAGCAACGTATCATCCAATTCGTCTTTGCTTCCAGGAAGTGCCATAAGTGTTGCCAGTTTCTTTTTTAACTCCCCTTCCATAGGTTTGACGTCTCGCAACCTAGCCTCAATATCTGCGAAAGGCAAAGTCTGAAATATAAACCGGGTGTTCTCCGTCATGTCAGCATAAAGTTTTTGTGCCTCTTCATAATTTTTATCGAAAAAAGCAAAATCATAATATCTCCGTTCAAACTCTTCACACATCCCCTGGTTATCCGCTAAGCGTGCAAAATAAGAGTGGATCTGTTGGTTATAGAGGGTAATTTTATGCTCCGTAGCTACAATATTATCTTCAATTTTCCCCAGTAATTCGAAGGCATCCGCAGCACGATATTTTATACCATCGTAGTCAAACGACTTTAACTTTAATTCGCCTTTGCCGATTGCTTCAACGACATACTTATCATTTTTCAGGCTATTAAGTTCATATAATGCGTCAACTCTACTATCGGCAAATAATTCATCAAAAGTCGGCTTTGGCTGATCCTGAAAAATTGGCGTTTCACCTTTTCGTACAGGATGATTGTAGTCATAGAAATCATTGAATCTTTGATCAACAGCATACTTGTTCATCCGATTTTCAAAATCCGCACTGAAAGATGCTATTTCTAACAGCGAAGGAGGATGTTGATACTGTACCTGCGCAAACAACTTGTCCGAAATCTGGTTTGTTACCGCAGCACGATCAGCTAGCAATTCAATAGCAGGTGCGTTGTTGATTTCTTTCTTGACAATATTAAGCTGCTGTAATGCCTTTACCCGATCTTCATCCGACGGATGAGATGACCATTGATCTTCAAGATTTAATTTCGATTTATCATATTTTTTTAAAGTCGCTAATTCGATCTGGGGAAAACCATTTCGCACTTGATATCTATTGCGTTCCGCAAACAGGAGCATGACATAGCGATGCTCGGGATAAATATTGCGACTGCGGATATTTTCAGAAAATTTGCTATCATAGAAGGTAAGCACATTATTTAGTGCATGATTTGCAAAACTCAAGCGCAGCAGCGAATCAGCCAAAGCCTGGGAACCGGCAACATGTGCCGCAATCTCATCCGCATGAAATTCCATCTCTCTCGATAATGCCAAATAATTGAGATTTACATATTCGTAAAGATGCTTCAAAATATGCTGAATCTGTTGGATAATAAACACTGATATGCCAATAAAAATCGCAGTGTACCCACTGATGTTGCCCCATTTATCAAACATATTATCCAGCGATTCATTCTTATACAGCATATTGTAGATAATCTGATTAACATGGTAAACATAGCTACCCACTTTCATGCTCTTTTGTGAGAAGTGTCCAAACTCGTGTGCAAGAATAGCCTTTAATTCCTGTTGAGTAACTGCATTCACCAGCCCCACACCAATCTGAAGATTTTTCTTAATGGGTAAAAACATACTCCAAAAACTAGAGTCATAGAATACAGATGCATTGACCTCATGCGATAGAAAAACTTTCTTTGGAAAGCTGGTATCAACTTCTTTTACGACCTCATGAATAAGTGCGAATAATTGTGGTTCGTCGCGCTCATATATCTGCGTAAGATGTCCCGTATCAACTTTTGTTGACGCAAAAACAAATTTTAATAAAAAGAACAGTATAGTCAGACCTGTAGCGAGTAAGCCCAAACATAAAATTGCAGTGTAAAACATGGGCTTGGCTGTGAAAATCATTATTCCAAGTATGGTAAAACCAACTGTAATACCTATTGCGAAAAGCAGCAGAATAACATAAGTAATCGCAAACACAACAATAGATAAAATTGTTTTACGCGCGTGTTTCCTAAAGTTTGTAGATACTTGTACCTTCATAAATTGTTTATAAAGCAAGGATAATTGACTATATAAATCTAAAAAATAAAATCCACTTGCCTATAAGTTTACAGCAAACCAACTTTGCAAACTTATCCGATAAAATACCAATAAATGCATTATGCCTCAAACCCACGTACATCTTAAATTGCTAATAACCTTTTTGTAAAGAAACCTCATTGAGCAAAGGTCGCCCGTCAACCATTCTTCGATAGTTATCCACCACTTGTAAGACGGAAGAGCCAATATTTGTCCTACTCGCAACATGCGGGGTTATCACAATGGATGGGCAATCCCAAAAGGGATGATCTTGCGGTAATGGTTCTTGATGAAATACATCCAGATATGCTTCGGCAATTTTCTTTCCATCAATTGCATCCAACAAATCACTTTCCACGAGATGTTCCCCTCGACCAACGTTCACGAGTACAGTTTCTTTTGGGCACAAATTGAACAAATCACAACTTAGAATTCCCTTTGTTGCATCGGTCAATGGTAGGATATTAACCATAAAATCCGTGTCTTCAAGGGCAGAACGAAGTCTTTTCATTCCAGTAAACGAATTCACTCCCTTAAGATTTTTAGGTGAATTAGCCCACCCATTTACGTTGAATCCCAATTGGACCAACCTTTCAGCCACATAACCACCAATTTCGCCTAATCCTAAGATAGTAACTCTGGTTTCACCAATTGATTTGTATAGCAAGGGCTGCCAATGTTTCTTTTCTTTTTCGTTTATATAAGCCGAAAACTTCTTCATCGAATGCATCAAGCAAGTCAAAACATGTTCAAACATATCGCTTTTCAACATGGGATCGATAATCCTACAAATGCGGAGATGGGATGAAATACTTTTGGGAAAAAGGTGATCTATTCCGGCGCCCCCAGACTGGATAACTTTTAAGTTTGGAAAATGAGTGTAATAATCTGCTTCAGGTTTCCAACAAAGCGCAAATTCGACCGCATCATAATTTTCAATCTCAGGGAAGATCTCCACCTTTATTTCAGGTAAATATTTATTGATTTCTACCTTCCACTCCTCGGCCCTGGCCCTATTCAGTATTAATGCTATACTCATGTTTTGTTGGTTTACACGAAAATAACATTTTATGCCGATCTATCGTTTGCTTTCTTGGGGATTCTTAGTCTTACGTTTTCAAAAAATTTTGTGATGATTTCCTTTATTTAGACAAAACAGTGGGCTAGCTGTCTGTCCAAATTAGCTGAAACAATCGATTCTATTAAAAAACAAAGTTTAGAATCTATTTTAATCGTAAATTGGTGGAGGACATCCATAAACGCAGATTCAGATGGCACTCAAAAACCGAATTATCCTAATAAGCCTAATCATTTTTAAATTCATTATGCAATACCAGTTGATTAGCCCAACCTACGAATTGCAGCGCGATGAATTCTTACATATAGATCAAGCAAACCATTTAGCTTGGGGCTACCTTTCCGTACCACCATTAACATCGTGGATTTCCTATCTCATCAAAATACTTGGCAATTCTGTCTTTTGGATCAAGTTTTTCCCGGCACTTTTCGGAGCCTTAACGATTCTTATCGTTTGGAAAACAATAGAATCGCTGAAAGGAAATCTATTTGCACAGTTCTTTGGAAGCTGTTGTATTATGTTTTCTGTACTATTCCGTTTGAATGGTTTATATCAACCTAATTCATTTGATGTCTTATGTTGGACCTCCATATATTACTGTATAATAAAATATTTAAACAACAGACAATCCAAGTGGTTATTTTATATGGCTATTGTTTTTGCGCTTGGATTTCTAAATAAATATAACATCGTATTTCTCATCTTGGGCTTGATCCCCGCAGTCGCATTGGTTCCGGAGCGAAAAATATTTACAGAAAAAAAGCTATATTACGGAATACTCATCGCCATACTAATTATCCTTCCCAATATAATATGGCAATACAAAAATAACTTTCCTGTATTTGTTCATTTCAAAGAACTTCAAGATACGCAACTTGTCCATGTTAACCAATGGAGCTTCATACGTTCTCAATTTTTGTTTTTTTTCGGGACCTTTCCCGTCCTCATTTTTGGATTATATGCACTGCTGAAACATCCTGCATTTAAAACATATCGTCTGTTCTTCTACTCATTCTTTATCACCCTTGGAATCTTCTTATTTCTAAGAGCGAAAGATTATTATGCAATAGGTCTTTACCCTATATATTTTGCTTTTGGCGCAGTTTATATTTCATCACTTTTGGAAAATAAAACCGGTCAGATTTTAAAACCTATTTTGATCGCTTTAACTGCGATCCTATTTCTTCCGGTCTATAATATTGCATTTCCCAATAGAAATCCGGCATATTTTGTGAACCATCCCGATAAATACAGAAAGTATGGTATGTTGACCTGGGAGGACGGTAAAGAGCATCCGCTCCCGCAAGATTTTGCGGATATGTTGGGATGGCAAGAACTTGCACGCAAAGTCGATAGTCTCTATGACCAAATACCTAGATCGGAAAATACGCTGGTACTTTGCGACAATTATGGGCAGGCCGGCGCCATAAACTACTATTCCAAACGCGGAATTAAGGCTGTTTCATTCAATGCTGACTACATCAATTGGTTTGATTTGAATAAACCATACCGCAATGTTATTCGAATTAAAGATCGCTGGGAACGAGAAAGAGAACTAGCAATAACAAGTCCTTTCTTCGGCAAATCAATATTGGCCGACTCCATTACAAATAGCTACGCCAGGGAATATGGCACAGTAATCTTCACTTTTATTCATGCAAAAATCAATATCAATGAACGTATCTCCAAAGAGATCGCATCAGAAAAAACAGCGAAGAAACTTCCTTTGTAAATAGATCATTTTTTAAGCGATTAAGCTAATTCCAGTCTATTTTTTTATTAAAAAATAGTATATTTAATTCAATAGCCAAAGGCTTCCAGCGCAAATGATACTTATCGTATATCTTCTGGTATCATAACTACGCCATGGAGCTTAACACCAAATTAACAGGATAATTATGCGCTTTTTGAATTTCTTGAAAGGACAAAGTAATTTGAGACAGATTGACGTTAGTGAAGACGATGATTTTGTAGATTTACAGCTGACCGTCACAAAATACTGGAAAGATGACGACGAACATCATATTGTCCAAGCTAAGGGGCTTTGGGGTAGAGAGATAGTTGGTTTGGCAATCGCCTTTCGTCCCGACATGAAATTGGGCATTGTCGATACCGAAGTCGATAAACAAAGGTTTTATCGCGAAGGGATCAATTTCTATTCGATTGGCAAATTAAGTGACAATTTTACCAAAGCCTTAAATAGCCTCTTTAAAATTGATGGTACATCCTTTAAAATGCACGATAATATTGGATCGACCGCCTTTATCGTCAGTGGGCACCCGGAATATTTTGATGAAGAATATATTAAAGCTAAAGTTTTCTTTGACGACGGAAATGAAAAACATCATTACGCGGAATGGTATGTCAACATCGATTTAAAACACAATATTCTCGAACTTCGAGAAAAAGACCCCGGATATAGAAAAAACATCATTAGTATCTTGACAAATGTTTAAATTTGAGCGTGAATCCGTCAGCCTCAAAAAAAAATAATACCATCCCATTAAATTCATTTCCTAATGAGTTTAATTCGGGAATGGCTATAAAAAGGAATGCTGTCAGAAATTTAGAGTTAGCTAAGATAAGTCAGGCACATCGTGATGATTTCTACTTGTTTTTTATTCTTGAAGAGGGAAATGGAATATTTGAAGTAGATTTTCAGCGCTATCAATTAGGCTCCTCCGCCGTAATGATCATCCAGCCTTACCAAGTACATCGGGGTTTAGCTATGGATTACAGCGCTTTTAGTGTCTTAATGATCAGTGTAGAAAACCTAAACTCAGACTACGTAAACGCGCTAAAGGATATTACGACGATTGCTCCCATCGAAATCGATCAGGATACAATGGCGGTCTTATCCCAGACTGTAGACACCTGTTTAAAAATCAACGAAAGAAGACATGAAAAACTATATACTGCACTAATGAAAGATAGCTGCAATACCATCGCGGCACTTATTATCTCGCAGTATTTAATCCAATCAGCTAAAAGTGATGCACAGTCTAGATTCGAACTGATCAGCAAACAGTTCAGTTCACTGTTAGATAAAGATTTTATTGACATTAAACAGCCTAGAGTATATGCAGAGAAAATGAAAATATCAACGGCCTATCTCAATGAATGTCTCAAAAAAACAACCGGAAAACCCGTTACTTATCATATTCAGCAACGCGTTGTATTAGAAGCAAAACGTTTGCTCTACCATTCAAATAAATCTGTAAAAGAAATTGCAGTAGAGCTAGGTTATGACGACTATCCATATTTTTCACGTCTATTTTCAAAAGTAACCGGTATGACAGCTCTTACCTTTCGAAATAGAAACCTTGAATAGTCCAATATTTACCACTTTTTATCTCTTTTAAACTAGAGCGAATTGGTATTTCTTTGTGTTAGAAAGCTTGGTTCAGCCCGTCGTTAGCGACAACTCGAACAGCGTCTTTAATGATTATCTAAATCCGACAGAAAGGAGATTGTAGTCCATTAAATATCAAGAAGAACACCACAAATAAAAGAGAAAAGGAATGAGATATTTTATCGCTGAGCCCGTCGGGCATATCAAAAACGATTTATTTTTTGAAGTCGCAAATTTTCTTTGGGACAGTGGAAATGAAGTTGCTTTAGGAAAAAACAGGATATGCGACTGTGAAAAAATGCAACATGATGACTACGATTACACCATTTCATTAGTCCCTAATAATGAAACTGTTGAATCCTTATTTAAAACACACTACACCATCCTAGGCAAATATTTTGACAAAATTAATAACAGCAATCCGATGCTAATATTAGCAAATACCGGCATTTATACGAATGCCCTTCCCTATCCCCATAAGATTTACAGTTTTGAAAAATTGGACAAACAGGCGTTAGCCAGCTTTTTTGACTGGTGCAAAAAATTCAATTTGTTTGTTAGGAGAAGATAAACAAGTTCAACCACTAAATATCAGAATATGCAGTGGGATATAACAGTACTTTTATACTCTTGCTAACGTTATTCTGATATTGCGGTAAATCCTGCATTGGTTTGTATAAAGGTCCAAAATCTTTCCAATGTATATTCCGATCTTCCATGTTTTCAAATGTCGTCAGATACATCAGGTTGGGCATTGTGCTACCAGCAATCACCTGTCCATAAAAAACAGCATTAAAATTCAGTTTTTTGAAAATATCGATCTCTCCATTGTTAAACATCGCTATCTTATTTGCAGAAAGCTGCTCGGTTGCGGCCTCATAACTGCGTAGTTCATAAATGCGTTTATTTTTTTCAACAGATAATTTAGGAACCGCCGATTTGGGCATTTCTTCAAATGCTTTCATCCATATTGTCTCCAACCTTTTGAAAGGAGGATTACTATAACCTGCCTCAATATAAGCCTTTCCAGCCTCCAGGTATTTTTGATCTTTGGCAAGCCGCTGATCCAAATTAACCAGTAAATTGAGATCAGAAGCGCTGATGAACACATAAACCAATCTATCTTGACCAGCAGCATTTTCTAAGGGCTTAAATACCCCGACCTCTTTAAATCCCAATTTATGCAATGCCGGCAAATACGCCGATTCAAGATACTGATCAATGACTTTCTCCTGCTCATCGTTCTCATAATGATATACTTTCAATTGAAAATACGCTTGTTTCGATTTCTCAAAAGCGAACAGGCAATTTCCTGCCATGATAAATAATAGCGGCAATATGAAATGCCAATTGGGAATAAAAATGTATTTTTTCATTAGAATTCAGGACAACATTGGATATTAATTAAAAAATAAAGATAATACTATTTTTGATAGTTCAAAATTAGACTAACCCAGCAAATTAACTCCCTTTTTCATCTTTATATATCCAAAATACGGGTTTATACTTATTCGAATCGGTATTTTAACCTTATTCTCGCAATAGCTTTTTATTTAATTTAGCTCCACCTTTTTTTAAAGCTGCAACATGTCAAACAAAACAATACTTATGTTGGACGATGATAAACATGTCCTTGAAATATGTACTATAATCCTCGAAACAAATGGCTATAATATGGCGGTCTCTGAAACGTCTCATGATATTATCGAAAAAGTAGAAGAGGTACATCCTGATTTAATTTTGATGGACAACTGGATACCCAAAATAGGCGGTGTAGAAGCCACACGATTGCTCAAAAATCATCCCTTATATTGCAATATCCCTGTCATCTATCTATCCGCTAATACCGATATCGAAACACTAGCTCAGCAAGCCGGAGCAGACAGCTATCTCGCCAAGCCCTTTGATTTAGAAGACTTAGAAAATAGAATAGCCGAACTACTGTAGTTCTAATCTTATAATTCAGCATCTTTACATATTTTAGCACCATTACGGAAATGCTACTCCTGAAACTTATATTTTGATGTCCTAATTGCGCATAAGGCCACATTGAAACGAATAGGATCATGTGTTACTTTAATACAATTGCGGCTTGCTCAATTGCAGGCATATATCGTCGTAGTTGTCGCGCCATAATCATCGGGAATCAGCAATTGAGAAGGAATGCTATACCACATTTGAAGTATAAATAATAATACATACTTTCGCGTTATAGTATTAGAAATAATCATTAAGACAGCATTAATTACGTTATGTCAGAGCCCGTTTTAGCATTTCAATCAGGTTCATTCCATATCCGTCAGCTTGCAGAGAACGAATCTCCACTTTACAAAGCGATGCGTATCGAGTCAATTCAAACCGAACCTACACTTTTTAGACGGAGCACTCCTCCTGAAATAGAACTATCTGACTTGGATTGGGCAGAACGCATAAGATACCCACGCATTGTTTTTGGTCTTTTCGAAAATGAAAAAATGATTGGGATAACCAGCATGCTGCTGTTGAATAAAGAAGAGGCCTACTTTGGTCAGTCCTTCATACAGCCGCTGTACAGAAAATTAGGTCTATCGAGTCTTTTGTATAAAATAAGAATGGCGTGGGCCACCGAGAATCAATTAAGAAAACTGACGATAAGCCATCGTGAAATAAATATGATTTCGAAAGCCGCTATCCAAAAAGCCGGTTTTCATTATAGTCATAAAGAACTTGTGCAATGGCTCGACGGAACAACTGGCTACTCCATGTATTATAGTTTATTCCTATAGTCAGTAAGGCTAACTAACTTGACTGTTGATCAATCCCGGCAAACCAAGATAGGGTAAAAATAATAGCTTTTCCATCTTGAATGCGTATATTGAATCGTAGTCATTTTATTGGCTTTCGAGACTTTCCATAAACGCAATAATATCTTTCATTTCCTTTTCACTCAGATGCAAATTTTCATCTGACAATGTCTGATTGGATAATTTGATCCCCAGTCCTGCCCCACCCCCATTATTATAAAATTCCATGACCTCATCCAACGTCCGATAGATCCCATTGTGCATATAGGGAGCAGTTTTCTTTACATTCCGGACAGAAGGTATTTTAAAAGCATATTTATAAGAATCAACACCAATGATATCATAGTAGCCTAAATCCGAATCCAGCACAGAATCTTTCATGGATTTTGGAACTCCTAGGACTTCGACTTCGCTCTGAATAAATTTGGGCGGTGTAACACCGTTGAATAAAGGCAGGAAATGACAGGTCGCACATTTTCCCTTGCCCATAAATAAATTAAACCCATTCACTTCCGATTTGGACAATGCGTTCTTATCCCCACGCATATAATCATCAAATCGGCTATTGATTTTGGTCAGGCCACGAATGTAAGAAGCAAGTGCATTGCTTACCTGCTCTGCTGAGATTGGGCCATCCACTGTATTGAATGCTTTATTAAATAATGACCGATAGATTTTATCCGAAGAAACATATTGAACGATATCAGTTACCGAGCCGTCCATTTCCTGCTTATTACCAATGACATCGTGTATCTGTTCTTCCAGCGTCAACGAACGCATATCATAGAAGTAGTTGGACTGTAAGGCCGCATTGAGCAAAGTAGGCGTATTACGTTTGAGCAAACGTCCCGAACCATGAATGTCCACTTGCAAGTTCAACCCATCTGTAAATGCAAGGTCAGGATGATGGCATGAAGCGCAACTTCTCGTATGTGTTCCTGACAAAGCAACATCATAAAATAATTTTTCTCCCAGTACGGCCTTTTCATTGCTGAAGTGAAATTTTGGTCCCGGGCTAAAGGCATCTACATTAAATGCATTCAGATCAAACATCGTATTGACGTCTTGCCGAAGCATTCGATTGTATCTGATTTTAGGGCCAGACAGATTACGTTCCAACTGTGCTATCTCTGTACTGATGTTGTTGGCAAATTGGGTAATGAATTGCGCTCTATCGAACGATTCAAATTCCGCGTGTTGTTGCAAATATTTGATCGCCCCTTTAAGCATCAATGTTAGCGTTTCTTTTCTACCTTCATATTGCAAAAGAATTTGTTGTAGGCTGCCTAACGCCATAGAAGACTCGATCATACTATTTCGAGAAAGTGCATTATCAAATCCGGTAATCCCCAAAGATATAATCCGAAATACTTCAAGTTTCGAAGCATCCAAAATGCGCCAATCCTCCAATTGATGATCTTCAAAATAGGAAATCAAATAATCCGTATTGGTTATCAAATGTTCGATTTCACGAATTAGCTTTTGCCTATTGCTATTATCGTAAGTGGGATAGATAAGCTCTTCAATCACCTGCAATCCAATAGGCTCCACCCCTCTAGCCAAAGAGGGATCCAACAAATCCGCATTTTCAACTTCCTCCACCGGAGGTCCATTTAACCTTCTGGATAGATCTGCAGTAAAATACTCCGAAGCCCATTCAAACTTTTTAAAAAGTAGCCTTGTCGTCAAAAAGGCTCTTCTGAGACGTAGCGTATCCACCGTACCTTTCTGTACTTCGGCCTGCAGCGTATCCTTGATATATGTCTTAAAAGAAAGCATCTGACCCAGTACTTCTTTCTGAATCAGATGCTCTCGGGCATTGCCTTCTTTTTGTTTTGTATAAACAGGCTGCCCTGTAGTAAATCCGAGGGTAAATACTATTGCAACCAATAAGATAAAAACGACAACCTTTTTACACATAGTTCAATTTCCTATCTCTCGATATAAAAACCGACTATTTGAAAACGAGCGCATTTCTAAAGGGATTTGCTTTTTTATCCCTTTCAGCAAGAGGCTCTATTCCCCAGCGTTTTTCTATAAATGAAAGGATGCTCACTGTCTCATACGGCGTATGATCCACTACACCACGCTTAGCAAATGGTCCAATGACAATTGCCGGGATTCGGCTACCAGGTCCCCAGCGGTCAACGACGGGTGGGTTAACATGGTCAAAAAAGCCACCAAATTCATCGTAGGTCAAAATCACCAACGCATCTTTTGCATTCGGTCCCTCCAATACAGCATTGATCAAATTAACAGCAAGTTGTTCTGATGAATAGACTGCCGAACTTCCAGGATGCTCATCATTGCCCCCACCTGGTTTAACAAAAGATACACTAGGAAGCGTTCCTTCTTTTGCGGCCTTGATAAAATCGTTTTGATCCTTCATGTGTTGTCGTCCTTCCTTACCATCCTCATAATTAGCAAAATATAAAAAAGGCTCATGATTGTAGGCAAAATTATTTTTACGTTCGGCAACAGCGTCATCCCAGCCTTCTGAATACCAAGCCCAACTTACATTTTTCGCTGTCAAGCGATCGCCAATGGTCGGCATAGTCTGAGAAGGTAATAATTTGGAAGTATCAGATTTCGCGGGATAAGGTTTGTTGCGAGAAAGCACATGATTGATTGCATAACCATCTGGCGTAACTACACCATCTTTAATCATCTTTCCATTTGCATCGAGTTTAGCAACCAATGAGCTTGGTGCATCAGGCCAAACAGGAATAGCCGCAGAAATCATATAAATATGATTTAAATAGGATCCGCCGAATACACTCTGAAAGAAATTATCACATAATGTATAGGCTTTGGCAAACGGATACAAAGGTAGCTTCTCTGTATTGTAATAGCCCATCGCTAAACCTTTGGAATCATTATAGAGTGCAAATTTATCCATCTTTCCACCATTGATCTGCAATTGATTATGATAAAACCGATGTGTAACATCGGGCGTCGCCTTATCCGAAGGTACATATTGGTCTATATTAAAAAATTGATTGGGTAGATTGGTTGGAAAGGAATTGTTACGTGGAATTTCGGGGAGGTATTGGTAGGCTTTACCATTCTCGTCTACCTGTAAAAAATCACCCTTTCTGACATTCGCTATGCCATTGGCTCCCTTGAATTCGCCATAAAGATTGTCAAAACTATGGTTTTCCATATAAATAACAACCACATGGTTAATTCTTTTGATACCTTCATCAAAGGGAATCTCTTGGTGTCGGGCGTTTTTGGTAACTCCGCAACTGCTGATACTCAAAACTCCAAGAGACAAATAAAGTAAGTGTTGTAACCGCATCCTGTCTTCTTTTTAGTAGGTTAGACTGTAATTTCTAGAACAAACTTACAATTATTATCGTTTTCATAACCTATAATCAAAGGGATTTGCTACCAACGTATCAGGTTCTTTACAGGCATCCTCCCTCTTATCACTAAAAGTAAAGGCGTGTTTACATATTAGGTCGTCGCTTCCAGTTCCCCATTTTTGGTATAAAGCTTACTTCGGTAAGTTATACCCCATTTCGTAATCTCATCGATGATTGGGCCCAAAGTTTTTCCGCATTCGGTCAATTCATACTCCACCGTCAGAGGTTTGGTATTTAATACTGTTCTTCTGATCAGCTGGTTCATTTCTAAATCCTGCAGTTCTTTAGACAACATCTTCGCACCTATCCCCTCAACTTCGCGCAGCAGTTCCATAAAACGTAATTTCTCAACCAACAATAAGGTACCTATAATATGAAATTTCCATTTTCCGGCCAAAATCTCCATGGTATCGTTAATGGCCAACACACGTGTTTTGCATGCACCTGACGACGTTAAAGTTGCTTCCTTTTTCATTACATTATTTTTTTATTCATGTACGCTCTACCCTCACAGGCTTCCTTATCCCCGATACGATCAACGATAAATGAACACACAAGCAAAGCTTGGTGCCACTGACATGATTTCTTTATTCTTACAAAAATACGCATTTATAAAGTTACAGACCACTATCTTTTTGGAAAGTAGTTTCTTTAAGGAAACTGATACCAAAAATAAACTATCTATCATCTACCTTTGTATCGACAACATCAGCAGCTGCAAATTGGCACAGTTGATGTGGCAAAATATAAAGTGTAAATAACATATAAAAAATAAAACGATTAAAAATGAAAAAGCAATTAATCTCGGGTTTAGCCCTTATCCTGTTGTTAGCTTCTTGTCAAAATACAAATGGCGACAAAGCAACAACAACAACTGCTCAGGAAGTAACTGAACAAAAAGGACAGACTTACACTGTTGAAGCAGATAAAAGCTCATTAAAATGGACTGGTTACCATAAAGGCGGTTTAAACCCAAGATATGGTGTTTTGAAAAGCGAAGGAACACTTTCAGCTGAAAATAACGCAGTTACTGGTGGTACTTTCACTATCGATGTCAATTCTATTCTGACAGATACAGCTTCTGTAGATCCTGCGACATCCGGTGGCAAAAAATCATCAGATCTGGATGCACATTTAAAAAGTGCTGATTTCTTTGACGTAGCAAAATATCCAACTGCAAAATTCGAAATCACCAAAGTTGGCCCATTTGATGCAGCGCAAGGAAAAAGTGTTGTTGCTGATGCGACAAATACAGTTAGTGGTAACTTAACCATCAAAGATAAAACGGTGAATGTAACTTTCCCTGCAAAAATTACTTTCAATGGTGATGAAGTAACATTCTATTCTAAATTTACGATCCAAAGACAAGATTGGGGTCTTACTTACGGTACAGAAGGTAATCCTCAAGATTGGATGATCGCACAAAACGTTGACATTGAACTTAATGTCACTGCAAAAAATGCGAAATAGATTTCGATAGCGCTTCGTCGCTCTTAGCAAATAGATTAATCGGGTAAACTCTACTTGATTAATCTATTTGATTTAAATAACCTCCAAATACGAGATCACCTTTATTCAAGACATGGATCAAATGTGAATCTCCCTTACTTTTCGGTTTGCTCTAATTTTTTCTTCAACCGTTGTTTTGCCTTACGAACGGCTTCCACCGAAACACACAGCAATTCACTCATACTCGCATTACTTAAATCCAATTTGAGCAACGCTAATATCTTAAGATCATTCTCGGTAACCTTTGGATAAGTTTGCCGCATTTGTGTCAGATAAGCGGGATACACTTTGTTAAAAACATGTTTGAATTTTTGCCACCGCTCATCTGTCATAATGTGTTGCTGCAAAAGCGCATTCAAATTATCCGTAACCTGCGTGATGTACGCCGGATCAGATTCGGAGATCTTCGCCACCTCCTGCCTAAGTTGCTGGATAACGACATCATTCTGGCGGATGGTGGATGTAAATTCAGTCAAAGAGTTTCGTAAAATCATTAGCTCCTGATCTAGCAATTGTTTTTCATAGGCAAGCGCAAGTTGGTCTTTTTCTAGTAAAGTATTCCGCATCTTAATTTTAATTTTCGACTTATTGACCAACAATACAATTATGGCAAAAATCAAGAGAAGAACAATGCCTATAAACTGATACATGCGTTTTGTCCGAATCCGTTTTTCTTCAGTAGCCTGTATAGTCCGATTGTATTTTTCAGACTCCCTTTGCCACAACATTTTCTGTATCTCTTTATCATTCATCCTTTTTTCCAACGAATCTTTCAACATCAGATACAAATGCAATTGCTTAAGCTCCTCCCCTCCACGTCCTAACCCCCGCATGATGTTAGACTTGGATTTTGCTAATTCTACTTTATATTTTAAAAAATAGGGCTTATCTTCCATCAAACTTTCACAGGTCATCACATATTGCTCAGCCAATTTCCATTCTTTCAATTCGATATACCAATTGGCTAAATTGAGATTTGCACGCATCGCATCTTTCCGCTCATTATAACGCATAGAAAGCTCAATATTTTTCTTAACTAACCCAATAGCTTTTTCCTTTTCACCTTTTCGCCATGCATGATCTGCTAAATTACCCGAAATGATACCAATCCAAACCGAATCTTTCGCCAATTTAGCTTCATCCATTGCGCGATTCAAATAGGTAAAAGCTTGGTGATCGAGCGAGTCCTTTGCTAGATATACAGCAATGGAATTGATCAGATCGACACGTTCCCGTGCAGCCGGCGTGGTAAAAGGTAGCGCTTCCTCTAAATAAGCAACAGCATTTGCCTGTTCACCAATGTAGCTGTAGAAACTCGCCATAAATTGGTAATGCTTGACTACCATGGGGATTTTTTTGATAGTAACTTTAGATTTTAAATCATTCGCTCGTAAAAAGAACGGAAATGCTTCTTTTACCCGTCTATAGATAAAGTTGTAATACCCTTCACGGGCACAACCCAACATTTCTAATTCAGGATCCGGATGTACACGGAGCAACTGCTCAGCCAAACGATAATAGCGCTCAGATGATGAATTTATGCGATCAAACGCAATTGAGAAACCGTCAGCCATACGCATATAATAAGCCCATTTTAAAGCAACACTTCTTTTTTTGTCTGCCAATTCCAAAAACGGCGCCAAGGCATTTTTCAATTTTATCGTATCACCATCAAACCTAATAGGCAACTGAAGAGCAGCCTCCAGTTGGACAACAGGGTTTTTAATTGCAGCTATTTCCACTACAGATTGCCCACATACATGATTAAAGTTGCTTGACAATACCAAAGAAACGAATACAAAAAAATAAAATATGGTCTTCATGCTTGAAAAAGGTCAATTTCAACGTTCTGTCTGCCTATTGGCATAACCGATAAATTAATTTCAACAATTCTGTGAAATTAATACGCAAAAGCCTCCGAGAAAATGGTTAATACTGACTTATTGTTCGTAAATCGGATCGCCGACTTGCGGTTATAAATATAATATTTATAACTTTAACATAATTACACGTTTTCATTAAAATTTCGCCTTCTTTTGATACCACTGCAACCCATTAGGTTTGGCATATCAGGCCTTTTATCTAACACTTTTTCCAAAAGATGACCAAAATTCAAACAAAAACAATGGGATTGACTCTCCGAAAAGGAGTATTGCAAGATCTGCAAGAAATGTTAATCCTATTTTCTGAAACTATTGCGACTGTATGCGCAGATGATTATAATAACGAGCAAATTGCAGCATGGGTATCGTCCGTCAATAATCATGGCCGTTGGCATCGGTTAATCGAAGATCAGTATTTTATTGTAGCTATGCTAAATCAGAAAATGGTTGGGTTCGCTTCCCTCAATCATGGAAACTATGTCGATGTCATGTATGTCCATAAAGATTTTCAACGCCAAGGGATTGCTCAAAAACTTTATACTACATTGGAAGATGAAGCAAGAAGACAAGAAAGAACTTTCGTGACTGCTGACGTAAGTAAAACCGCGAAACCCTTTTTTGAGGCAAATGGATTTAAAGTTATCGCTGAGCAGATACAAATAAGAACTGAAGTCGAAATACCAAATTATAACATGAAAAAAGATCTTTAGATTCACTTCCAAATTTTAGAAATGCTCCCCATAGTCGATTACTTCAGTTTTCAAAAGCAGCTTACTTTCACTATCGGTTCTTAATGTCGCTGTTGCTATTTTAGTCTTTGTGTCAACACTGAACTCCAGCATAGCCCCAACGTCCTTTTTGTCATTAAAAAATGAAGCGAAATTCTTAAATGTCTCAGTTTCATCAAACAAAAACCGCGCAGCACATCGGTTATTATGTTGATCATACCATTTGATGTACACATCTTTGGGAATACCTCGAGATGCCATGTCCATATCCCGAAGACGCTCATCAAAGACAAATCGTTCGGAATTATAAAACTCAAAGTCCGCATCAAATGCTTTTATGTCAGAAGACAATACAAATTTAGGCTGTACAGGATAACGTTGCCGTAATTTATCCCAGTAGCCATAGGGAATAGATTTATTTGCAATGGCTTGTTGAACATCCGAAGGAATAATCGATGTATCGGACAATACTTGATCGCGCCATTCCTGATTAAAGACATTACCGTACGCTCCATTATCTTTGGATGTATCCGTAGCATGGATCACTACTTTTTCGGCTTGATAACGACCGATTTCGACCTGACGACGTCCTGTCCCACTGGCCCATACTACAAGTACACCGCCAGGAGCAAAACCCAAAATAATCTTATTATAATGTTCATCATTAGTTTTGATCGCTCCTTTTTCTTGGTATGGTGTACTGAACAACCTCCGCAATTTACTATAATCAATCGGACCGTTCATGCGATAAAAAACATCTTCAGCAAAGGAATACCAAGTAACGTCTAATGCCTTAGGCAATGACATCACCTGCTCATATGTACCGCCTCCAGCTTGTCCCCACACGGCGTTATAGTTTACGATATTGCCTTCACTAAATGTAAATTCATAATCTTCATCTTTCGGAAAGATAAAACGGCCACTATATAACTGGACGGGATAAGCTGCTGGATTACTCATCGCACAGAACCATTTATAGCGCCCTTCTCTGATATTATCTTCTTGTGTTAGGCGTTCTTCCCTGAGGTCATTAAACTCACGTATTGTCGTTGAGAACGCGAATATAATCGGTAGTAAAATAAGATATCCAAGCAAAGTCGGAACCAAATATTTCCAGGATTTTATTGCCCATGTGATAATCACGCTACTAAAGAATGTCAGGAAAATACTGAGTGTTAAAATCAAGGGAAACATTTCCTTAATCACTCCCCCTAGATCTGCATAAAGCCGATGCTCGTATTCATCACCCAAGGTTGATAAAAAAAGAAGTACCGGAAGCAATAAAGAAAATAAGCAATAAAAAAGAAAACCGTAGCCAAGTTCAAAAGCGAATTTTGGTTTCTCTAAGACCTTTAACTTCTTCCGAAAGAAATTAAAATGGAAATAAACCAAGGCGATAACAATAAAATAAGGCGAACAGCAAAATGCAGCATAAACCATATTTAGATCTGCATTCTGTACAAGTAAGGTCGCAATTAGGCTGATGATAGCAACCAAAAAAGCAGAAACTGTCGCTCTTAAAATCATTGTAATTTGTTTTTAATCCAAAAAAAGCTGCCGAAAGCCGTATAACTGACAACAACACGATTCAAAAATAACAAGAAATGTCTTATGAATATAAGCCGATCAATATTCAAATACATTGATCAACTATTCGATCCAACGTGGACAATATATTTTTTTCACAAGAAGTATTTAATTAACTGTTATCCGTTTTCGTCAGGATCGATACATTGAGCCATTTCATATTACATTCAATAAACGGTCGACTTTATCCCCTCAGCGAGATATCGCTCGTTATAGTAAAATTTCTTCGAAAAAAAATCCGATCAAAAGCCCTTTAACGAAAATCATTTAAGTTTACTAACTTCGCTTTTATTCTTCAAAAAAATGGATATACATCATAACATTAGAAGTGCCCAGGAAAGCGACGCACATCATGTCCCTGAAATTATGCTCCAGGCAATGGAAGACATTATATTTCGCTTTATCAAAAAAGAAGATCGAAGCGAGGCTGTAAATTTCTTAACGCAGCTCTTCAAGCAAAAAGGTAATCTCTATAGTTATGAGCATACGTTTGTCGCAATTGACGACAATGGACATATTTTAGGCTCATTAACCGGTTACGATGGTGATCGATTTATTGAATTAAGACAGCCTATTTTGGATCATATGAAGGAACTGTACAATAATAATTTGATTCCAGAAGCCGAAACAATTGGCGACGAATTTTATATCGATTCAATTGCGGTTGCTCCCATGGCACGGGGCAAAGGTATCGGGACAGAACTTTTAAATTATGCGATTACACATGCCAAGCAAAATGGTTTTAAGAAAGTTGGCCTGCTCGTCGACCTAGAGAATCCCAATGCACAAAAACTCTATGAAAGGATTGGTTTCAAACTCGGCAAAAAAACTCCTTTAGTAGGGGGCGAATATTATCACATGTATATTCAACTTGATTAGATACGGCTTTTATCTAATTTATCGCCATTTCAGACCTTATCCCGCTAATCAGTATCTTTTGAGAAGAAGTCCAAGCAGCTCTGGCAGACGACACCAATTAGATCAGACATAACCACTGATCAATTGGCAAGGATTTTGTATTCTAGAAAATAACTATGAAAATTTGGGAATAATGAAAAAGCTAATTTCAATTGCGGTGGGCTGTCTAAGCCTAGTTCTGGCGACGCCAGCTTTAACACAAGCACAACACAGAGGACATGGTGACCATGGCTGGCATGGCAACAAGGACCGTGAAAAATACATTCGAAAACGGGAAAAAGAGTACGACAAATATGTGCGCGAACGCGATAAGCAAGATCGCAAATACTGGAAACATGCATACGAACATGATCATGGCCGTCCAAGATGGGCTAGTGCACATCACTACGACATGAGACATCATGTGTACTTTAGCGATTACAAAACATTCTATGATCCTTATCGGGGCGGATATGTTTATATGACCAATGGCCGATGGAACTTTTCTGTGAATGTCCCTTCTTTTCTCGTGAATGTCAACTTAGGAAATGCTGCGATTCGTGTGGTCAAAGATGTACCTCTTGACAGAAGACCAGAAGAGTATTACGACGATAATGAGGATTGGGACGATTAACGGTACTATTAAACTTTACGTTTATTTAGAATAATTACTGATAATACTGTATTTTTGCGCTGTTCATCCGATTGACAGCGCATCTATGACAACTAAAAGAGCTAAACAAAAAAGCCTAAAAAATATAGTTAGAAAATTGCATCTTTATTTGGGCTTATTATTTGGTATAATCTTTTTTACTGTTTGCGTGACAGGGATGTTATTGAGCTTTGAAAAAGAGCTTACCCCACTTTTATGGCCGAAAGAACAGCAGGTAACTGTACAAAGCAATCGTCTTTCCCTTGCACATATTTCCCAAAAAGCCGAAGCTATATTTCCGGACAAGAAGTTGTTTCGCATCGAAATTCCAGCAGATCCTTCCCGTAGTTTCCGTATTCAGTATGGACAAAAAAAGACCGGATACTGGTATGCATATATAAATCCTTATACAGGAGCACTATTATCCAAAGGTCGGCAGAGTGACCGCTTTTTTCAAAAGACTTTGGATATCCATCGTTTTCTTCTCGTCGAAAAAATCGGAAGTACCCTAACTGGAATCTCAGCTCTAGCGGCTTTCTTTCTTGCCCTAAGTGGTATTTACCTTTGGTGGCCAAAAAATAAATCCATGCTCAAACAACGTGTAACGATAAAAATGGCAGCCTCTCTCAAAAGAAAAATCTGGGATTTTCACGCAGTGGGCGGTTTTTACGCATCTTTGTTTTTAATTATTTTTACCTTGACGGGATTGACCTGGAGTTTCGATTGGTACAATAAACAATTCTATAAAGTATTGGGTTCAACCCAAAAATCAACAAAAGAGAAAATCAGCAACATCAACAATCAGGCTTTTTCAGACTACCTCGTGCTGGATACGATCTATCAGCAGCTAAACAGCCTATATCCCAGCTCTGGAAATATAATTATCACGTTTCCCGAAAAGAAGGACTTAGCTTTTGCACTAACTAAGGAAAATTTTTCAAATGCAACTTTACAGATCAACCAGGCTTTCTTTGACAGCAAATCCGGACAACTACTTAAAAATAACCCTTTAGAAAAATTACCTTTGGCGCAACAGGCTCAACGTATGATGAAATCTATTCATATGGGGTCGATATTTGGATTACCTTCTAAAATTATTGTATTCTTAGCCGTTACACTAGCCGCTTCTCTCCCCATCACAGGAATATGGATATGGTTGAACAAAAGAAGAAAGAAGAAACCGTCAAAAAGCCAAAAGAAGAAAGCAATTCAACTTCAAACCATAACATAGCGTATTATCCTTATTTTTAAACTTATTCAAATGAATTCTTATCTCAGACACACGACTAGATAATAATAGAAGAAATGATCGATATTAGCTGCTATGAAAGACCGCAAAGAAAATTCGACGAATGCAATCAATGAAAAAGCATTACAACAGTTCTGTAACGCCTCCAAGACGCTGGCATTATTCAGTGGCCGATGGAAGCTTTCGATTCTATTCAAACTCCTGGAGCAGGATACGAACTACTCGGAATTCAAAATTCTCCTTCCCCAAGTCAGCGATCGTACACTTGCAAAACAATTGAAAGAATTACAACTGGACGGACTCATTCAAAAAGACCGAAGTAAAACAGCATCAATCTATTCGCTGACCGATAAAAGTCGTAAACTAAAACCCCTATTGGCGGCGCTTTCTGGGTTTAACAACGACTAACCTTAACTAAAATCAACACGCTCCAAAAACTCAATCACTTCCCCATTCGGACTGTAAACGAGGCTATTTCGCACAAAAACATCTTTTTTACCTTGGCTGAGTATGAGTTGAAATACTCCATCACTCAAATCTTGAGCACCATGGGCGATAGCCTGTATTCGGGCATCTTCGGCGTCTTCTACCGTAAAACACAGATGAAGTAGCGCATTCTCGACATATTCCTCCCCTTCTATACGCCTTCTTCCCTGCGTTGGAATAGCAGCATTCTTATCACAAATTTCCAAATAATAGCCAATAGAGGCATTAAAAAGCATAGCACAACGTTCTAAATTAAACTCGGGTAATGACCATTCATGCACAATAATAAAACCGAGATTTTCATAAAATCCAATTGTCTTATTAAAATCCTGAGCCTTAATCGACAGGTGGTGAAAACCCACAATATTATCTTTCAATTCCATAAAGTATATTTTTTGAACAAAACTAATTTGTTTTTCTGGTGACTGGAACAACTTACAAAATTGTAAGTTGCGCTGGTGGCCATAAAAGAGTATACGTTAAAACTAGCAGTATCAGAGGGAGATTTTAAATTATAGGAGATAGATTTTATTATTTTAATGTACTTTTGCCCATTAAATTTCTCGATCTGAAGAAGGAATAAAAGCTTTGTAACTACCATGAGTCTATAAATATGAGGTATTCATTAGACATCATTTCGATGGACTTTACTGTCCAAAGTATCGTGACATCCAACATAAGAAATCGGATGTTATAAATTCTTCAAAAATCGAGATAGAATGCGCAAAGTTTAAAGCCCTTAGTCTATATATATTTGCAAATAAAATGAAACAGCATCTTCACCGACAATTACGGATCTATAGATATGTAATCTATAGAGAGACATTAGTCGATCCTTGGGAACATTTTTGGTCATTTATTGGCGCCTTTGTAGGAATATTTATTATCGCTTATATCCAATCTCTTCATTTACCTTCGCTGGAAAATATCTTTTTGATAGGCTCCTTCGGAGCTTCCTCGGTTTTGGTTTATGGTGCCATACAAAGTCCACTTGCCCAACCCCGCAACTTAATTGGTGGGCATGTTGTTTCTGCAATCGCCGGTGTTACCGTTGCACAGCTCCTTCCCGATATTATCTGGCTGACCGCTCCCTTCGCCGTGGCCTTGTCCATTGTTTGTATGCAGCATACACGCACACTACACCCTCCTGGTGGAGCAACAGCACTCATTGCCGTCAGCAGCGGAACAAAAATTTCATCGATGGGATATTGGTATGTATTAAGTCCAGTACTATCGGGTTGCATAATTTTATTCCTGGTGGCTCTGATCTTTAACAATATCACGAAAAAGAGACATTATCCTGTAAAAAAATCACGTTTACGCCGCTCAAGAAGACAGCATTTAAAAACCCGTTTTGAAACAAGCAGGAGCCCATCGAGTCTTGATTAAAAGTCTTTATGATCTATTGAATAACACGATCTAAAACTAATAAAGGATAGCGTTTTGGGTAGACGCCCAAACGCTATCCTTTTATGATCGCTTCTTTCCGTCATCTAAAACAGTTATTATAGCCCGATAAATTCCATACAGAAGGAATAGTAAACTTGTAATTGTAAGCCCCAAATACTCCACCACCCAAGCAATAAGTATGGCGACCAAATGGATTTTACCATTCTCCGGTTTAAATGCGGCACCTGAATAAACGTAATAAGCGATGGAACCAAATATAAGAATCCATATTATCGCATAAACATAATGAAGCGGATTTTTGCTGAGCTTTCTATTTTTAAACATATGTCAAGTTTTATGATCTAATACTAATCCGCTTATCTAACACGAACGAGCATTTCGTCAAATGTAGGGTGCACATCCGTTTTTGACAAGCCATAACTATAATTCGCTTACCATGATTTAATATTCGTACTTCCTATAAAAAATCGCCCGCGGCAATGGTCGGCATACACTTGCTTCGCTACGTTAAAATCAAAAGAAAAAGTCCCTTACATTACTGCAGGGACCTTGCTTTCACCGATTATTCCGTTGTGATTTTTATGCGGTTGGAAATTTGCTCATATCCATGTAAAATATCTCCCAGGTATGCCCATCAAAATCTTCAATACTTCGCTGTTGCATAAAACCATAGTCTTTCATTGGCGTGGGTTCTATACCGCCAGCTTTCAGTCCTTTATCAACAATTTCGTTCACACGATCCAGACCAGAGACAGCAAGTGAAAATAGTCCTGCGATCTGTTTTTTTGTATCTGCAAGCGGTTTTTCCGTAAATGTTTTAAACTTATCCGGAGATAAAAGCATAACAAAGATATGCTCACTCCAAACCATACATTTGCCTTGCTCATCCGAAAACTGAGGATTGTTCGTAAAGCCCAATTGTGTATAAAAATCCATTGACTTATTCACATCTGCTACTGCGAGATTTATAAATATCTGTTTCATCATTTAAAGTTTAATTGCTACTGATCTAACAAAGATGAAAATTTCCGTCCAAAAAAAACTTGGCCTATGCGAAGATTTTTATTCAGCATCAATGAACTGGTGGAATAGCTAAATCTTGTTTGGAAAGCTCGTTACTTGGAGAGCTCATTCAATTCGGCCTGCGAAAACACATGCTCGCCTTTTAGATAACCATTCGCTTCTTTCAGATAGGTATATATTACATCTCGGCCCTTTGGATTGGGCAATTTATGTAAATTTTTGACCAAGAAATCTTTATCACGCAATCTATCTTTACCATAGCTTAAAAAAGATGGTGCGTGCGTCTGCACGCTCCAACGGATAAAACGTAAATCGATATTGTCAGGGTATTTCATGATCATTTCTTCGAGGAGCTTTTTTCCTTTCTTGAATTGCCCCAATTTTGTAAACGGGTTGCCCATATGTTTTGCCCATAATATCTCATAAGCCGCGAGATAACCCTTTTCTGTGGCGGAATTGGCAGCTTTTTCCAATAGTTTCAGATTCGTTTCACAGAGCTTTTTGTTTTGAACAGCAGTCGCGTACTCGGCTCTCATTTTATCAACATCCACTTGACCAAAACAACAAATCCCACATAATACCAAAGAGACACAGATAAAAAATCGTATAACCATTTTTCAATTCAATTAAAGTAAAAAATAAACGCCGTTTTGTGATATAACAATATCGAAGAGCTTTGAGTTTTCTTATTTTTTAATCCGTTGAGAACGCCGTTTGTTTTGCCACTTTCCCAATACAATGAGCAATGTACCAATGACGATGAAAACCAACGTTACTCCAAAGCTGTTCAAAATAACCCTGTCCATCCCCAATTCGGAAACATTGACAAAAGGATAGGGATAAAATCCAGAAAACGAACCATGCCACAACGTATAAAAAAGATAGACTAATGGGAAGATCAACCAATAAAAAATATGACTCCACCGGATTGTTCCCTTGTCCAAAAAACGCCACCAAAAAAGGAAAAAACTCAAAGGAGCGAGCACATGCAATAATTCGTCAACCACCATTGATAAACCCTGAGGATGCGACAGAAAGCGAAGTATGGTATTATAGATAATTCCGACAATAAGAATATATAATGTTACGGCAGTAATTGTTTCGGGTCTAGTAAAAAATAGGCCCATTCGACTTTTTGACCAGCAAATAGTAAAAAAACAGCATAACATAACCATTACATTACTCAGAATTGTAAAATAACTAAAAAACTGAATAATATAGTCGATCCTGTCAAGCTTGGAGGTATGAGCACTTAAGATAAACTGTCCAACAATTGCAAACAAGGTAATTATACCAATGCTACCAGCAAAAACCGATTTTAATGACTTCTGAGCCTCCATATTTCTAGTGGTCTATACGATACTAAATATAAAAATTTCAACTGCTATTTGGAATTTTAAATAATGAAATCCAATTCACCCCTACTCGAATCTTAAATCCAGATTGTAAATAATTGCAACGAATTGTAAATGGATTCAGTTTCCTTACTTACAATTATTATTTTTATAGGCTATAAAGTATTGATAAATGATCAGAGTAGCCATTATCGAGGATGAACCCGCGGTACGCAAAGAAATCAGCTATTTAATCCAACAGGAAACTGATGTTGAACTTGTTGGCTGGAGTGATACGGTGACAAATGCTGTAAAATTGATTGAAGAGAAACAACCAGACGTTATACTCATGGATATTCAACTCCGTGATGGTACAGCATTTGACATCCTAAAAAAGCTAATCGCTATTCCACAGAATATTATTTTCATTACGGCCTACAATCATTTTGCCATCAAAGCCATCAAATATGGTGCTTTGGATTATCTTTTGAAACCGGTCGATCAAACCGAATTAAACGAGGCATTAGAACGTTACCGGCGTAAAAGCGAAAACAATCCCCAATGGATGCAGCGTTTATCAATGGCGCAAGAAGCTTTACATGCCAGCGAACTTCCCGAAAGCATCGCCTTGTCTTCCATACACCATGTACGTATTGTCCCCGTTCACAACATCGTGTACTGCAAAGGAGACGGTCCCTATACTTTTTTCTTTTTAAATGATGGTACAAAGGAGTTAATTTCTAAACCCCTCAAATATTATGAAGAATTATTGCCACCGCCCTATTTCTTACGCACCCATCAATCGTATCTTGTTAATAGGTCACATATTTCTGGTGTCAATCGTTCCGAGTATATTGTCTTAAAAAACAAAGAGGAAATTCCGATTTCATCACGCAGAAAAAACTCGATCTTAAATCAGCTGTTCCCTGAAAAATGAGCCTATTGAACCGCATTTTCCCTTGGCTGCTACTGTCTTTGTTTTCGATCGCTTGCGCTCGAAAGAATGACGCACTGTCGCCCGATCATGATGCTATTGCCGCAGAGATTAAAACGCTCGAAGACCAAAAGTTAAATGCAGCAAATGGAGATTCCATTAAACAGGCCTGGTTAAAGTTAGACCAGCATGCCACCGTAAAAAAAGACACGATACTCGCTGCCCGTGTAAAATATTATCTAGCACGACTCTATGCTATGAGTGGCCAGGATTCGGCTCTTTTTTTTGTTCAACAGGCGCTCGAACTCATTGAACCCACCACCGGAAACGCTAAATACAAAGCTCTTATTTACAATGGTATAGGAAATATCCGCAGCATAGAAGCAAAACAACGCGAAGCGGGCTATTATTACAACAAAGCCGCCACGATTGTTTTGTCGGATACCGCATCAGGATTGTCAAACGAAGCGAAATCAGCGATATTACTGTCCGCTGCCCAAAACAACTTGAGCTCCTTTCAGTATAACCTTGCAGAAAAAATGAATCGTTCGGTACTCCCCCTAATTGATTCGCTGCCTGAAGGACACATTAACCGGCAACGCGTATTGGTACAAATGATCCAGACGCTGAATACTTTACAGCGGCCAGCAAAAGATATTGCCCCCTTCCTTCATCAACTCGAAGAATTACATGCTAAAAATCCAGACAAATACAACATTAGTTTTCTATATGATTCGAAGATCCAATACTATGAAACGGCTAAAAAACCAGATTCCATTTTACATTATGAGTTGCTAAAAATAGCGATAGATGAACGTTTGCACCAACAAACAGGGTCCTCTATATTGATGAACAATCTATTCGTAGACTACAGTAATGTTGCCGCAATCTATGTTTCATTAAATAAGCCGGCCTTGGGAGAAAAATTCATCCAAAAAGCCAGCAAACTTAAAGCGCAGTTTCCAAAATTGATCTTTCCCAACAACGAAATTACATTTCAAAACAGTCTAGCAGCCGTCTATCGCTTGCAAGGAAAAAATAAAGCCGCAATAGACGTATTGAATCATCTTGTGCAATTACAAAGGGGTATTTACCAATCGGAGAATACACAAGCGATCGCAGAAATGAATGCCCTATATCAACTTCAGGCGAAGGATCAATCTATTCGAATACTGAACGAAAATATCAAGATCAATAAACTCCGGCTACAACAAAATCGTTTAGGACTGATCATATCCTCGCTAGCGGTTATTTTATTGATCATCATACTTTTCTTCCTATATTACAGTTTTCGCCAGCGCCGTTCCATACAAGAGAAAGAAAAGGTCTTGTTGCAGCAGCAGTTGTTGCGCACACAGATGGAACCGCACTTTATTTTCAATACCCTTTCCGCTGTACAGAGCTTCATGCGCCTGGATAAAAAGGAAAATGCCATCAAATATTTAAATCGTTTCAGTCGACTACTACGCAGCAATCTCGAATTAAGCCGTGAAAACCTTGTTCCATTAAATGAGGAACTGGAAACCTTAGAAAACTATTTGATCTTGCAGCAAATGCGTTTTGAAGATGCTTTTCATTACCATATCACACAACCTGAAGATCAAGATTTAAGTGCGGTCATGCTACCACCAATGCTCATACAACCCTATGTTGAAAATGCGATTCTGCATGGCATAAACCTCGAAACGTGCGATGGCAGTATCGACATCCAGTTTACGTTATCTGAAGAGATCCTACAGGTGACGATTAAAGATAGTGGTAAAGTAAATCCAGACATTCCTGTAATTACCCATCGTTCACTCTCTGGGACCATCAGTCGTGAACGCATGCAGCTGTTGGGCAAGAAAGCAAGTGTACAGATCACCAAAAACCCAACTGATGGTACCACAGTCATCCTGCATATACCAGTGACATATTAATGGCAAACAAAGGAATATTTAACGTCCTTTCTAGGTTCTACTGCAGTGAAAATTTCAGGAAAACAATACAGAACTTGCAAGACAACACGTATTTCAACAGAAATCAGAAAAAAAAACCATGTTGAGCCAAATTTCGATACCGTAAAATACGAGATATTGAAACGCATAACCCTATAAACAAACGGCGAGCAATCTTTTAATTGCCCGCCGTCTTATTAACTAAACACAAACTAAATATTTCATTGTGGACTCCCGTCTCCTACTCATTTTCCTCATTTATTTCTGTTTCATGATATCCGCTAAAAGTTTCATGTAAAAACCTCCAACAACACTACGCGCCTTGAAGTTTTCGCGGATCCCCGTAGTCGAATCATAAAAATCATTTAATGGGACACGGGATTCCGTTTGAATCGCATGATTATAGACTGGTTTTATCAAAGCTTCAAATGCTTCTCTTGATGGAGCAAATGATGCCGTCCAAAGAATCCAGTCATTTTTTGTGTATGCTTTACGGCTATCCAATGGTATGCCGAATCTATTTTGCTTGGTCAGATAATACTTAATTTCTGTATCATACACTTTTTGTGGAAACAGATTCAATCCCAACACTTTGTCCCAGATCAAATTATATTTTTGACTCCAGGTATTTTTATCATCAAATGTCAGTGCATAATGATCACCGGCATCTGCCATTTCCATCCATTTCGGAACCATTTCCTCGGCAATTGCACGGTATTTTTTTGCTATTGCAGTTTCACCAATGGCCTCCGCAAGCTGCGCATAACAAGCAATACCAACGATAGCCTTAACAGATAAATTGGCATTTCGTGCAAGGTGACCGGCAAAATCATCTGTACAGAGCTGCGTTTTAGGGTCAAAACCATCTTTAACGAGATAATCTACCCATGTTGTCAATGTTTTCCAATGCTTCCTGGCATAGTCAGCATTCCCTTGCACTTTTGCGATTGCAGCAGTTAAAATAATCATATTGCCCGATTCCTCCACAGGCATAGGTTCACCATAGGTTTGACCATTGGCCAATGGATACGTACCCAAATCGTGCGCTGCCCAAGGATAGGGATATTTACCGCTCTCACTAAAATAAAATATTCCACTTAACATCCCTTTCAACAACTCCGGATTATAGATCAGATACAATGGCGCTGAAGGATAAGTGACATCGACCGTATTGATGAATCCGCCACTATTATTTTCTTTGGAAAGCCATAATAGTTCGTTTTGTGGACTTTTCACCAAGGTATGTGCTGCAATACTTTGACGATAAGCGAGAACGCTAAGGTGTGCATACTCTTTTCCACCCGATTTTAGCGCATCTGCATACACTGTTTTGTCGAATGCCACGCACTTATCGAGTACCTTACGATACTCATCTGCAGCCAAAGTCAGCTGATTTTCCATCGTTTCTTTACCGGAGTTGTTCCACCATGGTCTCAGGTTATTTTTGAAATACTGAATCGCATAAATTTCATCGTACCCAACCTCTACAAAACGTTCCTCCGCTTTCGCCCCCACATTGCCAAATGGAATGACCGTGTTCAGCGCAAGTGATATCCCCTTAACAGTTTTTACCGATGTCGTTGTTCCCTTTCTAAAGGCGTCTACGGCTCCGCCTCTCGGACTAATAAACTGTTGCGTTTTATCCCGCTTCGGCGCAGCAACATAAAAATACCCCCAGTCTATCCGCATATCATCGGCCCCTTTCTGCAGAATAGGCTGTTCGACCGTTCCCGTTTTTAGTACAGACAATTTTGCCGTCTCATATTTTTCGGCGATCACCTCCTGTGAAGGTTTATACACCGCAATATTTGTGGATGCACTTAGAAAAACTTTAACCGCATGCTGCTTGCCATCGTTTGCTTTGACGTTATACGTGATATAGCTTACCGGTCGAGCCAATAAATTCAGATCATCCATAAGCAAAGGCGACGTAAAGGTTAATTTTAGATCAACCTTACCTGCCTGAAAGTTATAAACCGTACGCGTCGCTGTTATTTCTACATCGTTTTGCACGGCTTCTTCAATCCGTGCCCCACGCTCTTTAAGCCTGTCAACCAAACCAAAATCGAGATAACGACCGCCAGCACTATTCTTCAAATGGATGGCAATATTATTTTGCCCAGCCTTCAAATTCGTCTTGTCAATCGGTATATACTGAAAGTTGTTGGTCCAACCTACTTTTTCGTAAACCTTCTTCCCATTCAAAAATACGTCTATGTTATCATCATGATTGAGTTTTAAAAACAACTCATTAATACCCTTCGGATCCGCTACGGAAAACTCACGTCTCACCCAGATATCGTCCGATTTCCAAAGGGTTTTTACCTGCTTCTCGTCATCACCTATGGGTGCAAGTCCCGATTTCCACGTATCCGTATTATAAGCGGAAGATTCCCAGCCACCTTGAGGTTTTGATTCTGTATACTGTACCGTATAAGATTTATCTTCGGCAGTCGGTAGAATAACCGCATAACTCGGTTCCTCTTTACCAAGAAAACGATAAATATGACCATCAACATCAATTAAGCCCAACAGCGAATGATCAGCGTCTGTCCAGTGCTTTGTTGTCGATGCATGAAGCTGATCTGTCATTGACCATATACTAAAATTGGGGTTGTGTGTAATCAATGGATAAGCCGGAGCTTTGCGTTCTTGGGCTTGTCCATCTAAAACAGTGGAAACACAGGCTACAATAACACAGAGACCTATCTTCCCAAGTTTGTTCATTGCATAAATAGATTTTTGAAAAGGTTTAATCATATTTTTTAGATAAAATTAGCTATACAGTTTTTCGTATTGAGCATATGCTCAATCGTTTTAACAAAGAAAGTCGGAATAAGTTAAATTCAGCTGTCGCATCGTATCATTTTACCTTCAATTTATATCATATTTGACGATCTGCCGTCTAATCGAGATAATTATTATCTTTGAGAACCTGTCCGATCGTTATGCGCAAAATAATCTAGTAAACATCGGCATTCAATTTTACCAATAACACGATGAGAAGTATTTACGTTTATTTCTTAATGACCATATCTTGTCTATTTTCAACGAGCGCACCGCTTTATGCACAAGAAACAGATTCGGTCAATAAAAAAGAATTGGATTTAAGTTCCCTACTGAACGGAATTAGACAACAGCAAATTAATGATTCTCTTGAACGGGTAAAGCTTCAGCATGAAATTGCCGATCTTAAAAGTCAAAATAGCCCCAAAAAAGAAAATTTAAAACAGCAGCTGAATGAGTTTGACGAAGAAAATAACCTTCGGAAGCAGCAGCTGAAAGTTAAAGTAGACTCCATCAAAAAAAACACAAAAAGATATGCGGTCGCGCCATTTCAGGATACGCTATTCTATATCTATAATAAACTTGGATCATCATTAGCCAAAGACCGCGCCTACAATGTGGTCAGCAGAATCCATAATCTATATGAAGACGATTTTGTGAAAGTAGATTCCTTTAAAATCGAAAACAGCGAAATAAGTGCCGACATCGTTTATAAAGATCTCGTCATAACTTCCGTCACAGAACTCGATGCCCTTCTTGAAGGAAAAAGCAAAGAAGAGATTGCGGCAAACTACCTAAAAAGAATTCAGGATTCAATCAAAACGGAACGTGCTGATAACAGCATTACAAAACTTCTTACGCGTATTGGGCTTGTATTTCTCATTCTAGTCGTTTTTTCGATATTGATTCTATTGATAAACAAATTGAAAAAATATGGTACGCGACGTATATTGACAGAAAGAACACAGCGGATCAAAGACATTAAGATCAAAAATTACGTCCTTGTCACCTCTGTACAAAAAACACGGATGTTTATTAATGCCATAAATATCTTACGTTGGGGCTTGATCGTACTCATTGCCTTTATCATGCTGCCGATTGTCTTCAGTGTTTTTCCATTTACACAGAGCTGGGCATCCAATCTCATTGGACTTTTTACAAAGCCCCTGAAGACTGCAGTTTTGGCCATTTGGGATTATATTCCCAATCTGATTACTGTATTTGTCATACTCGTTGTCATGCGGTATGCCGTTCGATTCATAAAGTATATTTTTAGCGAAATTGACAAAGGCAAATTAGAGGTCAATGGTTTTCATCGCGATTTTGCCATGCCAACCTTTACTATTGTTCGCTTTCTGCTCCAAGCCTTCACGCTGGTGCTCATATTCCCTTACTTACCCGGCGCAAATTCAGATATCTTTAAAGGAATATCCGTATTTATTGGTGTCCTGTTCTCTTTAGGGTCATCTTCTGCGATTTCCAATATCATAGCGGGGCTTGTGATCACCTATATGCGTCCTTTCCGTATCGGAGACCGGATCACTATCGCCGACAAAACGGGCGTTGTTATCGAAAAATCCCCCCTGGTAACCAGGCTCCGAACGATAAAAAATGAAGAAATTACCATTCCCAATTCCTCGGTACTTTCGGGAAATACCGTCAATTATTCGACATTCTCTGAGGAGGGAATCTGCTTTCAGGTGGAATTGACAGTTGGCTATGAAGAGCCTTGGCAACGTATCCACGAATTGCTGCTGAACATCCCGCCACGAATAAAAAGAGTCAACCTTAATCCTGCCCCATTCGTCTTGCAAAAAAAATTAGACGACTTTTATGTTTTATATGAACTGAATGTCTACATCGCTAGATCCGCGGAAATTGAACTGGCAAAATCTGAAATTTTTCAGTTGATCCTCGATGATTTTTTAGCGGCAGGAATTGAAATGAATGGTCCACACCTATTTGCCAAGGTTGATCATGTCCAGCAATATAATCCAAAAGCACCCAACAATTCGCACGAAAACGAACTTTAAAGCTTGTTTCCATGCGTTGTATTTTATAGATCAATTGCTGCGTTCAGACCGGACTGAACGCAGTAATTGATCAACAGCGGGAAGCAGGTTAACTAAAGATTCAAAACATAGATCAGCTCTTCTGCTTTGACCCCATCAGGCCAAACGACATCCCTTGAATGTGTATACTCAAAGTTAAACGATTGATTTGCAGCTCGCGAGGCTTCGTTACCAACCCGATGAGATACCGTAATCCGAAGGCAGCCTTGTTCACGTGCCCATGTTATACGCGCTTCATAAAACAAGCGGGATAAACCCCGGCCTCTATGGCCTTCCTGAATGAAAGACGCGATCAAAATCGCATTTGATTCATCCGCCCGATCCAACACGACACCGGTCAGCCCAATCAATAAATCTTGGTTATACAAACCGAATATCGCACACTTGGGATTGCCCAGTAAGGCCATCCACTCGGCATCACTATAAGCCGCTTCCTTTTGATAATTGCTACCGAACACCTCAGGAGCAGAAGATAAGGCCTCCAGTCTTATCTTTTTGTATTGCTGCCATTCTCCTATTTCTAAACGTCTTAGCTCATATTTCTCCATTTTTGGCGTCTTTTTTTGCTTATCTTTTAACGTAAATATACTTAAGCAAGCGCAATAAATGAACACTGGACCAGCTACATTATTCAATTTGGACTAGCTCATTTGCACCCATTGGCCGTAATTTTGAATTAAATCAAGAAATAGCTATTTGCATGTATGTACCCAAACATTTCCAGTTCGAAGATTACGCAGAAAAGGTTGAATTTATGCAACAATATAGTTTTGCCACCATCGTATCGGTTAAAGAGGGGATTCCAATAGCAACCCAGCTCCCCTTCCACATCCGTACAGATAAAGATCAGCTGCTTTTAACATCACACTTCGCTCGCGCAAACGAACAAGCCAATTATATCGAAAATACACCGTCATTAGTCATTTTCTCCGAACCACATGCTTATATCTCGCCACAGCACTACGACAAGGAGGAAAGTGTACCAACCTGGGACTACATTGCGGTTCATGCCTATGGTCTTGCATCTATCCTTACGGAGGAAAAAGCAATAAACAAGGCTTTAGAGCAAATGATCCTCAGTTACGACGAAGCTTATCTAACACAATGGAACAATCTCTCCGATCGCTTCAAAAGTGGCATGATGCGAGGTATCATCACCTTCGAACTTGTCGTTACGGATTTACAGGGCCAAAAAAAATTAAGTCAAAATAAAAGTGAAACAGAAAGACAGCGTATCCGCGATTTTCTGAAAAATAGCGACAATGAGCTCGAAAGAAATATTGCCGCAGCAATGAAAAATGGATCAATAAGTAATGAAAAAAATGAACAAAAATAACACCGAAATAGCCATCACTAAAGTAAAACTAACAGATATTGACCTGCTGCAGCAGATTGGAAAAGAAACATTTATCCAGACCTTTTCAGACACAAACACCGAAGAGAACATGAAGACTTATCTAACGGAAGGTTTTTCAAGAGAAAAATTATTGGCCGAGCTCTGCCATGATGAGTCTGAATTTTACTTCGCCGTTTTAGAAAATAATGTTATCGGTTACTTAAAAATAAATACCGGACAAGCGCAGACCGAAAACCAAAGCCCACAGGCATTGGAAATTGAACGCATCTATGTTCTACAGGAATTTCACGGTAGAAAAGTGGGGCAGCTATTGTTCGAGAAAGCACTAGCCTTAGCTCAAAAAAAAGCAGTTTCATTTATCTGGCTTGGTGTTTGGGAAAAAAATTCCCGCGCGATCAATTTCTATCGGAAAAATGGCTTTGTGGCATTCGACAAGCATATATTTCAACTGGGTGACGATAAGCAAATCGATATTATGATGAAAAAAACAATACAACCGTAACATGGATGAGTTTATTACAGAGAATATACGCATTATACAACAGCGTATCGACAAAGCGTGCAAAGCAAATCAGCGCGACCCACGCGAAGTAAAATTATTGCTAGCGACTAAAACCGTACCTGCCGAACGTATCGAAATCGCACTGCAAACTGGTCAAACCTTAATTGCCGAAAATAAAGTACAGGAATTAAAAGACAAATTTGAGTATTTAAATACTATTCCGCATGTTAATCATTTTATTGGCCACCTGCAAACCAATAAAATCAAGGATCTGCTTAAATACAACGTATCCTGCATCCATTCAATAGATCGTATAGATCTTGCCGAAAAATTGCATCAACGACTTTTAAAAGAAGATAAAACCATGGAGGTGCTCATTCAGGTGAATACTTCCTTTGAAGAGAGCAAGTACGGCGCTGCTCCAGAGGAAGTGATCGATCTGGTACAGCAAATAGCAACATTAAACACACTAAAGATTAAAGGACTGATGACGATAGGTCTATTGAGTGCCGAGGCCGAACAGGTGCGAGCCTGTTTCAAATTGCTTAGACATATTCAACAACAAATTATAGCCCTAGCTATTCCTGATGTATCGATGAAAGAACTGTCGATGGGCATGAGCGGGGATTTAGAAATAGCGATAGCGGAAGGCGCGACGATTGTCAGGGTAGGAACGGCAATTTTTGGACAGCGTCCTACTCCAGATAGTTATTATTGGAACGAAAACCGATAACATAAAAACCAATGCGGATACATTTTATACAACACGAAGTTTTTGAAGCACCCGGAGCCTATTTAGCCTGGGCAGAAAAACAACAGCATGAGGTCACCTTTTCCCAGGTCTACCGACAGGACCTTCTGCCAGACGAAATTGATTCCGTCGATGTATTGATCATTATGGGCGGACCTCAAAGCCCAGATTCATCCCCTTCCGAATACCCTTATTTTGACGCTAAGGCCGAAATCGCCTTTATCCGCCGATCTATTGATGCAGGCAAGGCAGTTGTTGGTATATGCCTGGGCGCACAACTGATTGGCGAAGCGCTATTGGCAAAGTATGAACATAGTCCACAAAAAGAAATTGGGGTTTTCCCCATCACGCTTACAGCGGCAGGAATAAACGACTCCAAAATAGCACATTTTGGCAGCCCGTTATCGGTTGGACATTGGCACAACGATATGCCTGGACTTACCCCTGAAAGTGAAATCTTAGCAAGTAGCGCCGGCTGCCCTAGGCAAATTGTGCGTTATACAAATCTCGTTTACGGATTTCAATGCCATATGGAACTCACGACTGAAGTCGTCCGGCTATTGATAGCTTCAGAAGAAGATCTCCTTCTCCAAAGCCAATTGCACCAATTTGTGCAATTACCCGACGTAATTCAGGCTTATGATTACAACGAAATGAACAATAAACTTCATACATTTTTAGATTTACTTGAATGTGCATACAGGAGAAGTCTGGTCAATAAATGAGCATAACTGTTTAAATGAGGCCATAAAAATTCGTAGAGGTAATTCATTAGTTGGATAAAAAATCGTAGATTTGATATTAACACAAAGAACTATTGATGGACCTAAGACGCAGTAAACTTCAAAAAATGGGCTATGTCGCCCTTCTGGCATTTCTCCTGTACAGCTGTGTTTCCCAAAAAGAAAACAAAAAACTGACCTGGTATCAACATCAGATTATCGAGCAGCTTGTTCCGGAAACTGATTCCAGTTACAGAGTGCAAATTGGTATCATGGCTGCTACCTTCTGGCTAGATAATCAAGATGGTCAGCTGACCAAAAAATTGAATCTCCTGCAACAGAGCTACACGCAACGAAATAAAGTCGACGTCGCTGTTCAGCAAGGTACCAACAAAATCATTCGCGTCACCAAATCAGAATAGAGCACGCTCTATCTAGGCAACACAAATGATTTTGGCACCACCAATACTTCAATTATAGTTACTTCAATTATAGTTCATATCCTAGGCCCACACAAATCATCTTCTCAATAAGGTCCGGACAGACCACATGGTAAATTAAGCAATCTTATTCATTGCTATAATTTGAGGCGTTTCCTGTAATTTTTCACCAGCCACTTTTCCAAATGCCACAATATAAGGTTGTTGATTATGCGCATCCAAGCCCGCTTGATCTTCCCAAATTTCATAAAATATAAATTGATTTTCATCACTGTTTACCTGGTGCAGATCATACTGTATACACGCTGCTTCTTTCCTACTTGCCTCGACCATTTCTAACAATAATGCCAATACTTCTCCCCGATGTGCAGGAACTACTTTTAAAATTGCGGTTAAATATACCTTCATGTTATTGATTTTATTTTGGTAATTTACTCTTTTCATCGCAATAACGCCATGGATAAAGCGATTTATCGATCAATAAATTTTTAGTTCAACGTAGTTTCCAAATGGAAGACCTCTTCCAAATATTGTTTATATTCCTTTTCGTAATTGTCGACACGTTCTTGAGATGCCCCCTTTTCCATATCATGAAAATGGAAACTTCCCAGGTGTTCCAATCCTGCAAACTGATTCATCTTATGAAAACCGAATAAAACACCGGCATCAACTGAATGCTGATCAAAAAACTCATTTTCCATTGTAAATGCTGTCTCAGGGGCATTCCAGCTCGAAGTCACCATGTATTTTTTACCTTGCATCAAACCTCCGGTGCCGTAATTAATTGCCGGATTCTTACGCGATCGACCATCATTTTTATAGATACCGTTGTTGTGACCGGCCGTAAAGACTTCATCGATATAAAGTTTCAGACGATTCGGAACCTGGAACCACCATACAGGAAAATGGTAAACGATAATGTCTGCCCATTTAAAATTTTCAACTTCAACCATTGGATCAAAATCATCATTGATATTGGTAACCCTTGTTTCAAATCCATTTTCAGCCAATGTTTCAACGGTCCAATTTGTTATCGTAGTATTAAAAGAACCTCCCGAGTGTGCGAATTTCTGTCCGCCATTGATAATAAATATTTTCATTTCTATAATTTTTATTATTGATAACACAAATTTCTATCATATTTTTGAATCATACAAATAATTTAAATTGTATATTTGTATCATAAAAATAATAACTATGAAATGGAACTTAGAATGGCTTCGTACATTTAAGGCAATCTATGAAACCGGAACATTATCTGCAGCTGCACAGGAATTATTTATTTCTCAGCCGGGGGTAAGCTTACATCTGAATTCCCTGGAAGCATTTACGGGGCACAAGCTTTTTGATCGCTCTGCGCGAAGAATGGTGCCGACCGAAAAGGGGAAAATCTTGTATAACTATGTTATTGATCCGCTTAAAAAACTAGAAACCGGTGAACAGCATTTTCACAAACGGGCATTGGACGAACGTATAACGATCAGTATCGGAATGTGTTTTGAGACCTTTCAGTACACCCTCGAAGAACATATTGCCCAGCTCCCCTTCAATTTAATTATCAAATTTGGAGAATATCCGCAGATGCAACAGGATCTTGATAATGGTTTATTGGATCTTATTATTACGCCTCAAAAAGGAAACCAACAGAATCTACAGTATGAAGCTTTTTCAAAAGAACGTATTGTCTTGATTGCAGGGTGTCAGACGGATACATCCACACTGGAGGCACTGCTGAGTGCCAATAAAATTAAAGAAGCAGCTCAACTCCTTAAAAAACAATTATGGTATAGCACGGCTGCCGATATGGATCATTTAAAAAACTACTGGTCAACACACTTTGGCGAACATCCAGACTTTAGCCCCAATTATATTGTTCCCAATATTAGCTCCATCATACGCTGTTTGAGCAACAATACAGGCTTTTCGATTGTTCCGGACTTCCTATGTGCTGAAGCAATTGCATCCGGGAAAATAAAACTAATCTGGGAAGGGACATCGCCTGTCGAAAATATCCTTTACTTCGGAACTAGAAAGAAAACCATGTATCAGGAAGAAATTGGGCAGTTGGAAACGCTGTTAAAAGAGAAATGGTAGTTCACCGGGCTATTTCTTGCCGATGGCCCGATTTACCTTACTGGTGGAGCATTTTACTTAAAAACTCGGGCGTAACGCCAATATATGCAGCAACTTGTTTCTGCGGAAGACAGTCGATCAATGTAGGATAACGTGTACAGAACTTTTCGTAACGTTCTTTGGCAGCTAGACGGAGATTCTCCATCGATCGACTTTGATAATAAACCAATGCATTTTCGGCAAGTATCCGAAAATAGACATTCAGTTTCGGAATCTCCTGATAGAGTCGATGCAGATCGACTTTGGAAATCATCCATACTTCAGATTCAAATACCGCATCGATGTATAAACTTCCGGGTTTTCCCGTCACCAAACTATACATATCGCCGATCCACCAACCCTCGGGAGCAAACTGTTGAATATATTGAAAGCCGTCTTCATCCACGCAATAACTTCTTAGACAACCCGAAGCGACAAAAATAGCATACCTGCTCAGATCGCCCTCCAACAGCAAATATTGTTTTTTCTTCACTTTTTTGGATTTCACAACAGCCAATAGGCGTACGATTTCATCTTCCGTTAGGTCGATCTCTTTCTGAATACTGTCTAACAATACCTGCTTGTCCATAAATTAAAGGATGATACACAACAAACATAGATAAATTGATTTTTGTATCCAAAAAAATAGACCAGCAGCGCCTTTTCTTGGACGGAAACCCGTTTAGTTCTTCTGAAAGAAATACATTGAGCTCTTTCGAAAGAAATACGTGTTGTCCTTCTCTGAAAAGGCGCATAGGATACTTATATATTTACAGATGGACGCCCTGAAGCAATGGTATGCGCTTCCTTCAAGACTTCTGAATAAGTAGGATGTGCATACGACACCCTTGACATACTATCGGCGGTGATTTCATATTCCAAGCCCAAAACACCTTGAGCAATCAGATCGGCCGCACGTGCTCCAATGATATGAACCCCCAATAATTCGCCATATTTAGGATCGGCTAACACCTTTACAAACCCTTGCGTATCCATCCCCGCGCGGGCACGGGCGTTTGCGGAAAATGGGAATTTCCCAACCGTATACGCTACACCCCTTGCGTTGAGGTCCTCTTCTGTCGCACCAACTGAAGCGACTTCAGGCCAGGTATAAACCACACTTGGAATGCGATCATAATGCACCTTTGGTTTTTGGCCGTCTATATGTTCAACAACAAAAATTGCTTCTTCTTCAGCTTTATGCGCCAGCATTGCTCCACCGATCACATCGCCAATAGCGTAAATATGGGGAACCGCCGTCTGTAGCTGCTCGTTGGTAACGATCATACCTCTGGCATCCAGTTGAACAGCTGTATTCTCCAACCCAAGCCCCGCTGTAAAGGCTTTCCGTCCGACAGCAACCAAAACATAATCCGCCCGTAACTGCTGCTCCTGACCATCGCTATCCCGAAAGAATACGCTTGCCGAACTGCCTTCATTTTCTGTTTTGTAGACAGCCTGTTTAAGCAGAATTTTAATGCCATCTTGGAGTAGTATTTTTTTCAATGCATCCCCCAATTCATGATCCATATTGGCAAGGAGGCGATCGGCATATTCTATGATAGTGACCTCACAGCCCATCCTGTTGAATATAGATGCCATCTCTACCCCAATAACACCACCACCGATGATAACTATTTTACCCGGCTTCTCAGGCAAAGATAACGCCTCCGTTGAGCTGATAATACGTTTTTTATCTATGGTTACTCCCGGAATTGTCGCCGGCTTTGAGCCGGTAGCAATGATGAATTTATTTGCACCAAGGGATAGTCGTTCCCCAGCTGATGTAGCGATCTCGACAGTAGAATTATTCACGAAAGAAGCCGTTCCGTGGATCACCGTTACCTTATTCTTTTTCATCAGGAAATTCAGCCCCTGCGTATTTTGCAAAACCACTTTATCTTTACGCTCATACAGCCGACCAAAGTCTATCGACAGCCCTGCTACCTGAATCCCATGTGCAGCAAAATGATGCTGCGCGTCATGATAGTGATGTGTACTATCCAAAATTGCCTTTGTGGGAATACAGCCGACATTGGTACAGGTACCACCCAATGTATCATATTTCTCTACAAGTGCAGTTTTATACCCCAATTGAGCACTGCGAATCGCCGCTACATAGCCGCCTGGGCCAGACCCAATGACAACCAAATCATATTGTTCCATATACGAACTATTTTTAGTTAACAGAATTATTCACGACCAAAACAGGTCTTACAAATACGCCCCGCATAGTTGACACCATCCAAAAGGCTACTATAAAAATTTCACGATATACGCCAATCATAGTACAAAATAAAATACCAAAAGGTATATTTAAAGACAATAGAAAACATGGTATTATTCACAAACAATATATTTAATTAAAATCACAACAAACTTACGAATAAAATACCAATCAGTATATTGTAAACAAAAAAAATAAATCAAAAAACATAATGTGAAAGTCAATTCTACCCAAAAGACATTGCGCTTATGTTGAGGATAAAGGGATATTCTTTAACTTGCTTACAGATTAGCACCAACAGCGTCAAACGATTATTTTCAAATGAAACAACATAACTACACAGCCACAATTGCGTGGACAGGAAATCGCGGCAGCGGAACCGATCATTATAAAAACTACGAAAGAAGCCACCGCATTCGTATTGACGGCAAAGCTGAGATTGAAGGTTCTTCGGATCCAGCGTTTCTGGGAGACCCCAGCAAGCACAATCCCGAAGAATTATTGCTTGCATCCCTATCCTCTTGCCATATGTTATGGTACCTTCATTTCTGCTCCGTCAATAAAATTATTGTAGAAGAATATGTAGACCACGCAACGGCGATCATGCTTGAAGAAGAAAGTGGAAAGGGCTATTTTAAAGAAGTTACGCTAAATCCTTCAGTCCGGGTAAAAGATTCTACGATGATTGCACAGGCCATTGAATTGCACAAAAAAGCAAGTGAATATTGTTTTATTGCCAATTCAGTCAACTTTCCGGTATTGCACAAGCCCAACGTCAGTATCAGCACATCCAGCTAAATGAATAAACTTTCTTCTTCAAATGATATGCTGTGAATTGACAAGAACGGCGATACCTGATCGAATTACTTCATAGCTTGGCGCTATTTATTGGCTAACCGCTCCTGCAATTCCCGACGAAAAGTTATACCGACAGGTAAAGACGTATTATTGATCTGCACCATGCCATGCTCATATTTGATCACCTTATTGATCGAAGCAATGTAGGATTTGTGGATACGGACAAACTTTGATGCTGGCACCTGTGTGAGAATTTGTTGGGTGGTGCTTGCTGTTAAAAAAGTTTGTCCCGGGGTAACAATTTTTACGTAATTGCCAAAGCTCTGAATAAAATCAATCTGCGATAATTTAACCTCAATAATACGACCATCCATGCGTATACTAATCGATTTGGGTTCTTCTTCCTGGGGTGACAGGACCGTATTATACGACAAAAAACGTTGAACAGCCTTAAAAAAACGGGGGAATGAAATAGGTTTTAATAAATAATCGACAACGCCATAGTCATAACTCTCCAATGCGTATTCGGAATAGGCTGTTGTCAAAATCGTTTTGGGTGGATTATCCAGCATCTTCAAAAACTCCATCCCATTAATTTCGGGCATTTCAATATCCAGGAAGATTAAATCTACTTTGTTCTCCCGAAGAAACTCCAATGCCTCAAAAGCATTATAACATTGAGCAACTAACTGTAGATCAGTACTTCTTTCAATATAATTGACCAGGACATAATGCGCGGCAGGTTCATCATCAACGACGATACAGCTTTTTTTATTCATTGTTTAAAGATTGATAACCAATGACACCTCATACTCTTCTTTCTTGGAATTTGTCGTTAGTTTATACCGATTAGGATACAAAAGCTTCAATCGAGCCACTGTATTTTCCAAACCTATTTTTGCTGAAAACACATTCCTTTTCTTGACCGGAACAGAATTTCGGACATGCAAATATAAGTTCCCTTTTTCAATCTTGATTGAAATATGTACAAAACAATCTTCAATACTGCAGGTTCCGTGTTTAAAAGCATTTTCCACAAAAGTAATCAATAACATCGGCGCTATCTGATAATTGATATCTTCCTCTTTTTGATAGTCAAATTCAATTTTTGTTCGGTATCCTAATCGTTCGCGCTCCAGTTCGATATAACTTGAGATAAAATCGATCTCATCATCCATCGCAACAAATTCCCGATCACTGCTCTCCATCTGATAACGCAGCAGCTGGGAAACTTTGATGATCAATTCGGATGTGCGTTCCGGATACTTCAAATTAATGCCATAGATGGTATTCAACGTATTGAATAGGAAATGTGGATTGAGCTGTTTTTTCAAATGCGATAACTGCGTCTGATTCGAAAGCAGTTCACGTCGCGTCTTCACCCGTTGGAAGCGATAAAATTCTATAAATTGAATACTGCCCAATATGCAGATCAAGGATCCCAATAATACACCAAACTGATAATGGAACGTTTTCTGAACCAGATTCTTGTAGAGAAAACAATTCTTGTAAATGACGTTATCCGTCAGCTCTTTTAATATCAGTGCAAAAATCAGCAGCGTTGCCACCGAAGCCAGAATATACAACAGGGGTTTATTCTTTTTAAGCAGTAATGGCAATAGAAAAAAGCGATTTAGTTGCGCATGCGCATAAAGGATCAGGAAATAGAGCACCCCCATCAAAAATCCCTTCCAACTCAGGATCAAAATCCAGTCGTTCAACGTAAAGAGGATAAACGAAAAGATCAATAGGACGACTTCCTGTATCATCTTGTTCTCCAAAACCTTTCTCATAATCCTTTTTTTTGTTAAAATTCTGTTACAAAGTAAGAGTTTTAAGTTTATAACAGCAGAAAAATAAATGACGAATTAAATTGGTCACTTTTAAACACGATAGATCATTTAAAAGGGGCCTTACAGCCTAGCTCATCGCTATCTTCGTGTCCATAAAATGATAGATAACCTATGCTGAAATTGAATTTAGTGCTGTCATTGGCTGTGTCACTTGCGACATCCTCCTCCTTCGCTCAGACGCTTACACTGCGCGACGCCGTAGAACAGGGTCTTGCAAATTATGGAAATATCAAGGCAAAGGAATATTATCTCCAGTCTTCCCTGCAGACCAATGAACAAGTCAAACGCGACTTTTGGCCCAATCTGAACATCGTAGCGCAACAGGACTTTGGAACAGTCAATGGACAAAATGGTCCACTGTATGGATTCGGCGGACTAGGGGTAGCTTCTTCAGGAGCCGCTCTTCCCGAACAAAATTGGAATGCCGCATTTGGTGCGCTTTACTTAGCCAACGTCAATTGGGACATTTACACCTTTGGACGAAAAAAAGAACGGATCGAATTGGCCAAATCTGATACCAAACGACTACAGGCCGATCTCGGCCAGGAACAGTTCCAGCATAAAGTCAAGATTGCTGCAGCTTACCTCAATTTATTGGCGAGTCAGCGCTTGGAAAAAAATCAACAGATGAACCTCGACCGTGCACTGGTATTTTTAAATATCGCTGCCACGAAAGTAAAAAACGGCATATTGCCCGGCGTAGATTCAACGCTAGCTTCTGCCGAAGTCTCACGCGCAAAGATCAGCCTCAACCAAGCCAGCGAAAATGTTAAAGAGCAAAACAACAAATTAACAGTACTGATGGGAATACCAGCAAAAAACCTGCAAATAGATACCTTGCTCGTCCAGAAAACACCAGTACAGCTAACTCCCCTTTCAGACAACTTGATTGAAAGTAATCCTATTCTGCAATTTTATAAAAGTAAAATTGAATTGGGTGAACAACAATTAAAATTATCAACCAAAGAATATTTTCCCACTGTAAGCGCCTTTGGTGTTTTTCAGACAAGAGGATCAGGTTTTAAGAGCGACTACATTACGGATCTACAAGCTTATAGCACAAATTATTGGCAAGGAGTTCGTCCCAGTAGGCAAAATTATCTCTTGGGATTGGGCATAAACTGGAATCTGACTTCTATTGCACGCATTAATAAAAAAATCAGTGCACAGCGCTTTACGAATGATGCCCTAAGAGAAGAATACCAAACCGCCGAAGCCCAATTGGCAGCACAGCTGGATGCTGCTGATGTTAAAATTCAATTGGCCCGAAAAAGTGATTTAGAAGCTCCCCGACAAGTATCGGCAGCCCAGCAAGCTTACAATCAAAAAATGACGATGTATAAAAACGGCCTAGCTACGCTTGTCGACGTTACACAGACCCTTTATACACTCAATAGAGCCGAAACCGATCGTGAGATCGTCCACATCAACCTTTGGCAGTCGCTTTTATTAAAAGCCGCAGCTGCGGGAGATTTTGATATTTTCAACAAAGAACTATAAATAACATTACATGAATTTAATACGTTTTGCCTTACGCAAGCCGATATCCATCCTCGTACTCGTATTGGGACTTATTGTCTTTGGCATAGGTGCCGTTCGATCGATCAAGGTGGATATCCTGCCAAAAATGAACCTTCCGGTTATTTATATTGCTCATCCATTTGGTGGCTATTCGCCGGATCAAATGGAATCTTATTTTGCTAAAAACTACGTTAATATCCTTCTTTTTGCCAATGGGGTCAAGTCTATTGAGACCAAGAATATTCAAGGTCTGACCTTAATGAAAGTATCGTATTACGAAGACACCAACATGGCACAGGCTGCGGCCGAGCTAAGTGCCCTGGCCAATCGGATCCAGGCCTCCTTTCCTCCAGGCTCACAACCGCCGTTCATCATTCGCTTTGATGCCTCGTCGCTTCCTGTAGGTCAACTGGTATTGAGCAGTAGCAAACGATCCAATAATGAACTGCAAGATCTGGCCAACGTCTATGTCAGGGCATCATTTACATCAATCCCCGGCTTATTGTCCCCACCTCCTTTTGGGGGAAGTCCACGCACAATTGAGGTCAACGTTGATCCCGATTTAATGCGTAGCCACAATATGACACCCGACCAAGTCGTAGAAGCGCTACGACTGAACAATCAAACTGCCCCGGCAGGAAACGTACGCATTCAGGATAAAAACTACATTACGCCGACCAATAATACCATTAAAGAGGTCAAAGATTTTGAAAAAATCCCGCTATTTAAAGGTGGTGTACAAAATCTTTACCTTGGAGATATCGCTACGGTAAAGGACGGAGCTGATGTTACTGCAGGCTACGCCTTGGTCAACGGCAAGCGCTCCGTATACGTCAGTATTGCCAAAGCTGGCGATGCCTCCACATGGGAAGTCGTCCAGAACTTAAAAGCAGCTTTACCAAAAATTCAGGAGAATTTGCCCGACGACGTCAAGTTATCGTATGAATTTGATCAATCCGTTTATGTCATCAATTCGGTAAAGAGTTTGATTACAGAAGGTGCCATCGGAGCTATCCTGACCGGACTAATGGTTCTCTTATTTTTAGGGGATCGAAGAGCCGCGCTGATCGTTATCCTAACCATTCCGATTTCCGTGATATCCGGCGTACTCTTTCTGAAACTCTTCGGACAGACCATCAACCTCATGTCCCTCAGCGGACTAGCCTTGGCTATCGGCATCTTGGTCGACGAAAGTACCGTAACCATAGAAAATATACATCAGCATTTGGATATGGGTAAACCCAAAGCCTTGGCAATCTGGGATGCCTGTAAGGAGATCGCCCTACCAAAATTATTGATCCTGCTCTGTATACTAGCCGTATTTGCGCCTGCATTTACCATGACAGGCATTCCGGGCTCCTTATTTCTTCCCTTGGCTTTGTCCATTGGATTTTCGATGATCGTATCCTTTCTCCTTTCGCAGACATTCGTTCCCATCATGGCAAACTGGTTCATGAAAGATCATGCGCATAAGGCTCCACATGCGGCCAAACCCGCGGGTTTAAATGCAGATGAAGCCCAATTTGCAGCATCTGGGCTGACGGTAGAATCCGAACAGGATACCCTAAATCAGAAGAAACTATTGGTGGAACGTGAAGACTTTAACAACGATGGAAAGATCAGTATTTTTGAACGGTTTAGAAACAGATTCATGAAAATGATCGATCACTTGTTCAAAAGAAAGAAAACCATTACTGTGATCTATCTGCTTGGAGCAATAAGTCTTGTAGTCATTTTACTTAGCACAATCGGCCAGGACGTGTTTCCAAAAGTCAACTCGAGTCAGTTCCAAATGCGCCTTCGTGCAGCTGAAGGTACACGTATCGAACGCACCGAAGAAAAAGCAAAACTGGCGCTGGCCGAACTGGAAAAACTGGTTGGGAAAGAACATATTAGCATATCTTCTGTCTATATCGGTCAACACCCCGGACAGTTTTCAGTATCACCGATCTATCTTTTCATGGCTGGTCCACATGAAGCTGTTTTCCAAATTGCACTGAAAGACTACCATCACGATATGGACAGTTTCCGTGATGAATACCGGAAACGTCTGAAAGCAGCAGTTCCCGATGTACAGGTATCCTTTGAACCGATCGAACTTACGGATAAAGTATTAAGCCAAGGATCGCCTACTCCTATTGAAGTTCGGATAGCAGGAAAAAACAAAAAGAACAACGAGAAGTACGCCGGAAAATTGATCGAGGAGCTAAAAGCCATCCCTTATTTTAGAGATGTACAATTAGCACAATCCATTAAATATCCTTCGTATGATATTAAGATAGATCGCATCAGGGCTGCACAATTGGGTATCGATCTCAGCGAAGTGACACGATCGCTTATCGCGTCCACTTCTTCTTCGCGTTATACCGAAAAAAATACCTGGATCGATGAAAAGGCAGGACTCTCATACAACGTCCAAGTGCAGGTTCCCATCGATAAAATGAAAGATGAGAAAGAAATTGGTGAAATCCCTTTATTGAAAAATTCAGCGCGACCAATTCTGAGCGATGTTGCAACGATCACACCGTCCTTCACCTATGGAGAGAATGACAATTTGGGCGCGATGCCTTATGTATCAGTTACAGCAAATATTGATCATACAGATTTAAAAACAGCCTCCAAGGATGTAAAACGTAGTATCAAAGCCCTTGGTGAACTCCCTCGCGGTTTATCCATGGAGCAAATAGGCCTCGGAAAGGTGTTGGAAGAAACCATGAGCAGCCTTGAATCTGGTTTAGCTGTAGCAATTATCGTTATATTCCTGATGCTATCAGCCAATTTCCAATCGTTCAAAGTTTCTATGGTTGTGCTCACCACAGTTCCTGCGGTTGTGCTAGGCTCATTGATTCTGCTGTTGTTAACTGGGTCGACCCTCAATTTACAATCCTATATGGGGATTATCATGTCGGTGGGCGTATCCATTGCAAACGCCGTTTTGCTCATCACCAATGCCGAACATATCCGTCGGCATAATGGAGATGCGCTGGCTGCGGCTCGTGAGGCAGCATCCTTAAGACTCCGGCCAATTATCATGACCAGTTTGGCCATGATTGTGGGCATGCTACCCATGGCCATTGGCCATGGTGAAGGAGGCGAACAAGTTTCACCACTCGGTAGAGCCGTAATTGGAGGATTATTATTTTCGACATTCGCCGTACTCGTCATCTTACCACTCATATTTGCTTGGGCGCAAGAAAAAAGCAGTACACAATCGATCTCATTAGATCCTGAGGACAAAGAAAGTAAACACTATATTGCAGCATTAAAACCTTTATCGTAAAAGCAGTATAATCTATAAAATATGAAAAATAATTTGTTCAAAATATTATCTATCGCTGGTCTGATCGCATCCTTAGCAGGATGCCATTCGGCAGCCGAGGAAAATGCAAAAAAGGAAAGTCCGGAAGCTGTCACTCCGGCAATAGAAACATTTGCACCCTCAAAACAGAAATTAACAAACAAAATGCAGATCCCTGGGGAAATCAGTGGATTCCAACAGGTCGAGATTTACGCCAAGGTAAGCAGCTATGTCAAAAGCCTCAATGTGGACATCGGAAGTAAGGTCCATGCCGGCCAATTATTGGCTGTCTTGGAAGCTCCCGAATTGAGTTCACAGCTGTCAGCAGCAAAATCGCGGCTCAAATCGCAAGAAGCAGTTTATATGGCTACAAAGAGCACTTACGATAGACTCTTCGAAACCAGCAAGGTGGAAGGAACTGTGGCTAGACTCGATCTTGAGGTTGCTGAGTCAAAAAAGAATGCTGATTTTGCCCAGTACCAAGCCGCTAAATCAGCCTATGCAGAAGTACAAAACCTCTTGAATTATTTGGAAATCAGAGCACCCTTCGACGGTGTCATCGCAACAAGAAATGTCAATCAAGGCGCCTATGTTGGTCCAGCTGGCCGTGGTTCGGAAATGCCCATCATGACCATTCAACAACAACGTAAACTCCGGTTAGCCGTTGCTGTTCCGGAACAATATTCGGGTTTTCTAGCTGAAAACCAGCCCTTGCAATTTACCGTCAAATCATTGCCTGGACAAACCTTCTCCGGTAAGATTGCACGTAAATCGGGTGCCTTGGACAGTAGATTAAGATCCGAACGGGTAGAAATTGATATTAACAATATCGACAACAAGCTATTGCCCGGCATGGTCGCAGAGGTCGAATTACCTTTAACATCGCAAGACAGTACTTTCGTTGTGCCAAAATCAGCGGTATTTACTTCGGGCGAAGGAAGCTTTGTGATTGCTGTCGTTGCTGGCAAAACCCAACGCATCCCCGTACAGAAAGGGCGCAGCATCGATGGTCAGATTGAAATATTTGGTGACGTAAAACAAGATTCTAAATTGGTCAGCAAAGCGGATGAAGAGATTATAGACGGAACCTCAGTCAACTAGGATCGCTATAAAATCGCATAAAAACGGGCTTGTCCAATCTTTTTGGACAAGCCCGTTCTAATTTAAATACCCATAAATTTAAAGGGTTGGGCAGCCTTAAACAGCGTATTTGAAATGCCATTTATTGCCATCCCTTGCTTCATATCCAACTTCATCGTTGGAGCACCTTTCTTTAAATCAAATTTAGCCAGATCCACCCACAACGTTCCCGGAACCAATACATTCTCAAAATAATAGACTTTATTCTTCTGATCAGCTACAGATCGCCACCGCGTAGAGGAAATATTGGGCTCCGTTTCGGAACTTATTCCAAATGGAACCGAACAGTTTCTGATCACACTGAAAACGCTCGCAACAGAAAGCCGCAAATCATCTGTCTGCGGAATCGCATTAATGTAATAAGAAGCCCTCACAAAACGATCAGCAGCGCGGTTTGTTCCTGGAAGCATAATGGTTCCCGGAATTCCCTGCCAATACCTGTTTAGCGCAAGTTGATCTTCGAAGACAGGAGAATTTGTCATGACGGTATAAGCCGCATCGTGATGAATAACCAATTTCCCGTTAATGTATTCAAATATAGCGTTATCGCCTGTGGCATCTGAAAGCGATAAATGCACCGTCGTAAATTTGGTAGTGCCCGGGATATAATCACTTACAATCACAAATGGTTCATCCTTTAAGGCAGATACGGCTTCATTGACGGTCGCAAAATTATCCAAAACATATTGGGCCCAAGCCGAGATTGCAAGACCTTTTTTTGGTCCAGCTGGATCAAATTTAGGATAAGTAGATTCGACAAGCCAGAGTACATTGGCCACTAATCCCTTTTCATTTAAACCATCGACCGTAGCAATGTCCCACGCACTGGAAACAACACTACCATATTGTGAAGTCCACTGCAATGACTGCGGCCCTACCTCCCCGCTTCTTGCTACGCCGCGCGGAAATACCCATAAATTGGCCGCGATATCGTCTCTCCAGTCCATACTTCTAGCTGTGATAACGGTCTGATTAGGTCCTTTATAAACAACGCGTGTACAGGATCGACCTTCGTTAGCAACAAAAAGAAAGACGATCAACATAAATTGTGCAAGATACTTCATATGTATAGATTTTTTTAATAAGTGATACAGCTTTTTTGCCTTTGAGGACAAAAGGATCTAATATCTTAAACAATAATTCGGACTTATTGTTTGTCTAAGCTGTAACCGGCATGATTTAATCCGGCACAGCTTAGACGAGCATAAGCTACAGCAGTAGTAGATGGCTTTGGGTACTATTCAGTTGCTTTCGGGTCAATTGCTGCGGCCGCTGCAGTTAATGCCAAAGCACCCCCAACGATCATAGCCTCCTGTCCTTTTTTTTCCTTAACAGCCAGCACGTCTCCGCGCTTATTATACAGTTCTAGAATATTATTAAGTGCTACTGCACCGGTCTGCCAAAGCTGGACTGCATAAAATTTTTGCTCCGTAGTTTTAACAATAGCTTTACCATCTTCTAAAATCGAATAAGTCAAATAGCTACGTAAACTGTAAGGTGAATCAGCACCTTCAAATCGGGCAAGTTTTACCGCAAAACTTTCGCCACTCATATCATACATATACACTTTTTCTTTTTGGGATGATCGTACAATGGATTTAACATCGTTTTTAAAATCAAAATAATGCCCATCCACATAGGCATGCGGTGGGATAAGTACGACATCTTTAGGCAAACTTACCGACCCCGTGATATAACCGTTCACCCAAGTTTCGTTAAATATAGTGGATTTACTGGCGTTTATATCGGAAACCGAAGCATTCATCTTTCCATTAAAAGCAGCTTGTTCAGCAGAATAGCTTTGCGTTTTACCATTAATAACCATGGCCGAACTCTTAAGATCCCATAAGATCGGTTTATCGATTTTATTTTCTATCCGAAGGTAAATTCGACCATCTCTGTCGGCGAAGGAATAATCAATCTGTACCGTATCATTTTTAAATGAAAACGTTCCCTTGTCTTCGTCTTTTTTTACGTTCTCCCCATTGAACGTCATGAGATAGTTGGAAGAACAGGCTGAAAGAAAAACAGCACAATACATTAGCGGGAGAACTTTAAATACTTTTCGCATAATATCAGGATATCTTAGTGTAATTACACAGCACTAGTGCTGTTGTATAACAATATAAAAAACTATTATTAAAAAAACAGCGAACCGACATAAAATAATTTCCTAATTAGGGTATTAATCGCAAAGTATCGCTGTTGCTATAAAATAGAAAATGATCATTATATCCTTCTTAATGGAGAATATGGTATTCGATTGATCGTAATCATAAACAAAGCAAGGAATATTCTCAACTGTTGGTCAGATTAGCGCGACAAAAACGATTAAACGAATAGAAGTTTTTTTAACCGGAAGGCAAAAGCTATATTTACAATCAACTAAACCCAATTCAATGAAAGAGAAATTTATCGACAGAAAAGATCAACAGGCCAATAAGATATTTGAAAGAAGGACACTATCCTCCGATTATAGAACGATTATTCCCTTACTGTCTCCTGGCATGGAAATCTTGGATGTGGGCTGTGGTACCGGAACACTCACGAATGAGGTCGCGACTTATATCGGTGACGGAACCATAATCGGGCTCGATAATACACAGTCTTTTATAGATAGTGGCAATGAACTATATGGCAACACCAAAAATCTGAGCCTGGTCTGCAGCAATATTTTTGATTATCAGCCTCCACATCCGTTCGACCTGATTATAACGGCGCGCACCGTGCAATGGTTAAGTGATGTTCCCAGAGCATTAGGCTTATTTAAATCTTGGTTAAAACCTGGCGGACAAATCTCTATTTTAGACTACAATCATACCGCCATTGAATGGACCCCCGCTCCGCCAGAAAGCATGCGCACATTTTACCGCACTTTCCTGCAATGGAGAGCAGATGCAGGGATGAACAATCGTGTTGCTGATGAGGTCGCTGCACTGCTCCAGCAAGCAGGTTTCCATTCGGTTCAGGTTATCAATGCCGATCAGATCTACAAAAAAGGAGAAGCTAACTTTAATACCAATCTGGCCATTTGGAACAAAGTCGCCCAGTCGCGACAAATGGTTACGGAAGGGTATATCTCGGACGAACTTCGCTTACAGGCTATCGCCGAATACAGCCAATGGATCGAAACAGAAGCGAAAAGCATGACACTTAAAATGAACGATGTACGGGCTAAAGTATAATCTCCTTTTATTCGTTTTCCTCCTACTGACACTCCCCGGCCTGGCCGTAAAAGCACAGCTCAGGGATACCATGATCAATGTAGGCAACCACAACCTTCATTTTACTTTAATGGAGGGAAAAGGTATCCCCATTGTCTTTGAATCTGGGGGAGGAAATGATGCTTCCGTTTGGAGAAAATTATTGGAGCCCCTATCCAGCAAATTGGGTGCACCGTTAATTACTTATGACCGGGCGGGCTTTGGAAAAAGTGAAATAGACACCGTTAACATTAGCTTGACAAATGAAGTAAAGGATCTTAAAACTGCCTTGCAGCAATTGGGCTATCGTGATCGGTACTTTTTTGTTGCCCACTCCTTCGGTGGTAACTATACGATGAAATTTATAACGACCAATCCCGGACAGGTTGTCGGCACCGTAATGATCGATATTGTCTCCCCTTATTTCATGACTATGGAGCGATCCAAATCATTGAAGAGAGAATATGCCAGTGAGCTTGATCACATAAAAAAAGAAAGCTTAGGGTTCTATCACCTCGTTTTAAACTACGAAGCGTCAACGGCTGTTTTACATGAGGTTGCTGAAAAAATCAATGTCCCTATGACTGTCATTGGCTCAGGAAAATCACCTTTTGAAGAACCCGATCGCAGTTTATTTATTGCTGCCCTTAAAAAATTTGCTGATCAAAAAAGCAATAGACGTTATATTTTAGCCGAAAAAGCGGAGCATCATGTCTTTTACGATGAACCGGATTTAGTTATTGATGAAATCGTCAAACTATATCAACAAACCGCATTCGAGTAATCAAAAAGTCTATCGCTAAAACCGATTTTATTTGTAGCTTAGCAAGGCTGTACAACACACAACAACTTATCTTATGGATCATCAGGCCCAAAATGTCATCGATACACCGAGCAACAATACGGTGTTTATGGTATGGAATTTCCACGAAAATGGGATCGTCAAGGATGTCTTCCAACGCTTATGTGCATTGGTTGTCAATCTCAACAATTCGGCGCAGGTACGTTCAAATCTCGTGAAGGCCAGCGTGGTATTGGGCATTAGCCACCATGCGTGGAAAAAGCTGGAACTCAACGAACCTATGCCAAAGGAATTGGTTCCTTTCGAACCCATCATTGGTCAAAAACATGTTGCTGTGGCTACCCCCGGCGATGTACATTTCCATATTCGCGCTTATGAAAAAAGCTATTGCATTGACATGGCGACCGAAATAGCAGCCTTATTAAGTCCCGTTGCGGATTGCAAGGAGGAAGTTCATGGGTTCAGATATTGGGATGGCCGAAGTATCTTGGGTTTTGTCGACGGAACGGAAAATCCCCTTGGTGAGGATCGTGCTTTCTTTGGTATCGTAGGTGATGAGGATGCAGCCTATAAGGGTGGAAGCTATTTATTTGTGCAAAAATATATTCATGACATGAATGCCTGGCGTTCTTTACCCGTCGCCGATCAGGAAAAGGTCATCGGCAGAAGCAAAGCAAACGATATTGAGATGGGCGACGATGAAAAACCGGCTAATTCTCATTCGGCCCTGGCCAATGTCGGTGACGATTTAAAGATTGTGCGCGATAATATGCCTTTTGGGCAAATCGCAACAAATGAAATGGGAACCTACTTTATCGCTTACGCCAGTACATTCAGTACGGTACAATTAATGCTGAAAAGAATGTTTATCGGTGAACCTGAAGGAAATTACGATAGAATACTAGACTTTAGTACGGCGCATACCGGCTCCCTGTTCTTCTGTCCAACAATCAATATGCTGAAAGAATTTGCAGATTAAAACCTATTTATCCGCTATCTCGGATCATTTTCAACAGCATATCCCAACGAAGTGCAATGGATCATGGAATCTGGTCCCACAAATATATTTTTCAAACGACACAACAAAAAAATGGAAATCACTATTATTCAGCTAGGTGACGAAAACATTGCTGAAGTTAAAGGTTCAGGCGTCTTTATCCATAATCTCGATGATGGTCTACAGATTATGGTCGACTGTGGCGCGCAAGAAGCGTACAAAGCAATTATTTATCAAGAGAACATCACGGATGACTTCTTCGAACTTAAAACAAAACTTGCCGGTGAAATTCTTCAAAAATATACGCAGTATGGCTTTGACATTGCCATCGTTGGCGATTTCTCCAAATACAACAGCAAAAGTTTAAACGATTTTATCTACGAAAGCAATAAATCAAAAAAAATCAATTTTGTAGGTACGCGTGAAGAAGCGATAGCCAGATTTTCAAAACGTTAAACCATGCGCATTGATTCAGAAAGATTAGCGATTCGGCCCATCATGCCGGAAGACAGTCGGGCAATATTCGGGTATCGTTCAGATAAAGAAACCAATAAATACCAGGGCTGGATTCCAGACTCTTTGGCAGAAGTCGATGAATTTATAGCAAAAAACCCAAACACGTTCAATCTTCCAGAGTCCTGGTTTCAGCTCGTTATGACCGACAAAATAGCAAAGGCTGTAATCGGCGATATTGGCGTTCATTTTTTTGGTGCTGAACACCTGCAGGTGGAATTGGGCTGTACGATAAAAAAAGAATTCCAGCAACAGGGATATGCCAAAGAAGGACTGAAAACAGTTATAGAGGCCCTGTTCCGTCAGTATCATAAACATCGGATCACGACCTCGGTAGCTCCAGAAAACAAGGCATCCAGGCAGCTCTTAACAAGTCTGGGATTTCGTCAGGAAGCTCATTTTGTAAAAAGCTATTTCCATAACGGTCAATGGGAAGATGATGTGGTCTTTGCTATCCTTGCCGAAGAGTGGAAATCAGCAAAATAAGTCGCCCTTTCGCGACTTATTTTGCTGTACGATCGATCCAATCGGCATAAGAAAGCACGCCCAATTCGGGCCTACCCTCCCCTTCCAAAACTGCGATAAACTCCAATTGGTTGCCATCCGGATCATTAAAGTATATGGCCAATGCAGGCATCCATGCAAAGACCATCGGTGCTTCGATACCATCTTTTAAAAAATTGTAGGGTGTCAGATCACGTTTTTTCAGATAATCCACGGCATAATTTAATATATCCGCTTTATTTGCGCTAAAAGCAAAATGTCTGGGTTGAAAGTTTGTTTCTTCCTGCCACAGGCCCAACATATAGTCTTTTCCGGTTCCAATCCATAGAAAAACAATGGGACGTGTCGGATCACGATGTGCCACACGTAATCCCAGTACCTCCGTATAAAATGCGACAGACTTAGCTAAATCCCGCACCTGAATATGCGTTTCGTATAAACCTTGTATCATGAGTTATTTCATTTTATTAAAATTATTTCGATCCATTAATAGCGCTCTCGTGATGTAAATGCAAAATCGGATAGGATTTCCCCATACCATCTACAGGTGAGCGTCCGATGAGCTGATATCCTTTTTTCAGATAAAAATCAACCGCCTGCTGGTTTTGCTCATTGACATCAACTTTATATACCTGAAGCTTATCCAGTACATGCTGTAGTGCCACAGTCCCGAGACCTTTCCCCCTGTATGCTGAATCTACAAATAACATTTCCAGATTATCGTCGGAGACAGCGAAAAAAGCTGTAGGCTGTCCGTTGTCATCTATGACATATACCTTTAATTGTGGTAAGTACTCGGTTGGGATCAGCCTCTTATATAACTGAAGATCCTCCTCCTTCAAAAAATCATGTGTCGCCCGAACCGAATTTTCCCAAATGTGCAGAATTGCTGCATAATCAGCTTCGCTTGCCGCTCTTATTTCCATAACTATTATCTCGCTCTAAAAAAATGTTTACACGGTATCGCAGCAGAAAAGCATTCTTATAAAAACTTCCCGTCCGCTTTACAGAAAGGCAATGTAAGTTAAATTGGAGAACTAAAATCATGAAAAAGTTAAATAAGACAGAAAGATGATGATTTAAGTTCCGATAATTTGATTTAAGAGAAAACAACCTTATCTTGTAAATAAACACATTAGCCATGCACAATACGTTACGATTTGAAAAATACCTATTGGAAGATTTTGATGCTTTCCACGACCTGGTGAAAGCGGATGATGTCATGAAATATATTACCGGCAAAGGATTAACTGAAGAACAGGCCCGCAGAAAATTCGATTCGATTCTCGCGATCAACCAGGATCCAGATTTAGGCTACTTTAAAGTCATTGAAGCCGATACACAAAGACTTTTGGGGGACTGCAAACTGGTTAACTATAAAAAAGATCCAACAGTATTCGAAATTGGTTATTTGCTCCGCAAAGAACATTGGGGAAAGGGGCTGGGAACACAGATTTGCGAGTCGATGCTAGCCCTTGCCACAACATTAAATCCAGATAAAGATGTGATTGGTATTATTGATCCCGATAACACCGCATCGAGACGACTACTGAGCAAATTCGGATTCAAAAGTTTCTTCGTTGGGATAGAAGACGATATTGCCACAGAAAAATTGCTGCTCAAACGGACAGCATCCGAATAAACAAAGCCCATACGAATATTGAAAACAATAGGAACTGTATATGCCCAAACCGAACAAAAAGTCAATGAAGTTTAAGGTAAAAACAACTTATAATACACACGAAAGTCTTCAAGATACCTTATCATTCTTTGGCGTAAATTGCCACCGCCCCTATTATATTTCTTCTGGAAATCCAATTTTTGAATACCCAAGCAATGCTTTTCGTATTGATTATTATGCCATCTGTATCTGTACGGCGGGCGATATTGATATTCAGGTAGACAATCAGGAATACCATATCTCGACAAATCATATCCTCGTATCCGCCCCAACAACAATTATCCGCTTTTCGCAGGTCAGTCCCGACTTTAGAATGAAGCTACTCTTTTTTGACAAAGCGTTCCTGCTTAAACATATTGTCAATCCATTCTTTATTGAGCAACTGGGGCTTTTCAAAAATTCGACCTTTACCATTGTCAGCTATCAAGACAAACAAATTGACAAGCTATTAAAATTAATAGACTACCTTAAAGAAGTTACCTTAAGGACAACGCATTTTACAGCAGATATTATCCGCACGATCATCTTTAACCTACTGCTAGAGATCGCCGACGAATTGGCCTCTAAGGACCAAAATGCAATAGAGAATGTACAAGAGTCCAACAGTCTGTTCTATAAGTTTACAGACCTGGTGCAGCGACATAGCAATCAATACAAAGAGGTACAATATTACGCCGACCAGTTATTTATTTCAAACAAATACCTTATTCAGGTTGTTAAAAGAGCATCAGGTAAAACGCCACATGAAATTATTGATGAGCATGTACTTAAAGAAGCCTATGTGCTGCTCGGGAATCCCGAAAAGACAATCTCAGAAATTTCTTATGAAATCGGATTTAATTCCATCTCTGCATTTGGTCGTTTTTTCAAAAAATACGCCACCTTATCGCCATCTGAATACCGAAAGCGACAAAATATGTAGATAGAGGAAATTCGGTAGAACAATAGCGAATTTGAGGGCACAAATGATTAAGGTGGTCTTAGTAACTTTACTCAAGAATTAAAAAACATAAGAATCATGAAAGAAATCACCTCAAAATTCGACAAAGTATTAAATGCATCTGCTGAATATGGAAATGTAAATCATGAACCTGATTCAAGCAAAGAACAACAACGTAATACGCCGAAAAAATCGATGCCCTTTTCTGATCAGATCGGAAACTATCAACGTAATAAAGGTATTCCACCAAAATCATATAAAGACAGTAAAATCTACATCGTCGGAAGTGGTATAGCAGGGATGTCTGCAGCCTACTATTTTATCCGGGATGGCCATGTTCCTGCTGAAAACATCACCTTCCTTGAACAGCTCCATGTGGAAGGCGGCTCGTTAGATGGTGCCGGAAATGCAACCGACGGCTATGTCATCCGCGGGGGCCGGGAAATGGATATGACCTACGAAAATCTTTGGGACATGTTTCAGGACATTCCTGCATTGGAGATGCCTGCGCCCTACAGTGTCCTGGATGAGTACCGTTTGATTAATGACAACGACTCCAACTATTCCAAAGCAAGGCTTATTCATAAACTGGGTGAGATAAAAGATTTCAGTAAGTTTGGCCTAGGTAAGCTAGATCAGCTGGCCATCATTCGATTGCTGCTCAAAAATAAAGAAGATTTAGATGATTTAACCATCGAAGACTACTTCAGCGAGTCATTTTTATCCAGCAATTTCTGGACTTTCTGGCGGACCATGTTTGCTTTCGAAAACTGGCATAGTTTACTTGAGCTGAAATTGTACATGCACCGTTTTTTGCATGCGATCGATGGATTGAACGATCTTTCATCACTTGTATTCCCAAAATACAACCAATACGATACCTTTGTGACCCCTTTGCGCAAAGTACTCCAAAGCAAAGGTGTAAACATTCGATTCAATGTGTTGGTCAAAGACCTGGATATCCAAAGCAATACCGATGGAAAAGTTGTGGAAGCCCTGATTACAGAACAAGATGGCAAAGAAGTGAAAATACCGGTCGGAAAAGAAGATTTCGTCATTGTGACCACCGGATCAATGACAGAAGATACTTTCTACGGGGACAACAAAAATGCGCCGATCATCGGTATCGACAACAGCAGCAGCGGTCAGAGTGCAGGCTGGAAACTCTGGAAAAATCTCGCCGCGAAATCGGCCATATTCGGCAAACCCGAAAAGTTCTGCAGTAACATCGAAAAATCGGCCTGGGAATCTGCAACCCTTACCTGTAGACCTTCGGCGTTGGTCGAAAAACTCAAAGAATATTCGGTTAATGACCCTTATTCTGGAAAAACCGTTACGGGCGGTATTATTACCATTACCGACTCCGATTGGCTGATGAGTTTCACCTGTAATAGACAACCTCATTTCCCCGGCCAACCGGATGATGTTCTTGTCTTGTGGGTATATGCTTTATTTATGGATAAAGAAGGAAATTACATCAAAAAGCCAATGCCACAATGTACCGGAGATGAGATTCTGGCTGAACTATGTTACCATTTGGGCATTATCGATCAACTGGACGATGTCATCAACAATACGATTGTACGTACGACATTTATGCCCTACATTACCTCTATGTTTATGCCAAGAGCAAAGGGTGACCGTCCGAGAGTGGTACCTGAGGGTTGTAAAAACCTGGGCTTAATCGGTCAGTTTGTTGAAACCAACAATGATGTGGTCTTTACGATGGAAAGCTCGGTACGTACCGCACGGATTGCCGTGTACGAACTGTTAAATTTAAACAAACAGGTTCCGGATATCAATCCGTTACAATATGATATCCGCCATCTTTTAAAAGCGGCCAAAACATTAAACGATGACAAACCGTTTGTGGGTGAAGGTTTGTTGCGCAAAGTACTTAAAGGTACTTACTTCGAACATATCTTACCGATCGGTTCAGAGGAACAGGAAGAACATGAATCGTTCTTGACTGAACAGATCACCAAATTCAAAGATTGGTTAAAAGGAATTAAAGGATAAGGATTACAACCTGCACCATGTCTCCGTGGTGCAGGTTTTTACGAATTGAAAAAACAATAACATCATGGACTTTAAAAATATAACGATAGCTGGAAGTGGCGTTTTAGGTTATCAAATCGCTTTCCAAACAGCCTTTCATGGCTATCATGTCACCGTGTATGACATCAGCGACGATGTATTAAAAAAAGCTGCCGCAAAATTTGATATTTTAGCGCAGGGATTCGAGAAAGATCTACAGGCAAGTAAAGAACAACTGGCTGCGACTTTCGATAGACTCAGCTATAGTTCAGATCTTGCATCGGCTGTAGCAAAAGCAGATCTTCTGATCGAAGCCGTTCCCGAAAATCCCGCTATTAAAATTGGCTTCTACCAAGAGCTGGCCAAAGTCGCACCGGAGAAAACCATTTTTGCCACAAACTCCTCAACCTTGCTACCAAGTCAATTTGCACAAGAAACCGGCCGCCCCGAGAAGTTCTTGGCATTGCACTTTGCCAACGAAATCTGGAAGCACAATACGGCCGAAATTATGGGCCATCCGGGTACAGACAAAGCGGTATTTGAGCAGGTTGTAAATTTTGCAAAATCGATTGGCATGGTTGCACTCCCGCTGCATAAAGAACAGCCTGGTTATATTGTAAACTCCTTGCTTGTTCCCTTACTTTCCGCAGCAACGGATCTTTTGGTCAACGAAGTAGCTGATGCAGAGACAATCGACAAAACCTGGATGGTTGCCACCGGAGCTCCAACTGGCCCCTTTGGGATACTCGATATTGTAGGAATCACGACAGCGTATAATATCAACAAAATGAGTGCTGAGGCAACAAATGACCCTGTAAAGATTAAAACAGTGGCCTATCTAAAAGAACATTTTATAGACAAAAACAAATTAGGCGTCGCTACTGGAGAGGGGTTCTATACCTACCCCAACCCCACGTATCAATCGCCTGACTTTTTAAAGTAAGTTGGCCATAAGCAACAAATCGTCCCAACATACATCTGGGGCGATTTGTTGGTTCTAACGTCCGTTATGGTGCCTGCGATTAACGGATGGGACATGGACTCCTTTGCTAATTGGCATAAACAGCATTCAGCCATGCAAAAGTTGAGCGATGCTGTTCATTCAATACCGGTTTATTGATGCCCATTGTTTTAAGAATGGCGTCGAAGGCTTCACCGATCATAAAATCATCGCGGTTACTAAAAAACGAAATCACCAGATCTTTCTGAACGTCCATATAGACCATATTGTGAAATCCGGTAGATTCACCCGAATGAAACAAGATTGTATGATCGCCAAGATGCTGTATAAACCATCCCAAGTGATAGGCTATTCCATCCTTTACCGGCATTGCGTTTTGGGCTAACAACTGTTTCAGCTCCGGCTGTTGTAACCTGTCTTTTATTAAAAAATTCGCCCATGTATGATACTCATCGGCAGATAAGTAAACACCACCATCACCCTGTGTCGCACTGGTCACACTCTGATCGGCAAACAGATAGGAATTTTTCCCTACATGATAACCATATGCTCGCTCTTCCACTGTATCACCGGGTGTATAAACCATTCCCTTGATAAGGCCTATGGGTTTAAACAATTGGCCTTTGACAAAGGATGCAAAGGACTGTTTAGCCACCCGTTCAACAATTAGAGACAATAGACAATATCCCGTATTGCTATAGCGAAATTGACTTCCCGAAGGAAAATACAAACGATCAGTCTGCCTGACATACTTCAGCACATCCTTATCCGACACTTGGTCTTTCCTTTCTTTTGGTATCAATTCCTCATAATCCCAAATACCCGATGTATGTTGCAGAAGTTGGGCAACCGTAATATCTTTCAACGCAATGGGGAGATCTTCAAAAAAAAGGGACAATTGATCCTCCAGTTTTAAACGCTTTTGAAGCACTAAAGCATAGATCGCTTGCGCAGTTATTTGCTTGCTCACAGAGGCCAAACGAAAATGCGAACTGGCTGTAATCGCACGTTTTTCGGTCAAATCAGCCTGCCCAATGGCATAGCGATAAACAACAGTACCATGTTGACTAATGACACAAGCGACGCCTGGCGCAGTCTGTTCGTTGTAATAGGCTGCAATGCTGTTATCCAATTTTGACTTATCAATTTTTTGTCCCATAACCATACTTGTTACACAGATCAAAATAAAGCTCAATTTTAAGTTCCTCATATTTTTTAAGGCACATTTCGGTTTATATTATTAGCAGCTCGCAAAAGGTACATTCGTCAATGTGAAGTCCAGCTCGCTGATCTTCAAAAATCGCTATTTTACGGCAATGCTTGGCTCTTTTTTGTACATTTTTATTTATTTCTTTTATTTTTGCTTTCAAGCTTCATTTCTCATGAAGTCCAATTGGCCCAGGATCCTTCCGCCAGTTTTTTATTAAAATCACAACAGACTATGTTTTTTATTTACAGTATCTACGACTTTGTATTAGCAGAAAAAAGTGTTACAACAACATTAAAAAAAGAAAACGCGCCAAGAACCTTCACCTTACAGATTATTACCCCAGCCCGGCGGTTTATTGGCTTACCTTTCGGTGGCGGATTTGTCAAACTTTCCAGACTGTATGACGAACATGGTAAATTGATTCACGCACGCAATTATTCAGATGAATTAAAAGCGGAGATCAAATCGTTCAAAAGTCAGTATAGCATCCCCTATTTCCAGTTATGGAAGGGATTCCTAATTGTCGCTGCGGCAATTCTAATCTGGGCAGTCATTTATGGCGTCAAGAATAAATTGGGAAATCAACAGCGGGAAAAAGAGGTTGGCCAAATGATTGATCAGTTGAAGCAATTAAAAGCCGGCCAACTGTATGGTGCAACATTTTTTACCGATCAGGAAGGCAACAGCATAGACGGACTTCCAGCAGGTTGGATCAAGATCGATAAAATCATAGGGGATACGGTTTTTATACATCGGTCAAAGCAGCTCGATACCTCCTCGGCACTCTTTGACATGAAGAATATCGCTTCATTCAAGCCTCAATCGACCGACGAGTGGCAGGAAAAAACTGAAAAAATGGATTTTAATCTATTGAAAAAGCAGCTTCAGGATGCTGCGACAAAAAAAGTTGACCTGCTTTATATCGGCAAAGACCACGATACATATTCGGGTGTTATCTTAACGATAAAAGGTAGTGAATAGTTCTTATCTTCGGGTATACTTACCGTATTAACCTTTCAGCTCATGCAAGCTATACGATGGTGTTAATGCATAGCAAACTCAAGATCGAGCGTATCAATCGAGATCGATCTTGAGTTTAATTTTTAATACTTGATCTCTTCGTCAACGTCATATTTCATACCCGGATAGTGCAGTAATCTTCGCATCAAGGCAATCTGTCCGGCAAGATAATCTTCCCTCCCGACACACATGCCAATAAAATTCAATTTATTCTCCTCAATAAAAGGAATATTCATATTGATCGTAAAGATTTCAGCCAGCTTCGCATCATCCACTTGAAGCAAGGCAGCATAGACCTTTGGTGATATCGCTTTAAAATTTTCTTTTAATTCCTGCACACTGGGATAGTGATAACTTTCATCGAGTGTCTTTCCCATAAAAAACAGATCATGGTATGGATCGTTTTCCTGAAGGCCAAGCACATGTGCCATGGCATAGCGCACATTCACAAAATTACCCGCCATCCATACGATATGGTTGGTCTGGCCATCAATTCGTTTTAATGCATCCTCTTCCGAAATGCCGTCCAACGCATTCAAAAAAATTTGACTGTGCATTCGATAAGCAGGAATGATGATTTCCAATTTTAATGATTTCGGTGTATCCATTTCGTTTTGATTTTTATATTAAACATCTGATTTAGAATAAAATTACACGTTTTAAAAGAGCTTACACTTGTCGTATGGCAAGAAATAAAAATGATCAAAATTGACAGATCATTGCGAAATAAATTCTAAATTTCTACTAAATTGAAATTCTATCTTTACGATATGAAGATTTTGATCATAGAAGACGAATTGGAACTGGCCAAAAGCATCGCAACATATCTTAGCGAACAACACTATTTATGCGAATTTGCGCCAACTCTGCAGGATGCTCTGGACAAAATTCAGCTATACCAGTACGATTGTATCTTACTGGACATCGGTCTACCAGATGGAAATGGTTTAAAATTGCTGGAAGAATTAAAGGCGCAGCGAAAGCAAGATGGCGTGATCATCATTTCTGCAAAAAATGCCTTGGACGACAAAATACACGGACTACAATTGGGAGCCGACGATTATCTAACCAAGCCTTTTCACTTATCTGAACTTACAGCACGAATCTATTCGCTGATACGTCGCAAACAATTCAACAGCGCAAATATTGTTGTGCAAAATGAAATACAGATTGATCTCCTCGCAAAAACGGTGATCGTCAATGAGCTGCCCATCGTACTGACGAAAAAAGAATTCGATCTACTCATGTTTTTTATCGGCAACAAAAATAAAGTGATTTCCAAAAGCACCTTGGCCGAACACCTGTCTGGCGACATTGCTGATATGCTCGACAACCATGACTTTGTGTATGCCCATGTCAAAAATCTAAAGAAGAAATTGCAGGACGCCGGAAGCCAACCCTATATTAAAACAGTATACGGTACGGGTTACAAGTGGGAAAATTAAATCAATGAGATGAAACCCCTACTCCGCAAAATAACGACCCCCTTTCTACTCTATGTATTGATCGTACTTGGTGTCAGTATTCCCGTTTATTATTTTGTGATCGACGGTATATGGAAAAGTGAGCTGGACGAACATAACGAAATTATTGTCAAAAAAACAGCTTACGAACTCAACAGATTACAGCTGTCTGAAGATAGGCTCCAAGCCAGCATTGCTTTATGGAATAGCATACAACCTGAAACGAACATACAGAAAGTGAGGCCGGGTGATTTATTACAAGATAGTGTTTATACCATTGAAAAACCACAGCGTTTTGTCGAACCAAAGACAATTGACCGATTTAGATGCCTGTCTTCTGTTATTCAGATCAACGGTGTATCCTATCGCTTTACTGTACAAACAAATATTGAAGAATCTGTAGAGACTATCGCCGCTATCGCAGCGACGACGCTATTTTTCTTTGTTATCTTAGTCATTGGATTACTTATTCTTTCCCGAAAAATATCACTTCGCCTCTGGAAACCATTTCGCGATACGGTAAACAAGTTAAAGGCCTTTAATCTCAATAGTCAACAACAGATTAGCTTTCAGCAAACGGATACGATAGAATTCCACGAACTCAACCAATCCCTGTCCAAGCTTCTTGAACAAAACCTGGCCGTATACCGATCACAAAAGGAATTCACCGAAAATGCTTCACATGAATTGCAAACACCGTTGGCCATCTTAAAAAATAAGTTAGATATCTTATTGCAATCCCCGGATCTAAGCAATGAGCAGTACCAACTTTTTGAAGATATGCATAAAGCGCTTTCACGCAGTAGCCGAATCAACCGCAATCTGCTGCTGCTTGCCAAGATAGATAATAGTCAATTCGATCACTCAGAAAGTATTCCTATGGACAGGCTGGTTTCACAGTGTATTGAAGTCATGCAAGAGCACTTTGAGCTGAAAAACCTACTGCTGCTACAAGATATACAGCCTTCGGTCCTGCTTACAGGAAATAGTAGCCTGACCGAAATCCTGATCAACAATCTACTCCTAAACGCCATACGTTACAGTAATGCCAACGACACCATTGCGATACACCTGACTCAAGCAGCTTTAAGGGTACATAACCCCGGGTCAACAGCCTTAGATAAAAAACTTCTCTTCAAGAGATTTTCCAAGCTTTCAATAAACAGCCAAGGCAGTGGTTTAGGGCTGGCAATTATAACTGAAATCGCCAGGTATCAGGGCTGGACTGTCGATTATCATTTTGAAAATAATCAGCATATTTTTTCCATTCATTTTTAAAATTCCAAAAGTATTCCCTGGAAAGTTTTATTTGCATATCCGTTTAAATTTAACTTAGTTTGATACTTTTGTATGAGCGATGCATGGATAGCCCATGATTTGGTGTCATAATTAAACTTCGATGCATCGAGGCTTTTAACGTTTTTCCTTATATGAAGATTCTCCTAGTCGAAGATGACGTACGTGTCGCAGGATTGATCAAACGCGGACTTGATGAAAATGAATTTCAGACAGCTATTGCCTACGACGGTATATCTGGGAAGAAAATGGCCCTACAACACGACTTTGATCTTATCATAACCGATATCGTGCTCCCTAAGATGGATGGATTGGATCTCTGCAAAGAAATTCGTCATATCAAACCCGATGTTCCCATTATTATGTTAACGGCATTAGGAACTACAGATGATAAAATTGAAGGTTTTGACGCCGGAGCGGATGACTATCTGGTCAAGCCTTTTGAAATGCGTGAACTGCTCGCCCGCATCAGAGTCCTGCTCAAAAGATATCAAAAACAAGATACTCTCACGGGAACAATCTTGCGTTATGGTGATCTGGAAATGAACCTCCATAACAAAAATGTCAAAAGGAATAATACCGAAATCCATTTGACACCCAAGGAGTTCAAATTACTCCATTATTTATTACAACATCCCGAACGCGTGCTTTCGAGAACAGAAATTGCAGAAAAAGTGTGGGAAACTCATTTTGATACCGGGACGAACTTCATTGATGTCTACATCAACTATCTACGTAAAAAAATCGACAAAGATTTTGCGACAAAATATATCCATACCAAATCTGGAATGGGCTTTATGTTAAAACAAGACTAATGCGAATCAGAACCCGAATCTCTAAATTATACACGCTGATTACAGCGACAATATTGCTGATATTCGCCAGCACAATCTATTTCTCAGCGGTAGAGAATCGGGAAAAAGAATTTTACGCCCTTTTGAAAAAAGAAGCTTACACCAAAGCAAACCTTTTTTTGAATGCAAAAGTTGACAAAAAGACCTTAGAAGATATCTACCACAACAACCGCAAAATTCTCAACGAAGTCGAGGTTGCAATTTACGACACGAGTTTTGACCTCTTATATCATGATGCCGTAGATATTGATTTTGTCAAAGAGACACCAGCCATGCTGCAGAATATTCTAAAAAATAAGGAAATAAAATTCTATCAGGATAAATGGCAAGTCATTGGCATGACCTTTCCGTATAAAAACAAAACTTACCTCATTACTGCAGCTGCCTATGACCAATATGGCTACAATAAACTAAACAGTCTGTTGTCGACTATTCTTCTGGTTTTCATCTTGGCTATATTTCTGATCTATGCAGCAGGAATATTCTTTTCCAAAAAGGTCTTTAAACCTATTCTGGAAATGACACAACGCGTAAAAACCATTTCTGCGACAAGCTTAGATGCCCGGCTTACGAGTAGCGGAAATAAAGACGAGCTTGCCGAGTTGGCCAGTACATTCAATGCGATGCTCGACCGCCTCGAGAACTCCTTTGATGCCCAAAAGCATTTTGTTTCCAATATCTCACATGAACTCAGAACCCCATTGGCCGCAATGATTGCAGAGCTCGAGATTTCTGCCAATAAGGACCGTAGTATAGTGGAGTATAAAACAGTCATCGACAATACACTAAATGATGCCCAGAAGCTTAAGAAACTATTTAATAGTTTGCTTGATTTTGCCAAAGCAAGTTACGACAGTTCCGAAATAGCGTTTAAGACCTTACGCATTGACGAAATACTAATTGATGCATGCCAACAGGTTCTTCAGTTAAATCCACATTATAAACTTGACGTTTTCGTCGACCCAGCGATTGAAGATGAAAAACTCCTATCCATCAATGCAAATGAATATCTATTGCAGGTCGCCTTTGTCAACCTCATTGAAAACGCCTGTAAATTTTCGTCCAATCAAAAATGTCTAATCGCCATCAAATCGGATGAAAGTAGGATTCACCTCGAATTTAAAGATGACGGAATAGGCATTGACCCGGTCGATCTTCCCCAAATATTTACGCCTTTTTATCGCGGCAACAACAAAGACTATAGCGAAGGAAATGGTATTGGTCTTTCACTCACCCGAAAAATTGTCCTTCTTCACCAAGGCGAGATCGGTATCCGGTCGACAAAAGGTATTGGAAGTGTTTTTAGCATTGATATCCCACACCGCTCCCTATTCTAATAAAATTCTAATTTTTTTCTAAAGCCTCTCTAACCGGCATATCGGGAGCAGGTGGATAGTTTTGCGGTATGATTAACCGTACAATCAACTATTCGACCCAATCCTTGAAGTACATGAATTGGATCCCTGTTCTGCTGTTGCTGCATGCGTGCAACAGCCAGTCTTCCGAAGGTCCCAGCCAATCGCCGACCATCAGCGCAGCTGGAGACACCGTGACCGTTAGTGAAAATACGTCCCTGTTATCGAAGCTCAAATTTGTTACGGCGACCAATGCACAACATGCGCTGAAACTAAATGCAGCTGCTACAGTGAAGATTATTCCCAGCAGCTACGTGGAGATTCCCGTACCTTTTGCTGGACGGATAATCAAGTCGCATAGGACTCTTGGTCAAAAAGTAGCCATCAACACGCCTTTATTTTCAATTAGTTCATCCGACTATTTTGAGGCGCAAAGGGCCTATCTCGATGCCAAACAAGCCTATATGCTTGCTGAACATATGTTAAAGCGCCAAAAAGATTTAATGACGCATGGTGTTGGCACCAAAAAAGAACTCGAAGAAGCGGAAACAAATTTTGCAATGAGCGACGCTGCCCTTGGAAATGCCAGGGCTGCATTAAAAATATTCGACAGCAACCTGACCAATATTGTTCTCGGCCAGCCCCTCCTCGTCCGTTCACCTATTCAAGGGGAAATTTTAAGTAGTTCAATTGTCCTTGGTCAATACACGAAAGAAGACGCTCCAGCATTGCTCCGCATTGCTGAATTGTCAAAGGTCTGGGTATCGGCCTACATCAAAGAAAAAGACCTGCCGGCCATCAATCAACTTGCGCATGTTGACGTTCGTACAGATGCTATCCCCGATAAAAAAATACAGGGGAAAATTATTCATATTAATCAATTTGTCGACGAATCAAGCCGAAATATTGAAGTCCTCATTGCATGCGAAAATACCGACCGTACATTAAAACCGGGGATGTATGTCAATGCCGAATTCGAACAGCGTATGACTTCGACACTTTTTATTCCGGCAAAAGCTGTATTTCAATTTAACGATAAGAGTTTTGTTTGGGTCAAAACGTCCTCCAATACCTTCGTCAAGCGCTATGTCACTACTGGGGTAACAGAAGGTGATGCAATCCAGATTTTAACCGGCCTGCTTCCGCAGGAACAGATTGTTGGTGAAGGTGCCTTTTATTTAACCCCCAGCTTGTAATGGGCTCAGGCTTTCAACTTTTAAAATAGAAACACATGAATATTAAACAATTGATTGGCCATATCATTGCAAAGAGATGGGTGATCGCCGCATCCTTTCTATTGATCGGGTTCTTCGGTTATTATGCCTGGCGACAACTTTCGGTTGAAGCCTATCCCGATATAGCTGATGTATCGTCACAGATCGTAACCCAGGTACCGGGCTTGGCTGCCGAAGAAATGGAACAACAGATCACCATCCCCATCGAGCAAGCCATCAATGGTTTGCCTGGTATGGAAGTGATGCGCAGTAAAACGACTTTTGGCTTATCCATGGTCACGATTGTCTTCAAAGATGGTGTTGAAGATTATTGGGCAAGAGCCCGCATACAGGAGCGTCTTGCTGATTTAGCCCTTCCTTATGGTGCCAGTCCTGGATTGGACCCCCTGACTTCACCTACAGGTGAGATCTTCCGTTATATTCTTGAAAGTAAAACCCACGATTTACGACAGTTGACGGATCTCCAAAATTTTGTCATTATTCCCAAAATTAAACAAGTTTCGGGCGTTGCTGATGTAACCAATTTTGGTGGAATCACCACACAGTTCCAGGTGGCACTGGATCCCAAAAAGCTTGATCAATACGAAATCTCGCTTGCTGAAGTTGTCGCCAAGATCGAAAGCAATAATGCCAATGCCGGCGGCAGTGTGATGAACCGTGGGGATCAGTCGTATGTCATCCGTGGCATCGGTCTGGTCAAGACATTGGATGATTTGGGCAACATCGTCGTAAAATCCACCAACGGGAACCGCATATATATGCGTGACCTCGGTCAGATCAAACTTGGAAATCTAGCCCGCAAAGGTGCCCTAGGATACTCGGATAAACGTGGGGCCAATTACTCGGATAACATCGAAGGGATTGTCCTGCTATTAAAAAATGAGAATCCTTCTGCTGTTTTGGCGGGTGTAAATGCAACGGTCCGCGAACTAAATGACAACATTCTTCCTGAGGGTGTAAAAATACATGTTGTGCTTGATAGAACAAGCTTAGTTGACAACACACTACATACTGTTTCCAAAACCCTCCTGGAAGGCATGATGCTGGTTATTTTTGTCCTCATTATTTTTCTGGGCAGCTGGCGTGGCGCACTCCTGGTGGCCATCACAATTCCATTGTCCCTGCTGATTGCCTTTATTCTGATGCATTTCACCCATATTCCCGCCAATTTGCTTTCCTTAGGGGCAATTGATTTTGGGATTATTGTGGATGGCGCTATCGTTATACTCGAAACCATTCTTAAAAAAAGAGAAGATGAACCAGAAGGTTTTTTACAGGAAAAAACTGTAGCACAGAAAATTTCTGAAGTCGCCAAACCCATATTCTTTGCGACATTGATCATTATTACAGCCTACCTTCCCTTATTTGCATTCGAGCGCGTCGAGAAGAAACTTTTTACACCGATGGCTTATACTGTAGGTTATGCCCTCTTTGGTGCTTTGGCTGTCGCTCTTGTACTCATACCTGGATTAGCTTATTTGATCTATCGCAAACCCCAAAAAATCTTTCACAACAAATGGTTGGCAAAATTGACTGCAGCTTATCAATCCGCGATAGAAAAGGTTATGCGGGCTCCCAAGCAAGTTTTTATTCCATTGGTCATCGTATTACTTGCTACAGGCTTGCTCACCGCATCCGTTGGCAAGGACTTTCTTCCCACATTGGATGAAGGTTCGATCTGGCTTCAAGTTTCGCTGCCCCCCGGCATCACGGTTGAAAAGTCCAAAGAAATGAGTGATACCCTACGTGCCCGCACACTTCAATACGAAGAGATCTCTTACGTCATGGTTCAGGCGGGACGCAATGACGATGGTACCGATGCCTGGACTCCCTCTCATTTCGAAGTTAGCGTGGGATTAAAACGCTACAAAACATGGAAATGGGGTAAAACCAAGGAAGATCTAATCAATGAGCTTGCTGCAGAATATGCGAAAATGCCCGGATTCAATGTTGCTTTTTCCCAACCCATGATCGACGGTGTCATGGACAAAATCGCAGGTGCACATAGTGAGCTCGTTGTCAAAATATTCGGTGATGATTTAAGAGAAAACCGCAGAGTCGCCGAGGAACTTATCACGACACTCCAACAGGTGAAGGGAGCCGTCGATCTGGCCATTGATCAGGAGCCACCACTCCCCCAGCTGCAAATTATCGCCGATCGCGATAAAATAGCACAATACGGATTGAACATTGCTGACGTGACCGACCTAATTCAGATTGCTATCGGCGGAAAAGCCGTTGCCCAGGTCTATCAAGGAATCAAAGTGTATGATATTACCTGTCAATATCCGGAGGAAAACAGGAATTCGCCCGAAAAAATTGGCAACTTAATGCTGTATCCCGAAAATGGAAACCGTATCCCACTAGCTCAGGTGGCAACCATTAAACTTAATACGGGAGAAAGTATGATTTCGCGCGAGCGCAACAATCGCCAATTGACGGTTCGTTTAAATGTCCGTGGTCGGGATCTAGGGACATTCCTCACCGAAGCACAGCAGGCCATTGCCAAGAATATATCCTATGACCCACATAAAATCAGGTTAAAATGGGGCGGACAATTTGAAAATCAGCAGCGCGCTTACAGCCGGCTTGCCATTATCGTCCCATTGACATTGGCCATTATATTTATCTTGTTGTACGGCACATTTGGTTCATTTAGACAGGCAGGTCTTTTAATGGGCATCGTACCTTTGGCACTTTTTGGCGGAATGCTCGCGCTCCATGTTCGTGGCATGACGCTCAACGTGTCGTCGGCAGTCGGTTTTATTGCCTTATTCGGTGTCGCCATACAAAACGGTGTCTTGATGCTTTCACAGATGAATGTATTACGCAAAAATGGATTATCCCTACATAAAGCTGTAACACAAGGCGCTTTTAGTCGTTTTCGTCCCGTTTTGATGACCGCCACAGTGGCCATACTTGGTTTGCTTCCGGCTTCGCTGGCAACAGGGATCGGATCGGATGTACAGCGCCCTTTGGCAACAGTAATTGTCTACGGTCTGCTATTTTCGACCATTCTTACCCTATTTGTGCTTCCCCCGCTCTATTATCTTTTAGAACGTAACAGCACCACACAAAAAAAACCAGTAGAATAAATACAAATTCAACCATTCGAAACAACAGAAAGCAAGCTGTTTCGAATGGATTCAACCTGAACATTAAAAAGGTTTCAGCCAACCCTATACAGCAATCACATCCGCTGAGGGTTCGATCGGGCTACTTATTTCATGTGTCAAGGAGCGCCCTCGTACTTTAATAAAAGAATCATTAAAACAGAACATTCAAAACACGTCGATGATCATGAACAAGCAACATATCTTAACAAAGAAAAGCTTTACCTTTTTTCTTTTTATACTCTCCCTATATCATGCAGCAATCGCTCAGGATAGGGAGAGCACAGCGTCAGGAGCAACAGCGCAGCAACTTGATTATTCAAAATTCATCAATACAGTCGCTAAAAATAACCTGGCTTATGCAGCAGAAAAATTCAACCTCAATATTGCAGAAGCCAACATAATTAGCGCCAGGGTCTTTCCGGATCCTGAATTTAGTATGGGCATTTTTGATAATAGTGAACGTACAAAGCAACTGGGCCGAGGTTATAATGCGGGGATTGCATGGACACTGGAACTGGGTTCTAAACGAAAAGCCCGGATAAACCTTGCAAAAGATGAAGCCGAGGTAACCCGTCTATTGCTGGAGGATTATTTCCGAAATTTACGTGCCGACGCTACACTTGCATTTTTAACAGCAAAGCAGCAGGCATTCCTGCTGAAAATAAACCAAAATTCCTATCAGCAACTTAGGCAATTGGCCATATCGGATAGTATTCGGTATCAATTGGGGAGCATCCCTGAAATTAATTTCCGTCAATCTAAACTGGAAGCCGCCAATATGCACAATACGTTGCTGGAAACAGAAGCTACCTGGAAATCCGCCCTTGCAAACCTCTCCCTGTTTATGGCAGATAGCTCCGTCACGACAACGGTGTTATCCCTGGATGCTTTCAACCCTTTGGACCGTACCTACCACTTAGATGAACTGGTTAGAGTAGCCCAAAATGACCGCAGCGATCTAAAAGTTGCCCTGCAAAATAAACAGCTTTCAAAACGCCTGCTCCAATTGGCCCAAGCCAATCGGATAATAGATCTCGGGCTTTCAGTCGGCGTCACCTATAATCGTGAAGCGCGAAATGAAACCGCCCCAACGCCCCAGTTTACAGCTGTAAATGCAGGCATCTCCATTCCGCTCAAGTTCTCGAATTTTAACACAGGTGATCTGAAAGCTGCAAAATTTAAGATCGATCAAGATGAGATTGCCTATCAGGAAGTCCTCCTACGCATTCAAATCGAAGTTACGCAAGCGTTCCTCTCCTACCAGGCCGCTCAAAAACAGGTACAGCTATTTGACAGCGCTATGCTATCGGAAGCAAAGGCAATTTTAGCAGGAAAGGTTTACAGCTATAAAAGAGGCGATACATCCCTACTGGAAGTTTTAAATGCCCAACGGACCTACAATGAAACCCAGCTTAGCTATTATGAAGCCCGTTACAACTATGCGATCGCCTTGGTCGAACTCCAACGTACAGCTGGAATATGGGATATTCAGGAGATCTAAGCGGGAGAAATTCTGTTTTTTCCTAGTTTCTTATACATGCTTTTCAAGGAAGGCGAGATCAGTATCAGCAAAAGTATGCTGATACTGATCATGGACATGATCTCATAATAATCCATGGCATAACGCACAAAAGATTGGATCTTGATCCGCTCAGCCACGAGCTTTAAAGCCGCCGTATGTTCCTTATACTGCAGTCCATGCTGCAAAATGCTGACAGATTCCTGCTGCAGGTACTCCCGAAATAAGGGATTGCCCACTTCCGTTCGATCCCTAAACACCTGCTGGTGCTGGGCATGTTCAAACAACTTGAAAAAATTCTGTAAACCGATACTACTCGTGTAGCCCAAGTACCGGATAGCGAGACAGATCGATGCTGCTGAAGCGCCCAATTGAGGACTAACACTGGTAATGCAAAATAAGATGGTCGGTACCATAATAAGCCCAAATCCGAGTCCATGTAAAACTAATGGTATCCAAAAATGCGCATCATTACCCTGCCCCTCAAAGGAGAAAAACATCCATTGGTGAAACAGCAGCAAGCAACAGAAGCCCAGAATCCAAATCCATTTTACGGGACGTTGCCCAAGCATCCAATACAATGAGCCCAGTACACCGGCGACAATACCAGCAATATTAAACCATTGGATATAGGACAAATGAATGGGATCAAGTTGAATTACCTGTTCGAGATATTGATTTGAGATGGTCAGGGAGAAGCGCTCGATATACATCATATACAAAATCAACAGTCCCAAGAGAAAATTTCTGTTTTTAAAAATCGCCAAATGCACATAAACACGCCTGAGCACCATTTGCCGAACAATAAAAAGAGTAAGCAGCGTCATCCCCAGCGCGAATACAATAAGTAGCTGCTGATCGTTAAACCAATACACTTCCTGTCCATACACCATTAGATAGCCAAAACTGACGATCACAAGGCTATAGAAAATACAGCTTGCCCAGTCTAATGAAAACAGGGGGTAAGGACGTATATGCCGTATGGAGCGCATCGTTAGCATAATGAGCAATAACCCCGGTACAAATGATAATGCAGCGTATAGATAGAGCTGATCAAAATTGAATGAATCTATAAATTCAGCCGTAACAAACGTATTAAAAGGCGAGCTACATAATAGTAAGCCGAAAAAGACAGCGTAACTCACTTCCTTGGCCCGATCACTTTTCAACCTGGAAAATATCATGGAGATCGATAAGTTTACGGCAGAAGCAAACAACATTCCTTGAAAAAAACGCAGTCCATATACCCAGCTGATATCCCTGATACTGTACATCAAAAAGCAATTCAATAGCTGTAGCAGATGAAAGATAATATAGTACTGCTTAATGGGAAAGTATAAAAAAAAGCGTCGTTCCAACACGTAGAATCCGACAAAACCTGCATAAAACAAAATGATCAGAAACTGGATGTCACTGGGTTGCGCCCCATAAAATCCAGCAGTGACATTTGTATTGGCCCCCGGCAGGAAAAATAAGACCATACTCGGCATTAAACTGCTGAACAGGATAAGCTTGATCAACCACTCCGGCACCCACTCCTTAAAAATACCTTTCACTATTGCTGTTTTTTTGATACCGAGACATTTACATTCATTCCCGAAAGAAGCTGTTGAGCTCCCCTTTGCTTATCCAGCTCAATGCGAACAGGTACGCGTTGTACAATCTTCACAAAGTTGCCCGTTGCATTATCTGGCGGTAAAAGGGAGAAAGCTGATCCTGTAGCCGGGGAGATGGAAATAATTTTGCCATAAAATTTCTGATCCGGATAGGCATCCGCCACCACCTCCACCCTATTGCCAAGATGCAAATAGCGCAGCTGTGTCTCCTTAAAATTAGCCGTCACCCAGGTTGGGGTTTCTCTATTGACGATAAAGCCCAAAACTTCACCAGCACTTATCATTTGACCTTTTTCAATGGTGCGTTTGCCAATCTGCCCATCGTAGGGTGCGCGAATAACGGTATACCCAACATCAAGCCGCTTGCGGCCAACAGCTGCAGTCAAACGAACGCGCTCGGCATCAACGACACCTTTTTTCATGTCCACATCGTGCACCCTTTCTTGTGAAGCCTGCAATTTATGTTTTAACGAAGCCAGTTCACTCTTGTAGACATCCAAAGTCGCTTTTACATCCTCCAGTTGCTGTGCTGTAGCAGACTTTTCTTGAAACAGGTAATTGTATCGATCATACTCCAATTGTTGTTTCGTTACACGTGCCTCGCCAGCAGCAATGGATGTCCGCAAAGATTCATGCTCTGCCTGGAGGATTTCTTTTTGACTATGAAGAACATTGATCTCTGCTGCTTCCTTATTGACGGATGCAGCTACCTGATCCGCCTCATATTTATATTCCTTATTATCAATAAGCAATAGGGTATCACCTCGTTTAACCAATTGGTGATCGTGATAATGCACGGAAACCACATAACCTCCTACGCGGGAAACAATGGGATTGATGTACTGTGTTACTTGCGCATCATTGGTGTAGGTATACCGCACGCGCATCCATAAGGTGTTAGCGCCCCATAACAATAATGCCAACAAGACAATTGCAGCCAACCAGTTGGTGATTCGAGTGAGTTGTGCCTCCACAACTGTTCTTCGTGATTTAGGTTTCATTAGATAGTACCCTTCAAAAATTCGATAAAATAATAGTGTTTCTGTATCGCAATATGTGCGGTTTCAAGATCAAAAAGTGTTTTTAAGTATTGCATATCCGCATCTAGAAGATCTGTAATCAGCGCCGATGATTTAAAATACCTGTTCTTTATAATCCGTGCATTTTCCAGTGCCAGTGCCTTATTGTTTTGGCAGACGTCCTGCTGTTTGATCGCCAATTGATAATCCAAGAGCGCCTGTAACAACTGATTTTCCAGAATTTCCTCCTCATGATGGTGTTTCACCTGTTGCCGGTCTAAGGCTATTTGTGCTCCGCGCACCACATTCCTATTGAGATAAATAGCTGATATTGGTATGTTTAATTTAAGCCCTGTAATACTCAGATTATACCAGCTGGGGTTATAGGGATAAAGGAAAACCTGGGGATTGGCAAAAGTAAATGTGCTGGTCAACCCCAATTCAGGAAGATAATTTGATCGGGCCTGTTTGACTGATAATTTCTTCAAAACAACTTCCTGTTCGGATTTTTGGAGGGAAAAAGCATGGCTTCGCGCTTCGGCAACAAGCGTTTCATAACTGGGGCTTTCCACTTTAAAAGGCTCGCTCAAGGGGATAATCTCCGCTGTAATGCCTCCAATAAGCTGTAGTTTCTGATTTGCAGCCTGAATATCATGACCGATCTGAACGAGCAACAGTTCCCGTTTCGAAAGTTCTAACGAAATACGCAAAACGTCACTGTGCAAGACAACACCCGCCGTATACAGATGTTCAATCTCCTGGAGTTGTACCCGTTGATCAGCAATATCCTGCTCGATTAGAGATTTATTACTATACGACAGTTCCAAATCCAAAAAAAGATTGCAAACCTCCAATTTCTTCTGCGCCGCCGCATTCTTCCAATCGATCCGGGCCAGCTCATTTTCCAATTTTTTGGACTCAATTTTCATCAGATCGCGATGCCCATTGTAGAGATTCAGATAAAAATCCAAACCGCTATCGTACAAGTAGTGAATGATATCATGCTGGGCGGGTTTATTTAAAAGGCCTTGATCATAAACAGGCATATTACTCGCATAACTGGCAGAAGCTCTGGCGGAGATTTTGGGCAGCAGTTCCATGCGTTGCTGCTGGACTGCCACCTCACTTTCTTTGAGCTGCAAATAGGACTGCTCGACGTATTTACTGTTCTGGAGTGCTTTGTCGATCATGTCTTTCAGGGACATACGCAAAGAATCGAGGGCGAAGGTGTCCGAAATAGTGAATACTAACAATCCCATAGTTAGTATTCCTTTTGCCCAATGGGGAGGAAAAAAGTTCACGTGTGCTCTATTATTTTTTTGCGTTGCAAACTTAGACACTTATTACAACTTGGATTTCTTCACAAACGCCAATATGTTATGGAAAAAAGACATTTTTTCATCAATTCAAGCAAAAAGACCAATATCTGCCAAGTAGGGTTTGCGCTACTCTTTTTACAGCCTATAAAAAAGGCCTCTCAAATCAACATTTGAGAGGCCTTTCGGGGATGGTATAAAACCAGATTATCCGTATAAAGAATCTTCTATTGCATTCCACAATTGTATTCTTTTTTGTAGCGCGATTTTACTGATCTCCTTCATTTCTGCCCATTTAACGTCATCGTCCTTCGCAAGATCTGTGATCATCTGCATGGCCAAAGGTCCATGCTCGTCGCCGTCCAGATCAATATGACGCTGGAAATAATAAATAAAGCTATCCAGATTGGCTGTAGGGAAATTTGTTTTAATTTCTTCCAAGATAGAGGTAAACATTCCCGGAATAAGATCTTCACGCCCGAACGTAAAGGCGGCAGCAATTTTATGCACCTCACCTTCAGCAATCACTTCAAATGTAAAATTCAAAAAGTCTTTGATCCGCTTATCCAATGTTGTCGTCGCGATGACATCGAATATGTCGCTCGATTTTTTGGCATGACCGATAAATTTATTGACCAGATGAAGATCGGCACCCATGGCATCCATGGCGTCCAGATACATTTCAAAATGGCTCAAACGGCGGCCATCAATGTATTCGTCCGACTCCTCTGCCAATACAATTTCGTTGATCAGATAGCGTGTTGATGGATGCTCGCTCGCAAACCAGGGTAAAGTCGTACAGGTCAATTTAATCTGTAAAGCTTTTAGTAAAGACATAAAATCCCATACAGCGTAAACATGCCCTTCTGTAAAAGAACGTAGATTCTTGATCGTTTTGATCTTACGATACAAAGGGTGTTGCAATAATACCTCGCGTTCGGCAGCAATGTATTCATTAATTTCCGCAATTCTATTCATGGCGCAAAAGTATCGTCTTATCTTTATTTATTAAAAGTATTTTAAATGAGATTACAGTAGCATGATAAATTTACCGTCCAGCTATCCGCTTCATAACCAAATCAAAAACAACAACCTGCCCCCACTTTGACCTCCCTTGTACTGATTTTAACGCTCATTTACCCTTAAAAACAAAAATATTTTTTATAATAAAAAATAATCTACTATATTTGTAGAGTATTCAGAATTGCATGATGCAATACCAACCGAGTGCAGGCACCGCGGTGGTAAATTAATACGGGTTTCGACCAAAATAAACGTTGCAGAACGATTATTTTCCCACAAAGATCTGGATACAGTTTATGGTTTAATCCTTTAAATTTTTAAATTGTATGGCTACTACAACAAATCTTTACCAACACTTACTGGAAAAATTCAGTTATTATTCAACGGATGAACTCATACAGCTTAACAATGACACCATCTTAGGACAAGGCTGGGGATCATCAAAAGCTACCTTTAGAACAGCTTTGATCAGTACGTTCTCCAAAAGAGGACTCGATCTTTCCAACATAGTTTCTAAGGAAGACGGTTTTACCTCGGTGAAGCATGTCCCTGTACGCTTGGAACAGAATGTGTTGATCCCTTTACAGTAATCGTTATCACCGCCAAAAATAGCGCGCATCGAAAAGATTTCGTGCGCGCTGCTGTGGTTGGTTTAGGAAATTGCCGATCAGAAGAAGGCAAAAAGTCTTGTTATTTATAGTTTGGATTCTGAATCAGTATCCCTGCGCTTTTCTCAATTTCTGTTTGTGGTAATGGCCAGCGATAGAATTTATCTTCGAAATGATAGGGCACTTTACTGTCTTTGACAGCATTGAGTACTTCACCCGCAATATGCCAACGAATCAGGTCGTAATGCCGTAGTCCTTCAAAAGCAAGTTCGACTCTTCTTTCGTGGCGGATACGGTCGCGCATTTTTTCCTTGGTATAACCGGCAGGGAACCCAGGCATCTGAACCCGACTCCGCAAAGTATTCATGGCATCATAAACCGATTGATCTGGCCCGGCGATTTCATTTTGTGCTTCGGCATACATCAATAACACCTCGCCAAACCGCAGTACAACCGCATCCTGTTGGCTCAATGTTGAAAAGCCAAAAGGTAAGTTGGCCGGATCCAAAAATTTCAGCACCCCATACCCCGTAGGCCGCGGATTGGACGGTGTATGGATCTTACCGCCGCCAAAATCAGGATGGTCCACAAAAATTGTTTTGCTCAGGCGCGGATCCCTATCTTTGAACGGGTTGGTTCGGTCGGTCAACGGTGATTCACCAAAAGGCAAACCATCTTTGCATTCATAGGTATCCACCAGGTTTTGTAAAGGCGAAGCAGCAATCCAATCGCCTAGGTACATGTCCCAAGGGGCAGTATTATTCGGTGCCAGAAAATTGACCGAAAAGATAATCTCGGTATTATTCTTTTGTGTCGCATCGCGAAAGACATTTTCAAAAGCCGTACTCAGGGTATACTCTTTCATGATATCGGTGCATAAGTCTTTTACCTCTTTCAAGATTGCTAAATCGGGCACCCCTTTGTCACCATAAGCCGCAAACAATAAAACCCGTGCTTTCAAGGCTTTTGCTGAACTTGCGGTCGCATGCCCCCCATTATTGAAATACGGTTTAGCCGCTAAGTTGGCGATCCCAAAATCCAGATCAGCTCGAATCTGTTTTAGTATATTCTCTGCACTTTCCTTTGGCTGACGCTGATTCTCCAGATTGAGGGGAGTCAGCACAAGCGGCACTTCGCCATAGATACTGTACAATTGGAAATAAACGAAAGCACGGATAAAGCGGGCTTCAGCTTCCATTTTCTTTTTCTCTGCATCGTTTATGTCTGCCCCTGCATAGCTTTGTAATTTCTCGATCAAACGATTTGCTCTGCCTATCGCTACGTATGCATCATTATAGATACCGGTTTCGTAGCCACCTGTTGTTGGATTTAAATTGCCGCCAACGATTTCGTTGACGCTACCTGAATTGAACTGATTATAGCCATTGTCGGTCAGACAGTCCCGAAAAGGCATCCCATAAGAGAACGTCTCACTCTGCAACGAAGCGTAAACACCGGCCAAGGCATTATCAAAATCCGATTTTTTGCTAAAATAGTTGTCCGAAGCAATCTGATCCAAAGGATTGAGGTCCAAGGCACTGTTACAGGAACCCAAAAATAGTCCGGATAATAGCAACGCTGTTATAAATTTCTTTTTCATAGCACTTAAAAATTAACTTGTACACCAAATGAATAAATCTTGTTTTGCGGATATTGCACGAGGTCACCATTTCCATAGCGCTCAGGATCCAGGCCCTTAAATTTGGTTGCAGTCACAAGGTTATCACCCGAAAAATAAACCCGTAGGCGGTCAATTTTATATTTTTTCAATAGCCCATCAGGTAAAGTGTATCCTAATACAAGGTTTTTCAACCTGAAGTAGGAAGCATCCTGTATAAAATAGCTGGAAGCTCGACTGAATTTCTCCGGAGCGCTCCAACCCCAATAAATACGGGGCATCGTAGTCGAAGGATTTTCAGGTGTCCAACGGTCTAACCAATCTTTTGTCGGTGGGCTACCCTGTACAAAAGGAGTTACACCCCAGCCCGAAACATAAGATTTGACACCATATACCCCTTGTAATAGGGCCGAAAAGTCAAAGCCCTTAAAACTTGCACTTAGATTAAAACTATAGTTCAACTTTGGATCTACACCCGTAATAATTGTTCTGTCGTTCGCATCTATTTTTCCATCCCCATTGACATCCCGGTACTTGAGATCTCCTGGCAATGTATTGTCATTAAACTGCTTAGGCGAACTAGCGACTTCTTGTTCCGATTGGAATATACCTATGACTTCGTAGGTATAAAAACTGTCCATCGCGTAGCCGTTTTTCTTGATTGTATAGCCCCCGATTTCCGGTTCGCCAAATTTCACCAGCTTGTTTTTGAAACGATCGAGGTTTGCACCTAGCTGATAGCGTAACCCTTCCAATGCTCCCGTAGTAATCTGATTACGATAAGTAATTCCCAATTCAAGACCTTTATTCTCGACAATTCCATCATTGACGTAAGGTGCTCCTAAACCAACGATTGCAGTAATCTGTGACTGCCTAAGGATATCAGTCGTTCTCTTTTTGTACCAGTCAAAGGTGATATCTAAATTTTTAAACAGACTTAAGTCCAACCCCACATCGGTCATCGTTGTTGTTTCCCATTTGATAATCGGGTTGTTTAATCCCTGTTGAGCAACACCGGAATTTAGCGTACTATTGTCAAAAGAGTAATTTCCGGTAAGTCCCAATACGGGTTGATACGGATAGTTACCGGTATTCTGATTTCCAAGTTGGCCCCAGGATCCACGGATCTTCAAATTATCCAGCCAACCCGAAGCAAATTCCTTGACAAACGATTCCTCAGATACACGCCAGCCGGCTGAGAAAGAAGGGAATGCTGCCCAACGGTTTTTACCGTAAAACTTGGAACTACCATCGTAACGCATATTGGCTTCTAAGAGGTATTTTCCTTGGTAATCATAGTTCAATCGGCCGAAATAAGAAATCAATGCCCATTGGTTGGCTGTTCCGTTTGCCCGTTGAATATCCGATCCACCGGCATTTAATTCCGTTAAGGTATCGTCGACAAAATTCTGTCTGAAGCCCTGGAGGTAGGTATACTTACTTTTTTCAATACTATATCCGGCCTGCACTTTGAGGTGGTGGGCCCCAAATGCACGATCGTAGTTCAGGTAAGTAAATAAATTGGTGTAAATGGTTTGCTGATCCTGATCTGTAAGGCCCTTGCCAAGATCCAATGTTGTTCCCAGCGTACCCGTGTGGTAGTAATATTCATCCAAGGTCGATTTATAATCCTTGTACTTGTCCATATTGAAGTTATAGGCACCTTTGGTGTACCAGGAAAGACCTTTAAACAGTTGTACTTCCATCCAGGCCTGCAAATTAGCCGCATAATCATCGGTATTGTAGGTGAATTTCCGATCCAATACGGCCATAGGATTTTTATTGTTGTACTCCCAGTCGTAAGCTTTGTACGTATATCGCCCGCTACCATCCGGCAAAAATGGGCCATAGGTTGGTGCCTGCGACATGGCCGACAGGAACAAGTCTTTGGATCCACCCGGAATAGATTCAGTATGTCCTGTTTTGAGCAAGATATTTGTTCCGAATTTAATCCCGTCCGAGATTTTGGTCGTCAGATTGAGCCGGGCGGAATAACGGTCGTAGTTAAAACCTTTGATCATTCCATCCTGATTGACGTAGCCCAAACCAACATTAAAGGTTGTCTTCTCGTTTCCCCCTTGGATACCAAGATTATGCGTGTAGGTCGGTTTAGTTTGGAAAATAAGCCCCAACCAGTCCGTATTTGGATATTTTACAGGATCGTTGCTATTGCGATAGGCAGCGATCACATCGGCGGGATATAGGCCATCGTTGAGATTGGAATTCTTACGCGCTTCATTGTATAATTCCATATACTGCGCCGAATTAGTGATCAGATCAAACATTTTCGTAGGCTTATAGATACCCACATTACCGTCATACTGAACGGTTGTTTTCCCTGATTTCCCCTGTTTTGTGGTGATCAAAATAACACCATTTGCCGCGCGGGATCCATAAATCGCTGCAGATGCCGCATCCTTAAGTACACTGACATTTTCGATATCATTGGGATTGACATCCGAAAATTTGCCTTGTACACCGTCGATCAACACCAAAGGATCCGATCCGGCACCACTAAAAGTTCCCTTACCACGAATGCGGATGGATACACCTTCATTGCCTGGTTCTCCCGAGCCCTGGTTGATTTGTACGCCCGGTATTGCGCCCTGCAGCATGGAAGCTGTATTGACAACGGGCCGTTTGATCATATCTTTGCCGCTCACTGTAGCCACGGCACCTGTTAGGTTTACTTTCTTTTGCGTACCATAACCAACGACAACGACTTCCTCTAAACTTGAAGATGAGTTATTTAGCACAACATCCAATTGTTGGCCGTTGCCATTGAAAACGACCTCCCTTGTTTCAAAACCCACGGATGAAAACAGCAGGACGGCTCCGACATCGACGGACTTGAATTCATAGTCGCCCAACCCGTTTGTTTTTGTTTCTACAGCCGAATTTTTAACCTTTACTGTAACGCCTTCAATCGGTTTTCCATCGCTATCCTTTACCTTTCCTTTCACAGCATGCTGGAACATGCCTAATTTATTATATGCCGCATGCGGTGTGTTCTCCGGTAATCGGCCAGCTGTTGTCCATAACGATTTTGCAGACCCCGCAGTTGGTACCGCAATCGAAAGACAAAGTGCCATAATACTGACTTCTGGAACAAATGACACCCGTTTTTCGGGCCACTGTCTTGTCTTTTTTGTGTTCATTGTTTACTGTAGTTATGTATAAAATAGTTCTTGATTAATATTTTAGGGGAAAAGAGATCCCTTATCATGCAAAAAATTGCATAATCATAATTCGTTTAGACGCGATATTTTCTAATTACTTCTTACGTATACGATAGGCTCTCCAATTATGGTTCATAAGGGGATGGTTTACATCGGTTATTTATCCCAGCTATCGGTACGGAACGGAGAAGCGGGTAATCCAGCATCGTTATAGAGTACCAAATCCGGGTTATCGGCCCATCCGTAACGCACTGCGACGGGTGACGGTACTTCTTTGGCAGATACGATCAACTTATTTCCGACCTGTTTGACTTCTGCAGGATAAAAGACATGATCGGCACCAGCAATAGTAAAGCTAGCATTGCGTTTATCCGCTCCTTTCAGTACAAGCTTTTTGCCCATGGGATTAAAGCTAAGTTGCATTTCTGCAGCTTTTGTCGTCCAATGCGCGAGAACAGGGCCCGAATAAGGGATTTTTTTGCCATATAGCTGCGCTGTTGCGATCCAGCCAAGCCTTCTACCGACATCCTGCTTATTTTTGGGGTGAATATCCTGAGCATCGCCGATATCCGTTATAACAGCCATACCTGTATAAGGCAATTTGAGTGTTTGGCGCTGCGCTTCCCGTAATCTCGCCCAGGAAGAAGGCTGCGGTGTTAAACTTTTCGCCTTAAAGTTGGCCAGTTGAACAAAATAAAAAGGCATCTTTTCATTGTTCCATTGCTTGCGCCAGTCCTGAATCAGTGCGGGCAGCAGTTGCTGATAGGGAGCGTCTTTTGAATCCGCGTTACTTTCTCCCTGGTACCAAATGGCGCCTTTTATCTTAAAATCCACAAAAGGCTTCACCATGGCGTTGTAGAGCACAGTAGGCCTATTAGGGCCTTCCATGGCGTTAGGTTTTGTGGGCAGCTTCGCCAGATCATAACCCACTTTGCATTTCCAGTCTCCCACGAGAGATAGCTGTTCGCCATTTGGTCCTTCCAGTCGCGGCTGCTCTGTACCGCCATATATTCCGCCATCGCCGGCTCCGTCAAATACGCGAACAGCAATATGCAATAGGCTGCCATTGTTGGCTGTTGCAGGAACAGTATATTTCCGGATCTGATCGTAGCCGACAGTCTCGCCCACCTTTGTACCATTCACATAGGTGATGTCGTTGTCATCAATTGATCCCAAAATCAACTTAAGAGGTTTACCTTGCCAATGTGCCGGTAGTTCAACGTCTTTGCCAAAATAAACGACACCATCCATTCCCGGAAATAGGTTATTGTCAAAAAAGCTCGGAATTGTAATCGTAGACCAGCTGCTTTTATCCAATTGTGGTGCAAACCACTCGCCCTGCGTTGCTGTCTTCACCTGATCCTGCTGTTCGGCGACGCGATTCCATTCGGCCAGCTCTTTCGCATAGATTTCCTGTGCATCCGGACGTTGAATTTTCTCAATGGCCGCCGTATAGGTTGAAAAAGGTGAAAGTGCCTCCCGGCTCATCCAGGCTTCAATGATTGTTCCGCCCCAGGAAGAGTGGATCAGCCCAATGGGAATGCCTGTTTTCTCGTAGATTTCCCGTGCAAAAAAATAGGCCGTAGCCGAAAACTCCGGAATACGTTCTGGTGTCACCGCATTCCATCCACCGGACTCCACCTTCACTGCTGTGGTAGGTTGATTGGCCGTAGCTTTTGGAATCTGCAAAATACGAATATTGGGAAAGTTGGCTGCTTTGATTTCCTGCTCAAAGTTATTGATCTTACCCCAGCCCGCGAGGGGCATTTCCATATTTGACTGTCCTGAACAAAACCAGACTTCACCGATCAGAATATTCTTTAGGATCAATTGATCACCATCGTTGATTGTAATTTGGTAGGGTCCACCGTATTTTGGCGTCTCCAGATAGACTTGCCACTCTCCTTGCTGATCGACCTCAACCTGATAGCTCTTGTTGTTCCAGCTGGTATTTACGCTAAGCTCCTTACCAACTGCGGTACTAGTTCCCCAGATCTTGACCTTTTCTTTCTGCTGTAGTACCATATTGTCGCCAATAAAAGCCGGCAGCTGTACTTTGGCCTGTAGGGCAGAAAATCCACTGGCAACGCTGAGTAGCAGGGCCAACAAAGTCCGTTTATACTGTTTAGGTTTTATCATGATTTTTGAGTTTGTTGCTCCATTGGGTTTATACATTTGGCGCATCCGAAGTCCAGACTGTTGAAGTCAGCGCTTCGGATATGCCACTCTTATTTTTTTTAAAGTGCCGATATTTTCAGTAAAACACTGGGACGGTTGCTACTCAGGTCAGGGTTTACCCCAACTTTCATCAGGTAGTCGCCCGAATAGGATTGTCCCTGGCCTAAGCTCGACTTGGTTCCCGGATACAAGTTGATTTCCTCCACCCGATATTGCTTTTGGGCATCCAGTCCTTTTAGACGGACAGGATCGGTTGTTCCGATACCATAGCGGTTATTGACCAGGTAGTTGAAGACGACAGCTTCTGTTTTTTGGCTATTCACGTAGCTGAGGGCGGCAAAGTCACCTTCACGTGGATCGGCCAGACGATACTGCTCCCCGTGCCATATTGTTCCTTTAAGCGCGTCGTAATTCTTTACCGCCTGCTGGCAGAATAACAGATCCTGTTCTTTCAGGTGGCTCACCACAATATCAAAACCCAGTTTGCCCATCATGGCTACATCCGTGCGGAATTTGAGGGACTGTTTTCCCCAGTCAGTCACATGGTTTGAAGTGCTGATTGCCGGGAAAAAGTACGAATACTCGTACTGCATAAAAATACGCTCCAAAGGGTCTGTATTGTCCGAAGGCCAAAATTCGGTAAAGTACCGAAGTGCCGCATAGTCCACACGACCACCCCCGCCTGAACATAACATCATCGGCACTTTCGGATATTTCGAACGTATACGTTCAAGGACTTTATACAGTCCTTCCACATACGAGATATAGAATGCCCCCTGATCCTTTAAAAATGCAGAATGCGCATTGTAAATAACCGCATTGCAGTCCCATTTGATATATGCCAAAGATGGATTCTTGGTAAAAAGATCATCCAGTATATTAAAAACAAAATCCTGCACCTTGGGGTTTGTCAGATCCAGGATCAACTGATTGCGGAAGTAATGTTCTTCCCGCTGTGGCTGTTTGACAACCCAATCCGGATGTTGTTCATAGAGTTCGGATTTGGGGCTAACCATTTCAGGTTCTACCCAGATACCGAATTTAACCCCCTGCTTGGTTGCTTCTTCCACGAGTGTCGCGATACCATTGGGCAGTTTTGTCCGGTTTGGTTGCCAGTCTCCCAGACTGGAGTGATCGCTGTTACGCGGATATTTATTTCCAAACCAGCCGTCATCCAATAAAAATAGATCTACGCCTAGTTTCTTGGTATCCTGGAGTAAACCTTTTAATTTTTGTTCATTAAAATCAAAGTAGGTCGCCTCCCAATTGTTGAGTAAAGTCAGGCGTTCGCCATTTCCATCCAGCAGCTGATATTTACGGGCCCAATTGTGCAGATTTCGGGAGGCGGTTCCTTTTCCCTTTGTCGATAAGGTATAAATCAACTTGGGTGTTGTAAACTCCTGGTTGCTGGCTAATTTTACATTGGAAGCATAGTTATTTATTCCGGCGATGATACGTAGGTTATTGAGGTAATCCACTTCAAAATCCACCTTAAAATTTCCACTATACCCCAGGCTTGCCATCAATACTGTTCCTTCATCTTCGGATGCAGCCTTACCCAGTGACACCATAAAGGAAGGTGGCTGGAATAAATTCGCCCGTGTTCCGAGCTTACTGTCCAGCACTTTAATGCCATGTGTTAACGGAGCCTCGTCCACCTGCATTTCTTTTGCCCAGTCGCCATGGTACTGCCGTAGCCAATACGCGTTGGAGCGCAGGGTGAGGTTGGCCGAAGCAAATTTTTCCAGCGTGACGACTTTCTTTTCCTTATTTTGGATGGTTGCCCACTGTTCAATGATGTCCTCATTCAAAAACGATTTGTAGTGTAAAACGACATAAATATCGTATATCGGATCTTTTAGGGTAATATCAAGCTGTTTGACATTCGCATCAACGTTTTTCACCTCATGCTTTTCATAGCGTAGGTCCAGGGAGCGGTTACCATCGGCATGAACGACACTGATGGCGGGTTCCAGTAGGTTTTTTGAACCTGAAGGGGTATAAGCTGCGTTGGAGAGGCCACTATAATCTGTCAATTGCCTATAACCGCTTGCAATGGTCGAGTACTCTTTTGAATCACTCAATTTTTCACCGTAATAGAGCATTTTCAGTGTTTTCGTGGAATCGTACTCCAACACGAGGGCATTCGATCTGGTTTCAATAGGAATCTGTTTGGACTGCGCCTGTGCCTCCAAATGGACAAGCCCCTGGGTCATCAAAAGCCCGAGTACAACATGTTTAAAATGATGGGTTGGCATATATAAATAGATTTAGGATTTGTTTACGAACTTGACTATTTTGTTTGCTTTCAATTGAATCTTGTAAAGGTATTTACCATTGATTTCCTGCTGTGGGCTTAAACCTGCCAATTGGGAAGGACTCAATACCTGAATCGTTTGATCTTGCGGCGAAGAAAGGCTGAGCTGCGTAATGCTGCCGTTATTCCATTCCATCTTTTCAATGTGTATATTGCCCCGGGCTTTGAGCCCCTTGACCGTCCCTGCCGACCAGCGATCAGGCAGTGCAGGAAGTAATTCCAGCACATCCGTTTGCGATTGCAGCAATAGTTCACTCACAGCAGCCACATAACCCAGATTACCATCGATCTGAAAGGGTGGATGGGCACATAAAAGATTGGCATAAACGCCGCCGCCATTGTTGTAATCAATACCATCGCCGCCAACGAGGTTAATGAAATTGGTCAGGATTTTATAGGCATGATTCCCATCCTGCAAGCGGGCCCAAAAAGCCACCTTCCAGGCCATAGACCAACCCGTGGATTCATCGCCACGCGCGGTGAGGGTAACTCGTGCAGCTTTGGCCAGTTCCGGTGTTTTTAAAACAGAGAATTGATTACCGGGATAAAGACCAAAGAGATGGGACACATGGCGATGCTTATCCTGCGGATCATCACGATCCGTTTCCCACTCCTGCAGCTGTCCCCATTTGCCGATTTTGGGTTTGAGCAGCGCATCGCGAAGTGCCGTGATATGTTTACGGTAATCGGCGTCCAACTTCAAAATTGTGCTTGCCTGGATGTAGTTGCTAAAGAGATCGTAAATAATTTGGTGGTCATAACTCACGGCATCCTCTGTGGGTCCATGTTCCGGCGACCAGCCCTTTGGCGCCACCACAGTTCCGTCTGCTCTTCGAACCAGACGATCATCCCAAAACTCACTTATTTCTTTTAAAATCGGATACGCAAATTCGCGTAGGTATTTCTCGTCTTTGTTAAAAGCATAATGTTCCCACAGTGCCTGCGCATACCAGGCACTTCCCGGCGTATTCCAAAGAAAGCTCTCCCCACCAAAAATATTATTTTCGGTCTTTACAGTCCAGCCCCTGACGCCCGGAAATTCCTTTTGTGTATTTATTTTTTTCACGGCACGCATGCTATTGATATAATCGAGGTAAGGCCAGGCCGACTCACTCAGATTGGCCACTTCTGCAGGCCAATAATTCATCTGCACATTGATATTGGAATGGTAATCAGAGCGCCATGGTGGATTGTTGCTGTTGTTCCACAATCCCTGCAGGTTTGCAGGCAAACCGCCTTTTCGGGAAGAACTGATCAGGAGATAACGTCCATATTGGTAGACCAGTGCTTCAAGAGCTGGGATCGGCTGTTTTTTATAGGCCTCCAACAGCACTTTTGTTGTTTGCTTACTGTCCAGCTGGCTATGGTCGAGATCAAGCGCCACTCGGTTAAACAGCGCTGTATAGTCTGCAAGGTGCCGTGCCAACAGCTTATTTACGCTATATTTTTCCGCTTGCTGCAGATTACGTTCATTGACCTTCATCGGTTCTTCGGCCGACTTCCATTTGGTGGCCCGAGTATTGGCATAATCAGTTGCGGCACTCAGCAGCAGAACAAGGCGATCGGCAGATTTTACGCTAAGGACAGCCCGTCCTTTTTCATCTGTTGTTCTGGAAAGTGAACCACCTACGATTTGCACACGTACCTGCGCGGCATAGCGCATGCCATTGTCGAGCATTCCCTGAAACGCAAGCTTACCATCCGCCACCTCTACCGCCTGCCCATGTGCATCCTGAAGTACAATCTGGGCATTGAGTTTACCTTTTTTACTGTTTGTATACTCAAATACCATAACTTGGTCGGGCTGACTGGCAAAATAGCGCCGGTTGATCTGCTGTCCATCCTGCTGATAGGCTATTTCATGCAGCCCTTTATCTAAGTTTAACTTTCGGCTGTAAGAAGAATACGATGAATCGCCCCCTTGTTCAAAGCGAACAAAAAGATCACCAAAAGCCTGGTAGGCCCCTGTTTCCTGTTCATCACCTGTCCAAAGGCTATTTTCATTAAATTGAATATGTTCTTGCTGGACACCGCCAAAGATCATGGCTCCTATTCGTCCATTTCCGATCGGATAAGCTTCGGTCATCCAATCTTTTGCAGGTCGATCATCCCAGAGATAATACCGTTGGGCGTAAGAAGTGCCAAAACAAATAGTCAAAAGTATTAAGAGAACGTATTTCATTTTTGTGTGCATCAACATAGCAGTTTATACGATTTTATTGAGCAATGCCCAAGGGTGAAAAAATAAGATAGATGACAATCATCAGGACAATCAGCATTGCCCCCACGCCATAGCGGCCTTTCCAATAGGCTTCTTTATGCTGGCCGGAAAATTCAAATTGATACGTTGACCGATAATCGGGTTGGCTCAATTTACTTCCTCCCCAGATAAGCAGTGAAATCAGCAAAAAAAGCACCGCGAATAGATGGAGATAATGCAATTCTGTTTTCCAGACAAACACCAGAAAAAAATAACTGAACATGTACAAAAACAGCCCAATCTGTGCCATGCGCGGTGTCACACGGCGGGATAAGATCCCCAAGATCATAATGGTGAAAATGGGCATATTAAATAAACCCGATACGGTCTGCAAATAGGTATAAAATCCATCGTGGGCAAAAAGGATAAAAGGGGCAATAAACATTGCTGAAATTGAAATGATCAACTCGAACAATTTCCCTTTTCGCACCAATTCCTTTTCACTGTATGGTCTCTTTTTATAAGCCAGGTAGGGTTTGTAAATATTAAAAATAAATAAACTGCCGCAGCTTTGCAGCCCGGCGGTGTACGTTGTCATCGCCGCACCAAAGACCAAGGCCAAGGAAAAACCGATCAGGATATCGGGGAAAATTAAAACAATAAGTTTCGGAAAAACAGAAGCCGTAGGCTGTACATGCGGCAACAGATGCACAGCCAAAAGTCCCGGCAGATTGATCAGCAAGGGCATAAGGAGCTTACCACCTGCAGCCAAGGTCATCCCTTTTTGAGCCTCCTTTAAATTCTTAGCACTTAGGGCCTGTTGTGCAATATAGGGTTCCATCCCCCAGTAATAGAAATTGATCAGCAGCATCCCGGTAAATAAGGTCGAAAATGGGACCGCATCATGCTTTCCGCCAACCGCATTAAGGTGTTCCTTTTTTTCATGCAGTAGCTGCGCCAGGCCAGACCAGACATCCCCAGCCCCCAGGTGCCAAAGCGCAAAGACAGGAATGAGCACCGCAAGTAAAAACAGACATAAACCCAAACTTAAATCCGATAAGGAGATCAGCTTGAGACCACCCAAAATACTGTATAAACTACCGATCACGCCTAAGGCCCATACCAGCAGCCAGATGCTCTGCCAGTACGTAATATGTAAGAGCCCCGGAACATCAAACATGGTCGCCAGGCTCAAGGCTCCACCGTACAATACAGGAGGCAGCAAATTGACGATATAACCAATTAAGATGAGGATCGAAACCAGCATTTTTGTTTTGCTGTCAAATCGCAGTGCCAAGAAATCCGGAACCGTCCGAAAGCCATGCTTAAAATAAATTGGCAGCAGAAATTCCGACACCAAAAGCATGGCCACAACCGAACTAACGCCCCAGCCGATGACTGAAAGATTATTGATATAAACCGATTCGTTTTCACCGATAAACTGGTTGGCGCTCAAGTTTGTCAACAGCAAGGCCGAACCTACCATCCAAAAGCTATTGCTCTTTCCGGCCAGAAAGAAACCATTAAGCGTGGTGGAATAGGTGGTCTTAAATTTCCATAAAGACCATAACGCAACCAAGCCAGTAAAAAGACAAAAACTAAAAATTATCATCGTAAAACTTCCTTTTTATACCGAGCCTCGATCCGCCAATGTTGTCGGCACCACTTCCCGAATCACTGTTCTTTCGAGCACAAACTTAGCGGCTTCGGAACCAATCCGTGCAAAACTCGTCGAAAAGGTCGTGATACCACCGCTGATAATCTCCTTAATGACATCATCATTATGGGATAAAATCCCTAGATCCTCACCCAAAATCCAGCCCTTTTGAAGCACCTCTTTTAACATCTGATAGAGCTCCGGATTATGAATGGTAAAATACAGTTTCCCCTTTTTTAGATCGCCCACATGGTATTGCTTTTCGATACGTCCTTTTAGCTTATAGTCTTTCAGAAAGCGTAAGAAAGCATTTTTGATTTCATTGGGTTCGGCTGTATTCTCCCTAAAATAGAAGATCACTTCCTTATACTTTTTGATCTTTGGATGGAGCTCTTGAAACACGGCGTAAGTCGCTTCTTCAAATTCCTGAGAAACATAAGAATATTCCGCGCCCAGATCCATCAGCCGATCGATAATCAATAGTTTTGATACCGGAATATTGCGCAACAGACGTTCAGAATCGGCATTTTCAATCGGCGCAACAATATACACCGTATAGCGACCTTGTATTCGGTTAAAGATATCCTCAAAGGTTTCCATATTGTTGTGATGGAAAAAAAGATCGACCGTCACTTCTTCCGGAAGATTGGCCCGTAATTCAGACACCAAGGTATCCTGAAAAGTATCGTAAGCATATAGCAACACGGCAACTTTCTGTTTCAACTGGGTGTTATTGCTGACGACAAAATATCCTTTTCTATTTTTGGATTCCACCACGCCATGGGCGATCAGGTCGCGGTAAGCTTTGGCGAAAGTTTCCCGAGCGTAGCCGAGGTATTGAATCAGGTTATTGACGGATGGTAAACTGGAATGTACCTCCAATTCACTGGCGTCAATGGCATCCAATACGCCCTGCACAATACATTCATGTTTCGAAAGCCCGTTTAAAGCTTCCAATCGTTTGATCCGATCGATCAACGCTTTAAACTGTTCTTCTTTGGTTATCTTCATATGTTATTATTAACTAAAGAGCAATCTTAAGTAATTTTGCTCCTGCTTGCTCAAAGACAATGGGATTTTCAGCAGTAAATTCCTGCGCTGTTTTTTCAAATAGCTCCACGGCCTTATATGTTGTATTTGGCATCAGGCCAATCTGTTTAAAATCTATATTTATCATTGCTGGGGCTGTATGGTAATTAAATACCGCCACATACAGCGTTGTTCCTATCTTTTTGTAATAATACGTATTTGCCGCTTTTCCTTCGACAAATCCTGCAGGACGGAAACTTTTACCATCGGCTATAATTTTTAAAATTTCGGGATCCTGCAGATAGTGATTCATCTTAGACTGCCAGTTTTCTTTCTTGGAGAGGTCGTCGCCAAGGATAATGGTACCCGTTACCACACCTGAAAGCAATCTTGCCTTATTCACTTCTGGGCTTTCATCATGAAAGACAAGGTGGTCGGCATCGATAAAATCATAAAGATAAGTTTGCCACCAACCGTAGCTCACACTATTTAAAGTATACTGTGTTTGGTCGATCGTCTTCCAGGCGTCGCAGGCTATCCTGCGCATGTGTGCAAATTGAGCTGTCGCCAAGGAAGGAGAAATTGCTGCGTAGATCAACATTTTCCCCTGCAGCACGTCGACGAGATGTTTCATCCCCACAGCATAAGCCTGCATACCCGTCTGAATTTTCTGATCGTAAAAACCTGTGGATTCGATTGCTGCATGAGAAAGGAAATCAACTTTGATCATACGGAAACCACAGTCGACCAATTTCCCTAAGATTACATCCATACGAGCCAACGTACCGGGATGCGTCGGATCAAGAGCCCGACCGCCATCTAAATTGTGGTAGCCTTTTTGGGTTTTGGTCCAGAGCTGTCCGAAGGTAAACTGGCTCCCCTCAGCTTTGCGGTCGGGGCCACTTCCATGCCCCCAATCCGTGAAAGGTGCCCAATAAACACCTGGTTTAAGTCCCAGGGAGTCACAATAACGTACAAATTGTTTCAATTGTGTATAATCTCCAGACATCCCTCCCGGCGTCATATTGTCCCAAAAGGAATCCAAATCAATAAAGGCTTCACCATCAGCGTTGCGGAAATAAGGAATGTCCTTGGCAAAATAGTCTGCGGTGCCCGTAGCATTCTTAAAATTCAGTTTTTCCTGGATTACACCCCAGCTGTTCCAACCAACCGGTGTTGCTCCTTGCCAAGATTTCACATAGGCCGGCGACAGTTTCCGATGGATCTTGGCATAGTTTTCCAGTCCAGTACGCCAATCCTTGTCACAGGATACCAGGTATTTTGGGGAACGGATCGCATCGCCTTTGACGGCGCCATGCGCCATGGAATCACGTGTGATATTCACATCCGTAAAGCCTGCCCTTACAGCGAGGTGACTGTATTGTCCTTGTGCCCCTTGGATAGCAATGCCCGATTTCCAAACAGATTGATCCAATGAACCAATCAAAAGACCTTTGCCGCTGTCCTTATCGTACACAACGCCGACCTCGGCACTATGCTTACTATCTCTTGCAAGGGCATTGTTCTCATAGGAAATAAAGGTATCGTTATCAAAAGGAACCGCCAGCTGATATAAGGATTTCCCCAGACCGGCGACCGAAGTGTTTGACCAAATAGGCACAAGTTCATTGCTGGCCAGGTTTTTACCTTTAACTTCCAGTTCCAGGATAACACCATCTATCCCGTCGTAGAAATAAAAATGCTGCAGCAATGTGATGCCCTGCTGGGTCTTAACCGAAATGGTATACTGCATACCTTTGCCCAAATTGTCCTGAATGGGCTTTTCGGTCACGCTGCGGGGCCCTGTCAATTTATCCGTACTAATTTTTTGTCCATTAGCAAGTGCCAAATAGGCACTTGCTTGTTGTATATAGGCGACTTGATCTTTACTTAAGGAATACGTTCCATGCGCTTTATCGTACGTTAATGTTATCCCGTTTTTCCTGACCTGAAAAGGCTGCGCGGATACCATGAAAGTACATAGCATAAAACTTAGTGCGAAAATAACTGTCTTCATTCTGCTTGATATTATTGTAAATTGATTTGAAACGCGTTAATCTTCATGTAATGGTCGGGTTGAAAATTGACCAGCATCCCTATATTGACCGTCACCTTTTCTTTGATTTCAAAATAAACACCATCTGATTTAACATCAGCATGGGCCATTGCCTGTTGAATCCGCTCAAGATCTGGAATGCCGCTGTTTGCTTTGCTAACAACCAGTTTTGCTGGCGGTTGATCATAATTTGTCCAGGATAAGTTACAAAAAAAACGATATTTACCGGGCAATAAGGTTACTTTTTGCTCTATTTTTCCATTTACGATAGCCGGAGCTCCCCAGCCGGCTTCAATGTTGACTACACCGCCATCATCCGATCCAAAACCACCGTAACCGTTGTGGTTTTTCATGGCGGCATTGGTGATCCAATTGTCCAAAACTCCCCAGCGGTTACCGTCATAGACCGTCGCTGTAAATGGTGTTTTGTAATTCTGCAGGTACCAAGGCGTAATATTATCCTTTTTTATAGCCAATTTGGTCGATTTGACCATAAAGGTATCAATCGCCGAACTATCTGGTCTGAACACGGTACGATAGGAAACTTCGGCACCCGGAAGATAGCGTTGAAGACCTATCTTTTCATCCTGATTTTTAGCGCGCACGACGGTATCTGTGGTGCCACCATCCCAATTTCTATACGCTATACGCAGTCCATCAAAGCCCATGGTTTCTGATACATTTTGTAAACCCAATTGCAGTTGCTGTCCAGCAATAAAATTCTGTTCGAGTACCACACGTTGGTAAAGTCCTTCGCGATAACGATCGCCATACACATTCCCCACCACATAGGTCGGAACAGAAAAGCGTCCTGCGGCATCCACACTACGAATTTCTAAATTTATGGGTCCTTCAGGCAGTTTGTCGATTAAATAACGCACGGTATCGACCTTACCCGTCAGTTTGACCGGTATTTTCATCGAATCTTGCTTACTGTTCCAATAGATACGTAGCTCAGAAACACCCGAGGAAGCCCTATAGACCCCTTCTACCTGGATACGGTATTTTCCCGAACGAACTCTAATCGAATCCAACTTTGCCGGGTAGATAATTGCTTTCCCATCCGTGTGCTCGGTAAACTCATCCATTTTGGAACAAGCTGCCAACAGCGCCACGATAAATAAGGACAGCAATACGATATATCTTTTCATAACTTTTGCTTTTTAAATTGATTAATAAACGCCCCAAACCTGAATCTGGTTAATCTGCATAAAATAACTTCCCCGCCAATTGCGCAGATTGCGAATGCGCAGGTACTTGTATTTCGGAGCATCTTCCGGTAGATCAAATGACCAGCCAGCGGTACCATACACTTCGTCGGCATTGGTATTTGTTCCCGACGGTGTTCCCGATGGCTTACGGACTGTACAGGTAGCCAATTTGGTCCATGACTCCCAAGAGCCATCCAGATTCGGCGTATTGCTTCCCCAAATCTCAAAATCACGTAAATTGCCCTTATCGTAGAATCCGTTTTCCCTTCTCGGAAAGATTACAACACGACTTAGTTTTGCTTCTCTCCCGATCGAGAAAGTCACCGATTGTGGTATCCCGGCATTCTCTACCGTATAAAAGCTTGGCCATTTGCTCGTATTGAGATTGCCATCCCATAGATTGTCCATGGAGCCATAGAGGATTTGCGCATCCCCCGGCAAACGTAATGGCGTAAACAATTGCCGGTTAAACAGATTTTCCTCCAATGGCGTAATCGAAGTGTAGAGCGTATCGGACTTATTTAACCAACGATCACGGACATAAAATGCGAACTTCATTTCTTTGGATTTCAATCCACGGACATTATAAAGAATAATGGAATCCTGTCCATAATAATTGTCCAGGGGTAAGTACTCCCCATTGTTGAGTGAGTCTACCATCGGTACGATCACCACATTTCCTTTTTCCTTATTGGTTGAGGTAATGCGGATACCGCCAAAGGCAGCCGTTACCTTCATCTCCCCAAACACCAGGTTAAAGATCGGCGTCTTCGGTTCAACAATGACATCTACGGGATCCGACACCACCTCAGCTTTACTCACTGCATACAGTTTAACGGTTTGCGGTTTGGTATCCGGAAACCCATCGATTAAGATTTCATTGGTATAGGTAGACGATTTGACGACACGGGTGGCACCACTCGCCATCACGTATTCGGCTTTGACATAGAGTATATTCTCATTTTCCGGAAGGCTGTAATGTATCGTTGCCTGTCCATAGCCGTTGACCACCGACGGATGCTGTACTGTTCCAGGTTTGGTCTGGTCGTCCTCCATTAAGGTCCAGCCTTTTTCCTCTTTACAGCCGAGCAGCAGAAAAAGCAAACCGGCCATGACATAGATACTATTGCGATATATTCGTTTTTTCATGATTTTCTTCAATTTAATACGCTAATTACCAACCTGGATTTTGTACCAAATTTGGATTGACCAACAGATCAGCTTCTTTAATCGGCCAAAAATAGTCTCTCGGTGCCACGAATCGTTGTTGATAGAAGGTCTGTTCCTGATAAAAAAGTTCCGGATGATCCTTATCCTGATTACGGTCCCAGCCTGTGATATTTTTGTTGAGCTCCTGCGCAGCAAGTTTCCAGCGCCGCAGATCCCAAAAACGGGAACCTTCGAAGCTCATCTCAATATTACGTTCACGTTGTATGATTGCACGGAGCCCTTCTTTTGTCGTCGGTTTAGCGCTATTGAATGCATACTTTGCCCAGGATTCTTTCACCCCTTCCAGACCGGCGCGCTTGCGAATTTTATCAAGATAAAGGAATACATCGGCTACAGGGCCCTCACTTTCGTTTAAGGCCTCGGCATACATCAGATACAGGTCGGCAAGCCGCAGCATAGGCCAAGGATACTCTTCGATATGTGAGCTGTTTCCGTCTTTAAAGGCAAATTTCCAGTTGACCAGCTTTTTTGGATAATAAGTTGTGATCGGCACAGAAACCCCACTGCCAAATAAGCCTAAACGAAGCTGCGTCGTCCAGGTATTTTCGTCTGTCTGACTTGGGCTATTTTCCATATACCAAACCCCACCATCAAAGCCCACATTGGCGTAGAAACGATTTTCACGGTCAAAATGCAAACGCGCTGTTCGGTAGTTTTCGATGTTGTTGAAGCGTTCGTCATGCGTTCCGGCACGCAATTGATTTTTATTGCTAAAATCCAGGGTTTTGTCTTCATCCATCGGCACCCCGTTTTTCGTATAAAACTGTTCAATGATTTTGATTGTCGGGGCCAAGGTACCGTTGACGCTGTTGTTGCCGGCATTATTTGGGTCGATGTGGGCCATGGACGAATACTGCAACTGCCAGGTCCTTGATGTTGGATTTCCCCAAATGATCTCGCGGTTCCATTTTTCCGTCACAGCGTTACGGATGCTCATCTGAATCATGGTGGTATTGGACAGCGGACGTACAGGTGTTGGAAATTCGTACAATGTCATTCCCAGCTCCTCACAGGCGGCAATCGCTTCCTTTGCGGCCTGCGCTGCTTTACGCCACTTCTCTGCCTGAAAGCTCGGATTAAAAAATAAGGTGCCGTCCACATTTTTAAAGGTCGCATAGTCTGCATTGCCATTAAATAACGGACTCGCTGCATACAACAGGACTTTTGCCTTGATACCTAAGGCAATCGGTTTGGTAATATGCCCCAGATCAGTTACAGGCGACTGCACGACACTAGGCAATTTAGCTGCCGCAGCATCAAGTACTTTCACAATATAATCCACAACTTCGTCAACGGACTTACGTTTGACCTGCGTCTCCTCAATTGGTGCTGTGACAGGCACATTGACATCCATAATGGGGATAGGACCATAATGCCGCATCAGCATAAAATGGTAATACGCTTTTAAGAACAGGACTTCACCCTCCCAGGTGTCACGTTCATCTTGCGTCATATCGCGTACCTTTTCGGGATTTTGAATATTCTCCAAAAAAATATTGCAGTCCCGAATGGCATTGTACATATATCCATCCCAATAATTGACATAAGGATTGGTTACATTTTGATTACCACGTGCAATATTCCAGTTGGTCCCATTGATACTCCGCGTTGGGTAATCCAACCAAAACTCATCGCCTGCCATAAAAGCGGGATTTATAGTCGGTTCGCCATCATTGGGCAAATAAGAGTAGCAGGTTGCCAAATATTTGATGGCTTCACTGCGCATGGTAAAGGCATTGTCTATTGTCGGGGCATTGTCGGGTACAACATCCAGATAGCTGCAGGATTGAAAAAACAATAGACCTGACACCACCATCGCTTTATATACAGTTAATTTTTTCATGATACATTGTTTTTTATAATCCCACATTGATACCGATATTGTACACCGCCTGAACTGGATACCCCAGGCCATCACCGCCCATTTCGGGATCCCACATTTTAAACTTGCTCCATACCGCGAGGTTCAGTGCATTGGTATAAATGCGGATATTGGACATCTTCCAGCGATCGAGAATTTTCTTTGGCACCGTATAACCCAGCTCCACGGATTTTAGGCGCAGGAATGCACCATTGCGCATCCACCAGGTCGAAAATTGATTATTGTTGTTATTGAATCCATCGGTCAGCCGAGGCCAGAACGCACGGATATCCTGATTATCTTCCGACCAGTGACTATCGGCCACCTGTTTTAATAGACCATTTTGATAAGGACCATTGATGGCGAAAGGCGTGATATTTCCGGGATTGATAAAGAAAGAAGAGCGCGCAGAGCCCTGTAAGAAAGCACTCACATCAAACCCTTTGAAACCGACCGTGAATCCCATACCGTAGATAATTTCTGGATCGGTAGGAAAACCGATAGGCACTTTGTCCAGATCAGTTATTTTGCCATCGCCATTAATGTCGCGGTATTTGATATCGCCGCCCATTGTTTTCAATGCGCCACCAAAATTTTGCAATGGCGAGTTATCGGCTTCAATATCATCCACAAATAAGCGTTCGGCGATCAATCCATATTGCTGTTTAAGCGGATAGCCCAAATGCGTTAGGTAAGATAAATTAGCTGGATAATTTGGTTCCTCATTAGTCAATAAACGATTGGTCGCATAAGTCATGTTGCCGCGCAACTGCGTCCACCAGGTGTTTGCAAATGATTTGTTATAATCCAAGGCCAGGTCAAATCCCTTACTCTCCGCTTTGCCCATATTGGATTGAATATCAGCCTGAAAACCTGAAGTCGTCGGAATCGTTGAGCGTACCATTAAGATATCACTTCGCTTGGAGTTATAATAATCAAAGACAACTCCCAATCCATTTTTAAGGTTCAGGTCAAAACCAGCATCAAATGTTTTGGCGCGTTCCCAGGTAATATTGGGGTTGGCATAACGTGATATGGAATAACCTGGCCGGGTATAATCCCAAAGGTTTCCCCAGGAAAAACCTTTCCCAGGATCGTTGGGATTGACCTGCGATAAATAGAAAAACCGATCACGCTCATTACCGATCTGATCGTTACCCACCAAACCATAGGTTGCGCGCAATTTAAGACGAGATACCACCGGTGTGATAAACTCAAACATCGGCTCTTCCTGGAGGTTCCAGCCTACCCCAAAAGAGGGGAAAAAGCCAAATCGTTTATCTTTGGAAAAGCGCTCGGAACCGTTGTAACCAAAGTTCGCTTCAAAAAGGTATTTATTTTTATACGCATACGTTGCCCGTCCAGAAACACCGATGTTACGTGCCGGCAGGGAGGCCTGTAAATTACCTCCATTTGCTGTCTGGTAATTGCGCATGATACCGATGAGCATACCCGTGATGTCGTGATCCTTTCCAATGGTCCGGTTATAATTGACTGCGAACTCGCCATAGGTCGTTGTATTCTGTATCCGATCCCCTTGACTGTAGTCGAGGTATTCCGTTCCCTGGTTTTCATTCAGTAAGCTCAATACGGTATTGTTTGTTCCGGGTATTTTCAATAGATTATAGTAAAAGGGTTCAAAGCTTCTGCGCACCGAAAAATACGAGTACCGTTGCGTATAAGCCATTAGACGTGCTGAGAGGCCTTTTGTGATAAAGTCAAAGTTCTGTTTCAGCTCCAGTTGCACATTGACTGTCGAACTATTGTATTCCTGAAATCCGTTGACCATCTTGGCATAGGGGTTATTGTACAAGGTCTTTGTCGTCGGTATAAAGTTATTTCCGAAAAGTGGATGTGTTGTGAAAGGCGCATAAGAAGCTGGATAAACTGCGGGAAACATCACGGGATTGGACCAGATCGCTTCTTTGAATACCCGTTGTCCTCCATTGATCAAATTGCCCCAATCGTCATACCCACCGATCGGCCCTTTATAATCGTCAAACTGTGCGGAAGTACGGATAATTCCAATGGTTGTCGGCGTAATATTTAAGGTAATATTGGATCGTATCGAATAATTTTTGAGGTTAATATTATTATCAAAATTATTACCGCTTTCCGATTTCAAAATCCCCCTGTCATTGTTAAAAGTACCCGCAACATAATATTGTGCGAGATTACCGCCCCCGGTGACGTTAAAATTGAAACGCTGATTGTTGGTATAATCTTTAATCAATTGATCGATCCAGTTATTGTTTGGATAAAGTAACGGATCATCTCCCCTTGCGGTATGATCGATTTTATTTTGGTCATACGGTAATGTTCCTCTCGGGTTACGTGTCAATACCGCTTCATTGGCCAGGTTCATGTAAGTTATGTTATCGGCAAATTGGAAGTTTCGGGTATTGGTAGAAATCGAGTTTTCAAAACGTGCATTAAATTTTGCTTTTCCGACAATGCCACTTTTGGTATTGACTAGCACCACACCATTTGCACCTCTGGCACCATACAATGCAGAGGCCGCCGCATCTTTCAGCACCGAAAAACCAGCAATATCATCGGGCTGAAGCCGCGCCAAAGCTGTTGTATTCGATTCCATCCCATCGATAAGAATCAGGGGGTCTTTCTTTCCGGCGCCGAAGGTCCCGACACCGCGAATAAAGAACGAGGCATTGTCGTTGCCGGGTTCACCACTGCGCTGATACGCAATTAAACCCGCTACCCGACCTGCCAGCATGGTGGTCAGATTGGAGGTAGGGCCTTTAATTTCTTTTGGATTGATCGAGGTGATCGAAGCGACCATACTCGTTTTCTTTTGCGTGCCGTATGCGACAACGGTCACCTCATCCAGGTTCGAGCTTGATGAGGACAGAAAGATGGTCATACGATTGGTGCTGGTGACCTGAACAGTCTTGCGGTCGAATCCGACCGAAGTCAGGACAAGCTGATCGTTGAGGTGTACATCTTTGATCAGGAACTGTCCCTGAGCATCCGTTGATACAGCAGCACTTTTTCCCACAAAAGCGACTGTAACATTGGAAATAGGTAAATGTCCGACGCTATCCAATACAACTCCTCTTAATTCAAATGATTTGGACTGCCCATTTGCGAAGCCCGCTAACAGAAGAAAAAGGAAGACAAGACTACATCGCTGCCATTTACAGATTTGGTAATACATGTGGTAGATCATAAATTGGTCTTCTTATAGATTGGTTATTTGTTTGTAGTACAGTGGTTAGTAATCTATACTATTCTATACTACTGTACAATAGTAGAAACAATTTCCGACATCCACAAATATTTTTTCAAATAGTAGGTTCTTATGGTGTGTTTTAGCTGTCCTGTAGGCTACTGTTCACTTCGCGGAAATAGGGGAAAAATAAAGCGGGATATACTATCATGGCTGATAATACATCCCGCTTCGTCGATAATTTGGAAAATTCTGATCACAAAAAAAAGGTAGGCCTAGCCTACCCTTTTGTCAATGAGTGATGATATTTTAAGGTATGATTGAGTGAATGTGCGGTCTGCCGGGCATCGTCCTGATAGGACGATAAATCTTGGCAGGCCCTGATATCTGTTACATCCACCTTGTTTCTTACTTTGCTGATGACCTGATTTAATTCCGATTTCCAGTTGCCTGGATCTCCAAAATCGTCCACCCAATTTTTGTTGATAAACTTTTTGTAGTTCAAAAGCAAAATATACAATTCCTCACCACTACCGGCGCGATTGATTGACGTGCGCCAGTTCTCTAATTTTTCTTTAAAACTCATAACCAGCAATATACAAAAAATATACTGCTTTACCAAATAACAAGACTTAGATCACCGATCATTGACCTCGGTATGACAGAATCCGTGTTTTTTCCTTCAGTGGCCAAAGCACTGCCCAGATAGAACCTTTCTTTCCCTGTAAAGCAATATCCAGAAAAACTATTATATTTATTCATTGCGATTTTAACGCTTAGGCGTTTCCTATTGGTTTGAAGACACTATTATGCGTTATTTTGATTTTGACGACAGCAAATACGGCTTTCCCTTAGCGATGGATGCCCATCGGTTCGAGGACAATACCGATCTAATTTTTGAGGCTGGTCCGCACACCATCAACTTTTTTGAGATCATGTTTTTTGAACAGGGAAACGGGGTCGCATATACCAATGAAAAACGTATCGAATTATGCCCAGGCACAATCTTATTCGCTTCACCTAATCAAATTAAGCAGTGTGACTTTGATAAAAACGGTGTCAAAGGATTTCATTTAATCTTTAAACCCGAGTTTTTGGAATCTTTCTTTCAGGATAAAACACTGGTATACAAACTCCCCTATTTTTACAATTATTCATTTGCGCCTTATATTGTTGCGACTGTCCGCGATTTTGAGTTGTTCAAGTCCATGCTCTCCGAAATTGTTTTTGAAATCGGAGCTTTCCGATCTGACAGCCCCAATATGATTCGCGCATTACTTGCCAGTATTCTGCTCCGACTGGACCGGCTATTTCGTGCGTTTCACCATATAGCCAGCGAAAGCGCGAACAGCAATTTACTTACTCGATTTAAAATGCTCATGGAAGAGCAGATCAACTCCAACCTGAACTGCAACCAATATGCTAGTTTACTAAAAATACATCGCAATGAGCTGAATCACAAAATCAAAGCCTACACCGGACATAGTCCAATCACCCTCCTCCAACACCGAAAAATACAGGAAATCAAACAGCGGCTTCTATCGGATGAACAGTCTATCGCCCAAATTGCCTTTGAACTTCATTTCAGCGATCCTAATAATCTTTCCAGATTTTTCAAAAAACTGACGGGCTTATCTCCTTCCGCATACAAGCAGAAAATGCAAAATGATAGTTTTTCATAAACTTGTGATATTTATTCAATGACGCAGCAGGCTACCTTTGCATAGATCGTCATTCCAATCGTGAGGCGACGATCGCTGTTTTAAGATTTATCAGCTGGATACCTGTATGTTATCGAGCTACACAATGGAAAAATATGCTAAAACTACTGCTACTCTCTTGTTCACTGTATGGGCTATTTACCACTCCACCTTACCGTATTACCGGTCGGTTGGTTGACCATCAGTATAACCCCGTTGGGTATTTTATTATTGAAATCTATGCGTCCAATAAGGAAAGGGAACCCTTGGCTTTATTAGGTCGGGATACCGTTAGAAACAGCAATGGCGAATTTAAAATACAGGTGATAAAAAAGGGCAGCTATCTCCTGAAGATAGCCGTTCCGGATTACACCGATTATTCCCTGTTTACCACGGTCCAGGATTCCAGTTACTCCTTTCCCGAAATACACTTACAGCCGACAAAATGAGTGTCCTCTATTCAACCTTGTATCCCATAGACCGCATTTTTGCGATCGCATTTGCCTTCTCTAGGGTGATTGGTCGTTTTCGCGTAAGGTATGCTAGGGGCTTACTAGCCCCCTTGCTTACCTATTCTTTGCCGACTGGTTGCTCTTTAGTTACCATTTTAGCAGAGAAACAGCGAAAAAACACCAAAGAAACGGCAAACAAACACCAATCAAACAGCAGAGAAACAGCAAAGAAACAGCAACGAATAAGCAGAGAATAAGGAGAAAAAGAGCAGAGAAAGAGCAAACCAATACCAAGCTAATCTCCTAGCAGGAGCGAAGAAGTACCAAAGAATAGGCAAAGAAATACCAAAGAACGCAGGAAAAAACACTGCGTATTATCTGCAAAAAATCAATCGGCAACTAAACTTTTACCTTATATTGCGGTCTCATTAACACGTACACAAACAAGAATTCTTCTATTTTATTCCAAACGCGATATGATACTAGCTATTTCCTTCAAAACCATGCTCGCCCTTCTTCTGCTTGGCTCTGCCAGCGATGTCTATGTTAATAATAGCAAATACGAAAATAGCAGTGCCTATATCCATCAAGACCAGTTGGGAGACGGCTATGCCAAAATTGGCGGTCGTATTTACTATCGTGGTAAAGAAATTGTCAATGCCAATTCCGGTTCTTTTCAGTTCTTAGGTGATGGTTATGCAAAAGACACCTGGAAAGTCTATTTTCGGGGGGCAGCTGTAGCCGATGCAAGTCCTTCTACTTTTCAGTCACTGGGTGACGGTTACGCTAGTGATGCCTGGAAGGTCTATTTTTATGGCAGATCCTTATCGAATGTGACAGCGTCTTCCTTCAAGACGCTGGGAAATGGTTACAGCAAAGACGCATGGAAAGTCTACTATTTGGGCAAAGAAATTGCAGGAGCCAACTCCTCCAGCTTTGAAAACCTTGGTCGGGGTTATGCAAAAGATACTTGGTCAAGCTATTATCGGGGCGAAAAGAATGATAAGCCTACAGCGACTTCCTTGCAGTCTCTCGGAGGGCAATATGCGAAGGACGATTGGTCTGTTTTTTACCGAAATCAGAAAGTGGAAGAGGCTTCTGTTTCAACCTTTGAATACCTCAACGACGGTTATGCCAAGGATGCCTGGAATGTTTACTATCGAGGGGTAAAAGTTAAGGGTGCCTCGCCATCTACATTTAAAGCGCTTGCGGGAGGTTATGCAAAAGACTCCTGGACCGTTTTCTATCGCGGTCAGGAGTTAAAAGAGGCAAGTGCTTCTACTTTTGAATACGTAGACAACGGTTATGCACGCGATGCTTGGAGTAAGTTTTATCGTGGAGAAAAGATGGATTAATTTTATTCAATAATGATATTAATACCAACCATTTTGGCCTTGGATTTAATCTTTTCAATAAGACCACAATAGATCCAGTTGCGCAACAAGAATTCATTGAACATCAGCCATTCCGCTGAAAGATAATATAGCTGCGGCAAACTATGATCAGATAGCGGTCAGGTTCTACTTTTAGACAGTGCTTGTTCAGTGATTGTTCAGTGCTCGTTCAGTGCTTGCTCAGTGAAGACTGAATAAACACTGACTGATTACTGTCTAAAAACCGATTGAAAATTGTTTTTAGGTATACGTTGGTAACCGTATGTTTCCATTGATCTCATAATTATATGCTGTAAATACAAGCAATATTTACGGCAAAGAAAACGGGGAATAAATCGTTTATTCCCCGCATAAAATATGATTTACATTCGTTTAAGGATTAATGACCAAACTGCTCCCCAGACCGGACATAAATACAGGCCCTATATTTTGGGCTTTCAGCAGATCGCGGTGTTTTGTATCCAGTTTAGGAGCTCCCGCATCTGCGGCTGCCGCAAAAGGATAATTTCCCACAAAAGAACCCAATACAGGGCTGCTGTTTGATGGCTCATAGATGCCATCTGTTGTCAGTGTGTACTGTGGATTAACTCGGGTAAATCCAGCCGGCAGTTGCTGACTTGTCGGCACGTCGAAAACAATGTTTCCCTGATAAACAAAATTGACCGGTTGATCGGTAAAGGTTAACATCGTTGATTGAGCCGATTGGGATACCACATTATTTGCGATATGCCCATCCGTTGGCGCTAATGTCCGGTTATTTCCTCCTTTTCCCGAACCAATATCAAATGACTGCTTACATTTAATCATTGTATTGGCCACAACTTTCACCCGCTTGACTTGAAAGTACCCGCTTAGCGGCGAATTTGGCACGCCGTCCATAATCGCCAACGCGGCTTTTTGCCCCGTACCGGCCATATTCTGGAAGTAATTGTTATAGACCAAATGGTCTTCACCTATGATACGAATACCACCGGCAGCACTATTGCCATTACCGACAAAATAGTTGCCATAAACGGCAGATCCATTGCCATGCCGCAGACATAAGGTTCCCTGACTTTCATAAAAATAGTTGTTGCGGATCGTATCGGCCCCCATCTTATTGGATATGATTTCCGTTTCGCCGTTACAGCGCTGAAAAATATTATCTTCAATGGTTGTCAGTGCACTGGTCATCGACCAGTCGCTGGTGCCAATGCGAATAGTTTCACCGCCATTGTCCGGTACCGCAGCACGCTCGCCAAAGAAGTTATGATCGATGCGGTGTTTCATTGGTTTACTGGTCCCCCATACAACCATGGTCGGGCCTTGATGGATTTTTCCTTTTAAATAGCAGTGGTCGACCCGATGGTAGGAACCATTGATCGATACCCAACGATAGTCGGTCGTTGCTGCCGGCGGATTATAGTCCACAATCGATGTATTGGTAAGGCGACAGTTTGAAGAGGAAGAAGTAAAATCCACCACATTTTTACCTGTCGTATACCCTTCCTGAAAAACGAGCCCGTCCACAACAAGCCACTGTCCTGTGATACTAACGGATGAGGTACCTTTCATGATAACAGCTCCACGCTGCTCTGCCATCAGTACAATGGGTTGCTGTTTTGTTCCCTGCGCACTGAAGGTCAATTCCTGATCTGTCCATTGCCCGGACTTCATAATAACCGTGTCTCCGGGCTGTAAGCTCAATGCCTGAAGATCTGCTGCCGACTGAATGGTGTGGCATTGCACACAGGCAATACTGTTTAAAGTGAGTTTTTCGGCGGGCGATTTCTCACAGCTCGTTCCTACCTCCAATAGCAGCAGAAGTGAAGCAATAACTGAATTCTTTTTAATCATATTTAAATTTGTTTAAAAGGTTCTTTTGTTAAAGTGCTCCCGCAAATGGATAAACGGTGGTATTTCCTTTGCTGCCAAAGACATGAACCACGCCATTGGTTACAATGTATCCCCCGGACCGATTGGTTGTTTTATTGTTTATTTGAATCGGCGCCAAATCACTGTTATTGACCAGGCGTAAGGCCATCATCCCTTCCTGATCAAAACCTTTACCTTCATTCATGTAGCCCAGCAGCGAACTTTTACTGGCAACAGTATTCGCAGGAAGCATGGTCTTTGCTTTGGTGTTTTCAATGGTCAGCTTATCAAAGTTGTAATTCCCTTCCAGCATAAGGTAAAGGAAATAATTACGAACATCATCTTTACTGTAGTCTTCCCATTTTGTCGCCGGTCTCGTCATTGGCTTGCCTGTTCCGTCCACCCCGGTCACAATGGGAAAGTCAAAAAAGAGGCCTGCAGTCACTTTTTTCGTTTTCACATCCCAGGTCTTTATGCCATCATTATGCAAAAAAATAAAGGTTCGATTTGTCTTTTCAAATTCTTCCAAAGGGATACCAGCATATTCTAAGCCTTTCCGCATCCATTTGAAAACCGTATCTGTTGGATTTTCCACTGTTTCGTAAGATCGGTTCTCCAAAAATTTTCGTGCACTTATCCCGATATTGGGATCTAAAGTTTTATGTTGGTAATCGTAATCTTTTTGCAGTTCCAAATCGAAAAGTGAACAACTTGTCATTAATAGACTTACTACGATGATAGCGCTATAGGTCCATTTGGTCTTAAACATTCTTTTCATGACGCTCTGATTTAAATTCTTCTATTAATCTGTATATCCGGGATTTTGAACCAATGATTTATTGGAGTTTAGAACATTCCGGTGAATAGGCCAATACACTCTGTTTGTTGGATCTAAAAATCCAGGTTTTTCCAAATTACCCGCTTCTTCCTGTCTACGTTTTACGATGGGATCCATCACGTCCTTTACACGTCCCGTGCGCACCAGATCAAACCACCTTTTACCTTCACCAAAAAGTTCCAGGCGACGCTCCTCCAAAATCGCCGTTTCCAGCTGGTAGCTTGTCGCAATAGTGGCATCATTTGCATCATATTGTGGCAGGCGCGCACGCTTGCGGACAAAGTTTAAATATTTCAGGGCGTTGGCGCGATCACCCAAGCCATTCAACGCTTCAGCATACAAAAGATACATGTCACTCAGGCGGTACATGGTTAAATAAACTGGAAGTGCCTGGTTTGTGACAGGCCATGGATCCGCTTTGCTTGGGTTCGCATCCGTAGGATACCACTTGATAAATCGATCTCGCTTGTTGCTTGGCAACCCAAAATAGACATCTAAAGTCTGCTGTGGCCTGATATCAGGACTCGGCGAAGTGGTCGTCTGCGGCTGAAACCAGCTTGCCCACACCCCTTCATCGACGACAATCTGCTTGTTGTTCGGCGACCATGAGGTCTGCATACAGGCACAGCCATTTTTTAAGTAGTCCCAATGGATGCTCCAAATCGTTTCTTTACTGGAAGTTGGATTGACAAAAATAGTTTTCCAGCTTGCGCCATCCTGCAAATTGCTTTCATTGGTTCCGGCATAACCTACACCCGTAGGAGACTTTGTCAAAAAAAGACGTGTTATCCATTTTGTCGCATTTTGATAATCCTTTTTCCACATATATACATCCGACATGATTGCACATATTCCTGCCCCTCCGATGGTCCATAGGGGGTTTTTCGCGTCTTTATCGACCAGGGAATAGGCTTTTTCCAGATCCGGTATAATGACCTCGTTCAATAGCTTATCTTTCGGTTCACGTGGACTGGCAGCGGGCTGCTGCACATCCTCATAGGGTTCAAGCCATATCGGAGCATCGCCCCACACACGCACGAGATAGAAATAACACATGGCTCGAAGGGCATAACACTGCGCGAGATAATCCTTCAGCATCTCCGGAGTAATACGGCTATCCAGTTCTGCTGCCTTTGGAATATACTTGATATTGTTATTGATACGCCCGATGGCGGTATAGAGCCCGCTCCAATCTGAAAATTGATTGGTTGGCGTAAGGCTATTTAATACGATCTCGTCCACATAGTCTTTGGTATAGCTGATCGCCCGGTCAAAGTTATCGGCACGATACTCGCCCCAATACAGGTATTTTTCGAGGTAATTGTCTTTGTTATCCTGATAATTACCCTTACCAACCATTTCGAGCTGAAAGGCGCTATACATTCCAGCAATTGCGGCCTGCACATCGTATAAGTTTTTATAATGCTGATCCAGTGCAACTTCGGCCAGCGGTTTCTCTTCCAAGAATTTGTTACAGCTTCCCAACGTAGCTGATAGCAGTAACAGTGCTAAGATCTTTGTTTTCATGTCAAAAATATTTTATCTATCCCATCCTTCAGACGGGACTCACCCTAAAAGATATATGCTAAAAATTGATGTTTACGCCAAATCCAAACTCCCGTCTCCTCGGGTAACGGCCATCGTCCTCACCCGGTGTCAGCGGATTGTTTGTACTGAATTCAGGATCGTAGCCCCGGTAATTTGTCCAAGTCAACAGGTTGCTTCCATAAACGAAGGCAGTAAGTCCTTTCATTTTCAACCTATTGATCAACTGCGGATCGAAGGTGTAGGCTAGCCGTGCACTTGACAAACGAACAAATGTCGCATCTTCGATATAGAGGCTATTCTGGTTCGTTTTCATATTTCCGCGGTTGTTTCGCTCCACATAATTTGGGTATTTGGCCACATCTCCGGGTTTGCGCCATACGTTATAGACCATGTCCGGCGAACCTGCCCCGGTATTGGTCGGGTAATTTTGACGTTGCAGCAAGGCATTGTAAACTTCACCGCCGAAGGAACCATTAAAGAGTACATTTAGGGTAAATCTTTTGTATCTAAAGGTCTGCATTAAACCAAAATAGAAATCAGGTGTCGCGTTGCCGAGGATCATGCGATCTTCGTCATTGATCAAACTATCCTTTTTGTTGTTCAGCCATTCAGCATCCCCCCCTTTGAGTTTACCATCTGGCGCATAGAGCTGGTGTACTGTTCCCTGATAATCGTTACCATTGAATGTATATACCGCTTTTCCATCACGATACATCGGTTTCCCCTGATCGTCTAGGACAAGTGTCAATTTCTCCCAATTGTCATTATAAGCGTTGGACTCATCCCAGGCGTAAACCCCTAAATTGCGCCAGCCGTAGAAATTTCCGATACGGCCACCTTCTTCCGCGTACCATTTATTACCCGGAAAAAATGGTATTCCATCTGCCAGCTTCACAATCTTACCCCGTTCAAAGGAAATATTACCATTCACCTCCCAGCTGAAATCACGCGTCATTATTGGTTTTCCGCTGATCACAAATTCCATCCCGCGGTTGCGGATTGTTCCTAAATTGACATTCACTTTGGCATATCCGGTTTCTTTGGCAAGCTCTCGCGGATACAATAAATCGGTTGTCGTTTTAACATAATAGTCTGCCGTAAATCCCAATCGACCGTTTAAGAAGGTGAGATCTAGCCCCACATTATTCTGGGTGGTTGTTTCCCACTTGATCCGATTATTGCCAAATGTACTGGTCAATGCAGCTCCGCCGACACCATTATAAGACCCGCCAAAGGCCACTTTCGTATACGATTCATAATCGCCTACTTTATCATTTCCAAGTTGACCGATACTGTACCGTAGTTTTGCATCTACCAATGCCGGCTTGGCCCATTTCATGAAATTTTCGTCCGAAAACCGCCATGCAGCAGATGCCGAGAGGAAGTTTCCCCATTTATTTGTCGCGCCGAACCGCGATGAACCATCTCTCCGATAGGATCCCTGAACGAGATAGCGTCCTTTGTAATTGTAACCAATCCGGCTAAAAATAGAAGCAGAAGCATTGGCTGTTGCCGTGGTATAGGTTTTCGAAGGCGTCAGGTAATCCGGAAAGGTCACCAAAACCTCCTCGTTGACGCTATTCATATATTCGGAGTGAAAACGATCATAACGTCTGCGATCCGAACTGAAGCCCAATAAGGCTGTGACATTATGATCCTGCGCAAAAGTTTTATTATAATTCAGATAGGATTGAAACTCCCAGGTAAACGTTTTATTAAACTCATTTGTTCCGCTATTCTGATCCTTGTTTGCCGAGAGAAAACGCGGCGAGAATTGGGTATTCTGTAAATTGTCCAACCGTGCATTGAACAAGGTTGTGAACTTTAAGTCATCCCTGATCTGATAATCCAACTGATTGTTAAATTGCCCGGAATAGGTTTCATCCAGATTTTTCTCAAACAAAGCGTTGGCTACAGGATTACGTTTCGAACCGATGTAGCTTGTTAAAGAACCATCGGGATAGTAAATCAAGGAATAGGCTGGACGGTCCATCACGACGCGAATCGTATTGCCGATCGGAATTGTATTGCCTTTCTGCCAGGAAAATGAAATATTGTTGGAATACTTCAACTTGGATGAAAACTGATATTCCACATTGATGCGTGACTGCAAACGTTTGGCGTAACTATTCAAGATGATCGATTTATCATCCAGATAATTCAAACTGCTGTAGTAACGGAGATTTTTCTGACCACCGGAAACACTCACCTTAATTTCCTTCTTCTGTGCCAGATTCCCCAACAAGAGCCTTTGTAAATCGTTATCGGAATTGAAACTTGGGTTGATGGAATCCGTATTGGTATTGAGGCCTTGGATATATCGGAAAGCCCTCACTTCTGCAGAGTTGCTTACAGGGATGTAATGAGCTAGACGTCCAAAAAGATGGTTGTAGTTAACATTAACCATGGGTTTTCCTTCTGATCCGCGCTTGGTTGTGATGAGGATAACGCCATTGGCTGCACGCGATCCATAAATGGATGCAGAAGCCGCATCTTTGAGCACTTCGATATTCTCGATATCTGTCGGATTTATGGTTGCACCATCAGGGTTAATTACCCCATCGACCAGATATAAGGGGCCATTTCCACCATTCAAAGTCGAAGTTCCCCGCACTTGAATAGATCCTGTCGCTCCGGGTGCCCCACCACCGTCATTGACAATAAGCACCCCGGCAGCCTGCCCTTGTAAGGCATCGAAAAGGTTAATGGGCTGACGCTCTTCGATTTTCTTGGCATTGACGGAAGAGATGGCTCCCGTTAGGTCACGTTTCTTTGCGACACCACCATAGCCCGTGACAACAATCTCATCCAGCGCATTGTCACTATCTTCCAGCGTGACATCAAGTTGCCGCTGGTTACCGACAGTGCGCTCCTGCTCTTTCATGCCCACTTGACTAAAGACAAGCGTACTGGATGGTGCAACCTCCAGCTGATACTTCCCCGCAGCATCTGTACTTGTGCCCTGGCTTTTCCCTTTGATACGAACAGTGACTCCCTGCAGTGCATCTCCCTTTTTGTTGGTAACCTTTCCTGAAAGCCGCATGTTTTGTTGGGCAAAGACCGGTAAGCCTATACTCCCCATAGCAAGAAACAGGAAGAGTACAAAGCATCCCATTTTTGTGATACTTTTTATCATAATAAATCAGTTTTTATGGCGATTGTCTATCATGAGAAGATGATCGATAAGCCGGCCATGCATTTAATAAATTGGTTATTTTTTATAATTAGTTACCTCAAATATCAGTGAATCCCCGAGGTTAAAGAGTGTATTTTTTGGTCTTTTTAGCGGTAAAAAATGTTTTTCAGAAGCTTAAAACATGGATTACTGTTTAAAACAACATCATTGCCCCATCAATTCAAATGCAACAGTACCTACCGTATTTGGTTTATTTTTGCTTGCCGTTGAGATGTCCCCTTCCAATTTGCCAAGCGCATTTCTTTTAAAACGTATCCGCCGCCAGGAATAAGCACCCTTATCATAGTCGAAACTTACGCCATCATCATCATATAGGTTGTACAGCCCTTCCTTTTCCCCGTAATGCCGAATGATCAAATTGACTTTTTCACCAACTGTGGGCGCATGAAGCCGTGCCGTTGTCATCGGGATGATGCCACCATCTTTCACATACACAGGTATCCGATCGTCTTCGGGTTTGGCGACGATTTCCTCTCCATTGCCGACATAACGTCCCGAATAGAAATCGTACCAGTTGCCCTTGGGCAGCAGCACCTTTCTAGTAGATTCTCCCGTAAACAAGGGAGCAACCAATAGATATTCACCACACATATATTGATCTTTTACCTCCCTGTTTACCGCTTCCAAATAGGGGTTCGTTTCTAGGTCTTGGTTTCCCACGGTCAAATTTGTCTGCCCCTGGAATCCATCTTCCAGTGCCATGGCCCGGAAGGGGGGCGTACCTTCAAAATGGTATTTTGCAAATTCAGAGTAGAGATAAGGCATCAATTCCATCCGCAGCAGCGCATAGTATTTCACTTTGTCGGCCACTTCGGGGAAAGACCATGGTTTTGTTCCACTGGACCAGGCATTGATCATGGCCATTGGTGAAAACACAACCGTCTGGAAACGGCGCAACCATTCTTCTCCCGTCTTGGACCCCCTAACTTCTGGCGTCCACAGCAAGCCACAAAAGCCACTATTGACCAGCGCGGTAATAAAATCCTGATGGCTATAGTAGTCATTATAGATCACATAGGGCATGTTGTTGGCGCCGGCATTGGATGCCCGTACAAGTCCAAACGTTCGTTTATTCTGCTGACGGTAGAGACTGTCGGTCAATTTCTGTGCAAGCACGCCATAGGTTTGCCGCATTTGAATTCCACTGATCCCGGAGGGAAATTTGGCCATATCTGGCCACAGGTAGTAATCGTAACCATCGACCTCATCAATCTTATAGCCGCTGATTCCGATATTGATTTGTGATCGGCTCAGCTGGTCTGCGAGGATATGCTTTGCATCCGGATGATTTAAATCAGGAACAGTCCCATTCCACACCGTATGAGATCCTGTAAAAGGCTCAATAGATTTGCTAATGAGAGCGTCGGGTGAAACATAGGGATTAGTCCAGAGGTTTAGCCGAACACCTTTATCAGCCAGCGTTTTTACCAAGGCTGCCGGATTTGGAAAACGTCCTTTATCCCATTCAAATGAACAGGGATAAGCCTTGGACTGCCAGCCCGGTTCGAGCCCAATAAAATCAAGTGGGAAGCCATGTTCCTCAAATTCGGCCACTTCTTTAACAACATCCGCCGCTGTATAAAGCTTCTGCACGCGTTGTGTAAAACCAAGCCCCCACTTCGGTGGCAAGGCACCACCACCACAAAAGAGGTTATAGCGCTTTATTGCATCAAGCGCGTTGACACCGGCAAAGACATAGACTTCGGCCCCTTCCGTAGGCACATACACCTCGACGACATCCGAGTAAGGTCGGGAATTCCAGTTTTTATCGGTATTGCGGTCTTTTACTTCTGCGGGGACTTTTGCATCTTTCCGTACGCCTGTTCCAACATAATAGGTTAAATATTGCGCTGAATTGATCAGTACGCCGTATCCTCTGGAAGAAACGTAGAATGGAACCGGCGCATGGGTACGGCCATTGTCCTTGCCGCCATAGTGATCCACATGCAGATTGAGAATCTTGCCCCGCTGATGTACCGTCTGAAAGTTAAGTCCCAATCCGTAGATCTGTTCATTTTTTTCCAGTGGGAACCGTAGGTAGGTTTTGCCATCGATCAGTTCGGCATGTACATCCATCTTCGGCAGGGGAAAATCGACAGACTGCAGCTGTTCAAGCGTTTCCGCCCGGGGCTTTGCTCCGGCTGCACCGAGTAAAGTATATGTATCCGGCTTTCCAAATATACCTTTCCATACACCAGGGTATTGTTCCTGAAAGCGAATGCTTTGTGCTGGTGCCTCTATCGCAAACAATACCAGCAAAATTGTCCATAATCTCATCATAGCTGATTATTTTTTTAGTAAAGCAGACACGCACCAAAGTATGGGGGCCTGCCCATGCATATCCCCTGTTTTCTGTTGTCGATCGAGGTAATACTGGTAATCATTTTTTCGGTTGGTACCCTCACAGACGTTGCTGATATCACCGTCTTTGTTGATGTAGCCTGTCAAAGCAATCCATGCCTTACGTGCGATCGGCTTGTATTCCTTTGCGTCGAGCCAGCCATTTTTTATGCCCATGATAATCGCATAAGTAAACATGGCTGAACCCGAAGTTTCCACCCAAGATTCAGGTTTATCAATTAGCTGACCCCACAGACCATCTGGTCGCTGATATTGCTTTAGGCTCGTGATCATCTTTTGATATGAAGCCAATATTTTGGGCCTATTGGGATTGTCCTTCTTTAATGAAGAGAGCAGTTCGCTCATTCCCGCGGCCATCCAGCCATTGCCGCGCCCCCAAAAGAAAGGCGCATCAGGTGCGTGATAAAAAAGGCCATTTTCTTTTTGAATGGTATCGAGGTAGACCACCATTTCATGTGCTGCCCGATCCACATACTGTTGATCTCCCGTCACCTGAAAAGCTTTGGATTGAATCATGGTAATCATATACATATCGTCGATCCAGTAGCGGGTCTGCCAGGTAAGACCTTTATCGAGAAATTTCTGGTAACTGTCTTTGACCACCTGCGAGGAGTCAATCGGAATAGTCCATTGCGCATTTGCAAAACGCATTCCCATCGTCTTGAATTGCTGGTCATTTGTTTGTAAGTAGAGTTCCAGTGGCACCGTCCCAAAAACGGAGAAGTCCACATGCCAAGGACGTGGAACAAGATGTTTTTCGGCGCCGAATAAAGGCATAAAGCGTTGGGTCAATTGTTCCAACAATTTCTTATCATTGCTTACTTCGGCGTATTTCAATGCCCCATACCAGGCACAGACTTCGGGATACGTAATATTTTTTGGCGGAGCTGGCGGTTTAAAACTATTATGTGGACTCGCCACAAAACGTCGGGCCACCAGCTTACCTATAAATTTGGGATCAGCCTGCTTTGGCCAATTGACCAGGTCTGTGCTTTGTGCGAAAGCACAAAGAGACATGCAGACGCCAATCCCCAGGAGTATGGACATACAGAACTGCTTCATCATCAGTTGGGTTTATAATTAAGTTATAACCCAAATATCAGCAAGCCAGTCTATTTTAAGGGGGTAGTTTTTGATCGTTTAGGTGGAGAAATTGGTAATGGATCCCATCCGTGTCGCGTTACTTTGCTTACACAGTGTATCCCGAAAGTTAGCAGGGTTCTTTTCGGCAGTTTAGTTATACTGGATAAGCACGCTTATTGTACTTTTCTCTTTTGTCAATAGACTTACGCAACCGTTGCGTAAACAGTGCTATAACTGTGCTATATCCGTGCTTAGGGAGTGCTTTATCCGTGCTTCATCCATTCAGAGGGATAGGACCGGAAAATCCTATAAATTCCTTCGCCATCTTAAGACAATGAAAGAGTATAAAAAAATCCCCAACCTAAATAGATTGGGGATTTTTTACTAATATTTAAATTAGGTTGGTATAACTTAATTAAAGATATAGCGAATACCTAACTGCATTTGGTATCTGGAATCAATACCCGTATTATTTCTGAAAGTCTGCTCTTTAAGATTTTGGCTAACAGTATAAGTAGGCTTATTGTTAGCCACACCCTGATATTGCATAAAGTTGGTAATATTAGGTGTTTTCGTAACACCCCATTTGCTATTCAATAAGTTACCAACATTGATAATATCAAATGAAACTTGCAACCTGTGATTGTCTTTTGTCTTTAATACTTTAGACAATTCTTGCATAATCCGAATATCAAAACGATTCATCCATGGATATTCAGCACCATTTCGTTCTGCGTATTGGCCTCTTCTTGTGCTTAGATATTTATCTTGATTAATATAAGCATCAAGACGTGTCCATTGTGCATCTGCAGTTTCAAGAACTTTCGTTTTATCCTTAGAATCCACAATATCAACTAAAGCGATATCTGCCCGGTCTTTAGGCACATACATTAAAACATTTGAAAAACGTCCACTTCCATTAAGAATATCTCCACTAACTGTATAGTTAAATCGTGTTGCACCAAAAGTATCACCGTATGGTCTACCTTCATACACTAAACCTATTCTTGTAGGTAATTGTGGCGTAATATTGAAATTAATATTTACTGCAGCAATTATTCTATTTCTAACCATGAAGCTTGAATAAGCCAATACCGGAGAATTTGGATTGCTTACAATGGCATTACCTGTATAGGCAGAGTTTGCTTGAGAACCAGGATTTGAAGTAATATCTTTAGCGCTGCTGTAAGTATAAGCTACCATTGCATCACCATATTTTCCAAAACGTTTTTCCAACTGCGCAGTAAGACTGTAAGCATTTCCTTTAGAAGTATTATCTAAAACAATGGCACGTGTAATAGATGGATTGATCTGTCTTGCGTTACCAGAGGCTAACCAATACGCTCTCGTATCTCCTGTACCGGAAAAGGTTCCTTTTGGATCTGACAAGTTTGCATCTCTATGGTAAACCTCATTGATCGATTTGGTATAAATCCCCTCTAAAGTAGCTTTCATATCCCATGGTAAGCTATATTCAACAGCGAGATTGGATCTCCAAATTTGAGGCATCTTGAAATCTCTCGAAGTCACGTCGATTTCATAAGTTGCTGGATTCTTACGATCAGCAGGCAAGTAAGCATTAGGATCTGGATTAAATGGTCTATTAACCGGTCCATCTTTAATATTTTCTAAAATATTTCCATACGTCATACCGGTTTGGCCAGCTTGGTTCGTTAACCATACCCCTGGGACACCACCTGTAAAAATACCTGTTCCTCCGCGCAATACAAAAGATCTATCTTGTCTGATATCCCAATCAAATCCTGCTCTTGGTGATACCAATACTCTAGCTTTCGGTAAACGAGATACGTCTAATTTTTCACCATTCGCGAAAGTCATCCCCAATACTTTTTCATTAGTGACGATATCTGTTGTGTATACAGGAATATCAGCTCTCACGCCATAGCTCAATTTAAAATTTGGTTTTACAAACCATTCATCTTGTGCATATAACGCAATTGGCATCATACTGAAATCAGCTGAAGGTCTTTCATTTCCTGCAACGACAGAATAAGTTAATTGGTACTGCGAAGGTTGTATGGTATTATCACCTTTAGCAGCAGCTATAAAATCGTCCATATTTTTATAACGGAACTGACCACTTACAAACTGCGCAAAAGAATTACTATATTTTTGATAGTTCAATGACCCACCAAAGGTGAATGTATGTGCACCAGCAAAAATATTGAAGTTATCAGTGATACTGAATAAATTTTGATTCAATTTGTTTAATCCAGAAAATGGTTCCTGTCCGAATGAAATGTAGTTTGCGCCACTTCCGTTTTCAATATCAACAGTTGGAAATGCAGTTCCTAGAGGATCTCTAAAATCTCTAAATGCCGAATAAACGACTTGAATCTGATTTGCGTACTTACTATTGAATGTCGAATTTAACTCGGCAGTAATGGAATTGATATTGTTGTTTTGACGATAACGTAAATTGGAGAAAATCATCGAGGTGGTACTTGGACCACGCCCTCTATTACTATTGGATCCACTTGGATTAATATCTCTATAGGAATCTAAGTGGTTATAACGAAGGGTAAATTTATGCTTTTCGTTAATATTCCAGTCGATTTTGGCCGTAATATTATTCGCTTTTTGCTCATTGTTAAATCCTTCATAAACACCTGGATCGTAACCAAATTGATCCATTAAAGTTTTCTTAACTAAATCTAAATCAGACGCTTTAACATTTGACTCATTTGCTCCACCAGTACCACGGTTCGCAAGGATATTAGAGCCCGGCGTAGTACGTTTAGTCGTTTCACCGTTTAAGAAAAAGAATAATTTATTCTTAATGATGGGACCACCAACGCTAAATCCAAGCTGATTATTTTTATATGATTCTGTTTTCGGTAATTTCTCGCCATCAACTTTATAACCTTGAAGATCTTGATTTTTGAAATACCAGTAAGCCGATCCAGTTACTGTGTTCGTACCAGATTTTGTAATCGCGTTGACACCTGCTCCAGTAAAACCACCTTGTTTTACGTCATAAGGAGAAAGGTTGATCTGAATAGACTCAATCGCATCTAAAGAAAACGGTTGTGCATTTGTTTGTCCACCTGGAAGAGCGGATAAGCCAAAAGCATTATTCATTTGGGCACCATCCAATGTCAATGAATTGAATAAACTATTTCTTCCAGCAAACGAGAAACCATCTCCTTGCGAGTTCGCTTGGGGATTTAATTTCGTTAAATCTGTGATACTTCTGGAAATAGCAGGCATTTCCTCAATTTTCTTTCTACCTACAATAGTTGAAACACCAGTTTTGGTTGCACCTCTGCGCGCCGTAACCGTAACTTCTTCCAAAGTTGTGTTTTTATCTGCAAAAACAGGATTTAACACAAATGGCTGTCCCAATTGTAAATAGACATCATTATAGATAATAGGGTCTTGTCCAACATAGGTAACTTCAATTTTGTAAGGTCCTCCAACACGCATGTTAGCTAAGTTGAAACGGCCTGCAGCATTAGCCGAACCTGTATAAACAGTTCCTGATGGAACGTGTGTAGCCTTAATTGTTGCTCCCGAAGTTAGACTGCCGTTTGCTTCTTTTACAATACCTGTAACGCTACTTGTCGTAACCTGAGCTTGTACAGCACCATAGCTGGCCATAACAAGAGCGAAAAAGAGTAAAGATCTTTTCATATAATGTGATTTGTTAAAAAATGTTAAGCAAAATTACTAAGAGATTTCAAATTACAAAGGACTTAATATAAACTTAACACACTAAACCACACATACTTCATGAAATACAGCCCTAAATTACTATATTAACATACAATTTATTAGCGAAAAAAACGTTATAACATGTTTTAAACCAGCATATCCCCTCATACGGACCGACCTAAAATAGTTTTCCACATCAAATCGCTAAAATTCTTTTGTAACAACATTCTTCCAATTGAGATTTAAGTTTTTAAAAAAAATTAGCTAATTTCCAGTCAATCGAGAATTTTATTAAATAACTCAGTTTCTTGTCAAATTTGAGCCACAGTAACCTATTCTGACCAAAAAAATCTAAACGATTCTATAGGCCTGATGGTTTCTATAAAAAATGTTTCAAAAGCCGAGAACTTTTCAGAAATTCGCACACCTATTAATTTATGCTTCATGGAAGACGGTATTCAAAATTCTTCTTTTCAAGAACCTGCAGACATTAAACTGTCTCCAGCAGGACTCTCCTTCTTGGCTTCAGCGGCCAAATGGGCCAACTTTCTGGCCATTGTCTGTTTTATTTTCATCGGGATCTCTGCCATAACCATGGTGAGCCTCATCTTCGGAGCCAGTGCATTATCACTCGGTGCCGACGAATATGTAACAGCAGGAGCTTTATCCACCTTTGGTGTACTTTATCTTTTATTTCTTGCTTTCTTCTGCCTTCCCATCTATTTCCTGTATAATTTTGGATCCAAAGCAAAAAAAGCAATAGCAAACCGCGACAGCATCCAATTGGAATTATGCTTAGATGCGCTCAAAAAACACTATAAATTTATTGGAATCATGGTCATTATTACCATTGCATTCAATTTTATGGGATTGGTCGTTGGAGTCGTACTCGGGATCAGTGACGCTTTTGCTGGGGTATAATACAGCCATAAATAAAGTAAAAAAAAGCGGAGTATCTCATTCATTTGGATACTCCGCTTTTTTTATTGTATTGACTGACTCCTTATTTTTTATAATATTTCATTGCGTTTGGAATCAATTTCTGAATATCCGCAATCCGTCGCTCATCACTCGGGTGGGTACTCAAAAACTCAGGCTGCCCTTTTTGACTACCCGATGCCATACGCTTCCAGAAATCTACAGCTTCATTGGGATTGTAACCCGCCAAAGCCATAATGATCAAACCCGCTGCATCCGCATCAGATTCGTCGCTTCTCGAAAATTTCAGTTGCGCCAAGTTGCCTCCTAATCCATAAAGATTGTTAAAAACACCAAGCGTACTGTTTCCAGATACGCCTGCAGCTGAACCTAAAATCTGTCCTCCCAGCTGTAAAGCGATCTGATTCGAAGCCTGAGCCACAGAATGTTCTTCAATAGCATGTGCTATCTCGTGTCCCATTACTGTTGCCAAACCTGCTTCTGTACGCGTCACTGGTAATATTCCAGTATATACCGCAACTTTACCCCCAGGCATACACCATGCATTCACGTCGTCACTCTTCACCAGATTAAACTCCCAATTGAAGTTAAATTGATTTGCGCGACCTGTACTCTGCAAATACTGATTAACCGCTGTTGCCAACTTGTTACCAACACGTTTTACCATCGCCGCATCCGCAGTTCCAGTGACCACTTTAGCACCATTCTTCGATAAAAAATCTTTATAAGCCAATGCTGCTTGCTGGTTAACCTGATCAGCACTCACTAATTTTAAATATTTTTTGCCGGTAACAGCTGAAGTTGCACAGCCTGACAGCCCCGATGCCAGTGTTACGCATGCTAATACGATAGCCGAATACTTTAACATTCCGTTCATATGTCTATATTTTTCTTTCCATGGTCATATGGAATATCCAAACGTTGTTCATCGCGTTTCCGCTCTTCCCATATGGATATTTCACAATAATTATTAAATCGTACTTAGCAAATACAATTATTGTGCCTATTCTTTTTCCTTAGCCTTTTTCTTGAAGAGATAAATCTTGGATTCGTGCCCCTTTAACAGGCGCTCAATATTCTTTTGGTGGGTAATTAACAACAGAATACAGATGGCTATGCCGTAAAGCAGCACAGAGGGTATGGTTGTTTTAAAAATAAAGGCCAAACTAAAGGGAAATGCAAATCCCGCTGAAATGGATCCCAGCGAAACATAATGTGTGGTCAGCAGGATAATGATAAATACAGAAACACAGACCAATGCAGCCGGTGTATGGATCGCGAGAATCATCCCGCAAAGTGTTGCCACCCCTTTTCCGCCTCTAAATCCGGCGAATACAGGAAATAAATGCCCTAATACCGCAATAACGCCTAAGGCCAACTGAAAGTTGACAAATTGGACATCGCTCGTATTTTGCCCCAATTCGATTAAATAAGCGAGGTTTGTTGCTGTCCAGCCTTTAAATATATCTACAAACATCACGATCGACCCCGCTTTAGGACCCAATACGCGAAAGGTGTTAGTCGCCCCAGCATTACCGCTACCATACTCACGAACATCTACCCCATAAAATGCCTGTCCCAACCATACTGCTGTAGGTATGGACCCAAACAAATAAGCTAGTAATACTGCAGTTACTAAATAAATCGATATCATTAATTAAATCAGTTCTTATATTAATTTGGCTTTCAGACTAAGATCCAAGCTCTTTACACTATGTGTCAAAGCGCCTACTGAAATATAATCTACCCCGGCCTCCGCATACGATCGAATCGTGTCAAAAGTTATTCCCCCAGAGGCCTCTGTCTTGAATCGATGGTCAATAATCTGAACAGCTTTGGCTACATCTTGCGGTGAAAAATTATCTAACATGATCCGGTCCACTTCGCCAAAGTTAAGAACTTCATCAAGCTCCGCAAAATTTCGGACTTCAATTTCTATTTCTATTGGTTTATTTAGGTTCTTTCTGTAACCATTTGCGCGCTTTAGAGCCGGTACAATACCGCCACTATAGTCCACATGATTGTCCTTAATTAAAATCATATCAAATAGACCAAAACGGTGGTTAGTCCCGCCTCCTATACGAACGGCTTCTTTCTCCAATACACGCAACAATGGTGTCGTTTTCCGTGTATCCAAAACTTTCGTATCTGTACCTTTGAGAAGGTCTACATATTTTCGGGTTGTCGTCGCAATGCCACTCATACGCTGCATAACATTCAGCACCAAACGCTCGGCCAACAAAATACTTTGAATATTTCCTTTAACATAAAAAGCAATATCACCCACTTTAACCTGACTTCCATCTTGGATAAACACCTCACAGGTCAAACTATCATCAACATAGGCAATAATCGCCTGTGCTACTTCAACCCCGGCCAAAATACCATTATCCTTAACAATCAATTTGGCTTCACCTTGTGCTCCAGTTTCAATCGTAGAAAGTGAGGTATGATCTCCATCACCCAAATCTTCTGCGACAGCCTGTTTTACAAAATGGGCCAAATAATCCTTGATTTCCTTCTCCATAAATACTATTTATTGGGCTAAGATGTGGAATAATTTTTTAATCGAAAAATAGATTTATAAAAAAAACGTGGCCCGCTTTAATTTTTGTCGATTCTTAGCTCTTCAATCGAATGGTTATTATTTCCTACGCCGATCTTAATGAAGACACGGTAGTTGGCTTGTTCCGTTGATAATGTAAATGTAAAATATTGATAGCCATTGTTGGCATTGCTGGCTTGCGTTAATTTTACAGTTTTGGGTTTGTGCTGATTGAAAAATGTACCCAACATGATTTCAGACTGATATTTTGTATAAACCCCATTCTCCCCCAAAATAGACAAGGTTAAGTTTGAACCAAAATACTTGGCCATATTTTTCGCATTGCCTTCTTTCAAATATGATTTCAGTTCCTCCGAAATACTTCCTAAAGAATCATCATCACCAGGCAAAGCTACCTTTACCGCTGTATTCACTTCTCTTAAATAATGACCAAAGGCCACAGTGTGTACAAAAAGACTAGTAATAAGTATAAATGCGCAATAGCTTAAAAATTTCATATAGCTCAACATATTATAGAACAGCTTCTATCAATCATTAGGTAGCTCCGGTTTTTACCGAACATAAACTATGCCACAAACCTATAAAATTATTGGGGATTAACAAGGGAACTTTTTAAGATGCGTTGATAGATTCTAAAATTAAGATTATCTTTGTTATACGATGAATAAGAAAAAAGTTGCACTCATGATCCTAGACGGACTGGGATATGGAAAACATGATAAATCAAATGCAGTTGAAGCTGCAAACACCCCATTTTTAGATCATTTATTAGAAGCTTATCCAAACTCGAGCTTAGAGGCTTCTGGTGAAGCTGTTGGACTGCCTGCAGGACAAATGGGTAACTCGGAGGTTGGCCACATGAATCTTGGCGCTGGAAGAATCGTCTACCAAGAATTGGGACGTATTCACAAAGCTGTCAATGACGGTGTTTTCAATTCGGATCCGATCATTCAAGATGCCTTTAAATATGCATTAGAAAATAACAAAAAGGTACATCTTATCGGATTGCTTTCCGATGGTGGTGTACACGCACATACAAAGCACTTAAAAGGCCTATGTGATGCTGCAAAACATGCTGGCTTGACAAGTGACCAGGTATTTGTACATGCATTTTTAGATGGCCGTGATACAGATCCAAACTCTGGTATTGGCTATGTCAGGGATCTACAAGACTATTTAAAAACGACAACGGGCACTTTTGCCTCTGCAATAGGCCGATATTATGCCATGGACCGCGACAACAGATGGGAACGTGTAAAATTAGCATACGATCTTTTAGTAAAAGCGGAAGGTGAAAAATCCAATGACCTTGTTGCATCGATCCAAAAATCATACGACGAAGGTGTAACCGATGAGTTTGTGAAACCAATCGCATTGGTTGACGCCAACGGTACTCCGGTAGCAACAATCCAAGAAGGTGATGTGGTCTTCTGTTATAACTTCAGAACAGATCGTGGCCGCGAGATTACCATCGCTTTAACACAAAAGGCTTTTCCAGAATATGATCTACAACCCTTGGATCTATATTATGTGACTATGACATCTTACGATGAAACATTCCAAAATGTCAGGGTGGTCTTCCAAAAAGATAACTTGACCAATACCCTGGGTGAAGTGTTGGAAGCAAATCATAAAACGCAAACGCGCATCGCCGAAACAGAGAAATATCCGCACGTGACATTTTTCTTTTCAGGAGGTCGTGAACAGCAATTTGAAGGTGAAAACCGCCTGTTGGTTCCATCTCCAAAAGTAGCGACCTACGATCTTCAACCGGAGATGTCTGCTCAAGGAATTACTGAAGCTATCGTCAACGATATGGAAACACTTCAACCTGATTTTATCTGCCTGAATTTTGCGAATCCTGACATGGTAGGTCACACGGGTGTTTTTGAGGCTGTTATAAAAGCAGTGGAAACTGTTGATCAATGTACAAAAACGGTTGTTGAGACAGGCCTTAAAAATGGTTACTCCTTTATTATTTTGGCCGACCACGGTAACTCCGAGTTTATGGTCAATGAAGATGGATCGCCAAATACGGCACATACAACCAATTTGGTTCCATGTATCTTGATTGACGATCATTATAAGAAAATAGCAGATGGTAAATTAGGTGATATTGCCCCAACCGTCTTACAGCTTTTAGGCGTCAATATCCCCGTTGAAATGACAGGAAATGTATTGGTATCAGAATAATAATTTACTTATAAATAGTGGCAGAGCACTTTCCCTTGTTATGGGAAGTGCGCTGCTTTTTTGGAGCTGTGGATCTCCATCCGCGACAAAAGGTCCTCAAAAATCTTCAGACATATTTTCTGTTGATTCATTCTTTAGTGCCGAGGTCAATCGCCTGCAGCAACTCAACCCCTCGGTTCTAAAATCTGTCAACAAAGATGGAGAAAAAGAACAAAAGGAACTGAAAATTAGCAACTGGAAAAATGAACTTTCCGCCTTTCAAGCTGCCGACATCAGCAAAAACTTCGATCCATCACTGTATGAAGTTAAAGCTGTAGACTGTGTAACAGAATTTACAGCTAAAAAGAAAGAACTACAAATACAAAAGTTACGCATCGAGTTTGATAACAACGAAAAGGTAAAACACATCCATATCGATAAAAAGATAACAAATACCTTATACGATAGTCAAGAAAAATTAGACTATTATACGGACTCGCTTTATCGCATTGTCAAATTTCAAGATGTCCAAGGCTTGGATGCCAATCAATATGAAATTGAAGGCAAGTTTATTCCTTCCAAAAAATAAACAACCTTATCGATCATATGCAAAGTGTCTATCCAATCTTTGGATAGACACTTTTTTTTGTTCCGACGGGTATCCCCTATCACATCCTTTCGATAATCGATTCAAAATAATAAATGCAACACAATTGCTTTGTATTATATTTTCCTTACCTTTGATCTGATTAACAAAATAACTCAAGAGAAAACGTGGGTTTAAACGTAGTGGTTTTAGCGTGAAAGGTATCTCATTGAACAAATTCGCAGCATTAATGCTCTTATTGACCTTCTTAATTGGTCAGTTCATTGTGTATACCCATGCGCATACGCAAACTACACTCAGTATCGTAGACAGTCCTGCAAAAAAACACCACACGGATCATCCCAAGTGCTCCATTTGTGATCAAAACTCACACCCACAAATTCTTTTCCATTTTACGCTGCATGAATTAATACTTCCGACCCAGCAGATTGAATATGGACTGTTTATCACCGGAGATCAAGTTATTCGATCACTGCTTTCTGGCAATCGTGGTCCCCCCATCGCTTAATTTTTACATAAGTCCAATAATGTCATTCATATACTCTTCTCATTATTGCGACAAACGACTTCATACAAGTTTTTAGAACTCGACAGTCTCAAGAATTCATACGATGAGTTATTGAGCTGCTGTCTTGCTTGATGTTATATACGTAAAAATTATTCGTACAGATGAAACTTAAAATTATAGGCTGCATTTTTATGCTTGCCACTTATTTCTCCATATTTCCAGCTCTCGCCGCAACAATCAGCGGTAAAATAACGGATGCAAAAACGAATCTTCCCATTGCTGGCGCTACAATAGCGCTGCAACAGCTTCGTTCGAGCACCGCATCAGACCAGCAAGGTCACTACAGCTTCAAATCACTTCCTTCAAGTGGACGCTATTTGGTTGAAGTCCGTTTCTTGGGTTATCAGTCCGTTGTTAAGACCGTCGATCTCACTTCGGAAAATCTTTCCCTTGATTTCGCCCTAACAGAAAGTATTATTGAAACCAATGAAGTCGTCGTTACGGGTACATTGGTCACCTCACAGAGCCGTCGCAACAGTACCTCAGTAGCTGTCATTTCCAAAGATGAACTGCAGGGAAATGCAACGAATCTGATTGATGCACTAGCACGACAAGTTCCCGGACTAAGCCAGATCACAACAGGACAAGGTATTTCAAAACCTGTTATACGGGGACTCGGTTATAATCGAGTCGTCACCGTGAGTGATGGTGTTAAACAGATGGGACAGCAATGGGGTGACGAACATGGTATCGAGATCGACCAAAATCAACCGGATCGTGTGGAGGTCCTGCGTGGTGCAGCTTCCTTGATGTACGGATCTGATGCTATTGGCGGTGTAATCAATGTGCTTGAACCAAATGTTCCTACAGCTGGGCAAATTAAAGGTGAGGTACTGAGCAGCTACTCCACCAACAACGGATTAACCAATAGTTCGGTTATGCTTACTGGCAATGAAAATGGCTTTGTATGGCGTGGTCGTGGTTCTTATCAAAATGCCTATTCGTACAATACGCCAGCAGGCCGATATGGCAATAGTGGTTTTAACAACAGTAATTTCAGTGGTATGCTCGGGCTGAACAAGCAATGGGGCTATTCTCATCTGAATTTTTCGTACCTAAAAAATAATATCGGCTTTTACGATGCCGAACCTGGTGACCCGCTTTACATCAACTCAAAAAGCCGTACCTTAGACTTCCCCAAGCAGGACATCCGTCATTACAAACTGGCTCTCAACAATAACTTTGTCATCGGTTCCGGTAGTTTAAAACTTGATCTGGGCTATCAAAAAAATCAACGTCGGGAACTTGAAGAAGCAACGCCTTCCTTATTCTTTGATCTGAATACATATTCACTTGACGCAAAATATTCGTTGAGTGAAAAAAATGGCTGGCAACATGTATTTGGCATTAGTGCAAGCCAGGAGCATAGTCTAAATAAAGGTGTTGAATTCTTAATTCCGGCCTATGATCAGTTGGAATTGGGCGCCTTTGGATATGCAAAGAAAACCTGGGGCGAAAATACCTTTAACGTCGGATTACGCTATGACTACGTCAACAACAAAGGCAAACAGCTCTTTATTGAAGACGAAGAGCAGTTCGCCGGTTTTAAAAATAGTTTCAGCAATGTGAGCGGAGCGCTTGGATATACCCATATTTTCAGCGAAGACCTCAATTTCAAAGCAAATGCGGGTTCGGCATTTAGAGCCCCTAATCCCGCTGAACTCGGCTCAAACGGGGTGCACGAAGGGACTTACCGCTATGAAGTGGGAAATGAAAACCTAAAACCTGAACGAAGCTACCAAGCGGATGCAACGCTGGAGTTTGGACATAGCATCGTCACAGGAAGTATCGGAATCTATGAAAATTATATCCACAACTTTATCTATGCCTCAACAACAAAAGGCGATACCAAAACTGTGGTGGGTGAAGATGGTGATTCGCATACCTACGACGTATATCGCTATGGCCAGGTCAACGCCAATCTTTACGGTGTCGAAGGAAGTCTAAATTTTCATTTGTTGAACTGGATACACCTGGATAATACATTTAGCTATACCCATGCACAGAACAATACATTTAACAGACCGCTTGCATTGATTCCAGCTGGTGTTGTACACAATACCTTGCGGCTTGAGCCTAAGATTAGCGGCTTGAATGCTTTCTACGTTTCTGTGGGTCTGGACAATTATTTCAAACAGAACCGCATTGATGAAACCTTCGAAACCCCAGCAAACTCGTATTCCTTATTGAACGCAGGGATCGGTACAACATTACATCTCGGATCGCAACAGCTCAAAGTATTTGCAGCAGCTTCGAACTTGACCAACAAACGTTATTACGATGCACTGAGCCGATTGCGCCCAGGACGTCTTTCACAGGAAGACACGAGCTTTGGTGTCTATAACATGGGTAGAAACATCACCTTCGGTGTGTATATGCCATTGAGCATAAAGTAAATTTAGCTTAGCACAAACGAGTCGATTAAGATTAGTACACAGTAAAATAGAAAAAGGCGGGANNTCCCGCCTTTTTCTATTTTACAATTATTTGGGATCATCTGCTGTTGCTTCTCTTGCCAAAGCCACCTCGTCGGGCATGGCTTCCAACGAGGAATCCAACGCGAACAACGATTCATCTGATGCGCGGTCACCACCGGCGATTTTCAATTTATCAATCAATTCCAATGCTAACTTCTCTTCCTCGATCTGCTCCTTAACAAACCACTGCGCAAAGTTCCATGTCGCCCAGTCCTTTTCTTCCAACGCCAAATTGACGATGTTATAGATCGCTTCAGTATTATCTACTTCGTGTTTAAAAACGCGATTAAAGCATTCGGTCAATGATTGTGGGTCAGCTGGCGGCTCTGCGATAGCCTGTATCCTAGGACGACCACCCCGTTCAAGTATATACCCCATAATCTTAGTCATGTGATTACGCTCTTCCTGCGCATGTCTATAAAGGAAATTGGCGATCCCGCCATAACCCTGATCATCTGCCCATATGCCCAACGCCAAATAAATCTGTGCAGCCTCAGCTTCTTTAGTCATCTGGCTGATTAAAATTTGCTGCATTTCCTTTGACAATCGATTCGTTTCCATAATATTCATTTTGATTTAGGAAAAGAACAGTCTCAGCGCTGATTTCGTTTGAAATTTATCAAAACAAAAACGGCTAAAATCAGCCCGTTTAAATGAAAAGCAGCTCATTGCTAACACAACGATTCCAACAGGCACAAAAAAAAGGGAACGCCTGTTGGCATTCCCTTTTCTATACTTTTATAGCGATACTATTTCAAGTTATCTCTATATACTTTCGCTTTTTTGATTTCAGTTTGAATATCTTTCTTCGATGCATCAAAGCTCAACACTTTTTCATAATCCTTGATTGCATTGTTATAAGCGTCAGTTGCCATTGCCTTATTGTAATTCGGCGTACCCGCTGTTCCGATCAAGATACCTAAATCACGATTCGCAATCGCTCTATTTTGATAGAATTTCGAATCAGTAGGCGTAATGGCAATTGCTTTTGAATAATCCTCAATAGCAACTTTCAACAACTGTTCTTTGTTGGCAACAGATGTTTTGTTTGTGGATTGAGTAGCAAGGTTGTTTGTTGCTTTCGCTTTGAAATATAAAGCATTTGCATTTTTACCGTTCAATGCAACCACTTTTCCAAAAGTCTCCGCTGATTTTTTATAGTCACCATTTTGAAATTGAGAATATCCCAACATGTATAATACATCCGGATCTTTCCCTTCCTGAGGTAGGGCTTTTGTCAAGTATGACTCGGCATTCTTGAAATCACCATCCAAAAGAGCTTTCTGCCCCATTCTCACATTAGCGTTGCTATGCTCAGCCTGTTTTGGTTGTTGTGCATTCGCGCTAAAAGCAACTAAGGCAAAAACCCCAGTAAACAAACCCAATTTAAATGATTTTAAATTCATATCTAAATAGTTACGTTTTTATATTCACTCTTTAATGATCACGTGTGATCGTTTCTACATTATTGAAAAAAACCGCCGATTGATTTCTTTAAACGCAAGAACTGCCATCGGTGCCTTTTCACATTCCAATATTACAATTATTATGCCTATTTCTCCAACAAATGGCAGATAAATTTTATTTAACCTGCCTTTTTTTCCTATTCTAGAAAATAGATTTGTAATTTTGCTCACTTTTAGCAATTGGCACTTCCCTTGCAATATAGGGGAAACAATAATAGAAGCTTAAAATTTGAAAGTCAGCCGTCAACATGTCAGCGACTGCCAAATACACAAAATAAATACTATGAGCAAATTCGAAACTTTTGATTTCAGTCAAGCAATTCCAATCGTTGCAGAGGATACCGAATTCTTCCCTTTACTTACACAAGAGGATGAAGATAATATGGCGAATGCTGAAATTCCAGAAGCATTGTCTATTTTGCCTTTACGTAATACCGTATTATTTCCCGGTGTTGTCATTCCGATTACCGTAGGTCGAGATAAATCCATCAAATTAGTCAAAGAAGCCTATAAAGGCAGCAAAACTATTGGTGTTGTTTCTCAGAAGGATATGACTGTAGAGGACCCAGGATTTGAAGAACTAAATAAAGTGGGCACTGTAGCTCATATCATTAAAGTACTCCAAATGCCTGATGGTAATACCACCGTCATTATCCAGGGAAAACAACGGTTCAACTTGTTGGAAATTGTCGAAACCGAACCTTATTTAAAGGCGCGTGTGGAGAAATTCAACGAAGCGAAACCGAAGATGACCAAGCACTTTAAAGCGACAATTTCTACTTTAAAAGAAATGGCGCTGCAGATCATCCAGCTTTCGCCAAACTTACCTAGTGAAGCTGGTATTGCCATCAAAAATATTGAAAGCCCCTCGTTTCTGATCAACTTCATTTCGTCGAATATCAATGTCGAAATGATCAGAAAACAGGAACTGCTTCAGATACCCAAAGTGGAGAACCGGGCCAAACTTTTACTGGAACTGTTGACCACTGAAATCCAGATGTTGGAACTAAAGCACCAGATTCAGAATAAAGTACGTGTCGACCTTGACAAACAACAACGTGACTATTTCCTGAACCAACAGCTCAAAACAATTCAGGAAGAGCTGGGTGGCAATACGCCCGATCTTGAGCTGGAAGAGCTTAAAAAACGAGGCAAGAAAAAGAAATGGAATGTTGATGTAGAAAAACATTTCACAAAGGAACTCGAAAAGCTATCGCGGATCAATCCTGCTGCTGCAGATTATTCGGTACAGCTCAATTACCTTGAGCTTTTGCTAGATCTACCTTGGAATGAAACAACAAAAGACAATTTTGATCTAAACAAAGCACAAAAAGTGCTCGACAAAGATCATTACGGACTCGAGAAAGTAAAAAAACGTATCATTGAATACCTTGCGGTATTGAAATTAAAAAATGATATGAAAGCACCTATTCTTTGTTTGGTAGGCCCTCCGGGAGTGGGTAAAACCTCCTTGGGAAGATCCATTGCCAAAGCTTTAGGACGCAAATATACCCGTATGGCTTTGGGTGGTGTACGCGATGAAGCAGAAATCAGAGGACACCGCAAAACCTATATCGGCGCAATGCCGGGCCGTATCATTCAGTCCTTGAAAAAAGCAGGGGCAGCAAATCCGGTTTTTATTCTGGACGAAATCGATAAAATGAGCGCAGATTTCAAAGGAGATCCTTCGTCGGCCTTATTGGAGGTATTGGATCCAGAACAAAACACACATTTCTATGACCATTATGTGGAAATGGAGTTTGACCTTTCCAAAGTGATGTTTATCGCGACAGCCAATTCTTTGAGTTCTATTCAACCTGCGCTATTGGATCGGATGGAAATTATCGAAGTGAATGGCTATACCATCGAGGAAAAAATCGAAATCGCGAAAAAACACCTTTTGCCAAAACAACGCGAAATGCATGGAATGGCATCCAAAGATGTCTCGTTAAAAGCGAAGATCATCGAACAGATTATTGAGGATTACACACGTGAATCTGGCGTCCGCGGATTAGAAAAAAAGATCGGCTCCGTCGTACGTGGTATTGCAACACGTATTGTCATGGAAAAGGATTACAGTCCAAGTATAAACGAACAAGATCTACTTGATATCCTAGGTGCCCCAATATTTGATAAGGACATCTACGAAAATAACAATGTCGCCGGTGTCGTAACAGGCTTGGCCTGGACTTCCGTAGGTGGTGATATCTTATTTATAGAATCTTCACTGAGCCCAGGAAAAGGACGTTTGAGCCTGACCGGTAATTTGGGTGATGTCATGAAAGAATCTGCGTCGATTGCACTAGCCTACCTGAAAGCCCACGCTTCGGATTTCGGCATTAACTATCGTGTTTTCGACCATTGGGATATCCATATTCACGTTCCAGCAGGTGCTATTCCAAAAGATGGCCCTTCAGCTGGTATAACGATGCTCACCGCACTGACATCGCTGTTTACCCAACGTAAAGTGAAGGAAAAACTAGCCATGACAGGTGAAATTACGCTACGCGGAAAAGTATTGCCTGTTGGCGGTATAAAGGAGAAAATTCTTGCTGCAAAACGCGCGAACATCAAAGATATTATCCTGTGTAAATCCAATGAAAAAGACATCCTGGAGATCAAGGAAGATTATATCAAAGATATGCAGTTCCACTATGTGACTGAAATGTCGCAGGTGATCAAGCTCGCGCTATTGGAAGAAAAAGTAATGGGTGCCATCGATCTGGCTCAAGATATAGAAAATACCAAAAAAGAGAATTAACAGATACCGAAAGGTTTTGAATCAAAGGGGGTATCCAAATTCTTTGGATACCCCCTTTGTTATACAATCCATACCTATTCCGCTCACCGATTATACCCGTTTAGATCCCAGCTTTTCATGCAAAAGATCCTCGTCCAAACTATTTTCATATTTTGAAATGACCAGCGTTGCGGCTGAATTTCCGATCAAATTGGTTATCGCCCTTGCTTCACTCATAAAACGATCCACACCAAAGATCAATGCGACAGATTCCACCGGTAAATGGCCAACCACAGGCAAGGTCGCAGCGAGGGTAACGAAACCACTTCCTGTTACACCTGCAGCACCTTTAGAGGTCAATAACAACACCAGCAATAAGGTAATTTCCTGCTCCAGGCTGAGATGCATATTGAGGGCCTGCGAAATAAAAACCGCTGCCATGGTCAGATAGATACTTGTTCCATCCAGATTGAAAGAATAGCCAGTGGGGATAACTAAACCCACAACAGGCTTGGCACAACCCGCATCTTCCATTTTCTGCATAATTCCAGGCAATGCGGACTCTGAAGAGGAAGTCCCCAATACAATCAGAATTTCTTCCTTGATGTATTTTAAAAACTTAAAAACATTCACCTTGAGATAAAAATACAATACCGCTCCAATCACGATGACCACGAAAATAAAACAGGTTAGGTAGAAGCTCAACATCAACATACCGAGTTTGGATAAGGCCTGGATCCCAAACTTACCGATCGTAAAACCCATTGCTCCCATTGCACCGATTGGCGCCAGGTACATGATCATTTTGATAATGGAGAAGAGCACCTTCAGAAAAGATTGCAATACATGGAGGACAGGCTCGGAAGCTTTCTGCCCGATTTTTGTCATACCGATCCCAAATAGTACGGCAAAAACGAGTACCTGCAACATGTTGTCCGACGCTACCGCAGCAATCACATTATCTGGAATGATCCCGATGATAAAATCCATAAAACCATGTGGTTTCTTGGATTCTGAGATGTAATGGGATATCGAAGATACATCAAGGCTCGCTGGATCAGCGTTCATCCCGGTCCCCGGCTGTATCCAATTAACAAAGACCAGACCGATAATCAGGGCAATCGTGGTCATGATCTCGAAATAGATAATGGAAGTCAAGCCGATTTTTCCCACTTTTTTCGTATCCTGCATTCCAGCTATACCGATCACAATGGAACTAAAAATCAATGGCGCAATAACCATCTTGATCAGTTTAATAAAAGCGTCTCCCAATGGTTTTAGCTTGACAGCGAAGTCAGGGTAATAGATACCACAGATGATCCCCACAAGTATCCCAACGATGACTTGAAAATAGAGACTCTTAAAAATATGCTTCATGATCGGTTTATTTACGGACAGCAATTTCCCTTGCTTTAATTGGTTTTTTAATTTAGGATACTGACACTAATTGGTACGAATATATAAAAAAAAGGGACGCATAAATGCATCCCTCTTTAATATAATTTTGAACTTAGCTGCTGAAATATGCTCTTACATTCTTTCCTTCAATCCAGTTCATATACGCTTTGTTAACAACCTTATTTCCACCAGGTGTTGGATAATCACCCGAGAAGTACCAATCACCTTTATGGTCCGGACAAGCTTTGTGTAAATTATCCAATGTTTGGTAAACTACTTCAAGCTCTGCTTTTAGGTGGTGAGGTCTTACAATACGAGCAATTTCTTCTGAGATCTCTTCATCCGTAAACGGTGCGTAGATCGCTTTAACATAATTCTCGATCTCATTAACATCTTGGGTCATTGACAACACACATTTTTGATAAACTTCATCAATAATATGTGCCATACCACGTTGTTTGAGGAGATTAATTGCCGCTTCGAATGCGACAAACTCACCCATACGTGACATATCAATACCGTAACAATCTGGGTAACGAATTTGCGGGGCAGAAGAAACAATCACAATTTTTTTCGGATTCAAACGATCCAGGATCGTCAAGATACTTTGTTTCAACGTTGTTCCCCTAACGATCGAATCGTCAATGGCAACGATGGTATCTTCATGATCTTTTACAATACCGTAAGTCGTATCGTATACGTGTTGTACCATATCGGTACGGTCCGCATCTTGTGTAATGAAGGTACGCAGTTTAGCGTCCTTCACGTTGAGTTTTTCAAAACGAGGTTTAATACTCAAGATTTCATCTAACTCCTCATCAGAAATCTTTTCTGAACGATTTAATAGCGTCTCTTTTTGAAAATCCCGAACGTAGGCATTGATACCATCCATTAGGCCATAGTAAGATACTTCGGCTGTATTTGGAATAAACGAGAATACGGTATTTTTGATGTTATTTTTGACAGATTCCAATACTTGAGGCACTAGTAATCTTCCTAATTCTTTACGTTCTTGATAGATATCAGCATCTGATCCACGCGAGAAGTAGATCCGTTCGAAAGAGCAAGAACGTTGTTCTACGGGTTGTCTAAACATCTCTTGGGATACAGTACCATCTTTTTTAGCGATCAGGGCATGACCTGGTTTAATTTCCTTTACAGCACCAATAGGAATATTGAATGCAGTTTGGATGACCGGTCTTTCCGATGCTACAACTAAGATCTCCTCATCCTGATAATAAAACGCAGGACGGATACCCGCTGGGTCGCGCATCACAAAAGCATCACCATGACCAAAGATACCTGCGATGGTGTAACCGCCATCCCACGTTTTGGCCGAACGCTTCAATATTTTGGTAACATCAATATTTTTAGCAATCAGCGAGCTGATCTCAATATTAGAATGACCTTCTTTTTTGAATTGATCGAACAGATCTTGGTTCTCATCATCCAAGAAATGGCCAATTTTTTCCAAAACGGTTACGGTATCCGCTTTTTCTTTTGGATGTTGTCCCAACTCGTATAACTGTTGCAACAATTCGTCCACATTGGTCATGTTGAAGTTACCCGCTACCACCAAATTACGAGACATCCAATTGTTTTGTCTCAAAAATGGGTGACAGCTTTCGATACTGTTCTTTCCATGCGTTCCATAGCGCAAATGTCCTAAAAGTACTTCCCCCGTAAAACTTACGTTATCTTTTAACCATTGCGTATCTTTTGACTCCTCTGGAAATGCTTTCTGAACAGAAGCAAATTTTTTCTGTACATATTCGAATATGTCTGCCACAGCAGTTGAGCCCATAGCTCTGTAACGCGAAATGTAACGATTTCCAGGTTTTACATCAAATTTAATGGTTGCAATTCCAGCCCCGTCTTGTCCACGGTTGTGCTGTTTTTCCATTAATAGGTACAATTTGTTGATGCCATAAAATGGCGTACCATATTTTTCCTGATAATAAGATAAGGGTTTTAACAGGCGAATTAGTGCGATTCCGCACTCGTGTTTAATAGCGTCGCTCATATCTTGATTTGATGTCGCAAAAATAAGAATTATTTAGCACTTAGCGATCGCCCCGCTCACTTTTTCCGCAATAAAATTACAGTGAATAGACAGAGACTCTTTGAGATAGTCACTGAGAACCTATTGAGCAATAAAAACAGGTACTTTCACTGCATGCCGCAGCTTGTTAACTGTCTCACCAAAAACAAAATCCTTCAGCCCATTATGTCCATGACTGCCTACAACTAACAGATCGGCTTTATAGTTTTCACAAATTTCAGCAATGCACTTGATCCGGTTATTGTAACCTAATTCATATTCCGTCTGATGACCTTTCGACAAGAGAAAGTCTGCATACAATTTCAGTCGTTCCAAATCCTGACGCGATTCAAAATCATCTGTCGAATCTCCGGTATATTTTACCGATGCACTCTCAACAATATGTACAACCACAAAAGAAGTATCCTCGTGCGAAAGCTGTAAAGCATATTGGATTACTTTCTGATCTGAATTTGAGAAATCCAATGCAATCACTACTTTCTTAAAAGAGCCCTTATGCTCAAAATGCAAAGCCTCAAATGGTGGGTGCACCTCCAGCTCCGTTGGTTTTGATTTAAGTAAAATAGGGTATAATACGGTCATCATCAATAAGGCAAACAAGCCCACTGCGCCCAAGATCAATAATACGGTTACTACAATATTGTTGGCCTCACCAATCCAGCCGACCACTTCGTCGTATACCAATTTAAAATTCAAAACAGCGATAATGGCCGCGATCAGCCAGGCCGCTACTTTCGTTAGCGGTTTAATGGCAAAAGTGCCCATCTTGACTTTATCGCTCACAAAATGGATCAACGGGATGACGGCAAAAGCGAGCTGCATACTCAAGATCACCTGACTAAAGATCAGCAGCTGACCAACGCGACCTTCACCCGAAATGAGTATCACCAATACAGCCGGGATAATAGCCAAAAGCCGCGTTATAATCCTCCGTAATGTCGGACTAATCCGCAAGCGAAGGTATCCCTCCATCACAATCTGTCCAGCTAGGGTTCCCGTCACCGTTGAGCTCTGTCCGGCAAGAATCAAGGCAACAGCAAACAATTTTGAGGCCCATTCCGTTCCAAGAAGGTTGCCCAATAGGTGATAAGCATCTTCAAGTTCGGCAACGTCATGCATACCGTTCTTGTGAAAAACAGAGGCTGCAAGAATCAATATTGCCGCATTCACCAAAAAGGCCAGGTTCAAGGCGATGGCACTATCCCAAAAGTTATACTTGAGCGATTTTCGGATAGAAACCTCATTCCTGTCAATTTTTCGCGTTTGCACCAGGGCCGAATGCAGATACAGGTTATGCGGCATGACGGTTGCACCTATAATTCCTATGGCAATATATAATGCAGCGCTATTCGGGATACTGGGGATAAATCCGGTGGCTACCTCTGCAAAATCAGGTTTCGCCAAAAACATTTCTACCATGAAACACATGCCAATAAGCGCGATAAGTCCAATGATAAAGAGTTCCATTTTTCGCATCCCCAGCTTCTGCAGATAGAGCAGCAAGAAGGTATCTGCAAAACTGATCATTACTCCCCAAAGCAAATCGATTCCAAAAAGGAGGTTAAGACCGATTGCCATTCCCAAAACCTCCGCCAGATCACAGGCTGCTATTGCAATTTCAGCAAGCACATAGAGCACAAAATTCATCCGTTTAGGATAGGTCTCTCTGTTACACTGCGCAAGGTCTTTACCGCGTACAATACCTAGGCGCGCGCATAGATTCTGTAACACCAGCGCCATGATATTACTCATCAACAGCACCCAAATCAGGGTATAGCCAAATTGGCTTCCTCCAGCAAGATCGGTAGCCCAGTTGCCTGGATCCATATACCCCACGCTAATGAGATAAGCTGGACCAAAGAAACTAAGTATCTTCTTAAATTTGGATTTCCCTTGATTGACATCGACACTTTCATGGATATCAGATAGGGATTTATGATGAGATTCGTCGTAATGCATAAAGTACTATAAGTGCAATATCGTGTATTGTCAGCCTTAAAGATAAAAAGCTTTACATTATTAGGCAATTAAACCGCGATATTATTAGAATTTAAATGCCAGCTGGCCAGAATTTTCCTTCGATTGGTTGCCAAATTGGATAAAATCGATGATCTCGTACTGACCTAAATCAGGCTTATACTGCCGCACATGAACGCCATTGCACATAAAGCTCAGATCGACAGACCGCAACTGTTCTTTTGCGATTTCAAGCTGCTCTGGCTCCAGACGTCGCCCAATCGAAATATGGGGTTCGTCGCTAATCTCGATCAAATCAAACTCCGTCAATGTTTGAACAACCTTCCGCGCCCGGTCCTTGAGATAACTCCGGGCGTGCACAGTTGGTGCAATATAGAAAGCACCACCCGCAAATGATGAAAAATGATCGAAATAAACATACTGACTACGCTCATAGACCAAAGTCTCCTGCAAAGCCTCAATAGCCATTGTCAGTTTACACGCATCTGCTTCAAAAGCACATATCGTTACATGAGCTTTGGAATTGCAACTGGGATACCAGCCTTTGTTTTTGTCGGGAAGCAGTTCGGCTAACGATGCACGTAATCGCCGCTTCAAGCCATCTACCAAGACAATACCAGCTTCATCAGGCTGAAAAACAAACGAATATTTATTGACACTACCCTCCATAACAAAAATCAGTTTCCGATCAGTAGGTAAGATAATAAATACAGTGGAGATAACAAAACCGAAACCTAAGCAAAGCCAATGAAATACTACCACCCGATGCCGTAATCCTCCCCATTGTTGCTACTGCCGCCCCAAAGTGTACGGTGCTGCTGATCGAAATAAATCGCATTGATAGGTCCACTGGTACGATCGCCGAGCTGAATGCTATACCCCATTTTCTTCAATTGTTCAATAATTGCTGGAGCGGTATTTTTGTCCAATAGCAGGCTACCTGAGCGCGGTTTTCGATCATCGGTCTTTGTTCCTCCCAGCGATAGCCAAAGCTGATTACTGTTGATATTGGCCGCCTCGCTGGCTTGTTGTGGCGTCATACCAAACTCGACCATATTCAAGAAAAATTGCAGTAAATTCTGATCCTGAGTATCTCCGCCCTGCACGGCAAAAGAAAGGTAAGGTTTTCCGTTTTTCAAAGCCATCGAAGGGGTGAGCGTTACACGCGGTCTTTTGCCTGGCTCGACCACATTGAACGGGTTAATCAACGAATCTAAGACAAAACTCTGTAGGCGCTGACTCATGCCCACCCCAGTATTCCCGGCAATACAGGCAGGAAGCCAACCTCCACTCGGTGTGATCGAAACGACCCAACCTTCTTCATCCGCCGCTTCAACACTTGTGGTACCCCGTAATAAACGGTCAACATAGGCACTATCCACCGCTAAAGAGGCCAAAAGAGCTGTTTTTGGCAATTCCGTTAGCGACGAACTTGAGCGTGCGTCATGTTTAGGGACAAAATCATTTTTCAGCTCCGCATGTGGTGTAAACTCCTGCTTACGCTGCTCCAATAACGGAAGATAAGGATTCTGTTTCCCTTCATAGGGATAAGGATCTCCGGGAAGTACATTCGGGTTATTTAGCTTAAGGTCAATTGTTGCAGCTCTCGCCTTCGCATAAGACTCATGTAATAGGCCTTGAATAGGTGTCTTCGGTTTACCGTAGGGATCACCATAATAAAAATCCCGATCGGCAAAGGCTAAGTTCATAACCTGATAGAGTGTATGAATATAAGAAGCAGAATTATAACCCATGGCCTTTAGGTCAAAGTTTTTTAACATTTGCAGGCTCTGTAGCATGGCTGGCCCCTGTGTCCATTCTTGTAATTTATACACGTCAACGCCCTTATAATTGACGTGCAATGGTTCCTCCTCAATAGGTTTCCAATTGGCCAAGTCTGCTTTCGTGATTAAGCCACCTTGCTCCTTACTGCCACGGACAAATTCATCTGCAATATCGCCGGTATAAAACCGGTCGTAGGCAGCCATGATTGCGGCTTTCCTATCTTTTCCCGCTGCTAGGGCCTTCTTTTCGGCTTCTACCAATTTGGACAGGGTCTTATGCAGATCCTGCTGTACAAAAACCTCTCCCGCCTCGGGAGCTTCCCAGGATTTCCCTTCATGTACTAAAAACACCTTTTTACTGTAGGGCCATTCTTTAATGCGGTCTTTACCCCGCTCTATACTCGTTGCTGTTTGTGCATCAATGGGATAACCCGCAGCCATTTCAAGAGCAGGAGCCAATACCTCTGCAAGACTTTTCGTTCCATAATGAGCCAACATATAGCACAATCCGCCGGGTGTACCCGGAGTAACCGCAGCAAGGGGGCCATATTCAGGTGGAAATTCATAGCCCTTTGACCTAAAAAAATCGACTGTCGCTCCACTGGGTGCTACCCCTAAGGCATTTATGGCAATAACCTTCTTTAATTTCGGATGATAAATTAAGGCCTGCGTCTCTCCGCCCCAACTCAAAACATCCCACATCGTACAGGTTGCTGCGAGCATGGCACAAGCAGCGTCCACCGCATTTCCGCCTTGTTGGAATAGTTGGGCACCCGCTGTTGCCGCCAAGGGCTTACCCGTAATAGCCATCCAATGTTTTCCATGTAAAGGTGGTTTCTGTGTGCGCTGAGCTGAACTCAGCATCGGCATACAGGTAGTAAGTAATCCAAATAGCGTCGTCAGTAGCAGGGTACTTCTTCTTTTCATAGCAGCAATCTTTCGTTAAGCAATGGTTTTAGTTAAACCAAGATAGGTATTTTTAAAACAAACAAAAAACTCCTATCAACCGAGATTGATAGGAGTTCTTAAAATCTTATGTGCTCTTGTTTTACCAATAAATAGAATATAAGGCTGTAACCAATAGCGCTACGATCAATGCGATGACCAAAAACGCCCGGTGTGGTTTAAACATCGTGGTATCAACTTCCAATCCAGCTGGCACGACACCACGCTTATTGTCGATAATACTGATGAGAATCATACCGATAATACAGATGACGAAAACAAATCCCATTCTATCCAAAAATGGAATTTCGTACACTCCTGTTGTTGGATTCGGAACAGAGAAACCTGTTGATGACAAGAATGACAGATCGACCCAATCTGGCAATTTTTTGAAGATGATCGAGAAAATAAAACCACCAATTGTTGCAAACAAAGCCGCATTTGAAGTTGCTTTTTTCCAGAAGAATCCTAAAATGAACATCGCAAAAATACCTGGAGATACAAAACCTGTATATTCCTGAATATATTGGAATCCACCTTTCTTATCAATACCTAGATGTGGAGCAATCAGCACGCCCAAAATCATGGCAACCACAACAGTTAGCTTGCCGATGTTGACCAATTTCTTGTCCGATGCTTCTGTATTGAATACTTTTTTATAAATATCCAAGGAGAAGATTGTTGCGATACTGTTTGCTTTACCTGCCAAAGAAGCAACCACTGCCGCTGTCAAGGCTGCAAACGACAGTCCCTTCAAACCAGCTGGCAATAAATTCAATAAAACTGGGTAAGCATGATCCGGATTTACCTCTCCATGTTGCATCATTTCATTTTGGAACAGGCCATCTTTCCACATGACATAAGCTGCAATACCCGGCAACACCACAATAATAGGCATTAATAACTTCAGAAATGCTGCAAACAAGATACCGTTTCTCGCGGTTTTCAAATCTGCTCCAAGTGCGCGTTGCGTGATGTATTGATTACATCCCCAGTAGTTCAAATTAACGATCCACATCCCCCCGATCAATACGGTTAGCCCCGGTAAATCGAGATAGTTCTCGTTTTTACGATCCAGAATCATATGGAAGTGGTCGGAAGCTTTTTCGGTCATCAAATGATAGCCTTCCAATACTCCTGAGCCACCATAGTGCTCTGAAACGAGGTTCAAGGCCAGGTAAGTGGTCGCCAAACCACCCAATACCAGAAAGAAAACCTGAATAATATCTGTATAGCCGATTACTTTCATTCCCCCCAATGTAATGATCACCGCAAAAATCGCAATGGCATACATACAGGCTTCCAGACTGATACCGGAAATGCTGCTTACCGCAATGGCTCCCAAATAGAGGATGGATGTCAAATTAACGACAACATACAACAATAACCAGAAAACGGCCATGATCATCGCTACAGTTCCATTATACCGTTTATGGAGAAACTGTGGCATCGTAAAGATCTTGTTCTTTAAATATACCGGGATAAAAAATACCGCAACCACAATCAGTGTAATGGCAGCCATCCACTCGTAAGTCGCAATAGCCAATCCCATCTTAAATCCAGAACCGCTCATACCGATAAATTGCTCGGCCGAGATATTGGATGCAATAAGTGAGGCTCCGATAGCCCACCATGTCAATGATCCCTCAGCCAAGAAATAGTCTTTGGATCCTACAGATTCAGATTTTTTGCGATAATACACCCATAATCCGTAACCTGCCACAATAACAAAGTATATCAGGAAAACGATGTAATCTTTTGTGCTTAAATAATTATTCATGTATTGGTAATTGGTTTAATTTGATCGCCTAATATAGAAATATTTTTAGAACTATATATATCTATTGACCAAATTTTCTAAATACTCCTGTTTACCACTAATCGTTTTCGGCTCACCTAATTCCACTGCCAAATCCCTTAAGTTCTCCAACGTCAAGGTCCGCTCTTCGAATGATGCGCCATGGCCTTTGTCAAAAGAAGCATAGCGATCGGCCCGTATTTTTTTATAATCCGAATCTTCGAGAATACGCTCTGCGGTAAGAAGTGCGCGTGCAAAAATATCCATACCACCGATATGTGCATAAAACAAATCTTCGGGATCTGTCGAATTCCGGCGGATTTTGGCATCAAAATTCACACCTCCACCTTGGAAGCCACCACCTTCTAAAATAATCAACATGGCTTCGGTCAGTTCATTGATATCATTTGGAAATTGATCCGTATCCCATCCATTTTGATAATCACCGCGGTTGGCATCAATCGAACCCAATTTACCGGCATCTACAGCGACCTGTAACTCGTGTTGAAAAGTATGTCCGGCCAAAGTAGCATGATTTACCTCTAAATTCAATTTAAAATCATCCAAAAGATTGTATTGACGCAGGAAGCCCAGCACGGTAGCCGCGTCATAGTCATACTGATGTTTTGTAGGCTCACATGGTTTCGGCTCAATAAAGAAAGTTCCTTTAAAACCGTTTTTACGGGCATAATCCTTGGCCATATGTAAAAACTGTGCAAGATGCTCCTGCTCACGCTTCATGTTCGTATTTAAAAGGCTCATATACCCTTCTCTTCCACCCCAAAACACATAGTTTTCACCACCAAGTGCGATCGTTGCGTCCAATGCGGCCTTTACCTGAGCACCACCGTGTGCAAGGACATGAAAATCCGGATTCGTTGCGGCACCATTCATATAGCGTTTATGGCTAAAAAGATTGGCTGTACCCCAAAGCAATTTTATTCCGCTTTCCTGTTGTTTTTCCTTCGCATAATCAACAATCGTGGAAAGGCGTTTTTCATTCTCAACAACATTATCCGAATAGTCAACTAAATCGACATCATGGAAGCAGTAATAGGGAATGTTTATTTTACTGATAAATTCGAATGCTGCATCCATTTTATCTTTTGCCCTAGTGATTACATCACTGCTTTCATCCCACGGAAATTGATGTGTGGGTCCGCCAAATGGATCCGAACCGTTACCATTGAACGAATGCCAATACGAACAGGCGAACTTAAAATACTCTTCCATGGTCTTGCCAGCAACAAGCTGTTTTGGATTGTAATAACGGAAAGCCAATGGATTTGTACTGTCTTTTCCTTCGAATTGAATTTGACCAATGCCTTTGAAAAATTCCTTTTTCCCTTTGATAATATTCATCTTATTTTTTATTTATTTGTTTGTTTAATACTTCCTTCCATTGCTGATAATGCTCCTCATATTGCGCTACAAATTGCGGTTCGACAGTATACACAGGCTTCAACGAACGAAATGCTTCTGTAAAGTCTGCATAATAGCCACTCCCTATACCGGCTCCAAGAGCGGCTCCAATACTCCCGTCGTGATTGAAGATCTCCACAGGAACGTTTGTTGCCCCCACAAATGACTCCCTAAAAACGGAGCTCAAGAATAAATTTGCATACCCCGCACGAATCATATTTGGATACAAATTGTTTTCACGCATGATATCCAGGCCATAGCGGAAGGCATAGGCAATCCCTTCCTGTATAGCGCGTAAAATATCGCTTGTCTCATGTCTGTTCAAATCTATTGCTGTAATTGATGCCCCCACTGTTTGGTTATTGAGCATGCGTTCGGCGCCATTGCCGAATGGGACAACCTGTAATCCTTTGCTACCAATAGGTGATGCGCCGGCCAGCGCATTAATCTGTTCATAAGACAAATCTCGTCCCAGTAATCTCCTGCCCCAACTATTCATAATACCGGTCCCATTGATACAGAGCAATACCCCTGTACGGATATCATCCTCGCGATAATTGACGTGTGCAAATGTATTGACGCGCGATTCACGGTCTGCAATCAACTGGTCGCTCACCCCATAGATAACCCCTGAAGTACCCGCGGTCGCGGCAACTTCCCCGGGTTGAAGGACATTGAGGGAAAGTGCGTTGTTGGGCTGATCACCAGCTTTATAATTGATAGTCACTGTGCCAGAGAGGCCAAGCTCCTCGGCAACAGCTGTTTTAATCTGTCCATGGGTCGAAAACACGGGTAAGATCTCAGGAATAAGATGATCCTCAAAGCCATAATAATCCATGATGGTATCCGACAGCTTATTGTTTTTGAAATCCCAAAATATTCCCTCAGACAAGGCTGATATGGAAGTTGTCACCTGTCCCGAAAGTTTCATGGCGATAAAATCGCCCGGCAGCATGATCTTATCTATTTTTTCATAGATCGCCGGTTCATTAGCCTTCACCCAAGCCAGCTTAGATGCCGTAAAATTCCCCGGAGAATTCAAGTGATGGCTCAAATTAAAAGATCTTCCGATTCCATCGAAAGCAGCATTCCCTATTTCTACAGCCCTGCTATCGCACCAGATAATTGCATTTCTCAACACGTTCTGATCTTTATCGACGATAACTAAGCCGTGCATCTGATAGGCAATACCAATGGCGGAAATCGCTTTGGGATCGTATAACCCTAACGCATTTGCCTTCAATAAAGCCTGTTTAAAGTAGTCCCACCAATCGAGCGGGTTTTGTTCAGCCCAATTGGGCTCCACCGTTATAATGGGAGCTTCTACGTCCGGATATTGCACCGAGCAAACCTTGCGTTGCGAAGATGCCTCAACAATCGAAACCTTTACGGAAGAAGTACCTACGTCTATACCTAATAAATACATGGTAATTAATTGAAACTGGTTATTTTAAAACAAAGGCGGAAACAAACATTGCAACCGGTTGCATAAAAGTAGGATATGTTTCTGAATTATCAAAATATTAAATAAAATTATTTACTTTGGAGCGTGAATAAAAAAACGACAATTTACGATATTGCCCGTGCGCTTGGAGTGACAGTCTCTACCGTATCGCGCGCATTGAATAATGTGCCTACGATCAGCGAGGCGACACGCAAGCTTGTGCTTGATAAAGCAAAGGAATTAAATTATAGTGTCAATAAGCTAGCGTCCTCCCTTTCCTCGGGCAAGTCCAATACAATTGGAGTCATCGTACCGACCATGCAAATTCATTTTTTTGCAGAGGCGGTACATAGTATTGAAAAAGAGTTAAAAAAACACAATTATAGTCTATTGCTTTATCAATCGAATGAATCTTTTGAGGATGAAGTTAATGGCGTGAAGACTTTACTGGAAGCCCAGGTGGACGGCATTATTGCTTCGTTGTCGCTAGAAACGCAGGAAACCCAGCATTTTCAGGAAGTGATCAATCAGCGCAAATGTTTGGTTATTTTTGACCGTACGCATAAAAATATTCCTGCTCCCGTGGTCAAACTTGATGATTTTAAAGCAGGCTACCTCGCGACACAGCATTTACTTGAACAGGGCTACAAAAATATTGCCTTTATCACAACGGATAAAGAAATAGCGATTTTTCAGGATCGTTTCCATGGTTTCGAAGCCGCCCTAAAAGACGCGCAGATTTCCCCGCAGAAGGACTTTATTATTCGCGGCGACTTATCCATTGAAGCCGGTATCAAAGGAACCGAACAGATTCTAAAATCTGCAATCCAACCTGACGCCTTTATTGGTGGCGATGACTTTACAGCTGTCGGGATAATACAAGCATTAAAAACTGCAAATATTGCTATTCCAACAACTGGTGTGATCGGTTTTGCAAACCAGACCTTTTCTTCTTTTATCACGCCCACACTGTCAAGTATCGACCAGCAGGCCAACAAAATGGGCGAAGAATGTGCTAAGCTCTTTCTGAAAATGGTCAAACAAAAAAGTCCATACGAAGCAATCGAACAGATTGTTCTTGACCCTATATTGATAAAAAGAAAATCTACCAATAGAATAGACAAATAATCAGTACCTTTGCCTAAATTTATTTAAATGCAAGCCCGGCAGAAATTTAGGATAATAAGCATCTGTTTATTATTTGTCATTCAGGCCCTTTTTTTAGTGGCCATCTTTGTAGAAAACACACATTCTTATATTGTATTGGCTTTTATCGGCCTACTGTCCTTACTGATCTTATACAGTTACCTCAAGTCGCCCATTCATCATTACAGGCATGAATATGAATCGATTAAAATTGCTATTTGGGTACCTGTAGGAGCGATTGCATCCTACTATTTCAATCAGATTTTCGGTTTGGGCCCTGTGTTGGGCGCAGCACTGACAGGTACCATCGCCTCGTTCATTCCCAATATCAACAAAAATTCAAGCTATCTACCCCACCTTCCGGCAGCAATTTATTGCGGTGCATTTGTAGGGATGTCCAATGCGCAGGTGGCGCATGGGTTCTCTTTTATTTTAGCAGCCAGTATTTTTACAGCGATCTTTCTGATCGTATCGAAAAGTTTATTAAATGGTGTCGGCGGTAAACTAGGAACATTGGCCTTCCTGGGTGTTTCACTGACCTACCTCCTGTTATACATTTTTAAGTAATATGGAAACATTCATTTTATACCTCGTTGGAGTTATAGGGAGCACAGCGACCTACTATGTCAATACCAAATTTCACCAAGGAGCAGTGCGTTCATCAGCATTGCTGACATTATTTGTCGCAGGTTTTCTTCATTTCTTCCCACAAAGTGTTTCGCCCTATCTTGCACAATATATTCCGCCGATTTTTATCGGTGCATCATTTATAGGTATGGTATCAAAAAGTCAGTTATCAACTTATTTTGGTTTAGCCCTTGCCGGCATTATCTTTACAACGATTCTGCTTAATACAAGTAAATTTTTCACCGGCTACGGTGGAGCACTTGGAACTTCGGCCTGCATCGCACTGTTGGTCGTATTGAGTATCCCTTATTTTAAATCACCACGGAAAATGACCGTTGGATTTCTCCAGCTCCGCAAAACAATCTTAAAAAAACAGGGGAAAGTTTCAAAAAGACGAGTAGATTTGTTTAAATAAAAAGCATAACCACATGAAACCTTTATTTCTTGCCCTTATTATCCAAATCTTTCTCCTGAGCCATTTGAGTGCTCAACAAGCAAAAATTAACATCGTAAATCAAGAACGAAATAGCAGCTACAGAGGTTTAAGTGTAGTTGATGATACAACTGTATGGGTAAGCGGAAGCAATGGGACAGTTGGGCTCAGCACCGATGCTGGAAAAAACTGGCAGTGGGTCAATCCAATTGGCTACGAAAAAACAGATTTTAGGGATATCGAAGCATTTGATGAGCATGAAGCCTTAATTATATCGGCCGGTTCCCCTGCCATTATCTTAAGCACACAGGATGGTGGTCGAAGCTGGAAAGAAGTATTCAATGACAAGCGGCCCGAAATATTTTATGACGGTTTTGCTTTTACATCAAAAGGGGTCGGCATTGCCTTTGGCGACGCCATTCAGGGAAAAATGCCGCTATTGAAAAGCACCGATTTCGGAAGGTCCTGGAAAGATATATCCCCGAATATGCACTTTACCATTACCGATGGCGAGGCCGGTTTTGCAGCCAGTGGAACATCAATATATTGCGATAACAGCGGAACATATTGGATTGCCACAGGTGGGACAGTTTCCAATATCTACAGCAGCAAGGATCAGGGTAACACATGGCAACGTTACAGCTGCCCCATCATTCAGGGCACAAATAGCACCGGCCCTTTTTCTGTCGCATTTAACACATCAAAAACGGGTATTGTCGTCGGTGGCGATTACAAGGCGGATAAAAACAAAGACAAAAATAGCCTGCTAACCAACGATGGCGGCAAAACATGGTCTGCACCACAGACAGCACCCGCTGGCTTTAAGTCGGCCGTTATTTATCTTTCAAAAAAACAGCTGATCAGCACGGGCACTTCGGGTACAGACCTATCGAATGACGGCGGAAAAAACTGGACGCCTATTGGAAAGGAAAGTTTCAATGCCGTCCAAAAGGCAAAAAAAGGTCGAGCGATATTTTTAGTGGGCGATAAAGGCAAAATAGCGAATTTAGCATTATAAGCTAAATTCGCTATTTCCTGCAACACTACACACTATTTTTTGCAGCACTGTGCCGCTAGGTTTTGTCGTCCAAAACCGAGATTTACGCACTTATAAATAACTACTTACGCGACAAACGCGATTCCTCCAAATCCAGGGAATACTCGATCTCTTTAATGACATCGCTGTCAAAAGCCTTGCTTTCCTTGATCTTGTACAGACCATCACGACGCAGCGCCAAAAGTTCCAGCATAATTTTATTATAGAGCCCCCTTACTGCCGAAAGCTGCGCGCGCGTATCCTCTTCTTTCGCTCGTTCGGATGCATTTACGCTTCGGATAATCTGCTCTTTGACGCGAGCGATGGTCTCATGTTCCAGCATTTCTTTTGCATAATGTTTATCCAGATATGCAATAGATTCTTTGCCAAGCCGTACACGGATCTCATCAATTTGCTCTTCCATTGAAGCTTGCTCGTCGACTTCCTCAATTTTTATCAATTTAATCAACAAAGGCAATGTAAGCCCCTGAAAAACGAGTGTTACCAAAATAACCACAAACGTAATGAACAAAATCAGATTTCGGTGCGGGAAGGCCGTTCCATCGTATAAAGTCAATGGAATCGCTAATGCTGACGCCAAAGAAACCACGCCTCTCATCCCGGCCCAGCCAACGACCAGGGGCAGTTTCCACCCCGGACTCTTTTCCTTGATGCGAACCCGTTTGAATAATATTCTGGGAACAAAAGCCGAAAGATAAACGGCGATTAAGCGCAAAACAATAACAATTACACAGATCGCCAAGGCATAATCAATAGCTTCCTCCATGGAGTATTCACCCAATCCATTGATGATCACCGGAAGCTCAAGTCCAATTAAAATAAAAACAAATCCATTTAATAGAAAGCCCACTGTCGCCCAAACCTCCTTCGTCTGGATGCGCGTATGGTAGTTGAGGTAATCGCCTGCCCGGAAGGAAAGAAACAATCCACCACTAACCACCGCCAAGACCCCCGACCATTCAAAATGCTCCGCAACAATATACATCAGGTAAGGTGCGATGAGCGTAATGGGTGTTGAAATACTGGACGATTTCGCGACATAGCGTAAGAAGATATAGAGGATGTGACCTATAACCAAACCAACTACAACACCCATGACTGATAACATCAGAAACTGTGTCGTCGCATTGCTCATTACGAACTGACCAGTAAGAATCGCGATGGATGCAAATCTAAAGACAGTCAATGAGGCCGCATCATTGACCAGGCTTTCTCCTTCCAATATTGCAATTCCCCGTTTAGGAATACTTACCCCCTTCAGGACAGAACTCGCGGCCACGGCATCTGGGGGAGAGATAATCCCACCCAGTAAAAAGCCCAGCGCTAAGGTAAACCCAGGAATAATACTGACCGAAAAGTAGGCAATGGCCAATGATGTGAAAAAGACTAAACCAAAGCCCATGATGAAAATAGACCGTCGCCACTTTAGAAAATTCCCCCAATTGGTATACCAGGCTGCTTCGAAAAGCAAAGGTGGCAAAAACACCATAAATACGATATCGGGATCAACACTAATAACCGGCGCGCCCGGAATCAGCGAAATCACCAGTCCGCCAATAACCAGCAGAATGGGGTAAGAGATTTTTAAGCGTTGACTCAGCACAAATAACATGGCCATAAAGAAAAACAGCACCATAACCAATAAGAGGTTGCTGTGAATTTTTTCACCGGCCTTCCCGCCCACGGTAGACTTAACATCCTGATAGGGAACCGACATGGACATGCTGTATTGACGAATCTTCCATTCATTATCCAGCTTACTTAATACCCCCACGCCACGAAAAGACTTGGTATTGATCTTAAAAGATTCATCAAACCACGCTGTCGTACTATCTGCATTAAAGCTGATATGCCGCTTATCATAGGTGTAGGTCCAGGCATTTTTTGGATTGAAATATTGATCGGTGAACTTCTCTGCATGTGCTTTATCCCACCTTTCATCATGATCAGTACCCAAAATAACGCCATCTGAAGCAATAACATTCAAAAACGGGCCATACTTTACCTCGCCCGAGGTTTTGTACCAACGGTCTAACAGCCCATTGATTTCGTCCATTGGCTGCTGGGCATTTGTCGGAAAGACAAATAAGATTAAACTAAGAAAACAATACGTACCTAAAATGATCTTTCTAATCATACATTATAAAACTTCGTAATCGCTCAGACAATACGCTTTCGCTGAGATCAGTCTTAAAACAAAAAGCTGCGTATGCAGCTTTTTGTTTTTATTTAATTATTTCTTCAATTTCGCTGATAATCCGCTGCGCGATCTGCTCAGCAGCTTCAGGCGTAGGTCCCTCCGAGTAAATCCGAATAATCGGTTCGGTATTCGATTTACGCAAATGCACCCATTCATTTTCAAAGTCTATTTTCAAGCCATCGATTGTCGAATGGTCTTCATGCTTATATTTTTCCTCCATTTTGGCCAATAGGTTGTCAATGTCCAATTCCGGAGTCAGCGTGATCTTGTTTTTTGACATAAAGTATTGCGGCAAAGAAGCACGATATTCGGAGGCTTTTTTACCAAGCTTAGCCAAATGTGTCAAGAAGATGGCCACGCCTACCAGCGCATCACGGCCATAATGAGATGCCGGGTAGATAACACCACCGTTTCCTTCTCCGCCAATGACAGCATCGACTTCTTTCATCTTTGTAACCACGTTGACTTCGCCCACAGCCGCCGCATAGTACTCGCCACCATGTGCTTTAGTCACATCACGTAGTGCGCGTGTAGAAGATAAATTGGAAACGGTATTTCCTTTTTTATGCTGCAATAAATAGTCCGCTACGGCAACTAGGGTATATTCTTCACCAAATAGCTCGCCATCCTCCATCATAAAGACCAATCGATCTACATCCGGATCTACGGCAATCCCTAAATCAGCTTTGTGTTCAATAACCGCAGCCGATAAATCCGTCAAATTCTCTTTCAATGGTTCTGGATTATGCGGGAATTGACCATTTGGCTCACAATGGATTTTATAGATTGTCTGTACACCAAGTGCATCCAATAACGCTGGAATAAATGTACCACCGGTACTGTTGACTGCATCCAAAGCAACTTTAAAATTAGCCGCTTTGATGGCTTCTTTATCCACATATTCCAGTGCCAACACAGCGTCTACATGTTTCTGTAAGTATGAATAATCTTTATGAACTTGTCCCAGTTCTTCCACTTCGGAAAAATCAAAGTCTAAGGATTCACCAAGGGCCAATACTTCTTGCCCTTCAGCATCTGAAATGAATTCACCCTTTGCATTTAATAACTTTAGTGCGTTCCATTGACCGGGGTTGTGTGAAGCAGTCAAAATAATACCACCCGCTGCTTTTTCCATCGGTACGGCAATCTCTACCGTTGGCGTTGTTGAAAGACCCAGGTCAACCACATCAACACCGATGCTTTGTAGGGTTCCAATCACCAAATTACTTACCATCTCACCAGAAACACGCGCATCTCTTCCGACAACAATTTTTTTGATACCACTCTGCTTAACAATTATTTTGCCATAAGCAGCTGTAAACTTAACGATATCTATTGGGGTAAGTGCCTCTCCAGCACGTCCGCCGATCGTACCTCGTATTCCTGATATTGATTTAATTAAAGTCATTTCTTTTGAATTGATTAACGTGTAAATTTAGCACAATGGCAATAAAATATCGAATTAAAATTATAATTAATGAATATTTAACGTATATTTGTTGCAACAAAGTTGTTTTTAAAAGAAACAACCGTTTGCAATGAAATTATTTTTACTTTTGAAAAGTGAGTTTTTAAAGTTTGGGAATTTCATTGTCATCAGCAACATTTATGATTCAACAATTAGTACACATCGATCAAGAGATTTTTCTGGCCATTAATCAAGGCTTGAGTAACCCCGTATTTGATTGGTTATTGCCGATATTACGCAATCCATACACTTGGGCACCTTTGTATTTATTTCTGATCATATTTTTCATTAAGACCTATGGAAAAACAGGTATCCTAATTGTTGCCATGACCTTGGTTACTTTCGGAATTTCCGATGGTATATCCTCTCATTTGATCAAAAAGACTGTAAAAAGGATTAGACCATGTAACGACGTGGAGTTTAAAGAAAATGTCAACATCCGAGTGCGATGCGGCTCGGGCTTCAGCTTTACATCCTCTCACGCGGCCAATCATTTTTCCCTAGCTTTTTTCTGGATTGTACTTTTCCGGAGAAGATGGAAACATGCGCTTTGGCTTTGTATTACCTGGGCAACCCTAATCTCAGTCTCTCAAATTTATGTTGGTGTCCATTACCCGTTTGATGTCCTGTGTGGTTCAGCCTTAGGTATTCTGGTTGGATTGGCAACAGGCTACTTATTTAAACGGTTTGTGCCTAGCTTTTTTAAAACTGAACACGTATAATGAATTCAATTTTATTGATTTTAATTTTATTCATACCTGCATTTGCAAGTGGAATTGCTGTATTTTTTGTACAAAAGAAAGGAACCAGCTTCCTTAAACTCATCCTTTCTTTTAGTGGAGCCTATTTATTCTCTATTACTGTGCTTCACCTCATTCCGCATGTCTATCAGTCCAACAATACTTCACCTGAAGTATTGGGTATTTATGTACTTGCTGGATTTCTTTTCCAGCTATTTCTTGAACAGTTCTCCCAAGGGATCGAACATGGCCATATCCATACCGAAAATGATCATGACCACCATAGCCATCGTTTTCCAATCGGTATTATGTTCAGCCTATGTCTTCATGCTTTCCTCGAGGGAATGCCACTTGCGGCTACACATCAGACAGAACTTGCACTAGGCATATCCATCCACCACATTCCGGCCGCATTTGCGTTGGGAAGTATTCTAATAAGCACACATTTAAAGAAAAATACCATCCTCATTACACTGGCTTTATTTGCGGCAATGACCCCTTTTGGCTTTTTATTGAGCAAAGCCATCAGTGCAGGTGAAGTAGGGAATATCCAGCAATATTTTGATAAAATCATGGCCGTCGTTATTGGTATCTTCTTACACATATCGACGACGATACTTTTTGAATCGGGCTCCATTGACCATCATAAATTCAATAAAAAGAAAATGATCGCTGTGATTGCAGGTGTTGCGATTGCACTCGGAAGTTTCTTATTTGTCGGAGAACATGATCATGGGCACGATCAACACCAACAACCGCATGATCATGAACATCATGACCATGCGCATTAATTTCTTTAGCCGCGAAGTTTATCCAACAGTGTACTTAACGTCATTGCCTCTTCTTCACTAATTCGATTGGGTAAAAGATCCTTCATCAGCATGTCCTCATCTAGATTCTTAAGAATCTCCAAGCCCTTCTCGGTGATAACCAAATCCACAGCCCTTTTATCTCCACCCGATTGACAACGTGAAACCAATTCTTTGGAAACCATGCGATCAATCATACGCGAGATGTCAGGGGTGGTACTCAACATTCTTGATTTAATCAGATTATTGGTTGCAGGCTTAGGATATTGGCCCCTCAATATGCGCAAGACATTAAACTGTTTCAAAGTGATCCCTTCTTTGGCAGCTCGCTGTTCAAGCTCATTGTTAATCCAATTGTACGTATATAGAATATTTACCGTACAACGATGCCATTCATTGCTGAATTTACTTACTTTGATTTCGTCCTCAATCTTCATTCTGGTTGATAATTAATCGTTCTGAATAGTAAAGATAGCTGTTTTTTACTAAATACATAACTATGACATTAGAATCATTCTAAATGGTAGAAATTCTGTATATTTGAAGAATTCAAAAAAACAGGCAGATGCGTAATAGAACTAGCTTAGATAAGCTAAAAAAAGGGGAAAAAGCGGTAATTATTGATTTTGATTCACACGAAATTCCAGCTAAATTTTTCGAATTAGGGTTTATACCTGGTACTGAAGTAGAAGTGAAACATATCGCACCTTTGGACGGTCCCATATGTCTAAATATTAGTGCTAATAACGCCTTAATTGCTATCCGCAAATCAGAAGCTAAAGTCATCCTTATTGATCAGAAATAATGAATAACCCGATTATTGCACTTTTGGGTAATCCAAATGTGGGTAAAACATCTCTATTTAACCGGATTACAAAATTAAATCAGAAAGTAGGAAATTATCCCGGTATTACGGTCGAAAAACGTGAGGGGCAAGTAAAAGCCAACAACAAAATTTATCGTATTATTGATTTACCGGGAACATATACCCTGTTCCCAAGTTCGCTGGACGAAGAAGTTGTTTTCAACACTTTAGTCAATAAAGAAAGTAGTTTCAGACCTAACCTTGTCGTTGTCGTCGCTGAACCTACGAACTTAAAGCGGTCTATTATTCTTTATCAGCAGGCCCGGGAGCTCGGTCTGCCGGCCATCTTTGTCATCAATATGATAGATGAAGCCAAAGAAAAAGGAATTACAATAGATGTTCAGAAGCTTGAGCAGCTATTAAATACAAAAGTCTACGAAACCAATGCACGTACGGGACAAGGTATCGATCAGCTGATCAAAAACTTTGATGCTGTTCCGCCCATGTATATCAGCAAATTCAGCCTACCCAAGGAAGCTGATGCCGCATTAGAAGAAACCAAACGTCTTTTTCCATTAGATACGGAATACCATACCTGGCAATACCTGGCCAAAGGCGAGGTATCCTTTTTATCGAAAGAAAAAAATCAGGCGATTCAACAAATCCGTGAAAAACACCAATTACGCGCCGAGAGACTGCAAAAAGACGAAGCCATTTTGCGTAGTAAATCCCTGGATAGCAGCCTTGCTGAAATCTATGCAAAGGATGAATCCTCCAATAAAAACAAAACCAATACGATTGATAGCATCCTGCTTCATCCCATCTTTGGCTATGTCATCTTCTTTGGAATCCTCTTTTTAATCTTCCAGGCAATTTATACCTGGTCTGGACCAGCCATGGATTTTATCGATGGTTTATTTGGTGATCTTGCAGCCTATATACAAACAGCATTGCCGGCAGGGCCATTGACCGACTTGCTCAGCAATGGTATTATCAAAGGTATTGGCGGAATTGTGATCTTCATTCCACAGATCGTTATTTTATACATCTTTATCTCGATCATGGAAGAAACGGGCTATATGAGCCGTATTGTTTTCCTGATGGACCGCTGGCTTCGCCCTTTCGGGCTGAATGGAAAATCAGTGATTCCATTGATTTCGGGCGTAGCCTGTGCTGTTCCTGCGGTTATGTCGGCACGTAACATCGAAAATAGCAAAGAAAGACTGGTCACTATTCTGGTAACGCCTTTTATGACCTGCTCAGCACGTCTACCTATTTATATCGTTCTGATCGGACTGGTGATACCGGACACGAAATTAGGGGGCTTTCAAATACAAGGTATTGTATTGTTTGTGATGTACCTACTTGGAATATTCGCAGCTTTGCTATCGGCGATTATCCTGACCAAAGTCATCAAATCAAAACACAAATCATTTCTAATCTTTGAACTCCCCACCTATAAGACTCCAGATTGGAAAAACGTAGCCTTAAATGTATGGGAAAAAGCATCAAGCTTTGTTTTCGGCGCAGGTAAAATCATTTTAGCCATTTCCGTTATCCTATGGGCATTGGGTAGTTTTGGTCCGAACGATAAATTTAGCCGGGCGGAGGAATATGTGACAAAAAATAACCCCAACCTGTCCGAAGCCGATTTGGACCATGAAGTTTCATCTTATCGTCTGGAACACTCTTTCCTTGGCTATCTTGGCATGGCTATTGAACCTGTTGTTGAACCATTAGGCTACGACTGGAAGATGGGCATAGGTCTTATTTCTTCGTTTGCTGCCCGTGAAGTTTTTGTAGGCACAATGGCCACAGTATATAGCCTTGGTGACGAAGTGGATATCGAAGATGAAGCATCTAAAACAACGGTATTAGGCAAAATGAAAAGCGAAATTAACAGGAATACCGGTTTACCGGCTTATAATTTAGCTTCTGGTGTATCCTTATTACTTTTCTATGCTTTTGCTATGCAATGTATGAGTACAATTGCAGCAGTAAAGAGGGAAACAGGCTCGTGGAAATGGACTTTGATACAGCTTGGTTTTATGACAGGCTTGGCGTATTTCAGTGCCTTGATTGCTTATCAACTTTTAAAATAAAAAGCTATGGATAATTTAACAGTACAATATCTCATCGTAGGAATGCTCGTTTTGGCGGCTGTATGGTATGTCGTTAAAAATGTCCGAAAATCACTAAAGGGCAAGTCGAGCTGCTCGAAAGGCTGCGGATGCGACTGCGGCGTAGAAAAAACACAAAAAGCAAATTAATTTATCTTTTTGAGTAGCATTTACAAATAAGATTTCGTTATTAGTTAGAGTGGCCAAAAATCACACTAGCTGCTAATTCATAAAGCGCCGTATTTCCAAATTACGGCGCTTTCTATTTCTGAGTCAAACAGGCCCCTCGCTATTGTTTATAAAAAAACAACGAAATACATTAAAACCACAACAGAATGTGCACAAATACCTAAGTGTTTTATTAACTTTATGCGCTTAGGGCAAATCGTTCGCTGGGAAGCTTTACGATAAACAGGTAATTCTTCTGGCGTCATTGATTTTGCTCAAACGATCCTTGGTGGGAGCAAATAGCCTCATGGGTTTTTCCGTATTTAAGGACCAGATTAAAACAGACTAGTAACCGTATTAACCATACACATGGAGAAACAGAACAATAAGGAGGAGTTAAAAAGAGGACTTCAAAACAGACATATTCAATTAATTGCCCTGGGTGGTGCAATCGGAACGGGCTTATTTCTAGGTATTGGGAAGGCTGCCACATTGGCTGGGCCAGCTGTTATCCTCGGCTATGCTTTCGCCGGAATTATTGCTTTTTTTATTATGCGCCAGTTGGGTGAGATGGTTGTTGAGGAACCTGTTTCAGGAAGTTTTAGCTACTTCGCCAATAAATACTGGGGTTCTTTTGCGGGTTATGCTTCGGGCTGGAACTATTGGGTGCTGTATATCTTAGTCAGCATGGCCGAACTCACAGCGATAGGCGTTTATGTACAATTCTGGTGGCCGGAAATACCTTTATGGGCATCAAGTTTATTTTTCTTCTTTGCAATCAACGCCCTTAATCTTGCCTCAGTCAAAATTTATGGCGAGACGGAATTTTGGTTTTCCATTATCAAGGTTGTTGCAATCATTGCCATGATTGTTTTTGGTGCATATTTATTGGTAAGCGGTACTGGAGGGGAGCAGGCAAGTCTCAGCAACCTGACTTCACATGGTGGTTTTTTCCCAAAAGGTTGGTTTAGCCAAACAGCGGATGGAAGTTTTGAAGGCCTTCTTTCCGCCATAGCATTGATCATGTTTTCTTTCGGTGGCCTGGAGTTGGTTGGTATCACTGCTGCCGAGGCCGAGCATCCCGAAAAGAACATCCCCAAAGCGACCAACCAGGTTATCTATCGAATCTTAATCTTTTACGTAGGTGCATTGATTATTCTTTTCTCTTTGACACCGTGGACAAATATCACCGCCGATACAAGTCCCTTTGTGCTGGTGTTTGACAAACTCAATGGGTTTGAATTTACGATCTTTGGAAAGACCTTCTATTTCACAAAAATTATCGCAAATGCGCTAAATCTTATTGTCCTTACCGCTGCATTATCTGTTTATAATAGCAGCGTGTACAGCAATAGCAGAATGTTATATGGATTGGCAGAGCAGGGAAATGCACCCCGTTTCCTTTCGAAACTCAACAAGAATCATGCGCCTATTAACGCGATTTTAGTTTCGGCACTGTTCGCGGCGATTTGTGTATTTATCAACTATGTAGCACCTAAAAATGCCTTGGAGATCCTGATGTCGCTGGTGGTATCTTCACTGATTATAAACTGGGTCATGATTTCCATTACACACTTGTATTTCAGAAAGAATAAACTCGATGCCCACTTACGCACCAAGTTTCCATCCTTTCTGTATCCTTTAAGTAATTATATCTGTCTGATCTTTTTGATCGCTGTACTTGGCATCATGTGGATAACAGGGATGAAACTTCCGGTAGAATTGATCCCTGCTTGGCTTATATTACTCTATGTGAGTTATGTATTGATCAAAAGAAAGAAATCTTAGTTCACAGAACCTTGATCTTGTCCATAAAAAAGCCTGATTCATTGCATGAATCAGGCTTTCTTGCTAAAATTTAATGCAGGTATTCCTCCTCGAGAATAGCAAATTCATCATTGTCGCTCCAACCATCTAAAATAAGCCCAGCTGCATTCCTGCATCGGGTAAGCGGAAAAGATCCCTTCTCAAGGATGGAAGCGTCCCATTATTCATATATTTCTTGACGGAAAGCTTGAATAAATGCTGTAAGCTCTCGGCCATATGGCCATCCCCCTTTATCCTCCGTCCAAAATCGGTATCGTTAATTTTTCCACCATGACAGGCTTCGATCCAATGTAACACCTTTTCAGCACGATCAGGATAGTTCTGATAGAGCCAATCTTTAAAGATACCACCAATCTGTCCATTGAGCCGCACGATGGTATAGGAGGCCGTAATGGCTCCCGCATCTGCTCCTGAACGGATCAAATCTGAAATCTCATCACTATTGATCCCCGGAACGATGGGAGCCATCATCAGCATGACGGGTACACCTATCCCAGTCAATCCCTCAATCAGTTTCAACCGGGCAGATGCTGTAGCAGTCCGAGGTTCCATTTTCTGACGAACCTCTTCGCGCAGCGAATTGATGGTCACGGCAACGGAAACCAGCTCGTGCGCTGCAAGCTCGCGCAAAAGATCAAAATCCCGTCGCATTAGTACATTTTTGCTGATGATGGAGACCGGATGCTGGTATTTGACCATCAATTCTAAAAGTGAGCGTGTGATACCCAGCTTCCGTTCAATCGGTTGATAACAGTCTGTATTGCCTGAAAGCATAATCAAATCGGGTTGATAGCTCGATTTTCTAAACTCCTGTTCTAGAAGCTGAGCCGCATTGTGTTTGACTAAGATCTTACGCTCGAAATCCAACCCAGCACTAAAACCCCAGTATTCATGCGAATTGCGCGCGTAACAATAAATACAACCATGCTCACAGCCCTGATAGGGATTAATGGATCTTTCAAAACGTAGATCCGGGCTATTTGATTTGGATATAATGGATTTTGGATGTGTCGGAATAAATTGTGTTTTCTCGGCACCCAAAAATTCTTCATCCAGTCCCTCCACATGTTCCTGCACGTATTGATTAGAAAAAAATTTGTTATTGGGATTGATCTGCGCCCCTCTACCCTTCAAATATTCCGATGAATTCATAGGCTAAAATTACTAATTTTATTAGTAAAAGCAAATTAAAATTTCCCATTTTCCACAAAGCGGGAAAGCGAATATCTTCTAGTTTGAAGTCCCAATAAAGCGTATTTTAAACCAAATAAAAATCCCTATACCGCATCGACAGTATAGGGATTAAAATTCTTATTTTAGATCTCAGTCCAGCTTCTATTTATTTCATTAAGAAACCACCACCGAGTAAATCATTGCCTTCATAAAAAACAGCCGATTGCCCTGGAGCAATACCTTTCACATTGTGCACAAAGTCTATACGCACTTTATCGCCTTCTTGGGAGATGGTCGACAAAGCACCGGAATCTTTATAACGTACCTTTGAAATTGCTTCCATCGGTTGATCTAGTCCTGCATATTTCACAAAGTTCACATTACGAACGTAAGCATGTGACTTTTCAAGTTCATGTTCTTCACCCAATACGACCGTATTACTTTCCGGAAGGATCTCAATCACAAACATCGGTTTCCCCAAGGCAATACCTAAGCCTTTACGTTGACCGATGGTGAAATAAGGGTAACCAATATGTTTACCGACGACAGTACCATCAGAAAGAATAAAGTTACCAGGACCAATTTGTTGATCCAACGTTGGCACCTTATGTCTCAAAAACGCACGGTAGTCGTTGTCAGGAACGAAACAGATTTCATAACTCTCAGACTTATTGGCCAATTCCTTCTGTCCCATATCCAAAGCCATCTGACGAATCTCCTTTTTCGTGAAAGATCCCAACGGAAACTGTGTCCGGGCAAGATTTTCTTGTGACACGCCCCATAAAACGTACGATTGATCTTTATTTTCATCCTTACCTTTTGATATCACATAGCGACCATTGTCGTGCATACGGATATTTGCATAGTGTCCGGTAGCGATAAACTCACAATCCAATTTGTCAGCACGTTTCATCAAAGCCTCCCACTTAATGTGGGTATTACACAACACGCATGGGTTAGGCGTGCGCCCAGCAATATATTCTTCTACAAAATTGTCAATCACAAAATCTCCAAACTCATCACGTATATCTAATATATAATGAGGGAAACCATAGTTTACGGCTAATGTACGAGCGTCATTGATACTATCAAGGCTACAACATCCGGTTTCTTTCGACGAACCACCTGCGGATGCATAATCCCATGTCTTCATCGTGATACCGATAACCTCATATCCTTGTTCGTGGAGCATGACAGAAGCAACGGAGCTATCTACCCCTCCACTCATTGCAACTAAAACTCTTCCTCTTTTACTCATCTCTAATTATTGAAATGCAAAGATACAGCTTATTCCTTTTCTTATATGTTAGTTTCTTGTAATTTTATCTCGATCAAAATCAACACGTTCGAAAAAAGTACAAAAATAATCTGCATAAAAGTTTTAGAATTCAAATTATCGGACTATATTTGCATCGCAATAGGGGAACAAACCCATAGCAAAAAAGCGGTGCCATAGCTCAGCTGGTAGAGCAAAGGACTGAAAATCCTTGTGTCCCTGGTTCGAACCCAGGTGGCACCACGCTTCAATCTGATGATCACAGATTTAAATAAAAGGTCAACTGGTGCCATAGCTCAGCTGGTAGAGCAAAGGACTGAAAATCCTTGTGTCCCTGGTTCGAACCCAGGTGGCACCACAAAAAAAGCTTGTTCATTGAACAAGCTTTTTTTGTTTTATCCCCCTACTACATTGCACCTTTTCCGCCCCATACATCCTATTGAATTTTCCATGAAAGATATAGCAGCGATATCTACTCTATCCGCTTCGCTTGATTATCATAGAAATGAATAGCATAATAAAACATAGTTAACTAAATTCAAAGGTTCTAAAATAACTGCTACTATTTTTTTTGTAACCGGATTTAACTATCTTAATGATTAAATTATAACTCTTGCGAATAAACCCTTTTTATGAAAAAAATAATAACAGTAGCTCTGCTACTATTCGTAGTATTATCTAAAATATACCCGCAAAAAATTACGCAACAAGAATACCTCGATGATCTCTCCTTTATCTATAAGAATTTGCAGAAAACACCCTCGTTTAAGACCCAAAAGGAGAATCAGAAAAAAGTTAGGTCACAATTTGAACGACTTCAAGAAGCGCAAAAGAATGATATCTACCTTATTGAAGCGTTAGTAAATTATTATAGCCTGCTGGATTGTTTAAAGGATTACCATAATGTAATTAATACTAATTCTTCCAGTTATACCTATCAAGACCTGCAGAACAAAGATACCTTGAAAAAAATCATCAACGAAACTGACGGCTATTATAGAAAATCCACCCTGAATTTAGACAGTTTAGAGCGCGAGCTAGCAAATAAAACTCCCCAAGAATATGAAGGGATCTATTTTTACCATAATCTCTTTAAGGTAGCAGTTGTCCAATCGGAAAGCAAATTGGTGGGTATTATCTTAGATACTAAAATTCCGTCCTGGTCCCGAGGAGAAGAAATGTTCTACCTTATCCCTAAAGAGGATAATAATTTTAGAATAGTGACCGGTGGCTTTATTGACAAGAAAATCCTATCTACACTTAATCGTATTCAAGAGGGAGAATTCTTAAGTTTCGGCTGGAGCAAAAAAAATAATAAACCTATTACAAATTTACAAAACCCTATCACAAGCAGATACCAGCTAAAGCAGCTTCAACCAGAGATAGATTACCTTAAAATCTCGACTTTTGGCTCTTCAACTGCAGTACTTAAAGAAGCTACGACTTTCTATAATGATTTAAAAGAAAAGAACCTGGCTCAAAATCTTATTGTCGACCTCCAGAACAATGGCGGTGGTGCAGACAAAAACTCAGATATGTTACGAAATATACTTACTAAATACAGCGGAAAAATCTATATACTAATGAACTATTATACCGCCAGCAATGCCGAAGAATTTGTGGTGAGAATAAAAGGGATGAAAAATGTAACGGTGCTTGGCCAAAAAACCAAAGGTGTACTGACCTATGGCCGAAATTACGATACAACATTGCTATGCCCTTCGAAAAAAATTAAGATTAGCTTTACAGATCTGAAGGACAATTGGCAGCAGTATCTACCATTTGAAGGAATAGGTGTAGAACCCGATATTTCCTTAACTTCAGATCGCGACTGGATCGAGCAAACATTAGCGAAGATAAAAGGCAACAGCGCTTCTTAAAAAAGAGGAAAACAAGCTGTCTACTCTCTGAGTTTCGTAATAGCTGATTCAACAATTAATACAAAAAAGATCATGGATTTTGGAAATCAACCGGAGTTGTCATTTTAAAAACCACTCAAGTCTAATTTCCAAAATCCAATCGCTGTTCTGCTACGATTCAGCAATAATCGACCGATCCAAATGCACATAACCACCGTCCACATGAATCAATTGGCCAGTTGTATGACTGGATTTGTTAGACAGTAAAAAGACGGTTGTATCGGCGATTTCCGCTGCTGTGGTCATGCGATGCTCCAATGGAATGCGGTCCGTAATTTTTTTCAATGTCTCCTCCGGATTTGATAAGGTTTGAATCCAGGTATCGTATTGGGGAGTTGCACATTCTGCCACAATAATGGCATTGACACGAATCGAGTAAGGCAACAATTCTACAGCCCACTCTCGCGTAAGTGCATTACGTCCACCATTGGATGCCGCATAAGCCGAGGTATTGCCCTGCCCTGTTTCACCAGTTTTGGACGAAATATTCACGATACTGCCCTTAGATGCTTTCAACGCATCCAAAGCGTGATGTGCCATCAGATAGTAGTGAATTAAGTTCTTATGCAGCGAAGCAACAAATCTTTCATAGTTACCCGATGCCAATCCAACACCATCATTTTGTCCGGCATTATTCACCAAACCATCGATCCGCCCGTACACTTCCAATGTCTTTTGAACGGCTCTTTCACAATCTTCGGGTTTAGATAATTCTGCTTCAATACAGAGTGCATCCACACCAAATTGCTTTATTTCTTCTTTGACTTTTTCATTATCAGCTTGTTTACGGCCAACAATGACAGGAATAGCCTGTTCTTGAGCCAACGCGTGGACTACAGCCCGCCCGATTCCTTTTGCTCCGCCGGTAACAATAACAACTTTATCTTTTAAATGAAGATCCATAATACTTTTATTGAATGGTTTGTTTCATTGATTGTGGTTAACATTCGCAACAATGAATTCGTTCTCTGGTTATTGATTAATTTATATTGACGTCATTAAGCCCATTATCCAGCTTCATGACCAATAAAAAGCTTCAGCATGCTATTTTTCCCTTTCATAGCATGCTGAAGTTTTTCCTTTTAAAGATTATACACGCGTATTGCGTTCTCTGCCCAAAATGCGTTCTTCTCTTCAGCCGTAAATTGCCCTAATTTATCCTCAACGATGGCAATACTTTCTTCGTAGGATGCCGCCAATAGACATACCGGCCAATCTGACCCGTACATAATGCGCTCCTTTCCAAAACGCGCAAAGATATGCTCCAGATATTGCTTAAAATCATCAAGTTTCCATCCTTCCCAATCGGCCTCTGTTGCAAGTCCCGAAACTTTACATACGACATTTGGAAAGGCAGATAGCGCATCGATAAACGCCGCCCACTCATCAAATGCTTTCGACTTGATCGGCGGTTTGGCAATATGATCCAATACAAATTGAAGATTTGGATTTTGCTGCACACAATCCAACGTTGCCGCATAATGTCGTGGACGGATGAGCAGATCATACGTATAACCATAATCTGCTAAGGCCTTCAGCCCGTTTAATACCGCAGGGCGAATGAGAAAATCAGGGTCAGCTTCTCCTTCAACAATATGACGAAATCCTTTGATGACCGTAGCTGATTGATAGCCATCCAACTGTTGTCGAATATCCGCTGCTTGAAGATCAATCCAGCCCACTACGCCTTTAATAAAAGGATAATCACTAGCCAGCTGAACCAAATAAGCAGTCTCTTCGTTGGATTGATCCGCCTGAACAGCAACACTCCCTCCAAATCCATTTCGTTCAAGCACAAATTGAATATCCAAAGGGGTGAAATCACGTCTGATGACTTGCATTTCTTCGGTAATCCAACTATCTCTAATTGGATCGAATTTCCAGAAATGCTGATGGGTATCTATACGCATAATGAAAAGAAAACCTAATGAGCAATTAATTTTTTGAATACGCTACCACAGTCTGACGGGACTCTCCAAGACCATCTGCTCCTAACTCGATCACATCGCCAGGCTTCAAATAAATCGGTGGATTAAATCCTAAGCCAACACCTGCCGGAGTACCTGTTGATATCACGTCTCCTGGCAACAAAGTCATAAATTTAGACACATAGGATACCACATGCGCCACCGAAAAGATTAAATCCTTGGTATTACCGTCTTGGTAGGTTTTTCCGTTTACCTTCAACCATAGACGCACATTGTTGATATCTTTGATTTCTTCTTTTGTCGCCATGAAAGGTCCCATCGGTGCAAACGTATCACATCCTTTTCCTTTATCCCAAGTACCGCCACGTTCCAGCTGATACTCACGTTCGGAAACATCGTTGTGCAATACATAACCGACCACATAATCTAAGGCTTCATGCTCTTCTACATAAGAAGCTTTTTTACCGATCACAATACAGAATTCCACCTCCCAATCTGTTTTTACAGAATCTTTCGGAATCATCACATTATCGTATGGACCTACCAACGAAGTGGTCGATTTCATAAAGATGATCGGTTCAGCAGGAATTGGTGCATTTGTTTCCTTGGCATGGTCTAAATAGTTCAATCCAATACAAACAATTTTGGATGGGCGGGCAAAAGGTGCTCCGATACGTTCGCCTTGAGGAACTTCAATCAACTTACCTTCATTTGCCTTCACAAATTCTTCTAAACGGGCTACACCATTCTCGGCAAAGAATTGTTCATTGTAATCACCACCAAATGCGCTTACATCGTAATTTACACCATCGATCTGAACACCGATTTTCTCCTTGCCTTGAGCTCCAAAACGTATTAATTTCATTTTTATAGTATTGAGATAATAGATATTTTATTTTTAGCTTTTTAATTATTCAATTTAATAAAACCACCGTCAATAGGGTAGTCATTTCCAGTAATAAATCCAGCATCGTCACTACACAAGAAAAGTGCTAATTTGGCAATTTCTTCCGGTTGCGCCATGCGGCCTATTGGTTGGCTTGCTGATAGTTTTTCAAACATTTCTTCCTCTTTTCCAGGATAGTTTTTTGCGATAAATCCATCCACAAATGGGGTATGTACACGTGCAGGCGAAATGCTATTGCAACGAATACCGTAGGCCATGTAATCCCGTGCTACAGACATTGACATCGCGTAAATAGCCCCCTTGCTCATCGAATACGCAAAACGATCCGTGATACCAACCCATGCAGCTATGGATGCTAAATTAAGGATTGCTCCCGAACCCTGCGCCTTCATCATCGGCACAATAGCATGCAATGCATTATAAGCTCCCTTAACATTCACATTAAAAACACGCTCAAAATCTTCTGATTGACAATTTTCCAAATTACCAACATGAGCGATACCAGCATTATTTACTAAAATATCAATTTTTCCGATATTTTGTGCTATAGCAGTAATTTCTTGTTGATCAGTTACATTACAACGATTAAATGCAGCCTGACCACCCAAAGCCAAGATCTCATCAACTACAGCCTTACCGCCATCTTCATTCAAATCCAGAATATGAACTTTTGCTCCTTCTGCAGCAAATTGCAGACTGATCGCACGGCCTATCCCACTACCACCACCGGTAATTACAGCTACTTTTTGTTCTAATTTTCCCATTGTTATTTAATTGTTAATGTCAATACCAAATCTGCTTCATCTGTCGATGTTGGCAAATCCAAGCGTAGACTATTGTTCTTATAACTAAACTTAATCTCTTTCTTTCCGATAAATGTGCTTACTTTTTTCACCTGATAAGGAAGGTTATTAATCAACAATTCCTTTTTATCCGTTTTAAACACATGTAGATACACTTGGTTTCCTTTTTTTGTCAACGCATAATCGTCTGTTGGTGACACCGCCCCACCCGCTGTTCCATAGATTGTTTCACCATACACCGATAGCCATTTTCCAAGTTCTTTCAAGCGCTCCTGTTGATAGTCCTGAATCTCACCGTTTGGCATCGGGCCAACATTGAGCAATAAATTGGAACCATGACTAGCTGCCTTGACCAGGTATTTCAGCACTTCCTGAAAGGATTTTCGTGTCCGATCTTTCAGCTCAAATCCCCAAGATCCTGCAATTGTTCCACATACTTCCTTCGGTAGTTTCCCAACATCATGCGCTTTCGTGCCGAACCCAGTAGTATTCTCTCCAGGTAAATCACGTTCGAACATCTGAAAATCTTCCCCTTCAAATGGCGCCAGATGGTGGTTGTTACCCACCAAGCACTGTGGCTGTAACTTATGAATCAATTCATAGATTTCTTTGAAATGCCAATCTTCATTGGGCTTGTCCCAATGACCATCAAACCAGATCCCATCGATCTCACCGTAGTTGCTCAACAGCTCCGTTAATTGGCTTTTCATAAACTGGACATAATGATTCCAATCCCCTTTCGTTGAATCGCGCCCCGCAATGCCACCACCCGTTTTACCAACAGGCAGATAATCATCCCGGTGCCAGTCTAAAAGCGAATAGTAGAACATCACTTTTATCCCTTCGGCACGGCAAGCTTCCACCAACTCTTTCACAATATCGCGTTTGAAGGGAGATTTCTTCACCACATTATAGTCCGAAACCTGGCTGTTCCACATCGAAAATCCATCATGATGTCTGGTCGTAAAGGTGATATACTTTGCCCCTGCCTGTTTAAATAACTTCGCCCATTCTTTCGCATTAAAGGAAATTGGATTGAAAAATTTAGGCAGCAATGCATATTCATCCAAACTGATATTCTGGTTGTTCATGACCCACTCACCATCCCCCAGCACACTATATACCCCCCAATGGATAAAAACACCAAACCGAGATTGTTCAAACCACTCCCTATTTTTCAGATTTTCGGGACTCGGTTGATAATATTGCTGGCTATAGCTCGCGGATACTGATCCCATCAGCAAGGCTAAACCACAGATTACATGTTTAAGTTTCATATGTAAATGATTAGTTGTCATGGATTTTCAATAAACTCATTATACCCAACTACAAAGAAACACCTCTACGCCATGGTATGAAATCGTCTTGCCCCAACAACACCGCCTTCGGTTTCACTTCACCAGAAGCAACCTCTATTACATAATCCAAAATACGGTGTGCGGCTTCCTCAATAGTCTCTGTACCTTCGATAATGGTACCACAGTTCAAATCCAGGATATCGGGCATTTTCTCAAAAGTCTTGGTATTTGTTGATAGTTTCACAACAGGTGCAATCGGGTTACCTGTAGGGGTACCCAGCCCCGTAGTAAACAAGACAATATTAGCACCTGCTGCCACTTCTGCAGTTGTACTTTCCACATCATTACCAGGCGTACATAATAAGTTTAACCCCGGACCGTTGGCCAATTCAGGATAATCAATCACTGCTGCAACAGGTGATGTTCCTCCTTTTTTGGCAGCCCCAGCAGACTTAATTGCGTCAGTAATTAAACCATCACGAATATTGCCCGGAGAAGGATTCATATAGAATCCCGAACCATCAGCTTCAGCTTTTGCGTTGTAAGTACGCATCAGCGACATAAAACGCTCCGCCGTGGGCTCATCGATACAACGATCACTCAATTCCTGTTCCACGCCGCATAATTCAGGAAACTCCGCCAGAATCACCGATCCGCCTAAAGTCACCAAAATATCTGATACAAATCCGAGCGCCGGATTGGCCGAGATGCCCGAAAATCCGTCTGAACCACCACATTCCAGACCTATACACAATTTGTCCAATGAGGCTGGTTTGCGCTCATTTTTATCCGCTTGCATCATCCCTGCAAAAGTTGCTTTAATCGCCTTTTGCATAAGCTCTTTTTCAGTTCCTTCTTTCTGTTGTTCGAAAATATACAGTGGGCGATCAAAACCTGGACTTCGCTTTTCAATTTCAGCTTTCAGAATGGAAGCCTGCGCATGCTGACATCCTAAACTCAATACCGTTGCCCCCGCCACATTCGGATGGGTGATATAACCAGCCAAAAGGCCACATAAGGCATCCGAATCCATGCGGGTTCCGCCGCAGCCCATTTCATGGTTTAAAAACTTGATTCCATCGACATTTTTGAACAGGCGTTCCTGCTCACTGGAAGTCGAATTAGCAAGTAGATCCTGACTAAGAATCGCATTTACATCAGCACCAGACTTATATAAGCTAATGAGATCTTCTACCTCAGACACGTAATTATTGGCTTTTACTTTATAGCCCAACTTTTCTTCAAAAGCAGCCTTCAGGGTCAATACATTTCTATTTTCGCAAAAAACCAATGGAATAACCAACCAGTAATTGGCCGTTCCAACAGTCCCATTTGAACGGTGGAATCCATTGAACGTTTTATCTTTAAATGCAGAAACATCAGGTTTTGTCCAGGCTGTCTTGCGATTGCCCATTTTAAAATCTTCCGACGCATGGCGCAAGTTTTCAGTGGTAATGAGTTCCCCTTCAGCTAGGGGAGTATTCAATTTTCCTACCAGAACACCATACATCAATATCTCCGTATCTTGTTCCATTGGCTGGATGGTGAATTTATGTTTGGCAGCAACAGCTTGCTTTAATGTAAATTCCTTACCTTCAAAAACAATCGTTGTTCCCGCAGCCAAGTCCTGTAATGCAACAAGGACATTATCCATTGGATGGATCTGTAAATAGCGCTGTATAGCCATAATTATACTAATTCAAATATTTTTGTCATCATTACCCATTTCTCTCCCGGCTTTGCCCCCGGAATGGCCGCCTGGTATTTCCACATCAGCTGTTCCCATTCCTGTACTTTTTCATTGGCAGCATCCATAGCCGATTTTTTCTCAAATGAAAAGTCTTCACCCACCTCCATGTTCATAAACAATCTATTTTCAAAACGATAGATCTCCATCTGCAGAATACCTGCATCCAGAATCGAACGTTTTATTTCCGGCCAAACCTCACGGTGGTAATCCTCATATTCCTTGATCAATTGTGGATCGTCCACAAGATCTAAAGCCATGACATATCTTTTCATTACTAACTAATTAATGTGATTTAAGATTTTCGGTTTCCGCAATACTGACATTTCTATTTTGGAAAGCAAACAATAAGACAACAATAAAACAAACCAATGGCACAAAATAGCCATACTGGAAATGTCCTGTTTTATCCGAGATAAAGCCCAAAATTGGAGGTAACAAAGCACCACCAACAATAGACATTACGATCAAACTGGAAGCAGATTTGGTATCGGCACCGATACCTTGTACACCAAACGCGAATATCGTCGGAAACATAATAGACATAAAGAATGCAATACCGATCAATGCATACAAGGTCTGAATACCTGATCCGAAGATGACAAATAGGGATAGAACGATCGCTATAGCGGAATAGATGATCAGAAGCTGGGATGCTGATACAAAACGCATAAAAAATGTACCGATAAACCGGCCCAACATAAAAGCCAATCCCGCAAACCCAGCATAATCGGCCCCATCCTTACCCGATATGCCCGCAGCTTCTGTTGCATACAATACCAGGAAGCTTAAAATACAGACTTGCGCTCCCACATAGAAAAATTGAGCCACCACGGCCCAACGCACATTTTTATGACGCAACGCGTGGAAAAAACCAGCTCTACCTTCTTCCTCGGCATCTTTGATATCAGGTAATTTGGTAAAGAAAAACAAGGCAGCGATCAATAAAATCAATATTCCCAATACTACATAAGGCAATTTCACAGCAGCTGTTTCCGACTGAATATACGCCATCTTTGCCTGCTCAGCCATTTGCGCCAGTTCTTCCTGTGATTTGGGTTCATGGGATAAAATAAATTTTCCACCAAAAATCGGAGCAACAAAGGCTGCTAGTCCATTAAAGGACTGCGCAAAATTAAGCCGTTGCGCCGAAGAAGCTGGATCTCCCAAAATCGCTACATACGGATTTGCAGCGGTTTCCAGAATGGTAAGACCACAGGCTACAACGAACAATGCCCCCAAAAAGAAAACATAACTTATCGTATTGGCCGCAGGTACAAAAAGAAAACAGCCAATGGCAAAAAAGATCAATCCAATCAAAATACCCGCTTTATAGCCATATTTTTTCATGATAATTCCAGCAGGAATCGCCATCACAAAATAAGCGATAAATACAGCCGAATCGACTAAGGAAGCCTGGAAATGGGATAAACTAAACGCATTCCTCAAATGCGGAATTAAGATCGGATCAAGGTTGTGAATAAATCCCCAGAAAAAGAACAAGGATGTCACCAAAATCAAGGCAAATGCGTAACTCTTTTTATTCGTCATATTTTTCAAATGGTTATAAGTAGTTATTTAATGTAAAATAAGCTTAAAAATGCTAGACAATATTCAAGTATATTATCAAATTATTAAGCTATATTACCATAGCTAAACTGAATTATGTAACTTTACTGCATATATTTCATAATTATGAAAGCACAGCTGCTTCATTTAAACAGCAATCTTGAGCATTCGTTCAACGCGCGTAGAGACAATACACCTCAGTACCATAATCTTTGGCATTACCACGAAGAACTGGAATTAATTTATTTCGCCAAAGGCTCAGGCACCCAATTTATTGGCGATAGTGTCCGGCGCTTTGAATCGGGCGATATCACCCTTGTGGGTTCAAACCTACCTCATTATTGGTTATTTGACGAAATTTATCTTCAAGAGGAAGAAGCAGAAAGCGCAGATATTCGTGTGCTTCATTTTAAAGAGAACTTTTGGGGAAATGATTTTATTAATTTACCTGAAAATAAATCCATCAAAGACCTTATTCGCGTCTCCAAAAGAGGCATTTCATTATTGGAGTGCAGCCGACTAAAAACTGCGCAATTAATTGACGCTATCTTGGCAGCAACAGGTACCCCACGTATTATTCATTTATTAGAAATATTACAGTATATTTCGGCCGAAGAACAACATGATCTGTTAACGAGCCCCACTTTTACCATCCAGCTGCAAGATCAGGATGCCAACCGTATGCAGATTGCCATGCAATATATCGGTGAAAATTATCGCGACCAGATACGCCTGCAAGAACTTGCCTCTCTCACGGGAATGACCCCAAATTCCTTCTGCCGTTATTTCAAATCACAGATAGGAAAAACGCTCTTTCAATTTCTGATCGAAATGCGCGTGAAAACCGCTTGCAATTTATTAATAGAAAACAAACAGACGGTGAAGCAGATCTGCTTTGAATCAGGTTTTCAAAACTTTTCAAGCTTCCATAAATACTTCAAAAATGTAACCGGCACCACGCCGCTCAGCTTTCAGCGATCAAAAACTTAAGACGATTTTACCCAATAAGCTTGAATCTTCCATCAATCGATGGGCTTCCGCAGCCTCGGCAAAAGGAAGCACCTGGTATAAGGTCGGTTTGAAATCGCCAGCGCTAAGTTTCGGCCATACCTGAGACCAGATATCATCCCGTAGCACTTGCTTAAATTCACGGTCTCTCGCCCGTAATGTACTTCCCGTTAAAACAATCCGTTTCTGCATTAATTTGAGCAAGTTTAACTCGACTATTGCGCTTTCCATCGCATTAATATAAACCAAACGTCCATCGGGGTTCAAAAGGTTGATATTTTTCTCAAAATATGAACCACCAATACTGTCTAAAATAACATCAACCCCCAAAGGCTTCAGCGCCTCCAGAAAATCCTCCGTTTTATAATTTATTGTTTTGGTTGCTCCCAATGATTTACAAAAGCTAGCCTTTTCAGATGAGCTGACTGTCGTATATACTGCTGCACCAAACAAGGCCGCTAACTGAATTGCCGTACTGCCAATCCCACCAGCACCACCGTGTACCAAAAAATGATCGCCGGTCTGCAAATTCCCTCTTCGAAAGACATTGTCCCATACTGTAAATACGGTCTCAGGCAGCGAGGCTGCTTCCGCAAAATCTAAATGATCGGGAATAGGCAAACAATGTCCCTGATAGACCTTAGCATAGTTTGCATAACCTCCACCCGCTACGAGTGCACATACACGATCACCAATGTTCCAGTCAGCGACCCCGGTTCCCTTTGCGACAATAACCCCTGCTATTTCTAATCCAGGTATCCGCGCATCCACCCCGGCAGGTGCCGGATAGTTCCCTTTACGCTGAAAAACATCTGGTCTATTTACACCTGCAGCCTTTACTTCTACTAAAACTTCCAGTTCACCGATCTGCGGCATCTCCACATCGCGGACTTCCAAAACTTCGGGTCCGCCCGGTTCAGTAATAATGACAGCTTTCATCATGATTTTTTGGGATATTTCTGTAATCTTATATTGAGCGAAAGCATAAAATAACGAGCCAAACGATTGTTTCGAACGTCTAAAATATCATTTCCCACCACGGCACGTGAAATTCCAGTATTCTGATTCATTAGATCGAATCCCTGAAATCTCAACATACCCAAGTTATTCCTTCCAAAAGTATATTCCATATAGGCGTTGATTATCGTTGGATTAATATTGTTCCATGAGCTCGAATAACCCGCATTAAATTTTTGAGAAAGTTCAAGTCCCATGGTAAAATGTTTGCCCAAATAAGCTTTAGATCCCAAACCAACGATTCCAGAATGCGCCGTGATATTATCTTGTACAGGCCAGTCAAATGTGGCCCTGTTCAACGAATAGTTGCCATTTAATTCCGCTTCAAAAATATCACTCCAGGTATAGCGGAATTGAAGGGCTTGTGTAAACAAAAAGTGTCCACCAAAGCTCTTTTTATCATTGACGTACGAAATATTGTTGTAATAATCTGCATTGCCATTTAAGCTCATCTGCAAATTATCCGACAATAAAGAAGCTGTAAACAAATAATAGCTCTTAATATCATAGTAGCCTTCTGTATTGCGATAAGTCGTTTTCTGTATCGTTGAATTAGGTTCAATTGTCCGGTTGGCTACAATCTTATCATTTACTAAGTTAAAAGCAAGACTGGCTTCCAGATATTGTCCCCTCCGCGTGATGGATTTGCGATACTTTGAAACAATACTATGTGCAAATTCAGATTTCAAATCCTTATTTCCGACCACGATATTCTGTGTGTTGGTATTGTCCACCACCGGCTGTATCTGATAGAAACTAGGCTGGTTATTACGTCCATAATAGTCCATAGAAAGATCCTCTTCTTTGGTAAACTTCCATTTCAATCCAGCAGAGGGCACGAGATTAACATTTGAATAGGAGGTTTTTATCAGTTTATCTGTTGAACTTCCCGTTAATTCGGACGGCTGAACTGCAAAACCGAAGTTTACCTTTACTTTTTCGCTTAAGTCTTGGCGGTAAATCATGCCGACTTTATTGCTTGCGAAAGAATAGTCGTACTTCAAACTAAGTGAATCCACCAGTATGGGCCCGTTGTTAAAATTATTGTTATTGTCAAAAGTAGAGCGACGGGCATCAATTTTGGTATAATCGAAATCGTAATTGATCTCCAAGGTACCACCTAAATCAACGGGCTCCACCAACGACAAGCGACTTTGGATATTTTTATTCTCATTGCTGGAACGGACCATTTGATTCAGGTAAGTTTCCGTTATTTTTGGCACGTTCAAGCTGCTGTCGATCGCTCTATTAAAATCGCGCACTTCCTCATCTTTATCCAAGGAATTAAAATCCGTATGCAAAGTATAAAGTACTTTCCGCCCCGGTTTAGTAAAACTTCGCACGTAAAAAAGATCTAAAGCCGCAGCAGGGCTTTCTGTACTATTGGCCGCGCCGTAGTTCCCCGTACTACTTAACCGATTATTTTGGATCCTTCTATCTTTTAACGTATTGCTGGTCGAATTGGTCCAAGATAGTTTGGGCGATATTTTAAGCTGATCTTTGGGCGACAGCTTCATATCAAAATCCCAGTCCATTTTATGGATACGATCGATTGATTTTATTTTGTAATCTTCAAAATTACTAATCAGATTATTCGCGGCTTTGCCATACCCATATATCGATTGTAATAAGGAATTTCCCTGGATATAATTATTACGTTGCGTAAAGCTATATTTTCCGCTTGCTGTTACCGTTTTAGAAAGCGGACTAGAGAAACTACCACCTACAGAGCCGATTTTATTGACGCCGTCTGTCGGGTCCGCAAAATCCGCTAGCTCGCCCATTTCCCGCTCCCGTTCCCCGCCATTGGGCGAACCGAAAGAAAAAAGGTTGGTATTGGTATTATTGACCGAGGCGATAACAGAGTACTCTTTACCGTCATTGAAACGATTCAGTCCAGCACTCCCCAAGTAACGATCTACCGAACCACCGCCAAGCGTAGCTTGACCAAAAGTAATTTTCTTCTTATCATCTTTGAGCACAATATTCAGAACTTTTTCGGATTCAGCACTTTTAATTCCTTTTGCCGTCGCCTCGTCACCATAAAAATCAATAACTTGAACGCTTTTCACAAAATCTGCAGGAAGATTGCGTGTGGCGGTGAGCACATCGCCACCAAAGAATTTTTTACCATCCACCTTAACAGAGGATATGGGCTTACCGAAGGCGTAGACAGAACCATCCCGCGAGACCTGAATATTGGGTAATGCCTTAAGAGCCTCTTCTAAGAGTGCCCGACGATCAAATTGAAAAGCATCCAGATTAAATTGAACAGTATCCTGCTTATAGACAATGGGTTTATATTTTAGTACAACAACTTCTTTTAAAAGGGATACATGGGGAAACATGGTCAATTTTCCAACATCCAATTTAGCTGTCGTGCTATTGTACAAGGGATAACTACGTTCCAATATACTAAGGCCCAGCTGGCTACAGCTAATACGAATATCATTACCCAGTACACGATTAAAATGAAAATAACCTGTTGCGGAAGTTGATGAGAACAAGGTATCGCGGGAACTCGTCAGGTGAACACTTACACCATTTAGGGGCCTTCCAGCTGTATCGACAACAATGCCATAAACCTCTTTTTTTGACACCTGCCCTAAAGTGGTTTTGGGTAAAAAAAACAAGTTCGTTATAGCTAAAAAAAGTACTAACCGGATAATATTCCCGTCCTTTAGTTCCATCAAATAGACTTTGCAATAATACAATTCAATATAAGAATTCTTAAGCTATTAACGTAAAAAGTTGTGATTTTGTATATAAAAAAAACGAGCTGTTTTCTCAACAGCTCGTTTCTTACACTATTTTTTACAATTTATTATTCACCCGCAAAGGTAACCTTAACGAGGTGCTTATCAATTTCCCAACGGCCAGTACCATCTTCACCGATTACATCGAATAATTCAAGAATACGTCTTGCAACAAACTCCTCCTCCACTTGCTCTTCCAAGAACCATTGAACAAAGTTAAAAGTTACGTAGTCTTTTTCCTTCGCACATCTATCCGCAATATTATTGAATTGTTCAGTAACAAACATCTCTTGTTCCAATGTTTGCTCAAATACACCACGGAATGATTCAAAATCTTGAGGAATACCTGTAACTTCCGGAGAAATTGCACGACCACCGCGGTTGTTAATATAATTGAAAAGCTTCAACATGTGCTCGCGTTCTTCGTTGGATTGTTTCGCAAAAAACTCGGAAGCATTTTCCAAACCCTGATCATCACACCATGAAGACATTGCCAAATATAATGCTGAAGAATGAGCTTCAACTTTAATCTGTGCATTCAATATATTTTCGATCTCTTCTTTCAAAGAAGATTTTAATTTCAATAAATCTTTCATATTTACCTTAAGTTTAATTTCTAAAACATGAACAAGTGAAACACATGATCACCTGACTACATCACAAAGATACAGCAGATATTCAAAATGTGTATCAAGAATATGTAATACAAATTCAGTCTAAATTAGACAAACAAACCACAACTTGTTTAGAATCAATACAATTACAAATACGTGATATTGATACTTTCAATAAGCCATCAAATAAAACAATAAGTGGCAGAAAGGACTTAAAATCAGGAATGCCAACGAAAAAACAAAAGGTAGTCCATTGAGACTTATTTAAATTAAAATTAAATAAGGTCACCACAAAACAAAAAGCGGTGTACATCATAGACGTACACCGCTTTTTAAATTCGTTTATATATACTACCTAAGCGAAAACCGCAAATGGCGAAACCTGCAAACAAGTTCTGACAACGCTATTCAATTCCATCATAAATTTAGCGCCATCTAATAATTCGCGCAACTGGAGCACATCCGCTACAGTTAAGATGAAACATCTTTCTGTACGAAAAGGCATAATGATTTCAAAATCAGATGAGCGAGTTGTATCATGAAGCATATGCTCAACATCAATCCCATCGATACGTTTCTTAAATTTCAAAAAATCCGATACCGAGAAAGACGTTGTTTCATTATTATATTCCAACCAGAAACAATTTTTGCGGCTACATTGATAAACTGTACCTGCTATAGTTGAAAACACTTCCTCAACATGTGCTAACGGACAAACCAATTTTGACATTTCTATTTCCCTTATCATTTAAATCGATCAAAAATAAATATTATTTATAATCAATCCAAGTAAAACAGAAGATTATTTTGATTTAATATAAATAAGCCTTTCAACCGCTCATGGTAATAAAGCCTCCATGATTTCCTGCAGCAAATTATGAAAACCAACTGACGCTTTTTTCTGACTATAACAACAAAAAAAGGAGGCCAGTTACTACTGACCTCCTGTATGTATTCCTATGTTTTGATCGTTATTAATCGTATTCTTCTTCCTCTTCTTCCTCTAGCGCAAGTACTTCATTACGCCCATTGATCACTGTATTTTTCGTTTTTGTTTTATGTTTGTTAATCTGTCTACGCAAGGATTCTACAGCAATATCTGTCGCCTCCTCAAAGCTTTTCGCTTGCCCTTTCGCAAAAAGCTGGCTTCCCGGGATATTTAATTTAATTTCTGAAATTTTATTTGCCTCATCATCGACATTTTCCAATCGCAGGTAGCATTCGCCACCAATAATGGAATCCAAAAACTGCTCCAATTTTCCTGTTTTCTTTTTGATAAACTCGATTAGCTTTTGATCAGCAGTAAATCGAATGGATTGCACAGTAATGTTCATTTTTCCTCCTTTTTTTAAGCTTTTGGATGAGCTTGTTTATAAATAGACTTCAGTCGTTCTGCTGAGTTATGCGTGTACACTTGCGTTGCCGCAAGCCCCGCGTGCCCCAGCAGCTCCTTAATTGCATTTAAATCCGCCCCATTATCCAATAGGGCTGTTGCGAAAGTATGTCTCAAAATATGAGGACTTCTCTTACCTTGAGTCGAAATCAGCGTCAATTGCCGATGTACAATAGCATAGATCAGCTTGGCATATGCTGGCTTTCCTTCTTTCGTAACGATTAGTAAGCTGTTATTAGTATCAACAAATTGCGTCGCCTTTTGTTGCAAATAGTTTTTCAATTCTTTCAATAAAAGATTATTGATCGGAACCAAGCGTTCTTTGTTCCTTTTACCTAATATAAGAATATTTTTATTAAAAAAATCTATATCCTGCTCCTTAATTTTCAACAATTCTGCCAACCGAATCCCAGTACCGAACAACAATTCCATCACCATATAATCGCGGCAGGATTCAAACCCATCCTGCTCCTGCCCCATCTGATCCAACAAACGGACCAGCTTTTCCTTTTCAACAACAACCGGTAATTTTTTAGCAGTTTTTAACGCTTTAATAAGCGTCATGGGATTTTTCGCAATACACTCTTCTCTTTGCAAAAATTTAAAATAAGTTCGCATTGAAGACATACTCCGGTTGACTGAACTTGCATTTTTTCCGGACTCTACCATTTGCGCAAAATAATGACGCAAATCACGGTATACGATATCCTGCACAGTCAGCCCCTCACGATTCAAAAAAGACTGGAACATCTCCAGCTCATGCTTATAGGCAATAACCGTATGTTCTGAATACCTTTTTTCAATCTGCAAAAACCGAATAAACTCCTTTTCCAACATATTTTCCCTCGCTATATAGCTTAAATTACAAACTTAAAAGCACAAAAAAAAGGGAAAAGCTAGACTTTTCCCTTTATATTTTAAAATTCTCAGCGAATCAATTAGTTAGCTACATCTTGATTCAAAGATTGTTTGTAAATCGCTTTTTTCACTTGAATGCGACGAGTTACAGATCTCTTTTCGTAAGCTTGACGTGAACGCAATTCTCTTAAAACTCCAGTTTTTTCGAATTTCTTTTTGAAACGTTTCAATGCTCTATCTAAAGATTCTCCTTCTTTTACATTTACGATAATCATGCGTTATATATACCTCCTTTCGCCGCTTTTAAATTTAAAGTGGGACAAAGGTAAGCTATTTCTTTTTAAAAAGGAAAACAAAATTATTTTTTTATAACAATCCGTATTCTTCCAACAAAACTTTTAAGGGTTTCTCCCTAGTACACAATGCTGTATGCCAACCCAATTGTTTTGCTGTCGCCAGATGTTGCGGACTATCATCAATAAATAAAGTCTCCGCCGGATCCAATTGTTGTTCTTGCATGACCAATTCAAATATTTCCGCATCTGGTTTGCGCATCCCCACTAAATGGGAATAATAGGTCTTTTCAAAAAAACCTTCATTGTCGGCAACACCATATTTTTGATGAATATCATTCATACAATAGGCATAATGAATTGCATTATTGTTACTTAACAAAAATGTTCGGTATCGATCTTTCAACTGAACTAGAATCTCATGGTTACCTTGTGGTACACCAAGCAGCAAACTGTTCCAGGCCGTATCAATCTGTTCGTCCGTCAGGGCTGGATTTTGGGTTAATGCTCTTATCCCCTCACGGAATTGCGTAGAATCAATTTTTCCTTTATCAAAATTATCAAAAAGTGCACTTTGACCATGATGTCCAAATACGGCATCCACATTTTCTATACCTAACTGAGTAAAAGCATCTTTCAATTTTACAAAGTCGATCATAAAGATCACATTCCCATAATCAAGAACAATATTTTTAATTTTTTCCATTGAATTATTTTGAAATATCGATACAAATATCGATAATTGCATCGTCAAAACGGCACAACAGCTGTTTAAATTGACAAAACGACCTGCTCCTATAGCTCAGTCGGTTAGAGTAGAAGACTCATAATCTTTTGGTCCCTGGTTCGAGCCCAGGTGGGAGCACAAAAAATCCTCATCATGCGATGAGGATTTTTTTATAACTACCCTTTTTATATTTCCTTTCGATTATCGTCCGATTCAATATCGATCAATTTATTGTAAGGGTCTATGCCGACCTGTTCAGGTTTTTGATCAACAACTAGCGTCATCGTATTGTTGATTCGATCGATTTTATGCTTTTTTAGATAAAGCTCCTGACGTTTATTACCGTCTTTGCTTTTCTTATCCGAGAAAACGCCGACTTCAATATAGTCTGCCAATGGCAATGATTTCAGGGTCACACGATCTGATTTCTTAAAGGACAGTGGCTGTCCACCTTCGTCATTGTAACTCTTTTTCCCATTGCCATCTACGCGGTATTTAGAAACTTCAAATTGGATATCAACCTGATATTTACCATTCTTAAGTTTCTTAGAACTTACTTTTTCTATTTTGTTGTTATATAGGGTGATCGTTTCAAACATATCTTTAATCAGGTAACGTAAGGAATCTGGAGTCGCCTGTCTAAAACTATCCACAAACTCCGACGACGTTGTATACGGTGGGTTTTGAAACGCTGTACGTTGTAAATAGGATTGAGCTGTCCGGTTAAAAAGATCCTCGCCCAGATAATCGCTCAAGGCATACAGTACCAAGGATCCCTTTTGGTAATGAATATACATTTGATTTTCATTATACATCAACGGCTTTTCACCGAGTTTTTCGGCACTTCGCCCTTGTAAATAGCCATCGAGCGCATCTTTGAGAAACTTACGCATCTGCCCTTTCCCATATCTTCTTTCCAAAACCTTTAGCGATGAATATTCCGACATACTTTCGGACATCAATGTCGCTCCCTGCACATTGGCTCCTACCACTTGATGTGCCCACCACTGATGTGCAATTTCATGGGCTGTTACCGCGTAGGGATAATCGACTGCATCTTCCTTTTTCTCATTGACATCAGCAATAAAGCCGATCGCTTCGGAAAAAGGAATAGTATTGGCAAAGGACTGTGCGAAAGTTCCTGCTGTGCGCGGAAATTCAATAATACGTAATTGTCGATGCGGGTAAGTACTATATTCTTTCGTATAGTAAGCCAAAGAAGCTTTACTGGAAGCCATCATGCGATCCAGGTTATAGGTATGCCCCTTATGGTAATAGATCTCTAAATTAACCCCATTCCACTTATCTTTTTTGACTTCATATTCGGCAGAATTAAAAGCAAAAAAGTTCAGGATTTCTGAATCCATCTTATACTGATAGTACTTACGACCATCTTTTTCCCATTCTTTTGTGAGATAGCCTGGAGCAATAGCCAACTGATTTTTGGCTGTGCTAACCGTAGCTTCAAAACGGATCCAATCGGCATCATTAGATATATAGTTATTCTGAAGGGCCCTTTTGTCAGTCTGTGGAGCCATTCTATCCCGGTGTGGCAGTCCGTATTTCTTTCGAATATCATTATCTACCAGCTCGCCACGGTCAAGATAGCCTATATTCGGAAAAAGCATATTGTTGATAAAAGTGCCATTGCCCTTCACAGGAGACTTTTCATTTATCCAGGTGTTGGCCGGACTAGCCGTGCTAAATTTCAATACAATAGAATCGCCCGGAGCCATAGGCTTTTCGAGTTTATAAATATTGAAATTATATTTATCGTCCGCCGATATCAATTTATTCGGCACACTTAAAGAAAAGGTATAATCGTAATCATTATAATTGACGAAAATGGAATCTATAGGCGTATTCGTCTTGTTTTTTAGCACATAGGCCGCATTCGCTTTAAAACTACGCTTATCGGGAAAAATATCTAAATTAAACTTGACATCCACGACACGGGGCTGCGGCCTGTATTGGTACTTTTTATATTTCTTCTCCCATTCCAAAGCCTGTTTTTCATGATCTAAACTGGTATAATAGGGATTTTTAACATGATTTTCGTAATAGATTGCAGCACCGATGCCGATAAAGCCCACAAAGGCAAAAATGAGTATCGCCGTGGTTACCGGCCCCAAGTTCGCCTTAAAAATACGCCAACGCTCGCCAATTCCTGAAAAACTACCTCTCCGCCACAACAACAGGGCTATAACAGCAAAGAACACTGCAAAAAGTAGCCAATAAACCCGATAGGTTAAAAACGGTAGAACGTAACCAAATCCATCCATATCCGAGTAATCGAGATCCGGTCCCTGATTAAATTGATAGATCTCTTGTTCTACACCCACCATAGATAAAAAAGGTAATCCAATAAAAAGTGTCAACAACACAAAAAATCCAGCCAGGTAATTCTTGAAAAGCGTATGGACAAAAAGCGAAATGAAGAGCCACACCAAGTTTGACAGCATACCGTATACCATCAGGTGCATCACATATTGTCCGATTTCAAAATTATAATAACGATAGTATATTTGGAAGCCCATGCAGGTCACAATCACAACGGCCAGCAAGGTTAATTGCATCAAAAGAATTGCGAGAACCTTCGATCCCATAAAAGCCCAGTTGGGTACCGCTGTGGTATCCAGTAGTCCTCCCATCCGAGTAATACTTCCACGATGCACAAGAAGTCCCGTAAAAAGAAAAGTGAGGATCAGCAGGAAAAATTTAAATGTAGTCCCCGGGATCATCAGCATTTTCCAGGTCACGGGATAGGTCGACGTTCCGAATATCGAACCAATGGTACTTGCCATTAAGATAATGAACAATACCCCTACCAAAGTCAATATTAAAAACACCGGATTTTTGACAATATATTGGTAGTCATACCGTGCCATCATCCACATTGTTCTTAAATAATGAAATGTCGAAAAATCATAATTTACTTTAGGTAGATTGATTTTGAAGACACTATCAAAGTTATTTTTGGTTAAACGGGCTCCTTTTTTCGACGATTTAAAGGAAATCGAATGTTGTGAAAAAGAAAACAACACATAAAACCCGCCAATGAATAGGGCTGCGACCGCAAGCCATATTAACCGGTTATAAATAACAGCTCCAGTAAATGGCAGGTTGTTTACATTCTTCTCTTCAGGAGACCAGTATTGTGTATAATACGAGATGGCACTATCCCCAAAAGGATCGATCAATGCCCCTACGAAACGGTTGTCCATGTTGTTTGCCAGATTCTGAACCAGCACCTGAAGAATAATAAGAATCAGCACCGCAACAAAACCAACGTATACGTTTCGTGTCAATGTTACCAGCACAAAGATAATTGCACTAAAAATAATGAGATTAGGGATAACCTGCACAAGATAGGTTTGTAAATAAGCCCCAACCTGAATTGGCCCCAAAAGGGATTGATTGATGCCTGGTACAAATTGTGCAACGATAATCCCCAGGGTTGAAGCAAATACAATAACCAATACAACAGCCACCGATCCAAAGAATTTACCGAGTAGATAATCCGTTTTTGAGAAAGGGTAACTGAAAAGTATCGTATGCACCTGATATTGAAAATCCCGGTAGACGCAGGCTCCAACGATGGACGGTATCAAAAAATAGATAATAGTCGACATACCGTTGACCATGCCGTTAATTGCCCAAGGAGAATTCATCATGGTATTGGACGAAGTCGTTGCCGTTATACCGTCAAAAATACCGAGTGAAGACAGCATAATGAACAACGAAAGCGCAAAGAAGAGTGCAATATAGATGTAGACGGCCGAACTCTTAAACCAACGCGCAAACTCAAAATTAAAAATGGCTCTAAACATGGCGTTGATCATTTTTTAGCGCCACAAAATAGACATCCTCCAATTGGCCTTGAGCGTTCACAAATGATTCATCAGGACGCTCATCGCTGTACACCCGAATATTGAGCGTGTTGTCCTGATTGTAATTGGTTGAAATAACGTTATATTTTTGTGTATACTCATCCAATTGATCCCGACTGATGATACGTACCCAGATTTTACCTTCCAATTGGTCGATGGATTCTTTAGGAGTGCCCCTCAAAAGAATCTTTCCCCCATTCAGAATGGCCAACTCATGGCAGAGTTCACGCACATCATCCACGATATGCGTGGAAAAAATAACAGTATGATCGGTACCTATCTCGCGTAGCACATTTAAAAAACGATGTCTTTCCGCTGGGTCAAGCCCTGCGGTCGGTTCATCAACAATGATTAACTTAGGATCATTCAGCAACAATTGCGCTATACCAAAACGTTGCTTCATACCGCCCGAATAACCACTTACACTTTTATTGCGCACGTCCCAAAGATTGGTTACCTCAAGAACACGATTGATAATGGCATCCCGATCCGCTTTAGATTTAATTCCTTTCAATTTTGCAAAATATTGCAGCAGGTCTGATGCCGACAGATTGGGATAAACACCAAATTCCTGTGGTAAATAACCCAAAACTTTCCGTAAATCGAGCTGATTTTTGAGTACCTCAATATCACCAAAAGTAATACGCCCACTGTCGGGTTTCTGAAGTGTCGCAATCGTCCGCATTAAAGAAGATTTGCCTGCACCATTTGGCCCCAGTAGACCAAACATCCCAGGCTTGATTTCTAAGTTTACGCCATCTAAAGCTTTTACCCCATTAGAATAGGTCTTACTAAGGGTCTCTATTGATAAATTCATAATTTATTTTAACTGTTAATAATATGTTAGTATACCGAAACAATGATATGTTACATCAATATAGTAAAAGTTAAAAATAAACGAAAATAAAATACCTCCAATAGACTGGACTGTAAACAAAGCAACAGCATTTTACGGGTTAGCTATCCATCGGAAAAGATGAATCTGCAGCTGGATCAAAAAATCACTATAGGATCAAAAAGAATGAAGAAGTCTACTGGAAACTCCGCAATAATGGCTGGGTACTGCAACGAAAAGACCCACCAAAGCTACGGCTGACCTGAAAATCAACGTATTCAACCTGCATCCCCAGTGCTGAGAGTTTGTCCCCTAAGTAGGCAAAAATAGGATCTGTCACATAGACCTCCGGATTAATGGGCAGACCATTCGTCGCCAGCAAACTCGCCTCTTCCAAATTCACCAGGATTTTGTCCCAAGCCTTCAATTTTTGGGGTATCCCATGGATAAAGGCTTCTTCACAAACAATCATCAACCCCTCCCGGATCATACCAAGTGCACAGTCCAAATGGAGTATATTGGGATGAAGTTTTACTTCTTCAACCTGGTAGCCATAAGGATGCAATAATTTAGAAAGCCATTTGATGCCAAGACTATTCGAAGCAAGTCCAGAATTGCCAACAAAAACATGCTTTCCATAGACCAAAATATCCCCGCCCTCGATAAAGGGACCGTGCCATAGCGCAAGATCATCCTGCTCTGCTATTGCTGGTCTTGGCGCTGCTACATAAAGGCAGTCCTGTTGATAAACTTCACGTTCCAACAGATCCCGGATTGGCCATATTTCATTACGTCGCTGCATAAAACGGATGGATCCTTCAATCACAGCATGTCCAATTGTAAAAAATGGATCGCGAACAAAGAAATTGGAATAACCATGCTCTCCCCCTGCCCATTTCTCCAATGCTGTTAAATGACGGGGCCGCAACACTTCCACCCCATATTTTTCCAACACCAAAGCAAAATTGTGGCGTTCTTGTTCCCATAACCGCTGCAACTCCGGATATACTTCTCCAAAATCCTTTCCTGCATGGGTATCATCCTCCTCCAGGGCGGTCGAAGACAAAAATCGAAGATCATCCATTTTCATCATTTTGGGAAAGCCAAATTCGGAAACCGTCAAAATAACTTTCTTTAATGGCGCAAACTCATTTTCTACAAAGATCATAACACTGATTTTAGTACAATTTGCTTTTTTTTAATAGAAAAAGCAACTATTTGAAAGAGGAAACTAAATTCCCAAAACCCAGCGTACATTGAACAAATCAGTTACCTCAATAAATTTATGTGCTGTATCACCAGATTTATTTTTGATCCTTTGGGATGTAAGTTTTCCGATTAATTCCTCGCGATCAGCATTGTCCTGACAGGGAACAAATACAGCTACATAGTTTCCCACTTTCCGACCTTCATTGTGTACGAGATCGGAGCCATAGATGACAATGCGTTCGGAAATAAGAGCGGCACTCACCACAGGAGTTTCAACATAGCCTTGAAGGGGTTCTTCGAACATCTCGAAATGTAAAGTGCCCCCGAAACAAGTCTGGTAAAAGGTAAGTGCTGCCCTACAGTTTCCTGAGAATGTAATGAATATTCCGCTTTGCAAGCGTTCCATCTGCTCAACTAGCATAATTTAAATTGATTAAGCGTCCGGTATTTCAGGTTCCACAAGCTTTTTCATTTTTTCCAAAGATTCTTGCCACCCAAGATAACACATCTCCGCGGGAATAATCTCGGGAATTCCCGTCTGTTCAATCTGAAGTTCAGTGCCACAGATCACTTTACGCAAAGAAACAGTCGTAGTCATTTCACCTGGTAAATCAGGGTCATCAAAGCGGTCCACGTACTTGATAAAACCATTTGGTTCAATCTCTAGATACTCACCACCGAAGGAATGACTATGACCTGTACTAAAATTGGTGAAAGTCATTTTGAAACTTCCCCCGACTTTAAATTCCATGTGTTGTACGGTACATAGAAAACCGTAAGGAGGAAGCCAGCTGGCATGTGCTATCGGGTCTGCAAAAGCACGGAACACTTTTTCAGGGCTCGCCTGAATAATTCGATGTAAAGAAACATGATTCGTTTTCATAGCTATATCGTTTATAAATAAATTACTACTGCTGGTTTTTTGTTTTACTTTTTCTATTAGGCATTATTTTAGGACAATCCAATCTAATAAGGCCTTAAACAACTGAGGTCTGATGATACGTTCCTGTATTGCTCATATCTTTGCTGCTCAAGCGGGCTATTCTACCCTGATAGACGTAAGAAACAGCGAGTACCGCCAATATCACAATAGGCATGGCCATAAATGCAGCATTTTTGTCAACACAGGCATGACTGATAAAAGCAAATATTAAGTTAAATGTCAATCCAGCATAAGCCCATTCTTTTAATTTACCTGGAACCTGTGGTACAGCAATTGCAATAACGCCCAACACCTTACAGATGATTAATGCATAGGCAAAATAGTCGGGGTATCCCAACGGTTTTGTGCCCGCATTGATATATTGAGGAGCAAATAATAGTGTTCCAAGTGGCATTAGTCCTTCCCAGAGAACTATAAATACCGTTGCTATCCAAAAAGCAATTTTGTTCTTTTTCATTGTATAAGTCGTTTGTGTAAGTGTATAATTTCAGTTCTGATTCACCTTGAAGTCAGGAAATATTAATTCGCAGATTCTACGTAGTTTACGAAGTTATTCAGAATAGCCTCCCAACCCGATTTTTGCAGTTCAGGATCATTTTCCTGTTCCGCTTCAAATACTGTAGTTACGTTAGTTTGCCCTTCCGTTTCCGAGAAAAACGTGTTTACAGTTCTTCCATCAGCCATGGTATAAGCAATTTCCCGATATAGATTTACCGTATGGTAGGTTCCTTCGAAGTCAAACCCAAAGCTTCCGTCTTTCGCCTCCATTCTATTTTTAAAAGTTCCATCTACACGAAGGTCATTTTCACTACTTGGGCAGTGCCAGCTCGGATCTGCCGTATTCCATTGCATGATATCCACAGGATTGTTCCAAAGTTTCCATACTTTTTCTACAGGAGCGTTAATCGCGGCTTCAACTGTAATTTTTGTCTGTCTTTCCATTGTTTTTCTATTGTTTATATTGATATAACAAAGATGCAAAGGATCACAACATTGCGGCTGTTGCAAAGACGACAACTTTAGGGGTAGATTACGACAAAAACTATTTGTACCTTTATATCATAAACCAAAAATGATATGCAAATCTCTGTTTTTGTTCCCGAATACGGTACTATCGAAGGTATTACCCCTGCGTTCAGAACCTTTCATACGGCCAATGAATTTCTAACGGCCTTTGGAAAACAGCCTATTTTTGAAGTCGAATATGTAGGTTTAACGACTTACGTCCCGGCCAATAGCGGGGAGTATACCATCAAGACAAACCGACTACTACAGGACGTTCAGAAAACAGATCTGCTTATTATACCGCCTATTTTTGGCAACATAGAAAAAGGAATACGTGATAATGCCGAAGCGATCCCTTATTTCACAAAACTGTACCACAAAGGGGCTAGTCTTGCCAGTCTATGTGTGGGTGCTTTCTTGCTCGCTGAGACCGGTCTTTTAGATGGGAAAAAATGTTCGACACACTGGGCACATATCGAAGAGTTCAAGGAAAAATACCCCCACATTGAAATTGAAGATGGTGCCGTGATCACTGAACATGAAAATATCTACAGCAGTGGTGGCGCGAGCAGTTTATGGAATCTGATCCTCTATTTAGTGGAAAAGTATGCCGATAGGGAAACAGCCGTACTCATAGCCAAATATTTCGCACTGGATATCAGCCGGGATAATCAATCGCAATTCGCCATATTCAGAGGCCAACGTAATCATGCTGATCTGGATATCCAACAAGCTCAAGACTATATCGAGAAGAAGTACGAGGAGAAAATTACAGTCGAAGAACTGGCCAATCATGTCAATATTGGGCGGCGAACATTTGAACGGAGATTCAAAGAAGCAACCAATAACACGCCTGTTGAATACCTGCAACGCGTACGCATCGAAGCTGCAAAAAAGTTCTTCGAAGCATCACGAAAAAACGTCTCTGAGGTCATGTATGATGTAGGTTATACAGATACAAAAGCCTTTCGAGATATTTTCCGAAAAATTACTGGCCTTACACCAATAGATTATCGAAACAAATTTGCCAAGGTGACCGCCGATGTTGCCATCGAGCAATAAGCTTTGATCAACAATAAAGCCACTCAGGGGAGTGGCTTTATCATTGATCGGATTTCTTACTTTTATTTTAACATCATTTCCCGGATATACTTCACCGGTGAATTGCCAAAGCTCAGGAATTTTTCATTGAACGCCTTCAAATTAAACTGTTTTCCTTCTTTTTGCTTCACAGCTTCCCTAAGATCATAAATTTCTTTATATCCCGTAAAGTAAGATGTCAACTGCACGCTGCTCACCGACACACGTTTCCATTTTCCGGCTGCTTCAGCCTGCTGTTGAAACGCTTCATCAACCAACAAATGCATGGCGTCTTTTTCACTCATATTTTTCACATGGACGCTATAATCGAGTATCGCATTGCAAACAGTACGCAGATGCCATTTGTACCACATTAACCACATTTCTGGAGCATTGTCTCCGTAACCATTTTCGAGCATCATTTGTTCGGTATAGACAGCCCAGCCCTCAATCATTGCACCATTTCCTAAAATACTCTTTATGAGACTCGGCGATTGGTTGGCATACACCAATTGGGTATAATGGCCTGGAATAGCCTCGTGGATATTGAGTATCTGTAAAATGTAATGGTTATACTCCCGAAGGTAACTTTCCGTTGCCTCTTTCGTCCAACCGGTCAGACTGCCCACATTGTAATAGGTATTTCCGCCTTTATCGTATGGACCAGGTGCACTGATTGAAGCTCCTGCAACACCAGCCATATAAGCAGGCTCTTTACGCACCACGAGCGGCTTGCTATCATCGATGTACAATAAATCCTTTTGTTTGACAAATGCAACCAGCTTCGGTATCTGTGCTTCGATAGCTGATTGAAACTCTTCTGCTTTGACATGTTTGACAGACAGGGTGTCGATCATTTTTCGAATGACAAGCAAACTATCGGATGGCAAGGACGATTTTCCAAAATATTTAGGCCACAGCTCTTTGCTAATTTTATACATCTCTCTGTGTAAATAGCTTTTTCTTGCTAGAGCAGCCTGATAAATCTGTTCTGCCGTTGAACCCGATTGGATATCGAAATCAAATTTCTTGTCATAAAGTTCTTTTCCTAGTCTAAAACTTCGTGGAGAAGGGTTAGGTGTCACTTTTAAAAATTGAACATATCCGTTAATCGCCGCAATAGCTTGTTGTGAAGCCTTCTGGATGGCATCCTTTTCTGATGTCGGCAGATCGGATTTTTTAAGGGAATCCCGTAAATCGTTTTCGAACACAGATAAACCACCCAAATTCTGTTGAATGGCCAAATCGGTCAAGACCGTGGCCGGATTTTTAAGCTGTCCTTTCGCCGCCTCATAGTAGGCCGGAATCTTCGTCAACCGATGATATATCGCTTTAAGTCTGGTCGATAAAGGCGCATAATTCTCGGCAAGCATAAAAGCGATCGTCCCACCAACATTGTACGAAGAAGGATTCCACTCATACGCGCGCTCTTTTTCAATCGCCCAAATATTGGATTCAAGATAGTTTTGAATCAGATGATAATCTGTTTGCTGAGAAAGATTCAACGTACTCAGATCAAAATTTTTAAGGCTGTCCAAATGTCTTTTCGAAAACTCCAGTCGTAGTTTTTGCGCATCAGCATCAGGTATGGTCAACAAGGAATCATACTGATGGAATCCGACCTGGGTAGCCCATTCCGGATTTTCCTTCCAAAGCTGTAGAATAAAGCGGTCCTCATACGATTTAAACTTTTCATTCGCAGCAGTATCAACAGTAGATTGTCGGTCCTGAGTTCCCGATCCACAGGAAGCCATTAGGCCCAATCCAAAGATAGCAAGGGTATATGTTATAAGTTTCATTGGAGTATTTTGCCTAAAATTAACATTATTGTTGATGAATTTCAGCATTTTACTCCAATAATTTACAACTATAACCAGGTATGAAATTTCCGAATAAACCAATTTTTCACCCACTGCGTCATTAAACAATAGCAGATCAAAATGCCGATAAGCCATGGAAAATAAGTTAGAGGCAGTGCCTCCATTTTTAAAGCAGCAGCAAATGGTGTAAACGGCAAAACAACACCGATAATCATCATCAAACTCGTCAACGCCACAACCGGTGCTGCAGCCCAGCTTTGAATAAAGGGTATTTTCTTGGTTCTTATCATATGGATAATCAATGTTTGTGAAAGCAATCCCTCCACAAACCAACCAGTCTGAAAGAGTGTTTGATCCGATACGGTATTGGCCTTGAACACGAAAAACAATACTGCAAAAGTGGCAAAATCAAACAGTGAACTTATGGGACCAATAAATAACATAAACTTAGAGACACTGCCAGCGTCCCATTTCTTTGGCTCGACAATAAATTCCTCATCCATACTGTCCCAGGGAATAGCTACCTGCGATATATCATAGAGTAGATTCTGAATAAGCAGATGCACGGGCAGCATTGGAAGAAATGGAAGAAAAGCGCTAGCACCAAGCATACTGAACATATTGCCGAAATTACTGCTCGCCGTCATCTTGATATATTTAATGATATTGCCAAAAGTTCGACGCCCGTAAATAACCCCTTTTCGCAGCACCATAAGGTCCTTTTCCAACAGAATGATATCTGCGCTTTCCTTGGTGATATCGACAGCCGTATCCACGCTGATACCGACATCAGCCTCCTTAAGTGCCGCTGCGTCATTGATGCCATCGCCCATAAACCCAACCGTATGCCCCTTTTCCCTTAATGCCTTCACAACACGAACTTTTTGGAGCGGACTTAATTTCGCAAATACCGACACCCGATCAACACATTGATTTAGCTCGCTGTCCGTGATGCTATCTAATTCATTTCCATTGACGATCCGATCCACCGGAATGCCGACATCCAGACAGATTTTGCGTGTAATAATCTCATTGTCTCCAGTCAGTACTTTAATCGCAATCCCCAATTTCTGCAAGGCTTCAATCGCAGGCTGTGACGATGGTTTGGCCGGATCCAAAAAGCCAATAAATCCGGTCAACGTCATTTTCGCTTCATCTGCAACAGCATAGGTCAACGGGTGACTACCTTCAAATTCTCGGATAGCAACCAATAAAACACGTAGCCCTTCCTCATTCATCTTTTTTGATGTTTTCAATACAATTTTACGCATCGTATCGTCCATCGGTACTGTACGGTCATTTTCGACATGCAGGCTACGGTCATCTCCCGGATCAAAAGCATGTGTACATAACTCAAGCATTTCCTCTACGGCCCCTTTACAGATCAATAGGTGTTTGCCATTATGCTGTTTGAGGACCACAGACATCCGTCGCCGCTGAAAATCAAATGGAATCTCGTCAATTTTCAAATATTGATCCTCCACTTTCAGGTAATCGTGCAATTCGACATGTTCCAGCACAGCCTTATCCATCAGATTCTTCAGGCCAGTCTGATGAAAACTATTGAGATAGGCCCATTTGAGTACCTCGTCATCTTCGACACCGTAGACGTTCAGATGTTTTTCCATGACGATCTTGTCCAATGTCAATGTTCCTGTTTTATCCGTGCACAGAATATCCATGGCACCTATATTTTGGATGGAATTTAGCCGCTTGACGATGACTTTACGTTTGCTCATATTGACAGCACCCTTTGCCAGGTTAGCGGTGACAATCATGGGCAGCATTTCGGGTGTTAAACCTACAGCAACAGCAATGGCAAACAGTAGCGCTTCCGTCCAGTTCCCTTTCATCAACCCATTTATCAAGAAGATCAGCGGAACCATGACCAGCATAAAACGGATCAATAAAAAACTCACCTTATTTATCCCCTTATCAAAACTTGTTTCGGGACGTTCACCCGTAATCGATTTGCTGATACTTCCAAAATAGGTGTAGCTTCCTGTCGTTACAATCAGGGCTGTCGCCGATCCACTAACGACATTGGTCCCCATAAAACAAATATTACAAAGTTCAATAGGTGATTTATTCCCTGCATCCCGGATCGGCAAATAATTCTTCTCTACAGGAAGCGCCTCTCCGGTCAGCATACTTTCACTCACAAAAAGATCCTTACTCTGAATAATACGGCAATCTGCAGGAATCATATCCCCTGCGGAAAGGTATACAACATCTCCCGGCACCAGCTCAACAATAGGAATCTCTCTTTTGCCTTTAAATTTCCGCAATACTGTTGCCGTAGTTTTCACCATACTTTTTAATTTTTCTGCGGCGGCATTACTTCGATACTCCTGTACAAAACGAAGCAGTGCACTGACCAAAATCATAATGGACACCACAACAACTGTTTTATAATCCCGTTCGCCAACCTCCGGAAGCCCAACATCGATAATAAAGGAAACAGTGGCAATCAATAACAGAATATATATAAAGGGGTTAGCAAAAGATTTCAATAGCTGCACATACCACTTTGGGGCCTTTTGATGTTTCACCTCATTTAAACCAAATTTCTGTTGACGCTCCGCAGCCATTTCATATGTAATCCCTTCTCTGCTCGTTTCTAACATCGCGCAGGCAAGTTTTTCATCCTGACTGGCCACCCCCTGCAATTTGGTCACAGTCCCTACATTCATTCCATTGGAACTGATCATATTGTGCAATGGATTCCTTGTTGTTTTATTGTTCATTTTAATCATAACCCTATAGCCCGTTTCATGTTAATTTCCGTAAACCCAATTCGTATTACCGATCCAATTCTTATTACAAATCCGACTTGTATTACAAATCCGACTCGGTACCAATAATTTCCCAGCTTATTTTTGTTACTCTTTCTTCAATCGTCAATCGGCTAGCCATCCGTTCGATAAGACTGTCTTGCTGACCGATGGCTCTAACAATAGCCCTAATGACAACAGTGTTAGTAGCCAGGGTATCGTCACTCGAAAGGGAAGACAACAATAGCTTTTCGTTACTGCTGAGCATCTGCATCAATAAAACACGAATATGATTTTCGATGTCTATCCCACAGCCTATGGTCAGTAGATATTCGGTCTGGGATGCTGCCGATTTATTAAAAGTCAAGAAGGCCATTTTTTGTCCGATTGGACGAAAGATCAGGTGTGTAAAAATAATAGCCAGCGCAACGACATATGCTTGGGCATACAAACCTAGACCGGAGAGCGCGCCTACTGCCGCCGAACACCAAATCGTCGCTGCCGTGTTCAGGCCATGCACATTCAAACCGTCCTTCATAATCACACCAGCACCAAGAAAACCAATTCCACTGACCACATAAGAAGCGATCCGTCCGGTAGCATCACCGCCAATTTCTATGGAAAGTAACACAAAAGCTGCTGCTCCCAACGAAACTAAGGTATTCGTCCGAAGTCCCGCATTTTTCTGGCGCCATTGGCGCTCTACGCCCACGGCAGCGCCCAAAAGCAATGCAGCAAATAATCGTATGGTAAATTCAAAAACACTCATCTCTTTATCCTCCTTTGCCTGCAAAGGTCCACATTCCTCCCCCCATGATTCGTTAGAGATCTTTTAGAAAATTATTAGAATTTTATTAGAGAAATACTTAAATTAAAAAACTATAATACAGGTACTTACAATTTAAATATAAAATTTATAGATCAAGCTGTCCAATTTCTTTAACTTCAAGCATTGTTGTGGTGTAAATCAGTTACACTAAAAACAATAAAAAAATGGAACAACGAATTAATTTTTTCGCAAAAGGGCAAAACGCCATGAAATCGATGTTTGGAATAGGTGCATATCTGAGCAAGTGCTCCATAGAACAAGAGCTTTTGCATCTTATTTATTTCCGTGTATCACAAATCAATGGCTGTGCTTATTGTCTGGATATGCATTCAAAAGATCTACTGGCCACCGGAGATCAACCACAACGATTGTTCTTATTGGATGCCTGGCGGGAAGCCCCGCTGTATAGCGAACGTGAACGTGCTGCACTGGAATGGGCCGAAGCCGTGACGAAAATTACACATGGTGATGTATCGGACGAGGTTTATGCTAAAGCAACTGCAATATTTTCGGAAGAAGAACTTATTGACCTGACCTTGGCCATTACAGCAATCAATTCCTACAATAGGATCAATATTTCCTTCCGCACACAAGCAGGAAGCTACAAAGTTGGGCAGCACAAAGTACAGCCAACCTCATAAATACGAAACGTATATTTACACGATAAATTAAACCATAAAAATGAAAGATTTCATCTTATTATTTCGTCAGGGGGCCAATGAGCAAAGTCAACTGACAGAAGAAGAAGCAAAAGCTGTGAACAAAAGGTGGTTCGACTGGATCCATGACATCGATACGCAAGGTAAACTGAAGGATCATGGCTCCCGTCTTGAGCCTGCCGGAAAGGTATTAAAGCCTGGCGGTATCGTTACGGATGGACCTTTTGTGGAAATTCGGGAGAGACTCGGCGGTTTTATTGTCGTCGCAGCAGAGGATCTTGACGAAGCCACAACATTGGCCCATGGCTGTCCTATTCTCGAATTTAACGGAAGTGTAGAGATACGTGCACTGCTCAACTAATCATAATATACAGGATCGGCTGTACACCGACATAGCCGATCCTATTTTAAACTTATGGATCCAGATTTTCTAAAACAGCTTTTCCAGCAAGAATTTACCAAAATAGTCGCTGTCATCAGTAAGAGTTTTGGCCTCCAGTACATCGAAATAGCGGAAGATATCGTCAGCGAAACGTTCTTAGTTGCCACAGAATCCTGGCAGACCAAAGGCGTTCCTGCAAATCCTACAGCTTGGCTGTACACGGTTGCAAAACAAAAGACCTTGGCCCAGTTTAGAAGAAATAAAATATTTACTGATAAAATCATCCCGGCAGTACGGCAGCGGGAGCCAGAAGCGGAGAGCTTTGACGAGTTTAGTTTCTCGCAGGAAAATATTAAAGACAGCCAATTAAAAATGCTGTTTGCCATCTGCACGCCAGCAATTGCCAGTGAGGCACAAATTGGTCTTGCCCTTAGAATCCTCTGTGGTTTTGGGATAGAAGAAATTGCCGAAGCATTTCTTTCCAACAAAGAAACCATCAATAAGCGCCTATTCAGAGCAAAGGAAAAACTACGTTCAGAAAAAATCGAACTTGAGCTGCCTTCCGAAGCAGAAATTATGAAACGCCTCGATAATGTACTCCATATTATTTACCTCTTATTTAATGAAGGGTATTATTCTAAAACCCAAAATCAAATTTTACGAAAGGAGCTCTGTATTGAAGCGTTACGCCTTGCGCTCATGCTTTCATCTTATGAAAAAATCAATACACCCAAGACCAATGCGCTCATTGCGCTGATTTGTTTCCATTCTTCCCGCTTCGAGGCAAGGCTGACCAATGAAGGTGATTTCATTTTGTATGAGCAACAGGATGAGGAACGCTGGAATCAAGAACTCATCCATCAGGGGCTTTATTTTCTGAAGAATGCCGCATCGGGCGACGAACTCACATCTTATCATCTGGAGGCGAAAATTGCGCAATGCCATTGTATAAAGGAAGACAGTCCAGAAAAATGGACCGAAATCCTGCAGTGGTATGACCGTTTATTAGTCGTCAATTATTCCCCCGCAGCTGCATTAAATAGAATATTTGCCCTATATAAAGTAAAAGGCGCTAAAGCTGCATTGGCCGAAGTAAAAACCTTACAACTAGAAGACAACCACTTTTATTTTGTCCTCCTCGGGGAACTTTATCAGGATCTAGATAAAAACAAAGCCATCGCAAACTTCAATAAAGCAAAAAACCTCGCCAAAATAACATTGGAAAAAGAGGTTATTCAACAGAAGATTGATGCTATAAAGTCTGCAATGACCTAATTTGTTTGCTAGGCATCGATTACTTTTACTCTTTTCCAATAAGAAACAAAAAGCTGATACAGCTCCGAGGGCTCCAAATCAATCGTTGAGGACGAATACATAATACACAATTCTTGCGTGGATTCTTGATAAGCCATTTTCCATAACAGCGACGAAAGCCGCTCTTTATATTTAGAAGGATGACCCAGTGTTACAACAACCAGGGTATCACCACCTACTTTTTGTAAGTCAATGCTTTTAACATCCTGCCAGTCGCCTCGGCCAAAAGCTTTTGATACTGGTGTTGTCTTTCCAAGAAAATAGCGATCGTTCAAAACAATTTGCGCCGTTTTATCCCGAAGACTCAGTAGGCTGGAAAACAATAAAATTAAGAGTACCAGCAGTGCTCCGGCAGAGAAAACTGTCGGCTTTGCCTTAAATACTCCATCAAATAAACCGATACTGAACAATAAAACGACCAAAAGCAACAAACATAGAGCTCCCGAAATTGACAACAGCTGAATTGTTTTCCGTTTATTTCTGTATAAGCTTGTTTCCTCCATCGGCTTAATTCCCCCAGTTAACGTTCAAGTTATGTTTTTCGGCATAAGCTTTTCCTAAAGCATATACGTTGTCAAACACACTGTTAATGGAAGGCATATCGTTTTTTTCGATCTTCTGGAGTAAAGCCTGCTTTTCTTCAGCCGAACCTTTACCGTCACATAACTTTGCATAAGCGGTATATTCGTTTTTATAAACAGGCAACACTTTTTCAAATAATGCAATAGACTGCTCTTTCAACGCTTTGGCATAGGCATCGGAAACATTCAGTTCTTTAATATCCTTTAAAGCCTTTTCGACCACCTGAATTTTGATTCCAACAGATTTTTGAGCTTCGTCGCCTACTTTCTTACTGGAGGGCATATCCGCAAATTCTACGGTCTCCTGCTCGAGCTGTTTGCCGTAGCGTTCAGGGGCAAAATCTGCTACAAGATTTGTGTTTAAAACAACTTTTCCGAAAAAAGTCTCTGGACTTGGGGATTGACAGGCTGTAAAAAATAAGCTCGCCGACATAAAAATAACAACTAGTAAGTGCTTCATATAAAAATTCTGTTTGTGACCAAAGTAATTAATTATCATGAAATAGGCAAACATGTTGTCCCATCATATCGCTGTATAAAATTGTCATCGACCAGTCTGTTTAGGTGAAAAAAGCACGATAGCCGAGCGATTCATATTGCACAAAATGTTAATTTTTAATATATTAGCAATTACAACATAAGCGATTAAAAACAGTCATTATGGGCTATGATATTAGTTACCACCCCATCTCAGAACAGCAGATAGAAACTTGGTATTTTGACTTGCTCAAAAATCCTGAAAAGATTGAGGAAGTTTCTGCAGTTCACCAACTAGAAGACTTCTATAAAACCAAGTACCAAGACACCTTAAATGCGGGTCGGGAAACCGATAAAAATGATTATTTTGACAAAACCCATGGATTTTTCATTGCTGTTGTCCAGGGTTTTTTCGAAAAATACTTCTATGTGCGCGGTGGAGCCCTATCCTTCTCCAAAAATGACCATTTATCCAGCTATTACAAACAGTGGAATGAATTTGTACAACATGAATTTCTGACCAATAATATCGAAAATAGGCTTGTAGAAAACTATTGTTCGGGTGTCTTTATCCCAGCAGAAAAAGTTGCGCAATTGTTGGTAGACTACCATAATAATCCAACGATCAAGGCTGAACTAGATACGCTATTTTCTGATAACCGTATTGCTGTTTTCCTCAATGCTCTGCAATATGCCAAAGATCGTAACCTTGGTCTTTTGGAAGCAACAGAAGTTGTCGAACCACAACCTTTTGATCTGAATGAATCAAAAAGTTACTCCAACCTCTTTAACTGCGACAAAGAAGGCCCACTTTTATATCAGACAACGGCATTAAAACAGATCCAGGAAATAGAACATCGTCATGGAATTCCTGAAAATGAGATCTTACCAAATGTCAAAACAGAAACAATCCATGCCAACCCTAAACATTTTGACACAACAGATAGTTCTAGTTCGCAAAGCAGTAAAAAAAAGAGCTTTTGGAGCCGGTTATTCGGCAAAGATTAAACACTGATAATTGCTAGACATTCGGCCCTATAACGATATACTGTTGAAGAAATCTTGAATTCCAACCTATTAAACACTTCAATAATATTGGTTTCAAGCAACTATACACATAGACTGCAAAAAAAAGACTGCTTTGCATCTGAATTAAACAAATGATTTGACGATATTCGTCTTAGCATTATAACTGCTCATCCCATTATGATCTTCATTTTTCTTCTTATTATTCTTACGCTTTTCGGAATTTTATATCTGCTTCGTTCTGTTGTCAAAAAACAACAGCGGAAAATAACAATTGTTGAGTATGCGATCATCATCGGTTACCTGATTTCGTTAATGATAACCGGAGTAGGGCTATTATTCCACTCAAGTCAATATAATCAAGCCGTAGATCCTGTAGATGGTGATTGCTATATTCCCTTCGGTGGAAAACACATTTTATCGCTTGTGTTTTATTTCCTAACATTTAATATTTCAGCAATAGCGATTTGGCTCAAAGGACGAAAAATCCCCCCTATTCCTCTTGTTCTAATGCTGATTATGTTAATGATAGGCAGTATGATCAGTGTGTTTGTACTCGTTCAGGTCAGTCACCACGATACGTCCACATTGGACATGTATGTTGGCAACGAGGGAACCTTATACTTTATTTTCACACCATTATGCTGCTTGATCATGGGTATAGGATTAATCCGTAAAATCATCGTTGAAGAACAGGGTTACGCCTCGACGAGAAGCTATGCCAACGCCACGCTCAACAAGATCAATAACCTACTTTCGGCAAAGCTAAATTACCCCACATGGGCGCTTATTTTACTTGTTCCGGTCTTTCTCTTACTAACAATTATCCTCATCCTTTTGGGGCAGGATCGGGATTCAATGGTGAAAGTTTTCACAGAAACAACCACTTGGGCTTTTTCACAAAAAATGCACCCTCCCATCTTGGATCATCAGGGACATTACCTCTGTACAGTTGCCGCTAAAGGAGATCCCGCCCTTGTAAAACCATTGCGATTAGGCAAAAGACATGGTAACACCATTATCGTCAATAGACAACTCCAAATTGCCAATGCATTCGAAGAAATATTAAGCGATCTATCGCCAGTATTACACCGCTATGTTAGATATTGCTATGATAAATATGGGTTTAATATCTCGATCAAAATAAATTCTGTTAGGGCATCAAATATGACCTATGTCCTGATGAAACCCCTTGAATATTTTTTTCTTTTTTCCCTGTATATGTGCTACGTGGAACCCGAAAAAAAAATTGCCAAGCAATACAGCTGATCTTTTCTGAAAACAGCGATGCCCTTTTTCGGCAGAGAAACCAAGTTTGGACTAACTTGGGACTTATGATCTGCTAACTTATTACCTTTTAAACATTATGGATCAAACAGCTCAATTTATTGTCCTGACAGGAGGACCTGGTGTCGGTAAAACAACGCTATTAAAGGAATTACAACAACTGGGATTTAGTGTTGTACCGGAGGATGCCCGGCGGATTATCCGAGAACAAATGGAAATGAATGGCGACGGCCTCCCCTGGAAGAATAAGCGTCATTATGCCGAGCTCATGCTAGCGGCGTCTTGCAGCGGTTATTCGGAACAGTTGCGTAAAGATCAAACCCGCTATGTGTTTTTTGACCGCGGGATTCCAGATACATTAGCATATATTGCCATGGAAGGTCTTGCAATCGGGGAAGATTGCCTGCGAGAAGCAAGATTGAAGCGTTATCATAAAAAGGTATTCATCTTACCACCTTGGGCAGAGATCTATGCGAATGACAACGAGCGGAAACAAACTTGGCAGGAGGCCGAAAATACCTTCAAGATAATGAAAGAGACCTATACAAAACTGGGTTATGAAACCATTGAGGTTCCAAAAACAACCGTATTTGATCGCGCGCAGTTCATCCTGAAAGTCCTGGATCAGCAAAACTATTGATTCCGCATTTCTTTCTCAATACGGCGGTCGGGAATAATCCACATAATAGCAACCGTTCCGTATAGCACTAAACTGATATACGGATTGATAAAAGACAGACCTATTCCCAGAAAATACAGTGCGGTAGAAATATTTTCTTTTGTTTTCGATTTGACCGCTTTTTTCAATGCAGAATCTTCGCCCTCAATCTGGATCACAAAATACTCCACGATATGGTAGGCAATAGAACACATGATCAACACAACACCGTAAGCAATAATCGGATCTCGACCAAAATGGGATTCACCTATCCAATTAGTGGTAACCGGCATTAAGGATAGCCAAAACAATAAATGGAGATTGCTCCAAAGTACTTTGCCGTTTACTTTGCGAACGATTTGAAAGAGGTGATGGTGGTTGTTCCAATAGAGTCCCACATACATAAAACTTACGATATAAGAGATGATTTTGGGCAATAAAGGCTTGAGGCTTGCAAAAGTAACCCCTTCAGGTACTTTTAATTCAAGTACCATAATCGTTATAATGATGGCTAGAACGCCATCACTGAATGCTTCTATTCGACCCTTAGTCATTTTTAAATAGTGGGGTTAATAACTGATATTGTAAACCCAATCGGAATACATTTAATCGTGCGGCACCGGGATCAGCGCCAAGCATCCCGCTGTTGTAATCCTTCAGTCCCCATGAATATCCAGCAAACACCGTATAACGGTCATAATTTACATTAAACTGTAATCGAGGGCGTAGATCCAAATCTATAATCTTGCCGCGGTCACGATCAAAACTTGTTTTATTACCCTGCTTATCTTCAATGCTACCATTTTCTTTAATGCTTAACGTTTTGGCAATATCCATACCCAGCTGTATATCCATTGTCATCGGTTCAAAAAAGACACGATAGCCAACAAAAGGATTAAAATTGATAAATTGTTGATTGAGACGGGTTTGACCACGGCTTCCATTCATAAACTCGTTGCCTTCCAAATCAATCTTTGTCTGCAATCGTTCATAAGCGCCTTCCAAACCTAATATCAGGTTGTTGGCAAAAACATACCTGTAGTTTAAAGCACCACCGATATTGATTCCATATTTTTTTCCATAAGGATTATTGGTATAATAGTCCTGCTGCGTAGATCCATTCAACATACTCTTCGCTTCGGCTCCCGATCCCGTAAAGTTGGACACACCGGAAGTAATACCCACTCGTAGTTCGTGCGATTGCGAGAAAGCCATAAAATGGGTTATACCAGCAAAAAGTCCGACAAGTAAAAATCTCTTCATCATAACCGAAATATTAAATTAAAATCCTTAAAAAAATGAGCGTGTTCGATTGTTAAAAGTAAGAAAATTTATGTGATTCAACTTACTCCAATCCTTATTTTTTCTGAAACGGTAATGTTTATCCATCAGCGGAAATCCATCCGCTTGATCGGCTATAAAAAAAACATCATAAGACAGAATGACTATATTTATTGAACTACATCAATGAAAATGAATCAATTCAGGCTTATTTTTGTTGTATTACAAACAAAAGAATTATCCGTATGAAATATATATTGGAAAACCCTGTCATCGGTCATATTGCCGAGCAGAAATATAAGACCAGCATCCACTGGAGGAATGGTGAATTTATTACGGATGAACCTGAAAAACTTGGCGGAAGAGATCTTGGGCCTGACCCTTACACCCTTCTGATTTCATCGCTTGTATCTTGTACATTAGCTACGCTACGCATGTACATCGATAAAAAAGGACTTGATATTCCAGAAATTTCTGTCAGTTCAAATATGTATCTCAAGATTGAAAAAGGACAGGTGGTTACGTATTTTGATCGCGAGATCGCTTTTGGACAAATCTTAGCGGAGGATACCCGAGAACGACTTCAACAAATTGCCGAAGAATGTCCCATTTCAAAAATTTTAAAGGGTAATGCCATTGTTAATACAGTAATTCGTACAAATCCTTAAGAAGGAAGCATCACGATAGCGAATGATAAACAAAAGTTGCGCTTCAACTCATCAACATTAGCGTGTAACGAATTTGTGTATCATTATACTAATCATACACTTAAAAATAGCATTCATCATGAAAACCATAAACTTTCTCCTATTGGGTAAAAATGAAGAAATTCTCCTCACGCTCAAGAGAATCATTGAAAGCACACCCAGCTGGAATGCAACGATACAACAGGATTTGGGTACTTGTAAGAAACATCTGATAGACAATCCTGTAGATGTTTTATTATTGAGTTCGGGACTCTCTCCTCAGGAAGAGCATGAAATAACAGATCACCTTTCGCGGCTCACCTATCCGGTTGGCCTGATCAAACATTATGGCGGTGGAAGTGGACTTCTAAAAAATGAAGTCTACAGTCTTTTTCCAGACTTACGTTCCGTTTAATAATGGCTAGACCACAAGCAACAGCTTCTTAAAGAAACAACTAAAATCCGCTAAAATCCTTTCTTTATTGAACTAGATCAATAGAAATCAATGGCTAATAGGCTAATTTTGGATACTAAATAATAAGATCATGAACAAACAGAACTTTATAAAAAAAGGCCTTTTGGGTTCCGGAATATTTGCATCAACAGTATCTTCAGCTGATATCTTGAAGAATGATATTGACGAGATAGAACCGCTTGAAACGCTGGATGCCGAAGATGTAAATTATAATTCAGACAAATTGGAAAACCATAGCGTCCTCCATAAAGCAGCTACACGCGGTCATGCAAATCATGGCTGGTTAGAAAGCAATCATACGTTTAGCTTCGCCAATTATCACGACCCCGAACGTATGCACTTTGGTGTATTGCGGGTACTAAATGATGATATGGTGGCTGAAGGAAGAGGTTTTGGCAAACACCCGCACGATAATATGGAAATCATCAGTATTCCTTTGGAAGGTGATTTGCAACACGAAGACAGCATGGGTAACAAAGCCATTATCCGGAAAGGAGATATTCAGGTCATGAGTGCCGGAACGGGCATCATACACAGTGAATATAATAAAAACACCGATCAGGTAGTGAAGTTTCTTCAGATTTGGGTGTACCCTAATCAACGGAATGTAAGCCCGCGCTACGATCAAATTACATTAGATATCGCACAAAGACAGAATAAATTCCAACAAATTCTTTCGCCCAATCCAGAAGACGAGGGGGTATGGATCCATCAGGATGCCTGGTTTTCTATGGGGCATTTTGACAAGGACGTCCAGACAAAATACCAGATCAAAAAGGCCGGAAACGGTGTATATGTTTTTGTAATAAAAGGCAGTGTTACCGTCGAAGGACAAGAATTGGAGAGCAGGGATGGTTTTGGAATCTGGGATGTCGCTGAAATTAACCTGAAAGTCACCTCAGCAGATACTGAAATCCTACTGATGGACCTCAGTATGATATTGGACTAATTTTATACACTTAGACGTCAATTAACAAAAAGAGGAGCCTATGAGGCTCCCCTTTTTGTTAAGGCTATTTATTATTTTTAGAAAGTAACGGAATTCAGCTTTTTATCAACCAAAATACCATCTATCGCTTTCAGATTGAAGTTGACATTGCGTTTTGCTTTCAATTTAATCTTAAATAAAACTTCAGACCCATTCAAGGTCTCCTTATTGCCAAGATTAACAAAAGTAGCATACAGCGCTTTACTTCCATTGGTGTGAAGACGATCGTTACTATAATTGTTCATCTCTTTCAGCTGTACAGGTTCAATACCGACATATTCAAAATCGCCCTGATTGTACGGAAGAGCGAAACTAAGCGCATTGACAGCTTTAAGATTCTCCCCGCTAATACTGATCTCTACGGTGTCTCCCGACTTCAAGCTTGTTTTTGAGGGAACCAATTTTAGTTTACCAGCTACTTTTTCTTCCTTTGCTGGTTTTGCACCACCTTCGATAACAACAGCGACATTGGAAATATCATAAGCGTCAATCAAATTATTCTTATTGACATCACCATTGCTGACATAACCTTCAAAATCTCCATCACCCAATCGCAATCCCGTATAGTTAATATAAGATGTCAAATCATTATGATCGATCAATCGGTCATTATTAATATCGCCTGGTAGGTAGCTTGACGATCCTGGCACTTTAAACACATATAATTCTCTTCCTGAACCAAAACCTCCAACAGCTTCAGAAACTGAAATTTTGATAAATCGGGCGACCGGATGGGTTCCAAAATCAAAACGTTTCATTTCGCCATCACGTTTCCAATCAAAACTACCAGCTTCCGTCCAGGTATCCTTATCGTTGCTATAGAATACTTTTCCTTTTAAAAGGATGCCGTTTCCGCCATCGGTTCTTGGAAGATACTCAAACTTATCCAATTGATTAACAGATTTTAGATCTAAGGTCATATCAAACGGAACAGCTGCCTGTCCCCATTTTGTATGCCACAAATCCCCCTCATCATAATTGAACAATTTATTGATACCATTTCCGCCTTGGTTATCCACAGAAGTCTCTGCTTTGATTCCTTCGATGGCAAATTCCAATGGATTTGCCTTTGTTTTTGCGGCAAATGTACTCCAATCTGAAACACCCGATTTATTGACCGCTCTAATTTTAAACTGGTAATCAGTTTCCGCGGCCAATCCTTCGAATAGCAACTGACTGTCTTTGATGGTCGAATAGATCAGATTATTGAATTCAATTTCATAATAATCAGCATTTGCAACCTTTTCCCAGGTTGGGGTTAAGGTATATGCTTGTGTATGTTGATCTGTGATAACAGCTTTGGGCGAAGTCAAAGCACCGGTCTGAGCCAGATAGTTGTCAACAGGAGCATATTCGAAACCCTCCAATTGTACTTCTATTGCAGTCGATGAGACATCCTGTTTCGCTAGTCGTACCAGCAACATCGGATTTTTCACCAAAGGTACTTTTTCAAATTCAGATCCCTTGGTTGCAAACTGATTCAGGTTTGGCTGAGCATCGTAGAAATATACGTTTTCAGAAGTATTGAACGCATCTAAGCTGTTCACTTCTTTAAGTTTATTATTTTTTCCATTGACCTTTACGGTCAATTTCTTAGGTGCTTTGGTAACGTTGAAACGAATTTCGGTAGACTTCATTTTTTCAAATCCGTCAAATTCGCCCTGTGTTGGAGCAATCGTAAAAACAACTTTATTATTGTTTAACTGCGAAGTTAGGGATGTAGTTACTCCCTTACCATACCGATAAGCCTCGGTTTTTCCATCATCATCATATTCCAGGAAATTGGAATTCCCATAAGGATACACCTCATAAATACGTTGATCCTTTTTGATTTCCAGCACATTATTATTCGGGTTGGTTACCGGAATAATAGCTCCATTTTTCACAAAAACAGGCAGCTTCCAAATAGGCACATTAAAGTTATTGATGATACGGCCACCCTGGTATTTTTCACCCGTAAAATAATCAATCCATTCACCATCCGGCAGGTAGATACCATTGCGTATATCATTTCCCTTCTCATCCACACGTGTTTCCTGATAAATCGGTGCCACCAGGAAATTTGGACCATAGAGGTACTGGTATTGCGTTGCCTTTCCAAGTGTATAAGCATTTGCTTGCTCTAAAAACATCGCGCGAATGATGGGCAGACCATCTACCGCTTGTTTTGCCACACTATAGCTGTAGGGAACCAATTGAGATTTCAATTTCAGATACAGACGATTGATCGAAGTAGCTGGCTCGCCCAAAGCATGAGGGTATTTCTCGTTCGAGCCCCAGCCATCCATATTGAGTTCCATGGGTGTCCAAGTCTTCCATTGAAAATCACGGATATTGACCTTGAAGTTTTTACCACCAAAGATCCCGTCCATGTCAGAGGTAATGTTGGGCTGGCCCGAAAGTCCCGAGCCTATATATGTTGGTATGTGGAATCGAATATACTCCCATACACCTCCAGTTTGGTCACCCGACCAGATACCCGCATAGCGCTGCGTACCTGCCCAACCATCCAATGAAATAATAAATGGACGAGCGTCGTTGCCATAGTAAGGCATGGTATGCCCTACATCAGCTACCCCGTTGAGACCAAAGGAGTATCCTGGGCCCACCCAGGCCACATCCGTCTTTAGGACTCTCACACCTGCATCCCGTACCTCTTTTACTATATCACGTTGCAGTAATGCACTGATGCTGTCTTTGGGATGGAGATCAGACTGTGTCCATAAACCGATTTCCACACCATTCTTACGTGCATAATCGCCGAACTCTTTCAGGTTTTGGATATTTCCATCTAAAGATGCCGTTTGACCATATCCAGCACCGTAACCATCATTGGGAAGAATCCAACCCAAAGGCATGTCATGGGCTTTATAACGGTCTATGACTGCGCGAGCCGAAAATTGATAATTGTTTTTCTCGCCATTCAGCGATTCTTTGATTCCGCCATTGTCCTTTTGGCTTTCTTTATAGCGTTTGCCATCTTCAAAAAGAATTCCCTTTTCATCTTCTTTCCAAAAATCGCGGTTATAAGCATTAAGATGTCCTTCGTACAAACCAAATTTTGGTAGAAGAATTGGGTTACCCGTCAATTGGTAGAAATCGTTGAGCAAAGGCACAATACCGTCACCAACCATAAAAAAGACATCCAGATAATCCGTATCGTGGGCCAATTTGACTGTGCCAGCGGTTTTGGCTCCAAAGGCGTAACTTCCCTTCTTAAAAGTATGCCACATAAAACCATACCCTTTGGTTGACCAGTAATAAGGGGTTGGAGAGGCAACACCGCCATCGGTCCAGCTGTTCTGATTTTCGATAGCAATTACTTTTCCCTTATGTGAAAAACGTCCATTTTGAACGCCACCACCAAAAAAGTACTCATCCGCATTTTCCTTTAATTCAAGGCTTACTTGTTTGTCCTCAAAAACGACCGGCTTTAAGCTTTCAACTACAATCTTATTGGTTTTACGATTAAGGATACTAAACTGTGAAGTCTGTTTATCCATTGAAAAAAGAATATCGTTGGTGGAGATGCTGACCTTATTACCCTCATCCTTTACTTCGAGCTCAGCGACAGTTTTCCGAGGTTGCTCTACCAATATTTTTGCGTCGGGTTTAGCTTCAGGGTCACGAATAATTCCACCATGAACATCCTGAAACATTCTAAAAATATGATTACCGTAGAAATCTAAAGTCAGACGTTGGCCATTATCGTATACAATCTCAACTGTAGTCGGATTAATTTTTTGAATCGCGATAATACGATTAGCTTGATCGCGACCTATTGTATTGTAATAATTGATCGTACTTACTTTAGCATCGACTCGAGTGGGTTGAAAAATAAAAGGAGAAGCCAATCCCATCAGTAAACTGACTTGTGCTTTTGTACTCCAAAAAGATATCTTCATGCGTATGATTTATAATGCATTAAATTAACTTAACAATAATACAATAGTAAATTGAACTAAAAAAGAGAATCGGGAATGCAAACGATTGTCCAATAATAATGTTGCAGGCTAACCGATCTATTGTAGGTTGTTCACCAAATATCGAATGTTTACTTCCATGTGGCTTATGAGATGAGCGTTATTATGAATGACACATAAAACTGGAGGGACTGTTACAGGGGCGCTGCAGGAAAGTAAATTCAAGCAACGTACTGCGATCACCAAAAAATATTGAAGAAATGCGATAGCATGTGCAGAGAAGTACGGAAGATATGCAAT